>NZ_SUMC01000143.1 GCF_005047355.1 Actinacidiphila oryziradicis
ACCCCGACGTCATCCCCTTCCCGGCCCAGCGGATCCACCGTCACGACATCCTCAGCGGACTCATCCACGAGTACCACAACGCCGCCTGACGAAGATCACGACGGCTGAAGAAGCTGCAGGTCGGCGCTGTACGGGACTTTTGGAACCCCACAGGACCTGGAAGCCGAAGCCGTGCTGCAGGAAGTAGCGCGGCGGCTCGTTCAGACCCGAGACGATGATGGCCCGGCCGTGATCTCGACGGGGCCGACCGCGCCGAGCTCCCGCGCCCTGGACGTGCTGGTCTACTACGCCACCCGCGAGGTCCGGGAGATCTTTTCGAGCGAACGCTGACCACCTGCGCACCATGCCTGCGCGGCGTCGGAAATCTGCCCGCCCTTGTCATTGCTGCCCCGGCGGTCCCTCGGGGACGGGACGGCCGGGGCACGGTGATGAGCGGGTGCGGTCCTACTCCGTGCTCGCGGTCCGCTGCTCGCGCTCGGCGGAGCAGGCGGCGCCGGTCGGCCAGTGAGATCACCAGCATCACGGCGAGCGCGGCCAGGGTCAGCCACGGCGGAGCTACCCCACAAGGCTGGTGAGCGATCGGCGTCGCGGGACTACTCCCCGCCACATCGTTGCCCCCATCAACCTGGGTGCGGCAGAGCCCCTGTTCGCGGAGTGCCGCGGATAGGGGCTCTGCCGTGCGCCAGTTCGTTCGTGAGAGTGATCAGCTGTTGGCGTTGAGGACGGGGTAGTAGCCGCTCGCCTGGCCGGTTGCGGTGGGGTGGTACGACTCCCAGCTCGGCGAGATCACCAGGGAGTGCTGCCAGCCGTCGCCGGAGCACAGCTCGTGGCCGTTGAAGGTGGTGCGGACGTCACCGAAGACGAAGCCGTGGGCGGCGGCCCGGTTGGCGATGACGCTGTCGATGGCGTCCGAGGCCTCGTCGATCTTGCGGTGCTTGGTGTCGCTGAGGCCGACGCAGTAGACGTTGAGGGTGTACATGTGCGGGTAACCCAGCACGACCACCTTGGCGTTGGGCGCCTTGGCGCGGATCGCGTTGTAGGTGGCGTCCAGGCGGGCCGGGAGCGTGTTCTGGGCGTAGCTCTCGGCCTGGCTGACCCGGTTGACGCAGTCGGTGTCCGTGCCGGTCACGCAGGTGTTCATGACGTCGGAGAAGCCCGCGTCATTGCCGCCGATGGTGATGGAGACCAGCCCGGTGGAAGAGTTCAGCGGGCCGAGCTGGTTGTTGGTCACGTCCGTGGTCGCCGCACCCGAGCAGGAGGTGTCCGCGAACGAGGACGGGGCGTGGGCGTTCTTCCACAGGTACGGGTACGCGTTGAAACTGCGGTGGCAGTTGCCGCTCGAACTGTCGTAGTTCCCGGCGCCGTTGCCGGACGAGTACGAGTCCCCCAGCGCCACATAAGCAGGTCCGGCAGCATGTGCCGGACCGGTCAGTATCAGGCTGAACATCATCGCGAGGATCAGCGTGGTGAGGGCTGATAGCGACTTGGTCTGTCTCACGGAACCTCCCTGGGCGGGAAAGCTGGCTACCACTTGGTAGCAAGCGATAGCCGCCTATGGGAAGTGTTCATGCCAAAGATTCTTCCCGCGTAGACCCCGTGTTCACGCCGTGAGAGAGCGGGAGTTGGTCGGGGCGCGCGCGGCCTGCGATGTCACTCCGCGTCGCCGAGGCGATGACCTTCGGCCGCCCTTGACAGGCCACTCCTTGAAGGGGGTGGTGTACCTGCCTAAGGTGCGAGAGGTTGATCGATCACGATGGATCTTCAGCACACGGAGGATACGAGCTCATGGCAATGCCGGGGGAAAAGTTCTTGCCAGCAGCAGGTACGTACGAGATCGATCCGGCGGCGTCGACGGTTAGCTTCGTCACGCGTGCCATGTTCGGGCTGCTCCCAGTCCGCGGCACCTTCACTATCGAGCATGGCCGGATCACTGTTGCTGAGCTTGCAGAAGAGTTGTCCAGTGGAAGTCGTGGTAGAGGCAGCCAGCTTCAAGACCGGCAATCAGCAGCGTGACGACCACGTCAGGTCCTCCGACTACCTGGACGTGGCCCGACATCCCGAGATCGGCTTCCGGAGCCGGCTCCTGGAACGACCCGGCGCGGGTGCCACCTTGCAGGGGGAGCTGACTGCGTGCGGGGTATCTGGCGGGTGCGGGAGCGGAACACGGAGGCGGGCACCGTGGTGCCGTCCGGGCAGGCCGCCCGCAGCGCCGTCCAATCGGCGTCGGTGCGCTGGAGCGGGTCGCCGCCGTCGGGCCAGGTGGCCAGCACCGCGGCCGTCACCTCCCGCACGGCCAGGCTCACCCCTCGGCCCGCTGGATCCGGGCCCGCCTGGGACAGAACGGTGCCCCAGGTTGACCGGGCCGCTGGTCCGGCGCGTGCTTGTTGTACTGCCCTTCACTCCGTCAGCTGCTCGCCGTCCACAGCACCGCCGTCGGAGCCTCCTGGGTAAGCGTCTTCTCGCCCGTCCAGTCGATGAAGGAGGCGCCCGGCAGGTAGTTCTGCTGGAGGAAGAACGCCCGTGCGATCCTCGTGACCGTAAGCGACGCGCCTGTTTCCTGAACGGGCGTACGCAGCCCGACGACCTCTGCGATGTCCGACGGCTTCGTTCCCGCGGGAAGCTCGATCGTGGTCGCGGCCGTGCCTTCGCGGGTGATGGACCACGAGTCAGTGTTGTGGTTGGACGTGTACAGCTTGTCGCTGCCTTTCAGTCGCACCCCGATGGACAGGCCCACATTGCCGGCCTGGTTCGACGGTGAGGCCGTGTGTGCCACAGCCAGATATAGGTACGTACGCTGGTCACCGAGTTCCGGGCTGTCCGGGTTCGTGGGGGATTCGATCTTGCCCTCACGCGTCATCTCCTGCGCCATGACGGGGTAGAGCCACGAATTCGTGTCCATCATGTGCTCCCGCGGCTGGCCTTCAGACAGCGTCTGGGTCGGTGCGAGTGAGAACCGCATGGGGTCATCGACCTTGTCACACAGGTTGTTGTTGGAGGTGCAGGTTTCCAGCAGCGGCCGGTTGTTCTCGTACGTACCGGCGAAGTTCAGCGTCTGGTGGTTCGCTGCCTGGTAGACGCCAGTGCCGGGGACCGGCGTGCCCTCGGCGTCAACCTCGACGCGATAGGCCCACTCGATGTCGGTGGTCCGGCCCCAGCGAGCCATCAGAGCAGGCGAGTTGGTGCCGCCGTCCTCGTTGCTCCAGATGACCGTGTACTGGATCACCTTGTGGTCGGCGGTCTGCGCCGGGAGGATCTCGTGGTAGGCGAAGACCGGAGTGTCGGTCGTGCTGCTCTGGAACTGGTCACCCAGGGCTGCCAGGTTCCGGCCGTAGAGCACGGGCGCGTTCTTCAGCACGAGCCCCAAGTCGCTGCCCTCCCCGTACACCTGGACCGAGGCGTTGCCGAGTTGCGCGCTGCTCGCTCCCTGCGGCGAACGGTCGTCGGCAAACCGGAACTGCAGCCTGTGCGGCCCCCTCCTGAGGTGGCCCAAGGAGAAGCTGCGGGCGATCGGCTGATCCGAGGGAATCACGATGTCGGTCGCATAACGGCCGTCAACGTACGCCGACACCACCGCGGACTCGCTGCCCTTGGTTCCCCAGGAGACCCCGGACGCCTGGGAACTCAGAGTCACCACCGCCTCCCCCGACCGGTCCACGACGAAGGGCACAGTCCGCGCGGGCCCGCCGCGTTTCACGGTGACGGTGGGTGTGTGCCCATTCGGCGTGTCCGCCGCCACGGCCGGAAGAGCAAAGAGCCCGAGCGCAGATCCGGCAAGGAGGGCCGTCGCCGCGCCGCTCCCGAGCCCGACCGAGACGGTACGAAGCCGCGGCCTGCGGATGTCGTTCATCTTTCTTCTCCCAGGAAAGTCCGGCCTTCAGGCCGGGAAGGAATGGGTCGCTTACTCGTAGGTGCGGAGCGGCGGAGTGGTCTCCATGCTGTCTTGACGCGCACTGGATTTAGCTCTTCAGATGAAGATGGATTAGTTTCTTAGACGTGAAGACCGAGCATGTGAAGCGGGCGTTCAAGTACCGCTTCCACCCGACCGATGCGCAGACAGCCGAGCTGTCGCGCACGTTCGGGTGCGTGCGCAAGGTCTACAACCACCTGGCGCTTCAGGCCCGCACGGAAGCGTGGTACCGGCGCCAGGTGCGGGTGAACTACAACGCCACGTCCGCGATGCTCACCGCGTTGATGACGGTGCAGCAGATGTGTGACGGCTGGGATACACGAACAGCAACCTCGGTTGAACTTCCGGGTCAGGCCTTGGCCGGTCGCCGGAATCTGGACGCCCCCTGTAGTCCACACCCACTCGACGTGCGGGATGCCTCGCATCGCAATGCGCGTATCGGGCGGCGCACTTTCTGTCGCAGGCCTGGCGCGGCGGCCGATGTAGATGCGGCTAACGCGTCGACCTCAGACAACTCATCCCCCACCACGCATATCAGCATTATCGCTAGCAAACGGACACGAAACATATGCGCTGCGCCCCGGCGGGCGACGCCGGTGCAACTGGGCGTATCGAATCGCACGGCAGGGCGCCGACGGTCGGAGTGAGTCCCAGAGGTCGCCGGTACGGTGGCCGTGCACGACGTCCCGCGGCATCAGTGGTCCCGGTTTCTGCAGGCCGGCCGCATCCGGCGACAGAGTCGGACAGGGTCAGCAGTCCAGCGTCTGGGTCCGGCTGCCCGCGCCGGAGCCGTCCGCCACCACCGCGCGGTCCGCGGCGGCCCGGCGGCGCTCCCGAGGGCCGGAGGCGGCGAGGTGTCCGACGGCGGCCAGCGCCGCGATCGCGGCAGCGGCGAGCCAGTGCCCGTCGCCGAGGTGCTCCAGGCTCCAGCCGCCGAAGGCCGGGGCGAGGAAGGCCGCGGCCGGGAAGACCAGGTAGAAGACGGCCTGGTAGCGGGCGCGGAGTGCGGCGGGTGCCAGTTCGGCGACGACGGCGGCGTTGGGTGGCGCGGCGAGCATGCTGCCCGTCGTCCAGACCAGGGCGGCGAGGAGGTAACCTCCGATCGCGCCGCCCGCGGGGGCCAGCAGGGCGATGCCGCAGCCGAGCAGGGCGGCGGCCACGGCCAGTACCGGGCCCTTGCGGCGGCCGCCGATCAGGCGGGGCACGAAGAGCTGGCCGAGCACGATCAGCCCGGCGGCGAACGCCGCGACCGCGCCGTAGGCGCTGGGCGGCAGTCCGTGGCGGTGCATGGCCAGGGGCAGGATGGTGGAGTTCTGCGCCGTGACCAGGGCGCTGAGCAATGAGAGGCCGACGAAGGCGAGGAATATCCGGTCACGCAGCACGGTCGGCAGCCCGGCCCGGGCAGCGCAGGGCACGGGGGCTGCGGCGGCGGTCGGCCTGGTCTCCGGGAGCCGCAGCGCCAGTACGGCGAGGGTGAGCGTGGTCGCGGCCGCGTCCAGCACGAAGAGCAGGGTGTACCCGGCCTGTGCCAGCACCCCGGCGAGCAGCGAGGCCATGGCGGTGCCCAGGTTGAAGGCCCAGAACTGGAGGTTGAAGGCGCGGGTGCGGTCGGCCTCGGGCACCGTGTCAACAATCGCGGCGACGAACGCCGGCCCGGCCATCGCCTGGCCGGCGCCGACCAGGAGGGTGGTGGCCGCGACCACCGGGAGCCACGGGGCCAGGCCGAGCAGGAGCAGCGCGACGGCGGTGCCGGCGTGGCAGGCCAGCAGGGTGGACCGCCGCCCCCAGCGGTCGGCCAGGGTGCCGCCGAGCAGCACTCCGGCCATGCCTCCGGCGCCGGCCAGGCTGGTGACCAGCCCGGCAGCAGAGATGCTGAGGTGGCGGACGTCGGTGAGGTACAGGGAGAGGTAGAGCACGGCGAAGCCGCCGAGGCGGTTGATCAGCATGCCCGACCACAGGTACCAGTACACGGCGGGCAGTGCGGTCACGGCTTCCTCCTGGTGCTCGGTCGGCGGACCGATGCTACAGAAGGTCTAGACCTCTCAGATGGCGGGGTGGGACGCCCGCCCCGCCGCCGCCGCTGCAGCCGACGTCTGCTGGGCGAGCGCACTGAAGGAGTCGCCCCGCACCGAGATAGTTGGCTGACGCCGACCGGACTCAGCCGATAAGTCCGGTCTTTTACGACACTGATGGTCATAGGCGAGTGGCGTATGCCGGGATCGCGGTCGCCTGGTTCGACCACGCCTGAGCGCCGACCCGGTCCGCGGTCATTCCGCGGGTCGACGTGACTCCTTCAGCTCGCGGGAGACCACCCAGGCGTCCGCGACGGGGCCGACGTGACCCAGCTTGTCGGGGTTGAGCACCAGGCGGATCGTCTGGATCTGCCCGTCGAGCACGTCGAGCCCCAGAGTGTGCAGGACCTTGCCGTCACGGTCGCGGAAGATCGCACCGGGCCGACCGTTGATCGCGTGGGGCTCGGTGGTGACGTCGATGCGGGCCATCGCGGGGAAGACAGCGGCCAGCAGCCGGGCCACCTTCTCAGCGCCGATGATCGCCCTGGCCAGCTGCGGGGCCTTGCCACCGGCGTCGCCGACCATGGAGACGTCGGCGGCGAGCAGCTGCTGCAGGCCGTCGACGTCGCCCTCTCGCAGCGCGTCGAAGAACCGGCCCGCGAGCTCCTCGCGCTCCTTGCGGTCGGCTTCGAAGCGCGGCCGGCCCGCGCTCATGTGCCGGCGGGCCCGCACCGCGAGCTGGCGGCACGCGTCCTCCGATCGCCCGACCGCCGAGGCGACCTCGGGGAAGCCGAAGTCGAACACCTCGCGCAGCACGAAGACCGCGCGCTCCAGCGGACTGAGCCGCTCCAGCAGCAACAGGGCCGCCGTCGACACCGAGTCGGCCAGCTCGGCCGAGCGCGCCGGGTCCTCGTAGGGATCGGCGAGCAGCGGCTCCGGGAACCACGGCCCGACGTACTCCTCCCGCCGGACGCGCGCCGAGCGCAGCACGTCGATCGAGATCCGGGTGACCACGGCCGACAGGAAGAACTTGGTCGACCTGGGCTGCGTCGGGCCGGCCTCGAAGCGCAGCCAGGTCTCCTGAACCGCGTCCTCGGCCTCACTGACGCTGCCCAGGATCCGGTAGGCGATCGAGAACAACAGCGGTCGCAGTTCTGCGAACTCCTCGCCCCTGCCCACAACCTGACCCCTTTCCGCCCGTCCGATGATCATTCGGCCCGCCGACCGGTCAGCGTACGTCCCGCTGGCCGGTCGGCTACGGATATCCGCGACTCGCAGTTGCTTCCGTGCCTCCGTGCTTCAGTGCCACTTCCCGGGCTGGTAGTCGCCCCCGGGCTGCCGGGTGATGATGTTCATCCGGTTCGCCAGGTTCATGAAGCCGACCAGCAGCACCAGGGCGGCAAGCTGCTGCTGGTCGTAGTGCTTGGCGGCGTTCGCCCACACCTCGTCGCTGACGCCGTGGGCCGCGTCCGCGAGCCGGGTTCCCTCCTCGGCCAGCTCCAGCGCAGCCCGCTCGGCGTCGGTGAAGACCGTGGCTTCCGGCCACGCCGCCACCAGACCCAGCCGCACCGGGTCCTCGCCGACGGCGAGGGCCTCCTTGGTGTGCATGTCGAGGCAGGCGGCACAGCCGTTGATCTGGCTCACCCGCACCGACACGAGCTCCTGCGTGGTGATCGGCAGCGCCGTGTCCCTGAGCGCCTTGCCCGCCGACATCAGGTACTTGAGGGCCTTGCCGGTGCTCGGCTCGGCCATGAAGTCCAGTCGCGCGTCCATGGTGTGTTCCTCCGTGCTCGTGAGTGGCTACACACCCGAGACGAGGCAGCCCGCCGCCCTGTGACATGGCAGAAACGTGACCTGCGTCACTAGTGTGACCGGGCCTTTCGCGGCGGACGCCACTCAAACCAGCGACGTGCGGAGGATGGGGCTAGAGCGCGGCCGCGCCCCGGTCGCCTTCCGGCGGGCCCGCTTCGAGGAGAAGGCGGACACTTCGGACCAGAGCGAGCGGCTTGGTAAGGGCTTCCGGCCGTGACGGCGCGGACCTTCTCGCCGGCCGGTCGGGTGGGGAGATCGAGCGGCCAGCGACCCGGGCAGAGGACGCCTTCCGCAGGATCCGGGAAGAGCTGGGCCAGGTGGCCCCGCGCGATCCCGTGACCCGTAAGTTGGGCGTGCGACGGGACCGGTTGGAAATCCTCGCCGACATCTGCACTCGCGAGACCTTCCCCGTCGTCGTGCGCTGGCTGTCCTCGGCCACCATCCCCAGCCGCAACACCAGGCGGAACTACGCGGACGACCTGCGGTTCTGGCACGACTTCGCCCAGGAGCTCGGTCACGAGCGGTTCAGCATCGGCTGCATTACCCGCGGGGACGTCACCACCTGGCGCCTGAGCGAGGAGCAGCGTGGACGGGCGGATCGCAGCATCGCGCGCCGCCTGTCGGCGCTCTCCTCCCTGACCACCTACGCCGCCGAGGAGGCACAGGTCTTCGTCCCGAACCCCGTGGGACGCGCCAACCGACCGAGGATCGACCGCCATGACCGCACCACCGCTACCCCCGTGCTGGAGGTCGACGAGATCGGGGCCCTGTACGACTGGGCGGAATCGCTGCTCGATGTCGTGGTGACCGCCCTCGTCTACACCTTCGCGGGCCGCGTCAGCGAATGGTGTGAGGCCGACATCGAGGACTTCCACGACGGCCGCAGTCCCGTCATCGACGTCACGCGCAAGGGCAATAAGGGCCGTGTCTTCCCGCTCCCGCCGCTCCTGGCCGACCTTCTCATCAAGCTCATCGGCGGCCGCACCGACGGCCCCCTGCTGCTCGACTCGGAGGGCCGGCGGCTGGACCGGCATGACGTCGACCGCATCCTGACCCGCCTGGGCAAGCGGGCCGGGGTCCTGCTCGGCCGCGACGTCACTCCGCACGTCCTGCGGGCGAGCCGCTTGACGCACATGCACGACGCCGGCGAGAAGCTGGAGGACATCCAGACGTACGCCGATCACGCGGACCCTGCCACGACGCTCGGGTACATCAAGCGGCGCGACGAGGACAAGAAACGGGCGAGTCAGGCCGCCGCAGGGGCCGATCTCTTCAGCCACCAGCTCGACCGCTGGCTGGTCGCCGCGTAACACGCTGGGCTCGGCTTCACCGGCGAGGAGCTACGCAGGGGTGCCCAGTCCGTCGACGTGTGCGTAGGGCAGCCAATGCGCTGCCAGACCGCCGCGGGCGGCGGTCTTGTGTCCAGCCAGTGGTAGAGGTTGCTCAATTCGCTCGGCCAGAGCTTCAGGCCAGCGCCGTCGATCCGGGCGTTGGCGCGGCGCTGGGACAGTGCGAGCAGCGGTTCGCGCAGGGCGAGCCCCGGTTTGCGGCCGGAGACCAGGGACAGGGTGCCTGCGGCGACCAGGTCGGCCAGTTGCAGGCCGGGCATGTGGGCGGAGGACGCCGACAGGTAGGGGATGAGGATCGCGCCGGGCGGGACGTAGGCGGTGCCCTGGGCGGCGTCCGCCCATTGCGCGGCCAGTCGGCGGGCCTCGTCGGCGATGGTGTCGAAGAGGTTGTCGAAGATGACGGTGACGATGCCGCCCCGGTCGCGGACCCCCATGGAGATCCGTTCGTACAGGAAGGTGAGGACCATCTCCTCGCGATCGTGCTCCGGGCGGTCGTCGCGGCCGGTGTCCCAGGCCACGGCGACGCTGAACGCCCCGGCGGCCTGGGCGGCGGCCAGCAGGAGTTCGGCCCGGACGTCCCCGGTAGGGCGGTCGCCGCTTTCCTCGAAGGACTGATCGGCCACGCCGACCGCTGAGCCACCGGCGGGCCCGCCGCCGCCCTGCGTTCACGGGGGCACGGACCGGGCAGCGCTGCGCACCAGCGGCGAGCGCTGCCAGGACCCGCGCACCGCCGATTTAGGGGATGGCGGCAGCCCAGCGCCCGCAGGCAAGGGCGCCCCGTGACAGCGAACCTCGAAGTGTCTACCACCGAGGTTCGTGCGTGCCGTGGCTGGACTGAGCGCCTCAGGTGACGGGTTTGAGCGTTGACTGCGGTCATGTTCTCTAGGGCCTGTCCGGCGGATCTTGCTAGTGCCGTGACCGGATAGGTCCACCGTGTTGTGATCCCCCGGACACGGCACCAGACCAGACTTGCCTGACCACGATGCGGGTCGCGTCGATCCCAGCGCTGCCCGTGTCAGTGTCACCCGGTACATTCCCGGAATGGTCGAACTAGACTCCCTCCCCGCCACCCGTGACGCCTACGACGCCGTCGCAACGCGCTACGCACAGCACTTCACCGACACTCTGCGCGACCGGCCGCTGGAGCGTGCGCTGCTCGCCGCGTTCGCCGAGTCGGTGCGCGCTGGTGGTGACGGCGAGGTCGCGGATCTGGGCTGCGGACCCGGGCATATCACCGCTCATCTACGGCGGTTGGGACTGCATGCCCTCGGTGTCGACGCGTCGCCCGCGATGATCGGGCTGGCCCAGGAGGCCAACCCGGAGCTGCGGTTCGAGGTGGGCTCGATGGCAGCGCTCGACATCGCGGACGGCGCGCTGGGCGGGGTGCTTTCGCGATCCTCGATCATCCACATCCCACCGCAGGACCTCCCGACCGTGGTCGCGGAGTTCGCCCGGGTACTGGCCCCTGGCGGCCACCTGCTGATCAGCTGCTTCGCCACCGACGACTCCGCGATCCCCACGCAGTCCTTCGACCACTCGGTGATGACGGCCTATCGCTGGTCGCCCGACCGCCTGGCGGGGCTGCTGCGCGATGTCGGCGTGAGCGAGATCGCCCGGGTGCTGTGCGAGCCGAAGCCCACCGACAAGCGGCAATTCCAGGAGCTGCAATTGCTGGCGGCCAAGAACTAGACGAGTAGTTCCGATGTGCTCAGTGGTCATAGGCGATCAACGAGCGGGTGACTGGTGCGCCGAGCTTGTTGTTGTGCCAGATCCCGGCGGCCATCGCCAGGATGCGCTGGGCGACGCGGATCGCGACGCCCTCGAAGGTCCGCCCACCGTGTTGTTCCAGGTCAAGCTGCCCCTTGAGGGTGTCGTTGACCGACTCGATCAGCTGGCGGACCTTCTTGAGCATCGGCTCGCCGTACCGCTCCTTCTCGCGCTTGCGGGAAGGCCGCAGCAGCTCGATGCCCTGATCGAGAAGCTCCCGCTCCAACGGTTTGGACGCGAAGCCCTTGTCCGAGATGAGCAGGATGCCCGCGCGGGCGGCGACCAGGTCGGCGTCGACCTCCAGCATGGCGGACAGTACCTCGCGCTCGCCGATCTTGGCGGACGCGAGCGCCCACATGATCGGCATCCCGGTGGGCGTGCAGATCAGGTAGAGGCGGAGTCCCCAGAAGAACCGGGAATGTGACGCGCAGTAGCCGTACTGTGCCCAGCCGGCCATGTTCGATCGCTGAACGGTCGGGCGCGACATCCCGCACGGGACCGGCGTCGAGTCGACGATCCAGTGGTTGTCGAACCAGAAGTCGCTGTCCATGGCCAGCTCCCTGATCATGCGCTTGACCAGGGGAAGAGCGGAGCGCAGACGCTTGTTGTAGCCAGGCCGCAGCGGCAGGTACGGGAACATGCCGGACAGATGCTTGTTCGCGTAGCGCAGCCACCGGGCCTCGGAGTGGTACCCGAGCAGCGCCTGCGCGACCGACAGGCAGACGAGCTCGCTGTCGCTCAGTAGCGGTGGCGTACCCATCCATCGGGTTCCTCCGATCTCGTCGTCCACCTTCACGTAGAGTGCGGTCAAGAGGGCTTCCACGTCTGTCATCACACACGGACGCTGGGGCCCTCGCCCTGTTTCCGCAGCCAGACATCGGAACTACTCGTCTAGTGCTCTGACCGCTCAGGTTCACTGGTTGGGACGGCCCAGTCTGCGGGCAGGGTGTAGTGCCAGCCCGGGTGCCAGGGGGACGGTGCTTTGAGCAGGTCTTCCAGCGGTGCTCCGGTGAGCAGATGCTCCAGCGCCCATCGGTTGGCCGAGTGGGCGATCACCAGGATTGTGCTGCCGTCCCATCCGGTAGCGAGGTCGTGGAGGAAGGCATCGGTGGCCGTGGCGACCTGGCGGTAGCTCTGACCGCGGGGGAACGGGTTGTCGATGCGTTGCGCTCGCTGGGCGGCGACGAGGGAGGCTGGGCTTCCGTTGTGGTCGCCGTAGTTGCACTCACGCAGTCGGATGTCCTGGTGGATCGGGGGCCGGCCGTCGGGAAACGCGATCCGGGCTGTCTGGACGGCGCGGTGCAGGTCGGAGGTGAACACAGCCGCGAAGCCGTCGCCTGGTCGGCGCTTGCCAAGTTCCCGGGCCTGGCGGCGGCCCAGCTCCGAGAGCTCACCGGGGAGCCAGCCGGTGGCAATGCCAGCCTCGTTGTCGGTGGTGGTGGCGTGTGTCTCGTAGACGATCTCGACTGCCATCAGCGTTCCCTGGTGTCCTCGGCGGATCAGGCGGCGTCGGCGAGGGGACGGCCGCCCCAGCGGACGCCCCTCTCGCTGCGGATGCGGGCGCGTTCACGGCGCTGGGCGAAGAGCACGTCGGGATGCCGGGCGTTGGCGTTTCGCCAGCGCAGGTAGCGATGCAGGGCGCGGGTCTGGACCGTGTGGTTGGGATGGTTCGAGTTGGCCAGGGTGAACTGTCGCAGCGGCCCGAAATGCGCCTCGATCGGGTTGGCCCAGGACGCGTTGGTCGGGGTGAAGCACAGCTCGACCCGGTTCTTTCGGGCCCACTGGCGGATCTTGGTGCCCTTGTGCGCGGAGAGGTTGTCCATGATCACGTAGATCGGGGCGCCGTCGGGCCGGGCAGCGCGGACTGACTTGAGCGCGGCCAGGGACTGCGCGGCCCCCTTGCGTCGGCGGTTGACACCCCACAGGCCGTCGTCGCCGACCGAGTAGCAGCCGTGGAAGTAGGTGACGCCGTGGGTGCGATGGTAGGTCGCCGGGACCCGATCCGGCCGACCTCGTTCTGCCCAGCAGGACCCGCCGGTCGGACGGATGCCGAGCGGCCCGAACTCGTCGAACGCGAATGTGCGGTCCGGGAAGTGCTCCAGGACGTGCTCGATGCGGTCGAGCTTCTCGTCACGAAGGGGATCGCTGGACTCCTTCCACGTCTTGGTGCGCTGGAAGGTGACGCCACGTCGGGCGAGCAGGCAGCGCAGGGCCTCGCGGCCTATCCGTATCACCCGGCCATGCACTTTACGCAGGTAGGCGAGCAGTTTGCGGATCGACCAACGGGTGAAAGGCTGCCCGAGTTTGGCCGGGCGGGTGGTGGCCGTCTGGACGACGAAGTCTTCGTCGTCAGGACTGAGCAGGCGGGGACGGCCTCCCGCCCACCGAGGGTCCAAGCAGGCCAAGCCGATCTCGTTGAACCGATGGATGGCATCGCGCACGGTGTCCTCGTCCGCCTGCACCAGTCGGGCGATGACCGGCACCCGGTTGCCGCCGGCCGAAGCCAACAGCATCATTGCCCGCCGGTAGCGCACCGTGCTTGTGCTGCCACGACGCACAATCCGCTGTAACTGCTGGCCCTCCTGATCCGTCAGCCTCCGGACCTTGACCGGCTCCGCCACCACGCCTCCCCGAACCTCAAATGCCTGCCCACATCCAACCGGTCCGGACCCTGCCACCGCCAACCCGGTGAACCTACGCGGTCAGAGCACTAGCTGCAGTGGCCGGATATGGTTGGCCGCCAATCTTGAGAGGCAAATCTATGTGTCTGTCCACGGAGCCAGCGACTGCCAGGTCCCACCGGACTTTATGGCAGCCTGTCCTAGGTCGTGACCGTCGTCCGCCTTGGCGTACTTCAGTCGCGTTTCCGGTCCGGGGCCGCGCTTATCGCGCTGCAGACCGTCGAACTGAAGACAGTGCAGATGCTCTGGGTCCTCGGCTCCCTCGACGATCAGCCATGGAGCGAGAGGCAACGGCTCAGCCCCTTCGGGCAGCAGGAATAGCCCACCCGTAACAACGGGCGTCCGGCTGCTTATAGAGTCGGGGCTGGGCTTCCCGCTACCCCTGAGCTTCAACACATCGATGCAGTAGCTTGAACCGTCGTACGTCATTGAAGTTGGTATGCCGATATCGGCACGCCATGTCGACGTTACCCGGTGCGCGAAGCGCCGGAGTAGAGCATCAAGCCGCTGTCCTTGCATACGATCGGGTTCTGCCCTGCCGTGGGCGATGTCGTTGCGAGTAGAGACAAAGTCCTGCACAGTTTGGCGGTCGGCGCGATCCGGGACCAGGCAGGACAATATCCGCTTGAAGTCGTCGCCCGCGCCGGGAGCATCAGCAAGCGCCGTACACAAATCGAACCAGGTTCCCATGCTCGGCGTCGCCATCCGAGCATGAGTGATTCCGCGCAGCGGTACCGGCGGTGTGCTGCTCAGACCAAGGACCGCAGCAAATCGCAATACCGATTCCAGGACATGCAGACCCTCGACCATCCTTTTATCCGAGTCCGTCACCCGGCTGAATCTGGCGAAACGATAGGCGAGAGGGGTCGGCATGACGACACCCGATAGTTCCAACGCCTTGCTTAGGTCTTCGGCTAGCACTCTCACGCACTGGTCAAGAAGTTCTTCGCCTGCAGATTCTTTCTCCACCCAATTCTTGGCGCCGAGTCGGAGCGCATGAATGACCTGCTGCTTTGATCCTTCCCCAGACAAGGCCAGGGTAGGAACGCCCCAGCCACCGTTCTGTAGCTCGCGCAACAACCACAGGCCACCCCACTCGTCCGGAGGCATCTTCATATCGACCAGGACGAGGTCGACTGGTCGGGTAGCCAATTCAGCCAGGGCAGTGCGTCCGTTGGCGACGTACCGCAACCTGGCTCCTGCCCTCTGCAACGGTCGGCACAGGGTCCGGGCTACATCGCTCTGATCGTCGGCAACTAGGATGAGAGCGTCGCTGAGCGGCTTATTCATTCGTCGTCCTCCGAAGCCACGGCGGTAGCAATAGGCAGGGTGATCAGCCAGGTGGTGCCGGAAGACCTTTGTGCAGTAAGATTTCCGCCGACTCTACTCAAGAGCGATTGCACACCCAATAGACCAAGCCCGTTCCCACCGGGCTTGGTGCTGCGAATGCGCTCCCCTGAAACGAGTGCACGCACGACCTCGACGGGCAAACCAGGCCCGTCATCTGCCAACTCGATGGCAGCCAGATACTCGTCGGCCGCCCAATCCAGCCTGATCGACCCACCGCTAGGCATTGCCTCCACGGCATTCTTCACAAGATTATCTAGTGTCTCGTGATCCTGCAGTCGTTACTTTGATCGATGGGGCTCGTTGGTTCTGGCATGGAGCTCTCTGTGGAACAGACCGCTGAGTTGCGGGAGTTGGTGAACAGTCGCGACGTG
>NZ_SUMC01000144.1 GCF_005047355.1 Actinacidiphila oryziradicis
TCGACCAGACCTACCAAGCCATCGCCGGCCTGGTCTCCGACCGCGCGGCCATGCGGTAATCAACCACCAGCCAACCCGCCAGGCCAACACAGCCCGACCTCAATCGAGCACCACGTCGTTATCTCCGTCTCCCACGTCGCCGTCGCCCGAGCCGACCACAGCGACGGCTGGACGGTAGAGGTCAAGGAGCGGGACGGGCAACTGACGGTCTACGCTGCCGCCGCAGTGCTGAACAACCTCGGCAACAAGCCGATTGTTCTGGAGGGTCTCGCCTCGGGTGAGGACGGCTACTGCCCGAACGACCGCCAGCACCCACGCATCCGGATCGCGGGAGACTTGCGATCGGCGCGGTACCAGCGCATTGCTACCGCCCAGGGATCGGGCGCGGAGGCCGGGCTCGCCTACTACTACACCAGTGCACTCAAGCCAGCCGGGGGAGCGAGCAGCTGATGCCCATCTCCAGATGCCCGAAGGTGTTGCTCACGGTCCGTCAGCTCTCTGCCCGCGCCGTGGCGACACGGGGCCCCCAAGGGCCCCGCCTGCATCACCTCAGCGGTACAGTGGCCCCCAGCGTTGATCAAAAGAATGGCCCCCACGACCTTGGACAAGTCGTAGGGGCAGCGGCCAACGGACCTTGTAGTGGGGGTCCGCGGCCTGCCGAGCCAACGAAGGTGGCCGACGTGGATCAGGGTACCCGTACCCGACCTCAGACACACAGCACCCCGCCGTGGGGTCAGCGACGCATGCGCGCTGGCTGCCCCTTCGGCGGGGTGTTCGTGCTGGCCGCGACCGCTCCGAGGCGCACCTCTGGTGCTGAGGGGGTCGGGATGACGTAAGTCTGAGGCGGTTCAACCGCCTGGGGCGCTCAACCGCCGAGGTGATTCACCTTCACCTCGGCCCCGCGTCCACATGCCACCGGAGGGCTTCGCAGGCCCCCCGAAGGGATTGTCCGCCCGGTTCGCAGCCGGTCGAACAGTTCGATCTCAGGTTTCAGCCGAAACCAGAAGCACCCGTCAGGGGCTTCGTTATGCCCTGCGCAGGAGCCTGTGCAGGAACAGGAGCTATTTTGCATGACCTCACCTCGGCTCGCCAGCTTTGGCGTGTCCGCGTACCCCGAATTCACCTCTGCTACCGGCCACTCACCTGGTCGCATGAGACCAACATCACATCTCTGAGCGGCGCTCTTTCGGCTCAATGCGCCGATCGCCGCACCCCCCTGAGCGGGACAGGTGCTGTCTTCAGCGTCCGTCCTTCTCCCGGCGCATCCGTGCTCGCGCCGACTCGGCCGGTGCCGACCACGCGGTCCGGTAACGCTCGCCGCACACATGTGTCGCTGCTGGCGACGTGGGCGGGCCGGTGAGCGCCGGGGCGGCGGTCGCCGCAGTGAAGGTGTCGTCGCCTCGCTCTGGCGCCGGGGCAGACGAGGCGTTGCCCGGGCCTTGGGTGCCGGAGGCTGGGCAGTGGGTTTCGACGACGTCTGGCCGACTTGCTGGTGACGGCTACAGCTGGATGCAGGCGGTCCACTGGGCGGCTGAGTCGCCGCGGTACGCGCGGCACCGGTCGCACGGTCCGAAGTTCGGCTGGTCGACCGTGCTCATCGCGCAGGAGCTCGCGGAGCTGTCGCCGTGCCGTCCGGGTGTCGACTATCTGATGCGTCGCACGGGGCTGAAGGAGCGCAGCGTCCAGTACCACCTGGAGATGTTGCGGGAGGCTGGGTTGCTCGCGTACGTCGTCATGGGTTCGCGGGTGCGCGGCGGGCCGCCGCTGGCGTCGGAGTTCCGGTGGGTCATCCCGGCCGCGTTCGACCGGGAACACGGGATCCGGTGCGCAGACGACGGGGTTCTGCTGCGGCGCCCGGTCGGGATCGCGGACTGGGGCCGGAAGGCGATCGCGAAGTGGGGGCGGAAGGCCTCGCGGAAGGTTCGGAAGCCTCGGAAGGCTCTATCGACACAGCAGCCACCGCGTTGCACCCCAATGGCAGGTACTACCTCTGGTTCTTCAACTACCGGTACTACTCACTCTCCCCCTGAGGACAAGCTCGCCAGCGGGAAAGCCGATTGCCCCACCCCGAAGAAGCCGAACCGCGGCAGCCGCACACTCAACACGGTCGGGCGTCGCTTCCAACTGGCCGGAGAGCTGGTCAGGCGGGTTCCGTGGCTCCACCGGGCCCTCGTTCCCCGGATTGCGTGGATCGTGCGCGAGGTCGCTGATGCGGGCTGGAGCGCAGATGAAGTGATCGCCTGGCTCGACAACGGCGACGCGCCGCAGGCTGTGCGTCGTCCGTCGGGATTCCTGGCCAGGCGGCTGGAACACGCGACCACGCTCTGGCCGGATGCCGCGGGCCGAGCCCGGGCTGTGGAGGCCGCGCGGGACTCCCAGCGGGCGGAACACGCCCGGCATGTGGAGTGGGAAGGCGACTGGCAGATGCCGCGCAGCGCTGCGGTGCTCGCCGAAGTGCGGGCCAGCTTCTCCCGGAGCGTTCCGGCGCAGCAGGAGGAGCCGGGGATGGGCGATGTCGTACGGACTGACGACGGGTTGCCGGTGCTGGAGGAGTTCACCCGGGAGCAGATCATCGACCTGCGGCGGGACGCGGAGAAGGACCCGTCCGTCATCGAGTTCACGATCAACACCGCCGGTGAGGTGTACGCGAGGCGGCTCTACTCAAACCGGCTGGTCGACCAGGCCGTCAACCGGCCGGTCCGCAGTGGCCTGATGGTGATGGACCGGCGATGGGGGTCGGCATGAGCACATCCGAACTGAGCGGCGTCGACCTGGCCCGGGTGGCGTTGCAGGCGGCCAAGCACGCGGCGAAGAACCGGCCGGCCGACGCTGCGGGAGGCCGGGCCAGCACCCGGCGCCGGCGTGGCCGGGCCGTACGCGGCGACGGCCGGGATCCGGTCGGGCTCGGAGCGGCGGTTACCGGGCTCATGGCCGACCGGGCCTGGGAGGTTCCGGCGGCGGGCGGCAGCGTGATCGACCGGTGGCCGGACCTGGCGCCGGAGCTGGTCGGGAAGGTGGCCCCGGTCCGGTTCGACGCGGAGACCGGGCGCCTGGACCTGCTGCCGGTCTCGGCCGCGTTCGCGACCCAGATGCGGCTGTTCGGCGCGCAGCTGGTGGAGCGGATCAACGCCAAGACGGGCAACCAGGCGGTCCGTTCGATCCGGGTCCTGCCGCCCGGCACTGCCTCCGGCCGGACACTGGCCGGCGCCGTCGACGGTCCGCAGCTTCCCGCGGGGCAGGATGTGGCGCGGCAGCCGGAGGTTCCGGTCAAGACCAGGGACAACGCCTCGCCCGGCTACCACCAGGCACGTGCCGGGTACGAGGCGACCAAGAAGGCGCCCCGCAGGGTCGACTCGGGGGTCCAGGCCGCGGTTGCGCGGCAGGACCGCTGCCTGCGCACCAAGCGCGAACCCGCCGCGGCGTTCCGCGACGGCCAGGCCGCGATCGAGGACGTCCAGACGAAGGCCGCAACTGCCGAGGACTCCCGTCGTCGCGCCCTGCGCAGGGCCCGGACGGAGAGGGCGGGCGGCCGGACCGAAGGGCCCAAGCAGCTCGGCCGCACGGCGTGAGGACCAGTCTCCGGCCCGGGCGGGGGGAGAAGCCGCTGCCGCAGGAGACCGGTGCCACGGCTGTGATCACTGCGGAGCCGGGATATCCCCCTCATCTGCTGCCGACGGCTGGACTGTGTCTGTCTGGTCGTCAGAACTTGATCCGGGTGTGCGGCGCGGTCGGCCGCGGGGTTTCTGCTCCGGCCAGTGCGGCTTCAGCCCGGCCAGGAACTGATCGGGGGTGGCGGCCAGCGCGCTCAGGCAGGCGACGACGAACGCCTGCACTTCGAGGTTCCGTGCGTTCAGGACGGCCTGGGCCTGTGTCTTCACGTCGGCCGGCGGGCGGACGGTCAGGGGCGGATCGCGGTGTTGGCTGCTCATGGAAAGATCATGCCATAAGTGGCTTGCCACTTACAAGAGGGGTGGTTATATTAGTGGCAAGCCACTTTCTAGCTGGGGAGACAGAGTGAGCATCGCCACCGCCACCGACAACGCCGTCACCGTCACCCGCCGCCCTCGCTACACCGACGGCACCGACCTCACCTACGACGACTTCTGGATCGTCGTGAACGGCAACGCGATCGGCGGCACCGAATGGATCGCCGACGGCGCGTACGCCTCCTGGGGCCCGCGGCCGGCCGACGACCGTGCCGACCGCAGCTTCCCGACCCGCGAGGCCGCCGAACAGGTCCGCGTCGACGCGCTCATCGCCGCCGACCGCGACATCCTGCGCATCCGCGTCACCGCCGACGCCCCCTACCGGGTCACCGACGGCAGCGGCCAGACCAGCACCCGGCCCGGCCGTATCGTCCAGGCCTACCTCGACGACGCCGCCCGCTGCGGCGCGGTCGTCACCGGCACCACGGTCGCCTTCACCGTCAACCACACCGCCGACTGCCACGCCTCCCGCGCCTGCGAGCACGACGACCAGGTCGTCACCTACCGCCCCCAGCAGACCGGCGAGCCCGACCTCAACCTCAACCCCGCCGACAGCGCCGACGACACGGACATCCCCCTCACCCGGACCTACGAGGACGCCCTCACCCAAGCCCAGACCGTCGGCGCGGCCCACGCGGACGACGCCGGGCTCATGGCGCTGTTCTGCGAGAACAACCTCCAGATCCTCGTGGGCGCCGTGGCCCCGCAACTGGTCTGGGAGGGCGCGCAGCGCAAGGGCATGACCGCGCTGCAGCTTGCCCGCCTGGCGGGCAAGGACCCGATCGCCGTCGGCAAGCTCATGTGGGTGTAGCCCGCCTAGGCCCCACTACCCGTACCAAGAGCCGAAACGCCCCGGCCCCGGGGTGTCCGCCGGATCTTCCCCACCGGCGCTGACGAGGCAGGGAGAAGGATCGTGGGAGAACTCGTACGCGTGACAAAGGCCGCCGAACTCGCGCCGCAGCACCCGGATCTGGACGGCGGGCTGGAGAACCTGGCCCCGGCAGCCAGCGCCGCGCTGCGCCTGCTGGCCGACGCCGTCAAGCGCGGCGGCGCGGACCACGGCACCGTCCTCCAGGCCATCAAGGACGCATGCATCCACGAGGCATTCGCCGACGTCCTGGACGCCGCCGCCGGCATCGTCATGGACGGCGGCCTTGAGGACCCGTTCGAATTCGACGGCAGGCAGCACGCCGAAAACCTCGGCGCCGTGGCCTCAGACGTCCGCTGCCGCGACTTCCGATGCCCATACAACACCTTTTGCCCTGTTGCAGCGGTCAATAGAAAGGCGTACATATGTTCTATTAAAGGGGTTCGGCAGCGGCCGCGAAAGGCCGGTGGTTGGATGTCGGTGTCCGGCGGTGCGACAGCTCGTTGGGCATGCAGCAGACCACGGGCGCGGGTACGAGCGGCCGCGGTTTAGGGAGGGGGTGGCCGATGAGTGACCGCAGCGCGATCGAGTGGACCGAGGCCACGTGGAACCCGACGACCGGTTGTGACCGGGTCTCGGAGGGGTGCGACAACTGCTATGCCATGACGCTGGCCAAGCGGCTGAAGGCCATGGGGCAGGCGAAGTACCAGAACGACGGCGACCCACGGACGTCCGGGCCGGGCTTCGGCCTCACGGTGCATCCGGACGCCCTACAGATTCCGTACGGGTGGCGCAGCCCCCGGACGGTGTTCGTGAACTCGATGTCGGACCTGTTCCATGCCCGGGTGCCGCTGGACTTCGTGCGGCAGGTCTTCGCGGTGATGGCTGATACGCCGCAGCACACCTACCAGGTGCTGACCAAACGGGCCCGGCGGCTGCGGCAGGTCGCCGACCGGCTGGAGTGGCCGGCGAACCTGTGGATGGGGGTGTCGGTGGAGAGCGAGAAGGAGCTCGCCCGGGTCGAGGACCTGCGCCAGGTTCCGGCCGCGGTGCGGTTCCTGTCGTGCGAGCCGCTGCTCGGTCCGCTGGTCAGCCTGGACGTCACCGGCATCGACTGGGTCATCGCGGGCGGCGAGTCCGGGCCGCGGTTCCGGCCGATGCAGGAGGAATGGGTGACCGGCATTCGCGATACCTGCGCCGACGCTGACGTGGCGTTCTTCTTCAAACAGTGGGGCGGCCGCACCCCCAAGACCCTCGGGCGTGAACTGCAGGGCCGCACCTGGGACGAGATGCCGCAGCGGGAGCCGGTCACCGCAGGCTGACCATGCTGGCCCTGGACAGGCGGCCGGCTGGCATGACGAGCCGGCGGTCGCGGTCCAGGGCCTGCACGGCCTTCCTCGCATCCCGGGCACGCCACTGCGAGGTCTCCAGGAGCAGCCACTGCCCGAGCTGTTCCATGCTGGCGCCACCCTGGCGGAGCCGCTCTTCGACCAGGGCCAGCAGTTCCGGGTCGGGCAGGTTGCCGTCGTCGAAGAGCGAGGTCTGCCCGACCGGCACCGCGTTGCGGACGCGGGGATCCTTGAAGCTCATCCCGTCGCTCTTGTCGACGGTCCACATGGCCTCCTTCATCACCTCCACGCCTTTCTGGTGGCCGGTGCCGAAGACCAGGTACAGCGGCTGCCCGGTGTGGGGGACGACTTTGAACTGCAGCCGGTATCCGAATCCGGCGCGGTGCAGAGCCTTCCGGTAGATGTCCAGCCAGGTCCGCCACTTTTCATCGCTTTCCTGGACGTCGGCGGCGTGCGCCCAGAACTGTCGGCCGCCGAAGACGCTGTCGAGGATGTTGTGGTTGAGGTCTTCGCGGCGGCTGAACCAGTTTGGCCCGAATGTGGTGATCACCTCGCTGGCCTTGTTGCGGGCCAGGCGGTTCATCAAGGTCAGCGGCGTGTTGACGCTGCCCCAGCTGTCGAAGACCCCGAGGATCGGCTGCCGCCAGGCGTTCAGTTCGGTCAGGATCCGCTCGCTGTCCCGGCCGGCCTCGCCCTGGCGGACCTCCACCCGGACCGGTAGCTGGTCCAGTGGCCCGAACCGCTCGTGAAGCTCACGCAGCAGGTGCTCGTAGCGGGCGGGGTCCTTCTCGATGAAGACCAGCTGCACGCGCTGCCGGGACAGGCCCATGCGCCCGACAGCGGTGTGGTTCAGCAGCCGGTCGAGGGTGAAGACCGGGGACCCTTCCTCGCCGCCTTCGTAGCGGCCGGGGCCGGCGAACGCATCCAGGAATGTGACCTTCGGCCAGCCGCCCGGCTGCAACATGATCGGCCACCACGCATCGAAATACCGCTTGTACAGGCGGTGCTTGGCTGCCGTCGCTAGCTCCAGCTTCCACAGAACGCCCATTCCGACCCCCTGGACAACAGAATGTCGCACAAATTGTCCGCTGAGTGACCATCCGATGCCAGACCGCATTCTGGCCGATCATCTGATCGAAGTACGCCCCGACAATGCGGTCGGCTGGGGCGACCGCCGCCACCGGCCACCCGCACCCCTTCAGACCGGCGCCGGCCAGGTTGCCCCCACCTGCCCGGCGCCTTCCCCTCCGCCGCGGGCGGGGCCGGGTTCGCCGAGGTCACGGGCAGTCAGGGCCGCCCATGGGTGACTTCGCCAGGTTGATCCAGTACACCGAGGGGTGGTCCTCGTTGACGGGGCCGGCGCTTTCGCAGGCGGTGAAGGCGGCGGCTGTCGCCCGGTGCGCGGCCGCGGGGTGCCCGGCGGCCGCGGGGGCGCGGGCGAGGCGGGCGTGGAGCACTGCAGTGATCCGCGCGGAGCCGGTACGGCCAGCTTGCACCTGAGCTGATTTCAGCAGGTGGACGGCGCCGAGCGGTCGCCGGTGCTGTACCTCTGGATGGCCCAGATGTGGGATATCCCGTGGCGCACCACGGGATATCTCACACACGGTCGGAGAAGTTGTCCGCCAGGTACGCCCGCAGCAGTGCGTCCCGTGCCTCGCTGGTGTGCGATGCGCGGTACGCCGCAAGGGCGAGCTGCGCCGACAGCACGGGGTCGCCGTCGGCCTGGTCGCCGGAGTACTGGACGAGCGCTCGGGAGGCGGACTCCGAAGCGCGCTCGTCGCTGACGTGCCGGTAGTACCCAAAGAGGGAGCCGAAGACCAGGACGAGGACCACGACGAAGGACACGCCCGACCACAGCGCGCGGCGCCTGCGGGTGCGGGAGCGCTGGTGCACGCGCCCTTGGTCAGGTAGGCGTGTGCCGCGGCGCTGAGGTCGGCGGGGCACTCGCGCAGCCAGGGGTCAGCGGTGGCCAGCGCGGCGAGGCCCGGCAGCAGGTCGAGGGCCCGCCCGCCGCGCTCCCAGCGGTCCAGTCGCCGGTGACGCCGCCGAGTTCCTCGTAGACGCGTTCGACGATTCCGGACTCGTACCCGACACCGGGTCCCGCGTCGACCGGGGCGGTGACGACCTCCCGCAGCTGTCCGGGCTCCAGCGGGCCGAGCGCGTACAGGCCACGGCGCAGCGCGGGCCCTGTTGTGGGGTGCGCGAGGACTGCTTCGAGGAAGTCGGCGCGCAGGGTGGTCAGGACGGGCCGGTCGCTGAAGAGCAAGGCGGCCAGTTCGGATGCGGTTTCGGGCGCGGCGCCGAATGCCTCCTCCAGCTGGTCGACGATGATCAGCAGGCGGTCACATTCCTGGCGGTGCAGGACCCGGGCGACGACGTTGGGTAACGTGCCGCGGGTCAGGAGGGCGGTGACCTTCGGCAGTACGGCGAGCCGGGCGCTTTCGGAGAAGTCCGGTTCGAGCAGCGGCAGCAGGGCGGCGGCGAGCGTGGCGGCGGGGCCGCTGCCGGAAGCGGGCCGCAGCACGGCCACCGCGAAACCCCCCGCCCGAAGCCGCGGCACAACTCCGGCCAGCGCGAGCGACGACTTTCCGCAGCCCGACGGGCCGACCAGACAGGTCCACCGCTGACCGGTGACCTGCTCCTCCGCGCTCTCCGCCGCCCGGCCGTGGAAGAAGGTCGGCCTGCACCCATCCGCCGGCCTGCCGGGCGCGCAGCACCCCCGAGTGCCAGGCACCTCCCGGCCGCCCCGCGGGAAACCCGAAGGCACGCACCGGATGCCCCCAGGTGTCGCCCGCCTCGATAAGACGCACCGGCCGCGCCCCCGGTAACGGCGACACCAGCTGCAGCACCACGATGTCCCCCGCGCCGGAGTCCTGCGCGGGCACCCAGTGCGCGATACGGGCTCTCGCACGGGGCGGGGATACGGGGCCAGGGTCGGCCGGGGTGCCGGGTGCCCCGAATTGCCGTAGTGCTGCCAGGCGGAATACTTTTAGCCACAGTGGCTCGTTTCATGTGGGGTACGTGACGGGGTGAAGGGCGGCGCGTCCAGTTTTTCTTTACTTTTTTTCCTGGCGAAAATTACTCGCTCCAGAATGCCTACCGGGGGGACATATTGGCTGATACCGCAGCAAGTCGCAGACTCGGAGGCAATAATTCCGTATTCGGTCAGGCTGATTTCCAACGGTGGTCAGGTCCGGATTGCAGGAAACCGCTTTCGCGGCCGATCTCCTCCGACGTACTGTCTCTTCTGCCTCAAGGAGCATGATCTGAACCTGGGGCACGTTGTTGCGCCATAACCGAATCTAGGAGGCGTCATGTCCGCCAACGTCATCGACCAGACCGTGGAGCAGGGCACCGAGACCGTCGTCGAACTCCCCGAGATCGTTGACAGCCAGCTCGTCTTCGACTACGGCGTGCAGGCCATGCCGACGGTGTGCCCGTCCGCCACCGCGCGAGCCGTCTGAGCCGGCTACCGCTGATCAATTCGTGAGGGGTCCGTTCGCGGGCCCCTCACCGCACTTGGAGGACAGGACTCATGGGACCGATTTCGTCCGGAACGCCTCTCCCGTTGACCCCTGTGGCGCGCGAGTCTCAATGGCGCCCGTTCAGTAACCCGAAGAATGTCGTGCGGATCGAGAACAGGCCCGAGGGGGTCGCAGTCTTCGTCGTCGACCCCTGGACCCAGCGCTGGGCCATACTTGGCAGGGGCGCCGAGGCTGTGCTCGCACTCGCCGACGGGACGAGATCCCGTCCGGAGATCGTCGCTGAGGCCACCGCCGTCGCGTCCAACGACCACCTGCGTGAGCCGCGCGTAGTGAACGCCCTACTCGACGAACTACGCGCGGCCGGTCTGCTGTTCGTCTCCCGTGCTCACCACCTCAGCCAGGGCCTGCCGGTCGTGCTAGAGACCGAACCCCAGGGCCTGCACCTGGAGATCACCAACGCCTGCAACCTGAGCTGCGTGCACTGCTATGTCTCCTCTGGGCAGAAGCTCCCCGACGAGCTGTCCGACGCCGAACTACGGGCCGTGGTTGATCAACTGCCTCCGTTTTCGGACAAGCTCATCGCGATCACCGGCGGCGAGGCAGCAGTCCGACGCAACGCCCTCGACCTTGTTGAGTACTGTGCCGTGGAACGCGGACACAACGTGGACCTGTACACCAACGCGTACAAGTTTCCACGGAAATTCGCCGAGCGGGTCGTTAGGATCAATGAAATTGGAGCGGCCCGGGTCAACCTCCAGGTCAGCCTCGAGGGTGCGACGCCAGAGACAAACGATCCGATCCGCGGCAAGGGCGTCTTCGACGAGGTCCTGAAGTCCCTTGTGATGTTCAAGGAGCTAGGACTGAACCGCCGCACCCAGCTGTTCATCTGCATTACCCAGAACAACATCCATGAGCTGGACGCGATGATCGAGATCGCGGAGCGCTTCGACCTCGCCAAACTCGTGTTCTCCCAGTGGGAAGCACAAGGCAACGCTGCGGACACCCCGTGGGAGTCCATCGCGCCCACTCTGGAGGAGTGGACGGCCGCCGGGGACAAGCTGCTGTCCTACGACAATCCGCGCCTTCAGCTCCGCGGTAACTTCTTCGGGGACCTGAATAACGCGCGAGACGGGCGCTACACCCTGGAACGCAGTCTTTTCCCGAAGCAAATCTTCGCCTACAACTCCTTCCCGCGTATCTCCCCGGACGGCCTCATCTTCGCCGACCAGCTCTGGGTCGACCCCGAATGGTCCCTTGGTAATGTCCGTGACATCACTCTGGCCGAAGCATTCCGGAGCGAGAAGTTTCGGCAGCACATCAAGGAATTCCGCGCCCGCGCCGAAACAATTGATGAATGTCGCTCCTGTGAATGGGTTGAGTTGTGCGGTGGCGGCCATCCGGGTCACACACTTTCAGAATACGGCCACATGAACCACAAGGACGCGTTCTGCGATGCGCGGAAATATTGGTTCGAGCGGTATGTCGACGCGCACGTGGAAAAGGTATTCAATCATGCCTGAATCCCATCCAGCGGACGCACAGGACTGGGGCTCCACCTTTCAGGGCGTCGTCGACGGCTGGCTCTTCTCTGATGTCGACGGCCCCCTGCCCCCGGTGGCGATCCTCCCGCTGGAGAATCCCGACCTCTACGACCGCACCGACTGGGCGAAGCGCGTGGAAACCCTACGGGATTATCGGTCGGTCTCTGTCGCCCACTATCGCGGCCATGAGTTCGCCGTCTTCACCGCCAAGCTCGGAGCGCCGGCAGCCGCGATGGCAGTCCAAGCCGCAGCAGCGAGAGGCGTCCGCACGCTGATCGGGGTCGGCTACTGCGGGGCCGTCGCGGACACCCTGTCCTGTGGCGACCTGCTGGTTCCCACAGGCGCCGTGGCGGCCGACGGAACGAGCAGAGCCTACTGCGCGGAGCGTTACCCGGCCGTCGCCGATCACCAGCTTGTCCGGGCTCTCCACGACACCGCCCCGGGCACCCTTCACGACGGCGTGGTGCTCTCCCTGGACGCGGTGTTCACCCAGGATTCCGCGCTCGTCGAACGATGCCGGGCACTGCGCGTGTCCGGCATCGACATGGAAACTTCCGCCGTACTCACCGTGGCCCGGCTCAACGGCGTACGCGCGGCCACCGTCCTGGTCGCCAGCGACCACCCCGGCCTCGGTGTGCCCACCGACGGGGCGCTGCTCGGCGCGGGCAGCGCCCGAGCCATGGAGCTGGTCCTGAAGGCGGTGACCGGGCGTGTGGCGGAACTGGACTGAACTGGACAGGCCGGCCCGCCGGTTCATCACCGCCTCCGCCGTCTCCTTCGTCGGCGACGGCATGCGCTACGCCGCCCTGCCACTGCTGGCCGCCCAGCACGGCGCCGGGCCCACCGAACTCGGCGTGCTGCTCGGTTTCGCGACTCTGCCCTTCCTTGTCCTCGGCATCTTCGGCGGGGTGCTCGCCGACCGGATGCGCCGACGTAGCCTCCTCATCGCCTGCGACGTGCTGCGCCTCGTGGTCATGGGCGGATTCGTCCTGGCCCTCGCCACTGGCCACGTACCGTTGCCTGTGATGTATGGCGTTGCCTTCCTCATGGGTCTGCTGGAATCGGTAGCCACCTCCGCCACTTTCGCTTTCCTGCCAACCTTGGTGGCGGAGAAGGACCTCGAACGCGCTAACGGGATGTCCTCCACCGCGCTGCTTCTGGGCCGCCAGTTCGTCGGCCCGCTCGCGGGGGCTGCCCTGCTGGAGGCGGGGCGGACGCTGCCGTTCGCCCTGGACGCGGTCACCTTCCTGCTGTCGGTGGCGTTGCTGGCCACTATCGCACGGGGCGTGGAGGAGGAACCGGTGGGCAATCCCACGGGCAACGGTCCACGTGCCGTCTTCGCGGACGTCCGTGCCAGTGCTCGCTGGATGCGAGTCACCCCACACGTGCTGGCCATTGCGGTATCCGCAGCCGTGATCAACCTTTTCAACAGTGGGGCCCTGGCGGTCCAGCCCGACTTCGCCGAGCGAGTCCTCGGCGGGAATTCCATGGTGTACGCGCTGATGATGGCCAGCTCCGCTCTCGGAGGTGTCCTTGGCGCACAGGCGGCGGCCACACTAGCCACCCGGCTCACCAGCCCCGCCTTGGTCTGCCTGGCGTTGCTGTGCGTCGGCTCTGGATACCTCGTCGTTGCCGTATCCGGCCTGCAGTTGGTCGCTTTCGCGGGACTGGCCCTCACCGGCGTCGGGTTCTCCTTCTGGGGCGTGGCCACCACTTCGTGGCGGCAGCGCTTGACCCCTGCCGGCCTGCGGGGACGTGCGGACGCCCTGCACAGGATGATCTCCTGGGGCGTCCTCCCGGTTGGGAGCGTTCTGGGCGGTCTGGTAGCTGCCCGCTGGGGCAGCTGGCTGCCGTTCCTCCTCGTAGGCTGTGCGCCGCTACTCCTGCTCCCGCTGTTCCTGCGGCGCAAGGACGGCCCTACCGATCGCATGGTGCCGGCCGACACGGGAGCCACACAGACCGTCACGGCTCCGGCCGACTGACAGGCACCCTCGTGGCCCGCGAACAATGAGCGGGTGGAGCTGGTGCCATATCCGTGGCAGCAGCCGAACTGCAGCCAGCTCCGCAAGAACATGAAGTCCAGGACGTGCGCGAGCCGGACCTGCACGCGGTGGGCGGCGGCAGAGGCCGGGGAGGACCTCGGCAGCGACTGGTGAGCCTTCACGGTCGGACACCGCGGGGCCAACGTGACCAGCCCCGGGCGGCGGTCGTGGGCGTGGGCACAGCGCTCGCGAGCCTGGCCTCCTGCGCTGAGGCGGCGGCTCGCTCCGGACTGCTCGCCGACTGCTCAGCCGGGGCACGTAGTGGCTGGCTACCTCCCTCGGCCCGGTACTCGTGAAGGTGGGGGATATGTCCCCCGGCGACACCTTCACGAGTACCGGGCCGAGGGGCTGTTCTGGTGGATTTCGGGCGGTTCTTCGAGCCTTTCGGACGGCCGGGGCCGGGGCGCGCGGGCCATGGCTGGAGGCCGACGACTTCGAGCACGACTTCCTGCTCGGATCCTCGTACACTCGGATCTTCGACTTCGTGGTGGGCGACGGAATGAGCCTACTCGGCGGCAACTGCGTCGGCGGCGGCAGCGTGGTGTCGCACCCAATATCCACGTCGACGACGCCGGACGCCCGGTGGCGGTCCTGGACTTCGGTTTCTTCACCACGGCGGGCGACCCGGCGTTCGAGGCGGCGGTCGCGGCGTCGACCGGGGACATGTACGGCCCACGCGGAGCACCACACGGCCGAGCTGACCAGCTTGTTCGCAGCGGCACTGGGATACGACGGTAAGGTTCTGGCCCTGCACCAGGCGGCGTATGCCCTGACCACCTACGATCTGTTCAGCCCGGACGGCAGCGACGGCCAGTTCCGGTGGTGCGCAGCACTGCTGAACCGCAACGCAGTCACCGACTCAGACGCCTGGCCGGTCGATCACCACGAGACCCGCACATCGCGGACGAAATGATCGAAGAGACACCGACTGGTCGGTCTTCTCACAGCTTAAGTAGGGCAGTTCCCGGCCGAAGCGGCCGTACGCGGCGGTCGGGGCGTGGATCGGCCGCAGCAGGTCCAGGTCGCGAATGATCGCGGTCGGTCGCACGTGATCAGCGTCTCCACGGCGACCCGGGAGGTCGGCTCGGCCGACAGCAGTGCGTCGGGGATGATGCCACTGATCTGGTCGGCGATCGTGTCGGGGTGTCCCTCGGCGACGGACTCCCAGCTGAACAGGCGGCGGGGCATGTCAGCTCCTGTACGGGGCGGGCGGGTCGGACGGTGCCGCCGTGGGCACCTTGAGCGCGCCGTCCACCAGCGAGCCGGCGGCACCCGTGTACTCGGCGGGGAGCAACAGGGAGTCGAGTTCCGCTGGAGACAGCACGCCGTCCAGCGCGGGCAGTGCGGCCAGCACCGCCCGCAGACCGGTGCCGGCGGTGTCGGCAGTCCGAGAGGCATCGGTCAGCAGTGCGCGGGCCCGGGCCCGGCCGAGCGCCGGGGTGAGCACTGCCACGAGTCGTTCGGTGACCACCTGGCTGCCGGTGAGCTCCAGGTTGGCGCGCATCCGGGTCGGGTCCACGGCGAGACCCTCGGTGAGTTCCACCGCGGTAAACGCCGCGCCCCCGGCCAGCCGCAGGCACTCGCGCAGCAGCGCCCACTCGGCGTGCCAACCGCCCGCGGACCGCTCGTCCTCGGCGACCAGGCACTGCGTCAGGGCCCCGGCCAGCGCCGGGACCTGGAGCGCGGCGCTTCGCACCAGGACGGCCAGCACCGGGTTGCGCTTGTGCGGCATGGCCGATGAGGCGCCCCGGCCGGCCGGGGCGGGCTCGGCCACCTCGGCGATCTC
>NZ_SUMC01000145.1 GCF_005047355.1 Actinacidiphila oryziradicis
TTCACCTGGACCGCGACCGCCGACGAGATCCTCGCCAAGGTCCGACTCGTCCAGACCAACATCAAGAAACTCGTCGACAACAACGCGAAGTGACACAAACAGGATCACGAGACACTAGCTCTGGAAGTTGCGGAACATTGCCCGCCACTCCTCACCGTCCAAGAACACGAACTGCTTCCAGCAGAACGTTTTCCGGGATCTCCACCAGGCCCTCGCCCTGGATCACGAACGTGCCCCGCTCGGTGCGCTACACATGAGGGACATCCTCTTCGCCGCGCTCGCCGTTGCGCCGCCCGGCGGAGCGGGGGGACCGGGCGGACCACCACCTGACCGCCGATGACCGCCTTCCCCCGCCCGTCGCGGAACGTGCGGTACCCCTGACGCCGTGCGTGCCGCGCGCCTTCTGCTTACGCGGCCGCGCTGACGCGATCGACCAGCTCAGCGCGGCCAGCCCCTCGTGTGCGGGGGGCTTTTTCATGACGAGGTGCATGACGTGCATGACGTGCATGACGTGAGCGGATGACCGAGGAGTCACGACGGCTTGTGGCACCTGGGTGGGTGGGGGTGACCTTGCCTGGTCCACCGTTGGCCTTCCGTGCCACCGCGAAAGAGGTCGTCGACGCGCGCCTCCGCCGGAACAGGAAGCTGATACCGGTAAGTGGCACCTGACCAGGGACCGGTGGCACACCGGGTTCGTCGACGCGCTCGGCACCGGCGGGCTGCTCGGCCAGATCGAGGGCCGTACTGCCCGCGGACGTGCCGGTTCGCGGGCATCCAAGGAGGACCTGCGCACCCTCCCCGGCCTGGCCCGCACCGGCGCCGACGGCTTCAACCGCGTCATCGAACTCGACGCCCGAGCCGCCTTCGGCTTCCGCAGCGGCGACAACCAATCGCGCCGCGCGGTCCTCGGGTGCCGTGCTGCTGGTGCACGTCGAGGATCGCGCGGCGCGGATCTCCTTGCGGCCGCTATGGTTCGTGCCGTGTCATGACCGTGGCTCGGCCATGACCGCGTGGCGGTCGTCGCGCGGTGGTGTCATCGTTGGGCGTTCGCGGTGACGGTGGAGCTCAGGTTCAGGCTGCCGCTCAGCGGCAGGTTGCGGGAGGAGTCGCCGACCAGGATCTGGTAGGTGCCGGCCGAGGCGACCCAGCTGTTGGAACTGGTGCTCCAGGACGCCAGGTCGTGGGCCTTGACCGTGAAGGTGACGGTTCCGGAGGCCCCCGGATTCAGTGTGATGCGCTGGAATCCCTTCAATTGGTGGGGTGGCTCGCCCGCGGCGCCCGGATCGCCGATGTAGAGCTGTGCCACGTCGGCCCCGGCACGACTGCCGGTGTTGGTGACGGTCGCGGTGACGGTGGCCTGGCCGTTGGTCAGCGCGCCCACCTGGAGGTTGCTGTAGGAGAAGGAGGTGTAGGACATGCCGTAGCCGAACGGGAACAGCGGTGCGACGTTGTGGGCGTCGTACCAGCGGTACCCGATGTCCAGGCCCTCGGAGTACTGGACCGTGCCGTTCACGCCCGGCCACTGGGCGGCCGTGTTCGCGGGGACCGCGGACAGCGAGGCCGGGAAGGTCACCGGCAGGTGGCCCGAGGGGTTCACGTCGCCGAACAGCAGCGCTGCGATGCCCTGGCCCCACTCCTGGCCGTCATAGAAGCCCTCGAAGACGCCCGCGACCTGGTTCAGCCACGGCATGAGGATGGCGGAGTTGTTGTTGAGCACCACGATCGTGCGCGGGTTGGCCGCGGCCACCGCCGAGATGAGCGCGTCCTGGTTGTTCGGCAGGTTGAGCGAGGTGTTGTCGGCCTCCTCGTGCCCGTAGTTGTCGCTGGCGAAGACGACCGCCACGTCGGAGGAACCGGCCAGGGCCGCGGCGGCGCTCTGGTCGGAGCCGTCGTTGTACGTGACCGTGGTGCTGGTGCTGGCCAGCCGCTCCTGGATGCCGATGATCGGGGTGTAGGTGCCCGCGCTGGTGACGGTGCCGCTGCCGCCGCCGATGGTCTGCGCGCCGGGACCGGCGTCCTGGCCGATCACCGCGACCGAGGACAGGCCGGAGGCGTTCAGCGGCAGGGTGCCGTTGTTCTTCAGCAGTACCGTGCCCTCCTCGACGCCGCGCAGCGCGACCTGGGCGTGCGCCGGGGTGGTGACGATGGCGGTGTTGGAGCCGGAGGGCGCCTTGTCGAACATCCCGAACCGGAACATCTGGGTGAGCACCCGGGAGACCATTGTGTCCACGGTGGCCTGGCTGACCGTGCCGGCCTGGACCGCCTGGATCAGGAAGTCGGCGAAGTAGTAGCCGCCGGGCATCTCCACGGTCATGCCGTTGTTCGCCGAGTCGACGGTGGAGTGGGCGCCGCCCCAGTCGGAGGCGACGAAGCCGCCGAAGCCGGCCTGCTGGTAGAGCCCCTGGTTGAGGATCTGCGCGTTCTGGCAGGATGGGACGTTGTTGACGTTGCTGTACGCGCACATCACCGAGGCGGCGCCGCCCTGCTGGATCGCCGTCTGGAACGCCGGCAGGTAGATCTCCTCCAGGGTCCGCTGGTCGACCACGATGGTGCCGGCCGGCTGCTCGATGTTGTACGCGGCCGCGTGCTTGACCATGGCCATCACGCCCTGGCTCTGGATGCCCGAGACGTCGGCGGCGCCCATCTGGCCGGCCAGGTAGGGGTCTTCGCCGAAGGTCTCGAAGGAGCGGCCCCAGCGCGGGTCGCGCACCATGTTGACCGTCGGGCCGAGCGCGACGTTCACGCCCTTGGCCGCGAACTCCTGGCCGATCGACGAGCCGTACTGCTGCTCGTAGTCGGGGTCGAAGGTCGCCGCGGAGACCAGACCGGACGGCATCTGGGTCACCCCGCCCAGGCCGTCGCCGACTCCGGCGGGGCCGTCCTGGAGGTTGACGTCGGGGATGCACAGCGACGGATTTCCGACGATCTTGCCGATGTAGTCAGGGGAGTTGGTGCCGTGCAGCATGGCGACCTTCTGGGCCAGCGTCATCTGGCCCATCAGCTGGGCGACGCGGGTGCTGGTCGCCGCGGTGGAGTTGATCCAGGGGCAGCTCCCCGGGGCCGGCGTCGGCGCGGGGGGCGGGATGGTCGCGGTCACGCCTCCCACCGTGTAGACCTCGAACTCCCACAGGGCGTAGCCGTATCCGGTGGCCCGCCCGGTTCCGTACATGCGGATGTAGCGGCCGGTGCCGGAGACGGTCAGCGTCTGTTTGCCGCCGGTGCCGGTGGTCGTGGAATAGACCGAGCTCCAGTTCGTGCCGTCGGCGGACACCTGGATCTGGAACGCGCTGGCATACGCGCTCTCCCACTTCAGCACCACCTGGCAGATCGGCAGGCTCGCGCCGAGGTCGACCTGGAACCACTGGGGGTCCGCGAACGCGCTGGCCCAGCGGGTGACCGTGCTGCCGTCGACGCCGTAGTTGGCGGCGTACCCGAGGTTGCCGTCCTGGATCGAGGAGGCGGTGGCCGGGTGGCCCAGCGCGGCGTTCGCCGTGCCGCAGCCGCCGGTGCCGCCCCCGCCGGTGCCGCCCCCGCCGGTGCCGCTGCCGCCGGTGAAGACCTGGAACTCCCAGAGGGAGTAGCCGTAGCCGGTGGCCCGGGCGGTGCCGTACATGCGGATGTACCGGCCGGTGCCCGACACGCTCAGGGTCTGCGTCCCGCCGGTACCGGTTGTCGTGGTGTAGATCGGGCTCCAGGTCGTGCCGTCGGTGGACACCTGGATCTGGAACCCGGTCGCGTAAGCCGTCTCCCACTGGAGTACGACCTGGCAGACCGGCACGCTGGAGCCCAGGTCGACCTGGAGCCACTGCGGATCGCCGGCCTGGCTCGACCAGCGGGTGCCCGTGTTGCCGTCGACCGCCGCGGACGCAGGGGCGCCGGCGTTCTCCGTCGAGGAGGCGGTGGCCGGCTGGTTCAGAGCCGCGTTCGTCGTACCGCAGGTGGCCCCGCTGCTCCCGGTGAGGGAGCCGTAGACCTGGAACTCCCACAGGGAGTAGCCGTAGCCGGTGGCCCGGGCAGTGCCGTACATCCGGACATAACGCCCGGAACCGTTTACGGCGAGTGTCTGCGTTCCGCCGGTACCGGTTGTCGTGGTGTAGATCGGGGTCCAGGTCGTGGCATCGGTGGACACCTGGATCTGGAACCCGGTCGCGTAAGCCGTCTCCCACTGGAGTACGACCTGCGAGATCGTCGCGGTCGCGCCGAGGTCGACCTGGAGCCACTGCGGATCGCTGGCAAGACTCGACCAGCGGGTGCCCGTGTCGCCGTCGACCGCCGCGGACGCAGGGGTGCCGGCGTTCTCGGTGGAGGAGGCGGTGGCCGGCTTGCCCTGCGACAGCAGCGAGGTGGCGGCGTGGGCGGGCCCCGCGGTGGAGAACAGCGAGGCGATCAGGGCCAGGACGGCGACTGAGGCAAGCCACACAGATCGGGACGCCCGGGCCCTACGCGATCTGACCCGATGACTGGCATACATGAATCTCCCTCACAGGTGAGATGGGGGAACGCGAGAGAACTCAGAAAAAGGTCCGCGATCGTATGAACTGCCGTCAGAGCACCGGGCCTTCCTCGTGTTGCGGATTTCGGAGTGCACCGTGGGGGGTTCCGGCGCACAGTGCCGCAAGGGTGTCGGGACTGAGGCACGCAAAGCGTGGGGCCTGGCGCGCGAGCGCGACGCCTCCCCGGCAGGTGAGCTGGTTCAACGCCGAAAGGGGCAGGCGTCCGCGCGGGACCGTGGTGCTGTGCCGTGATCGCAGGCAGCGGCGGACACACTGCCGACGACCCGGGAGAGCGCTCTCTCAACTGGAAGTGAACACTTGCGCCATGGCCACGTCAAGGTGAATGCGCAAAGTATCCCCGGCCCGTCCAGCCCCGCGGCGCGGCGGACGCGGGCCCGGCTCGGACGCCGTCGGGGGCGCCCGGCGCCATTGATGCGCCTGACGCGCCTGCGCTACGGCGCCTCCACCCACCTTGGACGGAGGAGGCCACACCACAGCCAGCGGTGCCCCACCGCCAAGCCCAGTCCTTTGGACCGGGTCAAGTTGAGTGCTCCAGGGCGGCGGTGACTGCGGGGGCGTTGAGCACCGAGGCGCACCACCGCAGGTGGTCGTCCGAGCCTTCACCGGCGAAGGCGTCGCTCGTGGCCAGCGCATACGCGGCGCGGTAGAGCAGCAAGTGCTCGAGGGAGTAGTCGAACTCGTCGGCGAAGCGTGCGGTGAGCACGTCGGCGGTGTTCTGGGCGTACGGGCCGGAGGTGGTGAAGATCGCCGCGCTGACGGCGGCGTCGAACCGGGGGTCTCCGGCCGTGGAGAGGAAGCCGAAGTCGACGACCGCGGTGGGCCGGAGATCCTCGTCCACCAGGATGTTCTCGGGGAAGAGGTCACCGTGGACGGCCGCGCGGGGGGTGTCGCCCAGTGCCCGCAGTTTCTCCAGGACCTGGGCGGACCTGCGGTCGAGCGCGTCGACGTGCCTGCTGAGCGCGTCGCGGGACCGCTCGGCCCTGCGCTCCAGTAGAGCGGCCAGCGCGGCGGCGAAGCTCTCCTGGCCCTCCCACAGCGGGCGGTCCTCGTCGAGCACCGGGAGTTGCCGCAGGTAGTCGGTGTCGGTGGCGTTGGCCAGCGTGCCCAGCACCTCGACCAGGCAGGAGACCGCCTCGGGCAGCGGCTCGGGCTCCTCCGGGGAGAGGAATCGGTGCAGCGGCTCGCCGGAGAGCTCACGCTCCACCGTGACGGGCAGGCCGTCGACATCTTCGACCGCCAGGATCTCCGGTGTCGGGAGGGGCAGGCGGGCCGCGGCCTCCGCGTAGAACTGCTGCATCCGCACCAGGTCCGCTACGCGGCGGTTGTCCCAGAACCTGGCCGCGGTGCCGTCGCCCAGGCGGTAGGCCGACCCCTCGACCGCCGCCTCCAGCGGTTCGGCATCCGGATGTCCGGCGTCGACGAAGTGCCGAAGTCGTTCCTCGATGCTGATGCGACGAGCGTCCGTCATGGCCAGGACTCCTTCCGGACGGCGTGAATCCGCGAAGCCCCGAAGCCGCATCCGCTCCCGGCCCTCCGGGCCACCGCCGATTCGTCCAACTTCACGGTAACCCACTTGGGGTGTCCCCGTCCCTGGTGCGACATCCAGCTGGGACATCCCCGCACGTCACCACCTGGGATATCCCACTTTCTCCCTTATCCGCTGGGATAAGCATTCCTGCGGTCCGAGGTGGCAAAGCTCGGCGTGGAAGTTCGCTTCCTCACCGAAAGGAACCATCAGACATGATGTCGATCCTCAAACGCTGGGCTGTTTTCGCTGCCGCCCTGGCCGCCTTTCTGGGACTGACCATCGGTACCGCTGCTGCGGTCGCCCCCACTTGCGGCAGAGGGCACCACCATGGCGCTGTGCACCAGGCGAAGGGGCACGAGCATCCGCGCGGAGACCAGTCCGGAGCGCGGCATCACCGCCACGCGCCGCGCGACTGCCCTGCCGGGACGCTGTGCGCGTACACAGGGGACAACTACACCGGGGACCTCGCCTGGGTCTCGCACTCGCACGCCGACCTGCGCCACTCGTACGTCCTCCGCCACGTCCACTCGCTGTACGACAACGCCCGTTATCGCTCCGTCACCGTCTATACCCGCTCGCACTACCGCGGACAGACGCTGACACTACGACCCGGCACGGGTGTGCGGCACCTCGCCGCGCACAACCACGGGCACATCAAGTCGGTGCGCTGGCACCGGCACCACCGCTGACACCGGGGCGGGAAGCGGTGCCCGGGCCGACGGCAACGCTGCCGACGACCCGGGCACCGACGGCATCGGGGCGCATGTACGGGGATGCGCTCGCGCGAGGCCCGGCGCCGACCGCTGCCCCGGGCACAGGAACATGTCGACGGACACGCCGAAACCGGCGCAGGGGCAGGGCAGCGCGTTGGCGCGGGCGGTGGCGGTGGCGGTGCGTAGGAAACTTCGGCTCGCCGATGGCCAGACGTCCCGTGTGGCGTGCACGCCCGCTGTGCTGCGGGGCGGTGTGGACGAGCGGACCGGTGAGGTCCTGGCCCCGGCAGTACTGACCGAGCGCGTCGCATGGGCGGCGGGTCTGGTCACCGGCATGGCGGCGGATCTGCTGGCCGCGCACTGGAACGCTGCGGATGTGTTTGCGCTGGCGGCCGGGGTGGACGGCGGCGGCAGGAAACTGCCGGCGCAGGCGTGGATGGCGTTGAGCAGCGCCCGGCGAACACATGGACGCACACGAAGCCGGTGAGTCGCTCAAGGAGCGCGTCGTGCGCTTACCTCGCGGGTAATCGTCGTGGACGGTCGGCGCTGGCAAGAATGGTGATCCCTGCGTCAGTACGGCGTGGGTTTCCGAACCGGAGGGGATCTGCCATGGCCGTATCCGCACCAACGACCACGCGCGTTGTAGTGGATGAGCTGCTGCGCCGGATCGGCGAGGGTGACCCCGAGCGCATCGCCGAGTTGTATGCCGAGCGGGGCGACTGGAGGCTGGACTGGCCGGAGTCCGAACACGGCCGCACCGCCACCCCGTGGATCCGCCACCGCTCCACGCGCGCCGATGCCGCCGCTCACTACCGTGAGCTTGCCGAGCACCATGTGCCAGGGGCTGGGGCTACCGAGATCGAGCGCATCCTCATAGACGGCGACGATGCGGTCGTGTTCGGCGAGATCCGCCAGACGGCCCGGCCTACCGGACATGCTTACCGCGCACGGTTCGCTCTGCACCTCACGGTCGAACGCGGCCTTGTCACTCGGCACCACGTCTACGAGGACAGTCTCGCTGTGGCCCAGGCGTTCGATACGGAGGGCCCGGGCGAGGATCACTGAGCCACTCGCGACGGTGCCGGTTACGGCCATCCGTTGGGACTGCGTCCGGTGCTGTGGCCTCGAGTTGACTCCGTACGTTTTCAACTCGCACTGGGACACGGTCGTTTCGCGGATCCCGACGTCTTCTTGCGCAATCCCTCCGGTGTCCCGAATACTGATCGCGAAGCAGGCGCCAAAGGCGGCGTGCTTGCCCCATGTAGGTCACACCCGGGTGCAAAGTCGCCGCAATGACGTCAAGTGTGGCCTTCTTGTGGCGAGTTTTCGTGCTTGATTCCTCAGGAGGCTGCACACCTCATGCCGTTCCCCCCTTTCAGACTTAGGAAGCGGCCGCCCGGTCGGCACCGTCTCGCAGCGGTGGCCGGTGGCGTGGCGGTCGCTCTCCTGACGAGCGTTCCCGCACTGGCCGACGTCGGCTCCGCAAGCACGCTGACGGCGACCGGCGTCGCGACCACCGCGACGACCGTCACACTGGTGACGGGTGATCAGGTGGTCGTGACCGCTCGGCCCGGTCAGCAGACCTCGTACGCCATGCGCCCCGTAGCGGGCGGGGCCGGCGCGTTCGAGTCGTACGACGACGCGTCAGGCGATCACTACGCCGTCCCCGTGGTGGCGATGCCCTACCTGGGCAAGGGGCTCGACCTTTCGCTCTTCGACGTGACCCGGCTCGCGCAAGAAACCAGCAGTGACAACGTTGTCAGCAGCGATAACCAGCGTATATCCGTCGACCTGTCGTTCGCGCCCGGCGCGACCCCGACCGGTCCGGCGGGGGTGACGCTGACCTCCGTGGACGGCTCCGCCGCGCAGGGGTACCTGACCGCGTCGTCGGGCACCGCGTTCACCGCGGCGCTGCGCCGGCAGATCGGCGCCGACGTGGCCGCGGGCCGCCAACCGGGCGCCACGCCGCTGTTCGACGGTGTGACGTCGATGAGCCTGGCCGGCGCGCCGGACGGGGGCACCACCGTCAGTCCCCAGTACGCCCTGAACATCCTTCAAATCAACGCGACCGGGATGAGCGGCCGGCCAACCGGCGCCTACCTGAGCCTGTACAACACGGACTCGTTCACGCGCGAGAACGTCTCCGTGAACGTGGTGAACGGCGTCGCGCGCGTCGCGGTGCCGGCGGGCAACTACGGTCTCTACGGCGTCTTCTATGACTACAACACGCAGGGACAGTTGGCCGCCCTGCGCCAGTTCAGCCTCAGCGACTTCACCGTCTCCGCCACGGGGACCACCACGGTGCCGCTCGACGAGACCACCGCGTCCTCGCAGTTCTCGGTCGCCACACCGCGTCCGGCGACCCAGGACATCGTCATGACGGACTACTTCCGGCGGGACGCGACGGGCGCGACATCCAGCATGCTGCTCTCGCTGTGGGGCAGCACGCCGCTGTACACGAACGCGCAGCCCGCCGCCCGGGTCGGCGCGATCCACGACGTCATCCAGTGGGGCGCCGAGGCGCCTTCGGCGAGCGACGGCTACCGCTACGACGTCGCGTACGGGTCGGACGACGTTCCGGCGGACCAGGCGCACGTGGAGAAAGCCAGCACGCTCGCCACCGTGCAGGAGCACTTCGCCATCGACCCCGCGGCGAACAACAGTTACTCCGGCTCGCTCCTGAACGGCTTCGTCGACTCCTACAACAACGCCGGCGGGGACTCGCTCATCAGCCCGTGGAACGGACAGCGCTGGCCCGCCGACGTGACCGACTACCTCGGAACCGGTGACGGCGGCACCTGGGCGCAGATGGCCAGCTCCCCAGCCAACGTGTGGCAGTACGGCGATCCCCTCACCTTCGCCAGCGGCCGCTCCTACACCGTCGACTGGAACCACGGTCCGCTGAAACCCGAGCTCGCCCAGCACACCGGGTACCAGTTCTGCTTCGCCTGCGCGGCGGGTTCGAACCTCACGGTCATCCTGGACCCGGCGGTCGACAGCGAACCGACGCACGTCGGCTTCTACTCGTTCGTGACCGTTCCGGAGAACTTCACCCTGTACGCGGACGGACAGCAGGTCTTCAACTCGACTTACCAGGACGGTGTTGAGCTCCAGGGAGTGCCGACAACGCCGACGACCTACCGCACGGTGTACGACACCGACCTGAGCGGCAATTCGAAGTTCAGCCAGTCGACGAAGACGCACACCGACCTGACGTTCCGGTACACCCCGCAGACAGGCGGCAGCAGCGCGCTGCCCGCCGCGGACTACTGCTTCGGCGAGTCGGACAGCACCCCCTGCCAGATCCTGCCGGCCCTCACGCTCGGCTACCAGCTGACGTCCGACAACAACAACACGAGCGACCAGCTGATCCAGTCGATGCGGCTCAACGTCGGCCACGTCTCCTACGACGGAGCGGGTTCGCACTCCCGGATCACCTCGGCGAATGTGTCCGTCTCCTACGACGGGGGCACCACCTGGAAGCCCACGCTCGTCGTGGGCTTGAACGGGACCTACGAGGTCGTGTGGCCCAACCCGGTGTCCAAGCGCGGCACATCACCCGCGATCAAGGTGACCGCGACCGACGCGGCCGGCGGGTCGATCACCCAGACCATCACCAACGCGTACACCATCGCCGCGCCGAAGAGCTGAGCACCCGCCGCCGGCGCACGGCGGCTCCGCGGGCGGACCCGGGGACACCGGGTCCGCCCCGACAGGAGGTACACCAATGACACAAGCCCGCATCCGCGCGCTGCTGGTGGGTCTGACCGCCGCAGTGGTGGCCGCGGCTCCCTCCGTCTCCTTCGCGGGCACCCCCGCGGACGGGGCGGGAAGCAGCGGCGCGCCCGCGCACGCCTCGAACGTGACCGAGGCGTGCGGCACCGCGAGACCTGGATTCGCACGGTGCTTCTCCCTGATACGCACCGATGTGAACGGCGGCAAGGGTGTGCGGGGCCCACACGCCCCGAGCACCGCGACCGCCGCCGGCACCGCGCTGCCCAAGGGGTACGGCCCCGCCGACCTGGACTCGGCCTACAACCTGCCGAGTTCGGGCGGCACGGGCCAGACGGTGGCGATCATCGACGCCGGCAACGACCCCAACGCCGAGGCCGACCTGGCGGTGTACCGGCAGACGTACGGGTTGCCGGCCTGCACGACGGCCAACGGCTGCTTCAGCAAGGTCAATCAGCAGGGGCAGACCAGCCCGCTGCCCAGTGACCGCGGTTGGGGCGCCGAGATATCCCTCGACGTCGACATGGTGTCGGCGGCCTGCCCGGACTGCCACATCCTGCTCGTCGAAGGCAACGACGCGACTCTCGCCAATCTCGCTCAGGCCGAGGACACCGCGGTCGCGCTGGGCGCCACGGAGGTGTCCAACAGCTACGGCACGCCCGAGGCGAACGGGACACAGGACTACGCCGCCGACTACAGCCACCCGGGGGTCGCGATCACCGTGTCCTCCGGCGACTACGGGTACGGCATCCCCAACTTCCCCGCCAATCTGACCAGCGTGAGCGCGGTCGGCGGCACGTCGCTGAGCAGGGCGGCCAACGCCCGTGGCTGGACCGAGAAGGCGTGGGGGAACTCCTACGGGGGCGCCGGCAGCGGCTGCTCGGCGTGGGTCGACAAACCGACCTGGCAGACCGACCAGAACTGCCCCGGCCGGATGGTCGCCGACGTGGCGGCGGTCGCCGACCCGCTGACCGGTCCGGCGGTGTACGACAGCTACGGCGGCTACCCCGGATGGGTCGTCATCGGCGGTACCAGCGCGTCCGCGCCGTACATCGCGGGGGTCATCGCCCTGGCGGGCAACCCGGGCCGGTACGCCAACGCGTCGTACTTCTACGGCGGCACCGCGGGGCTCAACGACGTCGTGGGCGGGAACAACGCGAAGGCCACGGACTGCGGCGGCGACTACCAGTGCAACGCCGTCACCGGCTACGACGGCCCGACGGGCAATGGTACGCCCAACGGACTCGCGGCCTTCTGACGCGCCGGTGCGGGACGGGCCGCCCCCACGTGAGCCCGTGGCAGGGTGTGGGGCGCGGCGCCGTCTTTTTTCCGTGAGTGGCGGATTGCCGAGCTTGTAGCACCCGCGCCGGGGTGCCCTCAGGCCGTGCCGGGAGTGCGGGTGCCGGCCTGCGCCAAATCCCGCGAGCGGTCCGGGCGGCTCGTCGCGAGGTCCCGCAGTCCGGTCCGTGACAGGTGCTGCCGAGGTGAGGTCGTCGGGCTCGCGGACCTCTTCGGGCCACCACGGAGTGTGGCACACCAGCATCGCGTGCCGGGGCCGGAGCACCGACGGCCGCTCCGCCGGACAGGCCCTAGCGCGAATCCCGCTCCGCTGCCTCAGCGACGCGCTTGATGTTAGCCAACCGCCGATCCCAGTCGGCCGCGAGCGCGGCCATCCACCGCGCTGTCGCGTCCAGCGCCGCGGGCCGCACCGCGTACCGAACCTCGCGTCCGACCCGGCTGCCGGAAACCAGCCCGGCGGCGTCCAAGACGGCGAGGTGCTTGACCACCGCCTGCCGCGAGACGGGAAGTCGTTCAGCGAGTGTCGTCGCGGTGGCCTCGTCCTGTGCGGCGAGCAGGTCAAGCAGCTGACGTCGCGTCGGGTCGGCCAGCGCGACGAGGACACTGTCGACCGCCTCGACGGCGCCGCGAAGTTCGTCCGTCACGCGGTTGACGGTTCGGCGCGCGTCCTGAGCGCATCGAGCACCTGGGGCCAGCCGCCGGTGTTGTCCTTCACCGCCTGGTGGCGCAGCTCCTCGGACCCGGCCAGCGCCGCGAACCCGCTCTCGACGACGCGGAGCCGCGTCTTGTCGCCTTCCGGGGTCAACGTGAACTCCACGAGGGTGCTGTTGTCCTCGCGCAGCTCTTCTCCGGGGAACGCGCTGGCCCAGCGGTACGCCAGGTACGTCGGCGGCTCGACCTTCTCCACGTGCACCGGGAAGTCACCGTATTCGGCGTTTTTCGCCACCATCGACTCGCCTTCTTTGGCCACGTTGCCGGGCAGGCTCGCCTGGTCGGCCACCCAGAACCCGGGCTCGGCCACCAGCGACCAGACCTGCTCCAGGGGTGCCGCGATCAGGGTTTCGCGTTCGATCCGGTCCTCGCTCATGAGGGGACTCCTTCACTGCCGCCATTGGATGCAACTCCAGGGTTGCACATCGACCCTCCAGGCGCAACCCGGGAGTTGCACTCCGATCGAACGCCGCCTCCGCTTTTCCCCGGCGCCGCCATGAGTCCGCCTTCCTGTGTGGAATCACCCCCCGCGCTTCTCGCCGCACGAGTCGCGGGCGACCAACGTCGGCTCGAAGACGAGCTTGACCGGCTCGCTGGGGCGTTCGACGATGAGCTCGGCCGCATGTCGGCCCATCTGGTACGAGGGCTGGGCGATGACGGTGATCCCCGAATGCCTCCGAGGATGCCCCGGCCTTCAGGCCGGGGAGGAATCGGACCCCTGCGGAGCAGGGCAGGGGTAGGGGAATCGCCGTCAGGGCGATTCGCCGTCCGCCACGGCGGCGGGGCGCTCGACCTCGAGGCGGTGGACGATCTCGGATTGAGCGACCGGCGGGCCGCTTTGGCCTGGGCGGTGAGCCACTGGTGGAGATCGGCCGGACCGCCGCCCTGGAAGCGGAGTGGGCGCGGTGCCGGTGGATCTGGAACGAGTGCGTGGCCCGGTCGGAGAAGGCCCACGCCGAGGACGACAAATGTGGCCCGGCCCGCCTGGACAAGATGCTGACCGAGGCCCGCACCGCGAACGCGTGGCTCCGCGAGGGCGGCAGTACCGGTGACTTCTCCAGCATCCAGAACCTGCGGTACGCCTTCAAGGACGCGGCCAAGCACGGTGTGACCGTCCTCGCATCCTCCGGCGACGGCGGTGCCACCAACACCACCGCGGACGGCGACGGCGACTACCCGTACAAGGTCAACTCCTGGCCGTCCTCCGACCCGCTGGTGACCTCGGTCGGCGGCACCCAGCTGCACCTGGACGACGATGGCGACCGCATCGCGCCGGACAGCGTCTACAACGACGACGGCGCGGGTGGCGGCGGCCAGTCCCATGTCTTCGCCCGTCCCTCGTACCAGGACGGGGTCAAGCAGGTGGTCGGCGACCGCCGCGGCACCCCGGACATCTCGATGTCCGCCGCAGTGAACGGCGGCGCGTGGGTGTACTCCAGCTACGACCCGAAGGCGGTCGGCTGGGAGGTCTACGTCGGCACCAGCGAGGCCAGCCCGCTCTTCGCGGGCATCGCGGCCCTGGCCGACCAGGTCGCCGGGCACCGGCTGGGCGACATCCACCAGGCGCTCTACGCGCTGTACGCGCAGTCCGCACAGAACCCCTCCACCGGCATCGTGGACGTGAGGGACGGCACGAACAACAGCTACTCCGGAGTCACCGGCTACACCGCGGTGAAGGGCTACGACATGGCGACCGGCGTCGGCACGATCGACGCGGCCCGCTTCGTCCCGGCCCTCGCCAAGGAGGGCTGACCGCATCCCGTCCCCGATGAGAGGGCGCCTGCCGCGGACCGCCGGGCCCCGCGCCGGGCGGAGCCTCGCGTTCTCCGGGCAGGCGCCTGACCGCGGCTGCGACCTCGACATCTACCGCGACCAGATCCGCGCCCGCCGTATCGTGCCGGCCAACGCACGGACAGCTGAGCTCGTCCCCTTCGACTTGCTGCTTCCGCACACTGACGTGCTCGTCAGCAACACGGGCTACGGAGGCGTCCAGCCGTTTAGTACTCGCGGTAGTAGATGAGCTGTCCCGCTTCGCCTGCGGCGGCGCCCTCGCTGGGCAGAAACAGGCTGACGAGCACCGCGTTCTTACCGTCCGGCGCCTTCAGAGCGGTGATGCTGGGATTGGCGAAGGCGGTACTGCCGCCGTCGGTGTGTATGGCGGTCGTGTCGGCGTTACCGGTGCTGTAGTCGTAGACGAACGTGCGCCAGGAACCGAAGTCGTTCTTGGTGTACTGGCCTTCGATCACGCCCAGCGGATAGCCGCGGAAGGTGATCGCGTCACGGTCCCCGATGTTGCCGGCGCTCTCAACTGGTCAGTGCATCGTGAGATCATGATCACTTTGCGCTGAACCGGAGGTTGCGGCAGTTGAGTCAAGGGAACCCGCTGTGCGTGCAGGAACGCGAGTCCATATTG
>NZ_SUMC01000146.1 GCF_005047355.1 Actinacidiphila oryziradicis
TTGTATTCAGCCGGGAATGTGCGGCGCTTCGGGCGCGGTGCCGGATCCTCTCCGGGAGCCGAAGCGGGGGTGGTGGTGCTGACCATGCCGGGGTGTACTCCTGTCTCGCCCATCCAGGCTAACCCGACCAAGCGGGTGTCTCAGCCGAGACTGTCAGAGAGGGACCGGGTCCGGTGCCGTGCCGGTGGTCACCTTCATGCCCTGGTAACCGCGAGCAACCCGATATGTCAGACGACGCGCGCTTGGCCGCCTACAGCACCGTCTCCGCTGCCCTCGCCCTTCGGAGTGATCGCCGGCTGGGCGAGCTCGTGGACGCCGCCGTGCCGCTTGGCTCCGGCGTCGGCGGGAAGTCCGCGCTACTGGAGATTGACGGGAAGCCGGTCTTCGTGAAGCGGGTGCCGCTCACGGATATGGAGCGGCTGCCGGAGCATGCGCGATCTACGGCCAACCTGTTCGGGATTCCCACCTTCTGCCAGTACGGCGTCGGTGGGGGTGCTGGTTTCGGGACATGGCGGGAACTCGCCGTTCACACCATGACGACGAACTGGGTACTCGGAAGGCAGCACCAAGGGTTCCCGATGATGTACCACTGGCGCGTGCTGCCGGATAAGGCCGCGCTTCCCGAGGAACTCGCGGACGTGGAACGGGTCGTGGCCTATTGGGGAGGCAGGCCCGAGGTACGCCGTCGTATCGAGGCCCTTCGGCAGTCTTCCGCGAGCCTCGCGCTGTTCCTGGAGTACATCCCCCAGACGCTCCACGAGTGGCTCGCCGAGCAGGTAAAGGCTGGTGAAGAGTCCGCCGACCGGGCCTGCTCCCTGGCGGAGCGCGAGCTGGAGGCCGGCACGTCCTTCATGAACGCTCGCGGGCTTCTGCACTTCGACGCCCACTTCCAGAACATCCTGACCGACGGCCGACGCCTTTACTTCGCCGACTACGGCCTCGCCATCTCCTCCCACTTCGATCTGTCACCGGCCGAGACCAGTTTCTTCGAACTGCACAGGACCTACGATCGCTGCTATACGCGCAGCTGGCTGGTGAACTGGCTGATCACAGCTCTATACGGCTACGAGCGGAAAGAACGCGAGGCACTTATCCGCGCATGCGCGGAAGGCGAGGACCCGCCGGACGGACCGCAAGAGGCCAGGGCGATCCTCTCCCGCCATGCACCGCTCGCCGCAGTGATGACGGACTTCTACGGCAAGGTCCAGGACGAGAACAGGGAGACCCCGTACCCGTTGGAGGCGCTCCGCCGGGCCCTCCATGAGGACAGGTCACGACGCAGCTGAGCGGTCTCAGGGCCCCCCGGACGGACCCGACCGAGTGACCGGTCCGGCCATCGAGGAGAGCGAGATCGCGAAGGGAGGGACGATGACCACCGAGCTGGAGCATGTCGAGGTCGTCGACGCTGAGCTGGTCGACGCCGACGACACCCCCGCCGAGGGCGCGGTCGAGGTGTACGACCCGGCGACGGCCGCCGTCATCAAGGCGCTGGAGGCGGACGCCAAGGAGCACCTGAACCGGATCCGGCCGAAGAAGACCAAGGACGGGTACGCCCGTGACTGGGAGCTGTGGGGAGAGTTCCATGCCTGGCTCGCTGAGCGGACGGGCACCCACCTGCCGTTGAGCGTCGTCACGGTCGGCACGATGGTGGCGTTCGTGACGTGGCTGGACGAGGTGGAGAAGGCCGCGCCGAACACCATCGAGCGCCGGATCACCGGCGTCACCTCGGAGGCCCGCCGCCGCGGCTTCACCGTGCCCAAGGAGGCCACCGAGGCGGCCCGCAGGGCGTTGAAGCCGCTGAAGCTGGACAAGAACAGGCAGGCCCGCGGCCGCGGCAAGGCGGCCGCGGCCACACCGGATGACCTGCGGAAGATGGCCAACGCCCCGCGCGAGCGGGCCCCGCAGCCGACCGCCCGGCGCCGCCGCACGTACGTGGTGCCGGAGCTGGCCCGGCTGCGGGACCGGTCGCTGAACACCTTGCGGTTCGCCGTCGCGGGGCGCAACGAGGAGATGAGTGCGCTCGACGACCCGCACGTCCGGCTCGTCGACGAGGGCCTGGAGGTCCACGTCCCCAGCGTGAAGGGGCGCCCGCCCCGAGACGTCGTCGTCGCCTATGGCGAGGACCCCAACACCTGCCCGGTGCGCTGCTGGCGCGCGTGGCAGACGGCCAAGCTCGCCGCCGGCGCGATCCCCGAGGGCCCGGCGTTCCTGCCCGTCGACCAGTGGGGCTACCTCGGCAGCACGCGGATGTCGCCGGACGGCTGCGGCCGCGCGATGACCCGCCCCGCACGGTACGCGGGCCTGACCGGACGGCGGATCACCGGCCACTCCGGGCGCCGCGGACTAGTCACCACGGGCCGCAAGAAGGGCAAGCGCGCCGAGAAACTGCGGGCCCAGGGCGGCTGGTCCGCCAACAGTCCCGTCTTTTGGGAGTACGTCGACGAGGGCGAGAAGTGGGAAGACGCTGCCACCGACCAGATCGGGCTGTAACCAGGTGACCATCTCAACGGTGGCACGTCTTACGGGGGGCCAGAAAACTGGAGTACTCGCGGAAACATGCCGTTGAGGCAAGGGACTGCAGGTCAGCGGACTGTGACGCCGTATCGGCCTGTCGCAGTAAACCGCGCGCGACAGCGGTTCCGGCGACCTGCGGAAACGCGGCTCTTCCGAGAGTACGCAGCGGATGCTCGCCGCGGTAGTGATGGTGGTAGATGGGTTCGTAGCGGTACGCCATCAGGAACCACTTCCTTCAACGCTGCGACCCTCGGGCATGGCTTGACTGCTCACATGAACCGCTTCACGACGTTCCGGATTCGCTCGGCGTAGTCGCCCACCGGGCCAAAATGAGCTACGACGCTGAGCAGTTCGCGCAGGTTCAGCAGCTCCATACGTTCCCGCCAGCCGTCCGTCGGCGGTCGCAACTCGTGGTAGGCGCCGAAGAAGCGATCCGGTACCCCGCCTGTGCAGTAGGCCATGCTCAGCTCGGCCTCGGCCCACATCCAGCACACCGCCGGGTCGATGAACGCCGGATTCCCGTCGACGTCCGCGATGATGTTGTTCCGCCACAGGTCACCATGGGTCAGGACAGCAGGGCTTTCCGGGACCAGGTTCGGCAACCCGGCGCACAGCCTTTCTAGCGCGGCACGGTCGGACGCGTCCAGGGCCCGCTGCGCACCGGGCTCCGCCAGATAGCGCAAAATCCTGTTCTCGGCGAAGAACCGGTGACCGTCGAGCTCCCAGCCGTTGCTTTGAACGAGTCGTCCCAGCCAGCCGTCGCGCTCCCAGCCGAACCGCGGGGATGTGTTCTGGTGCAGGCGGGCCACCGCGCGGCCGGCAGACTCCCAGAAGCGGTCGTCGTCCGGGAGGTCGGCGTTCAACGCCTGAAGGATGAGCGCGGTGTCGCCGACACTAATCACCCCAGGCGTGCGCAGGCCGAACTCCCGCAACACGTTCAGGCCGTCGGCCTCGGTCTGGAACAGCCCGGGCGGCGCGTTCAGACCGCCCTTGACCACCACCTGAGTTCCGTCGGCCAGGTCGATCAGCCAGGTGCTGTTGGCTACGCCGCCATGAAGGCGGGCCACAGCCATGGGCGACATCGAGGCAGGCAGCAGATCCGGGCTCCAGTCGTCTTCCGGTTCATCAATGGTCATGCGCAGCCACCCCGTCGCCGATCTCCGGGGCTTGCTCCTTCAGCGCGGTCCAGAGCGAGCCCACCGTCGTGAAAGTGGCAGCGATCAGGATGTTGTCCGGGAAGGAGAAGCCGAAGGCCTCCTCCAAGTCGACCGACAGGTTCACCGCAGTCAGCGAATCGAGGCCGAGGTCGGGCAACGAGCTGTCCGCGGCCAACGCCACGTCCGGCCCGAGCTCCAAGTTGGTGCGGACGATCTCGCCGAACAGCGGGTGCCAGCGCTGCTGATTGTCCATGGGTTTCTCCGCCTTGCACACAATGAGGTATTCCCAGGTCGGCTCTCCCGGTGCGACTGGATGATCAGCGGGAAACCCGGTCTTCTCGCTACCGGCCAGCAGCCGGTTCCAGTACTCGGCATTCTGCGGGTGCCGCGCGGACGCGATCTTCAGCCGACTGAGGGAGCGCTCTGATTCCATTAAGCACCTCCCGTTCGCAGGAGTAGAGGTATTAGAGGTCGAAGTCGATCGCGGGCAGCTCCCGCGGTAAGCCCGGATCCACCGCTGGTCCTTCGAAGACCGCAACGGCCCCGAATTCAGCGAAGCCGGGCGCGGCACCTACCAACTCGAAGAGGCTCCCTGACCGTCGCCGCGATTCGCGCGCTCTGCGTCAAGCCGCCCGGGATCGCCGGCGTCATTATAAGGACCCTGGCAGCCGGTGCCAGCCTCCTGGCCCTTCCCAGCCTCCGCGACACCCCCTCAAGAAGCTAGGTGAAACAGTCGAAGTATGCCGCCGATCTACTCGTGGAATCGGGTCAGACGCTCGCTCAGGACCCGGTCGAGCGCCGCCCGTCCCGCCGGACCCCACGCCGGCTTGCCGCCGGGCAGGCCGCGGTCCCCGTTCTGGCCCATCAGCATCAGGAAGAGGCTCTTCAGCGCGGCCAGCCCGCGGGCGCGCCAGACCGTCGCCTCGTCAGCCTCCGCGTACGCGGCGAAGAAGCGTGCGGCCGCGCCCGCCGGCAGCAGCACCCAGGCGGCCGCCAGGTCCCACGCCGGGTCGCCGACGAACAGTTCGCCGAAGTCGACAACGCCCGCCAGCGTCCCGTCCGCGACGACGACGTTCGCGGGATGCAGGTCGCCGTGCACCCACACCGGCGGACCCTCCGATGCGGGGGCCGCGACGGCGTCGTCCCAGACGGCCCGGACGTCGGCGGCGTCGGAGCCGATCGCGTCAGCGTCGACGGAGTCGAAGAACTGGTCGAAGCCGTCCGTGCAGTCCTTGGGGTGCGCGCCGCGGCCCGTATCAACCGGTGCGTCGGCGGGCGCTGCCACATGCAGCGCCCGGAGGAACGCCGCCAGGGTGTCGGCCGCGTGCTCGCCGCGGGTGATCGACCCGTGGTCCAGCGGCAGGCCCGGCACCCACGTCATGACCGTCCAAATCTTGGGGAGACGCTCGGAGGGCGCACCACTCCGCACCGGGACGGGGATTGGCAGCGGCAGGCGTGGGGCGAGCAGCGGCAGGCGTGGGGCGAGCAGCGGCAGCCACCGGCGCTCCTTGAGCTGGTGTTCGGGGTCGGTGTCCATGCGCTGGATCCGCACGGCCAGCTCGTCCCCGAGGCGCCACATCTGGTTGCCCCAGCCGCCCTCCACCTCGCGGAGGGGCAGCTCGGCCAGGTCCGGATGCTGGTCCCGCAGCAGGTCGCGGATGAGACCCGCGGTGATCTCGATCTCGATCTCGATCTCGATCTCGGTCATGCGGAGCAACCATACTGGGTTCGACCACGACAACGCTGTCCGACCGTTCCGACGTGCGATCGATGCGCAAGCTCCAGAGCATCACACCATCGCTGCTGCCCCTGTGGCCGCCGCGGCCGAGGCGTGTCTGACAAAATGCACCAGTTCCCGGGTGTAACACCCGGCCACGGTCGGGGGGTTCATGGATGATCTTGGTGCACCACGAGGCGCACTGCTGTATCCGCCCACACAGCGGGCGTGGACTGGAGGAGGTGTCTGTGGGCCTCATGGCCACGGGCCGCAAGAAGGGCAAGCGCGCCGAGAAGCTGCGGGCCCAGGGCGGATGGTCCGCCAACAGTCCCGTCTTTTGGGAGTACGTCGACGAGGGCGAGAAGTGGGAAGACGCTGCCACCGACCAGATCGGGCTGTAACCAGGTGACCATCTCAACGGTGGCACGTCTTACGGGGCGGCCGGTCGACCGGTCTGCTGCTCTTGGAGCTGAGTAGGGCGTCGGCCAAGGTAAGCCCAAAAGCCGCCATGGGATGATCTTGAAGCCCTGAACCCACGGGCCTCCCCGGGGCTGAGTAGTTCAGGTACAGGACTTGGCGCTGAGATCAATCATGGTCGGGCGGCGACCGACCATCGCCCCCCGTTCGTCGTCGCGGCCGGCGGTCATCATGTGCTCGTCTGAGCGTTGCCGGTTGCTTCGGGGACGTAGCCGCAAAGCTGCGGTGCGCATTCGGCCTTGTGGTCTCGGCCCCAGATGGAGGTGTCTCGCTCGATGGAGCGGGCGCAGTGCACGAGTCGCAGTTGTTCCTTGCGGGGCAGAGTCGAGGGCAGCGCTGCGAAGGTCTCCGGGAGTACGGCGACCATGCCGCTGACCCACTCTCCGTTGTACATCTGCAGCAGCGTGGTGCACTGCCACCAGTCGATCGTGCCGCCCCGACCGTTTGGGGTGCCGGGCCAGTAGTAGTTCGCCGGATCCGGGAGCAGATAGTGGACGCCGTCGGGGGCCAGGTGGGCCCGGAGCCATGCTGCACTTCCACTTAGGCCGAGCCGGAGTCGTCGGGCCTCGTCGTGCAGAGCGCAGACCCCTTCGGTGTTGAAGGCCTTGAGAACGTTCGCTTCCGGAGGCAGTGGCTGGAGCTCGGCAGGGGCCTTGACCGGCCAGCGCCTGAGCAGAAGGCCGACCCGTTGCTGCGGCGTCATCGGCGACGGGTCCTTGCGGGATGCCGGCAGTGGTGGGGGCGGCATCCAGGTTCGCCCTGCCTGTTCGATGTGACGCAGCATCCATGCCCGCGCCTCTGGGCTGGCGGTGTTCCAGACCCAGCTCATCGGTCGTTCGGCCATCGCCTGTTCGAAGCTCCCGGAAGACTTACCCTGACGGGACGGCCTCCTGGGCCGTGGCCGTGCGATGCCCGGAAGATTGTGGCTCAAGTTGGCCAGGAACCTGATGCGGTCCAGAGCCTCGTCAGGGGAGTTTTCCTGCGCCACGCGCTGTGTGCCTCCGGCCAGATGGCGGATCTCGGTGAACGCCCTGGCCACCAGAAGCGCGGCTATGTCCCGGTCGAGCTCGGCTTCCTGGCTCCTCATGCTGATTCACCCTTGCTGTCGTCCTCAGGGCTGGTTGTGCGGGCCTGGGTACACGACAGGGCAATGCGGCGGCGCACGATATCGACCTCAATGATCTTCACGGCGAGGGCATCACCGACCTCGATCTCGTTCTCGGACGATTCATCCAGCTCGCTGGTGTGCACCAGCCCCTGGAAGCCGTCCTCTCGGTCTTCGATGCGGACGAAGACGCCGAAGGGGACGATCTTGGTGACCGGTCCGGTGACCACCTGCCCGATTCGCTGTGCGACCTGCGGCCAGGGGTCTTCCTGCACTGCTCGGAGCGACAGCGGCACTCGTTCCCAGACCATGTCGACGTCGAGGACCTCGGCTTTGATTTCCTGGCCGACGCTGACGACATCGGACGGATGGTTGAACGGACGCCAGGACAGCTCCGGAATGTTGATCATCGCGGTGAAGCCGCCGATGTCCACGAAGGTGACGCCGAAGCTGGCGATGGACGTCACCATGCCGGTGACGACTTGGCCGCGCCGCAGGGTCTTCAGGAACGCCCAGTCCCGGTCGCTGGACGTCGGCTCGGTCTGCCAGCGTGCGCGGAGAACACCGTCGCTGTCGGGCAGTACAGCGGTGAACAGAGGGTGATGCTCATCGGTGGTCAGGGATACGACGCCAGCAGAAGACGCGCTGGTGAGCTGGGAGGTAGCTGCGTCGAACTGGGTCTCGTCCGCGACCGTGCTGGTGATCTGCCCGTCCTCGTCCTCCCAGATGATCTCCACCAGGCCCTCGTCGGGCAGAGAGGCCACGGCCGTGGCGACGTCAGTGAGCAGGTCCGGCCACACCGCCAGCTGGGCGCGAGGGGTCAGCTGGGATTGCACCGCCTCGATGTTGTCGCGGGTGAGGCGGTGCCACCGGGAGGCGTTCCCGGCGTAGGTCTCCTCCAGGAATGTGGCGCGGTGGGCGCTGACGGTCCAGTGCAGGCGGGCCCAGAAGTCGGCGTCGGCCGGGCGCTGCACGTGCCGTGGGTCGTCGGGGGCGAAGTCGTACGGCGATGCGTCCAGGCGTTCCGGGAACAGGCCGAGCGCGCGGGTGCGGGTCAGCGCCGCTTCGCAGGGGCGGCTGCTGCCGATGTAGAGGTACTGGTCCCAGCCGACGTGCACCGCGAACGCTCCCTCCGCCTCCAGGCGGCACCAGGCGCCGTTGTCGCGGAGCATGGCCCGGACGAGTTCCAGGCCGACGGTGATCGGCACCAGCGCACCGTCGTGGAACCCGGCGAGGCCGGCCGGGAACAGGTCAGCCAGACCGTAGCCGTCGAGCGGTGGCTCCAAGCCGAAGTGGGCGAAGCCTCCGATCTGCGGCTCACAGATGGCCAGTCGGTCGACACCGGTGTCCTCGGCGAAGGCGGCAACGGCCTGCAGGTAGGCGGCTTCGACCGGTCCGTGGCCGCTGATCGCGGGCTCAGCGCCGGCGTAGTGGCCGTGCTCATCGCGGTCGGCGGGGTCGTACTTGGTGACCTGGTAGACGTAGGGCAGCACGTCACTGCCCGCCGGAGGTCGAAGGCGCGGGCGCGTTCTGCTGGCGTTCAAGGACGCGGTAGACAGTGGCGCGGCTGACGGAGAAGAGCTCGGCGAGGTCGGCGATGGTGTGCTCGCCGGACCGGTGCTGCTGGACCAGGTGGGTCTGCTGACGGGCGGTGAGCTTGGGCTGCTTCCCCTTGAGCTTGCCCTTGGCTCGCGCTACCGCCATGCCCTCGCGGGTGCGCATGCGCAGGAGGTCGACCTCGAACTCGGCGAAGGTGGCCAGGATGTTGAAGAACATCTTGCCCATCGGGTCGGCGGGGTCGTAGAGGGTGCCGCCGAGCGAGAGCTTGACGCCGCGGGCGGTGAGCGAGTCGCCGATATCGCGGGCGTCGGGGACCGAGCGTGCGAGGCGGTCGAGCTTCGGGACGACGAGGGTGTCGCCGGCGCGCACCGCCGCGAGGGCCTGGGCCAGGCCGGGCCGGTCGCGGTTGGTTCCGGTCAGCCCGTGGTCCAGGTAGATCCGCTCCTCCGGGACGTCCAGGCCGAGCAGGATCTCGCGCTGGGCGGTGAGGTCCTGCTTGTCCAGACTGCATCTCGCGTAGCCGACGCGTTCACTCATGCCCGAAGCGTACGGTAAGCCCCCGCTCAGCGAACAGGTCACCGGACACCCTAAATGAGACGCCGTCAGCGCAGGTCGATCTCTCCCGCCGGGCAAGATCGCGATTGTTCGTTGGGGGTTCCCCTTACGGACGGGCCGGACACACCGTTCCGGCGTGGTGGCTCCGATATTCGGTACGCCCTCGGGCAATGAGATGCAACGCCCGGGATGCCCGAGGGAGGACCTGGACGACTCCGAACGGGTCCGCGGACACACCGTGTACGTCAGCGGCGGTTGCGCCGGGCGCGCAGGAGGCGGACGAGGTAGACGGGGAGGCCGACGATCGCGGCGCAGATGACGATCCATTCGATGTAGTACGGCGGGCCGGGGTGGCTGCCGCTCGTGTACGCGGCCAGCATGATCGACGTATTGATCGTCTGGTAGGGCATCGGTTGTCTCCTTCGGTTCTGCGTTGTCAGCGGATGTGGATGTTGGCGTCGGGGCGGTGGGCTTGCGGCGGTTGGCGGTTGGCGGTTGTTTCGATGGCGTGCATGAGGGCGATGTAGCCGTCCTCGACGGTGGCCTCGACGAGTTGTGCGTCCGAGGCGGGACGTGTGGCGTCGATTACCCGGTAGGTGTTTCCGGCGGGGGTTGGGGTGATAGTGACGGTGGGCAGGTCGGGCGGTTGTGTGCCGACCGGTTGGGTGACCAGCCACACCATGCCGTCCGCGTGGGCGGCCAGATCGCCGATGGCGCCCTGGTAGGCGACGCTGCCGTGCTCGATCACGACGACGTTCGGGCAGGTCTGCACGATGTCGTCGACGATGTGTGTGGACAGCAGCACCGTCCGCTCGCCGGCCAGGGTGGCCAGCAGGCTGCGGAACCGCAGCCGCTCCTCGGGGTCGAGCCCGGCGGTCGGCTCATCGACGATCAGCAGCCGGGGGTCGTTCAAGACGGCTTGGGCCATCCCGGCGCGCCGCTTCATGCCGCCCGAGTAGGTCTTCAGTTTCCGGTTCGCCACATCGCTGAGCGCGACGAGTTCGAGGACCTCCTCGACGCGGGACCGGCGGGCGGTCCGGTCGGTGATGCCCTTCAGCAGGGCCATGTAGTCCATGAACTGGCGGGCTGTCAGGTCCGGGTACAGCCCCAGTTCCTGGGGAAGGTAGCCAGCGGTGGCCTTCATCCGTTGGCGCCGCTCGCGCGAGGTCAGATCGCTGCCGTCCACGGTGACGATGCCCTTGGCGGGGTGCAGCACCCCGGCCAGCACCCGCATCAGGGTGGTCTTGCCGGCTCCGTTGGGGCCGAGCAAGCCGACCATTCCGCCGGGCAGGGAGAGGTTGACGCGGTCGAGGGGGCGGACCTGTCCGCCCCGGTAGGTGACGGTCAGGTCGGTAATGGTCACGCCGGGCGCGGTCATGACTGGCTTCTCCTGTTGAGTACGAGATGGGTGACGACGAGGACGACGAGTGCGCTGATGAGCAGGAACGCGATGCTGACCGTGGCGTTCGCGGTGTCCGCGTGCACACCCCGGTCAGCCGCGTCGAACATGTGGCCGTGGAACCAGGCGCCCACCGGGTATTCACCGATGGCCTCGAAAGGCGTCCCGGCGGGGGTGGGGATGCCGTAGCGCGGGCCGACCATGTTGCCCCAGAACCAGTAGCCGACCAGGCCCAGCCGGTACAGCGGCGCCCCGATCAGGAACGGGATGGTGAGCGAGCAGGCAGAGATGAAGATCAGGCCCGGCAGGATCACCGCCGCGAAGACCTCGATCCCGACCGGGAGCACCGAGGCTCCGTGCTGTGCGGCCAGGTACGCCAGCAGGGCGGCCCAACACAGGGCGACCGGTGTGATCGTCGCCGCGGTGGCGCCGATGGCCTTGCCCCACCAGCGCGGGCCGATGCCGGCGGGGGTCGATCCCAGCAGGTCGCACAGGCCCAGGCAGGCCTCTCTGCGGGCCCGGTCCGCCAGCACGGCGCCGACGCCGATCGGACACAGCATGGTGAAGTTCATCGCCCACTCCGCCACGAGAGTCGAGTGGACCGTGACGGAGCCCAGTTCGGGTGGCCAGGGCGCAGACGACCGCAACGCGATCAGCCCGACCACGACCAGCCACACCGCCGGGCGGCGCACCTGCATCAGGTACTCGTAGCGAGCGGCCCCGGCCGTCTTCGCCCACCAGCCCCGATCTCCCACGACGGGTACAGGACGGTTGAGGACGGTGGTCATGCGACATCCCTCCCCAGGAATCGTTCGGGGCGTCCCAGCAGGAGGCTGGCCGCGGCGAGAGCGGCGACGCCGACCGCGGGCAGGGCGATCCGGTTGACCGCCAAGTCATGGCCCTGGACCCGGTCGGCCACGCTCATGAACAGGTACTGCGCTCGCAGCACCGTGTAGCTACGCATGTCGTGGGCGAAGACGAGCTGGGCCAGCCACACCCCGCCGATCAGGCCGCTGGCAGCGGCCGTGCTGCGGGTGGCCACGGCGCTCAGCATCGCGAGCGCGGACAGCCAGATCATCGGCGGGGCCCACACCAGTACGTAGCCCCCGCTGCCCTGCCCCAGCGGCCAGGCCCCCAGGGCGTGGAAAACGATCGCGTCCAGCAGGCTGGCCAGCGCGCCCGCGGCCGCCACCAGCGCGGCCCGCAAGAACAGCACACGCCGATAGGGGGTGGTGGTCATGACCAGTTCGGCGCCGGGATCGGGGCCCACGATGGACGAGGTCGCGACCGCCACGCCGAGCGGGGCGAAGCCTGCCAGGACCGCGCCCGCCGCCCGGTCCAAGTCAGCGGCGGAGGCCCCAGTGGCGTAGAGAACGGCCACCAGCACCGCCCCGCCGAGGGGCGCCGCGAGCGCGGTCACCAGGGCGGCGGCTCCGGTGATCCGTACTTCGAGACCGAGGCGAGTCCAGGTCGATCTGCTAATGCTGTTCATGTCCGTCCGCCCGGACGGGAAAGCCCCGCGTGGCTGCGGCGCGTGTGAAGGTATCGAGGCATGGGCACCATGCCTCTGGCCTTTGATCAGCGCCCGCACCGGCCGAAGGTACGGTTCGGCCGGAGCGCCCCGGTACTTTCGGCCGGTACGGCGGCCTCAGCGGATTCCGTAGCCTTGAGCGCTGTGAGCGCAACGGATCGGCTGGCCGCGCAGGCCAGGACACGGGCGAATGCCGGGCTCGGCGTGATGTTCGCCGCCGTGCTGGCCGTCACGGCGTACCGGATCGCCGCCGCAGGTGAGGGCTGGCTATTCGACTGCGGCGTCGGGATGCTGATGTGCGCGGCGGCCCTGCTGCGCGAACGCGACAGGACGGCGGCAACGGCCGTCGGCCTGGCCGTCGCGGCCGCCGCCGCGCTGACCTCCAAACTCGGGCACCTGACCGGCGAACCTGGCGTCGCCACATCCCTGGCCCTCATGGTTCTCGGCGGCTCCGCCGTCCGGACTCTGCCGCCGCGACGGGCCGCCGTCATCGCCGGCGCCGGGCTGGCGGTCATGGCCCTCGGCTGGCTCACCACCACCCCCCGGCCCGCCGCCCATCCCGCCCCGGTCCAGTTCGGCGTCCTGGGCTGGATCGCCGCCATCGGGGTCGGGCTGGCCCTGCGCTTCCTGGACTTCCGTCGCCAGGCCGCCGCCGAAATGGTACGGCGGGACGAGCGCCTGGCCCTGGCCAGGGAGCTGCACGATGTCGTCGCCCACCACATCTCCGGCATCGTGGTGCAAACCCAGGCTGCCCGGATCGTCCGCCGCAAGCAGCCCGCGTCCGAAGCGCTGGACGACGCCCTAGCCGACATCGAGCGTTCGGGTACTGACGCACTGGACGCCATGAGCCGTGTGGTCGCCCTGCTCCGCGACGCCGACGACGGCGCCGCCACCACCTCAGGCCCCGAACAGCTCACCGAACTCGTCCGGCGCTTCGAAGTGCACGGCCCGGCCGTGCACCTCCAGATGCCCACCGGCCATGGGCCATGGCCGCCCGAAGTGACCACCACCGTCTACCGAGTCGTCCAGGAGTCCTTGACCAACATCGCCCGCCACGCCCGCCACGCCCGCTCGGCCGCCGTCACCATCACCCAGGACCAGGAGGACATCACGGTCGAGATCACCGACGACGCACCGCACTCCCCGGTCCGCCACTCCCCCCGCGGCGGCTACGGCCTGGTCGGGATGCGCGAACGCGTCGAGGCCCTCGGCGGCACGCTGGGCGCAGGCCCACGGCCCAGCGCTGGCTGGTCGGTACACGCCAGCCTGCCCGTCCCCGCCGGAGATCGCCGATGAGCATCAGCGTCCTGATCGCCGACGACCAGGCGATGATCCGCCGCGGCCTGCGACTCATCCTGGAAGACCAGCCCGACATCACCGTGGCCGGCGAGGCCTGCGACGGCGCCGAAGCAGTCGCCCTGGCACGTCAACTGAAGCCCGACGTCTGCCTCGTGGACATCCGCATGCCCCGACTCGACGGCATCGAGGTCACCCGCGCACTGGCCGACCCCGGCGTCGTCAATCCGCTCCGCGTGGTCATCGTCACCACCTTCGAACTCGACGAGTACGTCTACGGCGCACTGCAGGCCGGCGCCGTCGGCTTCGTCCTCAAACACGCCGGCCCCACCCTGCTTGTCGAGGCCGTGCGGGCCGCGAGCGCCGGCGACGCGCTGATCTCCCCGTCGATCACCCTGCGCCTACTGCGGAACCTCGCGCCCGTCAGAGTCGCGACGGCCCCCCAGCCCTCCCAGCCACTCACCGAACGCGAGACCGAGGTCGTCCGGGCCGTCGCCCGAGGGCGCACCAACCAGGAGATCGCCGCCGAGCTGTTCATCTCGCTCAGCACCGTCAAAGGCCATCTAACCGGCATCCAGAACAAACTCGGCGTACGCAACCGGGTCGAGATCACCGCCTGGGCGTGGGAATCCAGACTCATGTTCTAGCTCGACTTCCGCAGTAAATCGCCGAGTTCCCGCACAACCATCGAGTAGTTCAGGCGCGACTGGCCCGTGTCCTTGTCCCACAGCCGCCCGATGCCCAGGTAGCAGACGTGGCGACGCGTCCCAAGTCGGCCTCAACGGCACGCACGACTCGCTGGTCTCCGTCGATGTGGAGACCACGGAACTGAAGAACGCCTACGCGGTGCAGATCGCCGTCGTACGCCGCGACGGGTGGTCAGCACCAGCTTCCGTTTGTGCCGAAGCCGAGGTGGGAGAACGCCTTCCAGGCGGCTTTGGTCTTGGTTCCGGCGACGCCGTCGACGCCGCCGGTGTCGTAGCCGAGGGCATTGAGGAAGCGCTGGAGGGCGCGGATGGTGTTGGGGCCGACGATGCCGTCGACGGTTCCGGCGTTGAAACCGCGGGCGTTGAGGAAACGCTGCCAGGCCATCCAGCTGCTGGAGCCGAGCTGGCCGTCGATCGCGCCGGGGCTGAATCCGGCGTCGCGGACGTAGCACTGTACGCTCATGGCTTCGCTGGTGGAGAGGCCGAGGTTGTTGACGGCCTGGATGGTGAAGGTGTGGGTGCGGACCTGCTGGGCGGGTGCGGCGCTGGCCGCAGGCGCCAGGGCGGCACCCGAGGCGAGGATCCCGGCTGCAGATGCGGCGACGACGGCGGCCTTCCAGCGTGCGTGTCTCATGTTCTCCCCTGCAGGTACCGCCCGCCGGGTGCGGGCGGCTGGGTCATGGATATGCACCATGCACGGCGCATCTCTTCTTGCCCCGATCATTCCCGGGTGCTGCTGGCATGTGGATAGCAGTGCGTGCCAAACGCTTACGACGTGGTGCTCGATTGAGGTCGGGCTGTGCTGGCCTGGCGGGTTGGCTGGTGGTTGATTACCGCATGGCCGCGCGGTCGGAGACCAGGCCGGCGATGGCTTGGTAGGTCTGGTCGAAGT
>NZ_SUMC01000147.1 GCF_005047355.1 Actinacidiphila oryziradicis
ATCCCGGTGCAGATACGATGGCTCAAGGCCGTGCGGGCCCCTCTTGACGTCACAATCATGATCGTCTCGCACGGCCGTTTGCATGCTCAGACCGGGGTCTCAGCTACCGCGCACGACGTCGTAAGCCACCGCCCCGTGACTGTGCCCGCACCGGTCTGGACTGCGTGGTAGTGGGCAGGGTGGGGCCACAGGCCCTGGGGAGAGTGCTCTCAGCGGCTTCACGAGGCCTCGTCCGCGGTCGGTGCAGCGAGTTCGTCGAGAAGACCGTCCAAGGCGGCTTCGATCTTCTGCAGAGGTCCGCTGAGTTGGGTCCCGTAGCGATCCATCGCTGTGGTCAGGGCGGCGATCTGGGCAGGGACGGGTTTGGCCTCCGGACCTGCCGCCGTTTTGAGGATTTTGGCGGCCTGACCGGGGCTGATCCCGCGGTGCTTCTCAAGCATGGCGAGGAGTTGGTGTGCGGCGTCGCGGACATGACGCAGTCCGTCTGCGGGTGTGACCGCTGCTGGGGGGGCAGCGGCCGGGCGCAGATCGTTCCTGTCGCGGACCAGCAATTTCATGCCGGCTTCGCGGCAGAGCCGGTCAGCTTTGTGACGGGCGTCGTCGGGCACCGTGTCCATCGCCGCCAGTAGGTGGATGTCGGCACCCAGCCGCTTGCTCAAGGCGACGTCGCGCTTCAGCTGGCTGTCGGTGAAAGCCGATGCGGAGGTCTTGATCTCTGCTGAGAGGACCTGGCCGTCGTAGATGCCGAAGAGGTCGACTTCCTCGGTGGTGCCGTCGCTGAAGTGCAGGTCAGTGCCGGGCAGGAAGAACGATTGCGGCTTGTCCCGCAGAAGTGCTGCGGCGACCAGGAGGTGGGGCAGTACCCCGTTGTCGCTGGCCCGGTCGGCGAAGCTGTCGAGGCGGTAGAAAACTCCCAGATGGTCGGAGCGCAGATCGTAGGTACAGGCAGCCGAACAGCCCGGGCACCGGGCTCGGCCCCCAGCCTCGTGCAGGGGGTGGAACGCCCGGATGCCGCACTGCTCGCATTTGGTGACCAGCCCCCGCTCCGCCCATCCCAACGCGCATAGCCGCTCGGCGACCCCTGCAGCCTGCCCGCGGCTCATGCCCTCGAGCGCGTCGGCCGGCAGGTAGCGGCGTTCGGCGCGTCCTCCCCATGTGGCGGCGATCTCGATCAGACGCCCGTCGTCCTCGCCGTCGGCCTCGAGCTCCTGCAGCTTTTTCAGGAGTTCCTTGGACCGGGGAGTGGTCAAGGCGATCACCGCTTCGTACACGCCGGCTTCCAACAAAGCGGCGATGTCCGTCTGCCGCTGCAGCGCCGCACCAAGCCTGCCCGGCCCGGAGGGACTGTGCATGGCGGTCACCTGGTCCAGCAGCCGCGCGGTGGCCTGCGCGAGAGTGGGGAAGGTCAGCGGGAAAAGGTAGCTGTGGTGAGCCTGCATGCGCAGCTGAATGCCGTCGCCACGCCACTGGGCATCGCTGTCGATCATGGCGGCGATACCGGCACGCCGCGGTAGTCCCTCCAGGAGACTTCCGCTGATCCGGACCAGGGCGCGCGCAGGCCCGTGGAACTGCACCGGAGAGGCGAACCGCATCATGCTCTCGCCGGAGAATACCTGCACGTCGAATGATGTCGTCAAGCCGTACTCGCGCTCCTGGAGCACGAAGTCAGCGGGATCGACATCGCACCGGTAGACGAAGGGCGCCTGGCCCGCCGGTGGCTCGGGCCATCGGACACCGGCCCGCACCTCCTCCCGCGTAGGCACCAGTTGCAAGACCCCCGCGATCTGGTGCAACTGCTCCTGGGAGACGTTCTCACTGAACAACAGGACATCTGGACAGAACTGGCGGGAGCGCCGGCCCAGGAAGTCAGCGAGCTGTTTCGGGAATCCCATCCAGTGCTGCACCTCGTCGCTAGGCAGCAACATCATGGGTATGTCCGCGCTGCTCACCGGGCGCAGGGCCCGCAGGTTCCAGAAGGCCAGGCAGTCCTCGACGTCGTCGGGACCGGTGATCCACAGCACTGCGGGTGCGTGCCCGGGGGAGACGCTGTGGTGTTCGCCGAACTGCTCCACCGACTGCAGGATATGGACGGCTTCGAATAGCTGGGACCGGCCGAAGTCATCTCCATGTCCGCTGGGGCGGGCTTGAACATCCGGCCAGTAGCCTTCGGCAGGTCGCCGGCCGATGTATCCGGCTGCAGCAGCCTGCCACAAGGGCGACTCGTCGGTCGCGGCCAGCGGAGCGTTGGGGCGCTCGACGATGCCGGTGATTTGGAGTGGCGGGCACGTCCACGATGCATCGGTCCCAGCCCGGATCTGGTCAATCGGGACGCACACCAGGCCCAAGTCCGCCGCCACGCCCACGGCGACTCCCGGGTCGACGTCCACATTCACGGCCGCTTCGACACCGGCAATCCTCACCATCTGGCGCAGACGCTCAACGACCGTCCCCTCCGGCGTGACGGGCACCATGGGCTCGGTCATGCCACCCCACCGGCTGCTGGCCTCCAGCAGCGCACGACGGAAACCAGCTTCACTGCCCGCCGCGATGAGGTACGCTACGCGACCCGGCAGCACCGCTGCCTGCATAAGCGACTGTCCGAGGTAGTCCATGCGTTCCATGGCGGCGATCCTGACACCCTGCACGGATCGGTGACAGCGATGCCCGTACATCGGACATCCGCGCTGGCCGATCCGGCCGCCGGTCATACCGCTGGCACCTGCCCCGGTCTGACCAGGGCAGAGCGGGGCGGACGAGTTCACGCACCATTCCGCTACGGCTGTGGCGTGCCAGCAAGCCACAGCCGTAGCGGGGTGAAGCGGGCCGCCTGCATGTCCGCCACGGCCTGCTTCGGGTCGCCGGGGCCGCGCCGGGTGCACAACCCGCAGGAGCCGCCGCGGCCGGTGACGTTGTCGTACCGCGGGGCGACCAGGTGCCCGGCGGCGGTGCACCGTGACAGCCAGGGCTTGCCGGTGCCGGGGTAGGGCGCGAGGGTGTTGACGCCGTGGTCGAGCATCGCGGCGGCCGCCCCCAGCGGATCCACGGTTGGTTCTTGTGCGCCACGGTCACCCAGGCGCTGGCAGGGCTCGCGGTGCCGGTCCATCCCCTGCCCGCCTACACCCCGCACCTGAAGGGCACGATCGAGCAGCTCAACGATTGCAGTGGAGGAGATGCTGCTGGTATCCCTGCCCGGTTACACCCGCCGCGCCCGGATGACCGGGGCGCCGCGGCCGGAGGCGGGGGAGGAACTGCTGCCGTTCGCGGCGTTCGTGCAAATCCTGCTGGACTGGGTGCACTGGTGGAACACCGAGCACTGCCCGGCTGGCCTGGGCGGCGGGCTGACTCCGCTGCAGGCGTGGGAGGCAGACCCCACACCGGTCGATGACGTGCCGCCCCGCGACCTGGCGTGGTTCGCGCTGGAGGACGACGGCCGGACCCGCACCATCACCACCAGCGGTGTCACCTGGCGGCGCCGCTACCTCCAGCGCCTCACCCGCACCGACCTCCCCCTCCTGGCCGCCGATCCCCTCCAGGGCAGTGGCCTGCCCGGCCTCACCGCCTTCGCACAGGCCTGCAAACTGCGCCCGCCGCAGCCACCGCGCCCCAGACGCACCCGCGCCCGCGTCGGCAAGAACCGCAAGAGGCGGCTGTCACCGTCTGAACCGGCGACGATCTGGCCGCTGTGCAGCGCCCACTACCACTTCCGCTGGGCCATGCCCGAACAGATGGACGGCTGCCCGCAACCTCCCGATCACACCCGTCCGAGGCGAACGAAGCCGGTGTCGTAGGACTCGACCGGGACCCTTTACCCGTCGTGAGCGCTCACCGCGTGGGCGTGCTCTGTCCATGGTCTGGATGAGTCTCCGGAAAGCCATGGAAGTCGTGCAGGTCAGTGCCGGCGGTCGGCGAGTGGCCTCGCCTACGGTCTGACCACCGCCTCGGTGTCAGTGGGTGGCGCTACGCTCACTCTCCACGGTGACCAAGGATGGTTGGCATGGACGACGGCGCTTCGATCAACGTCAGCAGTCTCCTCAACGGGGACGACCCTATTGAGGATGCCAGCGAAGACTTGCTGCAGCGTGCCAGCCTCGCGGACGCGTTCGCGGCGGAGATCCGCAGGACATCGGCGAAGCACGGCGCGGTTGTCGCGCTCACGGGAAAATGGGGCTCGGGCAAGACCTCCCTGCTGAACCTCACCTCCTGCGCTCTGCAAGCGGCCGACGACGTTCAAGTCGTCAAGTTCAACCCGTGGTTCTTCTCCGGCACCGACCAGCTCATGCGGTTCTTCTTCGACGAACTCGCCGGGCAGCTGCGGGATGGACGCGGGCGGAAGGACAAGCTGAAGACCGCGGGTCGCACTGTCGCCGATCGCCTGGGCAAGTACTCGTCCGCTCTGTCGCCACTGAAGTTCATTCCTGGCGTCGGCGCCGTTCTGGAAGGCGCAAGCGCCGTCGCTGGGGGCGCGTCCAAACTCTTGGGCGAGGAGCAGCAGACCGTCCACCAACAGCGGGCGGAGATCACCGAGCTCCTCGCGGACCTGCCGGGGCGGATCGTGGTCTTCGTCGACGATATTGATCGCCTGTCGCAGCAGGAGATCCGAGATCTCTTCCGGCTGGTACGCCTGACAGGCTCGTTCCCGAACATCGTCTACGTCTTGTGCTTCGACCGCGCCGTTGTGGAGACGGCGCTGACTGATGGGGCTGTCGAGGGATCCGCCTACCTCGAGAAGATCGTGAAGATCTCGATGGACGTGCCACCCCTCCCCACGCAGGCGCTGTCACCGGTCATCACCCAGGGGTTGGTCGAGGCGCTCGATGGGATCGACACCGGACCGATTGACGCAGCGCGGTGGCCGGATGTGTTCGTGCAGCTCATTCTCCCTATGTTCTCCACCATCCGGGATGTAAAGCGGTACCTGGCGTCGGTGCCTCTGACCGTCCGCAGCCTGCGCACGGAAGTGAGCCTGGTCGACGTCCTGGCGCTCGAGGCGCTTCGTGTCCGGTACCCCGCAGCGCACGACCTGCTGCCGGCCGCCGCAGACTTGCTCACCGGGACCACCTCGATCTATCAGCGCAACACTGAACAGACACCGCATGAGAAAGCCTTCGTGGAGGAGTTCATCCGTCTCTTGAACGGCCATGCCAAGTCGGTCGTCCACCTGCTGTTCCCTGCCGCCGACCGGTTCTTCGGCGGTAGTAATTACGGCTCTGATTGGGGCCCAGTCTGGGAGCGGGACCGACGCGTGGCTTGCAGCAAGGTGCTGGACTACTACCTGCACAGGCAGCTCCCCGCCGGGCGGGCCCCCAGTTGGTGGATCGACCGCGTCGCGGACACGATCGGCGACGAGACCGCGCTTACCGAGGCGCTGGAGCAGGTGCCGGATCCCCTGCTGGACGACGTCCTCAAGCGTCTGGTTCCCTCTCTCCGGGAGGCGTCCGAGGATCAGGTGCTGCCCACGGCTACGGCGCTGATGCGTCAGCTGCCGCGTGTCCGGCTGGGGTCCTCCGGCATGCTTTCTCCGGGAGGCGAATGGGCCGTCCTGAGCCCGGTGAACGCTCTGCTCCGCACGCTCAGTGAAGATGCGGTCGACCGCACCGTCACCAGTCTCTTCCACAGCATCGCAAGCCTCTACGGGAAGGTCCTCCTGCTCGGTATCACTACGGGCGGCCCGAGCGAACAGGGGTTGGTCTCGGAGGAAACCGCCCGATCCCTGAAACAGGAACTCTGTTCCCAGCTCTGTGCGGCCCGCCCCGAGGATCTTGTGGGCGAAAGGATGCTACTGCGGACGGTCGTCGTGGCAACAGCCGACACAGACGGTTCCCCGGCCCTTGAGCCGCTGTCCGATGTCCGGGTCGTCGCGCGCCTGCTCGAAAGCGGGGTGTCGCCTGTGCACAGCCAAACGATCGGCAGCGTGGCAGTAAGGACTGAAAAGCGGCTCGTCTGGGACTCGCTGGTGAACGTGTTCGGCGGGGAAGCAGGTCTGAGTGAAGCTGTTGCGTCCCTGCGCCGGTCCCTCGATGACGGGACGGTCGAGTCAAACGAGGAACTGGCAGCCGCTCTGGACCTGTACGAGAAGTATTCGGCAGGATGGCGCCCTCGGTTCTGACTGTGCGCCGTACTGGACGCCTCAGCGGAAGACCTGTGGGTGGGTCTTCCGGAAGACAGCCAAGGACCAGTCGGTGGTGCGGTTGACCAGCCCTTGCAGTTCCGTCGCGAGGGCCTCCAGGTCGGCTACGGCAAGGGGCCTGGTGCGGAACGTCCCCGGCCTTCGGTTCATGGCCAGCAGCACCCCGTCGACCTCGCCCCATGCGCCATGGATGTAGTCGTTCCGGATCTCCAGAGACGACCGAGCGTCCTTGACGATCTCCTTCAGCTCGTCCAGCTCCTTGGGCGTGATCTCCGACCGATCGGAGGCGATGCCCACCACAGCAGATAGCACCCGACCGGTCATCTTGGTGTCGGCCAAGGCGTCTTTCTCGTCTCCGGTGGGAGCGAGCATCTCACCCACGAAGCGCATCGACATCTCCAGCGCAGCCGCCCAGTAGACCATCCGCCCCAGAGCTGCTTCTAGCTCTGTCGAGTCTGTCATCCCACGTCACTCCCCGTCGGGCGTCATCCTGCATGTCTGACAGCTGGGTTCCCGGGCTGTGAATCGCTACCGAACTGGCCTGTCAAATGGGTTCACCTTCCCAGTCGTCCATGTGCGCGCGGGCTATATCGAGGAAGTTCCCGATGGAAATCTGCAACATCTGGGACGCCTGGGTGACTTCCCTGTAAGTATGAAACTGCCCCTCGTGCATAAGCGTCATCTCGTCTACTGGAAACCCCGGGAATGAGTGAACCAAATTTGCGTAACCACTCAGCATCGCCAGAGAATTCACGCACGCTTGGAGAACCTCCTCAACGGCGTCCGCTACTTCTTGAGGCCCCAGGAGACGTACTTTTATGGCGGAGTCGGCGAACACATCCCCCATGTCTAAGAAATCCGAGGTGCGGGGTTGGGGAATTTGGTCGGCGCCTGATGCTGTAGCTCGCTTGTATTCGTTGCTTTTGTCAATAACCTGAGCTGCGAAGGCGCGCACGTTGGTGGCGAATTCTTCGTACGCGGGTTGGCGATCAACCCGCCGCTGTTTGCGGTAGTCGCCTGTGGCAGTCTGCTGCGAGGAGTCAGTGGACCCTCTTTTTCCAATCAGAGCTGTGACGATAGCTCCCCCCACGGCTGCTAATCCAGCCACCACTGTGGCTGTTCCGCCATCCATGGCCCTCCCCAACGACCGGTCAGCTATGACTGAGTCTTTCGAGCGTGCCTCCTTTTTACCCGACATGCCGTGGGCTGGGCCCCTGCTTCGAAGCCCTTCGCCGCGCTGCTCTACCAGCGCATGCCGAGTGCGTCGAGTTCCGCTCGCCGTTCGGGGGTGAGTTTGTCGGCCCGCCTGCGGGCGTTGTCCACGAAGAAGCCGAGCTTGTGTTCGACACCGTCCACGGTCTCGATGTGCTTCCTGGACGGCTGGAGGTGGCTCGCGGGCGTGGAACTGCCGGGCGGCCGCGAGGTTCGCCGCCCACTTGCCGGCCTGTGTACGGGGCGCCTGGGGCCGCTCGTCAGGCTCTGCGGGGGACAGGTGCAGCATGTTCTCCAGCATCCAGGCCTGCGCGGGCAGCAGTTGGTCCCAGCCGAGACGCTGCGCCTGCACCCACGCCCCGAGATCCTCGCCCTGCAAGGTCATCTGTGATGGTCTGCGGGGGAGTGTCGGTTGAACGTTGTCGTCTGGGCGTCAGTGGCGCAGGCGCGGTGACCTGGTCGTTGACGCTGACGGGTGGTGCTCACTCGTTGCTGACATGAGTGACGAAGGGCCATGTCATTTTTATGCCGACCACCAGGCAGGTCACCTTCGGCGTCCGAAAGACTCAGCGGCGGCCGCCAGGGGCGGTCTCGGTGGTCGGGTCCCGGCCGCGCGGACCGGACAGCACCGGCACGGTTCACTCCCACATGAGGTCGCTGACGGCGATCACATCCGTGGCGCACAGATCGACCAGCTGCTGCGTCGCTGCGCCGGCGGTGGCGGGCGAGCGTGACCCGCCGGTTCGGCGCCGCGCTGGTCGACGGCCTGCTGGCCCGTGCCCACGCTGCGGCCGCCGCGATCCGGCGGCGGTTGCGCCCGGTCGTCGACGTCGCCCTGGCCGCCGTCGATGTCGCCGCCGTGGTGTACGTGATGTGCGGCAGCTTCGTCCGCCGGCACCTGCTCGCGGAAGCCCGCCGCCACCTTGCCCAGACCCTCCGCGGCGGCCCCACGAACCCGGTCTGGACGACCGCATCGTCACGCCCTGACCGAGCACTGCACCCCGGCAGGACGAGGGCCGGACACCTGGACCGCAGACTGGAGCGACCTCTCCCCACCCGGCCCGGAAGCTCGACGGCTCCGCGCTGCGCCCGGTGGCGCGCCGCCGGGCGGCTACTGCCTACCAGCGGGCGCAGACCGCCAGCGCCGTCCTGCAAAACCGGCTGCGCGCCGCTGGCCGTGCCCGGCACCCGGCCCGTCCCGCCATCCCGGCCGCTGGCGGAGGCATCGGTGAGGTCGGCTATGACGGTGTCCGGGGGCTGGAGTTCGACCATCTCGGCCACCTCGAATATCAGGTCCGCGAGCTGCCGGTACAGCCGGGGATCGGCGGCGGCGAGGTTGCTGTGCAGTCGCACGTGCATGATCGCGGAGACGCCGTCAGGGGTTGGCGCTGCGGGCATGATCCGCCTCCCTCGCCTGTCGGTGGCGGGTGCGAGCCTATCGCGTGTTCGATTAGTTGTTCGATACCTGGGTGGGGTGACAGCACACGTGGAGGACGAACGGCCGCGGGCCGCGCCCGGTGCGCACGTGCTGCATGTGCGCGTTCGCCCCGGGACCGACGAGGCGCGCTACCGGCTGGTGGTCTCGTTGCTGGAGCAGGTCAGCCCGGTGGTGCAGGCGCTGCCACCGGCCGCGGCGCTGGTCGACGTCGCCGGCGCCGTGCGCTACTTCGGCCGTGCGCCGTACGAACTCGCGCAGCGGATCCGGGCGCGGGCGATCGCCCTGTACGGCGCCGACCTGCATATCGGTATCGCCCCCAACCCCGCCCTGGCCGCGATGGCCTCAGCCCGGACCGGACCCGGCGGGATCCTCCTGGTCCCCGACGACCCGCAAGCCATCGCCGCCTTCGTCAACCCGCTGCCCGTGCAGGCGCTGTACGGCATCGGCCCCACACAGGCCGGCTCCCTCACCCACTTCGGCCTGCACACCATCGGCGCCCTCGCCGCCACACCCCCCGCCACCGTGCAACGCATCCTCGGCGCCCGCACCGGGCGGACACTGCACGAGCGCGCCCGCGGCATCGACCCCCGCCCCGTGATCCCAGCCGCCCTGCCGGCCGGCATCACCGAGCAGCGCCTCCTGGACCACGACACCCTCGACCCCGGCCGCCTGCGCACCGAACTGCTGGACGCGGCCGTCGCCGTCGGCGACCGGCTGCGCCGCCGCCACCAGGCCGCCCGCACCCTCACCCTCGACGTCACCTTCGCCGACGGCTCCCGGATCGAGCGCACCCGCACCCTGCGCGAGCCCACCACCCACACCGAGGACCTGCGAACCCTCGCCTACGCCATCTTCGACGCACTCGCCCTGCAACGCGCACGCGTCCGCGGCCTCACCCTGCGCGCCGAACAACTCACCGACGCCACCGGCACCCCGCAACAGATCACCCTGGACCGCACCCGCGAGAACAGGCTGCGCCTGGAGCCGGTCATCGACTGCCTCAATGCCCGTTTCGGCGGGCACGCAGTCGTCCCGGCCAGTCTTGCCTTCCGCCACAGCGCCTGAAGGGGCACGGCCCCCCGGCTTCCCGCGAGCGAGGTTCCGGCGAGGGCTGTGGCGGGCTGCAGGAGGTCGGCCGGCCAGCAGGCCCTTCGACCACCTCCAGGCCGAGTTCTGACCGACCAGAGGATGACGACCCGCTGTGATCGTCTCCGTGGTCAAAGCGCAGGTCAGCACGGATACACCGCCCCAGTGCAAGACGCCCACCTCCATCCCGCCGTGCACCGCCGGGAATATGGAGGAGCGGCGTGGCATCCTCAACCAGCTGGGCCGGGAACGATGACCGTGGTGGTCACGCCATCGCTGATGACGATGGGCCCGTCCTCGTAGTCCTCGGACAGCCCAGGCTGTCCGTACGGGTCAAGCCCGATGACGTTGTCGATGGCTGTGGCAGCTGCTGCACGACGCTGAGCCGGGCTCATCGCCAGGCATGGCATGACGATCGCTTCGTCCTCGTCGTACGGCTCATTGCGGCCAGCCTGCCACGTCATCCCACCCCCGCGCTCGCCACTCGCCAGGCCCACAATCCGCACGCGCCCACACCGGTAGCCACTCATCGAACGGGTCTTCACTGCCAAGCTGAAGGGCATGACCACACCGCAGCGCGAAGCCGCCCGCGTGATCGTCATGGACGACGCCGACCGGATCCTGCTGCTGCGCTACGACGAGAACGGCGGCTTCTGGGCCACCCCCGGTGGCTCCCTGGACCTGGGGGAGGACCACGACACCGCTGCGCGGCGCGAGCTACGGGAGGAGCTCGGCGTCGACGACGTCGAGATGGGCCCGCAGCTCGCCGAACGCAGCCAGGTCCACCACGTCGGCGGCCGGCCCGCCCACCAGGTCGAGCGCTACTACCTCGCCCGCATCGACCCCGCCGCCGTCGACCCCGCTCGCGCCACCCAGCCCGACGGCATCGGCGTCCGCCGCTGGTGGACCCTGGACGAACTGCGCGCCACCGACCAGACGGTCTACCCGGTCGGCCTCGCCAGCCTCATCACCGACGTCCTCGCCCACGGCGTTCCGCAGCGGCCCGTCGTCCTGGCCGGCTGACCCCGGAAGCCCGGACTACCCAGCCACTGGCGTCTTGGTCCGCGCTTCCACCTTCACCGCCGAACGCGCGTCCACCAGGTCCTCCCGGGCGATGCCCTCCCACCACTCATCCGCCGCAATCCGCGCCGCAAGATCCCTCAGCCGATCCCGCAGCACACCCATCTGCTCCCGCTGCTCCGGCGTCCATGTCCGCCCGAGGGTGGCGGGATCAATCGGTGCCATGGGAATCGCTTCGAGGTCCGCTTCGGCGGCGTAGAGGTCTTTCTGCAGCGCGATGAGCCGGGACGGGACGTTGAACGTCTTCTTGGGCTTGGCCATGATGCGATCGTACGTTCGACACGGCAGCATGCGGCACGTCGCCACGCACTCAAACCAGCAGCTCCACCGGGCGGAGTACGCCTCCCCGGAAGGGGCCCGCAACGCCCGGCTGCGACCGTATGCTGCCGAATGTGGCAGCAGACATCCGCAACACCGCCCCGTTCAAGGCGCTGGCCGCGCAGACCGACGCCGAACTCCTCACCCGCGGCCTGGAAGTCGACCCGGTCGCCGTCCACAACGTCCTGGCCCACATGGTGAACCTGGTCGCTGACCGGATGGGCATCCAACCCCGCTCCGCGCTGCGCTACGTCGACCCGTCCGCCACCGCGGACACCATCGCCAAAGCCGCCGATCCGGCCACCGCCGGCGCCGAGAACGTCCACGCCGTGCGCCCGGTCCGCGTCGACGACCGCGAGGTCGTGCTGCCGCGCTTCGCCCCGGGGCGGCCACTGATGGCGCTCGCGCAGGCCGCGAAGTACGCCTCCGGCAACGGCAACCAGCGCATCACCGACCACGCCCTGGACCTGATCACCGAACTCGGGGCAGCTACCTCAGCCGATCTCGACAGTCCCGACATGCGCGTCGCCGTCGGTGTCCTGGACGAAGCCGCCGACATCCTCGAACGGGTCGCCGCCCGCATCGAGACCGACGGCTGGAGCCTGTGCCAGTGCGGTGAGGACCACCAAGGCGGACTGGACACCAAAGTGGCCGCCACGATGCGCGGGGACGCCGACTTCGCCCGCCAGCTGCGCGCCCACGTCGACAACTGACCCACCGTACGGTTCGAGCCGAGCACCGCCGTGAGCGCCGCCTGCCGCCGAAACCCGGCCTGCCAAGCCAAGCGCTGTGGGCGGTGATCTCGTTGACCGCGCAGGTCAAGCGGCGTTCGATGGGCGCTCCGTCCCCGGAAGGAATCGCACCATGACCGACGACTCCGACACCGCGGTGCCCGGCGCGTCAAAGAGCGGGATGCCTGGGCACGAGAGAACTTTCCCCCGGCCCACACGCGCCTCCGGGCCGCTGCTCGGTAGGGAGCGGTTCGGGGCGCGCCGCCAGCACCGACTGCACCTACGGGGGGAACACCGACCGGCGTCTGCAACCGCACAAGCGCCCGCCGACGTGTCGCCGCGGCGGCGTTCATGGACGCCGCCGTCGGCTGCGCCGGCGCCGAGGCTTTCTGCGCTCGCGGTGCTGCAGGAGCTCGCGCCACAGTTCCAGTTTGTGTCCGGATTCCTCCGGCATCAGGACCTGGGCCAGCGGGGCAATGGACGCGACGACGACGGCCGGCACCACGAAGGCTGTCACGGCCCACCACGGGGCTCCCGCCATAGCCAGTGCGGCCGCTGCCGGGCCGCCGGCGAACACCCCTGCCGCCGCGCCGCCCCGCCGCCGTTCCGGCCGCGGGGGCGGGAGGGCGGGCGTGAGCATCGCCAGCGTCCCTTGCTGGGCTTCGCGGCGCGGGGAGTTGGGGCCCGGAGTCATCGGGATTCCTTCGGTTTCGGGTGCGTGGGCGGTCCGCCGCATGCGGCGGGGTGGAGGATGAAGAGCTCCACCCTTTGTGTCGCGGGGTGGAGCTCCGACAGTCCACGACGGTGTGATGGATGTCGACGTGGTGCGTGCCAGGTGATGGGCAGCACTGTGGCGGGAAGCGTTGTTAGCGGCGCAAGTCCGCTGGCCACGGCCAGCAGTCGTGAGTGTTCACTCGGGCTCTGAGCTGTGGTTTTCGCGGCATCGCACACCAGGACCGGGCTGATAACACAGGTGGGGGTAAGCGGCGCAACCCCTGTAGGCGTCGTTGGTGGTGTCGGGGCATGTTGAGTTCGTCGGTGGGTCGTAGGCACCGGCGGGTGGGAGGCGTGAGCAGGTCCAAGTGGCCGCGCCGTTGTGCTGTGACTGCCGTCGGCGTCCCGGTGGATGCCATCTCCCCTCACCCTGGTTGTGCTGCTGTACGGTCGTGCGCTCGCCGACCGGGGGGATGGCGCAGCGGCGTGGCGCAGTGGCAGGGGCCCTTGCTGACAGCGTGGTTAGTGCCTATTTCTGAGCCAGTCATGTCAAGTCGTGGCGTCGGACAACGCATCGGCAGGGCATTTGTTGCGGCAGCCTCCCGTCACCCGAATGGCCTACGCGCCGCCGTAGGGGTGCCCGGCAGCACTTCCTTGCGGTGCGGGGCCCGAGGTGGAGCAAGCACGCCGCTGTCCGGCGTGCGCCGTACTCCGTTCGGCCCGAAGCTGAGCTGAGCCGGTTGTCTGCGCAAGGAGGCAGCTATAGCTGGTGGGCGCGGTGTACCTGGTCGCGATTGGCACATCCCTGTGAACGGCCAGCCGCAGTGAGATCGAAAGCAAGATCTGAACGGCAGACGTCATGCAAGGTCGCGGCGCGGCGCAGTCGGGGCCGTGGAGCGCGATCACCTTCCCGTGCACGCCCGAGTACTGGTACGGCGAACTCCTCCCCGAGATCCCGGAACACGTCCGCGCCGGTCGCCTCATGGGCCTGTGCGAGCTCGCCGTCACCCCGGCCCGGCAGTCCCAGGGCATCGGCTCCCGCCTCCACTCCGAGCTCCTCAAGGCCATCAACCCCGACTACGCCTCGCTCCTGGTCCGCCCGGACAACACCGCCGGCCGCGGCCTGTACGACCGCCTCGGCTACACGTACGCGGGCCCGTACCGCAACGAACCCGGCGGCCCGGTCTACGAACTCCTGCTTTTCCAGGTCGACGGGGAGACCAGCGAGCAGTGACCACACGCACCCCTGGGCAAGCTAGTTCCGTGCGGCGACACCTACGAGGCGCGCGTCGCGCCTAGTGCTGGCTTCAGGCGAGGGCGTTGTGGAGGGCGCGTACGGCGGGCTCGCGGTGGTGCTGGGCGGGGATGGACTGGTACAGGTCCGTGGCGCGGGCATGGATGAGGCCGGTGCGGTAGCCGGCGGGGAGTACGGCCAGAGCGGCAGCGGCGCGGCGGCACGCCTGCTCGGTGTCACCGTCATGGTGGGCACAGGCGGCGGCGTCGATCGTCAGCAGGGTGCGGGTCATGCTGCTGGTCGGGGCGGACAGTTCGAGCGCGTGGTCCTGGCTTTCGCGGGCCCGCCCGGTGTCGCCTAGGGCGGTGAGCGCGTGGGAGAGGTGGACGTGGTGTTTCTGCTCGCAGTGCCCGAACCAGGTGTCGGCCCGCTGCTCGCCGCTGAGCTGTTCCATCAGCCGGTCGGCGTCGGCCAGCGCGTGGCGGGCCTGGTCGGGTTGGTGGGAGAGGGCGTAGGCGCGGGCGGCGACGGCGGCGGCCAGAGTCGCGGCGGCGGTCGGGGCGGTGCCGGCGGTGCGGCGGGCCTGTTCGGCGAGGACGGCTGCGGCTTTGGGGGAGCCGTAGTTCAGGCCGACCATCGCT
>NZ_SUMC01000148.1 GCF_005047355.1 Actinacidiphila oryziradicis
CGAACCGATCACCGAGCCGGACCGACTCGACCGCCTCGACGTCCACCGGCGTGATCGACTCGGCGGCATCCTCCATGAGTACGCACACGCCGCTTGAACTGCGTGGATGCAATTATCGGCACCCACAGGACTCTGTCGCCCGATTCGGCCGACCTGCCGGAACCGACCAGCGGCTGACGGTGAACGTGCTGGTGAAACTGATGGAATCGGCCCTCACCGCGAATCGGGCGACAGAGTCCCACAGGTTCAGGCGGTCGAAGTGATCGCTCGGGTGATGGTCGTGATCGCCGGGGCGGGGTGGCCGGGGAGGCGTGCCACGAGCACCCGGCGGATCTCGGGGGGTGCGCTGTCGACGCGCAGCAGGCTCACCCCGGGCGGCAGCACCGGTGAGAGCCTGGACGGTACCGTCGTCACGCCGAAGCCGCCGGCGACCAGCTGGAGCTTCGTCAGCCAGTCACGCGCGGAGTGGATGACGCGCGGCCGTCCGGGCAGGCCGGGCCAGACGCCGAGCAGCGGCTCGGAGCTCGATGACGGGGTGGCGATCCACGCGGCGTCGACCAGCTCGTCGACGTGCACCGTGGTGCGTCCGGCGAACTCTCCGGTCGAGGGCACCGCCACGACCAGTTCGGTGTCCGCGACGGTCTCGACGTGCAGGCGCGGCGAGTCGCCGTCGAAGGGCCGGTGGGGTGGGCGGGACGTCAGCACGGCGAGGTCGAGCGAGCCCGCGCGCAGCGCCCGGATCAGGGTGGGCGTGGTGCCCTCGCTGGTGGTGACCGTGATCTGCGGGTCGGCCGCCGCGAGGTGTGCGAGTGCGGCGGGCAGGATCGCCGCGCCCGCGCTCGGGACTACCCCGAGCCGCACCAGTTCGGTCCGCGGGGCGGTGCCAGTGAGCTCACGCTCGGCCGCTGCGAGCGAGGCCAGGACTGTGTGGGCGTGCCGCAGCAGGGTCAAGCCGGAAGGAGTGAGCCGTACCCCGTCTGGGCGGCGTTCGAACAGGGTGGCGTCGACGCTGCGTTCGAGGGCGGCGGCCTGGCGTGAGACGGCCGACTGCGTGTAGCCGAGTCGGGCAGCTGCCGCGGTGAAGCTGCCGGACTCAGCGATCTGCCGCAGGACCCGCAGTCCCGCGCTGGAGATGTCCATGCGGCATACGCATACCACAAATGCTAGATCATCGCTTCCCGCATGCTCGTGCAGCTCCTAGTGTCGATCCCACGAGCACGGACGAACACGGAGGTCATCACGTGCGAGCAGCAGTTCTGACGCAGTTCGGCGCCCCGCTCACGGTGCGGGAGGTGCCCGACCCCGAGGCCGGGGGCGGTGAGGTGGTGGTCGAGGTCCTCGCCGCCAGCGTGGCGCCCTACGCGGCCGAAGTCTTCGGCGGCAAGCGGAACTACCCCCTTGTCCCTCCTGTCGTGCCCGGTGTCGGCGGCGTGGGGCGGATCATCCACCTCGGCCCGGACGCCACCCGGCTGCGCGTCGGCGACCTGGTGTGGTGCGACTCGACGGTGCGCTCGCGGGACGACGCCCTGACGCCCGACATCACGCTCCAGGGCTGGAGCTCGCGCGGCGAGGGCGGCGCGCGGCTCGCCCGGTACCTGCACGACGGTTCGTTCGCCGAGCTCATGCGGGTCCCGACGGAGAACGTCTTCCCGCTGCCCACCGTGGCAGGGGACGATCCGGCCCGCTGGGCCGCACTCACCGTGCACGCCATCTCCTACGGCGGGCTGCTGGCAGGCGGGCTCGCAGCCGGCGAGACGCTGCTCGTCAGCGGGGCCACCGGCAATCTCGGCAGCAGCGCGGTCGCGGTTGCGCTCGCGATGGGAGCGGGCCGCGTGGTCGCCCCGGGCCGCAACCAGGCCGCGCTCGACCTCCTCGCCGACCGGTTCGGTCCGCGGCTGCGCCCGGTCCCGCTGACCGGAGACGAGGCCACCGACCGCGCGGCGATGTCCGCGGCGGCCGACGGTCCGATCGACATGGTGATCGACTTGCTCCCGCCGAGCGCACCCAGCTCGGCGTCGCGCGCGGCGGCCATGACCGTGCGCGAGTACGGCCGCGTCGTCCTCATGGGCGGCGTCGGCATGCTCGGTGGCGACGACCTCGCACTCCCGTACCCATGGATCATGCGCAACTCGATCACCGTGCGCGGGCAGTGGATGTACCCGCGCACAGCCAATGTCGGCATCATCCGGCTCCTCGCCTCGGGCACTCTGGATCTCGCTCCCGAACGAGTCCGGTCGTTCGGCCTCGAGGCCGTCAACGACGCCATCGCGTACGCCGCCGCGCACGGTGGCCCGTTCGACCGCACCAGCCTCACCCCATGGGCTGGCTGACAAGGCCCACTGATCCCCACCACTCGCACGAGGGGTATCGCCGAGATGAAGTTTCCCCGTTGATCTGGACAGCTTGATACTGGGATGGATCGGTCCGGGAGGAAGCAGTCCAGGTTGCGGTGCGCCGCCTGCCGCGCGCCGGTTACGGCGCCCAGGCAGGGACCGGCATCCAGCTGACGTCGTCGGTCCACGACGTCGTGGTGTCCCGTGCGTCCGAGCCGCCGTTGCTGGCGACGTACAGGTGGCCGCTGTAGTGCCGCAGGTAGTCGGCCGGGGTCGCGTTCCAGGACAGCGATTCGCCTTGCCCGTTCTTGCCCGGGGAGGGGCAGAAGGTGGCGTCCGAGGCGAACTGCGCGGTGCCGTCGTTCTGCTGCTGGTAGACGGCGCCGCTGGTCTGGCGCAGGTAGCCGTTCGGGTAGTCCTTCGACTCGAACGAGCGGCAGGAGCTGTTGGCGAGCCCGGCCCGTACGATCCAGGTCGCGTCCTGCTTGTCGAGGGCCGTGTTGGCGGCCGTGATCGGCGAGAGGATCGCTACCCCGCTCTGGTGCCGGATGAAGGCGTCGGTGCAGCACGCGGTGGTGGCCCGGAAGGAGACCTCCGCGCCCGGTGCGAGCGCGACCTCTGCGAGGTAGCCGAACTGCTGGGCCGCTGATCCGGCGCAGGCTTCGATGTCGAGCTGCGTGCCGTCGGCGGTGTTGCCGCCCGGATCTGTGAGGCAGAGCCCGGACTGGGGATTGACCAGCGTGCCGTCGGCTTGCTGCACCCACTTCTGGCCGCCGACGCCGTTGCACGCCCACAGTTCGACGTGCGTGCCGGACGCGGTGCTGTTGCCGTCGATGTCCAGGCACTTGCCGAGCGTCTGGAGCGACTGGGCCGAGGTGTTGTAGGTCCAGTGCTGGTCGACCGCGGACGCCTGGCAGGTCCAGATCTGCAGCTGCGGGCCGATGGAGCCGTACAGGTCGTTGCCCGGGACGTCGACGCACTTGCCGCCAGGGGCGCTGATCGGGTGCCCGCTGTTGACGAAGAGCTGCTGGCTCGCGGCTCCGGTGCAGGTCTCGATGTCGAGGACCGTGCCGTTGGTGGTGCTGCCGCCCGGGTCGGTGAGGCAGAGCCCGGACTGCGGGTTGAGGAGCGTGCCGTCGGTCTGCTGCACCCACTTCTGGCCGCCGGCCCCGTTGCAGGTCCACAGTTCGACCTTCGTGCCCGCCGCGGTGGCGTTGCCGTCGATGTCGAGGCACATGTTGAGGGTGGTGACCGACTCGTCGCCGTTCTGCCACCAGTACTGGTCGGCGTTCTGGCGGGCGCAGGCGGCGATGGCGACGGCCGTGCCGGCGACGGCGGCCGCGCCGGCGCTGCTGCCCACGCACTTGCCCGCCGGGGCGGAGATCGTCTGGCCCTGCATCAGCCATCCGGATGCGATGACGAATCGCTGGCTCGCGGCGCCAGTGCAGGCCTCGATGTCGAGGACCGTGCCGTTGGCGGTGCTGCCGCCGGGACTGGTGAGGCACAGTCCGGACTGCGGGTTCAGGAGCGTGCCGTTGCTCTGCGGCACCCATTGCTGGCCGCCGACGCCGTTGCAGTCCCACAGCTCGACCTTGGTGCCGCTGGCCGTGCCGTTCCCGTTGATGTCCAGGCAGCGCCCCATGGTCACCAGTTCCTCGGGGTACTGCCAGGAGGGTATCGCCAGCCCGGATGGCAGGCCCTGGTCGGGGGCGGTGCGCAGGTACTGCCAGTCCTGGTCGACGGCGTCGTGCTGGCAGCTCCAGATGTCGACCGCGGTCCCGTTGCCGCCGCTGTCGTTGCCGCTCACGTCCAGGCAGGTGCCGCCCGGCCCGGTGACCGGGACGCCCGGGCCGCCGCCGCTGGTGCCCGAGTACACCGCGGAGGCGATGTTCGACTGGACGGAGGCGATGGTGGAGTTGGAGGCGTAGCCGGAGGTGATGGCGCCTTCGAAGAACGCGCCGGGCGCCATGTCGCTCTGGTCGCCGCCCACCCCGAGCCCGATGCCGCCTTCCTGGTGCATCGGCGCGTACCCGCTGGGCAGGGCGCCCGAGTACAGCGAGGTCAACGTGGATTGTGTGGCGTCGCCGCCGTCGAGTGCGAACTGGCTCTGGCCGTTGTTGCGTAGGACGGCCGTGATGAACTTGGAGTTCTCGCTGACGTTGGACGCGTTGGCGCTGGAGCCGTTGCCCGCGAAGACGCCGTTCTCCAGGTCGGCCTGGACCCAGGGGCCGTTGCCGGTGCACGGCGAGACCCCGCACCAGGTGGAGATGATCAGGGCGTCCATGTGCCCGTTGCCGGTGTCGGTCGCGCTGGTCTCCATGTTGCCGAAGTCGGAGCAGCAGTGGTCGGTGGCGTCGGTGCCGCTGGCGACCTCGTACATCGACTCCGCTTGCCCGTTGACCGCCATCCCGGGCGCCGGGGTGTTCGCGGTGGAGGGCACGTAGCGGTACCCGACCTTCGCGGTGATCCGCACGCCGTAGACCGCGTGCCCGTTGACGGTCACCGGCAGCGCGTCCTCGCGCGCCGCGATGTTGGCCGAGCCGGAGCTGCCCGCGGGGCCGAGGGTCAGGTCGCTGTGGTTGCCCGACTGGTCGTAGATCCGCGTGATCGTGCAGACCGTGTTGGTACAGAAGCTGTCCTGAGTCGCTGCGTTGGCGTACCCGCCGGTGCTGAGCAGCCCGATGTTGGTAGAGGTCCCGTCGGATTGCCGGGTGACCTGGTAGAGCGAGCCGCTGTAGGTGGCCGACAGGGCGCGGACCGTGCTGTAGGAGGCCACGCAGCTCTGGCCGCCGCCGGCGAACATATCGCAGGGAAGTGTCGAGGTGGCCGCCGCGGCGCGTCCGAAACGCGTAGACCGGCTGCCGCTCCCCCGGCCGCACCATGGCAGTGAAGCGCCGATGGGTGCGGCTCGGTTTGAGGGACGGTGATCAGCAGGAGTTTCGCGTTCCGGAAGGCCGGTAAGTCCTTTGTGGTGCGGGGGTTGGGTCCGGCGTGGCAGCGTCGGCGGCACGCCGGAAGCCTGACCGAGTTGCCGGCCAGCGTACGGACCCCTGATCATGCCCGACCGCAGCACGGACAGGACACCGGCCCAACATCCCGCCAACCCCCGAGCGCGGCGGTGCACGCCCGTTCGGGCAGCGGTCCGGCCGAGTGAAAGCCCGGTGTCCACGAGGGCCGGGCCCCGTATGGTGACATCTGTCAGCCCGCAGCGCACCCCCGGTGGAGGTTCCGATGAGCGCACCCGACGCGGACCACCCCGTCTACCCGCCGATCAGGCCCCGTCTGTCGGTCGAGGAGCTGCTCGCGGCCAAGAACACCCAGCCGATCCGCTCCCTGGACGACCTCGCTGCCGACACCTTCGAGTCGGACGAGGAGCTGGAGGAGTTCCTGGCCTTCGCGTACGCCGAGCGCCACCGCGACGTGGCCTGAGTCGCCGCCGTGCAACCCGTCATCCTCTCTCCAAGCGCCGTGCAGGTGCTGGGTCCGGTCGACGCCCCGATGAGCTGGATCGCAGTGGCGCAGGACCTGGAGGGCAATCGAGTCGGGCTGGTCAGCAGATGAAGAAGGGCAGAAGGGACGGCCATGGGTGAGTCGGAGCTATGGGGAATGGTGCATGCGGAGAGAGCGGCGCTGGCGGAGGATCTGGCGGGGCTGAACCATGCGCAGTGGGACGCCGGATCGCTGTGCACCGAATTCACGGTCCGCGAGGTCGTCGCGCATCTGACGTCGGGGGCGAATCTGGGGCCGGTGCGCTGGATGGCGGGCGTGATCCGGTGTCGGTTCGATTTCGACGCAATGGTCGCGTACCGGCTCGCCCAGCAGCTCGGGACTGACCACGGCGAGACGCTCGAACGGTTTCGCCGCTCGGTCACCAGCACGGCCAAGGCGCCGATTCCTGTCGTCGCGATGTTGGGCGAGGTGATCGTGCACGGCGAGGACATCCGCCGCCCGTTGCGGATCCAGCGCGACTACCCGATCGCGACGCTGACGTACGTCGCCGAGTACTTCCACCGCTCCAACATGACGGTGCCGAGCGAGCGACGGACGCGAGGGCTGCGTCTGTCTGCGACCGACGGGCCGTTTTCCGGCGGCGCGCAGGACGGCGCGCTTGTCAGCGGCGGTACGCTCGCCCTGATCATGGCGATGGCAGGACGGTCGGCCTATGGTGCGGAATTGGCAGGTGAGGGGGCGGGAGTTATCGCGGGGTCAGGGTGAAGGCGCGGGCGCCGGCGGGCCATGCGGCGCGGGGGCTGGGGGCGGTGGCTGCGAGCTGGGCGGGCGTGCCCAGGCGCGTGCCCTTGAGCGCGGGGCGCCCGCGTTTGCCGGTCCTGGGCGGGGCCAGGGCGAACAGGACCGAGGGTGCGGGCAGCCGGGTGGTGAAGGTGCAGGTCACGGGCAGATCGCGCAGGGCCTTGCCGTGGTAGGCGGCGTCCCCGGCCACGTGCAGAGGGCGGTCGGGGAAGATCTGGGCCAGGTCGTGGATCATCTCCAGCGCGAGATCGGTGCGCGAGGCGGTGGCCTTGCCGCGCCACAGTCTGGCGGCGACCGGCAACGCGATCGGCTTGGTGAGGAACGGCAGGCGGACCGCGAGCGCGCAGATGACCCACGTGTTGCCGAATCCTGTCTTGTCCTTGCCCCGTCCGGATCCGTCATGCGCCCACAGCGCCCCGAAGACCTTCTTGCCCGCTCGGTGGACAAGGGTGTCGTCGATGACCAGCAGGACCGGGGCGTTGGCGGGCAGCAGAGCCTCGACGACCGCGCGGGCCAACCGCAGACCCAACTGGTCGGGATCCCACGATGCTTCGGAGAAGAAGGCGTGTGCCCGGCGGTGTGGCCATACCCGCGCCAGTCCCGCCCCGGTGAGCATGCCGGTGACCGTGCGCCGCCCGGTCTGCGCGACCATCCCGGTCGCCAGCTGGCAGAACGTCTCGAACGAGTGCTTCGTGAAACACGGACGAGTGACTTGGAGGACAAGCAGAAGCGACGCCGGTGGCGTCATCCCCGGAACCATCAGCGGCAACCCCTCGCTTCGAGGAAGTTGGTCAACACCGCTGATGGTTCTTCACGTTCAGTACCCCTGTCCGCCGATCAGGACCAGGTCACCCGAACGGGACCAAACGACCCCACTTCAAGATCGTGATCCGCTACAAAGTCGAGAGGGTTCGCTGCGTGCGCCGATGCCCGGCACTGTCATCCGTATAGGTGAATTCTTCCCGGGCGACCAGGTCCGGGCCGGGCAGCCGCTTCTATGGCTTGAAGCGATGAAGATGGAGCACGTGATCACCGCCCCCGTCACCGGGACGCTCACGGAGCTCACCGCCGAGGTCGGCCGACAGGTCGAACTCGGCACCGTACTAGCCGTCGTCAAGGAGGAACCAGGACCATGAGCACTGTCAAGGACACCTTCGACAGCAGGTTGCTCGAAAGCGAGGAACGGCGGGCGCTGCGCGGCGCCGTCGGCGATCTCGGGCGCCGCTACGGTCGTGACTACTTCATGGCGACCGTCCGCGCGGGCCAAGAGACCGACGAGCTGTGGCAGGAGGCCGGCCGGCTCGGCTACCTCGGGGTGAACCTGCCCGAGGAGTACGGCGGCGGTGGCGCCGGCCTCGCCGAACTCTCCATCGTGCTTGAGGAGTTGGCGGCCGCCGGCTGTCCGCTGCTGCTGATGGTGGTCTCCCCCGCGATCTGCGGCACAGTGATCGCCCGGTTCGGCAGCGAGGCGCAGAAGCAACGCTGGCTGCCGGGGCTGGCCGACGGCTCGCTGAAGATGGCCTTCGGCATCACCGAACCCGACGCCGGCTCCAACTCGCACCGGATCACCACCACCGCGCGCCGCGACCCGGCGACCGGCGGCTGGCTGCTCACCGGCCGCAAGGTCTTCATCTCCGGTGTGGACATCGCGGACGCCACGCTGATCGTCGGCCGGACCGAGGACGCCCGCACCGGCAAGCTCAAGCCGTGCCTGTTCATCGTGGCACGGGAGACGCCGGGCTTCGAGTACCGGCAGATCGAGATGGAACTGGGCACGCCGGAGAGGCAGTTCCAGCTCTTCCTGGACGATGTGGCACTGCCCGCCGAAGCGCTGGTGGGCGACGAGGACGCGGGGCTGCTGCAACTGTTCGCCGGGCTCAACCCGGAGCGCGTCATGACCGCCGCCTTCTCCATCGGCATGGGCCGCTACGCGCTCGGCAGGGCTGTCGAGTACGCGCGCACCCGCCAGGTGTGGAGCGCCCCGATCGGCGCCCACCAGGCCATCGCGCACCCACTGGCGCAGGCCCATATCGAGCTGGAACTCGCCCGGTTGATGATGCAGAAGGCCGCCTATCTGTACGACGCGGGCGACGACCTGGGCGCCGGCGAGGCGGCGAACATGGCCAAGTACGCGGCGGCGGAAGCCGGGGCCAAGGCCGTCGACCAGGCGGTGCACACCCTCGGCGGGAACGGCCTCACCACCGAATACGGTCTCGCCTCGCTGCTCGCCGCGTCCCGCGTGAGCCGAATAGCCCCGATCAGCCGCGAGATGATCCTCAACTTCGTCTCGCACCACACGCTGGGCCTGCCCAGGTCCTACTGACCGGACGGCTGTTGGCGCCTCCACTTGCCCGCGGCCCACTTCCCTCCGCCCGCTTCCCGCTGCTGGCTTTGGATACGGGTCCTGGTGGCCCGGCTCGAAAGGGCGCTGACGTGGACTTGGTGGGCCTGCAAAGTATCACTGAGGCTGAACGTGGGAACGGAAAGGAACGTTAGACGCGATAGTGCGCGATAAGGCGGCAGGGGCTGAGATGGTTCGGGCCGCGGAGCCGGGTGCTGTGGTGAACGGACCTGACGGCGGTTCGTTGGATTGGGACCGGGTGAACTGGTACTCAGTTGAACGGGACGTACGGCGTCTTCGGCAACGGATCTTCGCGGCAGAACGAGCGGGCGACTCGAAGAGGGTCGCTAATTTGGTTCGGCGGTCATCTCCAGGCCCTCCTCGCCGAGATCCTCGCCGACCGCTGCTCCGCCGACCTCCGTCTGCGCCGCCTCGCTCCCACCGTCCTGACCTCCACCACACCGTCTGAGGGACTACTGCCCGGCTCCGCGAGATGGGCTACTCCCCTGCGGCCGAGGCCCCCGACAGCGCCGTCCTCGTCACCCGGGCGACCGCCCACCGGCCCCGCCGGAGCGTGTCCCCGAGGGCCCGCCGACCCCGGACGGCGCCCTGCTCGCCGCCGCCGTACAGGCAGTGCGGGCCGGCGACCGGGCCGCCACCGCGAGACCCTCACCCTGCTCCAGACGGCTGCCCTCGCCGACGGCGCGCTGTGGATCGGCTACGGCGGCGCCGAGGGCATCGCCAGCCAGCGTGTCATCGCCCCGGTCCGGGTGGAGCGCGGTTTCGTCACGGCGCACGGCCACACCGCCGGCGAGGTCCGCACCTTCCCCATGCACCGCATCACTGGCGTCGCAGAGCTGACGGAAGACCCCGCCTGAAGACGGCGCTCAGCCTCCTTCGAGTTCCCGGCGCACGGTAGCGGCGATGCGGGTGAGTGCGGCCTCGAGGTGGCGGCGCTGAGCGGCGCTGAGCGGATCGAACACGAGCCGCTTCACCTGCGCGACGTGTTCCGGTGCGCTCTCGACGAGCTTCTGCCGGCCGGCGTCGGTCAGGGCGGCGAGGGTATATCGACCGTCGCTGGGGTCGGGTCGGCGGGCGACCCAGTCGCGGGCTTCGAAGCGGTCCATCACCTTCGACAGGCGGGGCTGGGTGCTGTCGCAGACCCGGGCCAGGCCGCCGATTGCTTCTCGCAACGCGGCATGCAGTTGGTCCCTGGCCTTGGTCCGGGCAGCGATCCGTTGGTTTCGGTCGTTTCCTCCCCCTCCCCTAAGCTCACGCGGATGACATCCACTTGGACGAACGAGGCCGCGATCAGGCAGTGGAACACCTCCGTCACGCGTGAGGCCATGGAGGCGAACGCGGAAGACGGGGACTTCGCCAGTACGGTGTTGCACGTGGTGGGACACGACCACATAACCCGCGCCCGGGCTACTCGAACGCCACTCGATTGGTCACCACGCTCTCACGCCATTCCTGATCTGGGCGGGACTGGCCAACAATTTAACTTACTGGTAAGTTAAGATCATGAGTGGTCGGAGGAATGTCAAAGAACTGTTGACTGCAGCGGCAGACACCGTCTTCTACGAGAACGGCATCGGCTCCACCAGCGTGGATGCTGTCGCCGAGGCAGCGGGGGTATCGAAGCCGACGCTCTACGCCCACTTCCCGACGAAGTTCGCCGTCGTCGCCGCAGGGCTGCGCCACCGCCACGCTGCCCTCATGGCGGAGCTGGAGTCCTGGGTGGGACGTGAAGAGGACCCTCGCCGGCGCCCACTGGCAGTGTTCTCGTGGCTCGAGGACCGATACGCCGCACGGGGAAAGCGCGGCTGCGCGTTCCTCAACGCCGCAGTCGAAGCCCCGGACGCCGGCGACACGATCCGCACCGTGGCCCAGGAGGAGAAGACCTGGCTGCTCACCTTCCTGAGCCGCCTGTGCGTCGAGGCCGGATGCGAATCCGCACAGAGCCTCGCTTCGCAGCTCCTCCTGCTCATCGACGGTGTCGCCGGCCGTGTCGTGGTGTACGGCCCGGGCGCGGCCCCGCGGGCGATCACTGAAGCGACACATGCAGCTGCCGCCTTGATCGCCGCCTCCGTACCTGCGACATGAGACACCCCACCGACCACTTCCTCGCCCGCAGCACGCGTCTGTGCGCCGGCCTCGCGTTCTACGGAACCTGCATGGCCCTGCTGCTCAAAGCTGGCCTGGGAGCCGACCCGTGGACCGTCTTCACCCAGGGGATCGCCCGCAAGACGGGGCTGAGTCCGGGCGAGGTCCTGCTCATGGTCTCGGTCGTCGTGTGCGCCCTGTGGGTTCCGCTGCGGCAACGCCCCGGTGTCGGCACCGTCGCCAATGCGCTGCTCGTCGGGCCGACTCTGGACCTGGCACTGTGGGCCCTTCCCACACCGCACTCCCTAGAGGTGCGCGTGCTGTTCCTGCTTGTGGGCGTGCCGGGCATCGCGCTGGCAACGGGCCTTTACCTCGGGGTGGGTTGGGGTCCGGGCCCCAGAGACGGGTTGATGACGGGCCTGGCGCGTCTGGGCGTCCCCCTTTTCCTCGGCCGCACTGCCGTGGAAGCCTTGGTACTCGCGGGAGGCTGGATGCTCGGCGGCACCATCGGCCCCGGCACCGTGTTGTTCATGGCCGTGATCGGCCCCCTGGTCGGCTATGTGCTGCCCAGACTCACCCTTCCCCTGGCCCGGGAAACCGCCGGGCTGCCATGACCGAGGGCACCCGGCTGCTGGTCATCGACCCCGCCCGCCGCCCAGGGGCTGCGGGGCATGCTGTCCGAGGCAACCGGCGGCCTGCGGCTGATCGCCCGTCACCCGGTGCTGCGCGCGATCGTGGTGCTCGCCGCCGCCAGCAACTTCTGTCTCTACATGGCGGAGCCACTGCTGGTGCTCTTCGCCAAGGAAGTACTGCATGTCGGCAACAGCGGCTACGGGATCCTCGTGGCCACGATGGCGATCGGCGGCATCATCGGCGCCCTGGCCAGCCGCCGGGTCGTGGAGCGGTTCGGCGCCCGTGCGGTCGCCATCGCCGTCTCGGTGGGCGGCGCGCTGAGCCTGGTGGCCGTCGGGGCGATCGGCAGCCGGCCCGCCATCATGGTGCCCCTGTTCTGCGTCTGGTCCGCCGGGCTGTCACTGTGGAACGTCATGGCGCAGTCGGTCAGCCAGCGGCTCGTACCCGACGAGCTGCGGGGACGGGTCTCCACCAGCAGCCGGATGATCTGCTTCGGAGCGCTCCAGCTCGGTGCCCTCGCCGGCGGCTTCGTCGCCGACTCGTACGGCCTGCGGGCCCCTTGGGTGGTCGGCGGCGTGCTCTTCCTGCTGGTGACCATGCTGTTCCTGCCCACCATGATGCGCTGGCCGTCCGGCCCGCAGACCGCCGAGACCGTCGAGAACGAGGAGAACGCGTGATGCCAACCCAGCAGCAGACCGTGCGGCACGTCCACCAGGTGGCCCGGCCCGAAGGCTTCCCCACCGCCGAGCACTTCGCGTACGTCGAGCGTCCACTGCCGGAGCCGGGCCCCGGCGCCGCCCTCGTCGAGAACATCTACCTGTCGGTGGACCCCTACATGCGGGAGCTGATGGACGAGGAGTGGGAGCTCCACCAGCCCCTTCCCTTCGGCCGTGCGATCGGCCGCGTCGTCGCCTCCCGCACCCCCGGCTTCGCGGTCGGCGACCTGGTCACCCACGGCGAGGGCTGGAGCACCCATGCGCTGCTCGAACCCGGCCCGGGCAGGCGTGTCATCAACCCGCCGGAGGGTGTCCCCCTCTCGGCCTACCTCTCGGTGCTCGGCGGCACCGGCCTGACCGCATACGTCGGGGTGCGCACCATCCTGGACCTCCAGCCCGGCGAGACCGTCTACATCTCCTCGGCCGCCGGTGCGGTGGGCGGCACTGCCGGCCAGATCGCCCGGCTGCTCGGGGCGGCACGCGTCATCGGCAGCACCGGCTCGCCCGCCAAGGTCGAACACACCATCCGGCGGCTGGGCTTCCACGCGGCCTTCGACTACCACGACGGGCCCGTGGCCGAGCTGCTCGCCAAGGCCGCCCCCGAGGGTATCGATGCCGCTCTGGAAGGGGTCGGCGGCGACCACCTCGAAGCCGCAATCGGCGTGACCCGCGAATTCGGCCGCATCGCGTGGGTCGGCGCCATCTCCCAGTACAACAACCCGGCCGACCCCCCGCCCGCCCCGCGCAACCTCTACGCGGTCTCCGACCGCAGCATCCATCTGCGCGGCTACCAGGTGCGCCATCACATGCATCTGCGGCCCGAGGCTGAGGAGTGGCTGATCCCGCACATCCAGGCCGGGAGGATCAGCACCGACGAAACCGTCGTGGAGGGCTTTGACCAGGTGGTGGACGCGTTCCTCGGGGTGCTGCGCGGGGAGAACATCGGCAAGATGCTCGTGCGGATCGCTCCCGGGTGACAGGGGCCGGAGGCGGCAGGGCGGCCTTGCCGTATCCCGGCGATCCACGCATGGTTCGCGGTGGGCCCCTGCCGACGCGTCCAACCGCGCGCGGGCCCGAGGGATGCCCGTGGTGACCACGCGCACGCCCGCATGCGAGCAGGAGACCAGCGTTCACCCGGCATACGTGATGGCACGGGCAGCGTTCGACCTCGATCTATCTGCGCTAGATGTACGGCCGTCGACTCCCGAGACTGCCTGTAGGGTGCCAAAACTGGCGCGTAGCTTCTGATCAGGCTCTTTGCAGTTCCACGTGATCATGGCATGCTCGGACTGCTCCTGCTGCTGTCGCGCTCGGAGGAGGCCAAGAACGTTGAGCTGCGCGGACACACCGAGTCCGTACAGGCGATTGCGTTCAGTGCTGACGGCACGCAGCTTGTGACAGGTGGAATTGACAGGTCGGTACGGGTCTGGCTGTCGTCGACCGAAATGGGAGCGTGAAGCCGCACGCCATGATTGGTCAACCATCCGCCGCGGCTGTCCCAGAGGCGCCCGTCATGTCCCGGGCAGCTTCGCGGCACTGGTGGCAGCCCGGACCGAGGACGACGCCGCAGGGGTGGGCCTCACCAACGACATCGAGACGCAGTCGATGTTGTTCGAGGCGGCGGTGCCGGTCACGTCGGTGATCGTGGCTGCCCTAGGGCAGCGGGATCTGTCGTGGCCCGCCCGGTGGAGGCTGATTTACCTGCTGCTGATCTTGGTCTCCGGAGAGTCCGCTCAGAGCGAGGTCGACGGTGGCCGACCTGATTTGGAGGTCGAGTGCCAGGATGCGGCACGCCCCGGAATTCCTCTGCTGTACCAGGAACTGGAGCGAGAGAGCGTCAGCGGTTGCTCGGACTTGGCTCTTGAGATCCTCGAAAGCCTTGGTGAAGACCCAGGTCAGCTCATTGTCGCTCGCGGTGGTGGAGGCCGTCGCTAATTCGCAGGTGAGCGACTCGAAAGCCTCACGGAGACCACCTACCGAGCCGACCAGCTATGCCGACCTCGATCATTCACGTGCGCGCGCCGGCTTGGGGTGATCGGCTGGGGGTTGGTGATTCGGCCCGGTTCGTCCTTTGGGTGGTGTTGGCGATTTGCCCGCGTGTCGTCGCGGGTCAGCGTCGACTTCCACGTGCCGAGGGCGGTGCGGGTCTACTCCTTTCCGGGACGGCGG
>NZ_SUMC01000149.1 GCF_005047355.1 Actinacidiphila oryziradicis
CGTCGGCGGCCGCGTACGCGACCTGCGCACCGGCCGGATCCACGGCGAGGCGGGGGACCTCGTGCAGACCTGCGTGTCGGCAGCCGCCGGCCCCGTGCACCTGGAACTGTGAACACCCCTGAGGAGTCCTCCCATGAACGCAACCACCACCGCCCACCTGGACGACACCGACGTCGAAGCGTTCGCCGCGGAACTCGACCGCATCCGCGAGGAGATCATCGCGGAGCGTGGCGAGAGCGACGCCCGCTACATCCGGCGGGTCATCGCCGTGCAGCGCACCTTGGAGGCGGCCGGACGCGCCGCACTCCTGGTCTCCCTGTTCCCGCCCGCCTGGGCAGCGGGCACAGCGATGCTTGCCACGGCGAAGATCCTGGACAACATGGAGATCGGCCACAACGTGCTGCACGGCCAGTGGGACTGGATGCGGGACCCGAAGATCCACTCCACCACCTGGGAGTGGGACGCGCTGACCCCCGCCGCCTGGAAGCACACGCACAACGACCTGCACCACCGCTGGACGAACGTCCTCGGCCGGGACCGGGATGTCGGCTACACGGTCCTGCGGATGAGCCAGGACCAGCCATGGAGGCCGGACCACCTCGTCCAGCCCCTCTACAACGCGGCACTGGCCCCACTGTTCGAATGGGGCATCGCCATCTTCGACCTCGAATTCGAGGCCGCCGTGCAGGGCAGGAAAACCTGGCGGACGCTCTTCGGCGAACTGCGAGCACTGGCCTCCAAGGCCGGCCGCCAAATCGGCAAGGACTACCTGCTCTTCCCACTGCTCGCCGGCCCGTCCGCCCTGACCTGCCTGCTCGGCAACCTCACCGCCGCCACCACACGGAACATCTGGTCGCACGCGATCATCTTCTGCGGCCACTTCCCCGACGGAACCCAGACCTTCCGGGAAGAGGAGATCGAAGGCGAGACCCGCGGTCGCTGGTACCTGCGGCAGCTGCTCGGCTCGGCGAACATCGAGGGCGGGCCGCTGTTCCACGTACTCAGCGGCAACCTCGGCCACCAGATCGAGCACCACCTCTACCCCGACCTGCCCAGCAACCGATACGCGCAGATCGCGCCACGCGTGCGCGAACTGTGCGACAAGTACCGCCTGCCCTACACCACCGGACCCCTCGGCAAGCAGTACCGCCAGGCCTGGAAACGGGTACTGAGGCTGGCGCTACCCGACCAGGAGACAATCGCTCGGGCTTTCTACCCCGGCGCGCCCGGAGGACTCGGCCGGCGAAGGCCCTGACCGCTGCCCACGCTGGTTGCGGGCGGTCTGGAACGCGGCGACGGTGCTCCTCAGGCTCTTCAGTTCGCGCGTCAGTTCGGCGATCTGCCGTGCCAGTTCCTGGTACTCGAGGTCGTATGCGGGGTCCGGTCCGGGGCGAGCAAGTCACGGCCGGCGCTCGACGAGGGGACGTCGCATACGTAGCTGTCTCGTCCCTGCGCTGTATCGATCAAGCCCTCCTCATGGAGGACGCGCAGCCCGCTCCGGACGGTTTCGCGATGGAAGCGCTCTTCGAGTCGCGACAGGGAAGGCAGTCGATCGCCCGGCTTGAACCCTCCTGAGGCGGTCCCCCTCCGGAGGGCGTCAGCCGCCAGGAGGTAGGGAGCACGCGGGACGCCGTGGAGCATCAGGGGTCGTCTCCGTGGCGATCTTGGCGAGAAGGCGGGTGCGTCCGGCGGCGGGGAGCGGTCGTTCGTGGCCGCCGACAATGGGCAGCGGCAATCGAGTTCGGGACCGCCAAGCCCTTGGCATCCGCGGGCAGCGCGGTCGCATAGCCGTCGGCGTCCAGGGCGATCTTCGGCGGGGCGTCGTCGAGGGTGATGGCGGCTCTGGCGGCCACGAGACTCACCCGGTCGCGCGCTCCGGCCTGCGCTGTCCCCGAGCCCATGGTCTGCTGGGGCAAGCGCTGGTTCTACCGGCTGTCGCTGACGCCACGAACCCGTGCCGCCGGGCCTCTTCCACCGCTCCCGGCACCGACAGCCCCGCCGCCCCGCGGGGCTGTCGCCCGCTCCGCGGCGGACGCCACCTCCGGCACCTCCGGATGCTCGATAATAGACGAACAGGCCCAGCTCATCCCCCTGCCCTGTAGGCCACCCCTCCCGCCGGTCTCTCCGTTACGGGGACGGGGACTTCGTCCGCGAGGGCCTCCCGCAAGGTGTGGTGGACGGGGAGTTCGGTGAGCTTCAAGAGCCGCAGCACCCGGCCTTCAGGGCACACCAGGCGCAGCTTGCCGCCCTGCTGCCGGGCCCGGTTGTGGGCGCCGACGAGCAGCCCCAGGGGCGTTCGTACCGGCGGCCGATGATCCCGGAACACGATCGCGGTATGGGCGGCCGGGGGCCCCGGCCGAGAGCCTTCCGGCGTGGAGCCGGAACACACGCAAGCCGGGAGGAGGATCACAACTGAGACTTTGGACCGGCTGGTCGCCGAGGGGGTGGCGATCTGACTGGACGACTCGGGCCGGCAACGGCTGACCGGCGGCCGCCTGGCCAAGCTGGTACGGGAGCAGCGGATGGCGGGCATCACCAGCAATCCGACAATCTCTGCGAAGGCGATCGGCTCCGGCAACGCGTACGACACGCCAAGCGGGGAGCACCGCAGGCTGATCGGCCTAGGCCTGGGCGCTCCGTGCGCGGTCGAGCAGGAGACGGCGAGCGCGGGACATGGCCTCACGCGGTTCGCGGATGTCGGTGTAGACGCAGACGGTGTACGGCACGTCCTCCAGCCGGCACCTGGCAGGTGCGCCGAGCGTCTGGGGCGTTGCGGCGGTGAGGAAAGGCTCGTATTCGGTGACGAGATTGCACAATGCGTGGAAGTCGATGAGCGGCATGCTCCGCTCCCTTCTCGCAGCGTCGGTGCGTGAGCACCTCTTCCACGACGGTACCGCCGTTCGCGGCGTCGCCAGCCCGGTTGGGGAGGTGTTGTACGGGGTGCCCTGACAGGCGCCGCTCCACATGGTGCGCCGAGTCTCACCCGCGTGGGCGGCCCATCCACTTGCGCAGGAGGCCGATGCCCATCAGGAGCGTCGCCAGCCACACGCCTGCGGAGACCCAGATGAGCGCCGCCACCGCTGTCAGCGACCCGGCGACGAGCAGGCACAGCGACGCCGCCGCCAACGCGGCCACGAACACACCGTGTGGCCTGCGAAACCTCGCTGCGCTCGGCCGTGCTGACGGCCGGCCCAAGGACCTGTGTTGGCGACCGCTGGGCTGTCCTTCGGGTGCCCGGGGCCCGCTGGGAAAGCAAACGCGCCCGCGGTGCTGAGGAGAGCCCACCGCGGGAGTGCCGCTGTGTTATCTGCCACGACTATGGCGATCGGCACGAAGCAGGCAGGCGCGGGTCCGGCTGCCGAGATGGACAGGTAGCGGTTGGACTCCAGGGGCTCGGCGAGCGCAGTACGTTGGGGTTATCTCGTTCACCAGGCACACCAACGGTGGCCAGGTAGCGCGGCTCGCGCGACAGCGAGGAGCCCGCAGCAGGAGGAGTTTGATCCACGCCGTCCCAAGAGGTCAGTGTGACCGGACGCAGATCAATCTCGCGCCCTCAGGCATCGGTCAACCAGCCTCGGGCAGACGCCCCGGTGTCCGTCGGCCGGTTCCGTTCGGGGTGGCGGATGGGCAGCTCGACCAAGGTCGGTGCGGCTGCCCGAGCCCAGGCAGACGGCGGCGCCGGCCAGGGTCTCGCCGAGCAGGTTCCGGCGGGCGCATAGAGGATGCACACGGGGCCACATCTGCGGGGCAGTCCGGCAGATGGTCGAGCGGCATTCCCCGGCCGGGCCCGCCGCCACTTCGTTCTAAGCAGACCATTCAGGAGGAGTACGCGATGACAGCCACCACGGATTTGGTCATTCCGGCGTTGCATGACGTCCGCGACGCCCAAGCTGCGGTCGTCGAGAGGTTCCAGGCGCACATAGCGGTCACCCCCGCCGGGGGCTACCGGCGGATCCTGGAGCGCCACGTCGCCGACGCCGAAGACCACATCAGCAGCATTGACGAACACATGGACCAGGTGCGGCCCCACGGTCTGCTCCAGGACGCCCTCGAGGGGGCTCGTCACCTCGCCGGGCAGGCCACCCGGGTTGCCCGGCTGCCCCTCGACGTTGCCATGGCAGTGCCGGCCGGTGTGTTGCGGGGCCGTGGTAGGGCCGCGGAGCGCCAGCTGTTGAAGAACGCCGAGGACGAGTACGCGATCACCGCCTTGGCCGTGGCTACCTGCCGGGCCGGCGAAAGCATCGCGCAGGAGGCCGACGACGCCGCCAGCGCGGACCTGCTCGGCTCCATCCGCCGCCACGACGAGGAGCTGCTGCAAAAGCTCGGCGACAACCTTGAAGAGCAGGCCGGGGCGGTGGTGGCCGCTGCGAACGGCGGCCACCGTGCGGAGCGGGCCGGCTCCACCGGGGCCGCCGAGGCGGTCCGTGGTGGTTGGAGCCGCCTGCGGGAGACGGTCGAGGAGAGTGGGCGGCAAGCCGAACAGTGGGAGCAGCGGGCCGAACGTACGCTCGAAGGTGCGATGGGGTGGCTGCCCGGCGTGAGCCGGATGCGGGGCGAGGTGCAAGGGGCCGCGGCCGCGGAGGACGAGCTGCCGATTCCTGGCTACGGCGAGCTGACCGTCGTCGAGGTCTCCGGCCGGCTTCGGCACCTGTCCCAGGCCGAGCTGGCCACGATCGAGGGCTATGAGCGGGCCCATGCAGGGCGCACCACGATCCTGAACAAGATCTGGGACCTGCGCGGAGATGAGCCCTGGCCCGGTTACGACTCCATGAAGGCCGACGAGATCCGCGCCCGGCTGCGCGAGGCCGACCCCGACCTCGCCCGGCAGGTACTCGACTACGAGCGCCGCCACCAAGAACGCACCACCGTCTCCACGGCCGCCGATCACGCCGCCACGTGACCGGCTGCGGTGACAGCAAGGACACACGACAGGTCCCCTGAAGGTCTCCCATGAGGGCACCGGCCCACGCCCGCGGCCCGATGCCCTCATGGCCGAGGTGGGCGGCGGCGAACGATGGGGATGGCCGATCGGCAACGCTGTCTGGGCGAACGAGCCGATCGTGTCGACCACCACGGCCGGCTTGCTCTTCCCCAACTCCGGGATGACGGCGTCGACCGAGCCGGCCACCACGATCCGCGAATCGCCGCCGATCTTCTCGGCCGGCTCGCGCAGGCGCGTGGCCTCGTGCCCCACCAGCACTGGCGACACAATGCCGCGCCACCAGTTCCGCGGCAATCGCGCGACCGGATCGCCCGGTGGCTCCCAGAACCCAGACCTCGTTCATCTGTCATCCATCTCTATTGCTGTAGGTGACACATCCAGGGCTGTCCGTGTCGCGCTGATCAGCCGGCGGCGACCAGCGCCGGGGCGAGTTGTTCCAGTTGGTCCACGCCGACCGTGAACTCCCCGGCGGCCGGCAGCATGAGCGTCACGTGATCCGCGCCGGCTGCCGGGTGCTCGCGCACCGTGGTCGCGATCGCGGCCGGGTCGCCGTGGCCGACGATCGCGTCCACCAACGGGTCGCTCACCTCGGCGATGTCCTGGTCCGGGTAGCCCAGCCGGGCGATGGTTGCCGCGTACGACGGCCGGCTGAGCGAGGCCGACACCCTCTCCCGCGCGGTCGACCGCGCCCGGTCGCGGTCGGCGTCGACGACCACGGACACTCCGACGACCAGCAGCTTGTCCGGGCCGAGCACCTGCCTGGCCTGCGCGGTGAACTCCGGGGGCAGCCCGGCCGGCAGCGCGCCGTCGGCGATCTCTCCGGCCAGCGCCAGCATCTTCGGCCCGTTCGCGCCGATGATCCGCGGATAGGCCACGTCGGGCGCGGGTGGCCAGTCGGGCCGTCCATCCGGCTCCGGTAGTCGCGCATCGTGGCCAGCGGGCTGTCGAACTCCCGGCCGGTGCCCTCCGCCTGCTGGGGGTAGCCGACCCCCAGGCCGAGCACGAACCGGCCGGGGTAGGCCTGAGCCAGCAGGGCAGCCGCGCCGTGCGCGGTCTGCGGTTGCCGGGCCCAGATGTTGGCGATATGTCCATGCCCCATCGCAAGCCTTCGAGTCCCATGAACTACTTACTTCAGGCTTCCGGACCGGCATGCCGCTCGAACACGCCGGCGAGATTGCTCTGCAGTCGAACGAGGGTCTCGGCGAGCTGGTGGCGTTCTTCCCGGCTCAGGCCCTCTCGTAGTTCCGTCCGGAGTGCCATGTCCACCTCGGCGATCCGGGCCGCGCGCTCCAGGCCCTGCGCCGTGGCGGAGAGAAGCCAGACACGCCGGTCGCCTGGATGCGGCAGACGGACCAGCAGCGAGCGATCGCTCAGGTTGTCGACGATCGCCCCGGCCGGCGCGCGGCCCATGCCGATACGCTCCGCGACGTGGGTCTGCGTCACCGGACCGTGCTCGGCCACGTACGCCAGCAGACAGGCCTGGGAGAGATTGAGGCCGATCTCCCCCAGCCTCAGGTCGTAGGCGCGGCGGATCGAGCGTGATGTCGCCATGAGTGTCGACTCAAAGCGCCGCCAGGGCGGAGCGTCGAGTTCATGGTCGACCGAAGCGGAATCCGGTGACTCAGCCACGGCGCAACAGGGTCCCGGTTCCGAGACCTCCCCCACAGCACATCGTCACCCGTGTGTGCTCCCCTTCGGTACGGGCGAGTTCGTGCACCGCCTTGGTGAGCAGCATCGCGCCCGTCGCGCCCGGCGGATGGCCCAGGGCGATCGCCCCGCCGTTCGGATTGACCCGGTTCATAGTGGCCTTGAGCTCACGTTCCCAGGCCGGGACCACCGCGGCGAAGGCCTCATTGATCTCGATGACATCCAGGTCGCTGATCGTCATGCGCTGGGCGTCGAACAGCTTGCGCGTGGCGGGGATGGGGCCCTCCAGCATGAGGACCGGATCGCATCCGACCAGGCAGGCGTCGACGATGGTGGCGAGCGGGCTCAGTCCGAGCACCTCCGCCCGTTCCCTGGTCATCAGCATCAGCGCGGCCGCGCCGTCGGCGATCTGCGACGAGGTGCCGGCGGTGTGGACGCATCGGCCATCGCGCCCAGGAAGCCGCCCTGGATGACGCCGACAGGGTTCGGGAATCGCTCGTCGGCGAGCATCCGCCAGACGGTGCGGCCGGTGGGCCTTGTCGACGCACGTCATGCCGAGAGTCAGCTCGCAGTTGGCCGGCACCTGGATGGGCTTCCGGGACATATGGACGTTGCCCTCTGCTTGGACGGGCCCCGGCGGGACCGTGAGTGGACAGTGCTTCACGTGATCGGCCTACGGAGAGCGGCACGCAGAGAGCGCCGGGACACGCCCGCGCGAGGTACCCGGCTAGACGATGGCGCCGGAGTCACGGAGCTTGCGGATCTCCTGTGGTCCCAGCCCCCAGTCCCCTAGCGCCTCGTCGCCGTGCTGGCCCGGGTTCGGCGGGGGACGCCGGATCGAGCCGGGCGTACGGGAGAACCGGGGGGCCGGGGCCGGCTGGACCACTCCGGCCACCTCGGTGAAGGTCCCGCGATGGAGATTGTGCGGATGCAGCGGCGCCTCGGCGGCGGAGAGGACCGGCGCGGCGCACGCGTCGGTGCCCTCGAAGACGAACTCCCACTCCTCACGCGTCCTGGCGGCGAACGCGGCGGCGAACCGCTCCTTCATCATCGGCCACGCCCCCCGGTCCATCTGCTTCGGCAGGTCCTCGTCCGCCAGCCCGAGCAGTCGGATCAGCTCCGCGTAGAACTGGGGCTCAATGGCCCCGACGCCGATGTACCCGCCGTCGGAGGTCTCGTACACCTCGTAGAAGTGGGCGCCGGTGTCGAGCACATTGGTGCCACGCTCGTCCTTCCAGAGGCCGGAAGCGCGGAACATGTACGTCATGGTCATCAAAGAGGCCGCCCCGTCCACCATCGCGGCATCGACGACCTGGCCCTCACCGCTCTGCCGGGCGGAGAGGATACCCGCGAGCATGCCGAACGCCAGGAGCATCCCCCCGCCGCCGAAGTCCCCGACCAGGTTCAGCGGGGGAACGGGCTTCTCCCCGGCCCGGCCGATCTGGCCGAGCGCCCCGGCCAGGGCGATGTAGTCGATGTCGTGTCCGGCCGCCCTGGCCATCGGCCCGCTCTGGCCCCACCCGGTCATACGGCCGTAGACCAACGACGGATTGCGCCGCAGGCAGGTCTCCGGGCCGACACCCAGCCGCTCGGCCACGCCGGGACGGAATCCCTCCATCAGCCCGTCCGCCCGCTCCACCAACCGGAGCACGAGACTGACCCCCTCAGGGTGCTTGAGGTCCACGGCCACCGAGCGCCGACCACGATTCAGGAGGTCGGCGTGCGGCGTCTCCACCGGCGGGTACGCGGCCCGCTCGGAACGGTCGATCCGGATGACGTCGGCGCCGGCGTCCGCCAGCATCATCCCCGCGAAGGGCGCCGGCCCCAGCCCGGCGAGCTCGACGACACGAACCCCGGTCAGCGGCCCGCTCACCGGACGCCTACCGGGATCCGGGTCCTGACAACGCTCCGTCCGCGAACGCCTTGGTCGCGCGCCCGCTTTCTCACCGCGCTCACTCGCGTCCTCCCGCCTTGCCGAACCTCGGCTATTATCTGTAAGGTAACATACAGTATTGAAGATTACTTGCTGCAAGACCCGCCTCCGGAAGGTTCTCCTACATGAGTGAGCCTGGCGTTCTCCCCCGACCAAGAGAAACTTTGACGGGTTGTCCGCCAGTTCCTCGAGACGAGAGCCCCGGAGTCTGCGGTACGGGAGCAGATGGCGACCGAGACCGGATTTGACAAGCAGGTCTGGCGGCAGATGTCCGACCAGCTCGGGCTCCGGAAGGGCACCGAGCATGACCCCACAGCTACTCAGCGCGCCGGACCCCGAGCCCGAGCGGAAAGTGCTTGACTTCCCGCTCCCGCCGCCGGGCAGCATGGGACCGCCCGCGGAATACAGGCGGCTGCGCCAGGAATGCCCGCTGGCCAAGGTCCGGCTCCCGATGGGGGCCACCGCCTGGTACATCACCCGGTATGACGACGTCCGGGAAATGATCGCGGATTCCCGGCTGATCAGGCCGAGCATCAACGACTGGCCGCCGCGCCCCGACCGCGCCGTCGTCGACGACAAGCCGGGCCTGATCACCATGATGGAAATGGACGGCCCCCAGCACGCGGCGCTGCGCAGGGCCCTGGCCGAGCCGTTCAGCGTCCGCTCCATCCGGCGCCGGCTGCCGCGTATCCGGCGCTCGGCCGACCGTCTGCTGGACGCGTTCGCCGACGGCGACCGTCCCGGCGACCTGGTCGCCGGCTTCCTCGAGCCATTCCCACTCCTGGTGATGTGCGATCTGGTGGGCATCCCCTACGAGGACCGCGAGTACTTCCTGCCCATGGCGGACGCCGCCCTCGGCGCGCTGATCACCCTGGAGGACGGGCGCAGGGCCACCCGCTGGCTGCGGGAGTACATCTCCGCTCAGCTCGACCGCAAACAGCGCGAGCCCGACGACGACATGCTCACCGAGCTGGTCCGCGAGTGCGGGCGCGGCACACTGGACGACGAGAGCGTGGTGAACTTCGGGCTCTCCATGCTCGTCGCCGGATACCGCACGAGCACCATGTTCCTGGCCGACGCCGTGGTGGCTCTGCTTACCGGGCCCGGACAGTACGCCCGTCTGCGCGACGACCGCGACCTCATGCCCAAAGCGGTCGAGGAACTGCTGCGCTACGTACCGGTGCAGAACGGTGTCGTGGTCCTCCAGGCCGTCGAAGACATCGAGTTGCACGGCCGGACGATCCGCGCGGGCGACGCCGTGCTGCCCGTACTCGCCGCGGCGAACCGCGACGAGAGTGTGTTCGACGACGCCGACTGGCTCGACCTGTGCCGCGCGGACAATCCCCACCTCGTCTTCGGCCGAGGAGCGCACAACTGCATCGGCTCACACCTGGCACGAGCCCAGATGACCGTGGGCCTGGAAGCGCTGCTCGATCGTTTCCCGGACCTGCGTATCACTGACGGACGCGAGCCCGCCTGGGACGACGCTTCCCCGATCAAGTCACCACTGACCCTCACGGTCCACTGGTGAGGAGGGGTGTGCCCGACCGCCGCCGAAACCCGACCAACCAAAGCCGCGATACGCCGATGCCGTCGGATCACCCTGACTGCAGCGTCGCGCAGCCCGGGACTGCCACGCCTGGGCGGCGGCACGAGGTGTGCCGGCAGGAGATCGCCCGCTCAGCCCTGCGCCAGCTCCGCCACCGGCTGCCACTTCTCCCACGTCGCCAGGCGCTGCTCGTAGTCGGCCTTTGCGATACCCAGCGGCGCCGTACCCAAGAAGCATCGCAGCGGCGGCTCATCGGCATCCACGAGCTCCAGCACGGCTGCGGCGGACGCGTGCGGGTCACCCGGGGTGCCGACGCGCTTGCGGCGCTGCTCCTGCACCTGCTCGTGGTACTCGGCGTACTCCGGCAACTGCTTGGACGTGCTCGACGAGGAGCCGGCCCAGTCGGTGGCGAACCCGCCGGGCTCGATCAGGGTGACCTTGATGCCGAACGACGCCACCTCCTGGGCCAGCGACTGGCTGATCCCTTCGAGCGCCCACTTCGACGCGTGGTAGATGCCGACCAACGGGAACGCGCTGATCCCGCCGATCGAGGAGACCTGCAGGATGTGGCCACTGCCCTGCTCGCGCAGGAACGGCAGTGCCGCCTGGGTGACCCACAGCGCGCCGAACAGGTTGGTCTCCAGCTGCGCGCGGGCCTCCGCCTCAGTGATCTCCTCGACCATCCCGAAGTGGCCGTAGCCGGCGTTGTTGACCACCACGTCGAGGCGCCCGAACCGCTCGTGCGCCTGCCGCACTGCGGCGAAGTCGGCGTCGCGGTCCGTGACGTCGAGTTGCAGGGGCAGGAACCGCTCTCCGTAGGTCGCGACAAGATCGTCCAATGTGGACAGCTCACGCGCCGTCGCGGCCACGAAGTCGCCGCGTTCCAGCGCCGCGATCGCCCACTCCCGCCCGAAGCCCCGCGAGGCACCCGTGATGAACCAGATCTTTTGTGTCATGGCGTTCGCCTCATAAAACCTATCGCCTCTCCGCCGTGATTTCGCGGCGCTTATTCGGGTCTCAACCCTGTGATCACAGGCTTCTATTCCATGACTGTCTCCACCATGGCGAAGCCAGTGACGTGCTCACGAAGGTCAAGGGGTATCCTCGCGCCGGATGGGCCAGTCGGCGACCTCGGCGACAGGGACCGCCCCGGCACGGACACCACGCCTGCATGATCGCCGCTCCCCCAGGGGCAGAACCGGGGCGGCTTGAGCGAGCGTAGCGGGCTGATTGCATGGCGCTGCAGGAAGACCCCCCTCATCCGGTTCGCCGTCTGATCTTTCCGACAAGCCGGTCGACTCACCCGATGAGATTGTTCAAGGGGACACGGTGAAGACCACCGAAGTCGCAGCAACCCAGATCAAACACTCATTCCCGCCGCACCCCGCTGCGTTTCGTTGCATCCCACAGCCAGTGTGCCAATAATCGCGGGGCCGCTGACCGCAGCGGTCCCCACGGTGGCGGGCCGGCGGCCGGCCTCGCTGCCCCGCGGACTGCATTCGCGCATGCCGATCAGGCCGTAGCCGCTGCCCGGTCCGTGCGCGGCGGCGGCGTTGCCGTCGTCGCGCACGTCGATGCGAAGCGACTCGGGGCCGTAGGCGAGGGTCACCCCCGCGATGGCGCGTCCGGCGTGCTTGTGGGTGTTGGTGAGGGCTTCCTGCTGCCCGGTTTTCGGGTCGCCGGCCCTGGGGCGTGAAGGAGCCGAACGCACCGATCGACGCGGCTATCTCGCCGTCCAGGGCGTGGCGGGCGAAGAGGTCACCGGCCCGGCGCAGCACCACGGCCCGCTCGCTGTACGGCATCGCGGCCTCCGCCGCAGCGGCCAGCACCGCAGCGCGGCGGGGCCGACTGCGACGGTCAGTGGTCTGTGGGCGGGGGCGATCCGTGGGTGTGGAGCCGCCCGTGGCCGCTGAGGGGGGTAGCAGTAGCGTGCGGCCGGTGGAGGTGATGGGAGGGGGTGCGTTCGATGACCAGGAGGGCGGCGTCGTCGTCGAGTCGCCCACCGGTGTGAGCGAGCAGGTCGCGGTGGATGTGGTGCAGCAGGGCGTCGGGGCCGGAGGCGGGGAGGGAGGCGACCCGCTCGGCGAGCGGGTAGAAGGCTCCCGCGGGTGAGCGGGCTTCGATGACGCCGTCGGTGTAGAGCACGAGCATGTCGCCGGTTTCGAAGATGAACGGGTCGGTGGGGCGGTCTGGGACGGACGATTCGCACACGCCCAGCGGGGGTGCGGGGCGGCGGGAGTGCAGGACCGCGACCTTCTGACCGTGCACCATCAGTGGCGGAGGATGGCCGAAGTTGATCATCTCGGCCTGTGGGTCGCGGTCGGGGATATCCACTACCAGGGTGGTGATGAAGTGCTCGCCCTTGTCGTGCTCGGTGTCGGCGACATCCTCCAAGCTGCGGCAGACGCTCTCTTCGAGGGCCGCCCCGAGTTCGGGCAAGGTGGCGTACCGGTGAGCGCCCTCGCGGAACGCGCCCAGCACCATCGAGGCCTCGCCGACGGAGGCCAGGCCCTTGCCCCGGACATCGCCGATGACCACCCGGGTGCAGGGGTTGGCGGCGCGGGCGACCGCGAACAGGTCGCCCCCGATCTGCGTCTCGTCCTCGGCTGCCAGATACAGCCAGGCCACACGCAACGGCCCGATCCGGCGGGGCGGAGGCCGCAGCAGAGCCCGCTGTGCCGCCTCGGACACCGACCGCACCCGGCTCAGCTCCCTGCCACGCCGCTCCCAGACGAAGGAGTAGAACACCACCAGGGACGAGACCACTACCAGCGCGAGCATCTGCGCTTGGCTGTTCATCGTCCCGAACGTGCCTGTCAGCAGATCGGGGATCACTAGGGCGATCATGGCCAGGACCCCGATCAGAGCAGTCAGCCGGGGCCCGGCAAACGAGACCGTGAGCGCGGGCGCGGCGACGAGAAGGGGACCCAGGTGGACATCCGGTGAGGTCATGATGTCGGCCACCAGGATCACCAGGATCAGCATGAGCGGGATCGCCACCCGCCCGCGGCTCGATGACTGCTCCAGGAGGCGGTCCATAGACAAACGTCGGACACCCATACGCACCTTATACCCACCTTTGACGCCTAATTGGTGGTGCATGATTCCCCCGAGACACCAGCCACCGACGAGGCCAGAGCGTGGGTGTCGGGGCAGGTGCGGTCGGGCTGGACCGCGACCACGACCACGACCATGGCGGTGCGCAGGTCGTCAAGTGCGGGTCCGAGCCGGGGGTCGACCCAGCTCGTAGCGCATGCGACGGCTCACCGGGACGGCGACGACCAGGCCGCACTCCCGCAGGTATGCCAGATGATTCGACAGCCGAGTGCGGAAGATCCCGAACCGGTCGGCGAGGTCGGAGGGTCGGGAGCAATGGTCGGCACACCGCGACTTGCGAAACGGGGCTGACTACGCCGTGCTCCGGCATCGGCCGCCCGCCGCAGTCGTCGAGTGCGCCCCCGAGCGTCAGGGGCGCGTCAGGGCTTCCAGATACCCGCATCAAGGTCGCGTCAGGGGTCGGGACAGGGCCCGGACCAGCGGGCATAGCGTCATAGAAGCGTTCGCGGCCATCGTGCCGCACCGGCGCGTCCCGTCTTTCTGCAAGGAGGAACACCATGTTCCACAGCCGCATCGCGGAGGATCCCGAGCCTTCAGAACCCGTCCCGGCCGGACTGCTCCTCGTCCCCGTCCGGCCGGGACCCACGGGCTGTATCGCGCGGTTCTTCCGGACGCCGCTCGGCGGCCGCACAGCCGTCGGCTTCACCACCGAACAGCAACTCACCGCCACCCTGGGTCACGGCCAGGCCTGGATCAAGCTCTCCGCCCCCGCACTGCGGGCCCTCGCCACACCGCTGGGCGTCACCACCCTCACCGTCGACCCGCAGCTGTCCGCGCCTGCCGCCGCAGCCAAGGCAAGCACCTGGCACGACTGGGAACCGCAGAGCGCCGGCGTGCCACGGGAGAACGGTGCCACAGCCACCGTCCCGTCCCTGAAACCGCTGCTCGGCTGAGAGGGACATCATGACCATCTCACTGTCACCAGTCACCACCACGGCAGCGCCACTATCGGCCGACGCCGACGCGCTGTCCGTATGGCCCGCCTCCGCCCGGCCCGCCGCGACCGGCGATGTCACCGTCAGCGGAGTGTCCCTGGCCGAGGCCGCCGACCGCTTCGGCACCCCGCTGTACGTCCTGGACGAACAAGAGGTCCGGGACCGGTGCCGCACATACCGGGCGGCGTTCCCGGAAGCCGACGTCCTCTACGCGGCCAAGGCGTTCCTGTGCCGCGCCGTCGCCCACTGGGTGCACGAGGAGGGGCTGGGCCTGGATGTCTGCTCCGCCGGGGAACTGGAGCTCGCCGTCACCACCGGGTTCCCGCCGGAGCGGATCGTGATGCACGGGAACGCCAAGAGCCCGGAGGACCTGACCACCGCACTGCGGCTCGGAGTGGGGCGCATCGTCATCGACAGCACCT
>NZ_SUMC01000015.1 GCF_005047355.1 Actinacidiphila oryziradicis
GCAGCCGGTCAGGACATCCAACGCCTCGCTGGAGAAGCGCCGTTCACGCCCCACCCACACCACCGGAACCCTGCCCTCGTTCGCCCACAACCGCAGCGTGCCAGGGTGCACACCCACCCACCGCGCAGCCACCGCCAACCGAAGAAGTTCCACGCGAGGAGCCTACGGCCCCAAGCGCACCCACCACCCCAAACCAGCACGAACATCACACCATCGCTGGAAACAGGGCGGAATTACCCACAGATCCACACGCACTCTGCTACGCAGCATCCACAAGGCCCCCTAAGCGAAACCCCCAACAGTTGAAGACCCTTTCCGGAACCTTGCGGGTCGGGCGGCGACCTCACGGCGCGGTCCGTGGCCCCTCGTCCCCCACATCTCCCACCGCCTGTAGGGACGGCCTCCGGAGCGCAGCACACCGCCGGCGCCGGATGGGGGGTGGGCGGCGCCGACGGTGTGGCCCGGGGGCCGGACGAAGCGGCCCGGCCCCCGGTCCCCGTGGAGAGCCAGGAGGGCGTTCGGGGCGCCCGCCCTCCTGTCGTGCGTGGTCACTCAGCCGCGACCGGCGTCCCTCCTTCCCGACATCACGGTGCTGCGGCCACCTGGACCGGGGACGACCACGCCGAGCTCCCGAGCACGTTGGTCGCTCGGACCTCCATGTACCAGACCTTCCGAGCGACGTTGCCCGTCGTGTAGGTCAGCGTGCCGGCGGGAATCGTGGGCGACGTCCCGGCCACCGTGGTGAAGGCACCGGTGCTGCTCCACCGGACGGCGTAGCTGGACGCGTTGGAGACATCGCTCCAGGTCATCGTCATCCTCTCGTTGCTGCCGGCCCGGACCGCGGTTCCCATGCCTGCCGGCACCGACGGGGCCGACACCTGGACCGTGATGGGAGGCGTCGTGCTGCGCCCGGCGGCGTTCACCGCCGAGACCCGGTACTGGTAGGTCGACCCCAGAGCGACGGTGCCGTCCACGAACGTGACCGTTCCGGTTTTGTTGCGGGCCGGGGCCGTGCCGACCTGGCTGAACGTCACGCCGCTGTCCGAGGACCGCTCGACGACGAACCCGGACTCGTTGGTCGCGTTGTCCTGCCAGGTGAGGCTGACCTTCGGTCCGGTCTGCAACGCAGCGGTCAGGCCGGTCGGAGACAGCGGAACGTTGACCCCAACCGGGTCCGACACCGACTTCACCGTCATGCTCGGGAACTCGCTGCCGTATCCGACCGTGTTGAGTGCGACGACCCGGTAGAGGTACGGCGTGGTCACCGATGCCGTCGGGTCGACGAAGGCGCGGGCCTGGTGGATGTTCGGCTGGTCCAGTGGCGAGACAACTGTGCCGACGTCGACCCATGTGGTGCCGTCACTCGTGCGCTGGACGACGAAGGATGTCTCGTTGATCGAGTTGTCCTGCCAGGTCAGCCGGATCCGGGCGTTCTTGCCCGTGCCCACGACGGCTGACGAGAGCCCGCTCGCCTTCGACGGCGGCAGCGCCAGCGACTCGGGACGCATCATGTCCATCTCCTCGTGGCTGAGGATGTGGCAGTGGATGACGTACTCCCAGCCGAAGTTCACCAGCTTGTTGGTGATGGCTGCCGTCGGGTTGCCCTGCGGATCGACGTTGTTGAACATCGACGTGTCACCGAGTGGCATCGCCGGGTCGAGCGGCCGGACGGAGTTGGGCACCTCGAACGGCACCGTCGGCACGACCGGCCGCAGCGCGACGATCGTGTCCTCCAGCGGGCTCATCCGCACCGTGTCCTTCCACCCCAGCTCGTTGGCGTCCGGTGGGATGATGATGTTGTCCCAGGTCACCCGGTTGAGGACTTGGACGTCGTACAGGTGGAAGTGGATCGGGTGCGTGTCCACCCCGTTGTGGGTGAACCGCCAGATCTGCGTCCCGTCCGCGTTGGTGCTGATAGGCGTCACCTTCACGTCTGCCTTGGGCAGGTCGGTACCGTCGATCAGCTCGGTCGGCGGGTTGATGTACGGGTACAACGTCACGTTCTGCGCCCCCGGCGTCGGTGGCTGCGCCTCGATGCCGAGGTTGGCTTGCATTCGACCGAAGTCGTCGAACGTCGTCGCGTTCATCTCGTCGTGGATGGCCTTCGGCTGCAGCGGCATTGTCATCTTGGTGTTCGGTGCCTTGAGCGTGTTGAAGCCGAACGCCGACGTGTCGTTCACGCGGACCAGGCCGTCACAGGTGTTCACGGACGTGTTCTTGACGTTGCAGTTGCTGCTGGCGGCAAAGCTCGTGCCGTACGCCGAGTTGTAGGCCGCCTGCCCGACGATCGTCGGGTTCTGCCCGGACTCGAAGACGCCCGAGCCGTTTGCATGGTGCTTGAAGGCGGCCCGCAGCTTTGCCAGGTCGAACGCCGGAGCCGGCGTCGTGTCCGCGATGGTCACCTGCATCACGGTGCGGGTGTTGGGCCCGTACCCCGGCAGGATCTTCGGTGCGCCGACCGGGCTGAGGTCGGGTGCACCCGTGTAGTAGTCGTACGACGAGATGCGTGCCGGGTAGGCCGCGGGTGCGTCGTTGTACAGGATGAGCGTCTTGCCGGCGAACTTCGAGAAGTCCACCAGCACGTCGGCCCGCTCGGCCGGCGCGAGAGCCAGCGAGTGCTTGTCGACGTTGCCGACATCGAAGCGCGTCGGGTCGGTGATCCAGGTAGTCGGCTGCTGACCGTCGATGACAGCCGGTGCCGGCAGGAAGCCACCCTCGTTGGCGATCTGGATCCAGTCCGGCCCGGCGGCGTCGTTGTTCGCGTCCGCCGGGGTGGGCGACACGTTCGGGTCGGTCTGCGCGGCCGCCAGCTCGCTCGGCTTCAGCGCCACCTCGGTCGTGCCGTCGCCCTGCTTCGGGTCGGCGGTGTACCACTGGAAGTTGAAGAACCGGTCGTTCGCGGCGTTGAGCAGCCGCATCCGGTAGGTCTTCGGCTGAAGCGTCACCTTCGGGTAGGCGACCCCGTTGACGATGGGTGTGTCGTTGAACTGCTCCATGCCCATCGAGATGTTCGGCGTGCCGGGGATCTGCTCCGGCTCGCACAACGGGTCGGTCTGGTACTGCCAGGTCGACGGGTCGTCCAGCTTGCACTTCGGGTCGTAGTACGGGTTGGCGATCGGCCCGTACTTGGTGTCGCCGGCCGGCGGCCAGAACCACGGCCCGTACATCCAGCGCCCGTACGCGCTCATGCCCGACGGGTCGCCGGGGTTCTGCGCAGGCATGTAGACGTGCTGGTACCAGAAGCTGCCCTTGGTGCCCCAGCGCTTCGTGTTCCAGGTGGGGTCCTGACCGTAGGAGACGGTCTTGCCGTTGACGTCCTTCTGGTCCTTGAGCTGCGAGTCGTCCGGCACGAACGTGCGGTCCTGGACGAGCAGCGGGATGGTGTCACCCGCGTCGGGAATCGTGCCGCTGTTGACCAGCGCCTTCTCCGTGTCGTCGGTGATGGTGTAGCCCGCAGCCTCGCCGGCGTACACGTTCAGCCGGGTGATGCCGTAGGAGTGGTCGTGGTAGAACATCAGCCGGGCGCTCTGCTGGTTGGTGTAGTAGAACGTCGAGCAGCCGTCGTCCTTCGCGGCGCAGAGCGTCGCCCCGGAGCTGTCCACCATGTCCGGCACGTTCTGCACGCTGACACCCTGCGGCCAGTCCGTGGTCTCGCCGGCCGGGGTGATCCACTGGTGCGGGGTGCCGTCGCTGATCCACGGCGTGGTGCCGCCGTGCAGGTGCAACGTGGCCCGGTTGTCCGTGAAGCAGCCGGCCTTGTCGTTCGTACACATCGGGTTGCGCACCTCGTCCGTGACGGTGCCGTCGTTCTTCGGTGCGGGCATCGTCATCGGGCCCATGCCGGAGCCCATGCCGGTGCTGTCGACCGGCAGGAACAGATCACCGTCGGCGCCCGTCGGGAGCAGGTTTCGGAACACGATCCGCACCGGCCGGTCCTTGGTCGCGGCGATGAGGGGGCCCATCCACTGCGGTGAGGTCACACCCGTGTACGGCAGCGGTTGCCTGGTGCCGTCCATCAGCTCGTTGTAGAGCGGGACCTTCCGTCCGGGCACCGCGTCCGTCGACAGCTGGACGTATCCCCGCACCAGGGTCGGCGGCAGGTCCGAGGAGAACCGGGTGAGGTACTGCACGAGACCGATGACGTACTCGTCGGCCGGCTTGCCGCTGGTGGTGACAGGCTCTGGCACACCCACGGGGATGAACTTCTCCGACGGCTTCGTCGACGGTGCCTGCAGCTGTGCGACGTCAGGACAACCCGTGCCGTCCGCCCCGGGATCGCAGGTGATCGGCAGCTCGTCCTGGAACTTCTTCATCCCGACCGAGAGGTAGCCGGCCCCCGGGTTGATGACCTTGATTCCACTGATCGCGCCGGCGTTCGTCAGGGCGTTTGCCGCTGCCCCGGCGCCTCCCTTGCCCGTCGGGTCGGTGATGGTGACATCGGGCGTTCCGGTGTAGCCGGAGCCGATCGTGTCCACGGTGAGTGCCACCAGCTTCAGACTGCTGGAGACCTTCGCCTCCGTCGCGCCGGGGATCGGGTCGGCCAACGTCCCGTTGTGGATCGCGACGCCGGGTGCGCTGCTGTAGCCGCTGCCGGGATCGTCGACGGTCACCTTCGTGACGCTGCCGTCGGCAGCGAGATCGGCCGGGTCGACGTGGCCCTTGGCCACTGCGCCGTTCGGATCGTCGGGGAGGTCGAAGTCCACCGTCGGCATGGTGTAGCCCGACCCGCCGTCGGTGATCGTCACGGCGTCCACCCCACCGGAAGCCGTGACGACAGCACCGCTGCCGCCGCCGCCGGTGATGTCGACCGCGAAGCCGCCGTAGCCGCCGCCGCCCGCGCTGACCATGAGGCCGACCACGGCCCCGGTCGACTGGACGGTGGCCTCCGCGGTCGCTGCCGTGGTGCCACCGTCGATGGTGACCGACGTCGCGCCGGCGACGTAGCCGTGCCCTGGGGCGGTCACGTCGATGCTGGCGATGCCGCCGGTCTGCGGGTCCACCGTGGCCGTTGCCTCGGCGCCGGTCCCGGCAGCGGTGGACGTGATGGTCACACTGGCCTTCGACAGGGTCAGCGGGCTGTTGGCCCAGTTCGGCCACGGGCCGAAGTAGTGCGGGACCTTCGTCTCGTCCGTCGGGCTGCTCGGCCCGCTGGCGGCAGCCGCCTGCGCCTGCTGGACCGGCGACGGCGGCAGACCTATCAAGATCGCCACCATCGCCCCGGAGCCGATCAGCGCGACGGTGCGCTGTCTCCACTTCCCCAACGGTCTAATTACCTTTTCGGTGAACACGCCTTCCCCTCCCCTTGGTGACCCGCCGCCGCTTGCGCGCTCGGGTCTGCCCCCCCTTGGCCCACTGGGAGGCGGCGAGAACGAGGGCACGAGCCCTTGCCACCGGCCAGTGGCGCGACCCGCGGGGGCCGCGCGACGACTCTGCGGCCGGCCGCCGAGTGCATGGGCAAAGATGACGCGCCTCTCATCCAGATGTCATGACGGGGCGCCGCGAGGCCGGACTGCGTAGGACGTCGGCGCGCCGGACGCGTCGTTGCCCGGCGTACATGACAAATCACGCAACGTCATGTCGATCGCCTTCGGCGGACGCCAAACCGGGTCGATCCCGACACTTTTGCGAGTTCGCCTGCGGAAGGCCGGGTGCGGCACTTATATAGAGCCGGGGACAGCCGCAGATGACAGCCCAGAGGGCACTGTCGGGTGCGCGGCGGGGGAGGTAGTAGCCACTATGGCTCGGTTGTTGGTCGTCGAGGACGAGGCGCGGCTGTGCGCCTACCTCACGCGCACGCTGGAAGCGGACAGTCACGTCGTCGACAGCACGGGGTCCGGCCCGGACGCCGTACGCCGCCTGCGAGACGGCGAGTTCGACCTGGTCGTGCTCGACCTCATGCTGCCCGGGTTCGACGGTTTCGAGGTGATGCAGCGGGCCTTCGACCGGCGACCCGACCAGCGGGTTTTCGTCCTGTCCGCCGTGATGGACGTCGCCACCCGGATCCGTTGCCTGCAGATCGGGGCCGTCGATTTCCTCGGCAAGCCCTTCGCGACCGCGGAACTGGTGGAGCGTGTCCGCACCAGGCTCCGTGCGCCTGCCGCCAGCATTTTCCAGCGGTGGCTTCACGTCGGGGAGGTCACCCTCGATCTCGAGCGGCAGGCGCTCAGCCTCGACGGGAGGGACGTGCCCCTGTCGCACCGCGAGTTCATGCTGCTTGGCCACCTCATGCGGCGAGCGGGGGAGGTGTGCAGCCGACGTGAGCTCCTCGCGAGCGTCTGGGGCTACGCCGACGACCTCGGGAGCAACGTGGTCGACGTGACGGTCCGCCGGATCCGCGGCAAGGTGCCCCGGCCGGTCATCGCAACGGTGCGCAATGTCGGGTACGTGTTCAGTGCCGGCTGAGCGCCGACGTCTCGTCTTCGTCGGCTGGGTGCTGTTCGCCGCGTGCAGCCAGCTGCTGCTGTTCGTCGTACCCCACCTCGAGACCGTGGCGTTCCACCTGGTGTGGATCAGCATGTCCATCGTCTACGGCGTTCAGAGCTGGTCGGCCCGTCGCACGTCCGTCGTGCTGACCGTGGTCATCCTGGTCACGGGTGCTGCCCTGAGCGAGTTCATAGCGGAGGGCTACGCCCACTGGGACGAGCTCGCCGAGGTGCCTCTGATGGCGCTGGTGTTCCTCACCATGGTCTGGCACGTACGCCGGCGGGCCGCTGCCCTCGCGGAGACTCAGAGCCTTGTCGAGCGCGAGCGTCGCGCGCAGGAGGTCCAGGAGCTCTTCGTCCGCAACTGCTCACACGAGATGCGTACGCCGATCACGGTGGCCCGCTGCTACGCAGAGATGGTCCGGGACGAGTTGCCGACCCCGGAGAGCAAGGACGACCTCGACGTCGTGGTGGACGAGCTGGACAAGCTCGGCGGCCTCGCCGGGCGTCTCCTCGTCCTGGTCGACGCCTACGAGTCCACCGAGTTCGAGTGGGGCCCCGTCGACCTCGGCTCCCTCCTGCAGCGGACGGTCCAGCGGTGGCGGCCGGCCTCGGACCGTGACTGGCTCCTGGACGCGCCGTCCGTCCTGGTCGAAGGTGACGAGTCCCGGCTCGAGGCTGCCCTCGACGCCCTGGTGGAGAACGCCGTGAAGTTCACCGTGGACGGGGACGCCATCGAGCTGCGCTGTCGCGCGACCCGCAACGGTGCCGTGGTCGACGTGGAGGACGCGGGCATCGGGTTCGCCCGGTCGCAGGCCGACGACGGGAGCGGCCAACCGCAGTCGTCGGGTCGCCCCGGCACCGGGCTCGGCCTGGCGATCGTGCGCGCCATCGTCGAGGGTCATGGCGGTGGCCTCACTGTGGTGTCCGAGCGGCCGAGCGGCTCGTTGCTCCGGATGGTGCTGCCGCTGCACCCACCGGCGGCCGAGCCGAGGTCGGCACCGGCCGGTCCGTCAGGGCAGCCACGCCTGCGAGCGGCTCAGCTCGAGGAGTCCGCCTGAGCTCAGCCGGCCCAGCCGCGGGCGCTCAGGCCCGCAGCGACCGGGGTCTGACAGGGAGGGGGCTGGCGAGGTAGATCGTGAAGCCCCAGGTGTGCAGGACACCGGAGAAGCGTAGGCGGCACAGCGGCAGCCGTTCGCTGCTTGCCAGCGCCGCCGCGCTCAAGCACGGACTCCCGCTGGTCAATCTGGTACGCGGCGACACGGGGGCGCGGGCCTTGCGGCAGCGCTTCCCCGGGCTGCCGACCATCTCGACGGCCGACGCGGACTGGCGTACGCAGGTCCAGGACGCCGTCGGCGGCCAGGGCGCCCAGGTCGTCCTCGACGCGGTCGGCGGATCGCTCACCCGTGACCTGGCCGCGCTGCTCGCGGACGGCGGCACGCTGATCTCCTACGGCGCGCTCGGCTCCGGCAGCACACCGCTGGAGTCTCTGGCGCTGATCCCGCGGGGCCTGACCGTGCGGGGCGTGTCCATCGGCCAATGGTTGACCCGCACGCCTGGGGAGCGGGCCGAGGACGTCGCCTTCGCCGCCCGCCTGGCCGAGAGTGCCCCGGAGCTGTTCGAGGTCGCCGCCCGCTACGACCTCGCCGACTTCGCGAAGGCCATCGCCCACGTCCGCCGCCCCGACAAGAGCGGAACCGTCCTGCTCACCAGCCCTGCCTCCTGAACCTCACGAAGGGCCCTGTCATGAAGATCGGAACCCTCGGCGCCGGAACCGTCGCCCAGGCCATCGCCCGGCACGCGGTAGCCCACGGCCATCAGGTCGTGCTGAGCAACAGCCGCGGCCCCGCCTCCCTGGCCGCCCTCACCGAAGACCTCGGACCGCTCGCCCGTGCCGGCACGCCCGCAGAGGCCGCCGCGGCGGAGCTCGTCGTGCTCGCTGTCGGCTGGCCCCAGGTGCCGGACGCGGTGGCCGGCCTGCCGCCCTTCGACGGGCGCATCGTCGTCGACGCCACCAACCAGTTCGCTTCCCCGCCCCTGAACGCGAAGATCGCCGACCTGGGCGAACTGACCGGAAGCGAGTACGTCGCCTCGCTGCTGCCCGGCGCCCGCGTCGTCAAGGCGTTCAACACCCTCTACGGCCAGTACATCGCCGCCGACCCACGCCACGAGGCCGGACGGCAGGTGCTGTTCCTCGCCGGTGACGACGCCGACGCCAAGCACACCGTCGCTGACCTGACCGCCGGGTTCGGCTTCGCTCCCGTCGACCTCGGCGGGTTGCGCGAGGGCGGACGCCTCATGCAACTCGGCGGCCCGCTCTCCGGCCTCCACGTCCTCAAACAGGACTGAGCCAGACCCCCGCTCACCCATCCCTCTCGCCCGGACCCCGGACCCGTACAAGAAAGATCCTCATGACCAGCCAGCCCCGAACCTCCACCGTCCAGCCCCTGCTGCAGCCCGTCCGCCTGGGCGCGCTGGAGCTGCCCAACCGCGTCGTCATGGCCCCCATGACCCGCGCCCGCGCCCAGAACGCAGAACTGGCCCCCACCGATCTTCACGCGGCCTACTACGCGCAGCGTGCCGGCGCCGGCCTGATCGTCACCGAGGGCACCTGGGTCAGTGCCGACGCCATCGGCTTCATCAACGTCCCCGGCATCTACAGCGAGGCGCAGACCGCCGGCTGGGCGAAGGTGACCGAAGCCGTTCACGAGACGAGCGGGCGGATCGTCTCGCAGCTCGGTCACGTCGGCGCGGTCTCCCACCCCGACCACCGCGGCGGCCGCCTGCCCGCCGGACCGTCGGCCGTCAACCCCGGCGAGACGTCCTTCACCCCGGCCGGACCGAAGGACACCCTCACCCCGCGCGCGTTCACCGCCGCCGAGATCGCCGACACCATCGCCGCCTACCGGCACGCCGCTACCCCGCGTTCACAGCGACCGGCCGCAAGTAGCCGCGTCTGACGGCTGCTTGGCCGCGCGACGCACAGCATGGGCACACCGCCACCGCATCGACAGGCAGCAGACCCGCACAAGCGCGTTTGAGGTAGCCGACCCACCTGGCGACCTGGGCGGCCAGTGGGCCGGGCATGGTCTGGCCCAGTGCGACGCCGTCGAGGAAGTCCTGCTTGCTGATCCAGCCGCAGGCTTGGACGAGGTCGCGCTGCATGTAGCCGACGACCGCGATGGGGCCGCCGAAGCCGAGCGTGCCCAGCCGCAGGAAGTACCGCAGTACGGATGCGAATCCGGGCGGGGCCGGCCCGCCGGAGTGGGGCGATTTGATGGTGTGGGCGGTCCCTTCGCCTTCAGGGGTGTTGCTGGTCATGCCGGTTCCCTTCCGATCACGGCGGCGCGCCGGTGGTACTCGTAGAGGCCGTCGAAGACGGGTCCGGTCAGGGCGAGGATCTCCTCGTCGCTGTGGATCATGGACAGGCCGCGTAGTACGACGTCCAGCCCGGGGGCTTCGGGGGCGTCGTAGCGTTCGTCGTCGAGGTCGGCCTCGTGCACGATCTCGGCGATCTTCCACAGGACGGGGTCGGTGAGGTCACGGCGGTGCAGGATCGTCTCGAAACTGCAGTCGCCGCCGTGGTGTCCCAGTTCGACGCCGCGCATGTCGAACGGTGTCGCATCCGGCGGGACTTCGGCGGGGTCGGTGACGAACACGAACTGGGCGTCCGGGTCGATGTGGCGGCGGATCAGCCAGGCGCAGGCCGCCCGGTCGATGTGGATGGATGCTCTCGTCGCCCACTTCACGTTGGCTCCTCCTCTACGGGTTCGGCCGGCTGCTGTTCGGCGGCCGGATCGTTGGTCAGGGTCTGCACGGCGGCGCGGGCCTGTTCGCGTTCGGGGGGCGGGAAGTAGTCGCGGCGCTGGATACGGTGCAGTTCGGCGCGCAGCCGCCGCGCCGCGCTCTCCGTGCCGGCGGGTCCTGCGGCGGTGGCCTCGGCGGCCTGGGCGAGGACGGCCTGGTACTCCGCCGCGCGGGCGGCCGCCATGCCGGTGGCCAGATCGCGCTCCTGGGAGAGGCTGGCCGGGCGGGCCAGCCACAGCGTGGCGCTGCCGCCTGCCTCGGTCACCTCCTCGGCGATCCACTCCAGCTGCTCGCGGGTGCGCGCGTCCGCCGGCAGCGCGACCAGCCCGTCGGAGAGCTGGACCACGCCGAACCGCTTGAGCTTGCGCCACACCGCGATCCGTGGCGTCGAGGGCTCGCGCGGAACGCGGTAGGACAACAGAACCCACTCGCCGGGACCGTCTGATATCCCTGGCACAGTCACCGGTCCCCAACCCCGCGGCGCGATGGAAGTATGGCGCCCGACGGTCTCCCGGGCCGGCACCGCGCCCCCAGAACGCCCTGCCGGCGGGCCTCGCAAGTACTCGGCGCGATCGCCCCGCGCTGGTCGCGCGGGTGCCGGGCGATGCCGTCGGCATCTGCCCTGGCGGCCCCCGACGTCTTTCCGGCCAGCACCGGCCGGCGCGACCCCGTCCACGCGCCTGTCCGCCGGTGCGGTTCACCGATCACGGTCATCACACCCCTATCCGTCAGCAACTATGTAACCATGGTTACAGCAACGAGGGGGAGAATTCCATGATCGGCTGGGGATAGATCGGGTACGGGGCCGCGCTGTCGGCCGTCGTTGGCAGGACACCGGATCCGGGGTGTTCGCCCTGGCCACCGCCGCTCTGGTCTACGGTTTCGGTCCTCTGGCGGCGGAACCCGCCCGCCACACCGCAGCCAGGGCCCTACTAGTCGGACTCGCGGCCCTGCTGGTGGACGTGTACCTGTATTAACCCGAGGCCTGAACCAGGTGTAGGCGGCGAGCTTGTCCCAGATGCTGATCCGCGACGCGGAGGGTCCTCGGGGTATCCGGCAGGGCAGGACCACCCCCTGGCTCGCGCTCCGTGGAGCCATCTTATGATGTAACCATGGTTTCACATCCGCAGTCTGACAGGTGGGGTGAGGTGGATGGGACGCGCTGATGTGTACCTGCAGCCGGATGCTGAAGACCCAGTTCTGTCAGCGGCCACCGTACTGCGGCTCGCTCGGGCCCATTGCACCCGGGCGGAGGCGGTGACAGCGGTTGACGAGTCCGGTGGGGAGGCGCGGGTGTACCTGGTCGACGACAGCGTCGTGGTAAAGACGCAACGCCCGCACCGGGTGCGTCCGAAGACGAGTCTGGCGAAGGAAGCACGGCTGCTGGAGCATCTGGCCGGGGCGCTGGCCGGGCGTATCCCGACCGTGTTCGGCCACGACCGTGTCGAGACGCCCGAGGGCAGTGTGGAGTACGTCGTCATGAGCCGCGTCCCGGGGCAGGCCGCGGGGCATGTGTCCGTAACGGGCCCGGCTCGTACGCGGTTGCTGCACACCCTGGGCCGGCTGCTGCGCCATCTGCACTCCCAGCCGGCTGATCAACTGGCCGACAGCGGCCTGTTCCCGACGGATGATGACGCCGGGGCGTTGCGGCACCGCCTGGAGCCGGCCCTGGCTGATCTCGTGGAGGAGATCAATAGCCGGCCGGGTTGCTGGCAGCTCGTGCCCAGCCCGGAAGTGGTCGCCGTCCGCGCGATTGAGGCGCTTCCGTCACGGTTCGATGCTCCGGTGGCGCTGCATTCGAATCCCGGGCCGACGCACGCGTTCGTCGACGCCGACGGCGCGTTCACCGGGGTGATCGACTTCGGTGACTCCTATCTGAGCCATCCGGCTCTGGATCTGCGTACCTGGCCGGCGGTATCCGATCGGCTGGCGCTGCACGAGGGCTACCTCGACGGCGAGGCGCCGCAGGGCGACTTCGAGGCGGTGTGGACGGTGGCCATGATCTACGCGGACATGAAGGCCATCGCGGGGCGTGCAGAGCCGGCCGCGCTGGCCGGCGAGGATCTGACCCGACGATTGGCACAGCTGTGAGAGAAGGGCACACAGAGCCGTTCATGACCACCAGGGACTTGTCAGCCTCCTCGCGAGACCGGAAACAGGGCCGACTACCCGGTGAAGGTTTCCTGCGCCGGATGCGGCCGTACTTCCGTCAGGTCGCCGGGTTGTTCGTGATCGGCTCGCTGGCGGGCATCGCGATGAACATCGCCGTCGTGCTGCCGTCCGTGCTGCTGGGCCATGCCGTCGATGCCGTGCTCGCCTTCCACCGCGGGCAGGCCACCGGCGGGGCCGTGACCCGGGCCGCGCTGCTGCTCATCATGGGTACCGCCGCGACCGAGCTGCCCCGGGTCGGCAAACGCTGGTGGCTCGGCGTGGCCCGGGCCCGCATCTACGCGAACGTGCGCGCCGATGCCTTGCGCGGGGTCCTTTCCTGGCCTGCAGACCGGCTGCACACCACGTCGGTCGGTGAAGTCATGGCCCGCATCATCGGAGACGTCGAGGTGCTGGGCACCGGCGTGAATGAGCTGATCGTGGAGACCTGGGACACGGTGCTGTTCTCCGTGGCACTGATCGTGGCCATGCTTGCCTACGACCCGGCCCTTGGCGCGCTGGCGCTGGCGCCGGTGCCCATCGCGCTGACCTTGGCCAAGGTCGCCGGGATATGGGTGTCCCGGCGCACGCTGCGCGCCCGCGAGGCCAATGCCGCGTTGACCACGTTCGTACAGGAAGGCCTGGTCGGGCTGCGGGTCCTGCGGGCGTCCGGGCGGCGCGCGGCGTTTGCCCGGCGGCTGAATCTGCTGGCCGACGCGCAGGCCGACGCGGAACTGGCGGCGACCCGCTTGGACTCGGCGCTGGCCCCGGTCTACGGCACGCTGACCACCGCCGGGGTCCTTGCCGTGATCTGGCTGGGCGGGACGAAGGTCGCCACCGGCGCGCTGAGTGTCGGTGACCTCGTGGCTTTTCTCGGGCTTTTCACCCGGTTCACAGCACGGGCCTTCCGCATCCCGCAGATGGTCAACCGGGTCCAGGCCGCTGCTGCGGCCTTCACCCGCCTCGCACCGCTACTCGCCCCACCGCCCCCCTTGGGCGACGAACCGCCGCGCGCCTCGTGGCGCTCGGACCGAGTCGCGGGAGGGGGCGTCCGGCCGCGCCACGAGGCGGTGACGCCCCGGCGAGGGCCGGTGGGCATCGTCCTGGACGATGTGCTGTTCGTCTACCCCGGTGCGGCGCATTCCGCGCTGAACGGGGTGAGCTTGAGGGTGGCTCCCGGTGCGCTGGTCGCGGTGACCGGCCCGGTCGGCTCCGGAAAGACCGCGCTGGCCAGGGCGGTACTTGGCCTGTACCCGGTCCAGAGCGGACGGGTCCGTATCGACGGGGCCGACCCGCACACCTGGACGCCGGCCGAGCGGGACAGCGTGGGATACCTGCCGCAGGGACATCCGGTGTTCTCCGGCAGCGTCGCCGACAACGTAACGCTCACCCATCCGGAACCCGGAACCACCGCCGGCACGATCCCATCCGGGCGCCTGGCGAAGGCGCTGCGGGTGGCCGACCTCGACACCGACGTGGCCGGCATGGCCGACGGGACGGCCACCGGCATCGGTGAACTCGGCGTGCGCGTCTCCGGCGGCCAACGGCAACGCATCGCCCTGGCCCGGGCCCTGGCCGCGCCCGCCACCAGCCCACGGCTGCTGGTGCTCGACGACCCGTTCTCCGCGGTCGACGCCGACACCGAAGCCCGCATCATCGCCGCGCTGCGCGAAGCGGTAGGCCCCGCTGCCCCGCCGGAATGCCAAGCCACCGTCCTGCTGTGCTCGACCCGCCTCGCCGCGTTCGCACAGGCCGACGAGGTCATCGTCCTCGACCACGGCCGCATCCACGAGCGCGGTGCACATCAGGAGTTGCTGACCGCTGGCGGGCTGTACGCCCGCATCTTCCGGGCCCAGCGGCGCGGCCACGCCACCGCGGCGGTGGTGCGGCCATGAGCATCACCGACACCCACACCAAAGAAGGGGCTGGGCTCCAGCCGGAACCGAGCCCGGCTGTGGGTGCCCAGCTTCTTCAGCTGGCACGACCGTGGTCGGCCCGGCTGCTCCTCATCGCCGCCGCGGTGCTGGGCGCCGCGGTGCTCGGACTGCTCCCGTCGCTGATCGTGCGGCACGTGGTCGACCACAACCTGACCGCGCACCGCACCGCAGGACTGGCCCCGGCCGCGCTGCTGTACCTCGCGGTGAGCGCCGCCGTGGCCATGCTGACGGCCGCATACGGCTACCTCGCCGCGACCGTTGCCCAGCGCAGTCTCGCCGGTCTGCGCACCCGGCTCTTCTCCCACCTGCTGCATCTGCCGACCGGCTACCACGACCGGACCGCGGTTGGGGACTCCATCAGCCGGTGCACCGCCGATGTCGAGGCCATAGACGCGCTGTTCTCCTCTTCCGTCGCCACTCTGCTCGGGCAGACCGTGCAGCTGGTCACCGTCACCGTCACCATGCTCGTCCTCAGCCCGGCGCTCACCGTCGTGGCCGCTGTGTTCATGCCACCGGTGGCACTGCTTACCGGCTATCTGCGGCGGCGGATCCGCGACGCCGAACGTGACACACGGCGTGCGATCGGGCTGCTCAACACCCATCTGCAGGAGGATCTGTCCGGTGCGGAGGTCATCCGGGCGTTCGGCCGGCAGACGACGTTCACCAATCGATTCCGCCTGGCGCTGACCGACTGGCTACGTGCGACGAACAAGTCCACGTTCTACAACGCCTTCTACGCCCCCGGCCTCGGCCTGCTCTCCGCCTTCGCGACCGCGCTGCTGGTGTGGCTGAGCAGCCGCAACGCCTTCGACACGATCGGGGTGTCGCTGGGCACACTGACCGCCTTCATCTTGCTGTTCGCCCAGTTCATCACCCCGCTCATCAACCTCGGCGACGAATGGCAGTCCGTGCAGGCGGCGCTGGCCGGCGCCGAGCGCGTGTTCTCCGTCCTCGCGTTGCCCGTCGACGTCCATGCCGGACCCGCACCGGCGATCTCCAAGCAGGCGATCTCCAAGCAGGGTAAGGACCGCCTTGACCACCACGGCTCTCCAGCCGACGGGCCGGCGCTTGAAGTGGACCGGATAACCTTCGGCTACACGCCGGGCGCACCGGTGCTGCACGAGGTCAGCGTCGCGGTGCATCCCGGAGAGCACGTCGTGGTGGTCGGCAGGACCGGCGCCGGCAAGACGAGCCTGCTCGCCCTCCTCGCCGGCCTGTACACGCCATGGGCGGGACACGTCCACGTTGCCGGGTGCGACCCCCGCACCCTCGACGACGCGGCGCGCCGGGCGACGCTCGGATTCGTCCCGCAGACGGTGCAGCTGTTCAGCGGCACCGTGCAGGACAACCTGACCCTCGGCGACCAGACCATCACGGCGGAGCGGGCACGCCAAGCGGCCACCCTCGCCGGTGCCGACCGGTTCATCCGCACCCTGCCAGAGGGCTATGACACCGTTCTGTCCGTCTCCGGCCGGGGCACCGGGGTGCAGCTCTCAGCAGGGCAACGCCAACTGCTCGCGCTCGCACGGGCCCTGGTCACCGCCCCTGCCGCCCTTCTGCTGGACGAAGCCACCGCAGTCATCGACGGCGCCAGCGACGCCGCATTCCGAGCCGCCCTGCACGAGCACGTCACGGCGGCCGGAACCGCCGTGCTCACCGTCGCCCACCGGCTGGCCACAGCGAGAGATGCGGACCGCGTCGTGGTCATGGCCGGCGGCCGCATCGTCGAGCAAGGCACGCCCGGCGAGCTACTCGCCTCCGGCGGCCGGTTCGCCACCCTGATCGCACTCGAAGACGCCGGCTGGGACTGGCAACACGACCTCGACGAGCCCTGACAGGCAGCGCGCCGCACAACTTGCGGGCGAGGAGTTGACGGTGTCAGGCCAGGAGTGTGGTGGGGATGACCGCGAAGGCCTGGCGCCGGCGCTCGCGCGGGATCAGCCGGGAGAGTGCGGCGAGCCAGACCCGGTCGGCCGGCTCGTAGCGGACCCGGGAGATCTGACGGCGCAGCACCGCGTTCTCATGCCGTAGTGCGAGGATTTCCGCATCTTTGGCCGCGCGGCTGCGCAGTACAGCAGCGGGCACTGTGATCAGATTCCGGACGAGCGCGGCGACGACCGACAGCGACATCCGCAGATCGTCGCAGGCCAGTCCGGGCCGTGTCGCCAGGATCAGCAAACGTGCAGACCACAGCCGCGAATCGTATATTCGAGCGGGACAGGCGCGGAGGGGTTCCCTTCTGCGGCCGTCTGGCATCAGGTTGATGTTCACGCGGGACAAGCACGGAGAGCCAGAGCCGGTCGGCTGGCTCGTAACGGACCGGGCCCTTGAACTGACGGCGCAGGACTGTGTTCTCATGCCTCAGCATTAACAACTCGGCGTCTTTGGGGGTGTCTCGGCGCAGCAGGACAGCTCTGAGAGGCTGCCGTCCGTTCTCGGCCGGACGACGGGGGTAACAGGGCATGGGCAGCATGCACTTCGGGGTCGATTGCTCGACACGCCGACGGATCTGGCCGGCCGGTTTGAGCGCGAGTCGAAGGCGCTCACCAGCCAGGTGAGCGCCTTCGCGGCGGGCGCGCTCCGGCGCTGGGAGAACCTCCCTTGCCGGCCCCGAGCCTACGGCCGGTCTCCGGCGGAGCGTACTGGTTACACGGTCTCGGTCGGCTCGGGGCCGGGGACCGCCTTGGGGGTATCGGACGGTGCTGTGGGCGCGGCCGCTGCCGTTTCCCGGGCGAGGAAGGAGCCGAGTTCGCCGATGGTGCTCATCAGGGGGGCGGGGAAGACCACGGTGGTGTTCTTGTCCACGCCGATCTCCACCAGGCTCTGCAGGTTGCGGAGCTGGAGTGCCAGCGGGTGCTCCATCATGATGTCCGAGGCTTCGCCGAGCGCCGCGGCGGCGAGCGACTCCCCCTCAGCGCTGATGATCTTGGCGCGCTTCTCACGTTCGGCCTCGGCCTGGCGGGCCATCGCGCGCTTCATGCTGTCGGGCAGTTGAATGTCCTTCAGCTCGACCAGGGTGACCTGGACACCCCATTCGGCGGTCGCCACATCGAGGATCTCGCGGATGCCGAGGTTGATCCGGTCCGTCTCCGACAGCGTCTCGTCGAGCGTGTGCTGGCCCACGACCTTGCGCAGGGTCGTCTGGGCGATCTGGTTGATAGCGGCGTGGACGTTCTCGATCGCGATGACCGACTTCACCGCGTCCACCACGCGGAAGTAGGCGACCGCGGACACATCGACACTGACGTTGTCGCGGGTGATGATGCCCTGCGACTGGATCGGCATCGTGACGATCCGCAGCGACACCTGCCGCAGGACATCGACGAGCGGGATGATGAACCGCAGCCCCGGGGAACGCGTTCCGACCAGTCGTCCGAACCGGAAGAGCACTCCCAGCTCATACTGCTTGACGACCCTTATGCCCTTGGTGAGGGCCACCAGGAGCAGCAGGACCACGATGACCACAACGAATATCAGGACTTGCATAGGTGTGTTGCTCCTCATAACGCGGACCACGTCCTGCCTGGCCGAGGTCCCGGGAATGCGGCGGCACAGCGAGTGGCGCCGAGGGGTGCGGCTTCCGGGATCTGTGCCCGGGAGCCCTCGCAAGGTCCGTGTATCCACAGGAAAAGCGGGGCTCCCTGAGGTTTGAGGATCATGGGCCTTGCCGGGTACCAGCATGGCTTGATTCGAACGCGCGGACCAGAGGTGTATATAACGAAGTCGCGATCATCCACCGGGGTGGCAACCGGCCGTGGGAACCATCCGGTTGCCCTCTCGGTGCGCCCGGCGTGCCCCGGCTGTCCGTGCGCCCGCGTCCGCCAGGTCCATGGCGAGATTGCGCCCCAACTGCACCACCCAAGCTGCGGTCGGATGCGCCTGCCGGCGTGCCACGTGAACAACACGGGCACGAACTGTGCGGCAGCAGAGGACCATGTCATCGACGATCAAGCTCCTGACCTGGCCGGATGATTTATCGGCACCCGCAGGACTCTGTCGCCCGATTCGGCAGACCTGCCGAAACCGACCGGCGGCTAACGGTGAACGTGCTGGTGAGGCTGATCGAATCGGCCCTCACCGCGGATCGGGCGACAGAGTCCCGCAGTGCCCGTGGGGCGCGAAGGGATCGTCCTCCGCAGCAGGCCGTGGGCGCTGTCCGGGGCGGTGGCGTGCCTCGGCGCCGGCCCCTACCAAGACGTCGACGCCCAACTCCTGGAAGTCATCTACCTCCACCTCGCCACCCGCGCCTTCCTGTAGGTGATCGCTTCCGATCCTCCTCTTTGGGATCTTTGGCCGGTGTCCTCATCAGCGTGATCGAGCATGTCAGCTGCGTCCGTTGTGGCGTTCTTGCGTACGGCCGAAGCTTGCCGATACCATAAAAGGTTCTCCACTCCCGTGGATCGTGCCCTAACTGCCGTCCGCGTGCGATCTGCCGCCGAACCCGACGCGGGAGGACACGGACACACGCTGCCGGTGGGAACACCCCGAGTTCGGCGCCACCTGCTGTTCGGGACCCAATGGGCGCGCTGCCAAGAAGGAGCGGGGGGAAATGGATAGGGCCAGCAACCGCAAGGAACGCTACGCGGGCCGGCGAGGCTCGCCGTTTTGCGGCCGGAGAGGACAGCGACTGACTCCGCCCCTTATCGCACAGGACCTGGATTGACGCGGGCCGGTTGTTCCCCTCCGAACAGGGAAATGGGCCCTGCCTCGGTCTCGTACGACACTGCTGCACGGCCCCCGGTACTGGTGAGCTCGCCTACGTCATACCGGGCCGGCGCCAGGAGTCCGCGCCGGCCCTGCTCCGTCTGCGCGACCCGGTCCCCAAGTCCGTCGAGATGGACCCCGAGCAACCGGCCGCCACCGTAGGAGACGGCATCGGGGAGTTCAGGGACCAGGCGCAGCATGTCGGTGACCCGGTCGCGGAAAGTGACCGGGGGCGGTTCTCAGGTTCACGACGCAACTGGTCCGTCAGCAGCGGAGTCCCAGGGCGGTTCCCGCGGCCCGCGACGAACAGCCGCGCCGCGGGTGTTACAGCGTGGCGTTGATCGTGAAGACCTCCGCGGAATCAGTACTGCTGCAAGACGTTGTGCCGTATGCGCCTACGCGTCGGCAGCGCCACCGACCCACCCGTCATCGCCATCACCCGCGGCATCCAGCTCCACCTCCTCGACCTCCTCGGCCTGGAACCCACACATCCCCGCCGGCCGGAGACCTGAACGAAGTACCCACGAAGTACGGAGCCAGCCGGCGGAGACGGGCCGAACTGCTGCGGGCGGCCCGGCGCATCCTGTCCCAGCTGCTCTCCGGGCGGCAGGACCTGCTGGCGGAGCTGCGCCGGAGCGAGACCGAGTAGACCGCGACCTCCGCCGGGCGGCGGGACGACCGGGGACACGGGTCCGTAGACCGGCGGCCCCGACTCACCCCCGCGGCGCGCGCAACTCCCGCAGCGGCCAAGGGCCCAGCGGCGCCGTGCGCCACCGAGCGGTGAATGTACCGGCGGCGAGCGAGCACGTCACGGCCAGCTGGTGCGGCGTCTCCAGGAACGACACGTCGGCGACCAGCGTGTCCGCGTCCGTCCAGCCCGCACTCACCGCGGCCGGCACCAGCCCGTCCGGGTCCGCGTCGACCGTCCATCTCGTGCCGTCGAACCGCAGGTCCAGCCGTGACTCGCCCTCGGCCAGCGACAGGACCCAGCCGTCCCCGTCCCCGTCCGCGGCGACCGCGACCCCGGTCAGCGACGGCTGGTCCGCGCACGTACCGCCCTCCGGCGCGAACTCCGTCGCCGACCACGCGGCGGCGTCCGCCAGCGGCGCCGACTTCGCCGTGAGCGGCGGCAACGCGAGCCGGGACAGTTGCTCCCGCAGCGCCGCGTCCTCGTCCTCCCGGCCCGCCAGCGGTCCGGGGCCGAACGCGGGCAGCAGGTGCTCCCAGGCCAGGTCGAGTACGGCCTGCATCTGCTCGGTCGCCGCGGTCATCGCGACCACCGCGTCGTATTCGGGGAGCACCAGGCAGAACTGGCCGTATGCGCCGTCGCCCCGATACCCGTGCCGGGACTTCCAGAACTGGAACCCGTACCCCTGCTGCCAGTCCGAGGCCGCCCCCTCGGCGGTGCCGTCCGCGTTCGAGATGTGCGGGCGGGTCGCCTCGGCCACCCACGAGGCGGGCAGTAGCCGCTCGCCCTGCCATACGCCGCCGCGCAGGTAGAGCATTCCGAGACGGGCGATCGCGTCCGTGGTGGCGTGCAGCCCGCTGTAGCCGATGTCACGGCCGGCCGGGTGCTGCAGCCAGGCTGTCTCGCCGATGCCCAGCGGGTCGAACACCCGGGGCCGCAGATACTCCGTCAGCGACTGGCCGGTCACCCGCTGGACGATGGCGGCGAGGGTATACGTGCAGGGCTGGTTGTACGCGAAGACCGTGCCCGGGTCGCGGTCCGGGGGCAGCAGCAGGAAGCCGCGGACCGGTTCGTCCGGGTCGAGGGCGAACGCCCGGTCGGCCATGTCGGTGAGGTGCCCGCTGGCCATGGACGCGATGTGCCGGACCAGCATGGCGCGGCTGCGCGGGTCGGTTATCTCGGCTTCGAACTCCGGGAAGTACGAGATCACCGGGTCGTCCAGGCGCAGCAGTCCCTCGGCGGCGGCCAGACCTGCGGCCGTCGAGGTGAAACTCTTGCTGAGGGAGTAGAGCAGGTGCACGCGGTCCGGGGTGTACGGCGCCCACCAGCCGGCCGCGACGAGGCGGTCGTGGCGCACGATTATCAGGCTGTGCGGTTCGATGTGCGGCGCGGCGTTCAGGGCGTCGAGGAAGGCGTGGACGCCGTGTGCATCGACGCCTTCGGCCGCCGGAGTGCCGGCCGGCAGGGGTTGAGCGCTCATCAGATGGTTCCTCTGGTCGGCATGGCTGGCGGTCGTGGACGGCGTTCCGCGCACCGGACGTGCGGGTTTCCACCTTGCCGAGCCGGTCAGCCGGTGTCCAGAGTCTGTCTCGCGCACTGGACCGGTGGTAGGCGGGCCGGCACCCAGTCCTGCTGCCTCCACGACCGGCCGACCTCCTGCGGCGCCTCGCCGAGACGCCCCAGCCCAGGCCGTTGCTCGCCCAGGTCCGCCAAGGACCGCAGCTACTCTTCCCGGGATGGTTCCCGGACGGCCGATGGCGACTGCCGCGATGCCCCACAAGCTCAGCCGCCACGGCATCACCGTCCGTGCCACCCCGCAAGGCCGGCCCTGGCCGCGCTCGCCGCCGGCCTCCCGGCGGCCATCCTCGCCGACCTCCTGGGCATGCACCGCAACACCGTGGTCCGCTGGGTCACCTACGCCAGGCGGGACTGGGCCGAGCTCGCCGTTCGGGCCTCAGACGAGGAAGAACGCACCGTGAAGGGTGCCGATGATACGACCAAGATTCGTGCACAGGCTGGGCAGTCGATAGGGTTCAGGGTCACTACCGCACCTCGTTCGACCAAGGAGCTGGTCAGAGCGCGTGCCTCAGCGGGCGCGCACTCCGCGGAGGCGTTACTGGCTCCTGACGACCCGAGCCATCGGACTGGGGGGCGATCTTCACGGCTGGGCAGACGGGTGCCTGCCGGCGGAACAGGAGGAATCAGTGGCACGGATCATCGCCGAGGTCTCACGGACGTTCAACGAGTACCTGCTACTGCCGAATCGGACCCGGACCGATTGCTCTCCTGGGGCCGTCGACCTGCGCACGCCCCTGGTGCGGCACCGGGTGGGCGACGCGTCGGCGATCGAGCTGCACTCCCCGTTCACTTCGGCGATCATGCAAGCGGTTAGCTCCCCGGAGCTCGCGATCGCGCTCGCGCGCAACGGCGGCCTGAGCTTCGTACACCACAACCAGTCGATCGAGGAACAGGCCGCAGCCGTCCGGAAGGTGAAGAACTTCAAGGCCGGGTTCGTCACGAGCGACACGAACGTCCGCCCCGACGACACCCTGAGCCACCTGGTCAGCGTCATGCACCGCACCGGCCACAGCACCGCTGCCGTCACCCACGACGGAAGCGCTGCCGGCCGCCTGCTCGGACTGGTCACCTCCCGCGACTTCCACCCCCAGCGCCACGACCTCGACGGACCCGTCAGCGGCCGGATGACTGCCATCGCCGACCTGCCCCACGCCGATTGCGACATCACGCTCTCCGCGGCCAACGCGCGGCTGTGGGACGAGCGACTGGACTGCCTTCCGGTACTGGACGACGACGGGCACCTGCAGCATCTGGTATTCCGGTCCGACTACGCGGACAACAAGCGCTTCCCCAACCAGGTCGTGGACGGCGGCAAGCGCCTGCGTGTGGGCGCGGGCGTCAACACCCACGACTACCGTGAGCGCGTCCCCGCGCTGACGGAGGCGGGTGCGGACGTGTTGTGTTTCGACTCGTCCGACGGCTACAGCGACTGGCAGGCGCAAGCCCTCACCTGGGTGAAGAAGCACTATCCGGAGATCCCGATCGGCGGCGGGAACGTGGTCGACGGCGAGGCGTTCACCTTCCTCGCCGAGGCCGGTGCGGACTTCGTCAAGGTCGGCGTGGGCGGGGGCTCCATCTGCATCACCCGCGACCAGAAGGGCATCGGCCGAGGCCAGGCGAGCGCCGTCCTGGACGTCGCCGCAGCCCGGGAGGCCTTCGTCGAGCGCACCGGCGAGTACGTGCCTGTCTGCTCCGACGGCGGGCTGGTGCACGATTACCACGTGGCTCTGGCGCTGGCGATGGGATCCGACTTCGTCATGATGGGCCGCTACTTCGCCCGCTTCGACCAGGCACCCGGCGCGAAGCTCCCCACCCGGGACGGCTTCGTCAAGGAGTACTGGGGCGAAGGCTCCAACCGTGCCCGCAACTGGCAGCGCTACGGCCAGGGCGGCCAGGGACTGATCTTCGAGGAAGGCGTCGACGGCTACGTCCCGTACGCAGGCGACCTCAACGAGGGCCTGGCCGTCACCATCGCAAAGATCAAATCCACCATGGTCTCCTGCGGCTCCACGTCACTGCGGGAGTTCCAGTCCTCCGCCCGACTGACGCTGGTCTCCGAGCAGAGCTTCCAGGAGAGCCATGCAAACGTCACTGTGCGGGACACCTCGGCAACGGTCGCCTGAGAAGCCGTCGCCAAAGGAAAACGGGCCGACGGGAGGGAATAGTCGACAGTCGGAATAAACCCCTTGCGCCAGTATTGATGGAACTGCGGAACGTCGACCGACTGCAGCAAGCCTGGCGAGTTGACCGCGTCGACCGCTGATTTCCTGCACCTCGACACCATCTCGCTCAAGCGCCTGTACGTCCTGGTATTTATCGAGCACGCACCCGGCGCGTTCACCTCGCTGGCGTCACCGCCCACCCCCCCCGCCCAGCGGACCACGCGGATGTCGCATCGACTCGTTGCGCTTCCTCATCCGGGATCGAGACACGAAGTACACCCGTTCCTTCGACGCCGTCTTCGAAGCAGACGACGTGGAAGTGCTCCTCAGCCCACCCCGGGCACCAAGAGCGAACGCCATCGGCGAGAGAATCGTGGGCACCCTTCGCCGCGAGCTCCTCGACCGGATCCTGATCTACAACGAGGCCCACGCCCAGGCAGTGCTCACCGAATACGTCGGGCACTACAACCAATACCGCCCTCACCAGTCCCGGCAGCAACTACCCCCGCAAGCACCGAACTGCCCGTCCCGGCAACCGCCACAGACCTCCACGCCTAACGGGTCCGACGACGCCCCATACTTGGCGGCCTCATCAACGAGTACCACCAAGCCACCTGACCGAACGGCATCGCCGCAGCTCACAGCACCGAATCGTATTTTCGAGCGGCACAGGGTTGTGACCTCGATCGAGAGGACCGCGTATCCGCGGTTCAAGCGGCTGATCACCGCGCATGAGCTGCATCTGTTCTTCGCGCCGAGCCGTGACGAGGTCGAGTGGGCTTCTGTTCTGACCGATGGTGACGAGCACCTGCTGGCCCTGCTGCTGGCGCTGAGCTGCGGGAACAGATCCTCTCTCGTGTCGGGGTTACGGGGGAGGATGCCGGGTTAGATCACGCGGAAGAGGTCGGCGGCGGCGTGGACGTCGGTGAGATCCTCGATGGAGCGGAGGTTGTCGCACAGGGCGTCCAGGACCGAGCTGGCTTCGGCGGCGCGCGGGGCGCCGATGGCCACGCCGAAGACGCGGAAGCCCAGCAGGTGCTTGGCGTCGTTCCAGCCGCGCATCCATTCCTCGGTGACGCCGCATTCGTCGTCGGTGATCATCACGATGTCGCCGCGCGTGCGGGCGGCGTCGTTGAACTCCTCCTCCAGCAGTTCGCCGGCCGCTGTCAGCGGCCTCTGATAGCTGGTGCCGCCGCCGAGGAAGGTCTCCGCGAAGTCGAGCACGTGGGCGATGCCGGCGGGCTGGCCGGCCGGGAAGCGGAAGACCTGGATCTTGTCGGCGGCGGAGAACAGGATGCCGACGAAGTCACGCTTGGCGCGGCGGGCCTGATCCAGCAGCGCCAGGGCGCACGCCTTGGCCCACGCCTCCCGGGTGACTCCGCCGGGCCCTGCCTCGTACATGGAGTGCGAGGTGTCTACGCACGCGATGATGGCGCCCTGGCCGGTGGTCTGCTCCCCCTGGCTGTCATAGAGCATCAGCTCCCCGGCGGCGTAGCGCGCGGCGAACACCGCACGCAGCTCAGGCAGGCCGAGGTTGGCCAGCTCGGAGGGGATGACGCGGGAGAGGTCATTGCCGAGCGTGACGCCGACCAGCTCCCCGGCAGCGTTCTCCACCTTGCGGGCGCACTCACCGCTGGCCATCTGCCGGAAACGGCCGATCAGCTCGGCCCACTGTCCGAGACGGCCGGTGCGCAGCCGCTCGGCGAGCCGGGCGCGCCGGCCGAACGGCATCCGCTCCAGCTCGCCGGAATCGACTCCCCATGCCCGCATCAGCGCGGCCTCCTCCCGCGCGGCCTCGGCGGCCTTCGCCGCCGCGTTCCGCGCGGCGGCACGGATACCGGGGGCCGCCGCCACGAGGGCCTGCGCGGCGTCCTGGGCGGCCTGCTGTGCAGCGGCCTCGGCGGCCTCGGCGGCCTCGATCGCCTGTTGTACGGCGTCGGCGGCCGGGGCCGGCACGGTGCCGTCCTCGTCGGCCCCGTCGGCGGCCTGCTGGAGCGCCTCGCCCACGGCGGTCGCCGCGCCTTCGGTGTCCTGCTGGGCCTTCTTCGCCTGCTCGGCCTGTTCCTGGGCATCCCGGGAGCGCTCCAGCATCCGGCGCAGCGCGGCGGCCTGGGCGAGCACGGCCATGGCGGCGGCGTAGGGGTCGCCGGCCGTCTCCCGGCGCAGCTCGGCGAACTCCATTGACTCCACCAGTGAGGTGATGACCTGGTGGTTGACCAGCCGGGAGGGGTCCATCTCCTCGCGCTCGCGCAACCGCGGGCTGACCTTGTATGCGCCCAGGAACGCGTCGGTCAGGAGGTCGGTGGTGTAGTCGTAGCGCTCGTTCAGCTCCTCGGCCAGATCGCGCAGTCCGGCCGACTGCTCGTAGGTGTCGCGCCATGCGATCTGGTCGAACCGGTCCGCGACCACGGCCGTGGTGTGCCGCTCGGGAGCTGCGGCGGACAGGCCCAGCCACTTCCCGGCCCGGCTCGCCAGCTCGTTGAGCTTGCTCGGTGTCTTGCCCATGGTCCTGATCCCCCGGTGTTCAGAGCTGGGCCTGCACCATGCTCGCGTCCACGCCGAGGGCCTCGGTGAGAACGCGGGCGCGGACGGCGCGCTGGCGGCCGGTGACTCGGTCAATGGCGGCGGTGGAGCGGCCGGCGCTCGCCGCCTCCTCGCGTAGTTTCTCCAGCCGCTTCCCCGCCGTGGCGAGCTTGTTGTGGGCCTTCTTGATGACCCACTCGCTCAGCGCCTCGCGGGACTGCCCGGCCATGGCGTCGAGCTGGGCCTCCAGCTCCTCGATGGCGTCGGCCAGGTCGAGCGCCTCCTTGGCGTCGGGGTTGACCAGTTGCAGCACCTCGCGCTCGACGGTCGGGCGTTCGGCGGGGGAGTCCCACAGCACGTGAGTCAGCACCGACAGGTCGGTCTCGGCGACCGCCGGGCGGCCGTCGAGGTACGCGGACGCCTGGAGCAGGCCCACCGCCTGCCGCCAGCGGCGGTCAGAGGCGACGAGTTCCTTGCGGCGCAGGGCGGCCCGCAGCGTACACACCGCATCCACGATCACGTCGGGGACGTCCATGGCCGGGACGGCTTCGGTCACGGCGTACTGCAACGCGGCCAGCTCGATGGTGGTCCGTGTCGGTGCCGCCGGGCGGCTGACGGCGGAGCGGACCAGCGCGGCGAAGTTCAAGGGGTCTGCCAGGTACCCGACCTCGATCCGCACCAGCAGCCGGTCGTAGATCGCGGCCGAATCCTCTCCGCTGGGCAGTTCGTTGCTCGCCGTGATGGCCCCGATCAGGGGGCAGCGGATCGGCTCGCCGCCGCTCTCGGGGTGGTAGATCCGCTCGTTGAGGTAGCCCAACGTCTCGTTCAGAGCCGCCGTGGAGCACTTGAAAATCTCGTCGATGAACGCGACATGCGCGGTCGTGGCGCGGCCGTCGTAGACCTGGCGGTACTCACCCCGGGCCAGCGCGGCGACGTCGATGGGACCGAACATCCTCGTCGGCACGGTGAACTTCGACAGGAGGATCTCCCAGTAGGCCGCCCCCCCGACCCTGCCCGTGAGCTCCCGGGCCATCTCGGACTTCGCCGTTCCGGGCGGGCCGAGCACCAATGAGTGCTGCCCGGCCAGCAGCGTCACCACCAGCGTCCGCACCACGTCAGCCCGCTCGTAGAAACGGTCCGACACCTCGTCGCTGATCGCCCGCAGCCTCTTAGCCGTGTCCTGCGCGTCCTGTGCGCCCATATTCAATCATTGCCTGTGAGGCCCTGTTGGCTGACGAGACGGCCCTTCCCCCCGAAATCATCCGCCCAGGTGGGACCTTGATGACTGGTCCCTGGTCGTATCGGTTGCTCGCCCCGCTGTCCTCCCCTGGACACGGCACGGCGGCATCATGATCCGTCGTGCTGCTGCGCCTGGCCTACCTCGCCGTGACCAACACCTTCACACTCCTACGGCTGCTGCCGATGAGCGACCGGGACAAGGACATCGAGATCCTCGGGCTGCGGCACCAGCTGCCGGTCCTGCAGCGCCAGACCGGAGAGCCCGTGTTCACCGCCACCGACCGTGCGCTGCTCGCGGGGCTGCTCCACCACCTCCCAATGGACAAGCTGCGCCAACTCCTGCTCCTGGTACACCCCGACACAATCATGCGGTGGCACCGCGACCTGCTCAAACGGCGGCATACCGCGACCTGCGTACCGAGGCGGCGCGGCCGCCCCCCACCGTCCGCTCGATCCGAGCCCTGATCCTCCGCCTGGCCCGCGAGAACAGCTCCTGGGGGTACCCGGCGCATCCACGGCGAGCTCGGGGCCCTGGGCATCAAGGTCGCCGCCTCCACCGCCTGGGAAATCCTCCGGTGCGCCACGAGGCACTACGGAATCGAGCGGGTGAGGTCTTCCTTGTTGCGGCGCAGGAGGTTGCGGACGGTGTAGACGGGGTCGCCCTTGCGGCGCGGCGCCCGTGGTGCCTCCAGGTGAGGCGGCGGCGCAGGTCGGCGAGGTGGCGCTGGGCGAGCTGGACGATATGGAAGCAGTCCACGACCAGGGTGAGCCGACCGGTGGAGCCGTCCCGTCGCCGCCGAGCAGGGTGCTGGTGGCGCCCATGAGCATGAACTTCTTCGACGTGCCGCCGGACGAGGAGGAGACGGACGGGGACGCCGATTCACCGCCCATGTTCATCCCGCCCATGCTGCCCATGCCCTGCTTGAGCTCGGCGAAGACCTCGTCCGGGGTGCCGGTGACCCCGTCGACCCAGTCGTCCAGGACGACGACCCATTCGTCGTCGTACGACAGCGGCTCCTTCGGGTCCTCGACGATCAGGGGGGCGTACAGGCCGCGGTCGAGCTCGACTCCGACGTGCGGGTGGTGCCGGGGTCGGCGGCCATGAAGCGGTAGGTGAAGTTGCTGCCGGCCCGGACCGCTGCCTGGGTCGCGGGGGGCACGCCGTCCATGTCGTTGCTCAGCGTCACGCCGTGCCAGTGGATCGAGGTGGTGGTCTGGTTCGGCAGCTGGTTGGACAGCTCGGCGGCAAGCGTGTCACCTGCGGAGGTACGGATCTCCTTGCCGGGGGTCCGGCCGCTGAAGGCCCAGGTCTTGGGGATGTTGCCGGCGCCCAGGTCGATCATGGCGGAGGCGGCGGTGAGAGTGAGCCGGTGCACCGTGCCGGTGCTCGTTCGCTTCTTCTCCACCCGGGTGACCTCGGCGCCGGAGGGGCTGATGAGGCCGGGGCTTTTGCCGGAGCCGCTGGAACTGCCGCAGGCGGTGAGCGCGCCGCCACCCGCGGCGCCGAGTCCGGCGAGCACAACGGAGCGGCGGTTGATGTGGTTCACGGGATGAGTCCTCTTGTCGACGCGTGGTACCGCCAGAGGCGGCACGGCTCAGGCCGGCGCGAAGAGGGCACACGAGCGCCGTTCGGCGCGGCCTAGAGGAGCAATTGAGAGAGAACCGACAAATCGGGCGGCGCACGGCCGATCGTCCGGGCGAGCGCCGGGCCGGCGATGGCCTGGTGCGCATTCGGAAGGCGCTCGAGGTGGACCTGAGGCGGCAGGGTGAGCGTGATGGTGTCGACGCTCGCCGTGGAGCAGTGCTGCATGCCGGTGGCGGCGCAGGCGCCGTCGTCGGCGCTGTACGCGGCGGGTCCCCGGCCCGGGTATCCGTACGGTCCGCTGCGGCGCCCGCCGACATAGAGATGCCTGGCATCGGCCTCCCGTGCGTGGCGGACTGCGTGGCGGTGGTGGCGGAAGCTGGGGCAGTTTCGTGGTAAATCAGCACGGCATGCGCGGCCCACAGGGCGATGAGGGCGGCTCGCGCCCAGCGGACGGCGCCACTGCGGGCTGTCCGTATCGCCATTGCTTCTACCCTGCGCTCTCGGCTTGCCGTGCTCCCGAACGAGAGGAGTGAAAACCCGGGAGGCGACTCAATATGACCCTCTGAGGTGTCGTGATCCCGGGGCAGCAGGTAGACGGCACCGAACCGGGGTGAGCTGAAGACGTCGAAGAAGCTGTGCCTCGCGGTGATAGTCGTCACCGATGACGGCGGACGACGTAGGGCGTCGCGCCAGCCTCTCGGTCCGATTTGTCCAATCTGTCACCAGATGCACGAACTCATTGTCACCCACAGCGCGTTCCGGTCGAGTTGTCACCACGTCAACGGAGGTCGAGCCGCTGACCTGGAACGTCGTACGGACGTCGCTCCTTGTGACGAAGCGCGCCACCTGTCACTCGGTGACTTCGCAGCCTTGATGTCACCACCCTGCGCCGCCACACGGTCCAATCGCGGTCGCGCGTTACCGAGAGCCACTTCGGGTGAGGCTCGCCACAACCGGGACCACCGGAGGGCGTTGGGGAGCATGATGAAGGCTCTGACCAGGTGAGTTAACCGTCTAGTTGTCACCTGGCGGCAGCTGTACGACAACTGGCCTACTTGCGGGCCCCGATGAGCCACCCGGGCCGTGCTTGCCACGATCGACGTGATCACAGTTCCCCAAATCGGGCAATCACGGACAAGTTGCACAGGAGCGCATAAAGTTCCAACACGCTTGCCCTACGGATGGCCTCGGAATGAGATCGCGGCAACTGCCCAGTGCGGTCCCACTCCATAAGAGGAGCAACTATGCGCAGAGTTCGTCCGCGGCAGCGTGCCGCGGCCGTCGCCGGGGTCATCGCTCTGGCTACTTTCATACTGATATCAACCTCTTTGTCCAGAGCTGCTATCGCCGCATCCGTGCATTCGGCGCCACCGGTCAAGGCCGTGCCAGCGGTAGCCGGACAGCAATCGGCGCGCGCGGGCCGCAGCCCGCTGAGCACCGGGCAATGCCTGGCGAAGTGGAAGATCTCCTGTTACACCCCGACGCAGTACCGTCAGGCGTACGACCTGAACCCGCTGTACCAAGCAGGAATCACCGGCAAAGGGCGCACGATCGTGATCGTGGACTCCTTCGGCTCGCCGACCATCCAGCACGACCTGGATGTCTACAGCGCCCGGTTCGGTATGAAAAGCACCCAGGTCCACGTGGTCAAGTGGGGCAACGTCCCGCCCTTCAACCCCACCAACCCCAACCACATCAGCTGGGCCGGGGAGACCACCCTCGACGTGGAGATGGCGCACGCCGTCGCCCCGGACGCGCACATCGTCCTGGTAGAGACCGGGGTCGCCCAGAACGGAGGCGGCACCAACGGCCTGCCGGAGATGATGAACGCCGAGAAGTCGCTGATCGACCGCGGCGTGGGCGATGTGATCAGCCAGAGCTTCGGCGCGACGGAGAACACCTTCCCCGGCTTCCGCAGCGGCGACTTCTCCAGCATCCAGAACCTGCGGTACGCCTTCAAGGACGCGGCCAAGCACGGTGTGACCGTCCTCGCCGCATCCGGCGACAGCGGTGCCACCAACACCACCGCGGACGGCGACAGCGACTACCCGTACAGGGTCAACGCCTGGCCGTCCTCCGACCCGCTGGTGACCTCGGTCGGCGGCACCCAGCTGCACCTGGACGACAATGGCGACCGCATCGCGCCGGACAGCGTCTATAACGACGACGGGGCGGGCGGCGGTGGCAAGTCCCATGTCTTCGCCCGTCCCTCGTACCAGGACGGGGTCAAGCAGGTGGTCGGCGACCGCCGCGGCACCCCGGACATCTCGATGTCCGCCGCAGTGAACGGCGGCGCGTGGGTGTACTCCAGCTACGACCCGAAGGCGGTCGGCTGGGAGGTCTACGTCGGCACCAGCGAGGCCAGCCCGCTCTTCGCGGGCATCGTGGCCCTGGCCGACCAGGTCGCCGGGCACCGGCTGGGCGACATCCACCAGGCGCTCTACGCGCTGTACGCGCAGTCCGCACAGAACCCCTCCACCGGCATCGTGGACGTGAGGGACGGCACGAACAACAGCTACGCCGGAGTCACCGGCTACACCGCGGTGAAGGGCTACGACATGGCGACCGGCGTCGGCACGATCGACGCGGCCCGCTTCGTCCCGGCCCTCGCCAAGGAGGGCTGACCGCATCCCGTCCCCGATGAGAGGGCGCCTGCCGCAAACCGCCGGGCCCCGCCCGCGCCGGGACGGCGGCTTCTGTGCCTTCTTCGACGCCGTCTCGCTTTGGCCGCGGGCCCGGCGGCGAGTGCTGCCTGTGACCAGTACGAGGCCCTGTCCGGGCGCCGCCCCGTTCCAACGCATGGAAAGGCTGCGGGGTCCTGCCGTATTGGCGGGACCCCGCAGGTCACCCGCGTTGGTTACTCAGCGGAGGAGGAGCTGCTGGACATGCCGCTCATGCCGCTCATCGACGGCATCGTGCTCATCGACGGGGAGCTGGGAGTTGTCGAGCTGTTCGACGTCCCAGGAGTGGAGGCGTCCCATGCTCCGGTGGACCTCGGCGGCGGACTCCGACAGGCCCCGCCAGGCGGCACAGCGCCAGAGCCGTCACAAGGATCAGGAAGAGGGCAGCGAGCGTGAGGTGCGGGAGGACCCTGTGAGCCCCACAGGGTGCTTCGGCCGGGTCCGGGTCGCGTGGTGGCGTGCGGGCGGGTCCCGGTGTTTGTCGAGCGCCCGCGCTCGACAAGCCTCTCACCCTGCGCGGATAAACCTTTCGGTTCCTCGCAAGGCGCTAGGTGTCGTGCGGGCTGCGGTTGGCAGGGCGCAGGATGGCCATCAGCAGCTGCACCAGTTCGTCGACGACTTGGTCGAGGGTGGCGTCCACCCAGCCCGCCGTCCAGTCATGGAGTAGTCCGTTGACGCTGCCGATGAAGGCCGTGGCGGCCAGTCGATAGTTGCGGGCTTCGGCTTCGCCCCGCTCGGCCGCCGCGGTCGCCTCGGCGCAGATGAAGTCGATCCAGCGGGCGCGGCGGGCGAGCCGCTGCCGGTCCATCCTGGGGCTGACGCCGATGATCTCGGTGAAGGTGATGCGTATGCGGCGCGGGTCGCCGGTGACGTTGGCCGCGTAGGCGTGGAAGACGGCGGTGGCGCGTTCGGCGAGTGGCAGTCCGGCCGCGTCGGTGAGGGCGGCCGTGGCCGCCTGCTCGGCCCAGTCGTTGACCTGGAGGTGCAGGGCGCTCAGCACGTCCTCGAGGGTTCGGAACTCCTCGTAGAACTGCCGGGTGGACAGACCTGCCGCCTCGCTCAGCGCGGCCACCGTAGTGGCCCGGAAACCGGGGCTGTCGCCGAACAGCTGCAGCCCGGCGTCCAGGAAGCGCCGACGTCGCTCGGCCTGCCGCTCGTCGGCGCTCTTGCCTGCGTAACGGCCCGTTGGCTGTTTGAGCCTGCCCGCCACGGACTCTCCCTCGCTGGTCGTGGGTTCATCACATCTTCTCCTGCCGTGGCTCTTGTAGCGGAGAGGGCTCGTGGTTACTTTCTAGTAGCCACATCTGAACGCGGACGTATTCAGATTCGGGCCGGTATGGCTCCGTCTGCCTCCGCGCCAGGCCTGGCGTCCGTGCGCAGGCCCCACCTCGTCGACCCGGTTCCGCAAGACCCTCGTCTCGATATGTCATGTTCTGGGCAAATAGGTCAATGGCTCACCGTGCACGGAGATGGTGCGCTCTCCACGACCGACTCGCTCACACCTCACGGAAGGAATGCCATGCCCGCTTCCACCACTGGTCGTGCCCGCCCGGCGGGCTCTGCCCGGTGCCGCCGACGCCGACTGTCCTGGCGCGCCTTTGGCTCCCTCGCCGCCACGCTCGCCCTGACCCTCGCGGGCGGCGCCACGGGGGTGACCACCGCGAGCGCCACCGATCTGCAGGAGGTGATGTTCGTCGGCAACAACTGGGACGGAACCGCCACTGTCATCAAGTCCTCCGGTGACTTCGCCAAGATCGGCCAGATCAACGTCATCCCCGACAAGGCGCAGCGGCTGGCGGAGATCAACGCCGACCCGATCAAGTGGATCTACTACACGGCCATCAACAACGAGGTCGGCCAAGGCCACGACCAGTTCGTCGACGACATGTACTCCACGCCCGACGGCAAGTCCGTCGTCGTCTCCCGCCCGAGCTTCGCTGATGTCGTCTCCATCGACCTGGCCACCGACAAGATCAACTGGCGTTTCCCGGTCGCCGGCTACCGAGCCGACCACATGGCGGTGTCCCCCGACGGCACCCGCGTCGCGGTCTCGGCCTCGACCGCCAATCTCGTGCAGGTGCTGGACATCAACACCGGCAAGGAACTGGGCGAGTTCCCCACCGGCGACAAGCCGCACGAGAACTTCTTCACCAATGGCGGCAAGTACATCTGGAACATGTCGATCGGCGAGGTCACCACATCGCTCGACGACCCGTCGGCGGACTGGACCAAGGGCGACCGTCACATCACCGTCGTCGACGCCACCACCTTCAAGCAGGTCAAGATCATCGACATGCGCGACCGGCTGGACGCGATCGGCCTCAAGGACTTCTCCGACGCGGTCCGGCCCGCCGCCTTCACCCCCGACTGGTCCAAGCTGTACTTCCAGGTGTCCTTCTTCAACGGCTTCCTGGAGTACGACGTCGCCGCCGACAAGATCACGCGCGTGAAGACGCTGCCGGCGAACCCGGCGACCAGCACGGACCGCACCACCTGGCTCCTCGACTCGCGCCACCACGGCATCTCGATGAACCCCGACGGTACCAAGCTGTGCGTCGCCGGGACGATGGACAACTACGCGACCGTCGTCGACCGGGCGACCCTCCAGGAAGGGCCGCTCATCCCGGCGTCGACGCCCTACTGGGCGACCGTCAGCGGTGACGGCAAGGACTGCATCATCTCCGAGGCCGGAGCCGACCAGATCACCGCGATCGACTTCGCCACCGGCGAGAAGGTCACCAGCGTGGCGGTCGGCGACCACCCGCAGCGCGTCCGCCTCGGCCACGTGCCGGCCGGCTGGACCGGCCCGACCTCCAGCTGAGGCAGAAACCACCGCCTGTGGGGCTCGAAAAGTCGTCGCAGCAGGTCAAGGCGCTTACCGGTACTCGTTGACAGCACCGCGGAGGATGGGGGTGCGCAGGAGTCTTCGGCCGTCGACGATCGAAGACCCTGTATACCCTGCGGGACTCTGTCGCCCGATTTGGCCGACCTGCCGAAACCGGCAAGCGGCTGACCGTGCTGGTGACGCTGATCAAAGCGGTCCTCACCGCGAATCGGGCGACAGAGTCCCGCAGGTCGGCTGGGTCACGGCCGGGTGCAATCGGCATCGCCACACCCGCTACGTCGTGTCGGTGATCGAATCTGACCCATGGAAGTGGGCGAACATCGTCGGTCTGGGCACCCGGATCGGGATAATGATCCCGTGTCTTGACCAACTCAATGAGTCACCGGCTGACCGCCAGCCCGAACCAAATCGGGAAATACCTCCGCCCGATACCCCTGGTGGCAGCCTAAACGGGTATCGAACACCCTCTCAGATCTTCCAGGAGCGCAGCTGGTCGGCGACGGCGTAAACGCTCAGGCGGCTGTCCCGGACTTTACGGACAAGGTCAGGCAGGGCCCCGTAGGGTAGGTCGATGCCCTCGCCGGACTGGTCCATGTACTGGGCGGCGACGAACGCGGCGTAGAGGCTGTTGCGGTGCGGCAGCGGTTCAAGGCGCACGATGGTGTGCAGGAGTGCGGCCGCACGCCATGCGGCATCAGGGTCGGAGGCCTCCAGCGTCGGCATCCGGGTCTTGTGGCGTGCGACGGCTGCCACCAGCGCGGAGTAGTCGGAAACCGTCACGTCCTCGTGGCCCAGGGCGAACTCCTGGACGTCCAGCAGCCAGGAGACATCGATGTGGAGAACGCTCATCAGGCGGCCGCGGCCCCGTCGCGGCGCTGGGAGGGCGGGATCTCCTCGGGGAATGCTTCGTCGAATTCGGTGCGCAGCTTGTCCGCCCAGGCGGCGGCGCCGGTGATGAACCGCTTGCGGTGCATCTCGCGAACGCCGAGGTCGTGAAGGTACTGCTTGAGGCTCTTGCCCTCGGCAGCGGCGGCCGCGCGCACACCCTCGAGTTCCTCGTCGGTGAAGGGCACATTCAGTGATGGCATGCCCTCATGGTACCTAGTTGGTGCCTCCATGTGCCAGGCCCAGCATCCGGCCTCCGACGCAAGAGTCAGCCGGCCAGTGACGTTGCCCTACAACGGTGCCGGGCCAGGATCGCGCCAACAGCATCGTGTGAGCAGCGCGGTACAACAGCAGCACGACCATCGGGACCGCGTTTCAGCCACCACCGACAACCACGAAACCACTGCTCACCTGCAGCGATGACTTTACGAGCCCCACAGGCTCGTCAGAGCTTGCTCTGGTGGACCCTGCCACTGACGCCGCGGAAGACGGACAGCACACTGCCGTCCGGGCCCGCGGTCGCCCCGAGGGCGCCGACGAGAACGCCGCTCACGAATCCGGTCACCGGCGACGAGCCGCCCCTGGCTGTCGCGCGGATTGTCAGCCTGCCAGCCGCCGTCAAGCCAGACGATGTTGTAGCCGCTGTCTCTGAGCCCGCTGCTGACCAGATAGTCGGCGACGCTCTTGACCTGCGCTTCAGTCGGTGCGCCAAGGTCGTAGTAGGTGTTCCAGCCCATGTACGGCGTGGGGACGAGGCCGCTGTTGTAGTGCTGCGGTGCTCCCTGGTCGTCCGCGGCGTGTGCCGTCGGCACCGCTGTCCCGATCAGTGCGGTGGCCCCGAGAAAAGCCGCTGCACAACGGGCACTGATGTCCTCCGAGAGTTGGGGTAAAGGCACCCGCCGCCCCCAAGATCACGGCGGCGGCGCCACGACGAAGACTGTCGCTGCGCCCACCGTTTCCTGTTCAACGGTTATTACTAAGAGGCCGCGCGAATAGGTGGGGCGGCGTCGCGTGCCGATGGGCGGCGCCTGGCGGCGTTGTCGTCGGTCGACGACTCTCCCCCAGACTCCGTCCGGGAGGTGCCCCCACCAAGCTCTCGGCTCCGCTCGAGCAGGGGGCACCCCCATCGCGTCGCCTTCCTCCTCCGCCTTGCCAGACTTGCCCCTCGCCCCGCTCCTTCCTCCACCCCACCTATTCGCGGGGCCTCTAATTAACTTAAAAAATGCTCCGGTTGTGATGTTGACTGCCTCGATGCGCGACCGGATCTGGTTTGCGGTCCTGTCCCGGCTGGTCAAGGCGTGATCAGGGAGGACGGCATGACCACGCTCCCGACGCTGAACGCAACGGTGTCCGTGACGAGGTGACAACCCGCGTGCCCCCCGCCGGTCGGCGAGGTGGCACGCGGGTCCAGTTGCCGGTCATGCCAGAAGCAACAGACCTTACGCTTTCTTGAGTGTGAAGTCGGTGTGATCGCCGCTCCCTTCGCGGCTGGGACCAGTGGCATCGCCGTGTCACCTTGTCCGTGGCAGCCACCGCAGAGCCGTACCAGCAAGCACGCGACATTCGCCGACCGCACCTGTTCATGCGGCGCGTGAGGCCAATGCGGTCGTCACGAAGGCCTCGGCCGCGGCGGTCAGCGGCTGGTCCCTGTGGACGATGAGCAGGTCGTAGGTCACTCGGGGGAGCAGGGGCAGCACCACGGCGCCCCTGCGCTCGGCCTCCCGTGACACCGTCCAGGGCAGGAAGGCCGCGCCGACGCCTTCCAGGATCAGCGGCACGACGGCCTCGCGGTGAGGCGTCTCCAGCGCCGTGCGCAGCGCGATGCCCCGTTCCTTCGCCTCGTCGAGCAGATTGCGGGCCCGGGAACCGACGGCGCTGCTGATGAACGGGATGTCCACGAGCTGTTCCAGGCTGACTGGCCCCTGGCCGCTCAGCAGGCTTCCTGGCGGGAGCACAGCGACGATCTCGTTGCGGCCGATGGGGTGTGCCCGCAGGTCCGCCGACACCGGGCGGTCGGTGAGCCCGACCTCGCACGAGGCGCTGGCCACCGCCGCCGCGGCGAGGGCGCCCTCTTCGGTGGGCAGCATCGAGATCGTGACATCGGGATACTTACGGCAAAAGATCCCGATGATCCGGGCCAGCGGTTCGACGCTCAACGCGGGTGGCGCGCTGACGGTGACCCGGCCACCGCGGAATCCCTTCAGCGCAATCATCGACAGCCGCGCTTCTTCCACGTCCTTGAGTGCACGCCGAGCGTAGGTGAGCAGGACAGTGCCCGCCTCGGACACCACGACCCCCCGGCCGACCCGGTGGAACAGAGGTGAGCCGCACTCCCGCTCCAGCTTGCGGATGCCCTCGGACAGCGACGGCTGGCTGACATGCAGGCGGGCGGCGGCCTTCGTGAAACCGCCGTCGTCGACCGCGGCGACAAAGTACTCCAGCGTACGTAGATCCATACTCATAGGCTCACCCTATCAATTGTATCGGAAAAATAGACTGGACGTATCTGTTGGTGCGGTGTTCGATACCTCAAAAGCGGCAGCCCTCCCCGGAAACCGATGTCGGCATAAACTCCAAGACAGGAGAAACCTGTGGATTCCCCCCCGGCGCTGATCAGAACCAAGGACGACGTCGTCCGCGTGATCAATGAGAGTGCCGACGCCCCGCACAGCCGCATGATCGGTTTCATCGCGCTGGGCGGGTTCTTCCTCGACGCGTACGACTTCACCAGCCTGAGTGCGGGCTCGGTACAGATGAAGTCGGAGTTCGGTCTCAGTGCGAGCCAGCTCGGTCTTGTCACCGCCGTCATGGCCTTCGGCGCCATTGTAGGCGCGCTCTCCGGTGGCTATTTCGTGGACCGGTTCGGCCGGCTCCGTATGTTCATCGTCAACCTCTTGCTCTTCGTGCTGGCGACGCTCGGTGCGGCGTTCGCCCCGGACTACGAAACCCTCATTGTGCTGCGCCTGTTGATCGGCATCGGTGTCGGACTCGATGTGCCGGTCGCCATGGCGTTCCTGGTCGAGTTCATGGCAATGAAGAAGAAGGCGAAGTGGGTGGAGTCGGCGGCGGCGCTGTGGTCGGCTGCGACCATCTGCGGACTGCTCGTCGCCCTTCTTCTCAACGCGCTCGGAGCCGGAAACAGCCTGTGGCGCTGGGAGGTCGGCCTCGGCGCCCTGCCCGCCGTAGTGATCCTTCTGCTGCGCTTCAAGTACATGGCGGAGAGCCCGATGTGGGCTGCAACCAAGGGTGACCTCGCCGAAGCCGCACGTATTCTCAGCATCACCTACGCCAGGCCGTTCGAGCTTGCGCCGGACGCGGTGGCCGCGCCACAGGCCGAAACACCCAGGAATCCTTTCCGTCCCTTCGGACAGCTTTTCACCGGCGAGTTCCGCAAGCGGACGATCCTGATCTCAGTCATCAGTGCGGCGCAGAGCGTCCAGTTCTCCTCGGTCGGCTTCTACCTGCCTCTGATTGTCTTCTCGTTCTTCCACAGCAGCTTCACCGTCTCCCTGTTGGCGTCGGTATTCGCCAACGCCTGCGGTCTGTGCGCCGCACTGCTCGCCGCGAACTTGGCGGACAGGCTCGGACTGCGCAGGCTGACCGTCATCGGATTCTCCGGTGTCGCTGTCGTGCTCATCGTGCTTGGCCTCGTCGGCCATCTGATACCGCCGCTGCTCGGGGTAGTACTGCTGGCGTTCTTTATCGGCGCACACACCTTCGGGCCCGGTTCCACCGCGCAGTCGATGTCAGCGATGTCCTATCCGACCCGGGTCCGCGGCGTCGGCGCCGGGCTGTCCCAGGCCAGCAACCGCACCGGCAGCCTGATCGCGCTCTACGGTGTCCCGGTCCTGCTGTCCGCCTTCGGGCTTTACCACGCCCTGCTGATCCTGCTGGTCGCCCCGGCGATCGGTCTGATCGTGCTCGCCGTGATCAAGTGGGAACCGGTGGGCAATGTTTCCGAAGACGAGCCGGAGTCCGTCTTCGGCTCTCCTACGGGGGGCACATCGCGCCCGGCGATCACCCCCACCCACTCGATATGAAAGCAGGCGCACGAACAGTGCAATCCCGTTCCGCCATTCTCCGGCTGATCCAGCCGGACCTTGAGGAGGGCGTGCTCAGCCGCGCTGGAAGCATGCTCGACGATGTCGCCACCTATCTGGACTCGGTGGACGCACGAGATCTGGACACCACATTCCCGGTCTTCACGTTCGACCCGGCCGCCGCCTCCTCCTATCTGCCGACGCCGGTGCAACGCACGGGAGTCGCGCCGGCCGACGCCGCGGTCCCGCCACCGGACGCCGGCGAGCTGCCCTGGGCGCCGGCCACGGATGTCGCCCGCCTGGTGCGCGAGGGCGAGCTCACAGCGGCGGAGGTGGCCGCCCTGCACGCACGGCGGATCAGCGACTGGCAGCCGGAGGTCAACGCGTTTATCGACGTCACGCTCGACGAGGCGGCTCAGCACCGGACCGGGGCACTGGCCGGGGTGCCGGTCGGCCTTACCGACCTGATCGATGTCGCCGGACTGCCCACCACGGCCGGATCCGCGATCATGCGCGACCGGATCGCCGAAACCGACGCGGAGTGCTGGAGCGCGCTGTCCGGCGCGGGCGCTGTACTGGCGGGTAAGCTGAACGTGCAGGAGTTCGCGGCCGGAACGACCGGCGAGAACGCCCGGTTCGGCTGGACCCGTAATCCCTGGGACGTGACCAGGATGACCGGCGGAGCGTGCGGCGGCGCGGGGGCCGCGGTGGCGGCGGGGCTGGTGTCGGCGGCGCTCGGCCCCGACCCCGGCGGGTCGATCAGGGTGCCCGCGGCGCATTGCGGGGTCGTCGCGCTCAAGCCCACCTACGGAGCGATAAGCCGGCGCGGCGTTCTGCCGCTGACCTGGACGCTGGACGCCCTCGGTGTGATGGCGCAGCGCGTACGGGGAGTGGCCGGCGTCGCTGATCAGCTGCTGTCCGCCAACACGCCCTGGGGCAGGCGCGGCAGCTGCGAGAGCGCGGCGCTGGCAGGAGAACGGGCCCCCGGACTCGATCTGACATTCGGGATCCCCACGTCCTGGCTGGACATGGGGCTCGATCCGGAGGTGCGGCACGCGTTCGAGCGGGCGCTGGAGCACCTCACGGACCTCGGGGCGAAGGTACGCGAGGTGGACGTACCGTACGCGGGAGACATCCTGCGGATGCACCGGGCCGTCGCGTTCTCCGAGGCCTCTGCGTCGCACGAGCCGTTCCTGCTCCACCAGGCCGACGAGTACGGCGCCAATATCCGTGACCGGGAGGAGGCCGGACGGGCCATGCTCGCCGGTCAGTACCTCAAGGCGTCCCGCATTCGCGCCGTGCTGTGCAGGGAGTTCTCCGAGGTGTGGCGAGATGTCGATCTGATCGTCACACCGACGGTCCCGGTGCCCGCCGCGCCCATCGGTACGTCCTCGGTCACGACGAGTTCGCGTGGCGCCGAGCCCACCCACACGGTGTACACCCGCTATCTGGCTCCGTTCAGCTCCCTCGGCCTGCCCGCGCTGTCCGTCCCCTGCGGCGCCACGGCGGGGGGCCTCCCCATCGGCATGCAGCTGGCCGGGCCGCCACATGCCGAGACGACCCTGTTCTACGCGGCCGGAGCCTACGAGGCCACCACGGACTGGCACACCCGGCACCCGGTGCTCCCCACTCGATGAAAGGCGATCCCATGTACGACATGGCCATCATCGGCGGATCCGTAGTCACACAGGACGGCGTCATGCGGACCGATGTCGGGATCAAGGACGGCACCATCGTGTCCGTCGGCACTCCCCTCGCGCCCTCCAACGTCACGGGACGCGTCATCGACGCCACCGGCAAGCTCGTCTTGCCCGGCGTGATCGACGCCCATGTCCACTGCCGGACCTGGACCGATCACGCTGATGCCATCGGCGACTCCCACCGCTCGGCGGCCTACGGCGGCGTCACCACCGCGATCACCCAGATCAGGGCACCCGTCGAGATGGCTCCCTCGGCTGCGATCGAGCACTTCATCGAGGAGGGCGAACGCACCTCGCTGATCGACTTCGGTCTGCACACCATCCTGCGTCCCGAGCACGACGCGGCCACCGAGGTGCCGAAGGTGATGAGCCTCGGAAGCCCGTCCGTCAAGTTCTTCATGTCCTACAAGGACACCGGCATTATGACGCCCGACGCCACCTTGCTGCGGAACCTCCGCGTGGTGGCGGAGAACGGCGGCCTGGCCATGGTGCACGCGGAGGACGGGGAGATCCTCAGCAACCTGATTGAACACGCCCAGGCGACCGGGCGCACCCGGCTCGAGGATTTCGCGTGGACGCATCCCGCCTCGGCCGAGGACCTGGGCGTACACAAGGCGCTCGCCTACGCGAAGGCGACCAACTGCCCGCTCTACATCCTGCACATGACCACCGCGGGCGGAGTGGAGCTCCTGCGCGAAGCGGCGGCGGCAGGCCAGCCGGTGTTCGGGGAGACCTGTCCGAAGTACCTGAGCTTGACCAACGACGATCTCCTGCGTGTCGGGGCGCAGGCCAAGGTCGGACCTCCGCTGCGTACGGACGACGACCGGGAGCAGCTGTGGGACGCGCTGAAGACCGGCACGCTGTCCGTGGTCGCCAGCGACCACGCGCCCCGGGTACGGGCGCGGATGGGCCAGGTCGACGACGTGTTCGCCGAGCCGTACGGCGCACCCGGTACGGAGACCATGCTGCCGGTGATCTTCGACGAGCTGGTGGTGCGGCGCGGCGGGGACGTGTCCTTGCTGGCCGAGATCCTCAGCACCAACCCGGCGCGGATCTACGGGCTGTACCCGAAGAAGGGCGTCATCGCGCCGGGCTCCGACGCGGATCTCATCCTGGTGGATCCCGGGCGCAGGGAAGTGATCAGCGCGGCGACCCAGCACTCGACGGCCACGTACAGCCTGTACGAGGGCCGTGAGGTGACCGGCTGGCCGGTCCTGTCCACTGTCCGTGGCCGGGTCGTACTGGAGGACGGCGAGCTCAAACAGCAGCCGGGGTTCGGGCGGTACCAGCGTCGGGACACGGCCGGGCTGATGCGGTGACGCAGCTGTGGGAGCTCACCGCCGGCGCGCAGGCGCGGGGGGTTCGCGAAGGCGAATTCTCCGCGGAAGAGTTGATGCGTTCGGTACTGGGCCGTATCGATGAGGCAGACCCGGAGGTCAATGCCTACTGCACGATCAACGAGCGTGCGCTGGCGGACGCTCGGGCAGCAGACACGGCGCTGGCGGAGGGCGCTGCGATCGGGCCCCTGCACGGGGTTCCCTTCTCCGTCAAGGACCTCATCCCGACCGCCGGACTGCGGACGACCTTGGGCAGCACTGCCTACCAGGACTGGATCCCCGACCAGGACGACGTGTCTGTGGAGCGGATGCGCGCGGCGGGTGCGCTCCTGCTGGGGAAGACCAACACCCGTGAGCTCGGCTACGGTGTTGTGACCGACAACGCGTTGTTCGGGCCGACCCGCAATCCCCGGAGGCCCGACCGTACGGCTGGGGGGTCCTCGGGCGGCTCGGCCGCGGCCGTAGCCGGCGGGATGGGATCGCTCAGCCTGGGCAACGATGGCGGCGGCTCGCTGCGCGTGCCCGCCGCCTTGTGTGGCGTCTTCACCCTGAAGCCGACCTTCGGAGCCGTGCCCTTGTATCCGTCGTGCCGGCTGCCGACGCGAGCGGGGCTGGGGAGCTGGGAGACGCTGGAATCCATCGGCCCGATCACCCGCACGGTCGAGGACGCCGCCCTGGTGCTGGAAACAATCGCGGGATTCGACCAACGGGACCGGCATTCGATACCGACCGTCATGCGTGGGCTGCGGGCTGGCCTTGACGAAGGTGTGAGCGGGCTGAGAATCGCCTGGAGCCCGCGCCTCGGGCAGGCCGATGTCGATCCCGCGGTGCTCGAATTGACGACGCGCGCCGTCGACGCACTCGCCCGCGCCAGGCTCGGCTGCGAGGTCGTGGACATCGATCCGCCCGTCGGAGACCTGCGTGAACTGCGTAGGGTCTTCGCCGCCACGGTCGCCCGGGACTCCGACCTGGTGGGTCTGCGGGAGCTGGCCGAGCGCCACGAAGTCTCTGAAGACCTCCAGGAGCTCGTGCGACGGGACTGGACGGCGGAGACCTTCACCTGGGCGGCGACCCGGCGGCAGGTGCTCTACGACGCGGTCAGGAGCTTCATGGTGGACTGGGATCTGCTTATCACGCCGACCACGGCGACGACCGCGTTCCCGATCGGCCTGCGCTGGCCGGAGCACAGCCTGGGCCGTGACTGGTCGCCGTTCGCGTTCCCGTTCAACCTCACCGGCCAGCCCGCAGCGAGTGTGCCGGTCGGGACGACGGACGACGGCCTGCCGGTCGGCCTGCAGATCGTTGGCAGACGCCTGGCGGACGCTACCGTGCTGCGGGTCGCACACCTCCTTGAACAGACGCTCGCAACGGTCCGTATCTAGCCCGCGCGTTTCAGTGTCAGCCGGTAGACCGGAGGCAACGGAGGCCCGCTGCCGGTGAGGATGGCGTCGAGGGTGGCGGCGCGGATCAGGTGGGACAGGGATTCGATCATTCCGCCCCAACACGTCCGCAAGCTTGCTGATCTCAACCGGCCCGGACGCTGGACAAGTCCCAGTGGATGCACCTGATGGCCATGCGGCAGCGCAAGACCCTCGTGATCTGCCGCCGCTGCCACGAGGATATCCATGCCGGGCGAGGCGCCGCACCACCACGGAAGTAATCACTGGAGAGCGGGATGCCGGGAAATCTGGCACGTCCCGTTCGGGAAGGGGCCGACGGTTTTCCCAGAGTTCGGGTGAACTGAAGGGTCTTCGGGATGAACCCGGGCTTGGTCGCGCTCTATGGGTGGTTCGGGTCCTTGGGTTCGGGGGAACCGGCGACGTGGTGTTGCTCGGAGGCGGTTGCCAGGAGCTGTCGTGCGATGGTCGCGTAGCGGAGGGCGGTGGTGTCGTCGAGTCCGAACACGGCGGCGAGGTGCAGGGGGTCGGGGCCGTGGGTGGCAGTGCCGGGCCACCGGCGGCCGCGGTGTTGCGGCCAGGCCAGCAGCAGGGTCCGGGTCAGATCGTCGAGCGGGCGGGCTTTGCCGGCCGCAACACGTGCCTCACGCTGATCTGGCACGACCGCCAGGCTCAACCCGGGCCCCCTCGCCTTTGCACGCCCGTCGCTCAGCGGATGCTGAGCGCCAGGCAGAAGTCGACGCGGTCGTGGAGCGTTGCGAGGCTGTGCCCTGTGAGTTGCTCGATCCGCTGGAGGCGGTAGCGCAAGGTGTTGACGTGGACGTGCAGTTGCTCGGCGCAGCGGTGCCAGGAGCCGGAGGCGTCGAGGAACGCGGTGAGGGTGCCGACGAGGTTGCTGCGGTGTTCGGTGTCGTAGGTCTCCAGGACACCGATGAGGCGGTCCCGGAAGAGCTGGCGCACCTCCTCGGGGACGGAGGCCAGGAGCAGGAGATGGGAGGAGAGGTTGTCGCCGGTGGCAGTGCGGACCGTGCCGCTGCCCAGAGAGGCAATGCGGTGGGCGTGCCGGGCCTCGTCCAGCGACCTGCGCAGCGCGATCGCGCCGACGGCGGGGCGGCCGGTGCCAACGGCTGCCCAGCCTTCGGCCAAGAGCGGGCGGAGCCGATCGGCGGCGTGCTCGACGCGGGCGGCGGTGCGGTGTTCGTCCTCGTCGCGGGTCGGCACCAGCATGAGGTAACTCCCGTCTTCTGCGATCGTCGCCGAGCAGCCGGGCAGCTGCTCGGCGACGTCGTCCAGGATGACCGCGGCCAGTTCACCGCCGTAGTGGCTGCCGTGTGTGCTGACGACCACGGCAGTCAGCTGGGCCTGTGGGTCGAGTCCGAGGCTGCGCAAGCGTCCGTCGGCCGCTTCGGCTTGGCCGTCGCGGACCAGTTGGATTGACTCGCGCAGGAAGCGCTCCTCGATCCGACGGCGCTCCTGACCTGCGACCCGGTCCATGGCCAGCAGCGCGCACACCTCGGTGGCGGCATCAGCGACCCCTGGCGCCCAGTCCCGGTAGTCGCCGCCTGCGGCGAGGTAGGCGGCGGGCGGGCGGTGCGCGACCGGTGACTGCACGGGGAAGAAGGAGAGTTTTCCGCCGCCCGGCACCGGTTGCACACCGGGGAAGGTCCCGGCGGCGAGGGCGTCCCGGTGCACCCGGTCGAGGCGGTGGGGTGTTACTTGGGGCACGTGGCCCGCGGTGGGGCGGCCGGTCGCGGACAGCACAGCGCACCACACACCGGACGCCCGTGCGAAGACCTCGACCAGCCCCTCGGAGCCGGCTCCGGAAGCCATGCTCGCGACCAGTCCGCGGTGCAGGTCGGCGCCGGGGGAACGCTGACCGGGCCCGGCGAGCGCGGCCAGCACGGTCTCGGTGACGGTCGCGAACGACACCTCGTCGCCAACGGTGAACAGCGCCAGGCCGTGCCGCTCGCATGCTTGGGGCACCGAGGCTGGGAGCCGTCCGATGCCGGCGGTGCCCGCCACCAGGGCGGCGCAGCCGGCGCCGGCGAGGGCGGCGACAAAGATTTCCGCGTCCTGGGGGCTGCGGTACCAGGTGGAGCTGGTGAGCACCAATTCTCCGCCGTCGAGGTAACGGCCGGGGTCGGGAAGGTCCGTGGTGTAGACGCCGCGCACCCGCCGGCCGGCGGTGGGCCCCGGCACGAGGGGAACGAGGTCCAGGCCGGGTATGTCGAGCAGTTCGGTCACCAGCACCGGTCGACCTCCTTGTCGCAGCCTTAGCGGCGCGCGTGTTACAGGCATGCACACCGGTGTGCACGGGCTTCGGAGGATAGTACGGGGACCGGAGGCGGGAATGGCCGCTTATCTGTAGGGCAGTGCAGTCCCTGCCGCACCTCAGGTCCGCTTCACTGGTGCGCAGCGCGAATCCTACGGATGCGCACCCGTCCGGTACCCGCGGAGTCCCCCGAGCCGCAGCATGCCCACTGTCCTGGACATCCCCGTGTTCCCGTGAGGAGACCGCCTTGCGCGCCGATGAAGCGTCCCCTGCTCCACCCGCAGCGTCCCCCGACAGCGTGTTCGGAGTCGAGACGGCCGGCACCGAGCCGGTCCCCGCCGACCGGCGGCACGGCCGCCCGTGGTCACTGTTCACCCTCTGGTTCGGTGCGGACGTGCAGTTCGCGACTCTGTCGCTGGGGGCGTTGGCCACCTCCGTGTTCGGCTTGGACTTCGTGCCGGCGGCGTTCGCGATCGTCCTGGGTACGCTGATCAGTTCCTGTCTGGTCGGACTGCTGTCGACGCGCGGGCCGCGGACCGGGGTGCTTCAACTGATCCAGGCCCGCGGCCCGTTCGGCCGGCTGGGCAATCTGCCGTCGGCCGCGTTCACCGTGGTCAACGGGGTCGGCTGGTGCGTGGTGGACACCGTCCTGGGCATCTTCATCCTGCGCAATCTGCTGCACATCGGTTTCACCCCGGCGCTGGTGGTCATGACGGCCGGGCAGCTCGCCGTGGCCGTCCTCGGCCACCGGATGATCCACTACGTGGAGCGGACGCTGGCTGTCCTGCTCGTCGCCGTGTTCGCGGTCGTCTCTGCCTACGGCTTCGCGGGCGCCCATCTCGCCTCACCGTCCAAGCCGTTCGCCGGCACGGTCGGTGCGTTCATCCTGACCGTGTCGGTCATCTCCGCCCGCGGTCTGGGCTGGGCCGCGTACTCCTCCGACTACAGCCGCTACCTACCGTCCGGCAGCAGGCCAGGCCGGGTCTTCCTCTGTTGACCGGCTACTGGCTGGCCCCGTGGGCGGCTGTGATCGTGGTGGCCTTCTGGTGGCGCGAGCGCCGCACTCAGCCGCGCCTGGAGAAGCTGTACGACCGCGGCCACCGCTTCGGCTGGGGGCTGCCCGCCACGCTGCTCGGCGTGGCCGCCACGCTGCCCTTCATGAGCCAGACCCTCTACACCGGCCCGATCGCCGCCGCCCATCCCGGGCTGGGCGACATCGGCGACTTCGTGGGCTTCGCGGTCGCCGGCCTGGCCTACGCCGCGCTGACCGCCTGGAAGCCCGCCGTCGCCCCGGTCCCGGCCCCGCTGGCCGGTCCGGTGGGCGCCGCCTCCGCCGACTGACCGACTGAGCCTGTTGGGAGCCCCCGTGCCGTACACCCCCGCCGATGACGAGAAGCACCTGCTCGCCGCGATCGACATCGCCGCCCGGTCCCGGGCACACGGCAATCACCCCTTCGGTGCCCTGCTGGTCCTGGGCGGCGAGATCGTCCTCGAAGCCGAGAACACCGTCGTCACCGGCCAGGACGCCACTGGGCACGCCGAGACCAACGTGGTGCGGCTGGCCTGCCGTACGTACCGCCGGGAGCAGCTCCCCGAGTCCACTCTCTACACCAGCACCGAGCACTGCGCGATGTGTGCGGGGGCCGTGTACTGGAGCGGCATCCGCAGAGTCGTCTACGCCCTCGGCGAGGACGAACTCCTCGCTGTCACCGGCGCCAACCCGGACAACCCCACCATGTCGCTGCCCTGCCGCGAGGTATTCGCCCGTGGCCAGCGCCCAACGTCCGTCTCCGGGCCTTCGCTGCACGCACCCGCCGCCGCGGTCCACGACGGATTCTGGAACTGACCCACCGCCCGCGCCCAAGGAGCCACTCATGCCGCAGACTCAGCCCAGGACCCTGATCCGAGGCGGGATCGTCATCCCCTGCGAAGGCCGCAAGACCGTCTACGACCCGGGCTCCGTCCTCATCGAGAACGGCTTGATCACGGCCGTCGGCACTGTGGAGGAACTGGACGCGGCCGCTGCCGACGCCGTCGTCGTCGATGCCACCGGCCGCGCCGTCATCCCCGGCCTGCACAACTGCCATCTGCACTCCGGCCTGCTGCGCGGCACCGCCGAGTCCAAGTCACTGTGGGACTGGCTGCGTGACTACGTCGACCCGGCCCACAAGGCCCTCACGCCCGAGATCGCGGAGGCCGCCGCACTCCTTTGCTACACCGAATCGCTGCGGGCCGGCACCACCTCAGTGATGGACATGTGGCGCTTCATGGAAGGCTCCGCGCACGCCGCCGAACAGATCGGCATCCGCGCCACCCTGGTGCCGTACGTCGCCGACCTGCCCGGCTATGACTACTTCGAGACACTCCAGACCAACCGGCGGCTTCTGGAGAACTACCGCACCTACGCCGACGGCCGAGTGCGTTCCTGGGTGGGCCTGGAGCACCTCTTCTACTGCAGTGCCGAGGCATTCAAGGCTGCGGCAGACCTTGCTGAAGAGTTCGACACGGGCCTGCACACCCACTCCTCCGAGACGATCTGGGAAGTCCAGGAATCGCTGCGGCAGTTCGGCCGCCGCCCGATCGAGGAGTTCTTCAACCGCGGCATCCTCGGACCCCGAACCGTCATCGCCCACTGCGTCTGGCTGGACGACCGGGAGATCGAGCTCCTCGCCCGGACCGGCACCTCCGTCGCACACTGTCCCTGCTCCAACATGAAGCTCTCCTCCGGGCCCGCCCGCGTGATCGACATGCGACGCAAGGGCATCGCTGTGGGCCTGGGCAGCGACGGCGAGAAGGAGAACAACAACCTCGACCTGCTGGAGGAGATGAAGTTCGCCTCGCTCCTGCAGAAGGTCACCACCCTGGACCCCACCACCGGCGATCCGTGGGACATTCTCGCCATGGCCACCCTGGAAGGCGCCCGCGCCCTCGGCCTTGACACGATCACCGGCTCCCTGCAGCCCGGCAAGAAGGCCGACATCGTCACCGTCGACCTCCGCAGCCTCCACACCACCCCCCTGCTGCACGGCGACGACTTCAACGCCGCCGCCCACCTTGTCTTCTCCGCCGGCGCCTCCGATGTCGACCACGTCTGGATCGACGGCCGAATGCTCGTCGACGGCGGCCAGGTGCTGAGCGTCGACGCCAACCGGGTACGCGACCGAGCCCAGACCGCCGCCGAGGAACTGTTCCGTCGACGAGCGGCACTCACGTCCTGACCACAACCCGGTGGTCAGGGACCATCCGGAATTGCGGTGCGCGGCGGCGTCCGCCGATGGCGGCGCCTGCGCGCTGCCGGTCCTGCCCGACGCGGCGACCTGGGTGCTACCCGACCTGGAACTGATCCGCACCGGTTTGATCGAGGTCGATCGGCTGCACCCGCTGGTCGCCTCGGCACTGGTACCGGATCATTCGCCAGCCGGTTCGTCCCGGATTCCGGACCGGGCAGGACAACCGCGCCTCGTGGAGTGCCGGGGAGCTCAGCACCGGATCGGCCTGGTCAACGGGGTACTGGCCCCGCTGGACCACGACCCGGCCGAGATCCGCCGGGAGGAACTGCTGGCCGCACTGACCGGTACTCCGCTTCCCTGCCTGCAGACAATCGATGAGGCGCACCGTCATCCGGACTGCCTCGCCGGCGTCCGCGAACGCCTGGACCATGGCGACACCGCCGGTGTGCTGGCCGTCGTAGAGGGCCTGCTGGGCCCCGATGCACTGCTGCGCACCGGCGCTCTACGGGACGAACTGGAGGCGGCCGCGCTGCGCCGGATCACATATGGACTGTTCAGGGCAGGCCTGGTCGGACCTGGACCCGGCCGGATCCGCCCAGATCGTCGCCGTCCCCGTGACCGCCGCTCCTACCCGCGCCACGCGACCTCCTGCTGACCCGGGGACCTCCGTCCCCCGCACCCACCCGGCCCACCACGAACCCACAGGTGATCGAACATGCCCACGTACACCCCGTTCGCTGCAACCGGCACCCCCTCCGACCCAGCCCACGCCTCCCAGCTTGATGTCGCCGGCGAGTTGCTGGCCCTGCTGCGCGACGCCACCACTGAACCGCGCCCCGACATACAACTGGAGGCCCTGACTCTGGCCGTGGCCGCCGACCTGCCCGTGATCTTGTGGGGTGAGCCGGGGATCGGCAAGACCGCGGCCTCACCAGCACGTTCACCGTCTAGCCGCCGGCCGGTTTCGGCAGGTCGGCCGAATCGGGCGACAGAGTCTTACGGCGACAGAGTCTTACAGGGTCACCGGGTGGTGAGCAGTTCGGCGGCGAGCGCCGGGGCGGTGTGCGGTCCTGGGCCGTAGTGGTGGCGGGTCTGTGCGAGGGAGGGCATGGTGGCCGGGGCGCGTTCGTCGGGAGCGCGTTCGATGACGGTGGTGCCGGTTTCGGCTTCCAGGACGGGTGCGTAGCCGGCGGTGCGCAGCGCGGCCAGGGTGGTGTCGGGGGCGGCGGTGCTGATCAGGACGGTCGGGGCGATGCGGCGAAGTCCCAGTTTGGTCAGGGCCCGGACTTTGGACAATTCCGTGATGAGGGATTCGTCGTCGGAGCGGATGCAGCAGGCGGAGCGGACGACCCGCATCCGGCCGTGGGTGCGGGCGGTGTCCTTGACGGTGTACTCCAGCGGCTGCGGAAGGGCGGCGCCGCCTTCCGAGACGGCTGCCAGGCGTTCCAGGAGTTCGGTCGCGTCCCATCCGCTGTCGAAGGCGCGGCGGAGGCTGGCGGGGCTGATCCGCCAGACCACCGCGTGGCCTTCCGACTCGCGGTCCGCGGTGGTGGAGAGCAGATCGGTGAGTTCGGGGGAGGCCGCGCCGGTGACGGTGGCGGTCAGATCGGCCTGGAAACGGGCGGTGGTCTGCGGCGGGGGCAGCAGGTGCGACAGGGCTTCGCCCAGGGCCCGTACGGCGGCGGCGAGGGCCGGGTGGTCGCTCAGGTCGGGCCCGGCGCCGGGGACTGTGGGGAAGTGACGGGCCGCGCCGGCGTGCAGCAGGGCGAGCACCGCATGTCCGGCCGCGGTCAGGGCGCCGTGCGCGGTGACCCCGAGGATCTCGGCCTCGTGCAGCGTGGCCACGGCCCGGGCCACCGTGTCCTGGCCGGGATCGGCGAGAGCGGGCTGGAACCATGCCGCACAGGCCAGCAGCTGGGCCGCCGCCTCCGGTCCGGGCGTACCTCCGCGCTCCGGGGCGAGGCCCTGCCCGGGCGGCAGGTGCGCCAGGGCGTCGAGCAGCGCGGTGCGCAGCGGGACCGCCATGGGATCCTGTGGGGAGATCAGGGCGACCGGCGTCTCCTCCTGGTCGGGCCAGTAACTGAACACCTCGGGGGTGACCGCCCAGGTGGCCAGCAGCGGCAGCAGCCGGTCGGCGGGGGAGGCGGCCAGCCAGTCGTCGTAGCGGTCGGTCGGCAGCATCCGGGCGGGGGGCGGCGGTGCGGGCCTGCGGCCGCGTGGCGCGGGCACTTCGGCGCGGTGCGGGGCGATCAGGTCGGCGTTGGCGGCGAGGTCCAGCCACAGCCGGGCCTGCTGCTCCGCGGCGCCGGCCGCCTTGGCCAGCCGTTTGGTGTCCCGCACCGCGATCCCGCCGGCCTTGCGTACGGCCAGGGGCTGGGCGGCGGTGGCGCGCAGCAGCAGCTCCGCCCGGGAAACCGCGGTTGCGGCGGCCGACTGGGCCTCGCCGGCGGCGGTGCGGGGCAGCGGCACCACCGCGGTGACCGGTGGCGGGGCGGGCTGGAAAGCGGGACGAGCGTGATCGTCGCGCAAAGCGTGGCCGATCTCGTAGGGCAGCTCGGCCAGGTCGGTGCCGACGGGCACCACCAGGCCCCGGGCGGCCAGCCAGTCGGTGCCCGGGTCGCCGGAACCCCCGGCCCGGAAGAGGAACTTGGAGTTGGGGCCGGAATAGTACCCGTACTGGGTGGTGAAGCAGTGGGTGCGCAGCAGCGCGGGTCCGGCCACCAGTTTGTCCAGCAGATCACGCGCCTCGCCCGGGGCCGTGGCCACCAGCTCCCGCACCCGCCGCGGGTCGCCGAGCAGGGCGGCGATCTGCAGTTGCGCGGCGTCGCGGGTACGGGCTTTCGGCAGGCCGAGTCCCTCGGCGATGCGGTGGATCTCCGGGGCGTTGTAGGCGGCGGACAGCAGCGCGTCCGCCGGGCCGCCCAGCCCCTGGAGCTCCGCGACCCGCTGGTGGAACAGCAGCGGCACCGAGACCTTCGCGGTGTGCGGCGGCAGGACCAGCGCCCGCGCCGCCAGCCGCTCCAACGCGGCCTCCGCGTCCGCCCGCTGCTCGGCGCCGTCCGCCAGCCAGTCCAGCAGCTGCCCGCGCGGCACAGCGCGCTCGGCGGGATCCTGCCCGGCCCGCACGGCCCGGTACCCGAACTGTCCGGGGGCTGCCGGCACGCCGCCCTCCAGCGGACCATGCAGCCGCTCGGCCATCCGGGCCGCCGCGATCAGCACCTGCAGATCCCCAAGGGTGACCTCCCGCAGCGCACCGCTGACGCAAGGGCCGGTCAGCAGATGCTCGGCGAGCTGCCCCAAAGTCGTGAGGCCCCGGTTGCCGTACCCGGCGGCCTGCGGCAGATCCCGCTGCTCCAGCAACTCGGCCAGCTGCTCGCGGGTACGGCCGGCGAGCCAGGACTTCAAGGCGGTGACGCTGCTCATCACGCCGAGCGTAGCGGAACTGCTCGCCCTTCCAACGTCTGCTTCCGCATTTCGGACCGCGCACGGGTGACGGCCATGGGATCGCGGGCAGGGTCCCCGGCCGGCACGGGGGCGTCGACTCCGGCCGCTGGGAGCCGCTCCCGAAGGTCCAGCAGATGACTCCACAGCGGTTCTGTGTCAGTGGATTCATTTGTCGTAGACGGTGGATCGGTGTCCGGCGTGAACGACCTACACGACCAGTTCTCCGTTGTCGATGGTGTAGATGACGCGATAGTCGCCGACGCGCAGGCGGCGGCGTCCGGCTGCGACGCTGTGCGCGAAGCGTCACCCGTCAGTGGCTCCGCATGGGAGGTGCCGCATGATGTGGAGAAGGTTCTGATCCGAAGGCCCTGTTGAAGGCGGCGCTGGGAGGGCGGCGTGACGCTGAGAGGGTCTTCGATCGGCCGGGGCAGACGGTAGCGCTGGACATGCTCTGGAACTTCCCGCGTATCGGCGCTGGCTCGAGGAACTCCGGACGGCGGGTTGCGCTTCTTGTGATGGCGCGTTCTTCCCAGTTGCGCGAGGGAGGCTGGGAAGAACGCGCCGGGGTGATCAGCCCTTGTTCGGACGCCGGCCGCCGCGACGGGTGGCCAGGGCGGGTCGCCAGTTGCGCAGGTCGTTGTCGGTCAGCTCGTGTACGCCCTGCTGAGGCGAGCGGTAACCAGCGAAGAAGGCGGCGGGGCTTGTGCGACTCTGTCGCCCGATTCGGCCGACCTGCCGAAACCGACTGGCGGCTAACGGTGAACGTGCTGGTGAGGCTGATCGAATCGGCCCTCACTGCGAATCGGGCGACAGAGTCTCGTGTGTGCCGATAACTACGTCCGTGCAGCTCAGGCGGCCTCGTCGGGCTTCATGACGGTGTCGACGAAGGCGCCGATGGCTCCGAGGGTGCGTCCCATCTGCTCGATGTGCGGGAAGTGGCCGGCTTCGGGGATGGGTGCGAAGTGGCCGTTGGGGAAGGAGTCGGCGTAGCCGCGGCCGTAGGTCAGGGGTGCGATGCCGTCCTGCTCGCCCCAGGCGACCAGCACCGGCACGGTGACCCGGTGCAGGCGGCCACGCAGCTTCGGGTCGTGGGTGAACGCGTCGCCCCCGTATATCGCCATGGTCTTCTGGTTGGCGGCTGCCGCGGCCCGCTGCTCGTCGCTGAAGGAGGAGAAGTCGGGGCGGAAGGCCGCGTTGGCGAAGGACAGTTTGCTCACTTCGGCCGGGGCCAGGGTGCGGGGGTCGACGACCGCGTTCTTCTTCATGTGGGCGTGGATGCCGACCGCGTTGAGCAGGGTCAGGGCGCCGATCCGGCCGCGGGTGTCGCGCAGGGCCATTTCTGCGGCGATCCAGCCGCCGAGCGAGTTGCCGATCACCATGACCCCGGTCAGGTCGAGGGTGTCGAGCAGGTCCAGGTAGGCCACGGCCAGGTCGGCGACGGAGTCGGCCCACTCCGGGCGTAGCGTGCCGTCGAAGCCGGGGTGGGTCGGGACGATGGCGTACACATGCTCGGACAGCGCGGTCGCGAGACCGGCCATCGTGCGGGGCCCGGCGCCGCCGTGCAGCAGCAGCACAGCACTGCCGTCGGAGTTGACGCCGTACTCCTCGATGGTCAGGGCCAGGCCGCCGGCCAGGTCGACGGTCCGGGAAGTGCTGGTGCTGGCGGTGCTGGCGGTGGAGGCAGTGTTGGTGGGCATGATGCGTTTCCTTTTCGCGAGAGTGGACTCTCGTGAATATAGGTGGCTCATGCGAGTTGTGCAAGCTCACTCTCACTACGAGAGTCTGCTCGCCGTAGGCGCTGCGAACAGATACGGGGCGGCGCCGGGTCAGGCGCCGCCCCGTACACGGCACAACGGTGCTCAGGCCCCGGGGAATCCCTGGGCGGCCGGCCGCAAGTAATCCGGCGGTCTGTCATGCGATTGTGCTGCGCCGCTGTACGGCAAGTCCGCGACTCATCTGCTGAGCGGCGTTTCGGCTTCTCGGCGGGCGGTGCCATGGCGTCTGTCTGTCCCGTTTGTGGGAAAGGTTGAAGTACTTCGGAATTCGACGGGTGTGATATTTGTTCGACATGGAGGCGGGTGGGAACCATGTGGGGCCGGGGGGACGTCATGGTTCCAAGTGCCGTGTGGCCCGGCGTGGGCCACATCCGGGTGTACGGATGTCCATCGCCGCCTTCAGGCGAAGCCGCCTGTCCGAGGAGCTGGAAGCATGAGTGAGCAGCGGCGAAAGCCGTCACAGTCGGACGGCCGGGCGCGCCCCGCCCAGCGCGGAGCGTTCCCGTCAACACCTGCGTCGTCCCCGTCAGCGTCCGGACCGTACGCCGCCCCGGCGGACGGCGGCTCGCACAGAGTTCCCGCGCGCCATGCACGTCAGGGATCGACCCGGGCGAACGTACGGATGCGGCGAGGCATGAAGGGTGCCCTCATAGGTGGGGCTTGCTCGATCATGGTCAGCGCGGCTGGGTATGGCGGCTACACCCTGCTCCAGGGCACATCGAACGGTAAGCCCACCGGGGACGCCGCTTCCGCCCTGGCAGCGGCACCTTCGCGGAAGATCATAACTGCCCTGTCGGCCGCCGAGGTGGCGCACACCGCGAGTGACTTCCTCGCCGCGTGGTCCTCCGGCGACGTCCGGAAAGCTGCGGGCCTGACGGATAACGCAGCACAGGCTGCCGACCGGCTCGCCGCATTCCGCACCCAGTTCCACGCCACCTCGATCGCGCTGACGAGCAGGCCCGCGAGGGGCACGACCGTGCCGTTCTTGGTCAATGCCCGGTACCGCTACAACGGCCAGCAATCGAGCTGGCGTTACGACTCGGCGCTGAGGGTGGCCCGTGACTCCTCGGGTCGCGCGGTGGTCAAGTGGGCGCCGTCCGTGCTGTATCCAACCCTCAGCGCCGGCCAGACGCTGGGCATCGACCACACGCCCGCGCCTGCGCTGAGGATCCTCGACCGGCACGGGAAGGTGCTGACCGCGGCCGAGTTTCCCTCACTCGGCCCGGTCCTCGGCCAGCTGCAGGCGGCCTATGGCACCGCGACGGGCGGCTCACCTGGGACCGAGATCCGCGTCAAGGGCGCGGGAGGGAAGCCGGGCGCGGTCTTGCATCAACTTTCCCACGGCAAGGCGGGAAGGCCCTTGCCGACGACGGTCGATGCCAATCTGCAGGCGGCGGCCGAGCGGGCGGTCAAGACCAAGGGGCCGGACGCCTCAACGGTCGTGATGCAGCCGAGCACCGGCGCGATCCTTGCGATCGCCAACCAGCCGGCGGCCGGATACGACAAGGCGATGAGTGGCACCTACGCACCTGGTTCGACCTTCAAGCTGATCACCGCGTCGGCGGCGCTGGAGACCGGCAAGGTCGCCCCGGACAAGCCGCTCAACTGCCCGAAGAACTACCAGTACGGCAGCCAGAACTTCCACAACGTAAACAACTTCTCGCTTCAAAACGCCACCATGGCCCAGGACTTCGCCCAGTCCTGCAACACGGCTTTCATCTCCACGGCGACGTTCATGCCCGACGCCGCCGTCTCCAATGAGGCACACGACGTCTTCGGAATAGGGCTCAACTGGACCGTCGGCGTTCCCGCCTACAGCGGCAGCGTCCCCGCTGCTGCCGGCTCGCTGAAGGCCATGTCGTACATCGGGCAGGGCAAAGACCTGATGAGCCCGCTGGCCATGGCGTCCGTCGTCTCGACCGTCAGGGCCGCCGGATTTCACCAGCCGTTCATCGTCTCGCCGTCGGTCGACGGCCGAACGCTCGCCAAGGCTCCACGACAGTTGAGCGCCTCGGTGGCCACGCAGGTCCGCTCCATGATGCGGCTGACCGCGCAGTCCGGGACGGCGGCCCCGGCGATGGCCGGGCTCAGCGGCGACATCGGCGCCAAGACTGGCACTGCCGAGGTCGACGGGCAGAGCAAACCCAACAGCTGGTTCGTCGCGTACCGCGGTGACGTGGCCGCTGCGGCTATCGTCCCGAACAGCGGCGAGGGCTACAAGTTTGCAGGCCCGATCGTCGCGGCGACCCTGAAGGCCGTCAGTTGACAGGACTTCATGAGCGCGAGCCCGGGCCTTCACGCCCGGGTTACTGAGCTGACGTGGACGCCCTGGAGTGGGAGGTGTCTCCGCAGGTCAACGCCATGCGGCCACCGCCATCGAAATGGTCAACAGGATCCCACGGGTCCGCGCCGGCCTGCCCCGGCTCGTCGCGAACCGGGGCAGGCCGGAGGGCGGTCGCCGCGCCGTCGTCAGGCCGTCTGCAGCGTGAGGCCGTACGCCGCCAGGATCGGGTTGACCGGCTGGAACCAGGTTTCGCCGCCGGAGGTGCAGTTGCCGTAGCCGCCGGAGGTGACGCCCTGGGCCTGGTCACCGCTGATGAAGGAGCCGCCGGAGTCGCCCGGTTCGGCGCACACGTTGGTCTCCGTCAGCCCGTAGACGCTGCCTTGGCTGTAGTTGACCGTCTCGTTCGTGCCGAGGATCGCGCCGCAGTGCCAGTGGGTTGTGGACCCCGAGCGGCATACCGAGGCGCCGACCGGTGCCTCGGCGGAGCCGCGTACCAGGGCGTCGGAGACGGTGCCCCAGCCGAGCACGACCGGTACGGTCCACCAGCCGCTGCCGACGTTCACCCAGGAGTAGTCGTTCCCGGGGAAGGTACCGGCCTGAAAGTTGCCTATGTAGGAGTTGTCCCAGCCGTAGACGGCTGCCCCTACCTGGGAGCAGTGGCCCGCGGTGACGAAACCGCCGTACACCGAGAAGCCGATGGAACAGCGGATGCCGTGGCTGTAGTACGGGTCTCCGCCGACTGTGCCTGCTGATAACGTTGTCGGGGCGGCGTCTGTCGTCCGGTGCACGGTGACGATCCCGGCGGTGCCGCGCTGCTCGGCCTGGGCGATGAACGTGCGCACCGCCGGTTCCTGTGCGGCGTCGGTTCGTACGTCGATCACGACGCTGCTGGTCCGGGGGTCGACGCGCCAACTGCTCACGCCGGCCGGGGCCTTGTGCTTCCTGGCCACCGCGTCGATCGCGGACTTCGCCGAGTTCAGTTGTCCGGCGGTGTGCGCCACGACCGCCGTGGCCGCCCCGGTCCTTCTTACGGCCGCAGCCGCGTGGGCGTCGGTGACGCCGACGACCAATTTACCGCTCGCCGGGTCGAACCACGAACCACCGTACGAGGTTCCGGCGGCCTGTTTCGCCTTCGGCGCGACACGTGTGGCGGCTGCTTCCTGGCTTAGCTGCCGCCGGGCATCGGCCTTGGACAGGCCCAGGTCCCGGGCCATGGCCGTGACCACGGGGTCCAGGGCTCGGGAGTCGGCCGTGACGTGAGAGTCCGTGGCCGGAGCGGCGGTCGCCGCGACGGAGCCGGTGCCTCCCACGGCGGCCGCGAGCAAGGCGGACAGGCCGATGAGCATACCGATCTTGCGTCTCATGACACTTCCTCTTCCGTCTGGGGGGGTGAGACCGAAGCGAGTGAGAGCGCTCTTTGATGACGTCCGGCTCAGGATAGGGGCAACGGGTTGGCATGTATAGGCCAATGATGCGTACACGGGGGCGGACCCCGCGGTGACGCACCGGCGTCCGCCGGCAACCCCGGCTGGACGCGGAGCCGGGGTGCGGTCCGTCAACCACTATGGTGGCAGTGTCGCCACTGCCGCCGGTTCCCCGCTTCGGGGCGCCGCGTGCCCGCACCCGTAGGACCCCTTCCCCCCGGTGACCATGGCGTCCGGCTGGTCAACCGCCGCGCCTACGCCGAGGCCCCACCTCGAGTCGAATACCGTCTGACCAACCTGGGCGAGAGCCTGGTCGACGGCCCGATGAAGGCGCTCGGACGCTGGACACTCGAGCACGGTGACGAGCTTCTCAATGCTCAAGAAAGCATGGCGCGGACGCTATCGACTCGCAGGTGAACAGGACGGCGACAGCTGCCGAGCCGCATCGTCGCGAACCGAGTTCCACCCAACGATCATCCGCTCTGCCGAGCTCGGTCAGGTTGAGACCGACCGTGACCAGCACCGATGCAGAGAGCATCCCACGATGCATGCGACTTTGAAGTTGCCCTGGATCTGCCATCGACCTACATCTTCCCGCAGCCCATCGTCAATTCTTATCAGGCTCGTCATCGTGAAGCAGCTGACGGAGGCTCAAACGCATGCCTGCCCAGCGTGAACGTCCTGCCGAGGACATGGACTTCCAAGATCGGTTCCGCTTGAAAGGCATCTCAAAGATCTTGGCAAATAGTCGTGCTCCCAGCACCGAAGCGGGCAGTCCCAGCATCAGCGTGAACCAGAATGCAGGTAAGCCGGGTAATACGTACTGCGGGGCGATTTTTCGACTGACAATCATGACAATCGGCAAATGGATGAGGTAGAGACTGTATGAAAAGTTGCCGAGGCTGCGAATGGGTCGCGTAGCCAGGAGCCACATGAGGAAGGCGGGTCTGCCTGTAGCAACCGCCGCAAGGAGCATCGTCATGGCGGGCACGACGTCAAGATCCACCCAGAAATAATGGTCTACCGTCCAAACCGATCCTTTGATGGAAACAAGTGTCAAAACTGGCATGGCGGCCAGGGCGGTGAGCCAATGCCATGGCAGGCGCCGGGCCTTCTCAGGTGCAACAATCACACCCGCGGCAACCAGGCCGGCAACAAATACAGGGGCGAGATTCGGAGTTAGCCAGTTCATACCTTCTACCGGGGAGGCGTTTGCCGCTGACAAGCCGCGTGCGACCACCAGGAGAGTCACGCACGCAACCAGGATTACTGCCCCCAGCCGCCGCCGGATTACAAGGAGTAACGGAAAGACGAGATAGAGCTCCGCCTCCACGCCGATCGACCAGAATGCCCCATTCGGCGTTGGAGCCGCAAATATGTCTTGGACTACGAGACCGTACACCAGAATCGATTTGTCGCTCGGCGGTCCAAAATGCGAGGCGGGCATCACAAACCGAGCAACTATCAAGCTCAACGTGAGTGCCGCCCAGTATGGAGGCAGAATTCGCCAAGCGCGCCGACGCAGGAAACGAAGAACGCCGCCCAGATGCCAACCGTTACGCGCTGGAGAGATAGCTAAGGAGAAACCGGACAGAGCCAGAAAGAAGACAACGGCGAGACGCCCGTACATCAGCCAGCCCAGCCAGGAGGGACCCGAGTTGTCGGGAAACCCCGGAAAGGTTAGTAGCCAGCAGTGAAATAGGAGCACGTACAGTGCAGCCAAGCCACGGAGCCCATCAAGGCCCAGCACATGGTTGCGACCGAGCACTTCACCTGTCTCGTTCCCTTGCCGCGCCGGGACGGGTACGTCAAGATCGACGCTGCTGACGGGATGGTTCGATTCTACTGAGATCGTTCGGTCCTTTCTCTCGGCGCTGTGTTCGCAACGCGTAGCCGCCACCTCGGCGATCGTCGCGTTCCCGTGGTTGTCTTCCGGGTGGGTGCAACGCCACTCATAGTGACTAATACGTCGTACGCGGCTAGGAGGTTCAATGGGCGAACGCATGACTTTCCGACATGGATGGAGATCGGCTGCCTTCTCTGGGTCCTCGATTGTGATTTAACCGCGCACCTGGGAGTTAGCCTCGGTTCGTCAGTGGGTGTGATTGCCTGACCGGGCCGTCGGTTCGCCCTTTTTTGTTCCGCGTGATCGCGGGTGAGGCCTTCGCGTGTCGCTGCGGCCGCGCCGGGGTTCCACGGCACCCGGAGGTCGTGCAGGTCTGCTCCTTCTTGTTCTCGTCGGTTGGTCGTCAGGTGACGGCGGGCAGGGCGGTCAGCCGATGCCAGCAGGTGGTGAACGCCTTCGCCCAGGGCCAAGCGGCTGTCGCCGTTGGTGGAGGTTGAGGCTGCCCAGGGCGGCCCGCGTGCCGGCGACCTCGAACAGGGCGGAGGAGACCTCAACGGCGGCGCCGGCCGCGAAGGCCTTCGCGGAGGCCACGGCGATGGACGCCTCGGCGGCGGAGGCGGCGGCCAGATCGGCCTGCGCGGCGCCGACGGCCCGGGCGGCGGCCTCCAGAAGCGCGTCGGCGGCGCGGACCTGCAGGGCCAGCTCCCCGAAGCGCTGGATGAGGAGCGGGTCCTCGGCCGCGGTGTCGAAGCCGGACCTCGGACCAGGGCCGGCTGCGGGTGCGTACGAACTCGGCGGCCTCCTCCAGAGCCGCTCCCGCCAGCCCCGTGTCGATGGCTGCGTGCAGCAACTGGGCGATGGAGCCGTGAAGTTGAGGCCCGGTGAAGGTGAGGTGATGCGGGACGACGCGGTCCGCGGGGACGGCGACGCCATCGAGGCGGACGGTGCCGCTGGCGGTGGTGCGCTGGCCCATGCCGTCCCAGTCGTCGACGACGGTGAGGCCGGGCGCGTCGCGCGGTACGTAGGCGACATGAAGCAGGTCGCCCTCCGCCCGGGCGAGCACAGGGATCCAGTCGGCGGACAGGGCGCCGGTGGAGTAGTGCTTGACCCCGGTCAGGACGTACGAGCCGTCGGCGGCCCGCTCCAGCCGCGTACGGATGTCCTGGACGTGCTTGGTGCCGGTCTCGGACCGGGCGTCGCCGAAGCGCCGGCCTGCCAGCAGCTCGGCGAAGAGGAACTTGCGCTGCTCGGGCGTGCCCTGGCGGCGCAGCACATTGACGTAGGCGAAATGGCTCTGCGGGATCTGGGCGAGGCTGGCGTCACCGGTCGCGAGCAGCCGGAAGACCTCGGCCAGGGTCCGGGCCGAGACATCGGCGACGCCTCGGCGGCCTCCTGCACGACTACCAGCATGCCGCTTGAACTGGGCGGATGAGGTTGTCGGCAAGGACAGGGTCCGCCGTGTGGCGATCCGCGTTCGGCCGTCCTCGACGCGGCAACTCTGGGCACTGTGACGACTATTGACGTGCTCATTGCTCGTCTGTAATTTTCTAACAGTTAGCTGCAATTTTCTATCAGTCTGCGGTTGCTAATTCGAACCATCGCTGTAATTTTCGGCGTTGCTGGAGCCGCAGAGTCACCGCGTTCGCCAACCCTCGCGTCCGTACCCCCCCACCCCGCCAAAGGAGTCGAGGACGAGGATGAGAACCATCGGACGACCCTCCGTACTGCCCGCGTCACACAGGCAGCGCACAGCCGTGCTCGCACTGCTCAGCATGCTGGCCAGTCTGCTGACGCTGCTGCAGGCCGCACCCGCCCACGCCGCCACCGGACCCAACCTCGCGGCGGGCAAGACCATGAGTGCCAGCAGTTACAACCAGACCTACACACCGGCCTACGCCAACGACGGCAACCAGTCCACCTACTGGGAGAGCGCCAACAACGCCTTCCCGCAGTGGCTCCAGGTCGACCTGGGCGCGTCCACCAGCGTCAACCAGGTCGTGCTACAGGTACCGGTCTCCGGCTGGGGCGCCCGGTCCCAGACGCTGTCGGTCCAGGGCAGCACCGACGGCAGCAACTTCACCGGGATCGTCGCATCCGCCTCGTACACCTTCGACCCGGCGACCAACAGCACGGTGACCGTCAACTTCGCGGCCACCGGCACCCGTTACCTGCGGCTGCTGATCACGGCCAACACGGCGTGGCCAGCCGGTCAGATCTCCGAGTTCCAGGTGTACGGGCCGAGCAGCGGCGACACCGCCCCGCCCAGCGCGCCCGGCACTCTCGCCTACACCCAGCCGCAGTCCGGCCAGATCGCTCTGACCTGGGGGGCGTCGACCGACAATGTCGGCGTCACCGGCTACGACGTCTTCCGCAACGGCGCGCTGGCCACCACTGTCGGCGGCTCCACCCTGACCTGGACCGACTCCCAGGCCGCCACGGCGACGGTGTCCTACTACGTCAAGGCGCACGACGCTGCCGGGAACGTGTCGGCGGCCAGCAACACGGTCACCCGTACCGGCAGCAGCGGCGGCGGAGGCGGCACCAACCTGGCGCTCGGCAAGCCGATCACCGGTACTCCGTACACCTTCACCTACGCCCCGGCGAACGCGAATGACGGCGATGTCACGACGTACTTCGAGGGCTCGTCGTACCCGAGCCAGCTCACCGCCAAGCTCGGCGGGAACGCCGATGTGAACTCCGTCGTGGTGAAGCTCAACCCGGCCGCGGCGTGGTCCACCCGCACCCAGACCATCCAGGTGCTGGGCCGTGAGCAGAGCGCCACCAGCTTCACCAGTATCTCCGCCGCGCAGACGTACACCTTCGACCCCAACAGCGGCAATACCGTCACCATCCCGGTGAGTGCCAGGGTCGCGGATGTCGAGCTGAGCATCACCAGCAACAGCGGGGCCCCCGGCGGGCAGGTCGCCGAGTTCCAGGTGATCGGCACCCCCGCGCCGAACCCCGACCTGACGGTCAGCACGTCCTCGTGGTCGCCGTCCGCCCCGGTGGAGACCGACCCGGTGACCGTGTCCGCGACGGTCGCCAACGTCGGCACGGCCGCGTCCCCTGCCTCCAACGTCAATTTCTACCTGGGCAGCACCAAGGTCGGCACCGCCTCCGTCGGCGCGCTGGCGGCCGGCGCGTCCGCCACGGTGTCCGCCGCGATCGGCCCGCAGACGGCGGGCAGCTACCAGCTCACCGCGAAGGTCGACGAGGCGCAGAGCTTCATCGAGCTGAACTACAACAACAACAACTACACCAACCCCAACAACCTGGTCGTCGCCCCGGTCCAGAGCTCCGACCTGATCGCCTCCAGCGTCGACTGGACCCCCAACAACCCGTCGGCGGGCAACACCGTCAACTTCTCCGTGACGCTGAAGAACCAGGGCACCGTCGCCACGGCCGGTGGCGCCCACGGCATCACGCTCACCCTGCTCGACAGCACCGGTAAGACGCTCACCACCCTCACGGGCTCCTACTCCGGCGCGCTCGCTTCCGGCGCCAGCGCTCCTCCGGTGAACCTGGGCAGCTGGACGGCCGTCAACGGCAAGTACACGGTGCACACCGTGATAGCCGTCGACGCCAACGAACTGTCGGTCAAGCAGGCCAACAACACCAGCGACACCTCGTTCTTCGTCGGCCGCGGCGCCAACATGCCGTACGACGTCTACCAGGCTGAGGACGGCCAGACCGGCGGCGGCGCTGCCGTCGTCGGCCCCAACCGCACCATCGGCGACCTCGCCGGTGAGGCCTCCGGGCGCAAGGCCGTCACGCTGAACTCCACCGGCTCCTACGTCCAGTGGTCGACCCGGGCCAGCACCAACACCCTGGTCACCCGCTTCTCCATCCCGGACGCCCCCGGAGGCGGCGGTGCCACTGCCACTCTGGACGTCTACGTCAACGGTGCCTTCCTGCAGACCATCACGCTGAACTCCAAGTTCGCCTGGCTGTACGGCGCGGAGACCGGTCCTGGCAACGACCCCAGCGCCGGAGGACCGCGTCACATCTACGACGAGGCGCACGTGATGCTCAACCAGACCGTACCCGCGGGCAGCGTGATCAAGCTGCAGAAGGACTCCGCCAACACCTCGCAGTACGCGATCGACTACGTCAACACCGAGCAGGTCGCCCCGGTCGCCAACCCGGACCCGAACGCCTACCTCACCCCCGCCGGGTTCGCCCAGCAGGACGTGCAGAACGCGCTCGACACCGTCCGCCAGGACACCACCGGCAAGCTTGTCGGCGTCTACTTGCCCGCCGGGCAGTACCAGACCTCCAGCAAGTTCCAGGTCTACGGCAAGGCCGTCAAGGTGATCGGCGCGGGACCCTGGTACACCCAGTTCAACGCCCCCACCACACAGGACAACACGGACGTCGGCTGGTCGGTGCCGGCCAGCGCCAACGGCTCCACCTTCAGTGGCTTCGGCTGGTTCGGCGACTACACCTCGCGCATCGACGGCCCCGGCAAGGTCTTCGATCTCACCGACGTCTCCAACGTCACCATCGACAACATCTGGATCGAGCATCAGGTGTGCGCCATCTGGGGCACCCACGTGACCGGGCTGACCGCGACGAACATGCGTATCCGCGACACCTACGCGGACGGCATCAACCTCACCAACGGCAGTCAGAACAACCTGGTCAGCAATGACGAGGCCCGGTCCACCGGCGACGACAGCTTCGTGCTGTTCGCCGCCCAGGACCACAACTCCTCGGACCTGACCGGCAACACTTTCCAGAACCTGACGGCCCTCACCCCCTGGCGGGCCGCCGGCGTCGCCGTATACGGCGGCGAGAACAACACCCTGCAGAACCTGTACGTGGCCGACACGCTGACGTACGCGGGCATCACCATCAGCTCGCTGAACTTCGGCTACCCCTTCCAGGGATTCGGCACCCAGCCGACCACGATCCAGAACGTCTCGCTGGCGCGCGATGGCGGCCACTTCTGGGGCGGCCAGGTGTTCCCGGCGATCTGGGTGTTCTCCGCGACCCAGCCACTGCAGGGGATCCGGGTGAACAACACGGACATCACCGACCCGACGTACGCCGGGATCATGTTCCAGACCGACTACTCCGGCAGCACGGCGCTCAATCCGGTCAAGGACACTATCTTCACCAACGTCTCCATCAGCGGGGCGAAGCAGAGTGGTGACGCCTACAACGCCAAGTCCGGCTACGGCGTCTGGGCCAACCCGCAGCCCGAGTCGGGCCAGGGGCCGGCCGTGGGCTCGGCGACGTTCAACCACCTGACCGAGAGCAACAACTACGTCGACATCTACAACCCGACCTCGACCTTCACCATCACCGTCAACCCGTAGGAGCAGCAAATCCTGTGACCAGGACTCCATGAGGGAGTCGTCCACGAGCAGTCCCCGGCAACTCCCGCGCCGTTCCCTGGATCGGAAGTGACATCGACCCGGGACACAGCGGGATGCGAAGGCCTCTGGGCGGTGCTGCTCGCCGCGTCGAAGCCCTCGGCCTGCACTGGAGCGATATCCACCTGCCCCAGCGCACCCTGTTCGTGCGTTGGTCGCTTTCCTGCGTGGACAACAACCACCTCCGCCTGGGTCCACCCAAGACCAAGTCCAGGGGGCAGGTCTCGCGGAGGCGCTCGGCAGCGGCACTGCTGTCGCGAAAGGGCCGACGCATTTGCAGCGATGCCGGGCGGGGTGCGCGGCGGGGGTCCTTCCCGCTCGGCCCGTGCGGGGTGAAGCTCGCTGGGACCAGCCGATTCTCGGATACTCCCAGCACCGCTGCGTGTCACGGTCACGCCTCCCTGGCTGGCGCCGCAATGAATCATGCAAGTGATGCAAAAAATGAACACTGATTTGTAACTTTCATGGCAGCTCTGGAAAACATCTCGCAGGAACCTTGTGGAGCGGTGCGCCGGGTCCTTACTGTCGCCTCACCTCACGATGTCCGCTCCGCCTCGAACGTCCCGGGCGGGCGCGCCTTACGAGAGAAACGAGCTGGGGATGGCACGGAGCAGCAGGAGAGCGTGGCGAAGAACCATTGCGGTGGTCACGGTGGTGGCCGGGATCGGCCTCGGCCTCGGCGGGACGGCTCAGGCCGGCACGGAGGAGGCGGCGGAGGCCGTCGTGACGCGGGCGGGGCTGGATCCGGCGCTGGTGACGGGGCGGGGGGCCGACCTCGGGTTCGCCGAGCAGGAGGCGGAGAACGCCGCGACTAACGGGAAGGTCATCGGGCCGGACCGGAGCGCGTACACGCTGCCTGCGGAGGCGTCCGGACGGAAGGCGGTGACGCTGGAGCAGGGGCAGTACGTGGAGTTCACCCTGCCGAGCGCCGCCAATGCGATCACCGTGCGGTACAGCATTCCGGACGCGCCGAACGGGGGTGGCATCACGGCGCCGCTCGACGTGACGGTGAACGGGCGCGACCGGACGACGATGACGCTGACCTCGCAGTACGCGTGGCTGTACAACCAGTATCCGTTCACCAACGACCCCAACGCCGGGCTGCTGCACGACGACTGGTGGATCACCGAGTGCGGCTGTGTGCCCAGCGCCACCACGCCGGCTCCGGTGATCGCCAAGCCGTTCCGGCCGAACCACTTCTACGACGAGCAGCGTCTGCTGCTGGGGAGGACGTACAAGGCGGGTGACACGGTCCGGCTGGCGGTCCCCACGCGCCCCGGGGCCGTGCCGACGACCGTCGACCTGCTCGACTCGCAGCTGGTCGCCGCCCCGCACGTCGCGATCGGCGCGGCGAACGTGCTCGCCTTCGGCGCCGATCCGACCGGACGGCGGGACTCGGCCGGGGCGATCGACAAGGCCATCGCGTTCGCCCGGCGCGGGCATCGAGTGGTCTACATCCCGCCGGGCACGTACCAGGTGAACCGGCACGTCGTCGTGGACGACGTGACGATCGAGGGCGCCGGCAGCTGGTACACGATCATCAAGGGCCACCAGGTCACGCTCGACGCCCCTGCCCCCGACGGCTCGGTGCACACCGGCGTCGGCTTCTACGGCAAGGACGCGTCGGCGGGCGGCAGCCACAACGTCCACCTGTCGGGCTTCGCGATCGAGGGCGACGTCCGCGAGCGGATCGACACCGACCAGGTCAACGGCATCGGCGGGGCGCTCAGCGACTCGACGATCGAGGGCCTCTACATCCACCACACCAAGGTGGGCATGTGGTTCGACGGGCCGATGTCGAACCTGCGGATCACCGGCAACGTCATCGCCGACCAGATCGCCGACGGCCTCAACTTCCACACCGGCGTGACGGATTCGCTGGTACAGAACAACTTCGTCCGCAACACCGGTGACGACGGGCTGGCCATGTGGTCGGAGAAGACCGGCAACGCCCGCAACACCTTCGACCACAACACCGTACAGACGCCGGTGCTCGCCAACGGCATCGCGATCTACGGCGGCACCGACAACACGGTCTCGGACAACCTCATCGCCGACCCGATCCGCGAGGGCAGCGCCCTGCACGTGGGCTCCCGCTTCGGTGCCGAGCCGTTCACCGGGCACCTGTGGATCACCGGCAACACCACCGTACGGGCCGGCACCTACGAGCTGAACTGGAAGATCGGTCTCGGTGCCATCTGGTTCTACGCCCTGGAGAAGAACATCGACGCGGACATCCAGGTGACCGGTGACACCTTCCTCGACAACACCTACAACGCCATCATGCTGGTCACCGACTGGCCGGTGAAGGACAAGTACACGATCACGAACGTCCACTTCAAGGACGTCAGGGTCGACGGCACCGGCACCTCCGTGGTCAGCGCCCGGGCCGCGGGGTCGGCGACCTTCGAGAATGTGGACGCCCGTAACGTCGGCGCGGTCGGCGTGAACAACTGCGGCTCGTTCAACTTCCCCGCCACCGGTTCGGAGTTCACCCTGACCGACCTCGGCGGCAACGATGGCGGCGGCACCACCGGTCCCTGGCTGGCCCCGTGGGAACTCCCCAACACCATCACCTGCGACGACCGCCCGCCCGTCGTCACACCCCCGGCGCCGTCCCCCTGGTGACGCTCCGCCCCTGAGCAGGCCACGGGGCCGTCCGCGAAGACCGCGGGCGGCCCCGTGCCGCAGTTCGCCGCCGCCCTGGAGGCTGCGTGGCCCGGTGGTCGGCGATCAGCCGCGGCGCGACACGGCGTTCCGTCAGGTGCGCGATGTGAGGATGCTGAGCGCGTTGGCGGCGACGATGGCTCCGACGCCGGCCCACTCGATCCATCCCAGGTTCTGCCCGAGGATGATCCATCCGGCCACGGCAGCCAGGATCGGGTTGACGCTCATGAAGAGCCCGAAGGCATGGGCCTGTACGCGGCGCAAAGTGAACAGGTCCGCGAGATACGGCACGGCTGAGGAGAGAACGCCGGCGGCGACAGAGTAGGCGGCGGCTCCCGCGGTCGGCGGATGCTGGACGACGATGACGAGTCCGACCGGCAGGAACATCAGGGCGGAGAGTCCGGCGGCGGCCGCCGATCCTTGCGTGCGGTCGATGGCGCTGTACAGGGACAGGTTCATCGTGCCGAACACCAGGGCCAGCAGCAGTACCGGCCGCCACTGCTGCCAGGTGAAGGTCCGCAGACGGGGCCGGCCGACGGTTATCAGGACGATCGCGGCGACGTACTGGCGTACCGCGACGACCCCGACGGGTCCGAGCACGGGGAAGGAAATCCTAGCTGGGGCTACAAGAGGGTGCACGGCGAGCTGTTCGTGCTGGGGGTGAAGGTGGCCACCTCCACGGTATAGGAGATCCTGAGGGAGGCCGGGACCGACCCGTCACCGAGCCTGCGCGGATCTCGCGTCTGGAGGTCCGTCGACAGGTCCGTCGACAGGTCCGTCGACAAGATCGACTGGGCGGGATCCTCCACGAGTACTTACACGCGGCTTGACCAGCACGGATGATGTACCGGCGCCCGTACAGCTCGCGGAGCGGGACGTGAGCGCCGCCAACGCCCCGCGGACCCCGCGCCCTGTCTCACATCTTCTTGGCGCCTGCCTTGATCGCCTCGCGGATCCTGGCGTACGTACCGCAGCGGCATATGTTGCGTATCTCGTCGAGATCCCCGTCGGTGATCTCGCGGCCCTCCGCGGCCACCTGTCTGACCTTTGCGACGGCGGCCATGATCTGGCCGGGCTGGCAGTAGCCGCACTGGGCGACATCGTGCTCCAGCCAGGCCTCCTGCATCGGGTGCAGGTCCTTTCCCACGGTCGCGGGCAGCCCCTCGATCGTCGTGATCTCGTCGCCCGGGTGGATCTGCGAGACCGGGACCGAACACGGGTTGAACGCCCGGTTGTTGATGTGGGAGGTACAGGCCTGGCACACGCCCAGCGCGCAGCCGTGCTTCGGGCCGGTCACGCCGAGCAGATCGCGCAGTACCCACAGCAGCCGTACGTCGTCCTCGGCCTCGACCGTGATCTGCCGGCCGTTGAGCTTGAAGGTGTGGCTGGACACGGGACTCCTCAGTAGGCGCGGTCGAGACCGTCGGTGGGGGACTGCGGTGTGGACGGCTCAAGCGGCAGCGGTTCGAAGCCGAGGGCGCCGTGGTTGATCGGGAAACTGGTCGGCATCGTGCCGGTGGCGCGCGCGTAGGCGCAGGCGATCGCGGCGAAGGCGGGGGCGACACCGAGTTCACCGGCGCCCGAGGGTTTGCCCGTGGTAGGCGGCATCACGATGACGCGCAGGTCGAGCGGAGCGTTCCACTGCCGCGTGTAGAAGTAGTTGTCCCAGCTTCCCTCCAGCGGGATGCCGTCCTTGATATGCAGACTGGAGGTCAGGCACATGGCCATGGCGTCCTGCAGCCCGCCCATCATCTGGGCCTCCAGACCCCGGGGGTTGATGGCGAAGCCGGCGTCCACGACCATCAGCGCCTTGGAGACGCGGGGCCCGGTGACGCCATCCTTGACCTTCCGGTTCACCGTCTCCGGGCGGCAGTCGATCTCTACCAGGGCCGCGACCCCGCCGCGGTACTCCGCGTGGAGGCCGATGCCCTGGGCGACGCCGGGCGGGAGCGACGCTCCCCAACCGCCGGCTTCGGCCGCCTTGTCCAGCACGGCTCGCAGCCGGTCGTCCTTGAGGAACGCGCGGCGGAACGCCACCGGGTCCTTGCCCATCTTCGCGGCGAGCCGGTCGACGACGAGTTCCTGCGCGCACACCACGTTCGGCGAATAGATGTTGCGCATGCTGCCCGTGTTGAACCGCAGCGGCACTTCGTTGAGGAGCTGGGTGGTGACGCCGAAGTCGTAGGGCGAGGACTGGGTCAGTTCGAAGATGGTCTCGGCGAAGCTGAGGTTGCCGGCCACGGGCAGGGCCGCGGCCGTCGCGGTGATCATCTCGCCCAGCCCGTGACCGAAGTCGGTCTGCACGCTGGTGTGGCGCTGCTCGTAGCTGAGGACGTTGCCCAGCGCGTACGTCGCGCGCACCCGCGAGACGCACATGGGGTGCGTCCGGCCCTGCCGGAAGCTGTCGGTCCTCGACCACGACAACTTGACCGGCTTGCCCATCTTCTGTGAGATTTCGGCGGCTTCCGCGGCCACGTCGTGGAAGAGGTGGCGCCCGAACGAACCGCCGCCCTCCACCACGTGCACCGTGACGGATTCTGCGGGCAGCCCGAGCTGGGTGGCGATCTCCCGTTGGGCCACGATAGGGACTTTGAGACTGGACCAGATCTCGGCGCGGTCGGACCGGACGTCGGCGATCGCGTTGTCCGGCTCCAGCGGGCTGTTGCTGGCGAACGCGAAGGTGAACTCGGCGTCGACCCTCTCGGTCAGCAGCGGTGGTACGACCATGGGCAGGGCAGCGGCCTTGAGCTTGGCCAGTACGGTGTCGTCCGACTCGCCGTCCACCGTTCCGGGCCCCCAGGTCACCTCCAGTGCCCGCAGCGCGTCGATGCACTGGCCGAACGTCGCGCCGCGCACCGCCACCCCGTGCGAGACGACCGCGACGTCGGTGATCCCCGGCATGTTCCGCACGGTGTTGGTGTTCAAGACCGACACGACCGTGCCGTTGATCGTTGGCGGGCGGCGTACCATCGTCGGCTTGGCGTCCGGGACCTGGAGGTCCATCCCGAATTGCTTGCGTCCCGTCGCGATGTCCAGTGCGTCGACGCGGCCGCGTGGGGTGCCCAGGACGGTGAACTGCGACGCCGACTTCAGCTGGGCGGAGACCGGGGTCGTCCGCGTGCCGGCGGCGGCCGTCGCCAGGGATCCGTAGCTCGCGCTTCGCTCGGAGCGGTACGTGACCACGCCGTCCCTGGTGGTCAGTTCGGACGCCGGTACGTCCCAGAGTCCGGCGGCGGTCGAGACAAGCTGCTGCCGTGCGACGGCTGCGGCGGTGCGGACCGGGAGGTAGATGCTGCGCATCGAGTTCGACCCGCCGGTCAGCTGGTTCATCAGCAGTTCGGGGCGGGCGTCGGCCAGAGTGACGCGGACCTTGTCCAGGGGCAGGTCCATCTCCTCCGCGATCATCATGGCCACCGCGGTGGTCATGCCCTGGCCCACCTCCGCCCGCGGCACCGCGAACGACGCGGTGCCGTCGGAGTGCACCTGAACCGAGATCAGCCCGGCTGTGGGCGCCGCCGCCAGGTTCTGCAAGTCCCCGAGATCGAACAGGTCCTCCGGCTGAGGGAGTGACGGCACCGCGGCCTCGGCAACCTGTCCGTCGAGCGCGTCCGCGCCCACCCATACCCCCACGGCTAGGGTCGGGGCCGCGAGCAGGTACCCGAGCACCGTGCGACGGTCGAGACCCGCGCGGTCGTCGGGTGCCTCGTCCGGATGCTGCGGCGAACGGCTCCGTTGCGCCATGTGTCCTCCCGGGGAACCTGAAGCGGCGGGTTGGGCTCCGCTTCTGTGCCCCGGATCATGTCACCTGACGACGAGCGGGGGCCAGAGTTATGTGGTCGTCGGTCCGGCCGCAGAGTACCCGGGGCCTCCGACTCGGCCCGAGCACGGTGGTGTTTCCGCAGCTCAGACAGCCTTTTGTCCAAGTGTCCGAGCGCCGCGCCGACAAAAGCTGCACAAGATCAACACAGTTGGCCACCTCGCGTCCATCCTGCCCTCGAAAACCTCATCCGCCCCTGGTGGGAACGGTGCGCGGGGAGTAAGGGATGTCGAGCGCGGCCGCTCGTGGCGTTCATCGACGAGCACCGGCACCGCTTCGGCGGTGTCGAGCAGCGCCAGGCGTCGCCCTCCGCCCGTCAGGTGCGGGACGCGGAACTCAAGACGCTGGTCCAGGAGGCCGCGCGCCCTGACACCGCCGGGACCGCCAAACGCCCGGACCGGCGGCGCAGAGGTCCCTACCGATCCGCTCAGCACCAGCCACATAGGAGGGTCCCCAGCAGTGGGAGTGGTGTCTACCGAACGAAGCGGTGCGGTTCAGCTGCGGCGGGGAGGGCAGTCCGCGGGGACGGTGACGCGGTGGTGGCGGCGGGGCCGTGCTGGGTGGTCGCATGGAAGAGGCCGCTGTAGGCGTCGGTGGAGTTCTGCGGGGCGTTGTCGTTGGTCTCGACGAAGAGCGGACGTATGCCGGAGCCGTCCGTCGTGAGGCCTTCGTAGTCGCCGAGGAAGTGGCCCCAGCCGGCGTAGGGGGCCTGCAGCCAGTCGAAGATGCGGGAGATGCGGCGTTCGGCGGGGTGGGCCTGGGCGCCGCGGGGGAAGGTCAGCAGCCAGGCGGCGGTGGGCAGTGTGGTGGTGTTGCCGGCGGTGAGGTAGCGCAGGTCGTAGTAGGTGATGGCGACGGTGCCGTGCGTGTCGACGGCGATGGAGGGGGTGAAGGCGGGGGAGTCGGGCGCCTGGTTGACGAGTTTCGGCGCGGACCAGGTGGTGCCGCCGTCCGTGGAGTGGACGAGTTCGATGCTGTTGTAGCTGCCGCCGTTGAAGTCCGAGCCCTCGTAGGCGACGTAGAGCTCGCCGGTGCGCGGGTCGATGGCGATGTTGGGCAGGTCACCGCCCGCCCGGAGGGCTTTGGTGGCGTCGTCGGGGGCGTTGGGGTCGACCTCGGCGGTGGCGGTGTCCTTCGCGACGGTGACCGGTTTGCTCCAGGTGTGGCCCTGGTCGGTGGACTTCACGATGCCGAAGTGCAGGTCGGTAGGGGTGAAGTTGCCGCTGCTGTCGATTTCGTAGGTCTGCCAGTCGAAGACGTCGTACAGCGTGCCGGTGCGCGGGTCGGCGACGATGACATTGCCGATGGTCTGGGAGTGCGGCACGACGCTGGTGTCCACGAAGGGCCGGGCCTTGGACCAGGTGCGGCCGCCGTCGCGGGTGACGGAGATGTACGCGGGGCCGTCGTAGATGCCGGCGGAGTCGTTCTCGTTGATGTGGTCCCAGACCTGGTAGGCGGTGCCGGGGTGCAGCGGGTCGGCGGTGACGGAGTTCTTGTCGTCGGTGAACTGCGCCTGGGTGTCGTCGATGAGCAGGCTGGTGTGTTTCCAGGTGCGACCGCCGTCGTAGGAGGTGGAGGCGGCGACGCCGTTGCGGGCGTCGGTGGCGTCGAAGACCAGGCCGCTGGAGTAGGCGGTGCCGTCCGGGCCGAAGCTGACCCAGCCGTCGGAAGCGCGCTGGAAGGGCAGGCCGCCGGGGGCGCAGTGGGTGAAGGGCAGCGGTGTCTCGGTGAAGTGGCTGCCGTCGGTGGTGTAGCTGGCGGTGAGGCCCCGGGCGCCGCCATTGGACCAGCGGTCCTGCTGGAAAATGCCGACGGCGTTCGCCGGGTTCCTGGGGTTCGCGGCGATGTACGGTTCTTCCTCGGCGGAGGGGTAGCTGGTGCCGCTGCCGTCGCCGCTGATGTCGCAGGCCGCGTATGGATCGCCGGGCGAGACGAGGCGGACGGGTTGGGCCCCGGGAGCTGCGGCCCCGGCCTGGGCGGTGCCTGAGGCGGTGGCGGTGAGAAGCAGAATCGCGGCTGTTACGGACGTTGTTGCACATGCGCGCATGGTTGACCCCCATAGTCGTGGCCGTGCTTGCCGGTGACTGTCCTGGGCGGTGCTGTCGCTGAGCGGTCCTGGGGTTACCGGGGTGGTGGCCGCCCGCAGAGCGTAATGCGGCACGGACGGGACATGGGGCGGATGGGGTCAAGGGAACGTCAATTCACCTTCCGGCGGAGCCGGTTCGGCGAGTCCGAAAGGCGTTAGGCTCCCGGCATGGTCGCGGAAGGCGCGGGGCGGGTGGAGGTCACGTACCGGCCGGGTGACCCGCTGGGTTCGCCGTTGTGGGTGCGCGTGGGTGACGAGGTCGTGGTCACGTTGTACGGTTCGCCGGGCTATGGGTGGACGCCCGTCGAGAGTGTCGGCGGGCCGCTGGCCGTGGTCGAGACAGAGTCGTCGGAGGGCATGGTGCGGGCTGTGGTGCGGGCGACCGGTCCGGGGGAGGGGGAGCTGCGTGCCACTTCTGCCTTCCGGGGTGACCGTTTCGGCCCGCAGACCCGGTTGTGGCGGTTGCTGGTGCGTGTCGATCCGTGACCGACCGGCGGGTGTCGTCAGGGGATGACGCGGAGCTTCAACTGCCAGGCTCGGGAGGGCGGGCCGTGCGGGTCGGGGGTGAAGGTGTCGGCGGAGCTGAGGGTGGTGGTGCCCGGGGCTTCCGCCCGGGCGGTGGCGGCCCGGCTTCCGTCGGGTGCGACGCGATTGCCAAGGACCGTCACGACGGACGGGGCCGAGCTGACGACGGGTGCCCACCGGTAGTTGGACCGCACCCGCAAAGTGACCACGATGCGCGTGCCGACGTGGACGCAGGAGCTGCGCAGGGGGTTGTCCGCCGGGGGATACAGCACCTGGACGGTGCCGCTGAGGCACAGGCGGGTGCTGCCGTCGGTTGGGGTCGCCGGGCCGGTCCCGGAAGAGGCAGTGGCTGAGGCGGTGTTCGGTGCTGTTGCCGGGGCGCCCGCTCCGGGGCCGCACGCGCTCAGCGCTGCCGCGAGGAGTCCGGCCAGCGTCCACGCGGTGGGCCGGTGGTGTCGAGGCATCGTGACTCCCGGGTCGGGGTTGCAGGACGGGGAACGCGGGCGTTGGACGCCGTCGTACTCCGGCCGGTTCCCGTGCTGGGCCGACCTAGCGGCTCTCGCGCCGGCAGCACAGGGTAAATCCTTTGTTTTTGCTGTGCCTTGACTGTGGATTGTAAATTCTTCGCTCCCTCCCGTTTTACTACTACAACTTGTCTTGTTGGTGTGACATGTCCCGTGCAAGCATCCGAGGTGCGAACACGCATGCATCTTGCGTGAACGTCCTTCCATCCTGTCTCCCGGGCGATCCCCGGTTGCTCGAAAGGATGTTCAGTGTCACGCTCCAAGCTCAGACGCGGCCGCACAGTCGCGCTCGCCGCCCTGCTGGCCTCGCTCCCGGCCGTCTGGCTCACCGCCCCTGCGGTCCACGCCGCCACCCCCTCCCCGTCCGCCGCCAAGGCCGCAGCGCACCGCTCCGCCGATTCCGGCCCCGCGGTCCGCCACGACACCTCGCCGCCGCTGCGCACCCTGCACGCCGCCAAGGTTCACCACCCCAGGCACAAGTCCGACGACGGGGAGGAGCGGCTGCCGCACCCGCCGGCCGCCGGCATCCCCGACCCGGTCGTGCAGACCAGCACCAACGGGCCGGCCGCGGTGTCGACGTCCACCAACTTCGAAGGCATCGGCGCGGCCAACTACTCGGTCAGCGGCATACCTCCGGACCCGAACGCGGCCGTCGGCTCCACCCAGATCGTCGAGACCGTCAACACCGCCTACGCGGTGTACTCCAAGACCGGTGCCACGATCCTCGCCCCGACCAACACCAGCACCCTGTGGTCGGGGTTCGGCGGCTCCTGCCAGACCACCAATGACGGTGACGCGACCGTGCGCTGGGACACCCTCGCCAGCCGCTGGGTGGTCACGCAGTTCGCTAACGTCTCCTCCTCCGCCGGCCCGTACTACGAGTGCGTGGCGGTCTCCACGAGCGCGGACGCGACCGGCAGCTACAACCGGTACTCGTACCAGTTCACCAACTTCCCGGACTACCCGAAGATCTCGGTGTGGGCGGACGCGTACTACATCACGTACAACATGTTCACTCCCGCGGGCACCTTCCTGGACGCCGAAGTGTGCGCCATGAACCGGACGAACATGCTGGCCGGCTCCTCCGCCACCCAGCAGTGCTTCACCACCTCCTCGTCCTACGGCGGGCTGCTCGGCTCGGACCTGGACGGCTCCACCGCGCCGCCCTCGGGCGAGCCGGAGCTACTGGTCGCTCTGGGCACCACCAGCACGACGCTGGCCTACTGGAAGTTCCACGTCGACTGGACGACCACGGCCAACTCCACCTTCACCGGCCCCTCCACGCTGACCGTGGCGGCCTACACCACCGCCTGCGGCACCACCGGGACCTGCATCCCACAGAGCGGCACCAGCCAGCAGCTCGACTCACTCTCGGACCGGGTGATGTACCGGCTGGCGTACCGCAACTTCGGCGACCACGAGTCATTGGTGCTCAACGACGCGGTCACCGCCGGCACTTCGGTGGGCGTGCGCTGGTACGAGCTGCGGTTGTCCAGCGGCAACCCGACCGTGTATCAGCAGGGCACCTACGCCCCGGACTCCACCTATCGCTGGATGGGCTCGATCGCGCAGGACAAGGTCGGCAACACCGCGCTGGGCTACTCGCAGTCCTCCTCCTCGAGCTACCCCTCCATCCGCTTCACCGGGCGCCTGGCCGGGGACACCCTGGGCACGATGACCCAGGGCGAGACGACCAGCCTGGCCGGTACCGGGTCGCAGACCTCCTACAGCCGCTGGGGTGACTACACCTCGATGGCAATCGATCCGGCGAACGACTGTACTTTCTGGTACACCAACGAGTACCTCACGGCGACCGGCAACTTCAACTGGCACACCCGCATCGCCGCCTTCACCCTCCCCAACTGCGGTACTACCGCAACCAATGACTTCTCGGTGGCCGTGAGCCCGACCGCCGCCAGCGTCGCCGCCGGATCCTCGGCGACCACCACGGTCTCCACCGCCGTGACCGCCGGAGCCGCCCAGTCGGTGAGTCTGACCGCGTCCGGCCTGCCCACCGGGGCGACCGCCACCTTCAACCCGACCTCTGTCACCGCGGGCAGTTCCTCCACGCTGACCGTCGCCACCACCGCCGGCACCCCGGCCGGGACGTACAGCGTCACCGTCACCGGCACCGGGGCCTCCGCCACGCACACCGCGACCTACAGCCTGACCGTCACCTCGACATCGGGCGGCGGCGGGGTCACCAACGGCGGCTTCGAGACCGGCAGCCTGACCGGCTGGACCACCGCCGGGACCACCTCGGTGGTCAGCGCCGGTGCGCACAGCGGCACCTACGCGGCCAGGGCCGGCAGCACCTCACCGACCAACGGTGATTCCTCGGTCATCCAGACCTTCAGCGCGCCCACAGGCACCAGCACGCTGTCCTTCTACTACAACCTGACCTGCCCGGACACCATCACGTACGACTGGGCCACCGCCACGCTCAAGGACAACACCTCCGGGACAACCACCACCGTGCTGGCCAAGACCTGCGTCGCTTCCTCCGGCTGGACGCACAAGACCGCGTCAGTCACCGCCGGCCACTCCTACACCCTCACCCTGACCAGCCACGACGACAACTACACCGGCGATGCCACCTACACCGCCTACGACGATGTGACCCTGTCCTGACCCACGCCCCGCAATGGGACGGGCCGCCGCAGACACAACGCGGCGGCCCGTCCCCACCCCCCACGAACCACCCCGTAGTCACCCCCCACCCTCGGGCCCAAGGGCCCGTCGACGACAAAGGGACCCCTCCATGCTCTTAACGTTCCGCAATCCGGGCGGCCGCAGATTCGCCGCCACCGTCACCGGTACGGCCCTGCTGGCCCTCTCCGGCGTCCTGCTCGCGCAACCGGCCGCCGCCGATGTCTCCAACGGCGGCTTCGAGACCGGCACCCTGTCCGGCTGGACCACCGCAGGAACCACCTCCCTGGTGAGCTCCGGCGCCCACACCGGCACCTACGCCGCCCGGGCCGGTTCCACCGCGGCCACCAACGGTGACTCCTCACTCGCCCAGACCTTCACCGCCCCCACCGGCAGCACCCAGTTGTCCTTCTCCTACAACATCACCTGCCCAGACACCGTCAGCTACGACTGGGCAACGGCCACCCTCCTGGACAACACCACAGGAACGACCACCACCGTGCTGGCCAAGACCTGTACCAACGGCCAGGGCTGGCAGTCGGCCACCGCGTCGGTCACAGCCGCGCACAGCTACACGCTCACTCTGGTCAGCCATGACGACAACTACAGCGGCGACGCGACCTACACCCTCTACGACGACATCGCTCTCACCACCGCCACCACCCCGCCCCCGTCGGCCCTGACCCAGGTCAGCACCGACCCGTTCACCAACTCCAGCAGCCAGCACGCCACCGAGCTGGAGCCGGACACCTTCGCGTACGGCAGCACCATCGTCGGCTCCTCCCAGGTCGGCCGGTTCACCGACGGCGGCGCCTCCGACATCGGCTGGAACACCTCCACCGACAGCGGCGCCACCTGGACGCACGGCATGCTTCCCGGCATCACCACCTACCAGGGCGGCGGCAGCTGGGCCCGGGTCTCCGACCCCACCGTCGCGTACGACGCCAAACACGGCACCTGGATGATCTCCGGCCTGGTCATCGACTCAGCCGTCAACGGCGCCGGCGACACCGTCAGCCGCTCCACGAACGGCACCACCTGGCAGAGCCCGGTCCTCGCGATCGGCAACGACGGCCAGAGCTACGACAAGGACTGGATCGTCTGCGACAACACCTCCACCAGCCCCTACTACGGTCACTGCTACATCGAGGTCGACCTCACCTCGTCCGGCAACCGGGTGATCATGAGCACCTCCTCCGACGGCGGCGCCACCTGGTCGACCCCCGCATCGCCCTCCGGTACCCCCAGCGGACTCGGCGGCCAGCCCCTGGTCCAGCCCAGCGGCACCGTGGTCGTCCCCTACTCCGCCAACGAAACCGCCGTCCGCGCCTTCACCTCCACCAACGGCGGCACCAGCTGGAACTCCAGCACCCTGGTCGCCAGCATCAGCAGCCACACTGTGGCCGGCAGCCTGCGCGACGGCACCGGCCTGCCCTCCGCCGAGATCGACGCCACCGGAAAGGTCTACGTCGCCTGGCAGGACTGCCGCTTCCGCACCAGTTGCACGGCCAATGACATCGTCTACTCCACCTCCGCCAACGGCACCACCTGGTCGGCCGTGACCCGGGTCCCCATCGACACCGTCACCAGCGGCGTCGACCACTTCATCCCCGGCATCGGCATCGACCCCACCACCTCGGGCACCACCACCAAGATCGGCCTCTACTACTACTTCTATCCGAACACCAACTGCACCACGGCCACCTGCCAACTGGAGGTCGGCTACGTCTCCTCCGCCAACGGCGGCACCAGCTGGAGCCCCCCGACCACCGTCGCCGGACCCATGACGCTCGCCCAGGTCGCCAACACCAGTCAGGGCAGCATGGTCGGCGACTACATCTCCTCCTCCGTCATCAGCGGCAAGGCCGTCTCGCTCTTCGCCGTCGGCAAGACCCCCACGGGCACCCAGACCTTCGACGAAGCCCTCTACACCGCCGGCGGCCTCCCCACCACCGGCGGCACCGTCACGGCCACCACCACCGGCGCAACCACCCCCGCCACCCACACCCCCACAGTCAACACGCCTCTCCCGACACGCCACTGAACCCACCACCCGCCCTAAAGTGTGCGGGCGCGCATCTCGGGCTCCGAGGGCGCGCCCGCACCTGCCGGCCCGGTGGCCAGGGGGCTCCTGAGCTTCCGCATGCGGACCGGGCCCCGGCGAACCACCCCTGGTAGCCGACGGTGATCTTCCCGACCACGTCGCCGGCCCCGCTGGTGTGCGGGGCCGGCGAGGCGGAGGCGGTGCCGCGCCAGGCGGCGAGCCCCGCGGTGACGGCGGAGCTGGTGAAGCGTCAGGAGGGCTGCTTCGACTGGCTGAAGGCGGCGTCGAAGGACGCGGAGGACGGCTCGATGCGGGTGAGTTCGCGGATCCGGGCGAGCGCGTCCGGGGCGCCGATGTTCCGGTCCAGGCCCGCGTCCTCCCACTCCACGGAGATCGGCCCCTGGTAGCCGATCGAGTTGAGCATCCGGAAGCAGGCCTCCCACGGTACGTCGCCGTGCCCGGTGGAGACGAAGTCCCAGCCGCGCCGCGGGTCGCCCCAGGGCAGATGCGAACCCAGGCGCCCGTTACGGCCGTTGAGCCGTTTGACGGACTCCTTGCAGTCGACGTGGTAGATCCGGTCCCGGAAGTCGTAGAGGAAGCCGACCGGGTCCAGGTCCTGCCAGACGAAGTGGCTGGGGTCGAAGTTCAGACCGAAGGCGCTTCGGTGCCCGATCTCCTCCAGGGTGCGGACGGTGGTCCAGTAGTCGTAGGCGATCTCGCTGGGATGCACCTCGTGCGCGTAGCGGACGCCGAACTCGTCGAAGACGTCCAGGATGGGGTTCCAGCGCTCGGCGAAGTCCGCGTAGCCGCGGTCGATCATCTGCGGCGGGACCGGCGGGAACATGGCGACGGTGTGCCAGATGGAGGAGCCGGTGAAGCCCACCACGGTGCGTACGCCGAACGCCGCTGCCGCGCGCGCGGTGTTCTTGATCTCCTCGGCGGCGCGCTGCCGGACGCCCTCCGGCTCGCCGTCGCCCCAGATCCTGGCGGGCAGCATGGCCTGGTGGCGCTCGTCGATGGGGTGGTCGCAGACGGCCTGGCTGGTGGTGTGGCAGGAGATGGTCCACACCTGCAGGTGGTGCTTGTCCAGCAGGGCGCGCAGCCGGGGCAGGTAGGAGTCGTCGGACAGGGCCTTGTCGACCTCGAAATGGTCGCCCCAGCAGGCGAGTTCGAGGCCGTCATAGCCCCAGCCGGAGGCCAGCCGGCACACCTCCTCCAGGGGCAGATCAGCGAACTGGCCGGTGAACAGGGTGACGGGACGGGGCATGTTCCCTCCTCGGATGAGGTCAGTGGTCGATCGGGACGGTGGTCCAGACGCTGCGGTCGGCGGCACTGGCCGCCACCGCGTCCAGCACCCGCTGCACCCGCAGGCCGTCGGCGAAGGACGGGCTCGGCTGCTCGCCGGCGGCGATCGCCTCGGTGAAGTCCTTCACCTGGTGCGTGAAGCTGTGCTCGTAGCCGATCAGGTGCCCGGCCGGCCACCACGCCGACATGTACGGGTGGTTCGGCTCGGTGACCAGGATGGTGCGGAAGGCCGCGGTGTCCGGATCCTCCGCACGGTCGTAGAAGGCGAGTTCGTTGAGCGACTCGAGGTCGAAGGCCAGGCTGCCGAGCGAGCCGTTGACTTCGATGCGCAGAGCGTTCTTGCGTCCGGTGGCGAACCGGGTGGCCTCGAAGACGCCGATGGCGCCGCCGGCGAAACGGGCGGTGAACGCCGCCGCGTCGTCCACGGTGACCCGGCCGCGCGCGGTTCCCGCGCCGGTCGCGGACAGCCCGCTGGCGGCGTCGGGCAGCGGGCGCTCCGGGACGAGCGTCTCCAGCAGCGCGCTCACCCCGGTGATCTGCTGCCCGGTCAGGTACTGGGCCAGGTCGACGGCGTGCGCGCCCAGGTCGCCCAGGGCCCCTGAGCCGGCCTTCTCCCGGCGCAGCCGCCAGGTGAGCGGGAAGTCCGGGTCGACCAGCCAGTCCTGCAGGTACTGCGCGCGGACGTGGTGCAGTGTGCCCAGCCGGCCCTGCGCGATCAGGCGACGGGCGAGGGCCAGAGCGGGCAGCCGCCGGTAGTTGAAGCCCACCGCGGCGCGTACGCCCCGGGCGGCGGCGCGCTCGGCCGCGGCCGCCATCAGCTCCGCCTCGTCCACCGAGTTGGCCAGCGGCTTCTCGCACAGTACGTGCTTGCCCGCGTCCAGCGCTGCGACGGCGATCTCGGCGTGGGTGTCGCCCGGGGTGCAGATGTCGATCACGTCGATGTCGTCCCGGGCGACCAGGCGCTTCCAGTCGGTCTCCCAGTCGGCCCAGCCCAGCTTCTCGGCGGCGGTCCGGACCGAGGGCTCCGACCGGCCGCAGAGCACGGCCGGCTCGGGGCGCAACGGGAGGTCGAAGAAGCGCGGGGCGGTGTGCCAGGCGTGCGAGTGCGCCGCCCCCATGAAGGCGTAGCCGACCATGCCGACCCGCAGCGCGGGTATATGAGGCTGCGTCATTTCCCCTCAGTGCTCCTCGGGCCGGGCGCCTGCGGGGACCGCGGCGGGGCGCTCGCAGCTGCTGGTGACCGCGACCGAGCTGCCGCTCTCCGCAGCGGCGAGCAAGGACTCCATCACATCCAGGACGTGGTACGCGAGTTCCCCGCTGGCGCGGTGCGCGCCGCCGGTGGTCAGGGCGCGGGCCAGGTCGGAGACGCCGTAGCCGCGGGCCGCGTCCGGGTAGCCGCCGCGCACCGGGACCGGCGTCCAGTTCTCCGCCGCGCCGGTGAAGAGCCGCACCGCGCCGTCGAAGCCGTTGGGGTCGGGCACGGACAGCGATCCGGCGGTGCCGTAGACCTCGATCCTGGGGAGTTCGCCGGCCCAGATGTCGAAGCTCATCACCAGCGTGGACAGCGCTCCGCCGGAGTGCTCCAGGACCCCGGTGACGTGCGTGGCTACCTCGACCGGGAACTCGGTTCCGGCCCGCGGTCCGCTGCCGATGGTGCGGGTGGGCCGGGAGGCCGAGCTCATCCCGACCACCCGGCGCACCGGGCCGAGCAGGGTGACCAGCGCGGTGAGGTAGTACGGGCCCATGTCCAGCAGCGGGCCGCCGCCCGGGCGGTAGTAGAACTCCGGTGCCGGGTGCCAGCGTTCGTGCCCGGGGGTGACCATGAAGGCGGTCGCCGCGATCGGCGCGCCGATATCGCCGGCGTCCAGGCTGGCCCGCGCGGTCTGCACGCCGGTGCCGAGCACGGTGTCCGGGGCGCAGCCGAGCCGCACCCCGGCCCGGTCTGCCGCCGCCAGCACCTCGCGGGCCTCGGCGGTGGTGGCGGCCAGCGGCTTCTCCCCGTAGACGTGCTTGCCGGCGGCGATCGCGGCGTGCGCCACCTCGGCGTGCGCGGCCGGGATGGTGAGGTTGAGGACGAGGTCGACGTCCTCGGCGGAGTAGAGCCGCTCGGGGGTGGTCGCGCGGGCGCCGGGAACCGCGTCGGCGGTGGCCGCGGCGCGCTCGGCGTCCAGGTCGGCGATCGCGGTCACCTGCAGGTTGCCGAGTTGGGGGAGCGTCTTGAGGTAGGCGCCGCTGATCTGCCCGGCGCCGACCAGGCCCACTCGTAGTACTTGCTGCCCGGCTCGGTCCTTCATCGGGTCGCCCATGTCATGCCCTTCCTGATCATCGAGTCCACTTGGGGTACCTCCAGATCGGCCAGGTTGTGCCCGACCGCGGTGACGAACACCCGGCCCGCGCCCCAGCGGCGGATCCAGGTGACCGGCACGACCGCGCCGGCGAGCTCGGGGAAATCCGGGTCGGCCGCGTAGTCGGTGACCGCCAGCACCTCCACCGCCGGATCCATGTGCAGGTAGTACTGCTCTGTGGTGACGGTGAACGGCTCGATGCCGGCCAGCACCGGGTGGTCGGAGTGCTCGGGCAGCGGGCGGACCCGGTAGGTGGTGAACTCCCTTGGATGGTGGACGAACTGACCACCGGTCATCAGCTGGTAGCGGGTCTCGGCGCGGAAGGAGTCGATGATTCCGCCGTGCCAGCCCGCGAGGCCGGTGCCGGCGCGCACGGCCTGGGACAGGCCCGCGGCCTGCTCGCCGGTTATCTGCCCCATCGTCCAGCACTGCACGACCAGGTCGGTGCCGGCCAGTAGTTCCTCGTCCAGGTAGCTGTCCAGCGAGTCGGAGACGGTGACCTGGTAGCCGTCCGCCTTCAGCGCGGTGGCGTAGCGGTCGCCGGCGGGCACCGGGACATGGCCGTCCCAGCCGCCGCGTACGACCAGGGCCTGCTTGGGTTTCTGAGCTGTCGTCGTCATATCTGCTCTCCGGTAAGGCCGGCGGGAGTTCCGTCCCGCCACGTGTGGATGGGAGTGAAGCCGAGCAGTTCAGTGCTGCGTCGGGTGGAGTAGGGGGTGCCGAAGGCGTCCGGTGCGTCGGCGAGCGGAGCGGTGGGGTGGTGGCGGCTCAGCAGTTCGCGGGTCGGCTGGAGGGCGGTGGTGTCCGGTGCCGCCACGTTGATCAGGTGGAAGCCGGTCAGCGGTCGGGTGAGCGCGGCCTCGACGGACCGGGCGGCGTCCCGGGTGTCGAGCCAGCCCCACAGGCCGCCGCGGTCGCGCGCCGGGTCCTCCTGCACCCAGGTGAGGTGGCGGCGCAGCCGCTGCCCGCTGCCGAGGAAGGGGAAGCGCAGGCTGACCACCGTGCCGCCCCAGCGACGGGCGGTGGTCTCGGCGATCAGCTCGCCGATGTGCTTGGACAGGCCGTAGACGTCCTCGGCGAGGTAGGGGTGGCCCTCGGTGACCGGGATCTCGGCGGGGGCCCGGTAGACCGTGGACCAGGCCAGGCCCAGCGCGGAGAGGCTGGAGATGTGCACCATCCGGCGCACGCCGGCCCGGGCCGCGGTGTCCAGCACCTGGTAGGTCCCCTGCACGTTGACGGTGAACACCTCCTGCGGGGTACCGGAGTTGGGGGAGGGCAGGGCGGCGGCGTGCACCACCGCGTCCACGCCGTCGACGAGTTCGCGTGCGTGCCCGGGGTCGAGCAGGTCGCCGAGCACCGGCTCGACGGATCCACCGGGGAGTCCGCTGGACGCGAGCGCGGTGCGGTCGTGGGCGCGCACGGTCCAGCCGGCGGCCGCCAGTTGGGCGACGACCTCCTGCCCGAGCATTCCTGCTGCGCCGGTGACCAGGACTTTCACTGTGACTGCCTTTCAGTTCGCGTGTGCCGGGGGCCCGCCCGTCAACCCTTGACCGCGCCGGTCAGGCCGTTGACGAAGTAGCGCTGCAGGAAGACGAAGAGCAGCACCACCGGGATGATGATGATCAGTGAGGCGGCCATCAGCACGTTCTGCTGCGGTGCGGCGGAGGAGCTGAGGTTCTGCAGGCCGAGCGGGAGGGTGTAGGTGGAGGGGTCGCTGAGCGAGACCCGGGCGAGCACGAACTCGTTCCAGGTGGGGATCGCGGTGAGCAGCGCGATGGTGACCAGGGCCGGTCGGCAGGAGGGAAGGAAGATCGACCAGAAGGTGCGCAGTTCGCCTGCGCCGTCCATCCGTGCGGACTCCCGCAGTTCGCGCGGTACCGAACGGAAGGCGCTGGTCAGCAGCATCGCCGCGAGCGGGGCGGTGCCGTTGATGCTGGGCAGTATCAGGCCGAGCCGGGTGCCGAGCAGGTCGAGCTTGTTCTGCAGGATGACGATCGGCAGCAGCAGGGTGATGCCGGGCACGAACAGCAGGGCCACGAACGAGCCGTAGAGCAGCCTGCGGCCGGGGAAGTCCAGCACGCCGAAGGCGTAGCCGGCCAGCGAGTAGACCAGCAGCACGCCGACCGTGGTGCCGAGCGTGATGATCAGGCTGTTGCCGAAGTAACGCAGGAAGTGCAGCTGGCTCCAGGTCTGGGCCAGGGTGGCCAGGGTGGGGTGGTGCGGGATGAGATGGCCGCCGCTGAGCACTTCCCGGCTGTTCTTGAAGGCGCCGGAGACCATCCACAGGAAGGGGTAGGCGCTGATCAGGGCGTAGCCGGTGAGCAGGGCGTAGACGACGGTGCGCCGGGTGATCCGGCGGGCGTGCCCGGCGCCGCGGGTCCGCTCGCGGTCCGTCCGCCGGGTCGTGGCGGGGGTGGTGGGGCGGTCGAGGAGGGCGGGGGCGGTCATGTGCGGCTCCGCAGGACACGGACGTTGAGGGCGGACAGCAGCAGGGCTGCGACGAACAGCAGCCAGCCGAGGGCACTGGCGAGTCCCAGGGTGGGCTTGAGCGCGTTGACGAAGGCGAGGTTGTAGGACTCCAGGCCGAGCACGGTGGTGTGGCCGCCGGGGCCGCCGTTGGTCATGACCAGGAAGATCTGGAAGCCCTGGAGGGCGTCGCGCATGTTGAGCATCACCACGGCGGCGGTGATCGGGCGCAGCAGCGGCCAGATCACGGCGGTCATGGTGCGCAGACCGCCGGCCCCGTCGATGGCCGCGGCGTCCAGCACCGAGGAGTCCACGGCCTGGAGCCCGGTCAGGTAGAGCAGCATGGCGACCGGGATCGCGGACCAGGACATCACCACGATCAGGGTGGGCAGCGCGGTCGCCGGGTTGCCGAGGAAGCCCTGCGGCTGGGAGAGGCTGCCCAGGCCGAGGTGTTTGAGCAGGTAGTTGAGCGAGCTGTCCGGCTGCAGTACGTAGGTCCAGGCGTAGTAGACCGCGATTCCGGCGGTGATGTACGGCAGGAAGTAGACGGTGCGGAAGACGGCGCGCAGCCGGGTGATCCGGTTGAGCAGCACAGCGAGCGGGAAGCCGACGGCGACGGCCAGCGCCGGTACGGCGATCATCACCACCAGGGTGCGCAGCGCGGCGCTCCGCACGATCGGCGCGATGGTCGGGTCCCGGTAGAGGAGGTCCAGGTAGTTGGCGGTGCCGACCCAGGTCCAGTGCGGGGTGAAGCCGTTCCAGCGGGCGAGGCTGAGCAGCAGCCCGTAGCCGATGGTGTAGACGCCCATGACGGCGAACAGCGCCACGGCGGGCAGTAGGAAGGCGTAGCCGGTCAGGGCTTCGCGCAGGCGTCGTCGGCCTGCGGCTGACCTCGGGAGCAGGGGGAGGGGGGAAGTCACCGCGCTGTCACTTCCAGGAGTTGGTGATCAGGACGCCGAGCTGCTTTGCGGCCCCGGCCGGGCTCAGGCCCTTGAGCGGGGACATCTGCACGAGGACGGTTCCGGACTGGGTGGGGTCGTAGGTGGGGCCCATGAAGGTGGTGTCGCTGGGGATGTAGGTGTCCGGTCCGGCCGGGCCGAAGACGCTCTCTAGGGCGGCCATGTGCGGCCCGACCGCGGAGGCCGCGCTTGCGCCGAGATCGGTGGCGGGCAGGTCGAGCGCTGTCCGGGCGAAGGCGGCGGCCGCCTGACGTGAGGTCAGAAAGCGGACCCACTTGAGGTCGTCCGCGCGGTTGGCGCTGCTGGCGGTGATGGAGAGCCCGGTGAGCGCGATCGGAGCGAGTTTGAGGTGCGGGACGGCGCTGCCGGTGGCCGGGGGGACGGCGAAGGCGACGACATTGTTCGCGTTCATCCCGTCCTGCTGGATGGAGGACAGGGTGAAGGTGCCGCCGATGTCGAAGGCCGACTTGCCCTGGGCGAAGGCCCGGTCGGCGTCGTCGATGCCCAGCGCCTGGCTGCCCGGTGTCCAGTACGGGGTCAGCTCGTTGTAGAGCGAGAGCAGCTGCTGTCCGGCCGGGCTGGACCAGTTGGACGTGGGGTTCTTGCCGAACAGCGCCTCGAATCGGTTCTTGCCGAGGTAGGCGTAGGAGAGCGGTTGCAGCAGCCAGTCGAAGGCGGTGGACGGGTCCTGGAGGCCCATCGTGATGCCGCCGGACTGCTGGCCGGCGGTGTGGGTGGCGCGCAGCCAGGAGATGAACTGCTCCCACGTGGCGGGTGGTTGGTCCGGGTTGAGCCCTGCGGCCTTGAGCATCGAGCGGTTGGCGTAGACGATACCGAAGGTGCCTGCGGTGAGCGGCACGCTGAACAGCTGCCCCTTCTTCACTCCCGGGTCGCTCGACTTGGGCTCCTGCGAGCTCCGGTAGACGCTGTCGGTGACCAGGCCGCTGTCGGCGGTGCCGGGCAGGAACTGGGCGTGCCAGACGGGGTCCATGCTGCTCGCCAGGTCTGCGGCTATACCGGCCCCCCCGAAGGTGAAGTCCTCGCCGCCGGCGTGGGCCTCGACCACGTCGGCGAGATTGCCGGTCGCGGCTCCGCTCTGCATCTTGCTGCTGAAGGTGTCGTCCGGGGTGTAGGCGGTGATCCGTACGGCGACGCCGGTCTGCTTCTTGAAGACGGCGGCGGCCTGCTCCAGCGCGTTGACGTGGGTCTGCTTGAACGTCCACATGGTGATGGTGTGCGGTGGCTCCGCGCGCACCCGGCTCGGGGCCAGTGAGCCGGCCCCACAGGCCGTGGTGCTGAGGGCGGCTGCGGCCGCAGCGGCACATGCGGTCCAAGTCCGCACTCGGCGCCAAAGGTTGGGCATATGGTCCTCCGCGCGTCATTGGGGGCGGCCGTGAAGACCATAGGAGCGCCGTATTTAACATGTCAATAGGACCCGACTGCTGGCATCGTGTTTGCTCGTATCTGTTAAGTCGGCCCTTGACATGTTAAATTGACGCCCGATTCACCTGGCCCCTTGGGCCTCGAGGAGGTTGATCGTGGATGGCAGGGAAAGCCGGCGGCTCCCGCATTCCGTTGTACGCGCAGGTCAAGCGGGAGCTCCTGGCCGCCATCGGATCGGGTGAGTACTCGCCCGGAGTCCCCTTCGTCACCCAGCGTGAGATCTGCGAGCGGTTCGACGTCAGTCACGCCACCGCGGTGCGCGCGCTCAACGAACTCGCCGCCGAGGGCTATGTGGTGCGCCGCCGCGGCCAGGGCACCTTCGTCGCCGACAATCCGGGCGCCCGCCCGCGGGCGGACCGCTCCATCGCCTGCGTGCTCCAGTTCCAGGGCCCGCACGTCTCCCAGCTGCTCGCCGGCGTGGAGTCGGCCTGTGCCGAACTCGGCTACCGGCTCTACCTGCGGCACTGCGAGGGCGACCCGGAACGGGAGGCACGGGCTCTGCTCGACGCGGTCCACGACCAGGTGAGCGGCATCGTCATCTACCCCGCCCAGGGCAGCGGAGCGGAGGACGCCTACGCCGAGGTGCGCCGGGCCGGCGTCCCGGTGGTGATGGTCGACCGCTACCGCCCCGACCTGGCCCACGACGCCGTCGTCGCGGACAATTTAGCTGCCGGGCGCGAACTGACCGAGGCCCTGATCGCCGCCGGGCACCGCACCATCGCCACGCTGTGGGACGAGACCGAGGCCACCAGCGTCCGCGACCGCCTCGCCGGGCACGTGGACGCGCTGCGCCGGCACGGCATCCCGGTCCGCCCCGACCTGACGGTACTGCGCCGCTACCGCGACCTCGACCCCGAGCAGCGCCGTGCCCGGCTCACTGAGCTGATGCGCGGCAGCCGCCCCCCCAGCGTGCTGCTCTGCGCCAACGGCTATGTGCTCGCCGCCGCCGCTCAGGACCTGGTCGGCCTCGGCTACGACATCCCTGGTGACGTCGACCTGGCCGGGATGGACGACGCCGGGCCGTTCGACGTGCTGCCGCTGACCGTCGCGGCGATCTCGCTGCCCTCCCGCACCATGGGCAGCACCGCGATGCACCTGCTGCACCGCCGGATCGCCGGCCAGGACACCGACAACGCACCGGAGTTCGTGGTCCTTCCGGTCACCGTCCAGACCCGCGGGGCCTCCACCGGCCACCTCAGGGTGGTCGGCCCCACCGACGCCTGATTCCCCGCCCCGCCCACCCAGCGAAGGGACCGCATGTCCAGCATCGACGCCCACACCGACACAGCGACCGACCCCAACCGCCTGCTCGACGCCGACGGCGGACTTCCGCAGGCCCGACCGCCGTGGCCCCCCCGCGACAGCCTGCGGATCACCTCCGTACGCGCTGTGGTCACCGCCCCCGAGGGTGCCCCGCTGGTGGTCGTCCGCGTGGACACCAGCGAACCCGGCCTGTACGGGCTCGGCTGCGCCACCTTCACCCAGCGCTACGCGGCCGTGGCCGCCGCGGTCGATGAGCATGTCGGCCCGCTGGCCGTCGGCCGCCACCCGGCCGACATCGAGGACATCACCAGGCTCATCCACTACTCCTCTTACTGGCGCAACGGGCCGGTGCTGAACAACGCGCTCTCCGGCGTGGACCAGGCGCTGTGGGACATCGCCGGGAAGCGGGCCGGGCTGCCCGTGTACGAGCTGCTCGGCGGGCGGTCCCGGGCCGCGGTCGAGGTCTACTCGCACGCCGCGGGGCACAGTGTCGAGGAAACCCTGGACCAGGCCGAGCAGCTGGTCGCGGCCGGCTATCGCAACGTCCGGCTGCAGACGGGGCAGCCAGGTCTTGGCGCTTACGGCGCTCCCGGTACGCCGGGCGGCTACCCGCGCTCCCCGCATCCGGACGGCTGGGACCCGGAGCGCTACCTGCGCACCACCCCGGCCCTCTTCGCCGCGGCCCGCGAGCGTTTCGGGCCGGAGCTGAACCTGATGCACGACGTGCACAGCCGGCTGACACCCAAGCAGGCCGTGGTGCTGGCCCGGGCCCTGGAGCCGTACGGGCTGTCCTTCCTGGAGGACGTCATCGCGCCGGAGTACTACGACCGGCTGCCCGAGGTCCGCGCGGCCTCCCCGGTGCCGATCGCGGTCGGCGAGCAGCTCGGCTCGGTGCCGGACGCGGTGCGCCTGATCCGGGACGGCGGCGTGGACCTGCTGCGGCTGCACACCTCCTCGGTCGGCGGGCTGACCCCGACCCGCAAACTGGTGGCGCTGTGCGAACTGCTCGGCGTGCGCACCGCCTTCCACTCGCCCGGCGACATCTCGCCGGTCGGTGTGGCGGCCAACCTCGCTGTGGACGTCAACACCCCGGCGTTCGGCTTCCAGGAGTCCCACGAGTACAACAACGCGACCCACGAAGTCTTCCCGGGCACCCCGGTGGTCCGCGAGGGATACCTGTATCCCTCGCAGCAGCCCGGCTGGGGTGTTGAGCTGGACGAGAAGGCGGCAGCCGCCCATCCGCCGACCAAGTTCCTGCACGAGCGCTGGTCCGCCCGGGTCCGCCGTCCGGACGGGGCACTTGAGGCACCGTAGGTTCGATGACGTTCCAGAACCGGCCGTGGTCCCGGCGGTCTGATACATCCGCCGGGACCAAGGCTATTCGTGCACCGGGCTTGACCGGTTGAACGGTCTCGGAGTTCTTGTCAGGTGCCGAACAGGTATAGCTCGTGAAGCGAGACGTAGGTACCGTTGGTGGACCCGGTGTCGACAAACTTGAGGTAGCGCGCCGACACCGAATCAAGCGTCAGGGTCATGACGCCGGCGTTGCTTACACCGGCCGTGCTCGCCAGCGACAGAACCGTCGTATAGGCGGTACCGTCCTGCGACGCCAGCACATCCACCCCCGGCGGCAGGTCGCCCGCAGACAGCGCGGAGTCCCATATGACCCGGGTGATCGTGTGCGTCGCACCGAGATCCACTCCGTAGTACATGCCCGGTTGCTGCTTGGTGTTGCTGCTCCAGCGGGTCGAGTCGTTGCGGTCGAAGGCGTTGCCCTCGGCGCCGGTTGTCGGATTCGCGAAGCCCCGCCAGCCGGCCGTGGAAAGCAGGCCGGAACCTGTGCCCTGCCCGAAGCCCACGCCGAGGCCCGCCGCGAGGGCCGCGACGATCGCCGTCTGCGCCGGCAGCGGAAGCGATACCGCCCACTCGAGCTGGTCGACCACGACCCGGCCGGAACCGACCGGGCCGATCCACACGGCACTGCCCGGCACGAATCCGCGTGCGCTCTCCGCCGCGCGTCCGTATTTGGTCTGCTCGTTGCCCTTCGCGAAATAGGCCCAGCTCACCGCCCGGCTGTCCACGGCCGAGGTGCCGCCGGTCGCGGACACGGTGTGGCCGAGCAGCGCAGTCACCGAGCCCGGCCAGTCGAGGTCGGCGTTGTTCAGCCCGTCGGTGACCGCCGACTTCCCGGTCACCACGGCCCCGAGTTGGTGAAGGGAGTCCACCGCCTTCAGTGACGTCCCGGCCGGCAGCACTGCCGCGAACGAGCCGAGCGCCGCCGGTTTCAGGCCGTTGATCCACAGCGTGCCACCGGCCGACAGCCAACTGTTCAGTGCCGCCGACGCGCCCGCAACGGCGGCGGCCGCGCTGTCCTGGGAGGCGTCGACGAGCAGGACGTCGATGTCCGCCAGGCTTGCCGCGTCCAGTGTCGTCACTGCCGACGACTTGATCTCCGCCGCCGACACGGTCGCCGGCACAGCCGAGCCGGTCGCGGAGACCACACCCAGCTTGGCGGGCGTAACCGCGCGGGTGGCGACATAGTCGACCAGGTTGCGCAGCAGCACGGCCGCGATCGGTTCCTTCGCGGCTGCGGCGATGACCGGGAACTGGCAGAGCAAGTAGGCCCCGCTGCCGTACGGGGCCTCCGCGAGCGCGCTCGACGCCAGGCCGGGCCCGACGTCGGACAACGATGTCACGCTGCCGAACCGGGGTTTGATCAGGGCGCTCGACACGACGAGTTCGCTGTCCGTGTTCCACCACCGCAGATCGTCCGAGCCGAGGTCCGCCAGAACCGGGTGGTGCGGCGCGACGACGTGCGCGATCGTCTGTGGCACGGTCGAACTGAGCACCGGCCAGGGCAGCAGGTTGGGCAGCGCTCGCTGGGCGAAGCTGAGGACTGTGCCGCCGCCCTGTACGAAGGCCGTCAACGCGGTGATCTGGTCAGCCGTTGGGCTGATGGACGCCCCTTCGCCGAGCACCAGGATCTCGCCCTGCGCCGGCACCGAGGACAGATCCGGTATCGGCCTGGTCGTCACACCGAGTGCGGTCAGCGCGTCCCGGGTCGCGGAGCCGTCGGTTTCCAGGACGGCGGCCTTGACCGTACGGGAGTTCGTCCGCCGGCCGACCGACGCCGGGTACAGGGTGATCTGGTTCGAGTCGCTGAACAGCCGGCCGCCGCCCGCGGACACGGAGATCCCCAGCGTCGCCGACGTCACGCGGGTGACGGCGGGCAACGCGACATCGAATGTCACGTCCGCCTTACCGGCCGCGGGAACCGCCACCTGGCGCGAGCCCTTCATCGTCCGGCCGCCATCCGGACGCAGGGTCCACTCAACGGTGACGGTGCGGTCCGTGCCGACCTCGTCGTAGACGGCGTAGGTGCGCGTCAGCGTGCTGCCCGCCCAGAAATGCGTGCGGTAGTCGGTGGCGAGGGCCGCGGTCGGTTGCAGGGTCCTGGCCGCCGCCGTGTGGATGGCGTTCGGCTCGAACGCGGGCAGATCCTGCTCGAACCCCGGGTTCAGCGTCGCGGCGTACCGCCCCACCTGAGTGAACTTCGGACCGCCCGGCTCCGGCAGCGGCAGCGATTCGCGGTCCGCCTGGAAGGGCAACGGCTTCATGCCGTACCAGACTGTGTTCCACGGCGAGATCCCGGTTATGCCGGCATAGCGGAAGCCTTCGATCTGCGCGCCGACGATCAGCCCGTGCGCGTCGTAGAAGCCGTCCGCGCCGGCGTAGGCGTCCGGGCCGCCCACTGCGCTGATCGACGACGGCGTCGCGTAGTACATGGAGCTGAACTCGCCGATCATGAGCGGCTTCTTGCGGTCCCAGTAGTCGCCGCGCGACTCGCCGGGTGCCAGCACGTAGGCCGACTCAGGGATCGTGGTGCTGTTCGTGGTGACTTCGACCGGATAGTGATGGCTCTCCAGGTCGCCGGCGGACATCGGGTCCCCGTCGCCCTCGAAGTAGATCGGCCTGCTGGTGTCCAGCACGCTGATCACCGGTTTGAGCGCGGCCACCTTCGACGCCCAGCTCTGCCCGAAGGCGGCGAGCATCTCGTTCTCGGCGGACCAGGCGATCACCGACGGGTGGTTGCGGTCGCGCAGTACCCTCCGGGTCAGGTGGGTGGCGCAGTTGTCCCAGAAGTCCGCGGCCGACAGGGCATAATTGCCCGACGACCCGTAGATGCCGGACTCGGCGACGATGAGCAGGCCGAGTTCGTCGGCGACGTCGTAGAACACCGGCGGGTACGGCATGGCGTGCAGCCGCAGATAGTTCACGCCCAGTTGACGGCACATCTGGAACCACGCGGTCGCGTAGGCGCGGCTGTTCTCGATTGAGCCCATGTAGTGCCATGAGTCGCCACGCAGCTTGATCGGCCTGCCGTTGAGGTAGATGTCGGTGCCGCTGACCCATACCTCGCGGAAACCGAACCGCACCGTCCTGGTGTCGTGGGGCTTGCCGGCCTGGCTGGGCAGGAGGCGCACCACGAGCTGGTGCAGGTGCGGGTCCTCGGTGGACCACAGGTGCGGGTCGGCCCAGCCCTGCGTGAACGACACCGTCGCGGTGCCACCCGCGGGGACGGACACCTGCCGGACGGCCCGCAGCACGGGTCTGTCGCCGTCGGTCACCACATGCTCGACCCAGGTGGTCGCCGGGGAGGTGCCGTTGTTGGTGACGGTGGTTGTCACCGAGATCGTGCTGTTGCGGACGGACGTCTCGACGAAGCTGTCGGACACATGTACGGGGGTGCGGGCCAGCAGCCACACGTCCTGCCAGATGCCGGCGCAGTCCTGCCCCCACCACGACCCGGCCGGGTGGTGCCAGCCGTCGCTCTGTTTCGACGCCACCTCGCCGGACCGGACGAGGACGTGCACGGTGTTGTCGTTCCCCCAGGCCACACTGTCGGTGACGTCGGCCTCGAACGGCAGCAGGCCTTCGACGTTGTGAGCGACCTGCACTCCGTTGAAGAACACGGTCGACTCGAAGTTGACGGCCTCGAAGCGCAGCACGATCCGGTTGCCGCGCTGCGCGACCGGCACTGTCAGGGTGCGGCGGTACCAGGCGACGTCCACGCTGTTCCAGGCCGATGGTGTGCCGAACAGGTCGTAGGCGTTCCAGTCGGTCGTGAAAGAATTGCGGGTCATGTTCCACTCGGCCGGCACCGGGATCGCCGCCCAGTCGCCGGACGCGGGCGGCTCGATGGGCGTGCCGGTCGTGGGCAGGAAGTCCCAGGTCCCGTTGAGGGACTGCAGAATGGTGCCCTCGGCGGGTTGGGTCTGTGGCTCGCTCGTGCGGGATGCCGCCGCCGCGCTCGGCACTCGCGACAGCGCCAGCAGCGCCATCACGCCGGCGCCGCCGGCGAGTACTTGTCGGCGGGCCAGGGCGGCTCGTGGTTTCACGGGATCGAGGTCGTCGCGGGCCGGCCTGCGGTCGTCGTTCATGGACTGCTCCTCTTGTTGTAGTCCCTGAGGCGACTTTCATCGCGGCGGTGGGGTTCGGGCTCGCACCGCGGATTTGAGGCACCGTAGGTTCGATGACGTTCCGGAACCGGCCGTGGTCTCGGCGGTCTGGTACACCCGCCGGTACCAAGGCCCTTCGTGCACCGGGCTCGACCGGTCAATCGGTCTGGTGCGGTCACCGCATCGGTTCACCGGGTCCGTCTGGTGCCGGGTCCTTCCTCAAGCGCCGGACAGGCCCTGGGAGCGCGCCGAAGATCTATGCCGGATCAGCGAGCGACCCAGACCTTCAGCACACCCCTAGCCGCACATTTCGCACATGGCATTTCGGTTAAATCGGTCTTCTGTCAAGCTCGGATCAATCGATCGGATCCAGTCGCAGCGCCCGCGACATGTTCAACGAGCGAGCACAACTACGGTCGCGAAACCGGTCAAGATCGATCATCCGAGCCCGTAGCCGTCACCCGCCGGAGTGACGTGCGGAAGACAGGCCTAGCCGGCCGGCTGGTCCGCGGCCGTCGGCGTGATGCCCTGGATGCCGACGGTCGCGCTCGCCTGCCACGCCCTCCACCAGATGGCGCTGGAGCAACGCGAATACCACCAGGATGGGCGCCGCGACGATGACCGTGGCCGCAGCGATCAGTGGCCATTGCGTGGTGTACTGCCCGAAAAAGGAGAACAGCCTGCGGGTGACTGGCCACAGTGCCGGATCGTTCAGCATTACCAGGGGCAGGATGAGGTTGTTCCAGCTGCGCACGAAGCCGAAGATGGCGAAGGTGGCCAGCGCGGGCTTCATCTGCGGCATGATGATGGTGAAGATGAATCTGACGTACCCGCAGCCGTCCAGCGCCGCTGCTTCGTCCAGTTCCCGCGGGATGCTCTTGATGTAGCCGACGAAGAAGAAGAATCCCGCGCCGGCCAGCGAGGTCATCACCAGCCGTCGGTCGATCGGCCACCGGGGTCCTCCAGGAGTTCAGGCGGAGCGGGCCCGGTGGGTCAGCGTCCGGCGCTGGTGAAGGGGTACAGGGGGGCGGGAGAACGGCCTCCGTGCCCTCGGACATTAAATCCATCGACTGGAGATAGTCAATGGATGCTGCAGTGGGCAGTAGTCGTGCGGTGGCGATCCAGGAGAGCTGACTGAGGGACGGATCGAGTGGGTGCGGCCCCTGAAGCACCTGTTGCGGCATCGGCCCGAATCCCGCGCCGCAGTGGTGCGAGGGCGGCGGCCCCGCGTGTCGCGGTTTCTCCAGCGTATTGACAAACTATGGCACCGATTCGTAGGTTCGCTGGGCAAGCGACTACCGCCCAACTCCGTGGGCCACCGCGCACGGTGCCGATGGGAGCGTGCGATCACCTTGACCACTCACACCACCCGACGGGCGATGGTCGTCCGAGGCGGCTGGGACGGACACAAACCCGAGGAGATCAGCGACGGCTTCGTCCCCTTCCTGAAGGAACAGGGCTTTGCCGTTGAGACCTCCGAGGACCTCGCGGTCTACGAGGACACCGAGCGCCTGGCCGCCACCGACCTGATCGTGCAGTGCTGGACCATGGGCACGATCACCCGCCAGCAGAGCGACAACCTCGCGGCCGCGGTCCGCGCCGGTACCGGATTCGCCGGCTGGCACGGCGCGTCGTCGACTCCTTCCTCGACCACGGCTACCACCTGCTCACCGGTGGCCGGTTCGTGATGCACCCGCCCGAGTTCCTCGACTACACCGTGCACCTGCTGCCGGAGCAGGCGGAACACCCCGTCATCGCGGGGCTCCAGGACTTCGACGTGCACACCGAGCAGTACTGGCTGCTCACCGATCCGCACATCGAGGTACTGGCTACCACCACCTTCCCGCCCGACGACCTGCGTGACCGGCCCGCGGTGATGCCCGCGGTCTGGACCCGGAGCTGGGGCGCCGGGCGGGTCTTCGTCTCGACCATCGGGCACAAGCCCGACGATTTCGACGTGCCGGAGGTCCGCACGTTGACGGAAAGGGGATTGCTGTGGGCGAGCCGCTGAGGATCGGCATTGTGGGTGCAGGCAAGATCAGTGGCGCCTACCTCACCACGCTGAACGGTTTGACGTCTGTTCAACTCACCGCCGTCACCGACCTCGACCGGGACCGTGCCGTGAGCCTGGCCGCGGAGGGGACGGCCGGGGGAGCGGGCAACGGGAAGGAGGTCGCGGTCGTCGGCTCCGTCGCCGAGCTGGTCGCCCGGGACGACGTGGACGCCGTGCTCAACCTGACCATCCCCGCCGCGCACGCCGAGGTCGCCCTCGCGGCGCTCGGCGCGGGAAAGCATGTCTACGGCGAGAAGCCGCTCGCGGTCGACCAGAAGGAGGCCGAGGCCGTCCTCGGCGCGGCCCGTGCCGCGGCACTGCGCGTGGGCTGCGCCCCCGACACCGTTCTCGGTACCGGCGCCCAGACCGCCCGTAAGGCCGTCGACGACGGCCTGATCGGCCGGCCGGTCGCCGCCACGGCCTTCATGACCGGTGCCGGGCACGAGAAGTGGCATCCGGACCCGGAGTTCTACTACCGCCCCGGTGGCGGCCCGCTGCTCGATATGGGCCCCTACTACCTCTCCGCGCTGGTCCACCTGCTCGGTCCGGTGGTCAAGGTGACCGGCGCTTCGTCGCGGCCGCGCGCCGAGCGCACCATCGGCAGCGGCCCCCGCGCCGGGCAGACCTTCGCGGTGGAGGTGGACACCCACATCACCGGGGTCCTGGATCACGCCGGGGGAGCGTTGAGCACCCTGGTGATGAGCTTCGACGTCAAGGCCGCGCGCCTGCCGCGGATCGAGGTGCACGGGACCGAGGCATCGCTGTCCGTGCCCGATCCCAACAACTTCGACGGGCCCGTCGAGATCAACCGCGGCGCCGGCTGGGAAGCCCTGCCGGTGAGTGCCGGGTACCGGGACGCTGGTCGCGGCATCGGCCTCGCCGATCTGGCCGAGGCATTGGCGGAGGGGCGACCGCACCGCGCGTCCGCCGAACTCGCCGCCCACGTCCTGGACGTCATGCTCACCCTCATGGAGGCGGCGGACCAGGGCCGTGCGCTCCCTGTCGTCAGCACCTGCGAGCGGCCCGCTCCGGTGACCTGACCCGGCCGCCCGGCGACCTCAACAGTACCTCCGGACCGCACCGCACACGTCGCAGCAACAGGAGACCCACCCTATGCACGACGACCGACAACTGGTCGAAGCACGACTGGAGCGCGTCCTGCGGGAGCGCATCCGCCCGGCCGTCTACCCGCTGACGGCGCCCCTGGACGTCGAGATCTGGTCCGCCCCGGGCGAACCCGTGCCTGTGGCCGAGGGGTTGGCGGCGGCAACCCGGCCCATCGCCGAGGGTACTCAGTGGGGTAGGCCCTGGGGGACCAGTTGGTTCAAGGTCACCGGAACGGTCCCCGCCGAGTGGGCCGGTGCCACTGTCGAGGCTGTGCTCGATCTCGGTTTCACCCCGCGCACCCCGGGCTTCCAGTGCGAGGGCCTCGTCTACCGCCCCGACGGCTCGCCGATCAAGGGCCTCCATCCGCGCAACTCCCATGTGCGGCTGGATTTCCCGGTGGTCGGTGGGGAGGAGGTGCACTGGCGGATCGAGGCAGCCTCCAACCCGGATCTCGACGCGAACGGTGTGCCCTTCCAGCCCACGCCGTTGGGCGACCGGACCACCGCGGGCGACGCGCTTCAGTACACGCTCGGCCCGATGCGGCTGGCCGTCTTCGACGAGACAGTGTGGAACCTCGCCATGGACCTGGAGGTGCTCGGCGAGCTGATGGCAGAGCTCCCCGTGGACGGCGCGCGCCGCTGGGAGATCCTGCGCGCGGTCGGCCGGGCGCTGGACGCCGTCGACCTGCAGGACGTCAACAGCACCGCCCAGGCGGCCCGGGACGAACTGGCCGGCGTGCTGGCCGCTCCGGCCGTCCCCGCCGCGCACCGGATCAGTGCGGTCGGCCACGCCCATATCGACTCCGCGTGGCTGTGGCCGCTGCGCGAGACAGTGCGTAAGGTCGCCCGGACTGCGTCCAACATGACCGCTCTGCTGGAGGCGGAGCCCGAGTTCGTCTTCGCCATGTCCCAGGCCCAGCAGTTCGCCTGGATCAAGGACCACCGGCCGGAGGTCTGGGCACGGGTCAAGAAGGCCGTGGCGGCCGGCCGGTTCATCCCGGTCGGCGGCATGTGGGTGGAGTCCGACACCAACATGCCCGGCTCCGAGGCGATGGCCCGGCAGTTCGTCCACGGCAAGCGCTTCTTCCTCGAGGAGTTCGGCATCGAGAGCGAGGAGGCGTGGCTTCCGGACACCTTCGGCTTCGCCGCCGGGCTGCCGCAGATCATCAAGGCGGCCGGGGCACGTCGGCTGCTGACCCAGAAGATCTCCTGGAGCCGGACCAATCGCTTTCCGCACCACACCTTCCTCTGGGAGGGCATCGACGGCTCCCGGATCTTCACCCACTTCCCGCCGGTGGACTCGTACAACTGTGAAATGAAGGGTCGTCAGATCGCGCACGCAGCAAGCAACTTCAAGGAGAAGGGCGTCGCCACCCGCTCGCTGGCACCGACCGGCTACGGCGACGGCGGAGGCGGCACGACCCGCGAGATGGTCGCCAAGGCGGCGCGACTGCGCAACCTGGAGGGCTCCGCCACGGTGCAGTGGGAGGCCCCCGCGACGTTCTTCGACAAGGCCGAGGCCGAGTACGCGAACCCGCCGGTCTGGGTCGGCGAGCTCTACCTGGAACTGCATCGCGCCACGCTGACCAGCCAGGCCCAGACCAAGCGCGGCAACCGGCGCAGCGAGTCGCTGCTGCGGGAGGCCGAGCTGTGGGCGGCGACGGCGTCGGTCCGCGCCGGAGTCCCGTACCCGTACGCCGAGTTGGACCGGATCTGGAAGACGGTGCTGCTGCACCAGTTCCACGACATCCTGCCCGGCTCATCCATCGCCTGGGTGCACCGCGAGGCGCGCGAGACCTACGCCCGGATGGGCGAGGAGCTGGAAGGCATCATCGCGGGCGCCCAGCGGGCCCTGGCCGGCGAGGGATCGGTCGAGCTGTTGTTCAACGGTGCTCCGCACACTCGCGGCGGGGTGTCCGCGGGCGGTGCCGCACCTGAAGCCGGGCCGGGCGGCGCGGTGACACCCGTGCCGCACGAAGGGGGCGGTCTCGTGCTGGACAACGGCCTGCTGCGCGTCGAGATCGACAATCGCGGGCTGGTGGTGTCGGCCTACGACCTCACGGCCGGCCGTGAGGCGGTCGCACCGGGACAGGCGGCCAACCTGCTGCAACTGCACCCTGACTTCCCCAACCAGTGGGACGCCTGGGATGTCGACGCCTTCTACCGGAACACCGGCCGCGACCTGGTCGAGGTGGAGTCCCTGGGTGTCGAGGGCACGTCGGTCCGCATCGAGCGGGTCTTCGGCGAGTCGAGGGTCGTCCAGCTGCTGTCGGTGCCGAACGGCGTGAAGCGGCTCGATATCGACACCGAGGTGGACTGGCACGAACGGGAGCAGTTCCTGAAGCTGTCCTTCCCGCTGGACGTGAAGGCGGACCGGTACGCCTCGGAGACCCAGTTCGGGCACGCGTACCGGCCCACCCACCAGAACACCAGCTGGGAGTGGGCGAAGTTCGAGGCCTGCAACCACCGCTTCGTCCACGTCGACGAGCCGGGCTGGGGTGTCGCGGTCGTCAACGACGCGACCTACGGCCACGACGTCACCCGCTCGGTACGTGTCGCCGATGCGGGCACGACCACGACTGTGCGGGCGTCGCTGCTGCGCGCGCCACGCTATCCCGACCCGGAGACCGACCAGGGTGTGCACCGGTTCCGGCACGCGCTCGTGCCGGGCGCCACTATCGCCGACGCGGTCCGCGAGGGCTACCGGGCCAACCTTCCCGAGCACCGGCTCACCGGGGCGGTCGCCGCAGTGGCGCCGCTGGTGTCCGTGGACGAGGATGCCGTGGTGGTGAGCGCGGTGAAGCTGGCCGACGACCGCGGCGGCGATCTGGTGGTGCGCCTCTACGAGGCCAACGGCGGGCGCGCGCACGCCACCGTGTCCGTGGCCGACGGCTTCGTCGTCGACCGCGCCGTCCTGACCGACCTGCTGGAGCGCCCCCTCGTGGACGCCGAAGCACTCTCGGCCGAGGACGGAACCGTCTCCCTCGACCTGCGCCCCTTCCAACTGGTGACGCTGCGCATACCGCGAGCCTGACGCCCGTCACCGGTCAAGCGTGGAGCGCCGTCCGGCAAGCCCTGTCGCTCGGCGCTCCACCGCCGCTTCCCCGCCCTGGAAAGCGCCGGTACGTTGCACCAGTTCACCCACCGGAGGCATTGGCAACACTCCATCACGTGGACGCACCTTCACCGACCCGGGAGATCCGCCACTCATGAACCGCACCCCCGCCGAGGACCGCGCCCACTGGGAGCAGACCGCAGACCGGCTGCTGCTCGCAGTGCGGCCGTACGCGACCGCCGGGCACGCGCTGATCGGGTTGCCCGGAGTGCCGAGCCACAACGGCAGGCACAGTGACGGTCTCGAAGGCTTCGCCCGGACCTTCCTGCTGGCCGGGTTCCGGCTGGCGGGGGCAGGCGGGGCCGACCCGCACGGCCTGGCCGACTGGTATGCGTCCGGGTTGGCCGCCGGTACCGACCCGAAGCACCCCGAACGCTGGCCCAGCTTCGCCGAGGCGAACCAGGCCAAGGTCGAGGCCGCCTCCATCGCGCTTGCGCTGCACGAGACCCGGCCCTGGATCTGGGACCGGCTCGACGACCGGGTGAGGCAGCAGGTCCTGGACTGGCTCGCGCCGATGGTCGGCAACCTCATGCCGGGCAACAACTGGGTCTGGTTCCAGGGCATCACCGAGGCGTTCGCCCGTACCGCCGGAGGGAAGTGGCTCCAGCAGGACCTGGACCGAACCATCGCGCTCACCGACGGCTGGTACGCGGGGGAAGGCTGGTACTCCGACGGCCTCACCGGCGCGCTGCACCGCAACTTCGACCACTACAACGGCTGGGCCATGCACCTGTACCCGCTGTGGTTCTGCCGCATCCTCGGCGATGCCGCACCCGCGGGGCTGATCGACCGCTACCGCGCCCGGCTGCGCCGCTTCCTTGAGGACCAGCGACTGCTGGTCGGCGCCAACGGCTCGCCACTCGTCCAAGGACGCTCGCTCACCTACCGGCACGCCGCCCTGGCACCGCTGTGGACCGGTGCGCTTTTCGACGCCACGCCACTGGCGGCGGGGGAGACCCGCGCCATCGCCAACCGGATGCTCGACCACTTCACCCGGAACGGCGCGACCGACGACCGCGGCCTGCTCACCCTGGGCTGGCACCGCCCCTACCGCGGTGTACTCCAGGGCTACTCCGGGCCCGCGTCTCCCTACTGGGCCAGCAAGGGCTTCATCGGCCTCGCGCTGCCGGCGGACCACCCGGTGTGGACCGAGGAGGCCACCCCGCTCCCGGTCGAGCGGGGCGACTTCACCCGTACCCTGGCCGCGCCCGGCTGGCTGGTCTCCGGCACCGCCGCCGACGGTGTGGTGCGGGTCGTCAACCACGGCGGCGACCACGCCGACCCGGACCGCCTCCACTCCGACGACCCCTGCTACGCGCGCTTCGCCTACTCCACCCACACCGCGCCGGAAACCCCCGGGGACGCCAGCCCCGGGCCCGGCTCCTGCCCGGACGCCGAGCCGCTGGACAACGCCGTCGTCCTCCTCGACACGCACGGCCGGGCCTCCCACCGGCGCCCGTCCACCCGGATCTCCATCGACGGCGCCACCGCCGTCTCCCGCTCCCGCGCGCACTGGCCCGAGGACGCCACCTGGGACGTCTTCGGCGGCCCCGACACCGCGTACCGAATCGGTCCCTGGGTCACCGTCGGCTCCGCCTTGCGCGGCTCCGTCGAGGTGCGGGCCGTGCGGGTCGACCCCGCCGACGACGACCCGGCCGGGGAGCCGCACCTGCTGCGGATCGGCGGCTGGGCCCTGGCGGCGGACCCGCCGTCGGCGCCCGCCCCCGCGGCGGACGGCGCCACCGCCCGGGTGGCGGACGCCGACGGACTGGTCTCCCTGGTCACAGGCATCCACGGCCTGCCCCGCGCCACCGTGGTGCCAGGCCAGGACAGCAATGCTCTGGGCGCGGCCTCGGCGACCCCCGTCGTGGAGAGCGAGGGCCCCGTCGCCCACGGCAGTGTCTGTGTCGCCCTCGTCCACCTGGGCGAGGCCGACCCGAGCGCCCTGCCGGAGGTCACCACTCGGGCGCAGGACGCCGACCTGCTCGTGGACATCGCCTGGCCGAACGGCGCGCGCGACACCATCCGGCTGCCCGACCCCGCGCAGGACCCCTGGAAGGACCGTCCCCGTGCATGATGATCGCCGGATCACCGAGACCCGGATCCGCAAGCTGCTGGACCGGGTGATCCGACCCGCCCTCCACAGCGAGACCCACCCGCTCGCCCTGAGCGCCTGGGCGGTCGACGGCGAACCCGTTCCCGTCGCCGAGGCCCTGAAGGCCGACTATCAGCCCTTCGTCCTCGGCTCCAGCTGGGGCGGTCCCTGGTCGACGACCTGGCTACGGGCGCGCGCGCAGGTGCCCCAGAGCTGGGCCGGCCGCCGCGTCGAGGCCGTTTTCGACCTCGGCTTCGACATCAGCCGTGGGCCCGGCGGCCAGGCCGAGGGCCTGGTCCACGACGCCCATGGCTCTCCGATGCAGGGCCTGCACCCCTATCACCGCAGCGTGCTGCTCACACAGTCCGCCACCGGGGGCGACCAGGTCGACCTGCTCGTGGAGCTGGCCGCCAACCCCTGGATCGTGGGCAGCGCGGGCCGCAATACCCACTTCGGTTCGCTGGAGACCGCGGGCAACGAGCACCTCTACCGCCTCGGGCAGGCCGAGATCGCCGTGCGCGAGGAGGACGTCTGGCACCTGATCCATGACATCGAGGTGCTCGACGAGCTGATGCACGAGCTGCCCGAGGGCTCCTCCCGGCGCCACGAGATCCTGTACGCGCTGCGCCGGGCCGCCGACGCCGTCGACCCCACCGATGTGGCGGGAACCGCGGCGGAGGCCCGGAAGAGGCTGGTCGACGTGCTCGCCCGGCCTGCGCACGCCTCTGCGCACACCATCGCGGCGGTCGGGCACGCCCACATCGACTCCGCCTGGCTGTGGCCGGTCCGCGAGACGGTGCGCAAGTGCGCCCGCACCTTCACCAACATGACGACCCTGGCCCAGGAGTACCCCGAGCTGGTCTTCGCCTGCTCCTCGGCGCAGCAGTACGCCTGGATGAAGGAACAACACCCGGAGGTCTTCGCCCGGATGAAGAAGGCCGTCGCCGCGGGCACCTGGGCGCCGGTCGGCGGGATGTGGGTCGAGGCCGACGGCAACCTGCCGGGTGGCGAGGCCCTGGCCCGCCAACTCGTCTACGGCCGACGCTTCTTCGCCGAGGAGTTCGGCATCGAGCAGCATGGTGTCTGGCTGCCCGACTCCTTCGGCTACACCGCCGCCTACCCGCAGCTAGCCAAGCTCGCCGGCGCCCGCTGGTTCCTCACCCAGAAGCTCTCCTGGAACGAGACGAACCGCCTGCCCCACCACACCTTCGCCTGGGAGGGTATCGACGGCACCCGCGTCTTCACCCACTTCCCGCCCGTCGACACCTACAACGCCGAGCTCACCGGGGCCGAACTCGCCCACGCTGAGGACAACTTCGCGGACAAGGGGATCGCCACCCGCTCGCTTGCGCCGTTCGGCCACGGCGACGGCGGCGGCGGTCCCACCCCCTCGATGCTGGAGAAGGCCCGCCGCCTCCGGGACCTGGAGGGGTCGCCCCGGGTGCTGGTCGAGGCGCCGGATGCCTTCTTCACTGCCGCGGCGGCCGAGCACGAGCGGCTCCCGGTCTGGCGCGGCGAGCTCTACCTGGAGAACCATCGCGGCACCTTCACCAGCCAAGCCCGTACCAAGCGGGGCAACCGCCGCTCCGAGGCCTTGCTTCGCGAGGCCGAGCTGTGGGCCGCCACGGCGGCGGTCCGGTCGGGCGCGGCCTACCCCTACGAGCGGCTGGAGCGGACCTGGCAGCGCGTACTGCTCAACCAGTTCCACGACATCCTCCCGGGCTCGTCCATCGCCTGGGTGCACCAGCAGGCCGAACGCGAGTACGGAGAGATCCAACGGGAGCTGGAGCAGGTCATCGGCGAGGCGGTGGCGCAACTGCCCGGCGCGCCCGCCTTCCTCAACAGCGGCCCGCTGCCGCGCCGCGAGGTCGCCTTCCTGGCGCCGGACCAGGCGGCGGTCGAGTCCTACCCGGAGGGCCAGTTCCTCGCGGACGGCAGGCTCGCTGTCCTGGCCCAGGCGCCCGCTCTCGGGTCCGGCACAGAGACCGTCCCCGCGCGACCGGTCACCGCCCGCGCCGAGGACGGCGGCTACGTCCTCGACAACGGCCGACTGCGGGTCGTGGTCGACCACCGAGGCCTGGTGACCTCCGCCTACGACCACGCGGGGGAGCGCGAGGCCATCGCTCCCGGCGCGGCCGGCAACCTGCTCCAGGTCCACCCGGACGACCCCAACCTGTGGTCGGCCTGGAACCTCGACGCCTACTACCGCGACACCGTCCGCGACCTCGACCACGCCGAGGCGGTCACCCTGGTCGACGCCGGGCCGCTGCTGGCGGTGGTGCGGGTGGAGCGTGCCCACGGGGCCTCGCGCTTCGTCCAGCACATCGAACTTGCGGCGGAGAGCGCCCAGTTGACGGTTCGCAACGACATCGATTGGCAGGAGCGCGACACCGTGCTCAAGGCGGCCTGGCCGATCGACATCCACGCCGAGCACGAGAGCGCCGAGATCCAGTTCGGCCACGTGCGCCGGCCCACCCACGAGAACACCAGCTGGGACGCCGCCCGTTTCGAGCTGTGGGCGCACCGCTGGATCCACGTGGGCGAGCGCGGCTGGGGGGCCGCGTTGCTCACCGACTCCACCTACGGCCACGACCTGCACCGCGACACCCGCGCGGACGGGGGCACCACCACCACCGTGCGGCTCTCCCTGCTGCGCGCGCCGCACAGCCCCGACCCGCAGGCCGACCGGGGCCGGCACCAGTTCAGTTACGCCCTGGTCCCGGGCGCAGGAGTCGAGCAGGCCGTCGCGGGCGGCTATGCGCTCTCGCTGCCGCTCCGACCCGCCGCCGTGGAGGCCGCTCCCCTGATCTCCCTCGACCAGGACGAGGTCGTGGTGGAGTCCGTCAAGCTGGCGGACGACCGCAGCGGCGACGTGGTGGTCCGCCTGTACGAGTCGGGCGGCGGAACGGCCACGGCACGTCTGACGACCGGGTTCCCGCTCGCCGCCGCCTGGGACTGCGACCTGTTGGAGCAGCCGTGGCCGCAGCCCGCCCCGGGCACCCCCGAGCGGAGGCCGGCCCTTCTGCCGGAGGAGCCGGACGGCGTCCGGTTGCGGCTGCGACCCTTCCAGATCCTGACGCTGCGCTTGCGTCCCGAGGCCGCCACCGCCGGAGGGCGGGGATGAGCGAGTCACATCCGGCCGTGCGGGACGAGCCCGTTCCGCTCCCCGTCGCCGGTCGGTGGCATACGATGCCAGCGACCGGACGGCAGTCCCTGGAGGCGGAGAGGCGCAGGTTGACGAGCATGACGGCGGGTTCTGGCGGGCAGTCACCCATCAGACGCGGAGCCAACCTGCCGCGAGTGGGGGACTTCAATGAGTTGGTGGTGCTGGACGCCATCCGCCGGCAGCGCTCGGGCCTGAGCCGGGTCGAACTGGCCCAGGCCACCGGCCTTTCGCCGCAGACGGTCTCCAACATCACCCGCCGGCTGCTGGACCAGGGCGTGATCCGCGAGTCCGGTCGACAGAGCAGCGGCAGCGGCAAGCCGCGCACACTGCTGGAGATCGTCCCGGCCTCGCTGTACGCGGTGGGTGTCCACCTGGACCCCGCCGTCATCACCTGCGTGGTAGTGGATCTGTTGGGCACGGTCGTCGCCCAGCACAGCCACACCACGCCCAGTGGCGGGGACACCGACAAGATCGCCGCGGACATGGCCGCGTCGGTGTCCGCGCTGGTGGCGGACTCGGTCGCGGACCGGGACCGGGTGCTGGGCCTGGGGATCGCGGCACCCGGGCCGATCGACGTCGTCGCTGGCTGGGTGGTGGACCCGCCCGAGCTGCCCGGCTGGGGCCGGTACCCGCTGCGTGACCGGTTGAGCGAAGCCACCGGCCTGCCTGCGGTGCTGGACAAGGACGTGACGGCGGCGGTGGTCGCGGAGCGATGGACGGGTGCCGCGACGGCCAGCCGGAATCTGCTCTTCTTCTACTTCGGCACGGGCACGGGCATGGGCCTGGTCGTGGACGACACCGTGCTGCGGGGGATCTCCGGCAATGCCGGCGAGGTCGGCGGCCTCGGCGCGGGCTGCTCCACCCGCATATTGGTCGAGGAGGCTGTGGCCTTGGGCGTGCTGGGGGCCGAGTACACGGTGGCGAGCCCGGCGGACGCGCAGCGTGGGCTGGAGCGCCTCGCGGTGCTGTCGGCCGCGGGGGATGCGGCCGCCGACGGCATCCTGGAGCGGTTGGCGATCCGTATCGGGCGCGGCGTCTGCGCGGCGGCCACGCTGCTGGACGTCGACACGGTGGTCTTCGGTGGTCCCGCATGGCAGGTGCTGGGGGACCGGTTGCTGGAGACCGTGGAGCCGATGGTGGCCAGCAGCCCATTCGTCAAGGCGACGCATCCGACAGCGGTCGTCACGACGACCCTTGGCGCTAGCGTTGCCGCTGTGGGCGCAGCGTCTCTGGTGCTCGACGGCGCTCTGTCGGCGCAGCCGGGCGCGCTGCTGCTGAAGTAGCCGGACTCACGGCCGCTCCGGGGAGGAGCGCCGTTCAGCCGGGCCCGGGAGCGGCCTCAGGGCGATCCCGGGCGGCGCAGGCGCGGGGTGAAGGAGGCATGGAACAGGGTGGAGGCGGCGCCGACGGCGGCGGCCTCGTGGGTGCTGACGGAGCGTTCGACGTGGACGCGGCGCAGGCGGCGGGCGGTGGGGAAGTCGTTGACGGCGCGTTCGATCTCGGTGAGGTAGACCTCGGCGGCGGGGCCCGTGCAGAAGGGGCCGCCGACCACCACCAGGCCCACGTCGAGCAGGTCGATCACGGCGAGCGTGCCGCGGCCGATCGCGCGGGCGGCCTGGTGGACCGACAGCTGAGTGCGCCGGGCAGCGGCGTCGGGGACCAGGACGTGGCTGGCCGGATTGCACTCGGGCAGCACCTCCGGGCGCCCGGACGGCTCGACCCGGCCCAGCACCACTGCGCACAGCTGGCCGAACTCGCCCGCGTTGGCGGTGAGGCCGCGGTAGATGTCACCGTTGAGGATCAGGCCCGTGCCCACCCCCGTACCGAGGTAGAGGTAGACGAAGTCGCGCGAGCGCCGGTCCCGGCCGATCCAGCGTTCGCCGACGGCGGCCGCTATCGAGTCCTTCTCGACCAGGATCGGGCAGGAGAAACGGCGTTCCAGCAGCGTGCGCAGCGGCACGTCGCGCAGCACGCTCATCAGCGGCGGGTCGAGTACGGTCCCTGACACCGTGTCGACCGGGCCCGGTACGGCGACGCCGAGGCCGAGGAAGCTGCTCTCGCGCACCTGCCGCCCGACGCCTGCCAGTACCGACTCGCCGAGCACGGCGATCTGCGCGACCACCGCTCCGGGGCGCTGCTCGGGTGTGATCTTCTCGACCCGCCGGGCGACGATCCGTCCTGACAGGTCGACCACCACAGCGGTCAGCACCTCGGGGTCGATATGGATGCCCATGGCGTGCGCGGCGTCGTCGCGCAGCCGGACCAGGCCGCTCGGCTTGCCCGCCGACTGGCGTTTGCGGTCCTCCACCAGCAGTCCGCGCTCCAGCAGCGAGCGCGTGATCCGGGAGACCGACTGCTGGGTGAGCCGGGTACGGGCGGCGATGTCGCCGCGGGTGATCGCGCCGGCCAGCCGAACCGTCTCGATGACCACGCATTCGTTGAAGGAGCCCAGGTCGATCTGGTTGGCCCCGGCACCGCCCGCGTTCATGGCGGCATGCAGCGGCCCGTCGGCGTGCAGCGGCCCGGCGGCGCCCGAGGGGCGCTCACCCGGGGCGGCGGGCAGCGGCTCGCGGATCCAGCGGACGGTGCCGGGGCCGCGCAGCGCCGTCGCGAGGTCGAGCAGCACCCTGGCCGAGGAGGACGGGTGCTGAGCGGCGTCCAAGGCTAGCACGGCGCGCAGGAAGGACACCGTGCCGGTGTGCTCGGGGGGCTGGTGCGCCGTCACCTTGGCCCGTGCGCACTGCTCGGCGAAGTCGGGGGCGGCGGGTCCGCGCAGGACCACCAGGTGCAGCGAGGCCCTGGGGTGGGCCCGCCGGGCGGCGGCGAGAAAGGCGGCGACCACGGCCGGGCTCGCGAAGGGCGCCGCCGGGGCGGCCAGGGCACGGGTGAACGCGGTGGTGACCGCGGCCAGCGCGTCGGCGGGCGGTTGGATTTCGATGAGCGCGGGTTCGGGCCGAGAGCCGGTGCGCTGGGCGAGCAGGACCAGCGTGTGGGCCGGTTCGTGCAGCAGACCCACCACCCAGATCCCGCCCTCGCCCAGCGGCGGGTTCAACGGCGGTGCGGGAGCGGCGAGTTCGTCGCGGCCGAGGTTCCAGCGGCGGCGGGCCGCGGCGACCGCGGTGTGCGAGCAGCCGAGCCGTCGTCCGAGGCTGCGCGAGGAGCGCTGGTCGGGCGGGGCCAGCAGGCTCTCGGCGACCACCTCGCCCTCGTCGACCAGCGCGGGGCGGCCGCTCCGCCAACGGCCGTCAAGCCCGGCCGGGCCCTCGGCGGCATACCGCTGCCGCCAGGTGACCACGGTCTGCCGGGAGGCCCCCAGCCGCCGGGCGATCTCGGCGTTGTTCCGCCCGAGAGAGGCCTCCAGGACGATCGACGCGCGCAGCGCGCGGGGCTGGGGTCCGGCCGCCCACCGGCGGAGGACGTCGAGTTCGTTCTCCATCGATGCGCGGGTGGCACTGTGCTCAGACACCGGCAGTCATCCCCCCTGCCGACCGGGTCCGGCGGATCTCATGGTAGTCGCAGTAGTCGGGGACGGCGCCGTCGCTGTTCACTGGTCGCCGGTGGACAGTTGGACGCTGTGAATGTAGAGCGGCAGGCTGGGGTCGGTCGCGGCGAGTCGCAGGTCGGCCTGGAGGTTCTGGGCCTCGTCGAACTGCGCGCCGGTGAGGGTCAGTGTCGCGGTCTGCCAGCTCCCGCTGCCGCTGCCGGTGACCGTGGGTCCGTTCTGGTACGGGTTGTCCGTGGCGTCGTACTGGGCGGTGAAACCCTGTCCGGCCTGCGACCAGTAGGTCACCGTGAGGGTGACCGTGGCCGCACGGGCGACCGCGCTGCCCGGGTCGAGCTGGAGGTAGGCGTTGGCGGAGCCCACCCCGGTCTGGGCGGTGGTCCAGGTCTGGTACGCGCTCTGGCCGCCGATGGTGGTGGTGGTCAGATTGCCGTCCGCGCCCGCGCCGGTCGCGCCGACGTTCTGGAAGACGACTCCTGAGGAGCCGTCATTGCTGTCCGCGGTGGCGCCGATGGTGGTCGCACCGCCCGCGGTGGTGGAGCAGGAGGCGGGCACCGGGGTGCCGGCCGGGGCGGGGCCCGGGAGAAGCTTCCACTCGGCGAGCGTGGCCGTAGCCAGCGACAGCGGTACACAGGCGCCGCCGTCCGGCTCGGCGACCTGCGGCAGGGCCTTTCCGGTGGCCGCGTCCACCGCGTGGTAGCGGCCGGCGGCGAGATTGAGACCGGCCGGGTGCAGCACGACCGCGCCGTCGTAGCGGAAGTACGGGTTGATCTCGGCCAGCACCAGCTGCGCGCTGCGGTGGTCGCTCGCGGTGGTGGGGACGACCTGCAGGGCGTGCGCGCTGCTCAGGTCCGCGTACGCCGGGGCGTACTGGGTGAGCTGGTCGCCGTTGGTCAGCACGGTGCCACCGGACTTCTGATATGCCGTCACATTGGCGTCCTCGCCGTTGAGCGGGAGCACGGCGCGGAACTTCCCCAGGTCCACCGCGTGGTTCTTGACCTCGTCGCTGGTGACCACGGTGAAGCCGCTCTGATGGCGCGACCACAGCGCGGTGATCTCGTTCTCGACGTTGCTGAGGCTGCCGCCGTCCGGGTTGCCCCAGGCCTTGGAGTAGTCGAAGTAGACGGCGACCGGCTGCTGCGGGTAGGAGCCCTTGAGGCCCTGCAATTGCGACAGCGCGGCGGTGTAGATCGGGTAGGCGATGACGTCCTTGGACGTGCCGTCGTGGATGAAGAAGTCCTCGCCGCCGCCGTAGGGCAGCCCCATGCCGTAGTTGGATATCCACTGCACGGCCTGGGCGGGCATCTCGGCATCGACCGGAGCGGTCCACTCCTGGGCCAGCTTCACGTGGTAGGCGTTGGCCAGGCTGCCGAAGGTCAGGGTGAGGCCGGGCGACTGGGCGGCGTCCTCGATGATGGTGAGGTTGTACTTGCGGGCCAGGGTGAAGAAGACGTCGGGCAGGTTGCCGATGTCGGGCGCGTTGGAGATGTGGCCGCCGAAGTAGTAGTACAGCGGCCCGGAGCTGACCTTGCGTACGGCGGCGGTGAGCCGGTCGTAGGTGTCCAGGACGCTCCACTGGCGGAAGTCCTGGTAGACGCCTGCCAGCGGCTGCCCGGGGGCGGCGGCCGGCACCTGGTCGAAGGAGGTGTACGCGGTGCCGTTGGCGGAGTTGAAGCGCGCGATGGTGCGGTACGTCTGCGGCAGCCAGTGCTGGTGGAAGTAGTCGATGTCGGCTGTGGCCCAGCCGCCGTCGCCGTTGTCGCTCCACTGGGCGTCCAGGCGGCCGTAGTTGAGGATGGATCCGCCGTAGCCGGGGTTGTGGGTGATGTGTGCGACGGTGGCGGTGACGTAGTCGAAGTAGTCCTGCTGCTCGGTCAGGTTCCACCAGGGCGGGGCGATGCCGGTGCCGCCGGTGCTGGTGGTCTCCGTGTCGGTGATCCAGGCCGCGGGGCTGCCACGCCAGCCGGCCTGCCAGAAGATGGGCACGATCCGGATGCCGGCGGCCGTCGCATTGGCGAGCTCGGTGTCCAGCTCACTGAAGTCGAAGGTGCCCTTGCTGGGCTCGATCTGGGTCCACGGCATGTTGATCTCGACGCTGTTCATCCCCTTGGCCTTGATGGCCTGGAACTGCGCGACGGACCAGGGGGTGCCGTTGTCGTCGAACTGGAGCTGGGTGGCCCACAGCTTGGGTGCGCCGGTCGCGGAGCCGGTCGCGGCGCCGGCCGGGGAGACCAGGCAGGCGCTCGCGGCGACGACAGCCGCGGCGGCGAGGAGTGGAGCCGTTCTGCGTCCCGAGCGTTTCGATGTGTGCGGCATCGGCAGAGGCCTTCCGGGTGGGTGTCGACGGACGGTGCTTCTCCAGGGCGCCCCGTCGGCGGCAAGGGCTATGGAAATCCAAGAGTGTTACGAAGGCAATAGCCCGGCCGTAAAATCTGACCATACCTTGCAGTTGACCGATGCGACCTGCAAGGATGCCACTGCTGACGCGCGGATAACAGGGTTTCCATCGCTCTTCCGTCAGAAAAGTATCTTGACGTCTGTCAGAATTTTCCGTACGACTGGGCTTGACGCGGCAACCGATCGGCCACATGATTCGGATCATTCTCCGGGGCCCCGTCGGCTACATCGCATCCCTCAACTCTCCTTGCAGAGGAAGCAGACATGGCCGACAGAACCCGCATCAGCCGTCTTTCCCGTGTGCTGGCCACGACGGCAGCCGGCGCTCTCGCCGCCACCGGGCTCACCGCCTGCGGCAGTGGCAGTGGCAGCTCGTCCAACACCCTGGTGGTGGCCGAGTGGACGAACGCCGCCGCCATACAGGAGACCCAAGCCATCGACGCCGCGTTTGAGAAGGCCCATCCCGGCGTCAAGATCAAGCTGCAGACCGCGCCGACCACCGCGGGCGCCTGGCCGGCCCTGCAGAGCTCGCTGCTGGCCTCCAAGAACGTGGATGTGCTGGCGCAGTTCGCGCAGAGCCCGGAGAAGTACCCACCGGCCTCGACCAAAATCCAGCCGAGTGGCACCGCCGCGCTGGTCGCCAACGGTCAGTTCCTGGACCTGAGCTCACAGCCCTTCATGAAGCGCTTCGACTCCTCCACACAGCAGTTCACGATGGGGTATAAGAGCGGCGTCTACGGCGTCACCACGGCCGAGTACGTCAACAACACCGGCCTGTTCTACAAGAAGGACCTGCTGGCCAAGTACGGCCTGTCGGTGCCCACCACCTTCGACGAGTTCATCAGCGACCTCAAGCTGCTCAAGTCGAAGGGCGTGAGCCCGGTGTTCGTGGCCGGTAAGGACGGCTACCAGTCGATCATCTGGTTCGGGATCTACAACCAGCTACTCATGCAGGACAAGCCCGCCTCCGCAGCCAACTCCCTCTGGGTGCAGCGCGACCAGCAGTTCTGGCAAGGCCAGCAGAACTGGAACAGCGCGGTGTACCAGGACGCCGCGAAGCGCTACGAGCAGGTCATGTCGTACATCGAGCCCAACGCCGGTGGCGTCCCGGCGCAGACCGCGCCCGGGGTGTGGGCGGCCAACTCCAAGGACTACCCGTTCCTGGTGGACGGCTCCTACGACGGCAACACCATCGCAGCGGCGGACCCGTCGCTGAACTTCGGCTTCTTCGCCGTCCCCGGAACCGACAACGCCTCCTGGAACCGCCCGGACCTGGCCCCCGACCTGACCTGGACCGTACCGACGTGGGCCAAGCACCAGAAGCTCGCCCTGGAGTACCTGGACTTCTTCACCCAGCAGACCAACTACGCGGCCTGGGTCAAGGCCACCGGATCCGTCTCCACCGAGCCCGCCGTGCCCACCCCGACCCTGAAGTGGACGGACTGGCTGACCACCAACGCCTCCAAGGGCTTCATCGGCACCACCCTGCCCTGGCTGCCGCCGTCGGTCGGCTCCGACAACCCCGCGGGCGGCCCCAACCTCAGGGACACCCAGCCCTTCGGCAACACGTCGATGAGCTCGGCGCTCGACAACTCGGCCAAGGCCTACACTGCCGCAGTCAAGCCCTAGGGAGCGCGTCGTGTCCACCTCCCCCTTCGGCACGCGGCGGACCAGACGATGGATACCCTGGCTGTCCATCGCGGTGCCCACCATCGGCTGGCTGACCTTCGGGCTCTACCCCTCGCTGGCCACCGTCTACTACTCCTTCACCAACTACACCGGGCTGCCCGGCACACCGATCAACTTCTGCGGGCTGTGCAACTACCGCAACATGTTCACCAGTAACTACTCGCAGCTCTCGCAGGCCGTCGTCACCACGCTCGAGTACGTGGCCGGGGTGACGGTGCTGCAGATCGTGATCGGCCTGGGCCTGGCTCTGCTGCTGCAGCGCAGGCGCTTCGGCTACGGCCTCTACCGAGCGCTGATCTTCATGCCGCAGATCTTCTCGGTGACCATCATCGGCGTGCTATTCTCGCTGCTCCTCGACCCGAGCAGCGGTCCCGCCGAGAAGGTCTACCACTCGGTGCTCGGCAGCAACAGCGCCTTCCTCGGCGACTCCGACCTGGCGATCTGGCTGATCGTGCTGATCAACGTCTGGATGTTCTCCGGCTACACGATGCTGGTCTACATCGCTGGACTGCGGCGCATCCCACCGGAGGTGTACGAGGCGGCGTCGCTGGACGGCGCCGGGGCGATCAGGCGCTTCTTCAAGATCACCTGGCCGCTGCTGGCCCCGGCCACCACCGTGAACGTCTTCCTGACCGTCATGGGCAGCCTGGGCGAGTACGCGCTGATCCTGGTGCTCACCCAGGGCCAGTTCCACACCCAGACACTGGGGATGTTCATGTTCAACACGGCCTTCGGGGTCAACCCCGACCTCGGCCTCGGCTCGATGCTGGCCATGGTGCAGTTCGTGTTCACTGCGGTCATCGGCGGCGTACTGCTGTGGGCGCTGCGCCGCAGGGAGGTGTCGCTGTGAGTACGCAGACCGCAGGACTGCGCCGGGAGAGCACGACGACGGTCGAGGTCCAGCGCGCGGCCCGGCGCCGCGGGCTGCGGCGGGGGCTGCAGCTGAGCGGCGTTCAGCTGTTCTGCTTCGTGGTCGCAGCCGGTCTCTTCGCGCTGCCGCTGGTGTATCTGCTGCTGCAGTCGTTCAAGACCTACCCGTCCTTCCTCAAGGATCCGACGGGCCTGCCGCATCCATGGACGCTGAGCAACTTCGGCTCGGCCTGGACGCAGGGCGACTTCGCCCTGGAGATGCTCAACTCGCTGCTCTACGCGGTGGTCCCGGACGTCGTCACGCTGATCCTCGGGGTGTTCCTGGCCTTCCCGATCTCGCGGGGCTGGTTCAAGCACTCCAATGCGCTGTACGCCTTCTTCGTGTTCTCCGGGTTCCTTCCCGCCGGCTTGATCCCGCTGTTCGTGGAGGCGCAGAAGCTGGGCCTGTACGACAACCGGGTCGGGTATCTGATCCTGACCTCGCTGAGCGGTGCCGGGTTCTTCTTCTTCGTGGGCTACATCAAGACGATCCCACGGGAGTTGGACGAGGCGGCGGCAATGGACGGCTGCGGCTACTTCCGCTTCATCTTCCGGATCATCATTCCGCAGATGAAGCCGGCCCTGGCCACCTTCGCCATCTTCGGTTTCGTGGCGTCCTGGAACAATCTGATTCTGCCGCTGGTCATGCTCAACGACTCCAGCCTGTGGCCGGTGACCCGAGGGCTGTACGGCTTCTTCGGCGAGCACACCAGCCAGTGGCCGCTGATCGCCGCCGCCACGGTGATCGTGGCCGCGCCGATCCTGGTGGTCTTCGTCGTCCTGCAGCGCTATCTGGTGGAGGGTGTCGCGGGCGGTGCGGCAACCGGCTCGGCCGGGGTGGGCAATGCGCCCCCCGCGGCGGTGGCCGCGGAGGAGTGAGACCGGGTACGGCACAGCCGTACGACCAGGGGGCCGCCGGATGTCCGGCGGCCCCCTTCTGCGCTCACCGACACCGCCCTTGCCGGTGATGGACCCCCGCCGATGCCTCCCGCCGGACCCGCCCGGAGGGAGGAACCACCACCACCGTGCGACTCACCCTGCTGCGCGCGCCCGGAGCCCCCGACGTCCACGCCGACCTCGGGCGCCACCGCTTCACCTACGCCCTCGCCCCGGGCGCGGACACCCGCGAGGCGCTCGCGCAGGCGCACGCCCTCAACCTGCCGCTGCGCCCCGCCCGCGGCGCGGGCGACGCCCGCCCGCTGATCGCCTGATGTCGAGGTCGGCGCAGCGCTCGTGCCACGTGGACATCAGGATGACCAACACCCTGATCCGGCAGCCCGTTCACTCGGAGAACGCGCGGCTGCCGAGCTGAAGGAACGCTGGCGTCAACGACCACTGGAAATGATCACCGCTGAGAAAACTTCAGCGCCGGTAGCGCTGCGCCCCCTCTGACATTTCATTGCTCTACCAAGGCACAACTTGGTTGCGGTAGTCGAGGAAGTGCAAGCCCGGTTCACCCTGGTGGGCGGTGATTGTGTCGACGACGCCGGGGACGCTTTGATCAATGGTGAGGAGCGCGCGAGGGCCGCCGAGTTCGGTTTGCACCCAGCCCGGATTGATCAGCAGCAGGGTTCGGGTGTCGTTGCTGTGACGCGCGGCGAAGCTGCGCATGAGCTGATTGAGCGCAGACTTGCTGGCCCGGTAGAGCTCCTGCCCGCCATTGGTGTTGAGGGAGATGCTGCCCTGGCTCGAGGACATGACGCCGATCGTCCCAGATTCCGGTACCAAGTCTTTCAGCGCCTCGATGACGCGTATGGGGCTGAGCGCGTTGGTGACCATGACCTCCACGAACATGTCCGTCGGTACCTCGTTTACCGGCAGATCACCTTTGGTGATGGCACCGTTGACGAACAGCAGATCGAGGCTCCGCTCAGCCAATCGGTCCCGGAGCGCTGCGATCTGCTGCGGCACGGTCATGTCGAGGGTTTCGATCGTGAGTCGATCCCCTGCCGTGTCGGTGAGATCGTGCAGAGGGGTCCGCTGCGTTCCGCGAACCGTCGCGATCACATCCCAACCACGCTTCAGGAACTCGGCCGCCATCGCGAGCCCGATCGCCCGGGATGCCCCGACGATCAATGCCGTGCGGCGCTCGTCGCCACTCATGGTGCTCCTCATTTCCAGTCGGACCGGTACCACCAGCCGTCGGGCAGTGTCGTTCGTGCCCTTCCGTACGCGGATCCGATCGGGCCCGGATGCCAGTGGGGTCGGCTCGAGACCGCCCCCATGGGTCCGATCTGGCTTCTACCGGGCGTCCAGTGCAGGCTTGAGTACCTCTTCCGCCCACTGTCGGAAGCTGATGGGGGTCGTGTTCTCCGGGGTGAGCTCGAGCCCGTTGTCCAGACCGTGTTCCTTGGCGATGTCCATGTCGATCATGCTTTGGGCCATCGCATCCGAGTAGCCGAAGCTGACGAAGCCCTGCTTGGCCTGCTCGCGGCTGCCTTCCTCGAAGCGGATCGGCGTGCCGAGCACGTCGGTGAGGATGGCGGCCATGTCGTTGAGCGAGAGGTCCTCCGGCCCGAGGACACCGAGGCTGTCCTGCCCGGTCCACGTGTGGTCGAGCAGGAGCCGTGACGCGACGGCGGCGATGTCACGGGTGTCCACCAACGGCGCCTTGAGATCGCCGGGAATCGTGCCGCGGATCACACCGTCGTTCTTGATCGACTGCACCTGGTACAGCATGTTGTCCATGAACGAGGGCATCGTGAGCGCGCGGAGATGCACGCCGGTGCTGCGGAGCAAGTCTTCCATCGCCAGCGACGCCGACACGTGACCTGCGTACCGCTGCTGGCCACGTCCGAGCGCTGAGACGGCCACGACGCGCGAGACACCGTGGCGCACGATCGCGTCGGCGGCGGGGATGCTGAAACTGACGTAGGCGTCGTAGACACTCTGCACTGTCCGGTCCGCCGGAACGAGCCAGAACACGGAATCCGCGCCTTCGAATGCGCGATCGACCACATCGCGGTCCCTGTGGGAGCCGGCGACGACCTCCACCCGGTCCCGCACTTCCGCCGGGAGTCGATTCGGGTCGCGGACGATGACACGGACGGCCTCATCGTGCTGCAGCAGGTCTGACAGCACATGGCTGCCGATGTGACCGGTCGGGGCGGTGACAACCATCATGGGTGGGTACTCCTGTTCAGCCAGTAAGTAGACTATACTGTACCGTTTACTTCGCGAGAGGGCAATTCCATGGCCAGACGCGGCGACACGCTCCGCGAACACATCCTCGAGGTGGCAAAGAACGCCTTCCTCGAGTCGGGGTTCGAGCGCACCTCGATGGACGCCCTCGCCGTCCGCGCGGAGACCTCCAAGCGGTCGCTGTACGCCCACTTCCCGACGAAGGATGCGCTCTTCCTCGCGGTCATCGACCGAGTGCATGATCTCTTCCGCGGTCGAATGCGGACCCCGGACCATTACGCAGGCGACCCCGCCGAGGCGACAGCGCTGTTCTGCGGGCGATTCCTGCAGATGCTCGGCTGGGCTCCAGTCCTGCAGACCTGCCGGATGGGCATCACCGAGGCAGAACGCCTGCCGGAAGCCGCCGCCCAGCTCCACGAGGTCTTCTTCGGCGCGACCACCGATCGACTCGCGGCGTACCTCTCCGACCAGTACGGCCTGGATGCTGCGGAAGGAGCAACACTCGCCGCCCGATTGCTTGGTATGACGGTCTACCCCACATTCCCGCGAGCGCTGTTCGGCATCGGCGAACTCCGCGACAACGTTCCCGACGAGGCATCCATCGAAGCCGACGTCGACATGACCGTCATTCGACGAGCAACAGCGTCCGCGCTCTTGCGCCGACGCGATGGGAATGCGGCCGGTTAGCCGAAGTCTTGCCGGCGAAGATCACTTCCAGCATCCGTTGAGGACAACGGCGGCCTTCAGCCGCACGCTTCGCCCCCTCCACCCGGCTCGGCCTGTTCGCCCTCTTCTGCGTCGCCTTCGCCGTCGGACTCGTCCCACTACTCACTTGACCATTACGCTCCGCAATCACCTATGGTCGTCCCGGCGGGGCGATTCGCTCCGCCGGGACGAGGACCATGATGTGGAGGACGATGTGCGATACCGCGAGCTGGGACGCAGCGGACTGTCGGTGTCCGAGATCGGCTACGGGGCCTGGGGTATCGGCGAGTCCGGTTGGGTGGGCGCCACGGAGGACGAGTCCGTACGCGCACTGCACCGGGCTGTCGACCTGGGTGTGAACTTCATCGACACCGCACGCGGCTACGGCGAGAGCGAGCGGATCGTGGGCCGGGTGGTCCGCGAGCGGACCGGCGACGAGGTGTACGTAGCCACCAAGGTGCCGCCGAAGGGCGGTGCCTGGGCCCCCGACGGCCTGGACCCCGCGGTGACCTTTCCTGGCGCACACATCCGCGACAGCCTGGAGACCAGCCTGCGCACCAGCGGCCTGGACCACTTCGACGTGCTGCAGTTCCACGTCTGGAGCGACGAGTGGGTCGGCCGCGGTGACTGGCTGGAGACGATCGCCGAGTTGAAGCAGGAGGGAAAGATCCGCCTGTTCGGCGTCTCCATCAACGACCACCAGCCCGACAACGCCCTCGCCCTGGTCCGCAGCGGCGTGGTGGACACCGTGCAGGTGATCTACAACATCTTCGACCAGGCCCCGGCCGACGCCCTGTTGCCCGCTTGCCAGGAACACGGGGTCGGCGTGATCGTCCGGGTGGCTCTCGACGAAGGAGGCCTGACGGGGCGGATCACCACGGACACCACCTTCCCCGAAGGCGACTTCCGCAGCCGGTACTTCCGCGACGACCGTCCCGCGCAGGTCGAGCAGCACGTCAACGCGATCATCGCCGATCTGGGCATCGCCCCCGACGAGATGGCGGAAACCGCACTGCGGTACGTGCTCAGCGCACCGGCCGTCTCTACCGTCATCCCTGGCATGCGCACCGTACGGAACGTGGAGCGCAACACCTCCGTGAGCGACGGACGCCTGCTGACCGGCGACCAACTCGCCGTGCTCGCCAAGCACCGCTGGCAGCGCAACTACTACGCCTAATGGGAGCTACCGGGTCGGTCAGACTCGGTGCCGTAGCCGCCAGCAGGTGAGCACTCACGCCGCCGGAAGCGTTCGACTTCTGAGGTCAGACCGTGCCCCTGCTGGTCGGCCGGGAGGCCAGACCGCTGTTGGGACGGCGTGCCAGCCCGTGGGGCGTGGGCACCGGATCCAAGGCGCGGCCGGAATGGTCAAGTGCTCCGGTAGCGAAAGCCACAGCCGCTGCCCTGCAGTGTTGGGAGGATTCCGCGGTAGCGCTGACACCCCCCGCCGCCGGCGAACCCACACGAAACATGTCCCTCAAAGAAACCGCACTCTTCCCGGTTCGATGGTCATTCGATCCCAAGGGGCCCGATGCCCAGATCCTCACGCATGAGGCCGCGCATCTGGGCCATGGCCGTGCGACGCTGTGCGATCAGGGGCGCGTCCTCAGCGGAGCCGACGGCCACCCCCTGGGCATAGGCGTCGCGTATCCGGCGCAGGCTGTGAAACGCCTCATTCCCGGCCGCCACGACCTGAGGCGGGCCCACGAGCCAGAGGCGTTCGCTCGCGGTATACATGCCGGTACTGCGGAAGGCTTCCCGCACGGCCGCGTCACGCGCCGACTCGGACATGTGGTCGCCCAATGCGACGGCCCGTATCTCCTCGCCTGCTGCTTTGAGCGCGGAGACGAACTCCGTGTACACCTCGCGCCGCACTTCCAGCGCGTGCCGGGTCTCCTCGCGCCGCCACCGGTTACGATCGGCGATCAGGGTGGCGGTGATGCCGATAACGGCACCGGTCAGTGTGGAGAGCAGGGGCATCCAGTCCATGCGCCGCAGCTTGTCTGAATCAACGCGGCCACACCAGTGGCCGGTGTCTCAACGCCTGCTGTGGCGCGCCGAGCAGTACGTCCGCGGGCGCGGCAGCAGGCTGCTGCTCGTCTGCGACCACTCACGGACTTCCGGCTCCTGCCCGCTTTCGGGGCCGCCCAAGCGGCTCCCCCCTCGCCTCGCTGGCCCAGTCGCTGGCGCGGGGCGAGGGGTCCGGGGAGCCGCTCGGCTGAGAGGGCCCGGCGGACCGCCTCCGGGTGGCCTTCTAGGGACGGATGTAGGGCCGGGTGCCGCTGCCGCCGCGTTGCCCACGTGGCTCGGGCACCCGTCGCGCCGCCGCCGGCATCGCGGCCTCCGGTTACTTCGGGGCACCTCACGGCGCCCTCCGCGGGTGATACGGGCGGCGGCGTGCAGATGCGCTTCGGCGCGGAACGGCGCGGTTTTCGGAGATGAAGTCCCAGCGGCGGGATCTCACTTCACCTCCCGGGCGAAATACTGGGCCGCCTTGCGCAGGATCTCACGCTCCAGCTGCCACTCGCACTCGGCCTTGCGCCAGCCGGGCCAGCTCGGCCCGCTCGTCCGCGGACAGGCCCCACGGCCGCACTCGGGTTTTCACGCGGCACGGCGAGATCCGCGGCGCGCTGATCCGGCCGGGCGCGGTGGTCCGGCCGGTGCGCTGGGGCGCGGGCGCGCCGCCTCAGATCTTCACGCTGTCGCGCCAGGTGTGCCGCGGTTCGTACCCCAGCACCTCACCGGCCCGCCGCACGCTGAGCAGCGTCTCATAGGTGCCGATCTCCCGGGTGAGCTTCACATCGGGGAAGACCTCGGCGAGGAGTTCCGCGGAGGGGCGGTCCATGATCGTGTCGGCCGCGGCGATGACATAGCTGGACGCCCCCGTGACGGAAGCCGTCAGTCCCAGCCGGCACGCCTGGGCGACGTCGCGGGCGTCGACGTACCCCCACAGGTTCCACTTGCGCGCCTGCGGGTCGGACCAGTAGCCGGGCACGAGGGCGTAGTCCTCCACGAGGTGGACGTTGGACAGGCGCAGCGCGACGAAGGGAATGCCCGACCACGCTGAGATCTGCTCGGCAGCGGTCTCGCCGAGGACCTTGGACAGGGCGTAGGTGGAGGTGGGATACGGGTAGTGGTCCTCGTCCACGGGGGCGTAGCGGGGCGGGACGTCGAAAGGCAGGCCGAGCGTGGTCTCGCTGGAGGCCCAGACCACGCGGCGGAGCTTGTTGTGCGCGGCGGCGAGGAAGACGCTGTGGTTCATCGCCGTGTTGGTGGCCAGGGTGTGGGCGGCCGGGTAGAGACCGGGAGCCGGGATGTTGGCCAGGTGGACGACGCTTTCGGCGTCGCTCAGCACGTCCACGGCCTGGCCGTGGTCGGTGAGGTCGGCGCACTGCAGCGACACGCCGAGCCCTTGCGCCCACGCCCGCTCGGCTGGTCCCACCGCGATATCCACGGCCAGCACCTCGTACCCGTGCTGCACTAGATCCGCGACCACGACCCGGCCGGTCTTCCCGGTGGCTCCTGTGACGGCGACTGTGTTCATGCGCTGGGCTCCCCACTCGAACTCTTGCCTGCTTGCCGTCCCAATCCTCCCCCCTGCGGCCGCGGAATTGCAGCGTGTCCCGCTGGTCGGACATCCGCAGGCTCCGGGCCCGGCGCCGGTGAACGCACCCGCGGAGCCGTTCGAGGCTCCCGGACCGCTCAGACCGCCTTGATCAGTCGGATGGTCCGCGGGCGTCAGGTGCGGCCGGCCGTCTGTTTTCCGTGCCAAGCAATGGGCAGTCAGGATCCGGTCGATCACTTCACCTGTCTTGGCCAGGCCGGCTCCTTGGCGACGGCTGTTGCGGCAGGCGGCCACGGCCAGGCTGGCGGTCAGGCCTGCCGCCATGTCGTTGCCCATCGCGTCGAAGATCGCCAGGTGCACCGTGTGGCCGGCCAGCGCGCACTCGTAGGAGTCACCGATGATCTCGTCAGCCGGTTCCAGCGCCGCGCCGATCATTACGGCGTCGTTGGAGAGCCCCGAACCTCCGGGAGGGCATGAGTTTCCACTGCATCTCCGCGGCCACCGTCAACGGCCGGGTCCGCACCAGCCCGGCGTAGGAGTCGCTGGCCGGGGCACCTGGCGATGATCATCAGCGTCACCACGACCGCCAGGTCCAGGACGTCCCGCAGGCTCTGCCCGCCGCCCTCGGGGACGCTCACCCTCAGGACTCCCACCGCTCGCCGCCTTCGTGCACCGGCACCCACCACTGGCGTATGCCCCGGGTGGCCCCGTTTGCCGGCACAGGCCAGAGGACGGATCCACTTCTCGTGATCAGTTCCCGCCGCCGATCGGGTGTGCTGAGGGGTGAGCCTCGGCGCGTAGCCGATGTTCTGTCCCGCCACCCGGTTATCTGAGGTGGTGGTCCGCTGACACACGGCCGTCTGGCCTTCGTCGCCGAACTGGACTGGTGGGTGACTGTGGTGCATGGAGCGGAAAAGGGATCTTCTTATAAGGGCACCTCGTCGAAGGCGATCCTTCACCACTATGATTTCTTGGGTGACTTCTACCGGCTGACGCTTGGCCCAGAGCTGGTCTATTCCTATGGAATGTGGGAGGAGGGCGACACGCTTGAATCGGCTCAGCTGCGGAAGCTCGACTACCATGCCGAAGCCGCGCACGCCGTGGGCGCGGGGCGTGTGCTCGACGTGGGCTGCGGGTGGGGCAGTCTCATGCGCAGACTGGTGGAAACGCACCACGTCGATCACGTGGTAGGGCTCACGATGAGTCCCGGACAGGCCGCTTGGGTACACGACCAGCAGTGGCCAGGTTGCGAGGCCCGGGTCGAAAATTGGTTCGACCATGAGCCGGACGGGCCTTATGACGCGATCATCGCCATCGAAGCAATCGAACATTTTGCCGGCAATACCGTGTGGCGGGCAAAGCGAATCGCTCGCTACCGCGAGTTCTTCCAGCGCTGCCATTCCTGGCTGCGCCCGGCTGGACGTCTGTCTGTCCAGGCTATCGCCTGGACAGACCGCGGGTGGCTCGCCTCCCTGGTGCTGCCTCCACAGCAATTGGCCCAGCCCGCTGGGACACGCGGCAGCAAGGAGCGCCTCGGTCTCAAGGACATCTATGGCGGCGTCAAGAATGTGCGCGAGGGCTTTCACGCATCGCGGAAGGTGGTCCCCGAGTGCTTCCTTCCGACCCGGGCCGAACTGACCGAAGCCAGCGGTGGCTGGTTCGATGTCCTGGAGGCGCGAAGTGACCCCCACGACGGCGTATCCACGGTAAAGAGCTGGTTGGAACGGGCGGAGGCCAACCGGACCGGAGGTGCCGAACTCATCGGCGAGAGCGCAGTGTCCGACATCATCAGGGAGCAGCGGACGGCGCTCCGATTCATGTGTGAAGGCCGCTTCACCGTCGTTCGTATGGTCTTCGAGAAGGTGTGACTTGGCCCGCATCCCTGGAGTTCTTCTCAACCTGAAGGCCGGACTCGGAGCTTGGTGCGTCCTGGGCCGGTACGTCCGGGGGCGGCTGCCAGAGGCCGCAGAGCCCCGTGCCACATGTGTCAGGTGCTCTACCAGTAGTGCCGTCGCCCGCCGATCGCATGTCCGACAGAGCCCAGGACCCACAAAATCGCTCCGATCACGACCAAGACGATCCCGATAGTCCACAGTATGGCGATCTTGGCCAGGAACCCGACGACGAGCAGAATGATTCCCAAGGCGATCACGGTGTCCTCCGATCTCGCAGAATTCTCTCCTCCGATTTTTATCCTACGCTGTCCCCGCCGATAATCCTGTTCTGTGCTGGTCAGGCGGCCTTACGTTTTTGGCCGGATTGATCGATCCTTGGCAGGGAGCGGGCGAGTTCCTGCCAAGAAGCCCCCGGGCCTCTCCTGGCCCGCTGCTCCAAGGGCGCGTCGTCGTGCTGTGCTCGGTGTGCGGCGCGAAGCTGGCCGGCCGGGAGGCCCGCAGGCGGGGCTGCCGGGGCTGTGAACGGTTATGAGGCTTGGGGGACTGCGGTGTCGCGGAGGTGCCGGACGCCGCTTTCCTGCAGGGTGCCGTCTTCCTGTTCGAACTGGGAGAGTGCGAGGCCGAGGCCGAAGAAGGTGGGTGCCCATTCGCCGACGAAGATGCCCCACCGGTCGGCGCGTTCGACTCCGGCGCCTGGTTCTGCGTTGAGGCTCCCGGCCCAGGCGATGACGCTGAGGCCGATGCTGCCCATGGCGGCGAGGTAGGCGTGTTCGCTGCGGATGCCCATGTCGTGCAGTTTCTTGATGATCACGGCGTGCTCCTTTGCTGTCGTGTTCTCTGACCGGGTGCCCCTGCATGCCGCGTATGACACCTACGTGTAACGATCGGGCAGGTGGTCATCTCTCCCGCGCGTCCCGGATGCTCCGTGCTCCAGTGCCACCAGGCGTTGATGGGAGAGCCGTCACCGGTGGCGGCGAACCAGCCCTGTTAGCCGATGCTGACCTTGCCGACGACGTCTCCGGCGGCCCTGGCGCCGGGCGTCGCGGTGGACGCCGTGGCGGCCCGCGCCAGGCAGAAGGCCCCCAGGGGTGCGCGTTCAATTACACGAGGGCAAACCACCGAACAACGCCGTTGGCGGTCGATGCGTTCGGGGTGTCCAGGAACAGGCCGCTGTTGCGGGCCACGAAGGTGCGGAATTGGTGGCGGCCACGCACGAGCGGCTGTTCTGGTTGATCACTTCCTACCGGGCCGGCGAGTTGATGCCGGTCCCGGCCGAGGCGAACGTGAGGTAGTTGATGTTCCAGCCGCCGTTGTCCTGATTTAGCGTCAGGACCTGCTGGCCGGCCGGGAGTGTGACGCTTGCCGTGACCGTGGTCCAGGTCTGCCAGCCGCCGGTCGATGGGATGTTGACCGTCCCGCTCAGGTTCGTTCCCGATGCGTCGGACAGGTGCAGCGCGCCGGTCACGGCGGAGGGTGCCGCGACCCGGAGGCTCACTGTGTAGGTACCGGCCGAGGCCGCGTTCACGGTGTAGCGGAACCACTGCCCGATGCCGGTCCAGCCGAGGTTGTAGCCGCCGCCGGTGTCCGAGGTCGTCTCCAGGTCGACGCCGTCGGAGCGGTAGCCGGTACCGTTCCCGTTGATCGAGGTGACGTTGTAGGCGACGCCCTGGCCCCCGGTGTCGTAGTTCTCCGCCTGCACGGTACCCGGCACCGCGGCGGCGGTGCCGCCGTACGGCCCCCCGGGCGTGGGGTTCTGCCAGCTGTTGTTGTTCACCGTCGCCGTGAATGCGCTGGAGTTGTTGATGAACGGGGAGGCGCCGGAGCACAGTCCGGTGAGGGTGTTGCCGGTGATCGTGGCGGATCCGCTGGGCGCCGGGTAGTTCGGCGGCGCGACCACGATCCCGTTGCGCCCGGGAGAGGTGATGGTGTTGTTCCGCAGCAGCGTGTTCGTCGATGTGGAGAAGCCGACCGCGTCGTAGAGGGAGTTGGCCACAGTGTTGCCCGTCACGGTGACGTTGGTGACGGTTCCGACGTTCTGGCCGTCGCCGCCGTTGCCGATGTGCAGCGCGGGCTGGCCCTGACTGTAGGCGTTGCCGCCGGCCCTGGCGATGACGTTGTTCGACACTGTCGCGGACAGCAGGTCGTTGCCGTTGACGCCGAACCGGCCGGCGCCCAGGCCGATGTACCGCGCGGTGTCACTGAGGTAGTTGTCGCTGACGAGGTGGCCGCCGCCGCCGTAGATCCCGATGTCCTTGCCACCCCACGGCGCGATCACCGTGTTGTGGGTCATCGTGACATTTGACATCGGGTTGTAATAGGTCGTCGTACTACCGCTGGTGTTGTAGTTGACCGAGTTGATCGCCATTCCGTCGTCACCGGTGCCGCGCACGAAGTTGTTGGTCGCGGTCAGGTTGTTCCCGGTGCTCGCGTTGAGCGCGACGTTGTTCGTTGGCGTCGATGTGGAGGTTCTGCACGGTGCACGAGGTCACCGAGAAGAGCGCCCCCAACGGGGTGCTGTTGGGCAGCGGCACGTCACGGTAGATGGTGCTGTACCACATCCCGGCCCCCGCGATCGTGATGCCCTGCGCCTGCAGGCCGTCGACGCCCTTCACGTAGAAGGTTCCCTGCGGGATCCAGAGGATCTTGGCCTGGGACTGCGCCTGGTTGATGCAGTTCTGGATGGCGGCGCGGCTGTCCACCGCCTGGCTGTCGGCCGCACCATTGGTCGGGGTGTTGTCGGCCACCGCGCCGCAGCTGGTGATGGAGACCGAGTTGGCGGGCTGGGTGAGCGGCGCCGGGGGGTTCTCCACGTCGATGACGTCGACGTCGTAGTAAGCCGCGGTGCTGGACGAGCTCTTTCGGAGCGAGAACGTGCTGCCGGGTGCGATGGGGGTGCCGGTGACGAAGGCGTGCGACTCGTCGTAGAAGACGCGGGGGTTGCCGTCCGCCGGATTCTGGTTGTCGCTGGTGTTGTAGTTGTTGTTGCCCTCGTACACCAAGGTCTGCTTGGAGTTGAGGTTCAGGGCCTGTCGGAAAGTGCCGTTGACGTACAGGTCGAGCGTGGCGGTGATGCCGCCGCCCGACGGGGAATCCGGGATGCTGACGCGCAGGTTGACGAAGCTGATCGGCTGGCCCGTGGTGTTCGTCCACTGCACGGACTGCCCGGTGCCGCTGAGATGGACGTAGGCGTGCCCGGAGGCCTCCAGCGCCGCGCTCGAGTACTGAGTGGTCGGCGCCGAGGTCAGCGACACCGCACTGGCGCCCCCGCCCAGGTTTCCGGCCTCGGCCTCATAACTGGTGAACTGCGTCGTCGCCCCTGCCGCGGTACTCGCGGCGGGGGAGGCGGGCGCGGTGCTCGCGGCGACGCCCGACGTCCGTGGCCACCGCCAGTGCGCTGGCCGCCGCGGCTGTGTTCGTCACCGGCGCCCTCGGCGACGCGCCGCAGGCTTCCGCCGCCACCGTCACCACCGCCTGGCAGAGCGGGGCCTTCTCGGAGAACACCGGCGGCGTGGTCTCCCGGTCCGACATCGTGCTGGGCCGGCCGAATACCGTGAACTCCCAGTCCCTGCCGCTGGGCGACGGCTCGCTCGGCGTCGCCGCCTGGGCCGCGAACGGGTTCACCGCGCAGCTCAACCGCAGCGACACGCTGCCCTACCGACTCTCGCCCGGTCAGGTGCAGATCCCGGGCCTGTCGGCGATGACGTCGGCCTCGAACTTCACCGGCACACTCGACCTGTACAACGGCGTGCTCAAGGAGTCCGGCGGCGGCATGACCATGCAGGCATGGGTGCCCGCCGGCAAGGACGAGCTGATCGTGAACATCACCGGCGCCAACCCGGCCACCCGACAGACCGCGACGCTCAACCTCTGGAGCGGCCGTTCCCCGGCGACCGCCGCCTCCGGCGCGATCGGCAGCCTCGCACAGACCTGGGTGGACAACTCCCAGTCCGGCTCGTCCGGGGCGACCTTCGGCGCCATGGCCGCGATCACCGCGGGCGGGCAGAACGTCACCGCGTCCGTGACCAACTCCCAGCAGGTGCAGGTCTCCTTCAACCCCAATGCCGACGGCTCGTTCCGAGTGGTCGTCGCGGCGCCCTCGTGGACCGGAGGCAACCCGACGACCACCGCCTCGAACCTGATCGGCGGTGACACGAGCGCCTCCACCTCGTCGCTGCTCTCCGCCCAGTCCTCCTGGTGGAACGGCTACTGGGCGAACAGCGGCCTGGTCGAGATGAACTCCGCCGACGGCACCGCGCAGTACATGGAGAACCTGCGCACCGTCTACCTCTACGCCGAAGCCGCCTCGATGCGCGGGACGTACCCCGGCAGCCAGGCCGGCGTCGCCGACATGTTCGCCTACGACCAGGACCAGCAGGACTGGTACCCGGCCGGGTACTGGCTGTGGAACCTCCGCGGCCAGATCGCCGCGAACCTCAGCTCAGGGAACTTCGCCCTGAATCTGCCGATCTTCAGCATGTACCTCAACGACCTGCCGGCCATCGAGTCGTGGACCGGCGCGCAGATGGGCGGCAAGCCGGGGGCGTGCGTGCCGGAGACCATGCGGTTCAACGGCAACGGCTACTACAACGGCGGCTCCAACACGCAGAACGCCTCCTGCGCCCTGGCCTCCAGCCCAAGCTACAACGCCGAGACCGTCACCAGCGGCGCCGAGATCGCGCTGTACATCTGGCAGCAGTATCAGGACACCGGCAGCATCGGCTTCCTGCAGAAGTACTACCCGGTGCTGCAGCAGGCCGCCAAATTCCTGCTGGCGTACCAGAGCGTCGGCTCCGACGGCTACCTGCACGCGACGGCGAACGCGCACGAGACCCAGTGGGCGGTCAGCGACCCGACCACGGATCTGGCCGCCGATCAGGCCCTGTTCCCGGCCACGATCAGCGCCGCGACGCTGCTGAACACCGACTCCTCGCTGGTCGCGCAGCTGCGGACCGCCGAGAACCAGATCGAGCCGTACGCTCGTACCGACGCGGCGACCAAGACCCAGCTGCTGACCCCGGCCGCGGACGCCGCGGGCAATGATGTGATCGCGAACTCCTTCCAGCCGGCGGCCACGCTTCACAACGGCGAGAACATCGGCCTGGAGCCGGTCTGGCCGTATGGCGTGGTCACCGACAACTCCGGCACCCTCACCGCCCTGGCCGGCCGCACCTACACCTCCCGGCCCAACCAGAACGCCCCGGACTGGAGCTTCGACGCGGTCGATGCCGCCCGGCTCGACATGCCCGCTCAGGTCGCCTCCGGCCTGACCTCCATCACCGAGGGCTACCAGGCATACATCAGCGGCCTCGCCTCGCTCAGCGGCAGCACCCCCGGTGACGAGCCGTACCTCGAACAGTCCTCGACCGTCGCCACCGCCGTGGACGAGGCCCTGGCCACCGACTACGACGGCACCCTGCGCATCGCCCCGGCCTGGCCCTCCGGCTGGGACGCCTCCGGCACCGTCTTCATCCAGGGCGGCTCCAAGGTCGACGTCCAGATCGAGGGCGGCACCATCGCCACGGCCGCGATCCAAGCAGGCACCAGCCAGACCATGGCCGTACGCAACCCTTGGCCCGGCCAGCAGGCCGAAGTGGTCAACGGCTCCACCGGAGCCGTGGTCGTCGCTCCCACCACCAGCGCCACGCTCAGCGTCCCGGAGACCGCCGGCTCCTCCTACCTGATCGAGAAACCGTCCTCACCCACCACCTCGCTGCCCTTCGCCCAAGTCACCGGAACACAGGCGACGTCAGCCAAGCACCTGGGCAAGGTCCAGATCGGCCTCGACCCGGCCGCCGCCTACCCGAACCTGGCGGCCTCCTACAACAACGTCGGCATCACCGCCGACAACAACACCGCACCGGGCAACTGGGACGGCGGCGGCGCGAGCTTCTCCGAAACCGCGCTGACCAACGCGGGAGCGGGCCCGGGCGCGGCCATCACGTCCTCCGGCGTGAAGTTCGCCTTCCCGAACGTCACCGCCGGCACCAACGACAACACCGTGGCCGAGGGCCAGACCATCAGCCTCTCAGCCAGCAGAAGCACCCTCGGGTTCCTGCTCTCTGCCAGCTACGGCCCCGCCTCCGGCACCGGAACCATCACCTACACAGACGGCAGCACCCAGAGCTACACGCTCACCGCACCCGACTGGTTCTCCACAACGCCACCGAGCGGAGGAGCCCTGGCCGTCAGCTCCGCCTACCAGAACCGGCAGGGCAACACGACCTATTCGGGCACCGGCAGCATCTTCTCCGAAACCGTCGCGCTCAATGCGGGCAAGACCCTCGCCTCCGTCACTCTGCCACCCGGCGGAGCGCTGGCCTCCGGCACCCCCGCCTTGCACATCTTCGCCATCGCCACCTCCTGATCCGGCTCGACGTCGGTGATCAGCCGGAGCGCGCTTGGCCGCTGATCCAACCGCGCCGCCCACCTGGACCCTCGTAAACCAAGTAGCTCTCTGACAACTACTGGCGGACTCATGCTTGATGAATTCAATATCGGAGCGATCTTCCGGCGGTGCATCCATCGGGCGGCCAGTCTCGAGCGCAGCCGGACCCGCCGCCTGGCGCCACGCCGCCGCGCGCTCGCGTTCGGGGCCGGAACGAGAAACCGTGGACTGCTCGCCGCCGTGTGTGTGGTGTCGGCAGTCGGGGTGTCACTCGGGACGTCCTCCCGACAGCCGGCATTCGCGCTGCGATCGCACACTGCGTCGTCGCGCAGCGCTGCCGCGAGCGGATCGTGGACCGGAACCTGGTCAGCGTCCCCGCAAAGCGGCGGCACGTCCTTCAACCAGCAGACACTGCGCCAGATCGTGCACACCAGCATCGGAGGAACCTCCACGCGCGTGCAGGTGTCGAACGTCTTCGGCTCCCAACCGCTCGTGATCGCTGACGTGCACGTCGCGCTGCGCTCTTCCGGTGCCTCGGTCACGTCCGGGACCGACCGTACGGTCACCTTCGGCGGCCAGACCTCGACGACGATCCCGGCCGGCGGACTGGCCGTCAGCGACGCGGTCGCGTTCCCCGTCCCCGCACTCTCGGACGTCGCGGTCAGCATCTACCTGCCGCAGTCGACGGGTTCATCGACGTACCACCAGCAGGGAACTGCGACCAACTACATCGCCTCGGGTGACGTAAGCGGCAGCGCCGGCCTGTCCGGCGCGCAGACCACCGGCAGCTACTACTTCCTGACCAACCTCGATGTTCAGAACTCCTCCACGCAGGGGACCGTGGTGGCGCTCGGGGCTTCCATCACCGACGGCGTCGCGTCCTCGACGGACTCGAACCGGCGCTGGCCCAACGACCTGGCCGTTCGGCTGGCGAACTCCGGCCGCACCATCGGCGTGCTCAACCAGGGAATCAGCGGCAACCGGTTGCTGGTCGACGGTGCGGGACAGAGCGCGATACACCGTTTCGCCCGGGATGTGCTCAATCAGCCGGGAGCCACGTGGGTCATCTTCTCTGATGATCCGCTCAACGACCTGGGCTCGACCAATCCGCCGCCGAGCTCAAGCCAGCTCATCGCGGGCGTGCAGCAGCTCATCTCGAGTGCCCATCAGAACGGCCTGAAGTTCCTTTGCTCCACGCTGACGCCCTATCAGGGTGCGGCCTACTGGACCCAGCAGGGCGAGACGGCGCGTGAGGCGTTCAACGCCTTCGTGCGCGGCTCGGGCAGCGGCTGTGACGGCGTGGCCGATCAGGACGCGGCGACGCACGACCCGGCCGCCCCGACCCGTTACCTGCCTGCCTACGACAGTGGCGACCATCTGCACCCGAACGAGGCGGGCCTGCAGGCGATCGCGAATGCGGTGGATCCGAACCTGTTCTCCGCGGCCACCAACCCGGTGATCAGCCTTCGTGCACACGCCAACGGCGACTACGTAACAGCCGAGAACGCGGGTGCCGACCCGCTCATCGCCAACCGTACGGCCATCGGCACCTGGGAGCAGTTCGACCTGATCAGCAACCCGGACGGAAGTGTCAGCTTCCGTGCCCACGCCAACGGCAACGTCGTAACGGCGGAGAACGCCGGGGCATCGTCGCTCATCGCGAACCGGACGGCCATCAGTCCGTCGGAGGAGTTCGACCTGCTCAACAACCCGGACGGCAGCGTGAGCTTCCGCGCCCATGCGAACAACGACATCGTGACCGCAGAGAACGCAGGCTCCTCTGCCCTGATCGCCAACCGTACGGCGATCGGCACCTGGGAAGAGTTCGACCTCATACACGACTGATCGCCTTCCGCGGCCAAGTGGTGGGAGGCGGGGAAGAACGTCATCAGCTGGGACCTCATCGAGACGCACTTCCGCGACCTGATGCGGGTGGCGATCTCCGTACGCGAAGGCACGATCTCCTTAGCTCCGGGCGCGGTCCGTGCCACAGCGCCCGCGGGGCAGTAGTGACGCCGCAGGCTTCGACGTGCGTGAGGCCGGAACTCGTAGCCGGCGCGCTCGCACTTGCCGGTGCGGTACAGCTGCAGGCACACCTAGCCGTCGGGGCCGTCCCGGGCAAACGCCCGATTGTTAGGACCCCCGGCCGGCGGCCGGAGCCGCAGGCCCGGAAGGTCGCCGTCGAGCAGGCTCGGGTCGCGCTTGTGGAAGATCTGTGTGCGCTCTTGACGGGTGCTCACCGCCGGTCCAAACTGCCAACGCGGTGACAACGATGTCATGCGCCTTGTTCTACGTCGCGCAGTCGGCCTTGAGAGCGACGCAGCGACAAACCAGAGAGGCTCGTGGTGGATCGACGAAGCGGTAGATGGAGCGGACTCGGGATCGCGGCGGTGGCGCTGGCACTGGCGGCGGGCGTGACGGGCGTCCCGTCGGCGGTCGCCGGCGCGCCAGCGCCACCGGCACCCGTCAAGTTGGTGTCCGATCCGACTGACTACGTCAATCCGATGATCGGCACCAAGAAGGGTGTCGACTGGGAGAACACGTTTCCCGGTGTGACGGCGCCATTCGGGATGATGCAGTTCAGCCCCGACACGCAGTCAGGACCAACCGGTTACTCGTACACCGACGACGCCATCAAGGGCTTCAGCCTTGACCACTTCTCGGGTGGCTGCTCATCGTTCGGTGACATCCCGATCCTGCCGGTGACCGGCGCGGTCGGGGACAACCCCGCCGGCCGCACCGAGCACTTCTCGCACAACGACGAGCACTCCGCGCCCGGTTCCTACTCGGTAGCGCTCACCGACTCGAATGTGCAGGTCGACCTGGGCGCCACCACCCGGACCGGGATCGCCTCATTCCGCTATCCGTCCGGCAGCCAGGCCCAGGTGCTGGTCAAGTCGGGCACCAGCCTCGGCGGTGACCTGACCGCCGACGTGCAGGTGGTCAACGACCACGAACTGGCCGGCACCACCACGCCGCACGGGCTGTGCAACAACAGCAAGTACACGATGTACTTCGATATCACCTTCAACCGGCCCTTCACCGCGCACGGCACCTGGCAGGGCACCGCGGTCACGCCCGGCTCGTCGAGCGCGACCGGCCCGGGCTCGGGCGCCTACCTGACCTTCGACACCTCCACCGACAGCACGGTGACCGCCAAAGTCGGTATGTCGTACGTGAGCACCACCGGTGCGGCGAAGAACATGGCCGCCGAGATACCCGGCTGGAACGTCAAGCACGTGCAGGCCGACACCCGCGCGGCGTGGCGCACCCTGCTGCGCAAGGTCGATGTCGGCGGCGCGTCCACCGACGAGCTGACCACCTTCTACACCTCGCTGTACCGGTCCTTCCAGTCGCCGAGCGTCTTCAACGACGTGGACGGCCGCTACATCGGCTTCGACAACGTGATCCACCGAGTGCCCGCCGGGCACACCCAGTACGCGACGTTCTCCGACTGGGACATCTACCGGTCGCTGGCGCCGTTGCAGACCATGCTGTACCCGCAGCGGGCCGGAGACATGGCCAACTCGCTGCTGCGTGACGCGCAGCAACAGGGCGGCTGGTGGCCGAAGTGGCCGTCGCAGAACATGACCGGCAATGTGATGAACGGCGACAACGGGGTACCGCTGTTCGCCCAGTACGTCGCGTTCGGCGCCCGGGGAGTGAACGTCGCCGACGCGCTGCCCATCATGGAAAAGGGTGCGACCCAGTCGCAGAAGGTCGGCTGGGGCTGGACGGAACGGCCGGGAGTTGAGGACTACGTCCGGCTCGGCTACGCCCCCAACAACGCCACCTCGCAAGGCGACCACGGGTTGCAGGGCGCCTCGGAGACCCTGGAGTGGTCGATCGACGACTTCGCCATCTCCCAGCTCGCCGGGGCGATCGGCGACCGCACGACCGCGGCCACATACGCCAAGCGCGGGCAGAACTGGCAGAACATCTTCGACCCGAGCACCGGGTACCTGCGGCCGCGCGACGACAACGGCGCTTTCCCGGCCGGCCCCGGCTTCCAGACCCCGCCGGCCGGAACCTTCGGCCAGGACGGCTACGACGAAGGCAACGCGGCGCAGTACAACTGGCTCGTCCCTCAGGACATCGCGGGTCTGGTTGCCGCGATGGGCGGCAAGGACAAGGTGATCCCGCGGCTGGACGACTTCTTCAGCCAGCTCAACGCGGGCGGCAACGCCCCGTACGACTGGGCGGGCAACGAGATCGACACCGCCGCACCGTGGGTGTACGACTACGTGGGCCAGCCGTGGAAGACCCAGGAGGTCGCCCGGCGCTTCGAGACCCAGCTCTTCACGACCGCGCCGGACGGCCTGCCCGGCAACGATGACAACGGCGCGCTCTCCTCCGAGTACGTATGGGCGGCGCTCGGCATGATGCCGGCCACCCCCGGCACCCCGACCCTCGCGCTCAACAGCCCGCTCGTCAAGCGCGCCGTGATCAGCCTGGGTACGGGCCGGACCATCACCATCAACGCGCCGCAGGCCGCCGACAACGCGCCGTACGTCACCGGGATGCAGCTGAACGGCCGGTCGTACGGGTCCACCGCTCTGCCCGCCTCGTTCGCCACGCGCGGCGGCGCGCTGGACATCAGCCTGTCCACCAGCCCCGACACCCACTGGGCCACCAGCGACAAGGCCGCGCCTCCGTCCTACCGGACCGATGAGGTACCGGCGATCGGCTACCTCACCCCGACCGGCACCCAGGTGACCCCCGGCGGCACCAGCCTTCCGGCCACCGTCGGCGCCTCCTCGCTCGCCGGACACGCCGGTACCGTCCGCTGGACGGCCGGTTCCGACATCGCCGGGGTGAGCGTGACCCCGTCCTCGGGCACCTTGGACCTCACCCATGCCACGACCGCCGATGTGCCCGTCACGATCGCCGTCGCGCAGGGCACACCGTCGGGCTACCACCCGGTGAAGGTGAGCTTCCGCACCGCCGACGGGAAGGCGCTGCCGGGCGGCGCGGTCGTGGTGACCGTACCGGCAGCCGACGGCGCCGCGACCGCCTGCGACACGCTGGGCACCACCGACACCGAATGCGGGATGCGGCTGCGCGACAACGGCGACGGCCACACCACGCCCGTCACCATCGGAGGCCGCTCCGGACGGTCCACCACGGACGGTTCACCCTTCGAGTACTTCGACGTCGACAACACCATCGTCCCCGGTGGCCAATACCAGGCGACGGTGACGATCGACTACTACGACCACGGCACCGGCAGCTGGAGCATGCAGTACGACTCCACCAACGGCGCCTACAAGCAGTCCCCATCGGTCGCCAAGACCGGCACCGACACGTGGAAGACCGCGACGTTCACCGTGGACGACGCCGCCTTCCACAACGGCGAGAACGCCGGCACCGACTTCCGTCTCGCCAACAGCGGTGACACCGGCACCATCGGCCGCGTCCACGTCACCGTCACCGGCGACAACGTCCTCGCCCTCCACCTCTGCCCCGACGACAACTGACATACCCGGACCGACGTACCGGGTCGCCGCGTGCCCTCACCGGCACTTGGCGACCCGGTATGCCATGCCCCGTGCCGCCGCGTACGCAGCGCCGTGGCCCGCCGAAGCCGCAGCCGCGGTTCGCCGCGGATGAAGGCTTCGAGCATGGCCCGGCCGGAGACGCCCTCGGCGTGGGCCACCGGCCGGCAGCATGGCCAACCCCAGCTCTCTACGAGCGGCTGGGTGCTGGTCGCGCTGCGGCGGCGGGCGGCGGAGGCCGGTCTGCCGCGGATCGGGGTGCACGACCTGCGCCATACGGCGGCACCATCATGAGCAGTTCGCGGGTGCCGCTGGCGGTGGTCTCCAAGACGCTGCGGCACTCGAGGCCGGCCACCACGGTCAACCTCTACGGGCACCTGCTGCCGCAGGCCGCCCGAAACGCGGTCACCGCGCTGGGCCGCGCCCTGGACCACGCTGACCGGTCCGGCAACGGTCCTGCGAGAGAGGGCGCTCAATGCCGCGCCTTCCGACCTGACCGGGGCAGGCATCCGCCGTCACCGTGCCATCACGTGTGCCCCGAACGCATCCAGCGGGCTTGTCGTCACCGACAAACCCGCTGGTCGCACCGTCGGGACGACAGCCCAACGCGCGCCGTACAGCTCGGTAAGAGGCAGCCGGAACGGTCAAGTGCTCCGCGATTCAAGGGTCCGACGGGCCTTCGGCGGACCGTCGATCGCCGCCCGCACCACGGCATCGCCATCCAACCCGACGATCACCCAAGGGACAAGTCTCAGCCGGCCAGGCCGCGCATCGCGGTGCGTACGATCTCGTCCGCCGCCGCCTCGTCCAGCGGCGCGTGCCCGGCGATCAAGCGGTAGATCGCCGGGCCAAACAACAGATCGATGGCGACCTCCGGGTCGACATCCGCCCGCAACTCGCCTCGGTCGACACCGCGGGCCCAGATGGCTCGCACGAGCGCCCGCCTGGATCCGATCAGGTGGTCCCGCAGCTCAGCAGCGACCACCGGATCGCTTTGCGACTCCGCCACGAGCTGGGCGAACACCCGACCGCTCGGGCTCGCATAGAATCGCACCATGCCCCGCACGGCGATACGGAAGTCCTCGTATGCGGAACCGGTGTCGGAATCGGGGGACTCGGCGAACATCTGCGTCAGAAACGCTTCAGCGGCGACGGCGTACTTGTTCGGCCACCACTTGTAGATCGTCGCCTTGCTCACCCCACTCCGGCTGGCAATCTGGTCGGTCGTCATCGCCCGCAGCCCGCCTTGCTGAAGCAACTCCATACTCGCCTTCAGCACGGCACGGCGCGCCTGCTCGCTGCGCGGCCGACCAGGTCCCCTGCGGGCATGACCGGGCACGGCCCCCCCATGCTGTGGCGTACCGAGTGAGTCGTTCATCCCTCCATCCAACACACTCATGGGCCGGAATCCAGAACCGCCTTGTTCTGCCGCGGCTGTTCAGGGGATCATTCAGGACAGGGTGGTGCTCGCCTGCGGATACACCAGGACGCACATCACCAGCGGCATCGCCGGGCTCCAGCCGAGCCCACGCCGGAACACCTCGCCCTCGCTGCCCGCCATTGCGGTGGCCGCGGCACCGATGGCGAGATTCTGTGGTGCGATCATCTTGCCCAGCGCTCCGCCCGAGCTGTTGGCCGCGGCGAACAGTACGGGATGGACGCCCGCCGCTTTGGCCGCGGTCACCCGCTGGGAGCCGAAGAGGGCTCCGCCGAGGTGTAGAGCCGGTGACCGCGACCCCCGGCCGGCCCAGGATGGGCGAGAGGAAGGCCAGGGCGCCGTCGGTGCCTGTCCGCTCGCGCTGCGGGAGTTCGCCGTTCCGCCGGCACCGGACGGCGCGATGATCGTCGCCTCCGGCTATGGCGGGATCTGCTGGACCGATGACCACCTGCAGCAGGGGGCATCCGCCGATCCCGACCCCAGCCCGTCCTCGGGCACGAGGGGCTGGGCGTCATCGAGGGAGCTGGGCGCGGCCGCAGTGCCAGACGCGACCGGAGAACCGTTGCGGCAGGGCGACACGATGATGTGGGGCCTCCTCCATCCCTGCGGCATCCGCCCGCCGTGCCGGCTGCACAGGGAGCCGACGCTGTGCGAGAACCGCCGCGCCTGCGGGGCGAACCGCTCCGCCTCGGACGGCCCGGCGCTGACCGCCCGTTTCGACCTGGCGAACCCTGTGACCGCCTTCCCGCTGGAGCGGCACGCCGAGGCGATGGCCGCGGGCGCCGCGGGCTGGTGATGAAGGCGGTGCTGACCACCTGAGCGTGCGCCGGGCGGCCACCGCGCTCGAAGGCCCGGTCGCCGGCGGCACAGGGGGTCTGGATATAGTGAACGTTACGTTCAATTATGACGAGGATCCCCCGTGACTGAGACGGACACAGCGGCACCTATCCGACTGCCGCCCATGGCGCGGCCAGCGCTGCGGAGGGTGATGCTGGTCCTGGCGGCGGCCTGCGGACTGTCGGTGGCGAACATCTACTACGCACAGCCGCTGCTCGACCCCATAGCCTCGGCCTTCAAGGTCAGCCAGGGCTCGGCGGCGCTGGTGGTCACCGTGACGCAGCTCGGCTACGCGCTCGGCCTCGTCGCGCTGATGCCGCTGGGCGACCTGCTGGAGAACCGCGCCCTGGCTTCCCGCACCCTGCTGATTACGGCCGCCGCGCTGGTCGCGGCGGCCGTAGCACCCGGCTTCGGGGTCTTCCTGGTGGTGTCGGTGCTGGTCGGGGTGACCTCGGTGGTCGCTCAGATCCTCATTCCGTTCGCCGCGCACCTGGCTCCCGAGGAGGAACGCGGTAAGTTCGTCGGCACCGTGATGACCGGGCTGCTGCTGGGCATCCTGCTGGCCCGCACCATGGCCAGCCTGGTGGCGGCCGCCTGGGGCTGGCGGGCGATCTACCTGATCTCCGGCGTGCTGATGGTGGTCATCTCGGCGGTGCTGGTCAAGCTCCTGCCCCGGCGGCATCCGGACCACCCGCACGGCTACGGGCACCTGATGAAGTCCATCGTCGGCCTGGCCCGGGAGGAGCCCATCCTGCGGCGGCGGGCGATCTGCCAGGCTCTGCTGTTCGGAGCCTTCAGCTGCTTCTGGACCTCGGTGGCCTTCGAGCTCATCCGCCGCCACCACATGGGCCAGATCGGCATCGGCGCGTTCGCGCTGGTGGGCGCGGCGGGTGCGGTCGCCGCGCCGGTCTCCGGCCGGCTCGGCGACCTCGGGCACGGCAAGGCCGCCAGCGGTACCGCACTCGTGCTGGGGATCGCCGCCATGGTCCTGGCCGGCGTCGGCGCCGGAAGCGTGGTGGTGCTCGCTGTCGCCGGGGTACTGCTGGACCTGGCTGTGCAGTGCCACCAGGTGCTCAGCCAGCGGGTGATCTACGGGCTGCGCCCCGATGCCCGCGCCCGCATCAACACCGTCTACATGACCACCGTCTTCCTGGGTGGCGCTGCTGCTTCGGGAGCGTCCGGCGCCGTGCACAGCATGTGGGGGTGGACCGGGGTGACCGCGCTCGGGGCGGTCCTGGTCCTGATCGCCCTGGTCCTGTGGGCGATCGACGCGCTGCGGGACCGACCTGCCTCCGGGCGCCGGTGAGCCGCTGGCCTGGCCGGGGGATCGCCCTGCTGGTGGCAGGGACGTTCTTCATGGAGAACCTGGACGGCACCATCCTGGTGACGGCCGCCCCCCGGATGGCAGGTTCGCTGGGCGTCGCGCCCGCCGACATGAACGTCGCGATGACCGCCTACCTGGTCACCCTCGCGGTGGGCATACCGGCCAGCGGCTGGCTGACCGAACGGTGGGGCGCGCGCCCGGTCTTCGGCTTGGCGATCGCCGTGTTCACCGTCGCCTCCGGACTGTGCGCCCTCAGCCCGGACCTGCCGGTGCTGACGGCGATGCGGGTGGTCCAGGGGCTGGGCGGGGCGATGATGGTCCCGGTGGGGCGGCTGGTGGTGCTGCGCACCACCGACCGACGCGACCTGATCACCGCCATCGCCTATCTCACTTGGCCGGGACTGGTCGCGCCGGTGCTGGCGCCGGTGCTCGGCGGCCTGCTGGTGACGTATCTGTCATGGCACTGGATCTTCCTGGTCAACCTGCCGCTGGGCGTGGTCGCGTTGTGCCTCGCGCGGCGCATGGTGCCGGCCGCCGAGCGCGCCGCGGATCCGGTGCGCCTGGACTGGGGGGGCTTCGCGCTGATCGGTACCGGGCTGGCTGCGGTGGTCCTCGGCATGGAGTACCTCACGGACGGCGGGGCCCGCTGGGGGGTGGCTGCGACGGCGTTGGGCCTGGGGCTGTTGACGGCCGCCGTCCGGCACCTGCGGCGCACCCCGCACCCGCTGCTGGACCTGGGAGTGCTGGGGGTCCGCACCTACCGGGCGGCGACCTTCAGCGGCTCGCTGTTCCGCACGGTGGTCAGCGCGGCGCCGTTCCTGCTGCCGCTGCTCTTCCAGGACGCCTTCGGCTGGTCGCCGCTGCGCACCGGGCTGGTGGTGATGGCGGTGTTCGTGGGCAACATCGGCATCAAGCCGTTCACCACACCGCTGATGCGGCGCTTCGGCTTCCGCCCGGTGCTGCTCGGCAGCACCGCGGGGCTCGCCGCGAGCTTCATCGGCTGCGCACTGCTCACCCCGGCCACACCGCTGGGGATCACCGCGTTGACGCTGCTGGCCAGCGGGGTCTTCCGCTCGACAGGGTTCACCGCGTACAACTCCCTGCAATTTGCCGACGTGGGGCGGGCCGGGCTTGCGGGAGCCAACACCCTGGCGGCGACCCTCCAGCAACTCGCCGCCGGGCTGGGCGTCGCGGTCGGAGCGCTGGTGCTTCGGCTGAGCACGCCGCTGGTGCACGCGGTCGTCGGCGCCGGGGCCGGCGGCGCGGAGAGCTACGAGGTGGCGTTCCTGGTGATGGCGGCGCTGGCCTGCCTGTCGGGGGTGGAGCCCCTCCGGCTGCCCGCGGACGCCGGAGCGAGCCTCAGCGGCGCCCGCTAGGGCCTGGCCTGCCTCGGTCGAGCCTACCGGCGCGCGGAAGAGCTCTCCGAGGAGAGCACCCGACTGCTCGCCAACCCCTCGCCCGCCCCGAGGACATCGACGACTTGGAGGGCTGGACGCTCCACCGGCTCCGCCACAGTGCGCTGACCCACGACGCGGAGGACGGCACGTCCACGCCGATGCTGCCGGCCCGCTCCCAGCACGTCTCCGTACGGTCCGCTGGCGCGGCCGAAGTGCCGGTGCTCGGCGACGACCGTGAAACACTGCACCAACCGCAGGTCGAGGTCCGCCTGGGGCAGTGGCGAGTCGGGCATGCGTCCAGCGTAGCTCTCGTCTTCCCTGACAAACCCCCGAGTGATGGCCATGAACTGTGGTGATACGCGACCCGTATCACCGCATACGAAACATTCATTGGACCCGCGGCGCTCTGTGGCCGCACGGTGGAATCACTGGCCGGGCACCGTCGGGGTGCCGCATCCGGCCAGTACTCCATATTGCATAGAAGGAGTGCACCATGCGTGTATTCGTAACCGGCGCGACCGGACACGTCGGGTGCGCAGTCGACCTCGAACTCCTCGGAGCCGGGCACGAGGTCGTCGGCCTGGCTGTCTCGGCTTCGATCTGTTCTTCCTTGTCGACCAGGCGGCCGTAGCCACTGGTCGGCGTTGCGCCTGAACCACACTGCTCCCAAAAAATTTCGCAGGTCCTTGCTCGGGGATGTCGAAATCGTCGCGCGTGCTTCTACCTATCAGTGAGAGCGCCTGACAAGAGCGCGCGAATGTGAGGAGCAGGCCGTGAAGTACATGCTGCTGATGCAGTTCAGCGAGCAGACAGCGGACTTCCCAGGGATCGGGACCTGGACCGCGGAGGAGCTCAAGGCGCACATTGCGTTCATGAAGGACACCAACAGGAAACTCGCCGAAGCCGGGGAACTGGTCGACGCCCAGGGCCTGGCGATGCCGGAGACGGCCAGGATCGTCCGCTCCCACGCCGGCGGCGTGCCCGTGGTCACCGGGGGCCCTTACCCTGAGACCAAGGAGTTCCTGGCGGGCTACTGGATCGTCGACTGCGACAAGCCCGAGCGGGCGGTGGAGATCGCCGCGTCTGTCTCGGCCGCCCCCGGCCCCGGCGGGACTCCGCTGAATATGCCGATCGAGGTGCGCCAGGTGATGTCGGCACCGCCCGGGGAGATGTGAGCACTGGCTGACGCGGACGTGAACGCCAACGACCTGCTGCGCGAGCTGGCGCCGCAGGTCGTCGGCGTGCTCACCCGGCGTTTCCGAGACTTCGACGCCGCTGAGGACGCGGTCCAGGAGGCGCTGCTGGCCGCGGCGACCCAATGGCCGAACGAGGGGATGCCCCACAATCCGCGAGGATGGCTGATCCAGGTCGCGAGCCGCCGCATGACCGAGCAGGTGCGCAGCGAGCAGGCGAGGCGCCGCCGCGAAGATCTCGCAGCCAGGCGGATGTCGGCCGACCGGCAGTCGTCCCGCCCGGCGGACACAGAGGACCCCGCCGGGCGGGACGACACCCTCATCGTGCTGCTCATGTGCTGCCACCCCGCGTTGTCGCCGGCGGCGGCGATCGCATTGACCCTGCGCTCGGTGGGAGGTCTGACCACAGCCGAGATCGCCCGCGCCTTCCTGGTGCCCGAGACGACCATGGCACAGCGGATCAGCCGGGCCAAGCAGCGCATCAAGGCCTCCGGAATCCCCTTCGGCATGCCGGACCGCGACGACTGGGCACCTCGACTCGACGCGGCGTTGCACGTCCTGTACCTGATCTTCACCGAGGGCTCCACCACTAGTAGCGGCCCCGACCTGCTGCGCGTCGAGCTCTCACGGGAAGCGATCCGGCTGGCCAGGGCGGTGCACCAGATGCTCCCCGACGACAGCGAGGTCACCGGGCTGCTCGCGCTGATGCTGCTCACCGACGCCCGGAGCCCGGCGCGCACAGGGCCGGGCGGCGAGCTAATCCCGCTGGCCGAACAGGACCGCAGCCTGTGGGACGGCAAGGCCATCGCCGAGGGAGTCGCGCTTATCACCGAAGCCCTGCCCACGGGCCCCGTCGGCCCCTACCAGGTTCAAGCGGCAGTAGCCGCCGTTCACGACGAGGCGGCGACGGTCGAGGAGACCGATTGGCCCCAGATCCTCGCACTGTACGGAGTGCTGGAACACATGTCGCCCAATCCCCTGGTCTCGCTCAACCGCGCCGTCGCTGCCGCGATGGTGCACGGCCCGGCCGCCGGCCTCGACATTGTGAGGGTCCTGGAGTCCGACGGACGCCTGGCGGGGCACCATCATTTGTACGCCGTCAGGGCCCATCTCCTGGAGATGGGCGGCGACCTTCAGGCCGCGATCGAGAGCTACCGCGCAGCCGCGAACCGTACGACCAGCCTGCCGGAACGGCGCTACCTCACCATCCGCGCAGCCCAGCTCGCCGCCCCGCCCACCTAGGCCCCGACAAGCCGCGGCGCGCAGGCCAAGAACGTCCCCCCTTCGGCGGGTGGCTCTGGCGGGTCCCGGTCGCAGAGCCGGTCGCGTGAGCCGCCGGTCGGCAGCGACCGGCTCTGCGACCGCTGCGGGCGCCTCCGTACGCGGCGCGGCCGGGACTCGGATCCACCTGCTGAGGAGCACCCGACCAGTCGGAACGCACCCTCCCCGGCCTGCCCCGGCTGTCATGCCGGGGTCGCCGGGGTTACCGGTGCGGGTAGTGCCGGGACTGCTGAGGCCGCAGGCGTCCGGGCCGGCGGGGCCGCAGAAGTCGCCCAGGCCGCCCAGCTTGCCCAGTTCCCGGGGGCCGCCGGGGGCCGCCCGGGCCCCCGCTCAGCCCGCCGCCCCGGCGGTCAGGCGTCCCCTCCGATCCGGTGGTCGAAGCCGACGGTCTCGTTCTGCACCCGGTCGGGGACCCCGAGCATCTGGACAAGCGCCACAGAGCCAAGGGGCTCGGGCCGTTCGCCGAGCGGTTGGCCTCCTCGTCGAGGGGCTCAGCCCGGGCCCGTCTGCGGCGGTCGATTGTGGGGGCCTGGTCCCTGCCCACTCAGTTCGAGCGTCCTCGTGCCTACCCGGGCCCACGGGGCTCTCGGGGCTCACGGTTCAGTGGCAGGTGGTGTCCCCACCACCTGGGAAGCCCGGTGTTGGATGCGGCCTCGCGGCGTCACTTTGGATCTTGCAGGCAAAAATCTGGATTATGCAAAAATCCGTTCAGATATTGCGCGCGAATGTCAACGGTATTACGGTCCCCTTGCACCGTCACCCGCCTCTCACCGTCCGCACTCAGCTCTCGATCCACCTCGCCACCCACCGCTCACAGTGTCGGCGAGGTGCCTTGCTGTGCCTTGTACCGCGTCAGTCTCTTGTGTGCTCGTTTCACCCCCCCCGTTCCCCTTCGCTGGCGGTGCTCACGGCGCAGGTCCGGCATTCCGTGCTGAAAGGAGCAATAGGTGTTCCAGTCCATCCGAGATCTGAGGCGAGCTCTCGTCTTAATCGTCAGTACCGTGGTGCTGGCTGCCGGCGGCGTCTTCGCGCTGGCTGTTCAACCGGCGTGGGCGGCGGTGGCTGCCACTGGTGGCAGCGGCGCGAGCCTGCCGTACGTCGAGGTGCAGGCGGAGAACTCCGCCACCAACGGCACGGGCATCGGCCCGAGCTACACCCAGGGCCAGTTGGCCGACGAGGCGTCGTATCGCAAGGCCACGACGTTGCAGGGCACCGGCAAGTACGTCACGTTCACCACGCCGGTGGCGACCAACTCCATCGACTTCCGGTACAGCATCCCCGACACCGCGGGCGGCTCGGTCTACACCGCGCCGCTGTCGCTGTACATCAACGGCACCAAGCAGCCCAACTTCACCCTGACCAACGCATACAGCTGGTACTACGGCAGCTACCCGTTCACCAATACGCCGGGCAGCAACCCGCACCACTTCTTCGACGAGGCCCACCGTCTGTTCTCCACCTCCTATCCGGCCGGCACCACCTTCAAGCTGCAGGTCGACGCCGAGGACACCGCGTCCTCGTACACGATCGACTTCGCGGACTTCGAGCAGGTAGGCGCGGCGCTGACCGCGCCCTCGGGATCGGTGTCGGTGACCAGCAAGGGCGCCGACGCGACCGGCGTGAGCGACGCGACCAGCGCCTTCAACGCCGCGATCAGTGCGGCCGGCTCCGGCGGCACGGTGTGGATCCCGCCGGGCACGTACAACATCCCGGGCCACATCAGCGTCAACAACGTGACGATCGCCGGTGCCGGAATGTGGTACTCCACCGTCACCGGTACGGCGCCCGGCTTCTACGGCAACTCCGCGCCGTCGCCGAGCACAGGCGTGCACCTGCAGAACTTCGCGATCTTCGGCAACGTCCAGGAACGCAACGACAGCGCCCAGGTCAACGGCATCGGCGGCGCGATGAGCAACTCGACCGTGTCGAACCTGTGGATCGACCACGAAAAGGTCGGTGCCTGGATGGACGGGCCGATGGACGGTCTGACCTTCAGCGGCATGCGCATCCGCGACACCACCGCGGACGGCATCAACTTCCACGGCGGCGTCACCAACTCCAAGGTCACCAACAGCGACCTCCGCAACACCGGCGACGACGGCATCGCCACCTGGGCGGACTCCGGCCTCGGCGCCGACGCCTTCGACACGATCTCCAACAACACCGTGCAGTTGCAGATCCTCGCCAACGGCATCGCGATCTACGGCGGCCACGACAACACCGTCAGCGGCAACCGGGTGGTGGACACCGGCCTGGCCCAGGGCGGCGGCATCCACGTGGGGCAGCGCTTCTCCTCGACGCCGGTCGGCACCACCACGATTTCCGGCAACACCATGATCCGGGACGGCAGCCTCGACCCGAACTGGCAGTTCGGCGTCGGCGCGCTGTGGTTCGACGGCAGCCAGGGCGCTATCACCGGCCCGGTCAACGTGACCAACGCTCTGATCCAGCAGAGTCCCTACGAAGCGGTCCAATGGGTCGAGGGCACCATCAGCGGGGTCAACCTCAACAACGTGACCATCGCTGGTACCGGCACCTTCGCCCTGCAGGAGCAGACCGGCGGCGCGGCGACGTTCACCAATGTCACGGCGACCGGCGTCGGCTACTCCTCCCCGGTATACAGCTGCGAGGGCGGGAACTTCGCGGTGACCGACGGCGGCGGCAACACCGGCATCAGCGGCACGCCGTACTGCGGCCCATGGCCCGCTCCGGTCTACCCGCCCTACCCGGACGAGGGTGTGACCGCCACCCCGAGCGCGCTGAACTTCGGCTCGGTCGCGACCGGTTCGACCAGCGCCGCGCAGACCGTGACGGTCTCCAACCCGACCGGCTCGGCCGCGCCGCTCTCCTCGATCTCCGCCAGCGGCGATTTCGCCCAGACCAACACCTGCGGCTCCTCGATCGCGGCGAACGGCTCGTGCACCGTCACCGTGAAGTTCACGCCCACCGCGGCCGGCACCCGCACCGGATCCCTGACCGTCAACGCGGGCGGGACCACCAACACCGTCAGCCTCTCCGGCACCGGCACCGCGCCGGGCCCGGTGCTGAACACCGACCCGGCGACCCTGTCCTTCGCCGGTACGGTGGTCGGCTCCTCAGCCTCCGCACAGACGGTGACGGTCACCAACTCCGGCACCACCTCGGCGAGCGTCTCGGGCGTCGCGGTGACCGGCGACTTCAGCCAGACCAACAACTGCTCCACCCTCGCCGTCGGTGCGTCCTGCTCGGTGAGCGTCGCTTTCAAGCCCACCACGGGCGGATCGCGCACCGGCAACCTGACCGTGACCAGCAACGCCAACAACAGCCCGACCACCGTCTCCCTGGCCGGCAGCGGCATCGACAGCACCACCAACATCGCGGCCGGCCGGCCGGCGTCGGCGAGTTCCAGCAGCGGTGCGTACGTCGCCTCGAACCTCACCGACCCGGACGCCTCGACATACTGGGAGAGCGCGAACGGCTCCTTCCCGCAATGGGCCCAGGCCGACCTCGGCCAGAGCTACAGCGTCGGCAAGGTCGTCCTCAAGCTCCCGCCGTCGACGGCATGGGGTGCCCGCACCCAGACCCTGTCGCTGCTGGGATCCACGGACGGCTCTAACTTCTCCACGATCGTGAGCTCGGCCGGATACACCTTCGACCCGAACACCAACAACAACACGGTGACCATCACCTTCAACGCCGCCACAGCAAGGTACGTACGGGTGAACATCACCGCCAACACGGGCTGGAGCGCCGGCCAGCTGTCGGACTTCCAAGTGTTCCCCAGCAGCAGCGGCGGCGGCGGCTCCACAGCGGCGACCCTGTCGACCAGCCCGGCCTCGCTGACGTATCCCAGCCAGGCACTCAACACCACCAGCAGCGCGCAGACGGTCACGGTGACCAATACCGGCACCGCGGCCGCGACAGTCTCCGGTATCACCACCACCGGCGACTTCTCGCAGACCAACACCTGCGGAACGTCGATCGCGGCGAGCGCCTCCTGCACGGTCAGCGTCAAGTTCACGCCCACCGCGTCCGGAAACCGCACCGGCAACCTCAGCATCGCCAGCAACGCCTCGAACGGCACGACCACGGTCGCGCTGACCGGCACCGGCGCCGGCACGGTGAGCACCAACCTGGCCGCCGGCAAGGCCACCAGCGAGTCCAGCCACGCCGACGTGTACGCGTCGTCGAACGTGACGGACGGCAACCAGGGCACCTACTGGGAGAGCGCCAACAACGCCCTTCCCCAATGGGTACAGGTGGACCTCGCCTCCGCGCAGAGCGCCGGCCGCGTCGTCCTCCAGCTCCCCGCCACCTGGGGTGCCCGCAACCAGACCCTGTCCCTGTCGGGCAGCACCGACGGCACGACCTTCACCACCATCAAGGCATCGGCCACCTACACCTTCGACCCCACCACCAACAACACGGTCACCCTCACATTCCCCGCGACCACCCAGCGGTATCTCCGGGTGAACATCACGGCGAACACCGGCTGGCCGGCCGGACAGATATCGGAGTTCCAGGTCTGGAACACCTGATCCACCCCCGACGGTGCCGCCGAGCGCACACGCACTCGGCGGCACCGTCTCTATCCCAAAGGCTCGGCCGGGGCGGCCGGCCACCGAAGTGCACTCGGCTCGTAGTCGACGGAAGTTGACAGCTGACCGGAGGAGTCCAGATGGGTGTCACACGCAGGGTCTTCCTGCAGGCCGCGATCGCGGCCACCGCGGTGGGGACCGTTGGAGCCACCGAGACCGTACTCGCCGAAACCGCGTCAGCGGCCAGCCCGCCGGGCGACGTGGTCGGCAAGATCAGTGTCGGCTACCAGGGCTGGTTCGCCTGCACCGGCGACGGCGCGCCCATCAACGGCTGGTGGCACTGGACCCAGAACTGGGGCCAGTCGCCGTCCCCGTCCAACACCGCCATCAATTGTTGGCCCGACGTGCGCGACTACACCAAGACGTACCAGACCTCGTACGCCAACCTCGGCAACGGCCAGCCCGCCACGCTGTTCTCCTCGTACGACCAGCAGACGGTGAACACGCACTTCCTGTGGATGCAGCAGAACAGCATCGACACCGCCGGCCTGCAGCGCTTCAACCCCACCGGCGGCGAGGGCCCCACCCGCGACGCCATGGCGACCAAGGTGCGCAGCGCCGCCGAGTCGTACGGGCGGAAGTTCTACATCATGTACGACGTCACCAACTGGACGAACATGCAGTCCGAGATCAAGACGGACTGGACGAACAAGATGTCCGCGCACACCGCCTCCTCGGCGTACGCGAAGCAGAACGGCAAGCCGGTCGTCTGCATCTGGGGCTTCGGCTTCAACGACAGCAACCACCCCTTCACCAGCGACGCCTGCCTCGACGTCATCAACTGGTTCAAGGGACAGGGCTGTTACGTCATCGGCGGCGTCCCGCGCGAATGGCGGACGGGCACCGGGGGCTCACGGGCCGGCTATCTCGGCGTCTACCACGCCTTCAACATGATTTCGCCGTGGATGGTCGGCGCCATCGGCAATGTGACCGATGCCGACAACGCCTACAACACCTACACCGTCGGCGATCAGGCCGACTGCAACGCCAACGGCATCGACTACCAGCCCTGCGTCCTGCCCGGCGACGTCTCCGCCCGGCAGCGCGTGCACGGCGACTTCATGTGGCGGCAGTTCTACAACATGGTCCGGGCCGGGGTGCAGGGCATCTACATCTCGATGTTCGACGAGTACAACGAGGGCAACCAGATCGCCAAGACCGCCGAGACACAGGCATGGGTGCCCACCAACTCCGGCTTCCTCGCCCTCGACGAAGACGGCACCGCTTGCTCCTCCGACTACTACCTCCGCCTGACCGGCGACGGCGGCCGCATGCTCAAGGGCCAGATAGCGCTGACCTCCACCCGCCCCACCCAGCCGATCGTCCCCACCGGCGGCGACACCATACCGCCCACCGCGCCGGGTGCCCTGAACGTCACCGGGCACACCAGCAGTTCCGTCTCACTGGCCTGGAGCGCCTCGACCGACAACGTTGGCGTAACAGGCTACCGCGTCCTGCAGGTCTCCGGCTCGACCAGCACACAGGTGGGCACCACCAGCGCCACCTCGTTCACCGTGACCGGACTCGGCGCGTCCACCGCGTACACCTTCGATGTCGCCGCCCTCGACGCGGCCGGAAACGTGTCGCAGCCCTCCAACCAGGTCACCGTCACCACCGACCCCCCTTCCAGCACCATCAACCTCGCCCTCCACCGCTCCACCTCGGAGAGCAGCCACACCCAGACATACGTCTCGGGCAACACGACCGACGGCGACACCAACACCTACTGGGAGTCCGCCAACAATGCCTTCCCGCAGTGGGTCCAGGTCGACCTGGGCGCCGCCACCGGCGTCAAACGGATCGTCCTCTACCTTCCCCCGGCGACCGCCTGGGCCACCCGTACCCAGACCATCTCCGTCCAGGGCAGCACAGACGGCGGCACCTTCACCCAGCTCCTCGCCTCGGCGGGCCACACCTTCGACCCGGCGACCGGCAACACCGCGACCCTCACCCTCCCGTCCACCGTCACCACCCGCTACGTACGGCTCACCTTCACCGCCAACACCGGCTGGCCGGCCGGGCAGGTCTCGGAGTTCCAGGTCTTCGGCGCCTGACGCCTGACCGTCCCCGCCACCCTGTCCGGGACTGTCCAATGCATGACACTTCCGGCTCCTGACCTAATGGGAGCTGCCGGGTCCAGAGCGAACCCCGCCGCCGAGGCGTTCGCGATGCCCTGATGCGGGCGGTGGCCGTTGTAGAACTGCGGCGAGGATGGCGCCGAACAGGGCGGGGAACTTCCCGTCCCGGTCCCGGATGAGGAATCGCACGCGGGAGCGGGCGTCATCGAGGTCCATGACGAGGGTGTTGGTTTCATACGGCTCTCCTGGCTGGAGTGCTGGGTTTGCGGTGCTTGATCCGGCTGCTTCCGGCGATGTGTCCAGTCGTAGACGGTGCCGGTGCTGATGCCCAGCCGCGCGGTTGCTTCCTTGACAGTGATCGATCCTGGCGGTGGGGACGCGGCAGGAATCTTGTTGTCGTGGCGCAGATTGCTGACGATGTGGGCGGTGAACAGTTGCTGGTGGGCGGTGCGGTGGCCGGACTCGTTGAGGATCTGCGCGAGGGTTGCGGAGTGGGTGGTCGGCGCGAGTTCGCGGATCAGCTGGACGGCTTCGGGCGGTGTGCGGGGGGCGTGGGGCCGCCTGCGGGTGACGGTGTCGGTGGCGCCGGTGCGCCAGCGCACGCCCACGCGCACCGATCGGCGGTGGCTTCGACCACCACATCGGCTACGGCGCGGCGATACCGATCCTGGCCACCATCCTGCCCGCCCTGGCCCAGCCCGGCCCGCGCGGTGCGATCTGGTGGCGCTACGGGCATCCCGCCCCTGAGGGAGACACCGTTTCACCAGACCCGCTGCGCTGACCGGGGCGGGTCAGTGTGGGGTGCGGTAGATGGTGTGGCCGCCGGCGGTGGCTAGTATTCCGCCGCGGCGTAGCGCGGTAAGGGTTTGGCGGCTGACGCCGGTCCCCGATGTCCGGATGAGCATCACCGCATCGCCGCTGCGTAGGTAGTTGAGCAGGTCGCGTTGCCACGTTGGGTTGGCGACGCGGGGGCGGGGCTTTCCGCCGGGATAGGTTGCCGCATCCACGCCGTAGGTGCGGCCGGTGACGTCGATCCAGTTGGGGCAGCCGTCGCCGAGGTCTTTGCTCAGCGTGTCCAGCAGGATCAACCCCATCGGTGAATCGGACATCACGCACCGGGTGTGGCGCACGGCGCTGGCCAGCCGGGTGCTGGGAAAAGTGCTGACCGGTTGGTGGGGTCCGGTCAGATACGTGTAGGTAGTCGCCGCCGCAGCGAGGACGGACACCCAGCTGATCACGCGCGTTCGCAGGATCGGGCCGGGCCGGGCCGTCGTTGGCACCGCCGTCCGGCTGACGGCCGTGGCGGTGACCAGCGCCGCCGTTGGCGCGAGGTAGTCGGAGTAGAAGAAAAACCATGACGGGGCCGTCATGAGCAGGGTGCCCATCATGGCCCCGAGGACGACCACGACTCTGGCGGCTCTCATCCGCCACGCGAGCGCCATTATGCACAAGACCACGACGATGAGCAGGACCGAGATCGCCACGGCGGCAGGATGACTCAGGTGAGACACGACCCCCTGCACCCCGGTCAGTTGACTCAGACGGGCTCCTGGAGTAACGCTGCTTCGGTTACGGCCGAGCTGTTCGGTGACGACCATGTGCCACATCTGGCTCGGTGCGGCCATGAAGAACGGCCCGTCGATGGCGATGAGCGCGACGGCTGCGCCCGCCGCGACCTTGGGTAGATCGCGTCGCCGGTCGGCCGGGACGTGCCAGGCCAACACGATGAGCAGCGGGATGGCCCACCAGATCTTGACGCTCGCCGCCGCTCCGAACGCCAGTCCGCACACCAGCGGTAGATAGCGGCTCGTGGACCGGCGGCCGCCGAAGTAGGTGAGCAATCCACACAGGAGAGCGAAATTGCCCAGCGGCTCGAGACGGCTCAAGTATTCCGAATGCACCGATCCCAACCAGACCGCGTAGAAGACTCCGCCGACGATCGCGGCTCGCCGGTCGAGGTTCATTGCCCGGGCAACGCGCATGACAAGTACGGCGTTCGCCGCACCCAGCGCGGTGAACGCGAGATTCCCGGCGACGAAACCGGTGAGATCGGTGCTCATCCGTCCGAGCACGGCGAACGGTGTCAGCGCCAGCATCAGCCCGGGCGGGTGCAACAAGACGAAGTTGCGATACGGCAGGCGGCCGAACGTCAACGCATCGGCGGCCGAGTAGTACACGCTGGCGTCATAGCCGAAATTGCCGCGCAGACCGTTGCTCGTCAACACAACGGAAATCCGTGCGATGAACGCGAGCACGAACACGGCCACCTCGGCCGGCAGGCAGCGAGAAAGCCGCCTGCGCCCACTCACCGGCCGCCGCCAATCAGGCGTCGTCCCGCGCGGAGCCTCAGCCGCGCCAGGTCCGCCGGCCGCAGCGCGAGAAAGAGCCGGTAGGCGTCACGCTCCACCAGCCGGAACTTGCTCCCGCGGGCGCCCAGCGGATGGCGGTACGGGCCCGGCTGGTAGCGCCGGAACTGCTCCGACATGTGGTGGAAGATGCGTCGCCGCGAGGCGGTAGGCACCCTGGCATCATCCTCGATGATCGTGTGGTGCCAGACCTCCCGCTCGACTACGTTGCGGGCCTGGCCCAGGCCGCGGTTGCGTTCCCGGTGCACCACCCGCAGCCGGGAGTCACGACGAGCGTAGTCGTCGAGGATCCGGCCGCCATCGTCCGGCGAGGAGTCGTCGACCGCGATCATCTCGAAGTCGGTGAAGGACTGCTGCGTGCCCGCGTCCAGATACGCGGGCAGGTACTCCTGGGCCGGAAACACCGGCAACACGACGCACATCGGGATCGCCGAGTCTGGAACGCGCGGCATCGTACCTCCCGGTCACGGACTTAGATCTTCTACAACAGTGTAGAAGAACGCGTTGCGCGGCGGGCGAGCGGGTCGTCCCACGACCTCGTTCCCCGTCTTTCAGCGCGCCTGGCCGGCCCTGTCGCAGCCGTCTGCCTGTCACTGAGTGGGTGTGATCGCTCGGCCGGCTCCCGCATGCCAGGAGCTGCCCGGCTCCAGGCGTGATGGTCACCGGTGCTGCTGCGTCTTGCCTGCCTCGCCGTCACCAACGCCTTCGCCGCGCTGCGGCTGCTGCCGGTGAGCGTTCGGGACAAGGACATCGAGATCCTTGCCCTGCGTCACCAGATCATCGTCCTTGAACGGGGGCTCGGCACGGACAAGGCGAAGTTCACTCCCGGGGACCGGGCCTTCCTCGCCGCACTGCTGACCCCGCTGCCTCGCGAGGTACTACGCCAACTGCGACTGCTCGTCCGACCGGACACCACCCTGCGCCGGCACCGCGACCTCATGAAACGGCGCCACGCACGCACCTGCCGACCAGGACGCCCCGGACGCCCGCCGTCCGCTCCGTCCGCACCCTCATCCTGCGCCTGGTCAAGGAGAACCCGTCCCTCGAGACGGTTACTCTGACCGGACAGCGCCAGTACGTTCTGGCCGCCATCGAGCACTCCCCCCGGCGGATCCGCATCCTGGGCACGACCGCCCACCCCACCGCGGCCCGGGACACCCAGATGATCAAGAGCCTCCTGATGAACCTCGCAGCGCGGTCAGTGATCGAGGGCCAGCCGGATGCGACCACTATGCGACCGCCGGGTGCCCTCAGCAAACGAGAAGGCCATATCCGATCTCTCGGAATGGCCACCGACCTGCGAGAACGCTGGTCGGGACGACAGGGTTTGAACCTGCGACCCCTTGACCCCCAGCGGCAACTCTTGGCGGCTGGGCTCTTTCATGCCGTTGCTGTCATTCGGAGTCCAACAGGTGCCGTGCAGCTCGGTAAGACGCAGCCGAAACGGTCAAGCGCCAGTCCCCGGCCCTACTCAGAGGCGTCCAGCAGAGCGGGGTTCCCGGCGTGGGGTGAAACTGTGACGGCTGCACGGCGGGCGAAGGCTCCCAGCGCATGGCGATGTCCATCACGTCACGGGATGACTCGACGAAACCGCACCGATCGTAGACGCTCAGAGCCGCGATGTTGTCGCAGGCCACACTCAGTGCCAGCGGCCTGGCCGAGCCGGTCTGCAGATCGCGGAGCACGGCGGTCGCGACGCCGCGCCGCCGGTAAGCCGATGCCACGACGAGATCCACGATCCGGATCGCGTTGAGCTCGCGGGCCAGCCAGATGCGACCGGCACGCTCCTCGTCCACGGTGATGATCAGATCGGAACCGTACGGGAACCGGGTTATCCAGTCGCGTCGGCGAGCGGTGTACTGCCACTCGATCAAGAACGCGGCCTCGCGCTCGGTCAGCGCGGCAGCATCCCCCAACCCGGCGCGCGATTCAGCGAAGAGCCTCTGCAGAAAGGTCTCGTCAGCGGGCGTCACCGGGCGGCGTCGGACCTCGGAGTTCATTCAGTCCCTCGCCGGAAAGATGCCCTGCAACGCAATGGCGTAGTAGAGCACCAGGTAGGGCTGGAGGTTGTTGTGCGACTGGTCGCCTCCTGTCCCGCCGATGGCCTGGGGGCTCATGGTGACATCAGGAATGCCGGACGCGTAGTACCCACCGGCGGTCAGCAAAGCCCCGGATGGCTTGTTCGTCGACTGTGGCAGATCGGAGGCCGCCAGGCTGTGGTTGTGCGCAGGGACCTGGGCGACGGTGAGCGTCTCCCTTTCAGTACCATCCGACTCGCCTGGCACGTGGCCATTGCCAGTCCCCATCGCGACGCGGCCTTGGAGGTTGGGCAGGGCGAACGTGGTGGTCCCATTACCGCCGTAGGTCGTACCCAGGAGGGAGAATAGGGCGGTGTTCTGCGCGATGGGCAGGATCTGCCCATCGCAGAATGCCCAGCCGCGAGGCGGGAAATTGAAGCCGACCAGGCGGATCTCCCCGATGAACGGTTCTGACATGCTTGGACTCCTTTCTCACTCAATTCAGCGGGTTGGCAGCCAGCCGTTGATGACCGCTTGGTAGTCAGAACCTGGTTCAGTCGGACGTATGTGCAGGTCAAAGCGGTTGACCCCCGAGGGATGGAAGGCCACGATCCCCTCGGCGATACGGTGGCCGTCCGTATCACGGAGCAGAAGGGTGAACACGTCGCCGCTTCCCCGCAGTCTGCTCTTGTTCGCGATATGCCGCAGGTCCCGCACACTGACGACCTTGAGGTTCAGGTGCGGATTGTCCATCGTGGCCAGGGTCGATCCGACCACGCCACGCCAGTAATCGAGGCTGTAGGGGTGCGGGCTGCGGGCGGCCGACACCGGTGGATCGCCATCACGCCGGGTCGCTGCGGAAGCCGCGCCGATGACGGTGGAGCCGGACAGCAGTGCGGCCCCGACCCCGATGCTGCGGCAGATCTGTCGTCGGGTCAGCGCCATGTCACGCCTCCAGGGCGATCGACCAGCGCACTCCGCGCAGCAGACCGCCGGTGTGCTGCACCTCAACGCTGACTCGGTCGCCGGGAGCAAACGCCACAGCCGGAGTGGCCGTCGCGGAGCAGGTCCCGGCCGCGCTGGTGGTGCAGGTGAGCGCTGTCCCCAGGTCGTTCTTGAGCAGCCTCACGGTGACTCCGGAAGCTCCGGACGCTACTCGGACTTGAAGCGAGGCCGCCGTCGCGGACAATGGCATCGGCATCGAGACCTCGTCCGATGTGAGGGCGAGCCCGGCCTGTCCGGCAGACCCGGCGAAGCCGTCCGGTTGCAAGGGGTCGACGAAGGTCACCAAGCCGGCCAGGACACCGTTGTTCACGCCAGCCGGTCCCTGTGGGCCTATGGGTCCGGCAGCGCCGGGACCTCCGGTGGGGCCCATGGGACCCATCGGGCCGGCAGGCCCGTTGAGCCCGTTGAGCCCGGTGGGTCCGATGGGTCCGGCAGGGCCGGTATTCCCGGTGAGCCCGGCAGGGCCGATGGCTCCGGTGGGGCCAGCAGGACCAGTGGGCCCGCTGGGACCAGCGGGACCGGCCGGCCCCTGCGGGCCCGTCCGGTACCAGGTGACGGAGACCTCCCAAGGGAAGCAGCGCCCGTCGGCGGGCACGATACGAACCGAGACAAGATTCGGTATGTAACAGGCGTGGATCGCTTGGGACGTGTCGAGCCGCGTCCGGTCTGCGGCATTGGCGGTGAATCCAGTCAGCGTACCGGTTGTTATCGCCGCGACGACCAGGGCTTTCACTGCCGACGAGGTGAACGACGAGGACAGCAACGGAGGCGAGGAAGGGCGTGAGGAGGCCAAGACATCTCCCGGGATCAGATGGGTGGACCAGATACGGACGTGCCGAGCGCGCGGCCCCCGGCACCGGTGATGCTTGCCCCGAGGGAGAGCAGGATCGGTATCACGGCGAGCAGACGCACCCGATCGGACGCAGCACCCCCGCGCCCATCCCCTGACCCGAGCGAGGCTGTACGTGTTGGCCGTCATCGAGCACGCCGATCGCCGGGTGCGCTTCCTGGCGCGACTGCTCACCCGTCCGCGTCCTGGGTGGTCCAGGCCGCGAGGAATCTCGTCATGGACCTGGAGCACGCGGGCTGCCCAGCGCACTTCATGATCCGGGACAGGGACGGCAAGTTCCCCGAGCTGTTCGACGCGATCTTGAAGGACGCGGGGATCGAGGTCGTGCTCGGCGGGGTCCGGATGCCGTGCATGAACTCGATCATGGAGAGGTGGGTGCAGACAGGCCGAGGTGAGTGCTGCTGGACCGTGATCGTCCGTAGGACCGGCCAACGCCGACGTGCCGGCCGCGTCGTACCGGTAGGGGAGCGCCGGTGACCCTGAAGGGCAGCCGGACGCGGGTCACCGAATCAACGCCGGCCAGTGTGACGCTGGTCGAACCCGGCTTCGCCGTCCCTGGAACGCTGATGGTCGCGCCAGAGATGACGCCGTCACCATTCGCGTGCACGGTGGTGGAGGCGAGGCCGTCACCGAATCTGATCGTGACCGCTTCGTTCAGTGCGAACCCGGAAGCATTGACGGTAATCGCCGTACCGCGCGGCCCCGAGGTGGCCGACAGCATCACCTGCGGTTGGTACGCCGGCACTGCCGGCTGCTCCGCCACCTGGACGGTTGCCGTCGCCGGCGTCCGCGAGGACGCGCCGGCGGCGGTGACGGAGTACCGGCCGGGCTGCGCCTGACGGGACGCCGCTATCGACGCATGTACCGCTCCCGTCGCCGAGGCCGCCACCGTCAAGCTGCGCGCCGGGCTGGTGCCGAGCTTGACGGTCACCCGCTCGCCGGCGGCGAACCCGCTGCCGTTGATGGTGATCGGGTCACCGGCGGCAGCGGTGGCGGATGTCGACACCGAAATCGACGGCTGCGACCCGGCCCGCGCCACGGTCACGGTGAACGTCTCGGTACTGCTCGACAGCGTGTCCCATGCGGTGACGTGCACCGTGTACGTGCCCTCCTGTACGTACGTGTGTTGTCCGCTTATCGCACCGGACGAGTCCACCGTGGCGTCGTCGGGAACCGTGCCGTCACCCCACTGGACGCGGGCGTGGTAGCCCGTCGAGCCGGTGACGCCACCGGTCACCGAACCGAGGTCCGCCGAGAAGACCTGCCCGGGGGTGGCCGTCTGGTCCTTGGGGGCGGTGGTCGCCACCGCAGCCGCCGGCGTGCCGTCGTCGGCGATGGCGAACACGTGGATCCTGCCCGCCGAGCCCGGGTCCCCGGTCTGCGTCGGCAGGGTCACCGAGACGAGCGTCTTGCCCGCCGGGATCTGGTACGGCGTGGTGGCGAACAGGAACGGCTGTGCGCTGTCCCGGCTCGTGCCGAGCAGTCGGTACGAGGCCTTGGCGACGACGATGTTGCCGTAGGACGGCGTGCCGTTGGCGTTGCCGCCCAGCGTCCAGTCGCTCATCTGGATCGGGATGCCGGCGGTGCTGCCGTCGCTGAACGTCGCCGTGCCGGTGGTGCTCTGGTCGCCCTGCGTGCCGACGCCGATGAACGAGATGGTCTTCGCGTCGGCCGGCAGGTTGAGCGCGATCGTCTGGCCGTTGCCGGTCGCGTCGTCCGGCTGCCCCGCCGGGATCGCCGGCAGCGTGAAGTGCAGCGCCGTTCCGGGTACCTCGTGCTGCTGGCCCTGAGTCACGCCGGCCGCCGCGAGAGCGGCACGTGAGTACGCCCACGACTTGGTGTCGCAGTTCGCCGCGAGGACGCCGTCGTCGCCGATGCAGACGGTGTCGAATGCCGCGGTGAGGCTGGAACTCGGCGCGTAGCCCACGTCGACGCCGACCGTTCCCGAGCCCTGGCCCGTGCCGTCGGTCACTGTCACGCCGGCCTGGTAGTAACCCGGCTTGGCGTAGGTGTGCGAGCCGCTGACGCTGTACACGCCCCGCGAGCTCAGGGTCAGGGGGCCTGCGGTGACCGGTGAGCCGTCACCCCAGTCGATTGTGGCCTGGTAGCCGCTCGCGGTGCCCCCGGTGACGGTGGCCAGCGGCACCGACACCGCGGCGCCGGATGTCGCGTGCAACACGCTGCTCGCGGCGGTGACCGTGATGGCGCCGCCACCGAGCTGGACGTCGCCGCCGGCGAGCAACTCGATCTCGGCGAGGTTCGTCTGCGCGGCGCCGACTGTCTTCGTCACGACCAGGCGGAACTGCGCGAACTGGCCCGGTTTGCTGATCTTGAACGGCCGGGTCTGGTTGCGCGACGGGAACACCTCGCCGCTGCGGGAGTCGACGGTGCTCCAGGTGATCCCGTCGATGGAGCCCTGCAGCTGCCAATCCGTTGGGTCGCCCGCGCTCGCCCCGGAGGTGAGGGTGTAGTAGGTCGGTGTCTGCTTGCCGCCGCGGAAAACCCAGCTTATCTGCGGCGTGCCGGTGGTGAAGGTCATCTGCGTGGTCGACGAGTCGTCGAACAGCTTCGACGCGTCCTGCCCGCCGCTCGCGGTCGCGGTGCCGAGACCGGGGCCTGTGGTGTCCTGCAACGGCTTGGGCACCGCGTTGCCCTTGGTCAGTGACGGCGGCGCGTCGTTCTTGCCGGTGCCCCAGGACGACGGGTTGGAGCCCATCCGGAAGTCGATCGTGCCGCCATGGGCGAGCACGGACGAGTCGATGGACACCCCGCGCTGCGACTTTCCGTTGACCGTGACGCTCTGCACGTAGACGTTCTTGGTGCTGTTGTTCGGCGCGTTGACGACGATGTCGCCGCTTGGCCGGTGGACGGTCATCCGAGTGAACTGCGGCGAACCGATGACCCAGTTGGACGAGCCGGCCTGCAGCGGGTAGATACCCAGCGAACTGAGGATGTACCACGACGACATCTCGCCGTTGTCCTCGTCACCCGGGTAGCCCTGGCCGATCTCGTCGCCGACGTAGAGACGCTGCAGGATCTCCCGCACGGTCGCCTGCGTCTTGGACGGCGCGCCGGCATCGTCGTACATGTACGGGATGTGGTGCGACGGCTGGTTGCTCATGCCGAGTTGGCCCATGCGCACCGCTTGCGCCTCGAGCATCTCGTGGATCGTGCCGCCGTACCCGCCGGGATGGTCTGCGTTCTCCGGGGTGGCGAAGAACTGGTCGAGCTTCTGCTCCAGCGCCTTCTGCCCGCCGTACAGGTTGGCCAGTCCCTGGCCGTCCTGCTGCGCGGTGAACGCGAAGTTCCACCCGTCGGTCTCGGTGTAGGCGCCGCCCCAGTCCAGCGGGTTGCCGGCGAGGGACTTGCCGTTGGCGTCGCGTCCCTCGAAGAACTTCGTGTTCGTGTCGAAGAGGTTGACGTAGTTGCGGGCACGCTGCAGGAAGTACTGCGACTCCTCCTTGAGCCGCTTGCGCTGCGACTTCGGTGTGGCCGGGTCCTTGGCCAGGGCCGCGCCCATGTTGCCTATGCCGTAGTCGTTGATGAAGCCTTCCAGCGCCCACGACACCGACTCGCCGGTGGAGGTCGGCGTGTAGCCGAGGAACAGCGAGTTCTCGATGCCCTTGCGGCCGACCTCGCTGCGCCCGGAGGCAACGGTCGCGTCCTTGACCGCCGCGTCGTACGCGGCGAGCGGGTCGGGCAGCTTGACGCCGTTGAGGTAGGCCTCGGCCAGCGCGACGTTCGCGCTGGTGCCGGTCATCAGGTCGGCGTAGCCGGGTGACGACCAGCGGGCGATCCACCCGCCGTCGCGGTACTGCTGGACGAACCCGTCGGCGATCTTGGCCGCGATGTCCGGGTACAACAGCGAGTACGCGGGCCACACGGTGCGGTAGGTGTCCCAGAACCCGTTGTTGACGTAGATCTGCCCGTCGACGACCTTCGCGCTGGTCTGTGTGGCGGTTGACGTGCCGGTCGGCGCCGACACCGGGCTCGCGTACTGCCAGTGCGGCGCGGCGGCGGTGCCGGTGTTCTCCGACTGCGAGTTCGGGTACAGGTTCAGCCGGTACAGGTTCGAGTACAACGTCACCATCTGCGTCTCGGTCGCGCCCCCCACCTCGATCCGGCCGAGCCGATCGTTCCATGCCGCGGTGGCGGCGGTGTGGATCTGGTCGAAGCTCTTACCGGTGACCTCCAGATCGAGATTCCTGTGTGCCTGGTCAACCGAGATGAACGACGTCGCGATGCGCAGCGTCACTTGCCGGTTCGCGGAGGTGTCGAAGGTGGCGGACGTGGCGGAGGACGCCGTCGGCGCCCGGTCGAAGGTGCCGGATACGAACATCCGGCTGCGACCGGCTGACAGGCCGCTTCCGTTGTCGACCCAGCCGGTGAGCGTGCCGTCCGTACCGATGGTGAACGTGCCGTTGTAGAAGACCAGGCTTCCGGTGGCCTGCCCGGACGGGAAGGTGAACTGCATGATCCCACCGTGGTCGGTGGGCGACATCTGCGCGATCAGGCCGTTCTGCAGCGTGACCTGGTAGAAGTCCGGCCGCGCGATCTCGTCGTTGTGGCTGAAGGCGAGTGCCCGACCGCTGGGCGCTCCGGTGAGCGATCCGCCGGCCGGCACCGGCATGACCGACATCTGGTTACGATCACCCATCCACGGGCTGGGCTCGTGTGAGATCGCAAGTCCCTGCAGCGTAGGCAGATTGGCCGCGTTGTTGCCCTGCTGGTAGTCGTACTCCCACGAGTTGGACGTGGCGTTGGTGACCGGCGTGAAGAAGTTGAAGCCGTTCGGCATTGCCGAGATCGGCAGGTTGTTGCCGCGCGAGAACGAGCCCGATGCGTTGGTCCCGCGCCGGGTGTCGACGTAGTTGGTCAGGCTGGAGCCGTCGACCGGCGTCGGCGTGGCCGTCAGAGTGATGTCGTCGAGCCAGCCCTGGAAACGGGTCGAGGCGGTTGCCTGGGGATCGTCGTAGGCGAGCAGGATGCGGTCGATCGTCTTGCCGTTCGCGACCGTCCCGATCTCGGACTGCACCGCGTTCCACTGGTCGGCGTAGAGCACCTTCGACGCACCCTGCCCGGCGGCCGTGAGCGGGTAGCCGTGCTGGTCGACGGGCGAAAGGCCGGTCAGGTAGCTGCCGTCGGTGAAGTGCAGGTCGACGGCAGCGTAGGTGGACGGGTACTGAGCGTCCTTGCCGGTGAACTCAGGGAAGATCTTGTAGGACAGCCGGGTCTTCGGCCCGACCGGGATGTTGACGTCGAACAGCTTGTTGGTCGCGTACGAGCGACCGTCGGCTTCGGCGCCGCCGGAGTACCGCAGCGAAGCCACTCCGGTGAATCCGGCCCCCGGCTTCATGTTGTAGCCACTGACCGGACCAGGACCGAGGACACTGACCATCGGGGTGGCCGGCGGCCTGACGTTCGAGCCGTCGCTGATGTTCCAGTCGGCGAGCTGTACGAGCGAGTCACCGGAGTTCGCGGTGATGTCCAGCCGGTAGTAGCCGTAGGCGGTCGTGTTGGTGAAATTGTAGGTGTTGGTGGCGAACCGCCCGCTGAAGCTCTCTCCCGTCCGTCTGTCGAGGTCGGTCCACGTGCTGCCGTCGTTCGACCCCTGCACGGTGAAGTCCTTGGGGTCGCGGCTCGGCGCGTCATTCGCGGAGGTCAGCGAGTACCGCACCACCACCGCGGGCTTGGCCAGTTGGTAGGTCACCCAGCCGGTCGGGTTGAACGCCAGCCACTTGGTCGACGGATTGCCGTCCTTGAGGTTCGCAGCGGTTTCGCCCGGCGGGTTCTCGGCGCTCGCGGTCACCGCGCTGACCTGGTCGAGCAGGCTGCCGGGCAGTCCGGTGGGGCTCGATCCGCTCAGGTTCGCCTGGACCGGCTTGCCGTTCGCGTCGACCTCGGCAGTGCTCGTTGCAGGTTGCGGGTCGAGCGACTCGAACGAGGAGCTGAAGTTGCCGGGCGGCGCCGCGGCGCTCGCCGCGGGTGCGGCGGCGAGCACCCACACCGGCAGCAATAGTGCTGTAGCCGCGCTAACCCACGGTCTTATGGACAAAAGGCGAGCAAATGATGAATGTGACACAACGTGTGCCTTTCGGCTCGATAGGGGTCGAGAGCGTCGAACGTCGGGGTTGAAAACCCTGGCGGCTGCGGTCAATCGACCGCGAGTGCGCCTACCGGAACTCGGGCCGGGCTTGCCGTATGCCGGCCCTGGATTGGCGCTCAAGCGGTTCGGCTCCGACGGTGGGTTGGTGCAGGCGGCGCCGGGAGGGGTGCAGTAAGGCGGCGAGAACCGCCGGGACCGCTGCTGTGAGTAGGGACGGTAGGCCTTGGACCATGCGGAAGCTCCACGAGGGGACGGTGGGCTCGCGGAAGGGCGCACCCGGCTGGAGATCGCGGATAGCCTGTTCCTGTCAGACAACGTTGTCAAGACTGATCGCATAGCCTCCTCGAAACAGTCCGTTCGTTTTCCCGGGTCGCCCGGCCGGGTGTGGGGCTCGAATAGTCGTCGCCGCAGGTCAAGCGGCGTACCGGTATTCGTTGACAGCGCCGTCCGGCCCCGCCACAGCGGGGCCGGACACACCTCTTCTCTCGTGCCGGGACAGTGCACGGTGATGGAACGACTCCCAGCCCGGGTGGTGCCTCGCTTGCCATGTCGGAGATGCCGTCGAGGGTGCCGACGTGAAGTCGATGCCGGTATCGCAGAACGGTCTCAGCAGCGGGAGCTGGCCGCGCTGGCGTCAGGGATGGTCCGCGATGGCGAGTGCGGCTGATGGTCGTGTCCGGATCTGCATGGTTTATGTCTTCACGGCCATGGCATCCAACCTGGCGGATGCGGAACCTGGAGATACCACCGGATGGACCGGTAGAACCGCATCCCGAGGAACAGTCCATGAATTGCCTGGAATGCTCACCTGCATCGTCGGCGACCCTGATGGAGATCGGTGCTGCCTCACCGGGGTTGATCACCGCGTAGCAAGTGACCCCGATGGGTTGCCGGCGGACACCGACGCGTTCGACGTGATCGAGGCAGACGCCGGCACCGCAGTAAGCGCAGCAGCCTTCGGGTATCCAAGTGGCGGACCACCGTGATCCGGAGGCCAGTCGAATGTGAAGACCATCACTTAAGACTTGGATCTCATTGACCTCATTCAAATGTTAGACATAGTCCAGCTAGTTCCGTCTGCAAACGGGCGTCTACGAACCGTCTCCACCTAAGGACAAAAATATGGGCGTGCAGGTCAAGGAGCCCATCGCAACCCGCAGCACCACCGTTCGGTCGCTCAGACAGGTGATCTCCCCAAAGCGGCTCTCCCGGCGGATGTGGGAAGCGGGTTGGCCGTTCGAGTCAGCGCTCCTCACTCCGCTACTGGTGATCGTGCTGACCACCATGGCGGCCCTCCTCACGCCCCACCTGCAGTTCTACCGGTTGCTCGGGGCGGCGCCGGCACTGGCCGCCGCGATGTTCTCCGTGGCCGGCACGCTGGGCATCGGGCTGCTGGCCCTGATGACCGGCTTCGCCCTGTCCGCCGCCGACCACGACCTGGGCCGGACACCGGGCAATTTCACCCTGCTGGCGATCACGGTCATCACCCTGGCCGCCGCCTACGCCAGCCGGGTACGGCAGCACCGGGAGCACACCCTCGCCGAGGTCCGCGCCGTGGCGGAGACCGTGCAGAGGGTGCTGCTGCGCCCGCTCCCGCGGCACCTCGGGCAGGTCGACGTCGAGGTGCTCTACCAGGCTGCCGCCGCGCAGGCCCGCATCGGCGGCGACTTCTACGAGGCGATGCAGACCCCGCACGGGGTGCGGCTGATCATCGGTGACGTGCGCGGCAAGGGACTTCCGGCCGTCGAGGCCGCCTCGGTCATCCTCGGCGCGTTCCGGGTGCACGTGCATGGCGCGCCCGACCTGCCGTCCCTGGCAGGCCAGCTGGAGACCGGCATGAACTACCACTGCGGGCGCGTCCCAGACGTTGACGCGCTGGAGTGTTTCGTCACCATCGTGCTCGTCGAGATCCCCGACGGGGAGCCCATCGCGCGCCTGCTCAACTGCGGGCACCCCGCGCCACTGCTGCTGCACGGCGCCGAGGTACGCGAGGTGGAACCCAGCGCACCGTCACCACCCATCAACATGGCCGCCCTCCTCGGCGATCATTACCAGGTCGACACCATCCCCTTCACCACCGGCGACCGCCTGCTGCTCTACACCGACGGCGTCAGCGAGACCCGCGACGGTTCCGGGACCTTCTACCCCCTCACCCAGCGCGTCCGCCGATGGGCCTCCGCCTCCCCCCGATGGTTCCTGGACCACCTCCGCCAGGACCTGCGCGCCTACGTCCACGGCACCCGTGACGACGACCTCGCAGCCCTGGTCGCCCACCGCGTCACACCGTGCGACCGGGAAGCGGCGGAACTCGATCGCGCTGTCCCCGTACAGCGCGGCCACTGACCTTCAGGGGCGACGGAGTCTGCCGACTGGGGCGCGAGCGTGTGGGGAGGTGCTGCGGCGGGTCGGATCGGGTGAGGAAGGGGGCGGGCTGTCATGGTGATCGGTGCGGAAGGCCGGAGGAGAGAAAGCCCTGGGGGGATGGCTTCTGCCGGTCCGGAGTTTGTACGGGGCCGAGGCCGGTCGGCGGTTCGGCGTGGATGGGACCGGACGGGCGGCGGCCCGGGGGAGTGGGCCACCGCCCGTCCGGGATCGGGGTGGTCACCCGGTACCGCTCGGGTGGGCGCCGGTGGTCTTCGTGGCTTTCGGGGTCTTGGTGGCCTTCGGGGAATGGCTCGGGTGAGCCTTCGCGGAGCCGTGGGTCGGTTTGGCGGCTTTGCTGGCCTTCGCGGAATCTCCGGCGTGGCCTGGGGTCTTGGTGCCCTTGGCCGGGTGGTGTTTACCGTGCAGGACGGCGGCGCAGTAGGCCGTGAGCCGGGCACCGCTGATGGGCCTGCGGATGTCCGCCCGGCGGTGGCCGGTTGCGGCGGAGGCGGCTCTGGCACCGGCCGCCGTGTCCGGAGCCACCGAGTGGGGCAATGCCCGACGCTTGCTGTCGCTGCCCGCGTTGCTGCTGCGGCGTGAGGTCTCCAAGGACGCTGAGTTGCTGGTGCTGCGGCACGAGAACGCGGTCCTGCGCCGACACGTCCCGTCTACGAACCAGCGGACCGCCTGTGGTTCGCCGCCCTCTCGCACCTGACACCGCGCCACCGCTGGGGCCAGGTCTTCCCGATGCCCCCGGCCACGCTGCTGGCTGGCACCGTACCCTCGTGGCGAACAAGTGGGACCACAGCCAGCATCGCCAATGCGACGCCCGCCCACGGCCGCCGCAGTCAAGGCCCTGGTCCTGCGCATGGCTGGCGAGAACCTGGGATGGGGCCACCGGCGCATCCCAGGTGAACTCACCTGTCTCGGCCACCAGATAGCCGCCTCCACTGTGTGGGACATCCTCAACCAGGCCGGCATCGACCCAGTCCCAGGCCGTAGCGGACCGACCTGGAGAAGGTGACGCCGAAGCAACTGGAGGGCGGCTCCTTCGACACCCCGCAGAAGGGCAAACTCACCACCACTGACTCCGGCGAGTCCTGCAAGGTCAACGACTCCTCCAACGTGGTCTGCGGTAACGTCCAGACGTCAAACGCGACCGTCTACATCGTCGACACCGTCCTGATGCGAAGTAGCACCGGCCCACGGAAACAGCGAGAACGGGCGTAGGGGCCGGGTCATCATCGGCGACGGCCCGGCCCCTACGGCATGGAACACGAAAGCTGCGGGCACCACCCTCGCCGGGTGATGCCCGTAGCCGCGTGACCGCTACGTCAGAGCACGATGAGACCAATGCGGATGTCGTCGAAGTCCCTGCGGTCGAAACGGTCGTGGTCGAAGTCCCTGCGGTCGAAGCGGTCGTGGTCGAAGTCCCTGCGGTCGAA
>NZ_SUMC01000150.1 GCF_005047355.1 Actinacidiphila oryziradicis
GCGGATGCCCGCAGCTCGGCCTCCTGCGCGGCCAGCGACGACTCCTGCCCGCTGGTGCCCGAAACCCGCACATACAGCGCCTCACGACGCCCGGCCACATCCGGGCAGCCGGTCAGGACGTCCAACGCCTCGCTGGAGAAGCGCCGTTCACGCCCCACCCACACCACCGGAACCCTGCCCTGGTTCGCCCACAACCGCAGCGTGCCGGGGTGCACACCCACCCGCCGCGCAGCCACCGCCAACCGAAGAAGTTCCATGACGAGAGAACCTACGGCCTCGGCCGCACCCACCACCCTAAACCGGCATAAACATCACACCATCGCAGGAAGCGGGGCGGAATTACCCACAGATCCACACGCACTCTGCTACGCAGCATCCAAAAGGGTCCCTAAGCGAAACCCCCAACAGTTGAAGACCTTTCCTGAGGAAGTTCACAGATAGTCGTCCAGACGCCCCACCGCGTAGCCCTGTTCCTTTATGCGCCGCAGCATGTTGGCGAACATCTGAGTCATAGTGTGGCGCTTGAGCTCCGCCGGCCCCCGGAAGTGGGCCAGGATGATGTCGCCGGGGCTGAGCTTGCGGTCGGCGTTCTGGTACTGCATGTCCCTGATCTGCATCGACTCCTTCCACAGCACCACTGCCTTGGGTCCGCACTCCTTCACCGCCGTCAGCGTGTCGGCGTTGTAGTTCCCGTACGGCGGGCGGAAGAGGTACGGAGCCTTGCCGTACTCCTTCGTCAACTTCTGCTCCTGGCCGCAGATCTCGGCGTGCTGGGCGGCGAGGCCGAGGGTGTTGAGATTGGGGTGCGAAATGGTGTGGTTCTGGATGCTGTTGCCGAGCTGCTGGAGCTTCGTGAAGTAGCCGTAATTCGACTTTATGGCCGCATCGGTGAGGAACATGGTGATCGGCACCCTCAGCTCGCGCATCATGCGGACGAACTCCGGGGCCTTCTCCGCACCGTCGTCGATGGTGATGAAGACGACCTTGTTCCTGGTCGGTATGCGGCTGACCACCGGCACCGGACCGGCACGACCCAGCTTCACCGGCTTCACAGCGGGCGGCACGGGCGCGGCCGGAAGCGGCTGCAGGCCCCACCGCGCCCAGACAGCGGCCGGGGGCGCTGTCGCCGGGGCGGTCGGCTTCCGCGCGGCACGGGCGGCGTCGGGCGTGCCCGTGCCGCGGTCGGTCGTACCGCTGGCCCCGGAATCGCAGCCAGCCAGGAGCATCATCGCGAGTGCCAGTCCTGCGGCACCGCTGGCGACGGATTTGCGCACGCGTTCCCCCGATTCGAAGTTTGGCCGTCGCGCGACACGCGCGCTGGTACGGCTGTGGGTCACCGCTTCAGAGGAGTCGATCACTCCGGGCGTTCATTGATGTACATAAATTATGATATGCGTATTTCCCCCTTCGGGCTGAACCGGGCCAGGCTCAGCACGGGCTCCGGCCGGTTAACTGTGGTGCCGTGCTGCCGGAGAATGACAGGACGCACCACCGCCACCTCCGCGTACACCGGTATGACCGGACCCCGATCAGGGCGTGGGGCCGGGCAGTCCCGCTCTGGTGGCTTTGGTGGATTTGAAAGTGGGTACCGGGCTCGGGTTCCGGCCGCTCGTGGTCCGCGAGGAACGCGATGTCGGGTTGGGCTTCGGGGCCGCAGTGGGACTCGTGACACTCGGCGCCGGGTGCGAGGGGGCGCCGCTGGCGGCCGGTGGCACGAGCGGGGGCGCCGGGACAGTGGTTACCGCAGTCCCCTCCAGGTACATCGGCAGCACCACGGCCACCGCGGCCGCGGCCGCCAGCCCGCCGCCCAACGCCGAATACCAGGCGGTTCTCCATCACAACGGAGACTCCGAGTCGAACTCCCCGCACCTGGCCACCAAGAAATGCGGGCGAGTCGGCACCTGGGCGGCCGCGAACAACGTCAAGATCGACTACGCCCCGGCCAACAGCTCCTGACTGACGACGGGCGGAGGACCGGCCCTGGTCGGAGCCGATCCACCGCCCGTCCCGGAGCCGGACTGCTCAGAGCGCGCCGGCCTCCTCGCGGTCGGTCCGGTCGGCCTCCTCGCGGTCGGTCCGGTCGGCCTCGTCCCGCTCGGGCCGGGCTGCGCGGGCGCCGGCGAACAGGCCGTCGACGGCCCAGGCGCCGGGCCCGGTGATGACGATCAGGAGGAAGGCCCAGGCGTAGAGCGCGGAGAGCTCGCCGCCGTTCTGGATCGGCCACAGGGCGCGCTCCTGGTGCACGGTGAAGTACGCGTACGCCATGGAGCCGGAGCTGATCAGCGCCGCGCCGCGCGTGCCGGCGCCGAGCAGCACCAGGATGCCGCCGATGAGCTGGATGACAGCCGCGTACCAGCCGGGCCAGGTGCCTACGGGGATGGTGCCGCCGTTGCTGCCGACAGCGCCACCGAGGACTCCGAAGATCGAGGCTGCGCCGTGGACGGCGAAGAGCAGGCCGGCGACTACGCGGAAAAGAGCGACGACGTGGGGTTCGATCGCCTTTGTGGAGATCATGACTTTCTCCGTTCGGTCAGTGTGGGGACAGGCCGAATGCGCGATGTGTACATGACAACTATAGGCTGGCGCGAATTAAATCTGTAGGCTTCAACTGTTAATTCGGACCAGCGACCGCGGCCCCCGCGGATCCGTCGTGCGCCGCAGGTCCGGTTCCGGCGACCGCGCCCGCATCAGGGACCGGAAACGGACCGGCCCCCGGCACCTCCGGTGAGACTGCGGCGAGGACGGCGCCTGCCTTGTCCCGCCCGTATACACCATCAGCCCCGGACCGAGTATCTCCACCACTCCCGCGTCGATCAGAGCCACGGGACGGTGCCCTCGGCGATCCTGGAGAAGGCAGCCAGGACGCTGGACTTCGCCCAGCCGGTGAAGATGGACGCTCTCGCCGCCGTCGGCCGCGTCAATGTGGCGAAGCAGGCGCTGGACCAGCAGAGCTACCCGGGCTTCGGGTACGAGATCAGCCAGGGGGCGACGAGCTCCTGGGAGGAGTGGACGTACAGCTCGAACATGGAGACCCACGACCACGCGATGTTCGCCGGCGTAAACCCCTCCCTCTACACCCAGTTGGGGGGGCAGCCAACCGACCGGTCCGGGCTACAGCACGGTGACCATCGACCCGCAGATCCCCAGCAGTCTCCAGCACGCGACCGCGTCGATCGACACCCCGCGAGGCACCGTCGCCACCTCCTGGACCAGGACGGACAGCCGACTCGTCCTGGACGTCACCGTTCCGATCGGGACGACCGCGACCGTCACGGTGCCGCGCTCCGGTCACGGCCACGACAAGGTCATCGCCACGCACGGCGCGCGCTTGCTGCGAAGCGACGGGACCGAAGCCGTCTACTCGGTCGGATCGGGCCATTGGCGTTTCATGACGGGTGGGTGACGTGGCTGCGAGCGGCGTGTCAGGTAACGCCTGCTAAGAAGCCGCGGGAAGGGCCGAGCTCGCAGCCGAGTTTTCGGCACCGACAGCCCTGTTCGGCCCGATCCATCCTCACGTCCGAGGAGATTCTGCGCGCTCACGCCGGATCACGCCCGGATGCGTGGCCGGCCTGGGCCGCGCATCCGGGTGCTCGCCACTACTTGGTGCCGTACACGGCGAGTTCGCTGATCGCCATCTGCCCGCCGGTCTGGCCGCTGTCGTTCGGGCGGTCGGCTATGACCCGGACATAGCGAGCGCTGACGCGCTGGTCCAGTTGGACGCCGGTCGTGCCTCCGGTGCTGTCAGTGCGGTGCGCGACCGTCCAGAATGTCGAGCCGTCGAGGGAGACGTCGATGTGAAAGGCGGTCGCGTATTTGTCGACGGGCATCAGGACGGACACCACGCCGATCGACTCCGGCTGCTGGAGGTCCACCTGCAGCGACCACCGGTAGCGTCCGGAAGCCTGCGCGAAAGTCGTCGCGTCGCCGTCGTCACCGAGCGCCGGCGTGGAGTTCGGCTGCATGTCGGCCTGGGTTCCGTCGATGAACAGCGCCTGGGCCGGGGTTTTCAGCGCGGTGTTGCTGCCGCCTTGGGTGGGGGCGTAGGCACTGATCTCGCTGATCGCCATCTGGTCCCCGGTCTGGCCCGAGTTGTCCGGCTTGTCGGCGACGATACGCAGGTACCGGGCGGTCAGCGATGTGCTGAACTCGACGGGGACGCTCCCCCACCCGCTGTTGTGGACGGTGCCGACGGTGGTCCAGGTGGTGCCGTCGGTCGAGGCGTCCACATGGAAGTCAGTAGCGAAGTGGGCCTGGGGCATTCCGACCGTGATGTATCCCAGGGTCTGAGCCTGCTGCAGGTCGACAACGAGCTGCCACCGGAACTGTCCGCTGGCTTGCACGTACGTGGTGGAGTCGCCGTCCGTTGCGTACGTCAGCTGTGACTCCGGCTGCAGCTGCGCGGTGCTGCCGTCGATGTACTGCGCCACGGCCGGCTTGTGGGCCGCGAGGTTGGTCGGTGCCACGCCCGTCGGCGGTGCCGCGACGCCCGCGTATGCCGATTCGAGGCCGGCGTTGGCCAGCACGGACGCCGGCACGCCGACGCCGGAAGAGGAGACCTGGGTGTTGCCGCTGATGGTGGCGTTGCTCGGGTTCCCGCAGGGCCAGTTGGGTGTGAGGTTCTCGAAGTAGTTGCCGGTGAAGGAGAAGTCGCCGTAGGGGGTGGTGGTCCCCTCCTTGCATCCGCCCATGGAGGAGTTGTTGTTGTTATAGGCGGCGTTGCCGGTCATGGTCACGTACTGGCTGCCGCCGTCGGTGTAGATGGCGAACCCGCCACCGCCGGCGCCTGCGCCGCGTACCACGTTGCCGCTGATGACCAGGCCGCCGGCGAGCGAAGTGCCCTCCTGCCCGAGGACGTAGATGCCGCCGCCGTCGGAGCGCTGCTGCAGGAAGTCGAAGACGAGATTGTTGGTGATCTTGTTGCCGGACGTCTTGGTGGCTGTGCGTCCCCAGCCCCAGTTCGAACTGATACCGCTGTAGGGGACATTGTTTATCTGGTTGTGCGTGATGGTGTCGTTAACGGCGTAGCCCTGGAAAATGCCGACGCCTCCGGTGTACTCGACGGCGACGTTGTGGACCCAGTTGTCGGCGATGGTGTTGCCGGTTGGCAGGACGGAGACGTCAGTGGGGTTCGCGTCGGTGCCGTTGCCGATCTCGACGCCGTTTCCGGATATGTCGGTGAAGACGTTCCCCGTGATCGAGGAGTTGGTAACGCCCTGCCCGAGCTGGAGGCCGGCAGCGCCGAGATGCTGGAACGTGTTGCCTTCGAGCGTCAGCCCGTTGGTGTAGCTGAACGTCACGTTGCCCGGGGTCATCGTCCAGTTGCCGTAGGGGCAGGTTCCCGGATCGGTGCTGGAGAAGCGGTCGCACGAGCCCTGATACTGCCAGGCGTTCGCACCCGTGAGGCGCATGTTGGCCTGGACTTCGGAGAAACCGTCGGTCGCGTTCGGGGAGGTCCAGCCCCCGTACGCGACGGTGAGGCCGCGGATGGCGAGGCCGCGCAGCGGAGTCGACGCGGTGCCGTTGCCCGTGATCACATTCTGCAGGTTCGGGATCTCGACGTCGGCGGTGCTCATCTGCTGGCCCTCACGGGGCAGGTAGTAGATGGTGTGTGCCGGCTTGTCGAGGTAGAACTCGCCCGGGTTGTTCAGCAGTTCCTTCGCGTTCTCGATGTAGCTCGGCAGGTCGGCGTTCACGCCGTACTGCTTCTTCGTGGAGTTGTCGAAGCACGGCTGCTGCATCGTGACGGTGGTCCCCGACACCGACGCGACTCCGCAGCGCATCTGCGTCCAGGCGACGTTGTAGACGAACTCCATGTTGGCGGGGTTCTGCCAGCCGGCGAGGGTCGTGTTGGAGGTCGTGTAGCCCGTGGCTGTGCGGGTGAGGCTGGCCGGCGCCGATCCGGACGCGCGGGTGGCGCGCACACCGTCGACGTAGAGCTGCCGGGTGTCGGTGCCCGCCGGGACCGTCGCGCTCCACAGGCCGTTGGACGCCTGGGTCCACCCGGTGACCTGCTGGCCGCCGCTGATAACCGGGTGGGCGCCGGCAGCCGCCTGGTAGCTGACGGTGTGACCGCCGGTCGCCGAGTCGCCCGCTGCGGGGTCGAACGTGAGGGCGCCGCTGAGTCGGTACGTCCCGTCGGCCAGCACGACGTTGATGTCCGTGGTCATCGTGCTTGTCGCCTGTCGGACCTTGGTCTGCGCCGTCAGCAGTGCGCACGGGGCCGTGGTCGAACAGGTGGATCCCTGTCCGTTGGGGGAGACGGAGTAGACGATGGGGGCGGTGGCGGCTGAGGCAGGAGGCGCGCCGACACCAATAGTGGCAGCCGCGAGGAGCGTTGGCAGTACGCCGATGGCCTTCCGGAATGCTGCTGGGCGCTGGAAACGTCGATGCATGGGTTCTCCGAGACGTCGTTGGTGGAGATAAGTCTGCCGAGGCGGCACGGCATTCCGTGTCACCGATCTGGGGGCGTGGGTGAGGTCGGAATCGTCATGAGCCTCCGTGCGCCGGTAAGGGCCCCGCGGTGACGACGGCTACGGCCACGACGGAAAGCCGGTAGCGACGGTGGAGAAATGACCTCATCGTCTGGTCCTTCGGCAATATGGGGGTAATGGCCTTGCTGGGCAGGGCGATGCCCGGGGAGGTCGGGGCGTGGACGAGCCCCTCGGCGTCCACGTGGCGCTCGCGCGACACGGAAGCCGACGTCACCGGCGACTCGTAGCAGGTGGCGTTCGGGAAGGTCCTGCGCAGGTGAGGTTCGGGATGTCCGAGCCGTGTAACGCCGCACGGAGGCGGTAGGCGTCGGCGAGGTGCGCGATCCGCATGGCACCGGTGATGCCGCCGCGCGCGGCGTCGTACCTGTGCGGACGTCGAAGGCGGCGGCCCTGGCGGCGATGAAATGGCCGCAGTTATGCGGGCGTTGTGGGAGGTCTCGGCGTCGAGCAGCGGGACAGCGACCGCCTGGGCAACGCGTCCGGCAGGTCGAAGCCCGCCGGGCCGTCGTACGGTGCCACGCGGAGGCCGCGTCCCGTCGCGCGTCGCCCCACGCGCGCGGCTTGATGCCGCGGTAGCCGAGTACGAGGCACTGGTCGGCCACGTCGATGAATTCGTCGAGCGGTGTCGACCAGACCGAGGGTCGGCAACGGGAGTTCCTGGATGCGATCGAGCTCCCACATCCGGCACATTCGCGCCGGAGCGGGTCCTGCCCTACCAACTCGGGTCGGAACACTCGCTCAACGAGGACGTCAAGCATCACGCCGGCACCCGGGCGCGCGAAGTTACGCGACCCGGACGGTAGCGGTCGTATGTTGCGCCCGTTCCTTCCCTGCCTGCGTTGCCTGCGCCCTGTCACGTCGAGAGTCCCCTTTCAGCAAATGAATCAGATCCATGGGCTCTTGGCTGACTTAGCGCGTCACTATGACACTTGTGTGTCGTCAGGGGAAGACCTGCATCAAATCTCCGTCTGGCGTGGCGCTTTCGTGCTCCAAAGGTGCGTGACGGGGCAGTGCTCCCCACCTCTTGCGCCGGAAGACTCAGATGCATATCGTCCATCACGGGAAATTAAGCTGACTCTTCACGGTCCCACCACTGGTGGGCCGGCTCGAAGAAGACCCGGGTCTGCGTCTCCAACGAGAAGCGCGCGGTGACGTTGCGCACATAGCGGCCGGGCGGCGGTGGCGACGGGCAGGTCGGTGCTGTATGCGTTGATCACCGGGATGCGGGTGCGGGTGCGGCTGTGGGTGCGGGTGCGGCTGTGGGTGATGTCGAAGTCGCCGACCGCGAGCGTCGCCAGGTACAAGGACTTCGCCGTCGGCGAATTCGTCGGCCTGGCCGAAAGGTCGCGCTGACCGGCACCGGCGCCGGCACGGTGAGCACCAACCTGGCCGCCGGCAAGGCCACCAGCGAGTCCAGCCACGCCGACGTGTACGCGTCGTCGAACGTGACGGACGGCAACCAGGGCACCTACTGGGAGAGCGCCAACAACGCCCTTCCCCAATGGGTACAGGTGGACCTCGCCTCCGCGCAGAGCGCCGGCCGCGTCGTCCTCCAGCTCCCCGCCACCCGGGGTGCCCGCAACCAGACACTGCCCCTGCCGGGCAGCACCGACGGCACGACCTTCACCACCATCAAGGCATCGGCCACCTACACCTTCGACCCCACCACCAACAACACGGTCACCCTCACATTCCCCGCGACCACCCAGCGGTATCTCCGGGTGAACATCACGGCGAACACCGGCTGGCCGGCCGGACAGATATCGGAGTTCCAGGTCTGGAACACCTGATCCACCCCCGACGGTGCCGCCGAGCGCACGCGCACTCGGCGGCACCTTCATGTGGGCGATCTCGAATCGCGAAACAGGGATTCCATGTCGCGGAACCTGGTGTCTATTATGTCCTGATACACCATGGATCGTTATGAAAATTCCGTTACATGGATAAGTACTCCTGTACACCCTGAAAGGAGAAGCGATGTCACAGGCGAGCGGTCGGCACTTCCTGCAGATCCCCGGTCCGACGAACGTCCCCGACCAGGTACTTCGCGCCATATCGGGTCCCACGATCGATCACCGCGGCCCGGACTTCGCGGAGCTCACCTGGCACCTGCTGGATGCGATCAAGCCGGTGTTCGGCACCGCCGGGCCGGTGGTGATCTACCCCTCGTCCGGCACAGGGGCCTGGGAAGCCGCCCTGGTGAACACCCTGAGCCCCGATGACCGGGTGCTGTGCTTCGAGACGGGACACTTCGCGACGCTGTGGCAGGAGATGGCCCGCGACCTCGGACTGCGGGTCGAGTTCGTGCCGGGCGACTGGCGGCACGGTGTCGATCCCGCGCTGGTCGCGGAGAAGCTGGCAGCCGATACCGCCCGGTCCATCAAGGCGGTGTGCATGGTCCACAACGAGACGTCGACCGGCGTGACCAGCCGCCTTCCGGAGATCAGGCAGGCGATCGACGCCACGGGGCACTCCGCGCTGCTATTGGCCGACGCCATCTCCTCGATCGGCTCGGCCGATTACCGGCACGACGAGTGGGGCGTGGACGTAACCGTGGCCGGGGCGCAGAAGGGGCTGATGCTACCGCCCGGGCTGAGCTTCAACGCCATCAGTGACAAGGCACTGGAAGCGTCCCGCACCGCGGGTCTGCGCAGGTCCTTCTGGGACTGGAAGCCGATCATGGAGGCGAACGAGCGCGGTTCCTTCCCCTACACCCCGGCCACCAACCTCCTCTACGGGCTGCGGGAAGCGCTGCGGATGCTCGACGCCGAGGGCCTGCCGGCGGTCTTCGCCCGCCACGCCCGCCACGCCAGGGCCACCCGGGCCGCGGTGCGCGGCTGGGGCCTGGAGGTGGTGTGCCTCGACGAGCGCGAGTACTCCGGCTCGGTGACCGCCGTGCTGGTGCCCCCGGACCAGGACGCCGACAAGATCCGGCGGATGATCCTGGAGCGGTTCGACATGTCCCTGGGCGCCGGTCTCGGCAAGTTCACCGGCCGCGTCTTCCGGATCGGCCACCTCGGCCATTTGAACGACCTGACCCTGGCGGGCTCCCTCGCCGGCATCCAGATGGGACTCCAATTGGCCGGCCTGGACATCGACCCTGGCGGCATCAACGCCGCCCTGGAGGTGCTGGGGTCCGATTGAGGACCGGCGAGCGTACGGACCGCCTCCTTGCAGCGCCCTGAGGAGTGGCGCCGATTGCACCTGCGGGCGGAAGCGACCGGGCATGGCCTGTGAGGCCTCGGAGCAGCGCTTCCCGAACGTGTCCGGCGATCATGAACGGCCCAGCCGGCGCGGAAGCTCCACGAGTACGAGCATGCAAAAAGGGCAACATTCCGGTCTTCTGACACCGGACGTTCACCGACTGGTTGTGGTTCCGAGGCCAGAAGTAAGCCGGAGTACGTCACCTGCCCCTTGAACTTGTGAGCTAATACTCGCAGTTGTTGAGCCCCGCAGGTGAATGAGGTCCGTGTGTCCGAGACTCATGTGTTTCCCAGGAGCACGTACCGGTGAGTGAGGGGAACGGCGAGCACACAGCGTCAGCCACCGGGCGCGCCGAGGCGATGCCCATCTCGCCGGGCCGGCCCCGCCGCCGAGGTCGACGCGGCCGAAATGACGGTGCCCAGAGCCCCTCCGGCATGCCGCTGCCCGGCACCGAACTTCTCGCACGGCTCTCCCACGCCCACCGCGCTCGCCCGGCTGGAGCAGGCGCTGAAAGACCGTACGTCCCCCGGCCCGGGACTGCGGCCGGAACGCTGTGCCGGTGCCATAGGCGACGTCTGAGCGAGCAGGACAGGATGCCCCATGAGGAGCCCGGCCTTTCCAACAGCGCGCCGCCGCAGCCGACGGGCGCCTCCCGGGTCACCGTTCGCCGGGCGGTCGTCATTCCGGCTGTGGCCGGTGACCCCCGCGCCGCCCTGGCGCCGCGCGGTTCGGACCAGGCTGCCGCCACGGCCGTGGTGAGGGCCGTCCCCGAACGAGCAGTTCTGCCCGCTCCGGAGCTGAGTCCAGCGCCCGAGCCGTCCAAGAGCAGCGCGGAGAAGAGCTCGCTAACACCAGGCCACCACGTCGCCGTCGCGGAAGAGATGAGATGCCCATGCCCCGACGCGCTCCCCACCCGCGCCCCTGGCCGCCGCAACCGTGTAGCGCCCATCCAAAGATCACGGTTACAAAGCCGAGACGAAGCGGTCATGGGCTGGTCCTGAGGAACTGATCACATGTTCGCCACACGGGAGGGACCCGGGCCGGCGGACACCGCCAGGGATGTGCGTGCCCTTGGGGGCGTGGTGGATCAGCAAAAGTGAAGGAGAGATGTTTTGGGCAGGCATGGACGTCCGCGGGCGAAGAACGGGCAGCGGGTGGCCGTGATCGCCGTTCCGGCAGTGGCGGCGGTGGCGATGGCTGCCTCCTCCGCGTCCGCGGCGAGCGGGCTGACGGCGGCCGATCAGGCGATGGCTGCGAAGCTGGACCAACGGATGGGCGTTGCACACTTGGGCAGCGATGCGGTGGGCGAGGTCCGGGACGTCGCCTCGGGGCAGACGGTGTGGTCCAAGCAACCCACCACGGTGGTGATGCCCGCATCCACCAACAAGCTGGCGACCGCGGTCGCCGCGCTCACCGTGCTGGGTCCGAACCACACCGTGCAGACCAAAACCGTCTACCACGCCGGAGCGGTGTATCTGATCGGCGGTGGCGATCAGCAGCTCACGACCGCCGGCCTCAAAAGCCTCGCCGCCGCGACTGCCAGTGCCCTGAAGAGTAAGGGCCACCACTCGGTACGGCTGATGGTCGACGACCACCTCTTCGCTGCCCCCACCCTCTCCCCCGGCTGGAACAGCGGCTACTACCCCGATATCGTCGCTCCGGTCCGGGCCCTGCGCATCGAGGGGGACAACACCCAGGACACCGCGCTCACCGCCGGCAAGGTCTTCGCCCAGCAGCTCGCCGCCCAGGGCATCACCGTCGGTACGCCCGCACGGAACGGGAGCACCGCTCTGGCCACGCACAAGTCCAAGTCGCTGTCCTCGACTGTGGAGTACATGCTCAAGTACAGCGACAACGACATAGCCGAGGGCCTGCTACGGCTCACCGCGCTCGGCCAGGGCCGGGCCGCTACCTGGCAGGGCGGCACCGCCGCGGTGCACTCCGTGCTCGTCCAGTACGGCATACCGCTCAGCGGCGTGAGAGAGTACGACGGCAGCGGCCTGTCCCGCAGCGACCGGATGACCGCCGACGCCCTGACCGCCATCGCCGCGCTCGCCGTGGACACCCGCTACCAAGCGACCCTGTCGCCGATTCTGAAGGGCCTGCCGGTCGCCGGCGTTGATGGCACCCTCTCCTCCAGTGAACAGCGTTTCACCACCGCACCCGCCTCCTGCGCCGTAGGAAAAGTCGAGGCCAAGACCGGCACCCTGAGCGACGTGGCCGCCTTGGTCGGGGTCGCCAAAGGCCAGGACGGCCTCTGGAAGAGCTTCGCCTTCGTCGAGAACGGCACCGCCCCCACCGCCACTGTCAAAAGCGGCCTGGACGGTCTTGCCGCCACCGTCGAAGGCTGCTGGTAGAACCTGCCATATCCAGGAACCGGGCGGGTGGTCCCGGTTCCGGTTCCGCACCGGGGCTGGATGTCACGGCCATCGCACGCAAGGCCCGCCGGCGGGCCGCCGCAGCCTCCTGACGAGTCCGCGCCTGGACCTCGCCGCGGGCGGCGGCAAGGTGACGCTAGGGTCCCGATCATGGCCACCACCGCTGTCATCTTCGGGCCACATCCGCCTTCGCCAGGTACTTGGTGGCCGTGTGCACCCACACGCCATCGGAATCAACCCGCCGGCTCACAGGGCGGCACATGGAGGAGTTGGGCTTCACATCCCGGTCCAGCTCCGCACGGGCGACGATGATGTCGTCACGATCCCAGAAGTTCAGCCAGCGACGCACGGGCTCCGGGGTCCGCAGAGGCTGTGGCAGCAGCCGCGGCTGAACCACCGTGCGCATGCCGATGGGCGACCCGAGAGTGATCAGGAGAGGCACCGGCCCCTGGTGGTCGTGGAGGGCTTCGAGAGCCACCACGGTGCCGAGCGAGTGCGCGACAACGACCGTACTGCGGTCATCGGCGAGGCTTTGCGGAACGCGGTCACGAATCCGGCGGTCAAGCGTGCGGCCCGCGCCGTCGGGCTCACCCCGGCCGAGGTACCGGGCGACCTGCGCGAGGTGCCCCACCATGAGCCTGCCTCTCGCCCACTGCCCGGCCTGTCGCGCTCCCGGTGCCGAAAGCAGTGTGGTGCACGCGTTCACCAGCCGTCTGACGAGATCGCCGGTCCCCTGTGCCTGCCCCTGCGGGGCTATCTGGGCCCGGGCGTGCTTCAACAGGCGCTGGTCCCGGTCCGGCTGTCGCTCGGCCAACCGCGCATCGACGTGGGCCAGTAGCAGCTCGGCGAGGATGTGAGCTTCAGCCGGCCCGAGCGACTCCGCCCCACTGCCCTGGAGCCCCCTCTGCCAGAGCGCGGAGCCATTCGCCGAGTTCGGCCTTGGCATCCCGGACGCCACCGATCCCGTGCACAAAGACAAGTCGCGGCTTCATGGCCCCCCAACCTGGAGCGTGTTGGCCACGTGCCGCACATTCCACACTCGAAAGGAGGATACTGCGCAGGCGCGTTGGGACCGTACAAACCCGAGTTATCGAAGTCTGCGGGATCCGTGTCGGTGTTGTGCCCGGCCGTTGGAAGGGGCGGGTGCCAATGATCGCGGGCTCCTTCCCCCGGGATTCGAGCCTGGGCAGCGATCTGCCAATCAAGGCGTTTCCACAGGTCACATGGCTGATCGGATGACCGACGCGCACCGACCGAAAGCCACCCCACCCGACCAGACAGGGGCCAATGACCCATGAACCGCCGAACCCGTACCCCCGGCAACGCCCTGATCCGCTTACGCACAAGGCTCACGGCCCTCGCCGCCACCGCCGCCGTCCTGGCGCTCGGAGCGCTCTGCGCTCCCCCGGCGGCAGCGGCTCCGCCGTCCGACGCACCGCGCGCCGAACTGCGCGGCCTGATCGAGAACGTTACGCAGGCCAACGCCCGCCGCTACCGCACCACCGACAGCGCCGGCCGCACCATGGATGCCGCGAAGGTGGTCCAGGACTCCTCGGGGGGCTATCTGGCCGTCTACCACACACTCCTCGGGGACGGCCGCTTCCACGCCGCCCTCGCCACCTCGTCCGACCTCATGAACTGGACGTTCGGCCGTGACTTCGGGGCCGGCACGTCCCAGCCGACCATCGCCCAGGTCTCCAACGGGGGCTATGTGATGGCCTGGGAACAGGATCCGAGCAATCACATAGCCGTGCGGTACTACCCCGACCGTTCCCATCTGCTGAACGGCAGCGCCACCCGCGCTTTCGATGCCCCGCGCACGCTGTCCGCCTGCGCCGAAGGCACCCCCAATATCTACTCGGTGCAGCTCAGTCCGGACATCGACCACTCAACCATTGACATCGGCGCCCACTACTTCTCGAACTGCGTCGTCGACCGGCAAATGCGAGCGACCCTGAGCAATTTCTCGTCCTGGTCAGCATCCGCGCAGCCGAACTTCGACAACGCTCTGCTCTACTGGGGCGTTGGAGGCGGCGGTCTCAAGTGGTGAGCGCATCAAGCTGACGCGATGAATTCCTGCAATTTTTCTGCCGGAGTCCGCCATCCCAGCGTTTGCCGAGGGCGTCCATTCAGTCGCGCAGCGATCTC
>NZ_SUMC01000151.1 GCF_005047355.1 Actinacidiphila oryziradicis
CAGCCGGCACGTCGCGACTGTTCACCAACTCCCGCAACTCAGCGGTCTGTTCCACAGAGAGCTCCATGCCAGAACCAACGAGCCCCATCGATCAAAGTAACGACTGCAGGATCACGAGACACTAGCGGTGGACTTCTACGCATCCGACCCGTGTGCCCGGACCTCTTGGCGACTCGCCATCTTGATGGGTGCCAACTCCCGCACCTACAAGTTCGCTCTCGGCGCCGCTCTGCTCAAGCACGCCGAGCAAGGCAGAACAGACGTCTCGCTCAGCGAACTCGCCCTGCCATACGCCACGGGACTGGTGGAGCACCTGGCTACAGGGCCCCAAGCGCCGACGGGGATGTCGGTCCGCGAGTCGGACTTCCTGGCCGTAGCCGCGCGCGAGGCCGAGGAGTCGAAGGCGCTTGGCCATCCCACCGAGCGGCTACTCCTGGCGGCGGTCCGCTCCATGCCGGCGATGGTGATGCAAAAGTTCCATAACCTGCGGGGCGGTACCGAGATACCTCATCGCTTTTACGAACTGGAAGGCAGCCCGCGCGAGCGCATCGTGCGCCTGACACCTGCCCTACACAAGGTCGCCCGGTCGGAACAAGCGGCCGGTCTGCATGGCGAGCTGGGCGCGCGATGGAACATCGTGGAGAGCTCCTTCGCAGCGGGCATCGGTCGCAGTCTTGTCGGCGAAGGCGTCTCCGTGGACTGGGCCACCCTCACCCTCACCGACAAGCGCCGACGCCGCTCGGTCACCGGGGTCGCCGAAGCCTTGATCGGCTTCCAGCATGGCCGGTGCCTCATCTGCACGGAAATCATCACTTCCGACAGCAAGATCGCCATTGACCACGTCTTTCCGTTCTCGCTCATGCGGCGATACGGCAGCGTGGCCGGCTGGCACGGGCCCGATCTGGACGTCATCTGGAATCTCGCCCCAGCCCATGAGGTCTGCAACAGCGCCAAGAGTGACCGGCTCCCCACTCGCGACGAGCTCCAGCGACTCGTCCAACGCAATGAGGCAATCATGCTGTCTCCCCACCCTCTCAAGAAGACCTTGCAGCTCAGCCTTCACAGTGCACGCCGTGCCAACGGTGCGGAGGGACAGTGGCCTGGCTTTCTCCGCGGAGTCCTGGCCGCCTGTGGGTGATCTTGATCGATCACTGATCCATCGATACGGATCAGAACGTTGACCCACAACGAGGCGGCTCGACACAGGCTGGGCCGTCTCAGTCTCCGTCTCATTCACGGTCGTTCAGAGCCGTTCACGACGGTACGCCATGCTGACCCGCCACAGGTGACGACCCGGCATGTACGCAGGTGAACGAGGGTGGATGACCCATCGCAGGGCACCAACAGACTTGGAAAGCGTGTTGGGGGCAACCCCTCACGAGTTCGAATCTCGTATCCTCCGCAGGTCAGATGGCCCGCACCGTTCGCCGGTGCGGGCCATCTGCGTTCGTAGTCTCATCTGTAGTCTCAACGCGGCTTTTCGGGGTCCTCCCGCTGACCCTCCTCCGCCGTCTTCGCCACCTTCCAGATGAGTCCGCCCACTGCCTTGGCCGCGTCCCTGCGAATGCCCGGCGTGACGTGCTGGTAGCGCGCCGCCATGGCCGTGGAGGACCAGCCCATGATTCTCATCACCACCCGCTCCGGGACGCCCAGGCCGAGCGGGACCGTCGCGGTACTGCTCAGTGGTCGGGTATCGAATGCGCTGCGAGCCAAGCCGACACCGTTACGAACCGTCCTCCAGCGCGAAGCGCAGGTACCGTTCTGCGGAACGACGTACTGCAGACGCCCCATCGGCGGTGACCACTCGCCCCCAGAACGCTCCGTAGATGCGCTCGAAGGCGAACGGTTCGACCAGCGCAAGCGCACGACGGATGGTGCTCGGTCGCTCCGGAATGAAGTTGGGAATGCTGTACATGAAGCTGACCCACCGCCGGTCCATCACCACCATGAAGATGTCGCCGCTGAACAGCGCACCGCGCCCCTCCGGGTCATCATTCCAATGCAGCACGGTGCCTCCGGCGAAGTGCGTGCCCGCGTTGATCAGCGTCATGCCGGGCACGATCCGGTGGGTGTCGCCGGTCCAGTACTCGATCGCCGGATCGGGCCGCCCGACCCAGTCACGGTCTGCGGCGTGGACATACACCGGGGCATCGAAGGCATGGCCCCATTCGGTCATCGTGCCGTAGAAGTGCGGATGGCTGACGGCGATCGCGCTGATCCCGCCCAGCTTCTCGATCTCGACTGCAAGATCGTCATCGAGGTAGCCCACACAGTCCCACAGCACGTTGCCGAACGGAGAGCGGATCAGCAACGCACGCTGACCGATGGCCACCGATGGCTGCGCGCCGACGCCGATCACGCCGGGGCCTTCCTCCTCGAGCCGGCCGCGCCGGCCGCTGGCGTGTAACTCGGCCAGCGTGGTCCACTGTTGACCCTGCCAGCCTACGTACTGCCGTTCATCCAGGCAGATCGGGCAGTCGATGCGCGGCGGTTCGTACTGCACACCGCAGGTAGAGCAGATGGGAAGCTGAGTACCGGTTACTGATCCGACTGGCTTCGGAGACGACACCAGGGCATTCCTCTCTCTGTGAACCCACTACGTGTCGATGCCAACGCCTGGACAGCCGCCGAAATGCCTGTCCTGTGGTTGCGGCGCGGACCTGGCGCAGCCGGTTCGTCGTCGGCGTCTGCCGCCGACGTTGTCTATCGCTGTCCGGTCCACATCGACGGTGGCGACATCGGCGAGGGCGCGGCCGATGTGGTGGGTATAGGCGGGTGGGATGGCTTCGGCGATCTCGCGGCGTACGTCGGTCCAGTGGATGCCCATGGCTTCCTGCCACTGGGGGACGGTGCCTTTGCCGCCGCCTTGTCCGTAGACGGCGAAGTAGGGGCCGCTGTACTCGAATCCGGCGAGGTGGTAGCCCGTGGCGGCGCCGCCGGCGCCGCAGCACGCGTTAAGGACGCGCAGGCGACGGGATCGCCGGATCGGGATGGGTTGGGTCATGCTGGAGGTCTCCAGTTCTGTTGTGAGTGCTGGGAGACCGGGGCGACCGCGGATCTTTGGCGAGAGGCGCGGTCGCCCCGGGCGTAACTACCTGCCGGTGGTGCGCCAGGCGAAGGGCGGGAGGGCCTGCGCGCGCTGGTAGGCGTCGATGGCGGCGGCGTCGCCGGGCGCGCCGGACGGGCCGGGGTAGACGCGCCCGCCGTCGAGCGAGGCGAGCATGCGGGCCCCGTGGTGGACGCACCCGAGCGTGCCTACCGTGATGGCGTCGCGGGCGCGGCTCATGAACCGGTCGCGGATCTCCACCGCGTCGTGCGGCCCCTCGCACGGGGTCGGGTCGTCCGGGTGAGCCGCATCGCAGCGGCGCGCGTCCGTCTGGCCGGTCTGCGGGGTGACGGTGGTGGGGAGTTCGGCGGTTACGTACAGGCGGGTCCTGCTGCCGGAGCGGGAGGGGTAGCGACGGTGGGTGCCGGTGGTGAACACCGTCGCCAGGGCGGCGGTGATGCGGTCGGTGTCCACGGGGTCGCAGATGACGCGGACCTCGAACACGGGCAATCCTCCTTGTCGGTGGGGTGTTCAGCCGTGGAAGTGGTTGCGCTTGAAGACGGCCTTGCGGATGTTCACCACCGTTCCGCCCTCGCTGCGGCCGTGGCCGAGGACCTGCACGGCGATGAAGCCGCCGAAGATGACGGCGGCGGATGACGAGCTGCTGGACCAGCGCGGCGAGTGCGGCGATGAACGAGGTGAGCAGGACCAGGCCGCCGCAGACGGCGGCGAACCCGACGCCACCGAGGGCGATGTTCACTGCCGTGCGGCTGACGGCCGGCCGCGCCTCGGCAGCCGCGGGCGCCGGCGGGGTGAGGGCGTAGCCGGTGACGATGCGGCCGTCGGGGAGCTGCACGCTCTGCACGACGGCGACCGCACCGGGCGCGGGTGCGAGCGGTGCCGCATGCGGTTGCATGGGGGTGAACGGTAGGGGCTGGTGGACTTCGACGGCCGTGTGTCGGGCGGCCGGGCGGGGACTGTGGATCGTCATGGCGGCGGGTCCTCTCGGTCGGGTTAGCGGGTGCCGGCGCGGCGGGTGCGGGTCCACGCGTTCCAGAGGTGGCGGCCGGTGCGGATGCCGTGGCCGTGGCAGTGGCGGCAGTCCTTGCCGCGCTTGGGTCGTCCCTTGCGGTCGGTGGTGAGGGCGTGGCCCATGCCGTGGCAGTGCCGGCACGGGGTGAACGGCCGGAGCCAGCACCGGCCGATATAACCGAGGGTGATGAGCAGGAGGCAGGCGCTAGCGAGGACAGCAAGGGCCATGAGGGGGCTCCCCGGCAGGTTCAGGGGGTTTCCGCAGGTGAGTCGCTAGGTGCTAGCGACCTGATCAGTGCCGGTGTGGGTCGCTAGCGAGGTCGCTAGGTCTAGCGAGGTGAGTTGCTAGACCTAGCGACCTACGGGACCTATCGGTCGGGCCGCTTGCTGTTGCGCTGAGTAATCGCGTCGATGATGTGCTGACGCTCGATGCCGCGCCGGTTGGCGCCCTTGCCGCCCTCGGCCTTGCCCCACACCTGGCCGGTGGCGATGCCGTACCGCTTCAACGCGGACGCGAGCTGGTCCGCCTTCGCACGACCCTCCAGCCCTGCCCATGCGCCGTACGCGTCCGGGTTGAGGTCGGCGAGGCGGTCCACGACGGTCTCGGACCACACCTTGTCCTCGGTGCGGCCCAGCACCATGGCCACCTCGTCGAGGATCGCGTCCGCCGACCGCGTCGCGGTGACCTCGCCGGCGGCGTCGCCGGACAAGGTGCCCTCGGCCTCCCGCAGATCGCGGGCGCGGGTCAGGACGGTGTCGGCGTCACGGCCGTCGGCGAGGTAGGTGCGCACGATCCCGGCATCATCGGACATGCCCTTGAGCAGCCCCACACCCTTGTGAGACTTCAGCAGCCGTGAAGCGTCCAGACCCTCGCTGTAGGAGCCGGCGCCCAGCACCACATCGGAGACCTGCCAGGACCCCACCCGCAACGAGAAACGGGCCTGATGCTGGTCACGCAGCACCGACGGGCACGCGGTGTCGTCCGGCTTCTGCGTGGAGTTCATCACCGACACCCCCACCGCCGGGGCGACGCGGGCGAGGTAGACCAGCAGCTCCAGGATGGTCTTGCCGTGCACGGGGTGCTGCAAGTACTCCTGCACCTCGTCCACCACCACCAGCGTGAGCGGCATGTTCAGCTTCTTGTCCCAGCTGATCTCCGGAGTGAGCTTGCCCTCCGGGCCACCCGCGTCGCCCCCAGCAGCGGCGAGCGGCCGGCGGGGACGGCGAGCGGGTCCCGGTCGGCGATCCACAGCGACACCCGCCGCGCACTGGACTCGTCCTTGTCGAGGAAGAGCTGAGTGGTCGCGATGTCGATACCCGAAGCCAGAGCCTCATGCTTCATCATCGCGTCGGCGAACGTCCTGCCGTACGGCAGGTCCACCACGACCCGCCAGCCATCGCCGTCCCGGCCGATCGGACGCGGGAACGCAATGCCCTGGTCGGCCTTGGTCAGGCCGGCCGCAGCGAACGCCCGGGTGATGATGTCGGAGGACAGCTTGCGCTTGCGGAAGGTCACCTTGGCCCGGTCGATCAACGGCCGGTCCGCCGGCGCCCCCACCACACCCAACGTCGTGGTCAGCGTCGCCACCGTGAGGTAGAGCACCCATGAGGGTGCCATCACATACAGCGTGAGGGCGGCGGCGAGGCCGACGAATCCGACGACCGTGGCGAGGATGCCGCGCAGCCGCACGCGGTCGTTGCGCTGCCGCGACAGACTCAAGTACTGCCCGGCATCCTCAGCGGCCACGGCCGCCAGTCGCAGCGGGCGGCCCTCGGTGTCGAACACCCACTTGCCGACCGCCGACGACCAACGCCACGCTCCCCGCGGGGAGTAGGCCAGCAGCTTGGGCGTGTAGACGCACGGCAGGCGCAGCGCGTGATACCCGACCATGGTCGAGTAGTGCCGCACCGCCCAACGGCGCACCGCCGTGCGCTGGTCGGGCAGCTTCACCCACTCCGGCAGCACCGGAAGGCGGCCCTTGTCCTTGGCCTCCATCCACTCCGCCACCGACGGCGGGTAGACCGCACGCGGCGGGTCGACCGGGGCGCCCTCGGTCAGGTCGTCGGCCTCGGGGTCGTCCGTGTCGGGAAGCGTGGCCTCCCACTCACCCGGCTTCACCTCGCCGACGGCGAGAGCGTCCGCACCGGGCGCGGGTGTCTTCTTCAGCGGGAACGTCAGGACGTCGGCCGTGCGGCCGTCGGGGTCGTCGGGAGGCGGGAAGGCGTTGTTTTCCGTCACGATGGTTGGTGCTCCTTCATCGGGAGTAGGGCCCGGCCGTCGCTGTAGGAGGTGGGCGGCCGGGCCCGTTCGGTGTAATGAGCCGTGCAGGTCAAGCGGCGAGAGACGGACTTTCCGCGCAGGTCACACAGCATCCGAGCGAGGCCGGAATGACGTATCCGGCGTCCCGTCGGCAGGTCGGGCAGGTGCGGCGGGCAGCGTTCGCCAGCGCGAGCGCCGCCCACTTCGCCGGCGTCATCGGCCGCACCGGAAGCGCGCGGTCGACGCGGTACAGGTAGGCGACCCGCACCCGGCGGCCGTAGCGGCAGGAGAACCACATGAGCTGAGCGGCGATGTTCTGCCCGCCGGGCCGCAGGCCGGCGGCTCGCAACTGGCGGCGGGTGGCGTACCCGTCCGGCGCGAGACGGAACGGGAAGGTGGGCATCCCGTACTTCGCGCCGGTCGGGTCGCTTCGCCAGGGGTTCGAGTACGTCCGAACAGTCCGTGAGGGCGGCGCGGTCAATGGCGGCCCCCGCGTGTCCGGATGGCTGGCCCAACGGCTGGCCCGTCCGACGGATCACGGATTCGTGGACGACTCGCCGGCTCCGGAACGGGTACCCCTGGCGCGGTGACTGAAGCCATTGGCGGGCGCCATGGGGCAGGCCGTTGATTGCACCGCTGGTCAGTACGATGCGGGAGCGCGCAGGGGCGCGTGACCGGGGCGGGGGGAGCGGGATGGCGGAAGCCGAGGGGCGCAGATTCGGGCCGGGGCGGGCGTGGCTGGCCGTGCTCGCGCTGGACCTGGCCGTGAGCGCGGTGGCCACGTACTTCCTCCTCGAACCGGACAGCGGGGTACCGGGGGAGTCCGCCGGGCCCAACGCGTCGCTGATTGCACTCCCCGTGCTGCTGATCGGCTCGGTACTGGGGACGTGTTGCGCGGTGGGGCGGCGGGCGAACCATCCGCAGACGGTACGGGCGGGGATCGCCGTGGCGGTGATCCGGCTCGTCCTGCTGAGCCTGCCTGTCGCTGTTCAGCTGTCGCTGGAACGCTGCGGTTGCTGATCTTCCCGTCGTGAGGAATGACGATCAGCCAGGAGGTACCGGACGACGTGATGGCGGCGTACGAGCAGCTGTGCCATGAAGGCTTCACGAGTCGGCTCGTGCCGGACAGCGCGGAAGCGGGCCGCTGAGCCGACGTGGGGACACCCGCCAAGCAGTCTGAGTAACAACTTTCTCTACGGTTTCAAGGCACCCGGCTGCGCTGCGCTCCGCCGGGCGCGCGTCCGGCTCCCGGCCGGCCGTCGCTCCTGTCTCCGCCCCGCTCGGCTCGGCCGGCGCCGCGCGCGCCCGCGTGGAGTAGGCCGAGGGCATGAGAAGCGAACCACGACAGCCCGGGGCAGCGCACGAACATGCCTCCGGCGAGGGCGCTCCGGCTCCGAGTTGGACCCAACCCGCCAGCGTCCGCACGTTCGTTGTGGCGTGGGCGGGGCTCCCATCCCACCTGCCATCGACCCGGGCAAGCCGAGCGGGCGCGGCCCAGGGCGTCAAGGTCGTTCGTACAGTGGCGCGCTCCACCTTGACGCCCTGAACCACGCCCGCTCCACAGGAGTGCGGGCCGACGGCAGACGGGATGGGAGCGGGGGGATGCTGTGGCTGGGCTGGGCGCTAGCGGCTTGACTGACAAGATGCGAAAAATCGGGGCGATGCGCAGCGGCGCGTCCCGCGCTGCGGGCACTGGCAGGAAGGGACGGGATGATCGTCGATACGGGGGCTCCGCGGCGAACGAGGCGCTGGCTCGTCAAAGCGGTTGTGACTGCCCTGGTGGTGCTGCTTGCCCTCTGGCTGGGTCCTGCCACATGGCGGAAGGTTCAGGATGTCTCCGAGGGGCCCGACGCGGCAGCGCCGTCATGTTCCTGGCCGGTCGACATCCAAAAGGGCAACTCGGACCAGGCCGGACTCATCCGCTGCTACCTACGCGCGGTCGCCCAGCACAGCGTGAGCGAGCTCCGCGCGGTGGTCCCATCGCCAGACAACAGCGGCCCCATCGGATTCTCGACTGCCGACTTCACCCACACACATGACGTCAACAGCGGCACCACGACAGCAACCGTCGTCGGTAATGAGTCTGACAGTGCCGACGCCACCGTGGTGATCCGCTACGCCGACCGGGCGCGGGATCAATTGGAAATCCACCTGGCGAACCCATCCTCGGCACACTCCTGGCGGTTTTGGAACCTCGGCACGCATCCGAGCGACGCGAATCCCCCGCCCGACGCACGACGATGACAAACCGCCGACAGTCCCACGCTGCTCAGGCAGGGCGGTTTCAAAGTCTGAATGATCACTGATCTGTGCTGGTCAGGCGATGCCGGGGAGGTCCAGGGGGCGGGTGAACGGCTCGTAGGACATCTCGCGGAGGCCGGCCGCGATGTTGGTGTGTCCAGCGGTGCGAGGGTGGTTGATCGCGAAGTTGCGGAGGGTGGCCATGTTCTCGGGTCCGCGTCCGGTGCGGACCAAGAGGCCCTGCTTTCATGTCCCTGCGGCCTGCCTCCGAGGCAGGCCGCAGCCCGGGCACCGATCAGAGCGTGCTGCTCGGTCTGTGGTCGGCGGGCAGCGCGCAGGCTGCTGTGCCGCCTGGCATCCGCTCGCGGTTGTTTGCGATGAGTCTGTAGGTGCCGTGAGCAAGCCACCGTACGGGAGGCAGGGCCAGCAGAGTGCCCAGGAGGGTCCACCCTCTGCCTGCGTTCAGCAGGAGCTTGGCGATGGCCTGGGAACCGCCGTGAACCGTGCCTGTGGGAGTGACCCACAGCACTTCGTACTCTGCTCGCTGCTGGGTGATACCCAACGAGCCCAGATCGGCGAACTGCCAGGCAACGACGTTGCAGTGGGGCCGGATGCGGCGCTCGGCGAACCGCACCGAGGTCGTGCAGAAACTGCAGTCACCGTCGTAGACAAGCACAGGTGACCGTCCGGGTTGGGGGCTCATCGGGCGGTCACGATTCCGTCGGCTGGGCCCGTGCGAGCGTGCGTCCCGCGTCGTTTCCGCATCCGCCCGGCAAGACTCGTCGAGCGGTTGCCTACCCAGATGAGAAAGGCGGTGGGCAGGAAGACGGCGTCGCTGACGATCATGGCCAGTGACAGGAAGGGAATGCCCAGGAGGACCGCGATCCCCACGTGCTCGAGCATCATCACCGCCAGCAGCACGTTCTTGACCCTGCGGTACATGAGCGTGAAGGGGAAGGAGATCTGCATGATGACCGTTCCGTAAGAGAGCAGGAAGATCACCAGCATGTTCGCCGTGAGGAGATCATTCAGCCAGGGCCACGGCCGGAAGAGGTCGACGTGCATCGCGTAGTACACGGCGCTGCCGTCCTGCCACTTGGACCCTTGGCTCTTGTACAGGCCGGCTGAGCCGTAGATGAAGCAGACCTGCACGGCGATCACCAGCATCGCGCAGTTGTGCAGCATGGCTGAGCCGCTGTCCAGCAGTGAGCGAGCCGCATGGCGGGGGAACCACCGGTGCGCGGCGAACCACAGGCCCTGGACGCTCCACATCACCCAGAAGACCCCGAGCCAGCCTGCCCAGTTGACGATGGACATCCACAGGAGCGGCAGCCCGAGCGCCAGCCACATCACCACACCGGCCCGGTCGTGCCGGGGCTCGCGCGGATGCAGCCGACGGCGGCGCGCGTCCAGCGAACAGACCTGTCCACATCGAGTGAATGCCAGGTAGATCGCCATGATGCGGATGATGTTGTCACCGGCGTCACCGACGAAGGGGCTGCGGTTTTCCACCGAGAGCACCCCCACCAGGAAAAGCACCGCTGTGGCCCGGGTGCGCCAGCCCAGCATCAGCAGAACGGCTGCCGCGATCGCCCCGTGGTAGACGAGTTCGAACCACCACCGCCCACCCGACCACGCCAGCACGGTGAAGGAGTGTGTGTCGGTGGCAAAGGCCTTGGCAATGTCGAACGACCAGGGACTGAGGTCGCCGAACAGCACACGGCGGTTCGGCCATTCCTGCAGCAGGTAGAACGCGAAGAAGAAACCGTAGCCGATCCGGATGGTGGCGGCCTGGTACGGCGAGTGGGTACGGCTGGCGAAGGCGACAAACCGCGCGACGCGGTCGGCGATTAGGCCGCTCACGGACACAGGCACGGTGAGCACCGGACCGGACGGCGGCCGGGAACCAGAAACAGGGGGCGATCCGAGGCCGGTGACGCTGTCCACAGGAGGATGGGGCGCCGGAATGGCAGCCTTCTTCGTCGCGGAGTGGTCGATATTCACGTCAGCCCCCTTGTAGTGCTTTCTTTCACCGGCCACCACGGAAGCACCCGGTAATCGGTGTTGTCCGAGGCGGGCTGCCCGGTCCACTTGGGAGGGGCCACCAAATTCGTGCGGCTGGCGAGCTGGACACCGACGATCCGCTCACCGTTCCATTCCCGCCCGAAGTTCTGGAGCGCGATCCGCGCCAGGTATTCGGCGGAGAGCGAACCGCGCATGCCGTTGGTGTTCTCCTCCTTCTGGTTGTGCGAGCTCACGTAGAATTCCCAGGCGCAGCGGAGCACGTTCTGGTCCAGATGGCTGGGGAGCGGGTCGTGTCTGATGGCCTCGAGATGCGGAGCAGAAAGGTTGACCCAGTCCGAGGTATGGCGGGTACCGTCATACCCTGCGGTCTGCACTCGTGCGCCGATCGCGATATTCTGCGCGTTCGGGTTCGGGGCGAACATCTGCCAGTTCTGACCGAATTCGGGATAGATGTATGCATTGATCTGCTGCTGGTACTTATTCGTCACTGAACTTGCCGGCGAGAGAGTCAGGAACACCATCGCGAGGTGCCACAACACGGCGCCGAGCAGTACGACAGCGGTCGCCGTCTGCACCACCAAGGAGGGGGTGGACCAGGTACGCGCGGAGCCATCGGGCTCCTCGGGCTGGATCACGTACCCGGCGTCGAGGGCCCCTCCGCCGTGCGGCGGCGCTGCGTTGGACGGCTCGTCGGCCTCCCGGGTCGTCCCGCCGGCGGCGCCGGGTGCCCGGGGAGGACACACCCCGGGCGCGTGCCTGCGTGCCTCCCCTTGTCCCCTGCCGGAGCCACCTGGCGGACCCTCGTCGGCGCGATGTGCGTCGGAGCCCCCGTGCGGCGGATGATCGCCACTGGTCTTTGTGGACTGCTCCATGATGCTCCTTGCGCTCTGCGGCTCGTACGGCCCTGTGATCAACACCAGGCCGTACGAGCCGCCCCGGCGCGCCGCCATTTGCGGGAGCGCCGGTCTGCCTCTTCGACTCCGCAGGCTTCCCCGACGTCACCGTGCCTGACGTGACGTCGGGTTCCACCGTTCACCTTGCGGACGACCTCCGGAATCAGGTTGCGTCACCCTGTTGCGGTTGCCGATCCCGTCGTTACGGTCAGCCGCCCATCCCGTTGTTCCCGTTGTTCCCGGGGTTCCCGTTGTTGCCGTTGTTGCCGTTGTTGCCGTTGTTGCCGTTGTTCCCGGGGTTCCCGTTGTTGCCGTTATTGCCGTTGTTGCCGTTGTTGCCGTTGTTGCCGCCGATGAGACCCATAGGGATCAGGGACACGTTCAGAGACGGGCTGAACCTCACGTTCTGGGTGCAGTATCTGAAGGTGCCACCCTTGCAGTTGTGGTCCCGCCGGATAGACGTGGACCCGTCCAGCCAGAACCTCCTCGAGTTGTCCTGCCGGAAGATTTTGACGTCGCGGCCGCGGCCGCGGCCGTCATCGTCGTCGTCATGCCCCCAACTACCCGCTTGGCCGTAGGAGCTGCCCGCCCCGTCACGAGGCAACCCGAACGGGTCCGCGACAGCTGTACCTCCCCACGACGCTGCACTGACGACAACCCCTACGACGATGGCCCGGAAAGCCTTCATCGAAAAACCACCTTCCACGATGAGCGAAACGGTCGAGTCACTCCAGGCTCTCAACGACCACTTATGAGGGAAGTAACGAAAAGTTCTGATCGGCATGCTCCGAAAGTGTCACTTCCCTTGAACCCTGGGACCGTCCGCTATGCGTTCACAGTCCCAACGAAGCCCACGGCAAAGAAAAGACTCCCGCGTGATCGAATGCGGCAGCAGCCGTGCAGGCAGTGACCCCAAAAGGCGCAATTTGAATATGAGAAGAACGTCGCATTGCATGGGACTTAGACGGTGCCCTATGTGGTGAGTCGCATGAGGGGTTGTAACAGCAAAGTGCGGCGGCAAGTATCTTCCATCTGACCATCACTCCGAACAGAATTCTTACCGGCACCAGTGGAGATCCGCTGCTGGAGTACTGGGCCACAACTGGGCCGCCGCTTGGCACCCTCGGTGCCCAGGGGCGGACAGGCTGGGGACAGGCAGAGGCCGCCGGAGCGGAAAAGTTTCTCCGCAGCCTCTGCCTCGGATGCCCAGGCATTGGATAAACGAGCCGTCAGGGGCGGGGATACCCCCGTTCACCGGAATGGCGCATGCGGAAGGCCGCCAGGGGCAAGGAGCCGTCCGACAACACCTGCGCAGAGGTCGAGCGGGTTTTCGCCGAGAAGAAGGTGAACCTCCGCCGTTGCGGCGGCATCCTCGACCAGGTCCTCTCCGACTTCGACGCGGCAGGCCAGTGGGCCGGCCTGGACGAGAAGGCCGGCCGCCGGGACGTGGCGGACGTACTGGAGACCTGGGGCCGCACCCAGTCCCTTCACCGGTTCTCCGTGGTCCTCAAGAGCCTTGAGTTCAACTGGGGCTACATGAAGGAGCACGGCGTCCGGGGGTTCTACGTGATGACGCGCGGCTACATCGGGCGTCTCCAGGAGAACACCGACCGCTGGCACGCAGCGTGGGATGCCGAGATCGCAACCGGTGCGGTGGACCGCATCGCCGCCATCGAGTGCGACCTCGCCAGCATGGAGGCGCCGATGCACTGCGACGTGTGCCAGAAGACGATCACGGCCCTGTTGTACCTGGACGAGTAGGCCCCGGTACGGGGCCCGTTCCGGCCGCTCGACCTGTCCAGGGTTGGGGGCAGCCGGAACGGGTGTGTGAGGCCCGCTCCGATCGCGCGGCGGGGGAACCGTGGAACCCTGCCCCGTCACGGGCCGGGGTCTTACCGGGGCTCTCTCGCGACCGAAGCGGGGGTCTGTCAGACGGTGTCCAGCACCGGGCGCCCGGCGATCAGGAACGGTGTCCTGCCATTGTCCAGAGCGCTTATGGCCGCACGTACACGGGGCGTGCCGCGCTCGCGGAGAGGATCAAGCACTTCTTCGAGGCATCGGGCGGCACGTACGGCTCGCCGCGGATCACGCTGGACCTGTGGGCGGAAGACTGGAAGGTGTCCGTGAACACCGTCGCCGAGATCATGGCCGAGCTCGGCCTGTACGGGCGCGAGCCGAAGAAGCGCAGGTCGCTGACCCGGCGGGGCAAGCGGCCGGCCGCCCGCGACCTGGTGTGGCGTCACTTCGACGCCGTTGCACCTAACCTGCTTTGGGTAGGCGATATGACCGAGATTGACACGGGTGAGGGCAAGCTGTACCTGGCAACGGTGATCGACCTGTTCTCGCGCCGCCTGCTCGGCTACGCGATGGGCGATCGCCACGACGCGGCCCTGGTCAGCGCGTCGCTGCGGATGGCGGCCGCGACGAGGGGCGGCAGCGTGGACGGAGTGATCTTCCACAGCGACCGCGGGAGCGAGGGGGGATTCAACTGGTCGTCGCAACACCTCAATCGTGTGGAGGATGTTGTGGCGCAGGGAAGAGCTCGTGCGGCGATCTTGGCTGGTCGTCCGCCGCTTCGATCTCCTGGACGGCCCCCGGTCAATCAAC
>NZ_SUMC01000152.1 GCF_005047355.1 Actinacidiphila oryziradicis
GGATCCCGGTGCAGATACGATGGCTCAAGGCCGTGCGGGCCCCTCTTGACGTCACAATCATGATCGTCTCGCACGGCCGTTTGCATGCTCAGACCGGGGTCTCAGCTACCGCGCACGACGTCGTTAGCAACGCGCACACCGACCGAGCCGCGTAGTGCAATTCCCCCTCGACCAAAATGGACGATATGACCACACCGCTACGCGAGGCCTGAGCCCGCCTCGATCGCCCCGGCGACCGGACGGGAGTTGGACTCGCCGAGGTGCTGATCGAGCAGCTGACCGGCGTGGACATCGCGGATCTGCATGACGAGTACGGAGCGGCGCTCGAACAGGTGGTGACGGCGAAGCTCGAAGGCTTGGGATGGGCAGAGCCTCCCGAGCCACAGCCCGCCGTGGACCTGATGCAGGCACGACCTCACCTGGCCCACCCTCGTGCGCCACCTCGCCCCAGCACGATGGGTCCATCCACTCACGCCCCACGACGACATCGAGGCCGTCGCGCCGTCCCCGAACTCAGCCGGGCCCAGCGCGATCATCACCGTCTCGTGCACCGACACCCAGACGACCAGCTCAAAGCGGCAACACACACGGCGGAAGACATCCTGCACGGCTGGAGCCAGCACCCACTCCTGGCTTCTCGCTGGCTGTCCCGCCAGCGCCTACTCGCCCGCGACGAACAACAGCGGCGCGAGCTGCGAACTCTCCGGGCTGCACACAGCGTTCACGCCCGCGTCGCAGTCGATCGCGACCTCGATTCCGCACCGCGACCAGCCGCCCTGAATGCTGATGGAGATAGTTCCGATCGCATTGACTGAGGCCTGGTCCACCCCTAGGCTAATGCTAGTTGATCTAACTCAAGTCGCATTCAGGAAAGGGCGAGGATGTACCTCACGACGGGCCAGGCCGCCACTCTCATAGGAGTGTCCATCCCGACCGTGGAGCGGTTTCTCGCCTCCGGACTAATCATCGGAGCGGGAACCAGCGGCCGGCAGGTGTTTCCACTGGAAACGGCCCAGGCCATGGCCAGCCGCCCACTCGCCCCGCTGGCCGCGCTGCCCGGACCTGAAATTCCAGTCCTGCGGGTGGACGTTGCCGAGCAGGTCGACGACGACGACCGGCAGTGGATCGGCTTCGGTACGGCCCTGAACCACACCCAGCTACTGCTGGCGCTGCGCGGCTCGTGGCGCTGCGACCCGAACCGGGTAGCCGCCTCCAAGATCCTGCCGATCACCCTCGGCGGCTTCGTCGTCGCCGTGCTGACCACCCTGGGCAACCCCGTCAGCGACAACGGAGGTCGATACGCCCGCCACTCCTTCCCTCACGCCCGCCTGCCCGGCTACATCACCGAACTCTGCCACCCGGTCAACGCCACCGTCCCGGACCCGTCGGACACCGAGGGCCTGACATACACCCCCATGCTGCTGGGGACCCGACTGCCCTCGGTCTCCGGCGGCCCCATCGCCTACGTCCCCACCGGCACCGCCGCGCGAGGCAATGCCCCCGGCCAGAAGGAGCTGTGATGGATACCAATGCCTACAACACCGGTCTGACCGAACTGCGCGGCGTAAGAGACGACATCAAGGCCGTGCGCAGGGACCTGGAGAAGCTGCAGCGGGAGCTGCAGAAGCTGGAGGCCGACCGGGACAAGCGGGTCATCGCGCTCGGTGCGTACGGCAAGGCCAAGTCCGACCGGATCGCCCCGGCCGCCGGGATGAGCATCGTTGAGGTAACCGCGCTGGTGGCCGCCCTGGGCCCTGACGTGGCCGCAGCAGCACAATCCGCCCCGACCGTCCCGTCAGCGGAGCCGGTTCCCGGTGCGCCCGCCCCCGACCTGCGCCGCCCCGACCACGAACCTGCCCCGACCGCTGCGGCACCCACCGAGGAAGACGGCAAGGGCGAGGACATCCAGGAGGAGCAGGCGGGGGAACCTGTCGCCGCTCCGAACCAGGCCGCCGCACCGCCGGTGACTGCGGCACCTGAGGGAGTATCCCGGGAGTTGCCGTCGATCCCGGTGGGGGAGCGGGGCGACGCGTGGATGGTGGCGGCCAAGGATCTGGTGTCCCGTCGCCCGACGTACACCCAGCAGGTGTGGGACACCGCGTTCCTGGACGTGGAGAGCGGGATGCTGGTCCACAAGGGCACCACCGGCCGGATCGACCTCGGCTCGCGCTCCGCCGCCGACATCCTCACCGCCGTCGCGGCGGTGCTGCCGGAGTCCGTGGAGCGGATCTACATCACCGCGGGCGACCCCTGGCACCGTGACGCCGACCGGTTCCCGCATCTCAAGGACGCGGTGGCTGACTGGCTCAACGCTCCCGTCCCCGGCTGGGCGGTGGCCTCCGGGAAGGGGCAGGCCAAGGGCAAGGACCGGCTCGCCGGTCACCTGCTGCACGAGCGGCTGCCCATCGGCCGGTGGCAGCACGGGTCCCGGCACCTGGAACTGTGCCCGATCGGGGCCTGGTTCGAGCCCGAGGGCGCCGACCCGGTCACGGTGCGGGACGCCTTCGTGCTGCTGTGGAAGGCCCTGCACGAGCACTGGTCCGACGTCGTCCTCATGGGCTCCCCGGCCCGCACCGGCCGCGACCTGTGGTCCCGCACGATCCCGACGAAGACCGGCGCGAAGTGGGCCGATGGCTACCCGGTGATGTCGAGCGAGATCCGGGGCCTGCTGCACGCCACCGCCGGACAAGGACGCACTGAACTGTTCCTGCCGCCCCAGGTCCCGGAACAGCTGCCCCAGGTCACCGAGCTGGACCGCACCTTCGCCTACGGCAAGCACACCTGGATCGGCGCGGTCGGCGTACCGCAGCGCGTAAGCGCCGCCACCTTCGCCAGCTGGAGCGAGAAGGAGCAGATCAACGCCCTGTACCGGCCCTCGCACTGGCAGATCCGGGTCACCGTCTCCGACGGCTGGAACCACGTCGGACTGCTGCCCGCACCGGTCACCGGCGAAGCCGCCTGGACCTACCCGAACCAGCCGGGCCGCACCTTCACCACCTGGGCCGGGGGAGCGGAGGTCAACCTCGCGCTGCGCAATCACCTGGCGCCCTGGCGGATCGAGATCCTGGACGGCCTGATGTGGGAGTCCAGCTCCCCGCTGCGCGAGTGGGCCGACAAACTCAAGGACGCCTGGAACAAGCTCACCACGCGGGCTTCGATGCACGCCGACGAACGCGAACGCACCGCCTCCCACCTGGCTGCCCGCGCGGTGCGCTCCATCCTGCTGTACGGCGTCGGCGCCTTCGCCCAACGCCCCCGCATCAACACCGGCACCGTGCCGGTCGGTGAGGAACACCGCGTACCAGCCGGAGCCGTGATCATCGCCAACGACGGGGAGACCATCACCTGGGAGCGCACAACGTTCACCCCCGACCCCTACGCCCACCCCGAATGGGCCGCCGGAGTGTGGTCCGGAGCCCGGGCCGGACTGCTGTCCATGCGGATGCGCGAGGACAACGTCTCCGTCGGCGCCCTGCACCTGCCGCCCAACAGCATCGTCGCCTTCCGCACCGACGCCATCTACACCACCGCCGACGTCACCTGGCCCTACCACGGCCAACCCGGCGACTACCTGCTCAAAGGCCACCTGCCCTTCCCGGTCACCGCGCCCACCACACTGACCGAACTGATGACGCTTAAGTCTCTCGGCCGCGCCCACCTCGCCGAGCAGCAGGAGGCCATCCAGTGACCCCCCGCAAACGCACCACACCACGCCGCCGCAGCCGTCGCGGCGGCCGCCCACCGCAGAACGAAGCAGCCCGCCTCACCCAGGAACTCATCAACGCCGGATACACCAAAAAGCAGGTCGCCGACATCATCGGCCGCGACAGCAGCCTGGTCTCCCAGTTCTTCACCAAGAACAAAGGCGCCGCCTTCGTCGACGCACTGCGCGCTGTCGTCCAGGAAGTCCAGGCCGGCGCCGCCTCCCGGATCGACGAACTCAAGCGGATCGCCGCCCCGTCCATCACCCCCCGCACCCGCCGGCCCCGGCCCGGCGAGACCAAGCCCCGCAAAGCCGCCGTCCGCAAGAAAGACGTCGTAGAGACCCCCGGCCACTCCTCCATGGCCCGCGCCGCCAAACAGCACATCGCCTCCGGCGCCTCGCGCCTGCGCCCGGTCATCGAACGCACCGCCGCCGTCGGCGGCAACATCGCCTTCACCGTCCGGGCCAAGAAGAGCGCGTTCCTCATCGACTCCGGCCGCCGCGACGACTCACCAGGCCTGCGCCGGGGCGTGGTGCAGCGCAAGGACGGCACGGAAGAACGCGCCTACGGCAAGAGCCTGGGGGCAGGCCAGGGCCCCGGCGGATTCGACGCCCGCGAGTGGAAGGACCGGGTCGACGCCGCTGGCGGCGATGTGGCCGCCGCAGTGAAGAACTGGTTGATCGAGACCGGCCGCCTCCGCCCGGATGCGGTCCTGAGCCATCTGGAAATCCGCGGCTGGAAGACCACTGACTGATCATCCGCCAAGCCCTGCCGCGGTGAAAGAAAGGATCTCGGCCCATGAGCCGCACCGCGAGCAGCCGACGGATCGTGGACGACCCGGTTCCAGGCCAACGCCCGCCGCTGGGGTCGGCGGAACCCGCCCGGACGTCGGCGGTCCGCATGTTCGCTCTCATCGAGGACCACGACCCGCACGCGCCGGGCGCCGTCCTGCGGGACTCGCGGCCGTGGCCCGCTTACGCCGTCGCGATGGTCGTGGCCACCGTCGACGACGCTGTCGGTGAAGCCGTCTCCCCGGACGTGGTCGCGCACATCCTCGGTATGCGGCCCAGCACCGCCGAGGGGACACCTCAGACACTCACCAAGGCCGGGTAGGCCAGGGCGTGGAGGTGCCGCCGGAACCGGTGCCAGCGGTGGACTTGATGGCGGCGCTGGAGGCCAGCATCCGCGCGGCCGATCGGGACTGAACGGGCGGGGTAACGGTGGTGAGTTCCCCCGGAGTTGCACGCCTCAGGGAATAGACGCCGGGACAAGTTCAAGGATATCTTTATCCTCGTACTTTTTCTTGACTCTAACCTTTGGAAGGGATCACGAGTTGTCTGCCACCGCAGCCGAGCCCTACACCTTCAACGGCACCACCTGGGACGACCTCCGACACGCCGTCGAACACAACGGCGGCGTCCTCCGCATCTACATGGCCACCCTCCGCGAGCTCCAGCAGGCCGGACGCCTCGGCATCAACGTCCGCAACGACATCAGTCGCCGCCTGGCCGGCCTCGGCCTTGGTCACCTTCCCGCCGAACTCCCCTCCTACCAGGAGAACGAGGTCGTCCTCTACCAGCTCGGCACCGCCGCCGCCGACGTCGTCGAGGCCGTACGCGGCGACAACTTCCGTCGAGCCGAGAACGCCCTCCGCCGCCTGAACACCAAGGGCGACGCAGAGAAGCTCGCCGCCATCGCCGCCATCATCGCCGGGGAGTGAGGACACCGACCATGGCCAACACTCCCACCCAGCAGGGCAGGCTGGAGAGCTCGATTCGCGCGCTCGGCGGCATCTGGGACCCGGCGCGCGGCATGACGATCCTCCGCGACACCGGATTCGACCCCACCGAGAAATACGTCCGCCGCATCTACCGTGACCTGGCCGACGCCGGGCTGCTGACCAAGATCCAGGACCGGCCAGTCCAATACCGCACCACCGAGCAGCTGCATTGAGCGCCGCCGAGCAGCGCAAGCCCAACGTCAACCTGTCCGCGCCCATCGGATCCATCGACCTGCGAGCTTTCGACGACAACGGAACGCCGTACGAGATCTTCGCGTGCTACGACTGCCTGCTCTGGCACGCGGAAGTAGCCATTGTCGAAGACAAGGTGCTCGTGCGGGAGTGGCACGTCGTCGATTGCCCTCAGTTTCAGCGGCTGCTGGCCGACGACACCACCGAGCAGTGATTTATCCCTGACCACCGCCCCCGCCTGAGCCCGGGCTGCTGTCCCTCGTTCGTGAGTCCGGCTGCGCGGCCCGACCGCACGCCGTTATCGTCCGCGAGGGAACCTGTGCGGACCGTCTGGAACAGGAGTGCCATGCCAGAGATGCCCGCGCTCAAGATGACGCCGCGGCCTCACCAGATGCTGGCAGCCAACGCCGCCACCGCAGGCCTGACCCTCGGCCCCGGCCAGGTCATGCCACCGCAGGGCCTGCGCGTGATGGTCAACTCGGCCACCGGCTCCGGCAAGACGTTGATGGGGGTGATCATCGCCCATCAGCAGGACCTGCCGCGGATCCTGGTGCTGGCCCCGAACCTGGACCTGCTCGCGCAACTCGCCGCCGACTGGCGGGCCGCCGGACACGATCACCCCATGTACGGGCTGAGCTCCCTGCGGTCGACCGAGGACCTTCCCTGCACCACCGACCCGGACGAGCTGGTCGCCCTCACCGCGCACCTGCCCCGGGTGACGGTCTTCGCGACCTACGCCTCGGTCGGCCTGGGCACACTGCAGCGCGTCCACGAGGCCGGCCTTCCGGCGTGGTCGCTGATCGTCGAGGACGAGGCACACCGGTTGTCCGGGGCGGCCGGGAAGCCCTGGGCGGCAGTCCTGGACAACACCAGGATTCCGGCTGACCGGCGCCTGGCGATGACCGCGACCCCGCGCATGTGGGAACTGGCCGGGGCTCGCGACGACTCCGGGCCGGATGCGGCACGGGGCTGGCAGGGAGGTTCGGGACGGTCCGGGGTCCGGCTGATCGCAAGCATGGATGATCACGAATTGTTCGGGAAGCCCGTTTTCGAACTGTTCCTCGGGGACGCGGTGGACCAGGGCATCGTCGCCCCCTACCGCATCGTGTGCGTCGAGGTGTCCGACCCGGCCTACCAGGCGGCGCTCGCCAGCGGGGAGAGCCCGCGCTCGGAGCGGGTGCGCGGCCTGCGGCTGGCCGCGCTGCAGGCCGCCATGCTGCGGACCGCCGCCGACTACAAGCTCTCCCAGCCCCTGACCTTCCACGGCCGGGTAGCAGAGGCGAAGGCCTTCTCCGAGGGCCTTCCCGCGGCCGCCCGGCAGTTGGCGGCCGCCGACCCCAGCTACACGCTGCCGCAGGGCCTGGCGGCCCGCTGGCTGCACGGCGAGCACCCGCCCGAGCAGCGCAAACAAGTCCTCGACGACCACCACGCCGGCGTGACCGACGCCGGCATCCCCGTCGGGCTGTCGGTGCTCAGCTCGGTGAAGGTCTTGGGTGTGGGCGTGGACACCTGGTGCGACGCGGTGTATTTCGCCGACGTCGTCGGCGGGATGCCCGACATCGTGCAGGCGCTGGGACGGGCGCTGCGCATGCGCCCCGGCGACGGGAAGGTGGCCACGATCCTGGTGCCGGTGATGCTCGGCCCCGGCGAGAGCGCCGACCAGATGCTGACCTCCCCGGCCTACGACGACCTCGCCCGCCTGCTGGAGGCCCTGCGTGCCCACGACGCCAAGGCCCTGGAGGCCCTGGCCGCCTCCGCCCTGAACCCGTCAGCACCCTCGGAGACCGCCGCTTCCGGCCTGGACGGCGACCCTTCCGTCCCGGACACACTCCGCTCCGACGACGCCGTCGACGAGGACGGCACCGGTGATGAGCCGGACGGAACGGGGGAGGGGCTGCTGCAGTTCGGCACACCCCGCACCACCGGACTCATCTCCCGATTCATCGCCCTGCGGGTGCTGCAACCCGAGAAGTACGCCTGGCGTCGCGGCCTTCAAGAGGCCCTGGCCTACCGCGCCGCCCACGGCGACCTGCGCGTGCCCCACGACTACCGCACGCCCGCCCCGGCCGACGGCAACCCCGGCGACGGGTTCCCGCTGGGCACCTGGATCGCCGAACAGCGCCGGGCCCGCCGAGCGGGCCGCCTCGCCACGGAGCGGATCCAGGAACTCGACACAGCCGACATGGTGTGGAGCCAGTTCGACGCTGCCTTCGAGGACGGACTGACCGCCTGCCGTGCCTGGGCCGCCACCTCCGGCCATCTGCTCCCGCGCATCGACGCCGTCACCGGCGACGGTTTTCCCATTGGGCGATGGTTGAAGAATCAGCGTGCCGCGGCCCGGGCCGCAGACCGCGCTCCGACCGGCACGTCCTCCATTGGAGCGGCCGACGGGCCCGCTGGCGCCCTGACCGCGCAGCGCCGCGAGGCGCTGGAGCAAATCGACCCGGCCTGGTGCCCGGCCTGGCCGGTGGACTGGCAGCGCGCCTTCCACCTCGCCCGCCGCCACCTCCAGGACGGCGGCACCCTCACCGGGCACTCGGTCGGCCGGCTGGTCATCCAGGGTGAGGACCTCGGCCGCTGGATCACCGATCAGCAGAACGCCTGGGGCCAGCTCGGTGTCGTCCAGAAGTGGCTGCTGAGCAGCGTCCTGGGTATCGCCCCGGCCGCAGTGGCCGACCGGCCCAAGACCAAGCCCGCCTTGAGTCACGCCGGGAAGTGGGAGCTCAACCTCGCCGCCGCGCGCCAGTTCCAGCAGCGCGAGGGCCACTTGAACGTCCCGCGACGGCACGCCGAGACGGTCGGTGAACAGGTCGTGAGGCTGGGTGTGGCGATCGCCAACGCCCGGGCGAGGCGGGGCGCTCTGGCAACCGAGCGGGTCGAGGCGCTGGACGCGCTCGGGATGCGCTGGTCATAGCCGTTCGGATACTCCGGGCCCGGCTGGTCTCACGACCGCAGGGCCCTGTTCGTACCTGCACCCAGCCCGCCGTTCCGCTCGTTGCCGAGGCCGTCTGGCGGGTGAATTTTCCTCGCGTACACGTGCGCGCAGTAGGGGGTTATGTGACCAACTTGCCTATTTTGAAAGCTTCTTGACATGTATTCATGACTTCTGTCACGTTATGTTGTGGCCAGAGCGGCCAGTGAGATGAGAGGAAATCACCATGGCGTCACGTACACCGCGCACCGAGTACAGCGAGAGCCAGGCCGCCGGGCGGCTCCGCGTCCCCATCAGCAGCTGGCGCTGGGCCGTCCACGCCGGCGTCGTCCCGGCGTCGGATGCCTCGGCCTGGCAGTGGTCGAGGGCGGCGGTGGAGGCGATGGACCCCGCCGCGATCACCGCGTCCATGCCCCGCGAGCCGATCGCAGGGAGCGCCGCCGCCGACCGGCTCGCCATCGCCCTGGGCACGCCGAACGTGCCGGACGAGGCGGCCACGGTGACCAGCTTCGTCGTCCGTAGGCTGATCGACCGCGATCTGCTCACCGAGCTGTCGGGGAACCACGGCGGGTCGCTGCTCAACCCCGACCAGGTCGACCAGGTCGGCGCGCGGCCGGACCTGGCCGACTGGTCGCCGCGCTCAGCCCCCTCGGGCCGAACCAGGCGGCAACCCGTCTCAACGTGAGGCGTACCGATTTCGATCACATGGTGCGCCTGAACTGGGTAACTCACGCAGAACTGCGCGAGGCGTTGTCACGTTGTTGGGTGTGTGGGTGTCTGACGGTGCGTCGTGGCGTGGTGGGGCCGGGTTGCCGGCCTGGGCTCAGGCCGCGGTGGGCCGGCCGGTGACGCCGGTGATCTGCTCCCAGATGGCGAAGCGGACGGTCATCTCGGCGCGGTGTTGGGTGGCTGTCATCAGGTGGCGGTGGGGCCGGAAGTGGGGTGAGATGCCGCTGAACGCGGACAGGAACCGTTGGGCCCCGCCCACGCTGCGGAAGCCCTTCATGGCCCGTTCGCGTTGCCTGGTGGGCTGGTGGCTGTTCTCGGCCCGGTTGTTCAATCCCTTGTGGGAGCGGTGCTCCACGGAGGGCATGACCTCACGGTGGGCCGCGCCGTAGGAGCGCAGCTTGTCCGTGACGACCACCCGCGGAACCCCGCCCGTCTTCTTCATCAGCCTGCGGAAGAACCGCTTGGCCGCGGCGGTGTCCCGGCGGTCCTGCACCAGGATGTCCAGCACTTTCCCGTCCTGGTCGACAGCCCGCCACAGATACTTCTGCTCCCCGTTGATCTTGATGAAGACCTGGTCCAGATGCCACTTGTCCCCAGGCCGGGGCCGGCGGCGGCGCAGCGCGTTGGCGTACTGCTGACCGAACTTCAGGCACCAGCGGCGGACCGTCTCGTAGGAGACGGTCACACCGCGCTCCAGCATCAGACCCGAATCCGCAGGTAGTGGCCAGGTTCGGCGGCTGATACGACGACAGGTGCCTCTGCTGGTTTGAGATGATCTAGGTTCTCTACGCCTGATCGCTCTCCCCAGAAGGACACCTGCCAAGTGAAGACGATATCGCGCCGCCGGACGGCCTCCCGCGCCCCTGGTCGGCGCTGGACCCGGTTGAACGCCCAGGTGGGTGTGCCGGACGGGTCGCTGACGGAGAACGGCGGCTTGCTGCTGGTCGCGGAGCTGGACCAGGTGCTGGGGATCACCGCCGCGCTGGACAGGGGGATCGGTCCGGTCAAGGAACGCGACCGGGGCCTGTCGGGCGGCGAGTTCGCGCTGGCCTTGGCGGCGGTGCAGCTGACCGGGGAGGACCACCTGGTCGGGTTCGACCGGCTGCGTGCGGATGCGGTCGGCGAAGGACTGCTGCCCGCGCCGGCCCCGCCCTCCACGACGGCCGCGACCCTGGCCGCGCGGTTCGACCAGGCTCAGCGCGAGGGCGTCGAGCGGGCCTCGGCCAGGTCACGGCGCGGGCGCTGGCCGCGCTCCCGGTGGCCGAGCGGGCCCGGATCCTGTCCGGACCGGTGACGATCGACCTGGACGCCAAGGACATCGAGGTGTTCTCCACCCGCAAGGAACAGGTCATCCGCTCCTACAAGGGCGAGATCGCCGGGCGGGTGCACGCAGCGCACGTGGCCCAGGCCGGCACCGTGCTGGTCGCGGACCTGCTCGACGGCCGCTCGGACGGCCGCACCCACTCCCCGGCCCAGATCGACCGGGCTTTGGACGCTGTGCGCGCTGCCGGGGCCACCGGGCGGATCCTGTTCCAGGGCGATTCCGGCTACTACGCGGGGAAGGTCGCGGAGAAGATCGTGGCCCGCGGTGGCCTGTTCCGGCTCGGCGTGCCGCGCGGCAAGGCCCTGTGGCGGGCCGTGGCCGCCGTGCACGAGGACGACTGGATCGGCGCGGTCGATTACCCTGACGCGCAGGTCGCGCCGCTGGGCTACGCCCCGGCCGACTGGCCGGACGGCACGAGGGTGGTCGCGCGCAGGGTGCGCTATGACGCCGACCAGCTGTCGGCGGACCCGCGCTCGCGCCGCTCGCGGACCGTGGGCAAGGACCAGCTCGCCCTGGTCCTGGACGGGATCGAGGACACCGCGTACGCCTACTCCTTCATCGCCACCAACGAGGACCTGGATCTGGACGAGGAGATCGCGGCTGCGGAGTGGGAGTTCCGCCGGCGCACCAAGATCGAGGAGCTGTTCCGCGACACCGCGCACGGCGCGGGCCTGAACCACCTGCCGTCCGGATCCCACGCCGTCAACAGCATGTGGATGTGGGGCGCGCTGCTGGCCTACAACCTCTCCGCCTGGCTGCAGATGCTCGCCCCCATCGGCGCGGCACGGCGCCGGATCGCCACCGTGCGCCGCCTGCTGATCCGCCGCGCAGCCCGCTGGACCATCACCGCCCGCCGCCAAAAGCTCCACTTCGCCCAGGCAGCCGACACCTTGATCGCCCAGGCGTTGGCCCGCATCCGCGCTCACCGGCGCGTCCTATCCGCCTGAACACCGCCCCGACCGGGCCCGAACCACCACCCACCGCCCTGGAAAGCCGCCCACCCGACGCGCCAGTCGGGCCACACCCCTACCCACCCATCACCACACGACCTGACGACCAGACAGACCATGACATGACCGGCCACCGGCCACTATCTGCGGATTCGGGTCTGAGGGGGGACCGCTGCAGCAATGCAGCGGTCCTACCCGACGAACTGTGGTTCTCGGTGCTGACCCGGCGCCTGCCGCGGCGCGGGGACTTCTCCTCACAAGAGGACCTCGAGAACAAGATCACCGAGTTCGCTGTCCGCTACAACACCACCGCCAAGCCCATCGCGTGGAAGTACGACGCGCGGGCCGAGCACGCCCGCCATCTGGCCCGCTGCCAGCGCGAGCAGGCACACCAGGACACCTACCTCCAGGCGGCCTGACGATCACGGAAAGTCACCGTCAGCCCGCCGAAGGTCATCCGCGCTCGGTGGAAAAGCCGCTGGCCAGGAGGCGCGAGTCGCGTACTGCCGGAGGATCCCCATCGTCCCGGACGTCCTGAAGTGCACATACTGCGCGCCCAAGGCCGCCCGGCTTCCTGAGGCGCTACCCGCAGCCCTATACGGAGGCGGAGCCGCTGACCCGCGCCGTGCCCACCGTTTCCTGACCCGAACGTCAGAGGACCCCCGCGATTACGCCCCCCGGGGTCCTCTGACGTCCAAGATCAATCTCAGCGCCGACGGCTGTACCGATGTTCCAAGCGCCGCCAGTTGCAACCGATGCGAATTGGCGACGGTCTGCGCGTGGTCGCCGAGGGGCGTTGGGCCATGCCGCTGACCAGCAGGTACCAGGTATGTGGGCCCCGTGACCCTAGCGACGGGCGAGGGGTGGTGGCAAGTCGGTACCTCTGGTCGCCGGATGGATGGCCTGCGGGAGACACTGCGACTATCAGGATGGAGCGCAGGGCGAAGAACACCGATTCGATCTCCCAGCGCGCCCTGTCCACCGACCGGTGACCCCCGTTTGGAGCCCGTCGAACGGGATACGCGCACCGGAGAGCGACCGAAGGAGACGATGATGAGTTCAGCCAAGGCGGAAGCCGAGCGCAAGGCGGCAGCACAGTTGCCGCACGGGGACATCGTGGCGCTGCTACTGGAACAGCACGCGCGGATCCGTGGCCTGTTCGAGCAAGTCACGCAGGCACAAGGGGCCGACAAGCAGCACGCTTTCGACGAGCTGCGGGCGCTGCTGGCCGTGCACGAGGCGGCCGAGGAGCTGGTCCTGCGGCCGGTGGCGAAGAAGACCGCGGGCGAGAAGGAGGCCGAGGCCCGTAACGCCGAGGAAGCGGAGGCCGCCAAGGTCCTCAAGGAACTGGAGGGCATGGACGTCGCGAGTCCCGAGTTCGCGACCGCGATCGCCGAGTTCGAGCAGTCGGTCAGCGACCACGCGGGGCACGAGGAGACGGAGGAGTTCCCGGCGATCGTGGACCAGTGCACCGCCGAGCAGCGGCAGGACATGGGCAAGCTGCTCCGCAAGGCCGAGGACCTCGCACCCTCCCACCCCCACCCGACGGCCGCAGGTAAGCCGGCCGCGCTGGCCCTGACCGGCCCCTTCGCCGCCATGATGGACAAGGCCCGCGACGCCATGAGCCACTGAGGGCAGAAACCCGCGCGCCGCGATTTCGCCCCGGAACCGGCGGGTGCGCAAGCTGCCAGCCTGGTCACCGGGCGCGCACATCGACCGGTGGCTGGGCCCTGATCTGTGCGGGAGTACTCGCTGTGCGGGGATCCGGCCGAGCACATGGCAGCTCGCGGTGCTGAAGGAGCCGAAGAGCCGCGGCGCGTCGGAGCGGGTCCACCACCCCGGTCCTTGAGCGCGGTCAGCAGAAGGTCGAGCGCCTTCTCCTCCAGCTCGTGCTCGACCAGCCGCGCGCGGAACTCGGACAGCACCGAGGCATCGACGCCGGGATCCTCGCTTGCCGGACCCGCACCGTCTGGCAGTGCCAGTGCGTCCCGGCTTTGTCAGGGCTGCTTGCCGCCCTCCCACGCGTCTCCGCGGTCAGGCTGCCCTCAGCTGCACTAGCGTCTCTGGAACTCTGTGTGTGCCTGAGTGATTCAGGCTTTTCGGGCGCGGCGTGGCCGTCTGTCGTGGCGGTGGGGTCCGAACCTCGGGGTGAGGGTGTGGACTCCGGTGGCGTACAGGTGGTG
>NZ_SUMC01000153.1 GCF_005047355.1 Actinacidiphila oryziradicis
CCCACTGGACCTGGATCACCTACGTCCCCCGGGTCTGGTGACCAGAACGACAAGAGCCGTGTAACGGGCGACTGTTAAGCACGGTTCTGTGAGGGCCGGGGGCTGCGATGCCCCCGGCTACTCGGCGTCGATCATCTGCCGGTGGCAGTAACCATCCGGCTGCCCGCCCCGGCCCTCCAGCCAGGCCGGCACCGGCAACGACTCACGCACCGCCGCCCACTCCGCGTCCGTCATATCCGAGGCGTAGGCCCGTTCCCGGTCGGGATGGTCGGCCGCGTTCCCGAACCGGTGAGCGAGACAATCGCACGCCGAGAAGCCCGAGTTGAACTCCACCGGCGATACCACGTAAGACTGTGACAACAGGGCCTCCTGGACCGCTCTTGGCTTCAACAACCCCGAGCTACTCAGGAGGCCCTGCCTTCATGCACACCACCGGCCGAGATCACTCGACCAAGCACCTTGTTCGATCAGATCGCCCTCATGATCGATAGAAATACGGCTTCTAAGCTTGGTCTTTAACCTGCGGCGGCGTGGTGGGCTTCGAGTGTGAGTTCGCGTTTCACGGTCTTGCCGACGTCATGACGGGGTGCGACGTGGCGGTTCTTCGAACCGGGTGGGCGTCCGGGGCCGGGGCGGGAGGGTTTCGGCACACTCGCCGGACGGGCTGCCTTCTCGCGGAGGTGGCGAAACCCTCTGCGGACCCGGGAGGGCGTCAACTTGTTCGCCGACAGCGGTCGTTCCCAGGGGCGGCGCAGGTCGGCCGCGAGGGGGCGGGCGAGGCGGAGCTGGGTGTGGGCGGCGATGATCAGCCAGGTCCACAGGTCGGCGGTGTCGGGGTTGCGGAACTTCGGGGCCGTCCAGCCGAGGGTTTGCTTGAGCAGCCGAAACGTGTGTTCAAGATCGAATCTTCGGAGGAACGCCTGCCAGATCCGGTCGACGCGCGCGAGGTCGGTACCGGTGCGTGAGGACCACAGCCACAGCGGCTTGGCGTCCCGTTCCCCGGGCAGGTGCTCGACCTGCAGTCGGATCAAGGTGCCGTGCAGTACGGGGAGTTCGCCCTCGTGGTCCAGCCAGGGGCCGCGATGGGTCAGGCGCGGGTGCATCCGGTCCCAGGCTCTGGCTTCGGCCTTCCCGTAGCGGGTGGTCTCGCAGGCGGTGACCTGGTCGGGGGCGTGCCAGCTGTCGGGCTTGGCCAGGGTGAGGACGCCGCCGTGGCGTCGGGGGCGTCCGCCTCTGGGGCCGGAGCGGGGCTCGCCGGCGTCCCGGCACAGCACCCGGTCCGAGCGCAGGCGGACAATCAACTCAACGGGCAGGTCGGTGAGTTCGTGGGCAAGTCGGGCACCGTCGTAGCCGGAGTCCATCACGATCGCGATGTCGGGATCGTCGGTGTGCCAGTGCCCGGCGTCGATGATCCGGGTGACGACGTCGCGCAGTTGAGCGGCGGTGACGGCGGTGGCGTCGTCGGCGGGCCCCAGCCGCACCGCGTCCAGCAGCGCGCACCACGAGGTACGGCCGCGTTCCAGGGCGGCGACGAAGGAGTAGGGCCAGCCGGGGATGACCTGGTCGTGGTTGCGGCCGCGTCCGTGGACGTGGCAGAACAGGCGCTGGTCGCTGGTGGGTGCGTCGGATCGCAGCCAGTTCGAGACGTCGACCGCGAGGGTGATCCGGCCGTCGCCGGTCCGGGGCAGCGGCAGCGAGGCCAGCAGGCGACGCAGCCGGCGCGGTTCCATCCAGCCGCGGTCCAGCGCCTGGTACATCGCCCCGTGTCCGCGCCGGTGCTCGGCCGCCAGGGACAGCTCGACGAGGGACTTCACCGGTCCGTCCGCGCACAGCACCGCGTCCGCCAGCTCGAAGAGCGCGTCCGCTCGGGTGTACAGGCAGTCGTAGAACTCGATCCGGAACCGGGACAACACGGACAGTGGGTCGACGGCGGGGACGGTATCCGGGAGACTCATGACAGCGGCCGCCTCTCACGCTCTGTTACTCGACATCTCAAAGCGTGAGCGACGGCCGCGTCCGCTGTCCCGCGAACAGCAAATCTCAGCAGGCCAGAACGGCGGCGAGGTTAAAGGCCAAGCTAAGGAAGTCGGGGGGATGCCTGGATGCGTTGCCTCCCGGGGCGGGAAGCAACGCATCCTGGGCGTCACAGCGGAGCCGGTGCCTCACATGGCTGGTTGCCCGACTGCGGCATGGCGGTGCGCGGCCGCCGCCTTGGCGACGGCTGCTTTTCGCTGCTCCAACGTGGGTGGCTTGCACTTGAAGTACACGGTGAGTGCCGCGAGCGCTCCCAGGGCCGACCCGAAAATGAAGCCCTGGGTCCAGTGGAAGTGGGCACTGCCATATAGGGTGCCCGTCATGATGAGCGCGGCCACGCCGCCGGCGAAGCTACCGCCGAGGGCCTTCCAGGCATAGATGGAACCGTAGTTGACGGCGTTGTTGTTCTCGCCGTAGTAGTCGGCCACGGCTGCCGCCGTCATCGGGAAGCACGCCCCCGACAGGCCGCCGGAGATGACAGCGCATACGGCGAAGAGGACTCCTTGGTGGTTGAGTCCGGCCACGAGGGCCAACATCTGGAAGATGACGTTCAGCGAGTAGGCCCAGGCCATGGTGCGTCTGCGCCCGATGTACTCGGAGAGCCACCCGTAGAAGGGACGAAAGCCGCCGTCGGCCAGTGAGAAGCCCGCTGCACCCGCCACCACGACGACCGTGCCCAAGTGCATTTCCACACCGAACCCGTAGTAGTACGCCACACCGAACAGCGAGCATCCGATGTACAGCGCGTACTGGATACCGAGCCATTTGGCCTGGGGCGTGTACCACATCTGCCGCAGGGTGTAGTGGTCGTGGGCCGGCGGGTTGCTGAGCAGATCGCGGGCTGTGCGCTTGTTCTTGGCCCAATTGAGCGGGTCGACGTCTGCCGGCCACCAGCTCTTGGGGGGATCCTTCATGAGCAGGCCGGCGACGAAGATTCCGACGGTCATGATGATCCCCTGGACGAGGATGAAGTTCCGGACTGTCGGCGGGGAGAGGGTACCCACTCCCGCGCCGGTGCTGATTCCTCCGATGACGAGGATGAACGGGACCGACCCGTAGGCCCAGCCTCCGTTGACGAACCCCGTCCGCCACCCCTTTTTCTCCGGGTACCACTTGGCGACGATGTTGATGGCGCTGGAGTACACCATCCCGGAGCCGATCCCGCCGAGCACGGCGTAGCCGAGGTAGGCCTCCCAGATCTTCGTAGAGTAGGCGGTGAGGCTATAGGCGAGGATGCCACAGACGACCCCGCCCACGATCACCGCGAACTTCACCGGCAATACGCCCTTGGAGCGCAGCATCCCGGTGCCGATTTGGACGAGCGACTCGAAGACCACGAAGCAGGAGAACAGCCAGAAGACCGGTGCCTCTCCCCAGTGGTGCGCCGAGGCGAGCGAGCCGCTGAGCGCACCCCAGGTGTACTCAACCAGCCCGGACAAACACATGGCGAACCACGCCGCCATGATGACTACCCACCTCGGATAGCCGAGGAGTTGTTTGGGAGTTTCGCCGACACGGAAGATGCGCCCGGTCTCGTTGACGATCTCCGTGTAGGTGGGGGAGCCCGATGAGGTTAGTGCCACGTCCTCTCCTTCGCACTTTGGCCTCGTCCGTCTTAGCCATCGCACGGTCCGAGACTGTCCAGGTGTGCCTGTCGTGGCTGAGCTGCCGGGGCGCGGCCCGACCAGCGTGATTGCGGCCGAAGCACCCAAGAGCCCATTGCATACAGTATTACGTAGGCAGTATTCTGTTCACTTGAACGGACGCCGTCTAGAGGTTGCGCAGATGTTTCCTTCCGGTGTTCGGAGACTCCACGGTCGGCCGGCGGGCGCAAACCCCGCACTGAGACTCGAGGTTGAAAATGCTCACTGTGCGTCACGGCCTCGCGAGCGATGGGGCGATGGACTGGAGCAGGTGCCAATGGTCAGTCATCTCCTCCCCACAGGCCGTCAGTTCGCTCCACTGGCAGCCACGCAGGCCGGCTCTCGTCGACTTGTGGTGGAGTGGCAACTGAGGTCACTAGCCGATGATGGAGACTGTTCACCAGTGGTGAATTCCGCCGGGAGATAGGGAAGTTGAACCTGAGGCACAGCATGGGGCGAACCGGCATATGTTACGATAAACCGTTGTCATCACACTGCGCTCCTTTGCGATTGTGCGGATAGAGCTGCCTCGCGGGCCGCGATGCGGTCGCTGATCTTGATGCCCTGGGCGACCTCGGGAGCCGGGTGGTCGGGGCCGGGCGGGTGGAAGAGGTAGCAGTTCTTGTCGTTGTAGGCGATGCCCTCGATGAGCCCGGTCCGCCGCCAGATCTTCACGGTGTTCTCGCTGACGCCGATCGCGTCGGCGTACTCGGCGAACGTCAGCAGCCCTCGGCCGCGCAGGCGGTCGTAGCGGTGGACGAGGCCGTAGCTGTCGCGGATGTCGCGGACGAGCAGTTCGGTGAAGGGCTGGCCCTTGCCGCTGGTCAGTCCGCGTTCGTTGAGGATCGTCGCGGCCTGCCGGTGGGTGTGGTGATCGAGCAACTCGTCGATGAGGGCGACAGTGTCGGGGTGAGTCTGCCAGGACTTGCCGCCGGAGAGCGGGATCGGGATGGTCAGCGTGTGGTGCTGGCCGCCGTTCAGCCGCACCTGCGCGGTGATCTCGGTGGTGCGGGTCAAGGTAACGTCGGTGATGAGGAGGCGGGCGATGCGTTTGCGTTCCCGCATCGGGGTGGCCGGGTCGGACCACAGCGAGTGGACGTCGGCGGCGAGGGTGGTCAGCCGGTCCCGGACGGCCCTGTCCACCGGGGCGGCTTCGGCCTTGGCCCGTTCGTATGTCTCCTTCGCCGCGGCGATCTCGCGCAGGGCGTGGTTCCAGTCGGCTTCCAGGGCGTCGGCGACGAGCCGGTTGTCGGGGTCGACGGCGAGATAGCGGCGCCGGGCCAGGTCCGCGCGGTGCTGGGCGCGCTGGACATGGGTGGCCCGCAGCCGGTCGGCCTCGGCGGCCTGGGCAGTGATCTGGTCGCTGACCTTCAGCGCGGCGTCGATCGCGAGCGGGGTGAGGGTGGCGAGGACCAGGCGGGTGACGGCCTGGTCGATGCTCTTGCCGGGCAGGCGTTCGCAGACCCGGGTGCCGTCCTGGATCGCGGCGGTCATGCACCGGTAGTCGGGGAAGATCTCGTTTCTGTACTGGCGGTAGCCGACCGTCATACGGCGCCCGCACTTTCCGCAGATCACCATGCCCTGCAGCAGGGCCGGGCCCTCGCGCGGCGGTCCGGCCTTGCGGTCCTCGCCCTGGCTGGCGGCGTTGCCGGCCAGCGTGAGGCCGTTGGCCTCCCACTGCTCGAGCGTCACATAGCCCTCGTGGTGATCAGGGATCAGGGCCGTCCACTGCTCGCGCGGCACCTCGGCCCAGGCGGCCTTGCCCTGGGGGGTGGTCATTCCGCGTCGGCGTCCGTAGACGAACGCCCCGGCGAAACAGGGGTTGTGCAGCAGCGAGAGCACCCGCCAGTGCTTCAGCGGCCCCCAGACCAGCTCGCCCTTGTGTTCGCCGGTGCGGATCCGGGCGGGGAAGGTCAGCTTGTCGGCGGCGAAGGCGATGACGACCTGGCGGGCCGAGCCGGTCGTCTCGAAGAGGTCGAAGACCCGCTGGACGGCCGCCCGCACCGCGGTGTCAGGGTCCTTGACCACACGGTCGGCGGCGTCATAGACATAGCCGACCGGCAGCGCCTGCTTCAGCTCCCCTCTCCGGGCCTTGGACAGCTGTCCGCCTCGCAACCTGGCCTTGAGCACGTGGAGTTCGGCCTCGGACATAGTGCCCTTCAGGCCGAGGACGAGGCGGTCGTTGAAGGAGCGGGGATCGTAGAGACCGTCCTCGTCCAGGATCAGGGTGCCGGACAGACCGCAGATCTCCAGCAACCGATGCCAGTCGGTATTGTTCCGCGCCAGGCGCGAGACCTCCAGACCCAGCACGATGCCCGCCCGCCCCAGCGAGACCTCCGAGACCAGACGCTGGAAGCCGTCCCGGCCCACCGCCGAGGCCCCCGACTGCCCCTGATCCGAATCGATCACGGTGATCTGGGACTCGTCCCAGCCCAGCGCGACGGCACGGCCGCGAAGCGCGTACTGCCGGGCGGTCGACTCGGTGTTGTTCACGACCTGCTTCAGCGAGGACTGCCGCACATACAGATAGGCACCCCGGCGAAGATGATCAGCCGTGACCTTGCCTGCCCCGGACGGCTCTGCACTCATGACGCACTCCCTGACGGACCCCATACTCCCGGTGACGGTGACGGTGACGGTGACGGTGACGGTGACGGTGACGGTGACGGGCTCAGGGCGGCTGGAGCCGTCCGAGGACCAGGCCGGCCAGCACGTGCACGAGCTGATCGGCGACCTCGCCATCCACGACAACAGCCTGACCAGGCATTTCATCTGTTGCCCGGGGCGGCGGGACGAGGGCGGCCACGGCCTCGCTCCAGGCGGCCATGCCCGAGCGGACCAGCACCGCCCAGCCGTGCCGCCATCCCGCTCCACGCCCTTCGAAGACCGCGGCCCGCAACTCTTCGTATCGGTCCGCAGCGCCCATGCCGGCCGGGAGTGGATCAACCGCGGGCGCGTATGTTCTCCTCCTGGCTGCGAGCCTCGCGCCTGCGGGCCAACGCCCGCTCGATCGACCGCGGATGCACCACCACGTCGAACTCCTCGGCCACCGCCGCGGCCAGCGCAGGCGCCTTGAGCCCCGGCTCGGCCCGAAGCAGCATCTCGACGTGCGTCATCACCGGCTCGGTCAGTTTCCTGGGCCCCTTCGGTCCCGGCTTGCCCGGCACCAGCCCGGCCGGGCCCTGCGCGTCCAGCGCGGCGGCGATCGCATAGAAACTCTGCCGGCAGAACCCGAACATCCGTGTCGCCTGGGACACCGGCACGTCGTCGACCCGCACCCGGCGCACCATCTCGTACTTGACCTGCACCAAGTCGTGCGGATCGAGGAAGGCCGACGTCCTGAACGCCTCGTCGGCCACTGCCTCGGGCCGGGGATTCAGCGTCCGCGACTCCCGCAGCACCCGCAGCTTTTCCGCATTGCCCGCTACTGCTGTCATGATCGCCTCCCTCCTGGATCCCTGTCACCAGGATTCGGGCGCCCCCGAGCGCTGACAAGACCTCTCCCCGCACCCGCAGGAGCACAAGCAGCAGCTCAGCGCAGACATCGCACCGCCGCACGCCCCCAAGCGCCCCGGCGAGCGCCCGCATCAGCGGCACGAACCCCGCGACACTCACGGCGTGATCTCCCCGACAGTGCCGCGATTCGACCCGCGCAACCGGTCGACGAGCGCGGCCAGCTCCACAAGATCCTCCGTCCGGAACGGACAGGAGCCCTCGGCCGCCACCACGAACGCATCCACCGGAGCCTCCGACGTCCACTCCGTCGGGATCCTGGACCGGCCACCTACCTCGTCGAAGTAATAGACCCTGTCCCCCCGCCAGCACTGACGGCGCTCGATGAACTCCAACTCCCTCCGAACAGCGGGTGGAACGGGTGCGTCACCCTCACCCCGCCTTCGTCTCCAGAGTCCGGAACCTGAGCAGTCGACGGATCACGCCAACGCTGCTGCCGAGAGCTTCTTCGGCCTGCTGAAAGCGGAGATCGGCACCGCCGTCTGGGAAAGCCGCGAAGCGGCCCGTGCCGACGTCTTCCGCTTCATCGAGGTCGAGTACAACCGCACCAGGCTCCGCAGACACCCCGAGTTCGGGTACCTCACCCCACTCGAAACCCGAGCCAGGCTGCAACAAGACCTCACCCCCGCAGCGTAAGCACCCGCTGTCCAAGATCAGGGGGGAACTTCACCCCGAGCAGGGCGTGGCCGTTACCGCAGCACTGACCGCCGACTGGCCCTGGCCGCAGGCGTGCACGGCCTGGCGGTCGACGACCAGGGCCATCTGCTGCTCACGACCACGGACGGCGTCCTGCGCGTCGACCCGGCCACCGGCCACAGCGCTTGGACCGCTGCACCGCCCTTGTGTCACGGCCCCGCCCTCAGCGGCCCCGACGGCAGCATCCAGTGCTCGCAGAAGCCGCTGCTGCGCTTCCGGGGCAATGACGTCGAGGTCATCGGCGGCGGCTTTATCTGCTGCTCGGCCCGGCCGGGCAGGCGTGGGTGTTCTCCAGCCAAGACCCGCGCCCCCCGGGCGGATACGGCGGCCACACCCTCACCCGGCTCGGCAACGCCCTCCACGACAGCACCTCCTTCGAGGTCGACTTCGCCGGCCAGGTCCACCAGGCCACCCTCACGCCTCGGGGCGTCCTCTACCTCGCCGGCGGCGGCGCCAGCGTCACCACCGATCTCACCCAGCAACTGCACTGCCCCGAGGACCGGTGGGCCGAATTTGCCCCCCTCATGCGGCCGGAGCGTCGTGAAGCCCCGGAATCCCAGTTCTGTCCCCGGCCAATGCGGGGGCAGATCACGGCACGGGGACCCGGCAAAGAGCCAACCGGTCAGCGGGCTCTGCGTGAGGAGCGGGGCCGATCGGGGCTGGTCGGCTCCATGCAGCGGGACTGGACGTGCTCGTAGATCATCGTGGTCTGCACGTCGGCGACTTCGCGGCGTTCGGTGAGGCGGTCGATGACGAAGGCGTACACGCTGTCCACGTCCGGGACAGCGATGTGGATGAGGAAGTCGTGAGCGCCCGAGGTGACGAACAGGCCGATCACCTCGGGCAGTCGCGCCGCCCACTCTCGGAACCCCTCGATGACTGGGCGGGCCGGAGGCCGGATGCGCACCAAGATGAGCGCTTGGACGGGTCGGCCGGCGGCGTCGAGGTCCAGGGCCGCGTGGTAGCCGGTGATGACGCCCCGCTCGCGGAGCAGCCTGACGCGTTCCAGTGAGGTCGAGGGGGAGACCCCGGTCTTGGCCGCCAGGTCGCGGTTGGTCTGCCGTGCATCGTTCTGCAGTTCCCGCAGCAGGGCCCAGTCCAGCGCATCAAGTTCCATGAGATCCACCGTACGCCGGATGAAGTTCGGCAAGCAGTGAACTGTGTCGGATTCCTGCCTAGTCTCGCCGGTCATGGATGCGCGAAAGAACGGCCCGGCCTTCGGCGCGGGTCTGGTACTGGCGGCGGCGGTGCTGTGGGGCACGGTCGGCCCTGCTCAGGTCCTGGCGGCCAGCCCCATGACGCCGGCGGCCCTCGGCGGGTGGCGGCTGCTCGTGGGCGGGCTGGTCCTCGGGGCGCTCACCGCATGCCGCCCGAAGAAGCTCCGGGCTCTCGCCGCGGGCACGGTCCTGCGCCCGCTGCTGGTCTGCGCGGTCTCGACGGCCGTCTACCAGGCGGCCTTCCTCTCCTCGGTGTCGCGGACCGGGGCGGCTCTGACCACGGTGATCGCCCTGGGCACCGCACCCGCGGCGACCGGCGTGTGCGCCCGATGGGTCACCGGTGAGCGCATCGGCGCCGCCTGGATGGCCAGCACCGTCGCGGCCGTCGCCGGCTGCGCCCTGCTGCTGACACCGGGCAGCGGAGCCCGTGTGGATCCGCTTGGCCTGCTCCTGGCAGCGGCCGCAGGCACCTGCTACGGCCTGTACACCGTCTTCGCCAAGCAGCTGGCCGCCGCCAACCGCGCCGCCGACCTGCCCACGCTCTCCGCGCTCTCCCTGCTGCTGGGCTCGCTCCCCCTGCTGCCCTGGATGATCACCGACAGCACCCCCCTGCGCGACGGCGCCACCCTCGCCCTGATCGCCTGGCTCGGCGTGGCCACCACCGCCGCCGCGTACTGGCTGTTCACCGCGGGTCTCAGCCGAGTGCGGGCGACCACGGCCGGGACGCTCAGCCTCGCCGAGCCCCTGGCCGCGGCCCTGATCGGCGTACTACTCCTCCACGAGCACCTCTCGCCCTCGGCGTGGGCCGGCTGCGCACTGATCCTCGCCGGAATGATCACCACGTGCCTGCCCACGATGCCTCACAGTCGCTCCTCCGCACGAGCGACGGAGTTTCCGCCCGATCGCCGCATCACGTTCGCCGAGGGCCCCGCAAGCGCCTCCCATGGCGAACGAGATGCGGAGACATCACCTGAATCCCACACATCTGCCTAGCATTGACGGATCTGACCGCATGAGTAAAGAGGATTGCCATGTCTGTGGTGAACGCGCCGAGCGCGGCGGCGGTGGGCTTCGCGCCCGAGGAGGTGGACTTCAGCCTGTCCACCCGCCAGGCCCGGCTGAAGTGGGTCGTGATCGTCAACGCCGACCTACCTCCCGGCCGGGCCGCCAACGCCGCCATCTGCGCCGCCGCCCCCACGGTGGCCGCGGTCCCCGGCCTGCTGGGCACCGACGCCCCCGACGCGGAAGGCACCGTGCACCCGGGCCTGCCCTGGACGGGCTGCTCGGTTCTCATCGCCGACTCCGCCACGCTGCGCACCATCCGCGCCAAGGCGGCCTCCCGCACCGACACCTTCGTCGCCGACGTGCCCGCCGCCGCCCAGAGCACCCGCGTCTACAGCGACTTCATCGCAGCCGTGGGCAAGACCCAGACCGAGGACATCGACTACTGCGCGATCAGCATCGTCGGCCCCCGCAACCCGGTCGACAAGATCGTCGGCAAGCTCCCCCTCATGCCCTGACCATCAGCGAGGACCGCCATGTCTCACACCTCCCCGCCCAGCATCAGCTGCTACCTGCTCGACCGGATCGCCGCACTCGGCGTGCGGCACGTCTTCGGTGTCCCCGGCGACTACAACCTCACCTTCCTCGACGCGATCGAGGCACACCCGCAGCTGCGGTGGGTCGGCAACGCCAACGAGCTCAACGCCTACATGGCCGACGGCTACGCGCGAGTGAACGGCTTCGCCGTCCTCGTCACCACCTACGGCGTCGGCGAACTGTCGGCGATCAACGGCATCGCCGGCGCCTACGCCGAGAACGTCCCCGTGCTGCACATCGCCGGGACACCCACTACCGACATCCAGCGCCGCGGCCTACCTGTCCACCACAGCCTGCTGGACGGCGACCACCGGCACTTCGTGCGCGCCGCCCGCGAGGTCACCCACGCGGCGGCGAGCCTGGGCGCGGCCGACGCGGCCGAGGCCATCGACCGCGTGATCGCCGCCGTCCTCACCGAGAAGAAACCCGGATATCTCGCGCTGCCCTCCGACCTCGTCCACCGGCCCTGCCCGGCACCGGCCAACCCCACCACGCCGCCCGCCCCACGTGACAGCACCCCGGCACGAGCATTCGCCGACAGCGCTGCCCGGCTGCTGCGGGACGCACGCACGGTGACCGTGCTCGTCGACGCCCTGGCCCAGCGGCACGGCGCCGGAGAGCGGCTGGACGAGCTCATCCGCAAGGGGCAGCTCGCTGCGGCGGTGACCACCAGCGGTAAGGGGGTCCTGGACGAGTCCGCCGACACCTTCGCCGGCCTGTACATCGGCAGCATCTCCGCGCCCGAGGTCCGCGCGGCGGTGGAGGAGGCGGACGTGGTCATCGGCGTCGGCCTCGTCGAACACGACCTCAACACCGGCGGCTTCACCACCCGCATCGACCCGGCCCGGCTGATCGGCATCCAACCCTCGTACACGACCGTCGGACCGCTACGCATTGACCATCTGACGATGGACCAGGCACTGGACGAGCTCCGCGGCCTCGTGGCACCCGCCCAGGCCCCATCCCCCACCCCGGTCACCATCCCGGCGCCACAGCCCACCGACCCAGCCACGCCGCTCACCCAAGACCTGCTCTGGCAACGCATCGGGGACTTCCTCAAGCCCGGCGACATCATCGCCGCCGACCAGGGCACACCCTTCTACGGCCTGCTTGGCCAGCGCCTCCCGTCCGGCGTCGAGATCATCGCCCAGCCCGGCTGGTCCTCCATCGGCTACGCCCTGCCTGCGATCGCCGGCGCCCAACTCGCCGCCGAACTGCGCCGCCGCGGCATCCTGCTCATCGGCGACGGCGCAGCACAACTGTCAATCCAGGAGATCGGCATCCTCGCCCGCGAGAACCTCGACCCGATCATCGTCCTCGTCAACAACGACGGCTACACGGTCGAACGCGCCATCAACGGACCGAACGCCACCTACAACGACATCCCCCGCTGAAACTGGCAGGCCATCCCGGCCGCCCTCGGCGCCGACGCCGTCACCACCCAGGCCCGCACGCTCGGCGAACTCGACCAGGCCCTGGCCCAGCTCGCCGAGCACGACGGCCGACTTCGCCTCCTGGAAGTGATCCTCGATCGGCACGACCTCCCACGGGTCCTGGACGAGACGGCAAAGGCGGTCGCCCGGCGCAACGCGACCACCTCCTCCGGTGTCTCATGAGAAGCCGTGTCGCCCCGCATCGCCCGGCAATGGATCGAGAAACACGAAGCGGTGAGGAGCGATACCGCTGCTCAGCCGCATTTCGGTGTTGCTTCCCCGAGATAAGAGAGTATAATTACTAGAGACGGTAAGGGGAGCGGCAACTCTCCCGGACCGGCAGCTCCAACCCACCACCCGCGGGGCAGTCGGCCCAACCGGCCGCCCCGCCGACCCAGAGGGAGTCACATCTGCCCGAGGTCACCGCGCACATCGCCGCTCACGCGAGCGAAGGCGACCTCGACCGCATCATCGCCGTGGTCAAGGAGCGCCGGAAGACCCTGGCCACCATGGCCGCCACAGCTGTCACCGTCGGCGCCACCGTCGAGGTGGTCACCATCAACCCCGCCGCCTACAAGGGCAAGCGCGGCACGGTCACGGCCACAACGCCGCCTCCATCACGTTCGACGCCGAGTCGACCAAGGAACTGCGCTGGGCCGGGAGCCGGAGGATCAACGTTCTGGACGGCGTGACGAAGTGGACCCCCAACGCAGGGTTCCCCCTCACCTGCCTGCGCATCGTCGGCTGACAGACACTCAGCGTCCCCGCCGGGCCCGGCAAAGCCCGGCGGGGACAACCCTCGCCACACCGCCGGCACCACGGCGCCAGCCCCCGCCGGCCTCCAACCCACCAGGAAGGCACCAGCATGTCCCAGGCCACCGCCGAGCAGACCGCCAAGGCACCCCCGCGCACTTCAGCGCCAGCCACCGCGAGCTCACCGACGCCCTGAACCTCGCCGCCCTCGCCGCCCCGCCCCGGCCCCCCGTCCCGACCATGGGCGGCATCGTGGTCCACGCCCAGGGACGGGGTGTGACGCTGAGCGCGTACGACTACGAAGTCGCAGTGTCGGTGTCCCTCCTGCGGACGCGGGTGCGACCGGGCGCAGCGTGCTGGACTACATGATTGAGTCCGAAGTCTGGGCTGGTCAGTGGTCGTAGGCGATCAGTGATCGTTTGCTGGCTGCGCCGGTTTTGGAGTTGCGCCAGATCGCGGCGGCCGTGGCAAGGACCAGGACATAGGCGTCAAGTGGGGCTCGGGACGTGGTGGCGCGGACCTGTTGCCTTCGATTACTCGCCGACGTATATTTGTAGACGAATAACCGAGGCAGCACCGCGGGCTCGGGAAGGAGGCGACCGCCGATGGCCGCGAAGCGCAAGGTCGACAACCTGATGGCCCTGTCGGTGCTCGCCACGGTCATGCAGCGGCCGATGCACCGCTACGAGATCGCCTCCCTGATCCGGGCCCATGGCAAGGACCAGGACATGGGTGTCAAGTGGGGCTCGCTCTACACGGTCGTCCAGAACCTGGCCAAGCACGGCTTCCTTGAGATCGTCGGCACGGACCGCCAAGGCGCGCGTC
>NZ_SUMC01000154.1 GCF_005047355.1 Actinacidiphila oryziradicis
GTGAGGTGGTCGACGGTGTCCAGCAGCACCCGCAGCAGACGGCCGTGGTGGTCCTCGAACTGCCCGGTGAGGGCCTCGGTGAGGGCCGGTTTCTTGTTGACCAGGCTGCCTTTGGCGAGGTCCGCCATTCCGGGGGTTGCGCTGGCCTGCGACCAGGGCGTCCAGCATGGCCCGGCCCGACACTGCGGGTGCCGAGAATCTCATCCGCGCACGTCAGCGGCCAGACGGCCTGCCCTAGCGAGATGTGCCGCGAGGCAGGAACTGAACTCGTTCAGGCAGGCTGCCGGTACTTGTTGAGCGCGTTCAGTTCCAACCGTCGCTGCACGGTAGCCTCAACCCGACTCAGGTGTGCTGAGCAGGGCGGATGATTTATCGGCACCCGCAGGACTCTGTCGCCCGATCCGGCCGACCTGCCGAAACCGACCGGCGGCTAACGGTGAACGTGCTGGTGAGGCTGATCGAATCGGCCCTCACTGCGGATCGGGCGACAGAGTCCCGCAGGGTGTCGCAGGTTCGAATCCTGCCTGGGGCACAGGTAAGCAGCAGGGCAGGTGCCCGTCGAGGTTCGAGTGCTGGTGGATCAGCGCGGCGCGCTCGGAGGACTGGCTGGCGCGGACCATCGTGTCTTTGAGGGTCGCGCGCGACTGCGTCGCGAGCGTGTGACCGGTGTGACGAAGATCGTAGAAACGGAAGTACCCGACAGCCCGGCCCCTACGCGAGCCTTTGAAGAGCAGGCCGAGCGTGCTGCGTCGAGAGCATGGGGGCGGAGCGCCATGCGCCGGCAACCCTGCGTAACATCCTCCGCCCGTAGCGGCCGTGTGCAGGTGGGTTTCGTCACTCTCAGGAATGGATCACGCGACCGGGCAGTTGACCCCGGGCAGTTCATCAACCATTGGAGGAGAGCTCGCATGGCGACATCGCCGACAACGTCGACCGCCGCCACCCCGGATGGCAGAGGTATTGGCCTGCGATCTGAACGGGGCCCGGTGTTGATCGCGATCATGCTCAGCACCGGCCTCGTCGCACTCGACTCCACGATCCTTGCCACCGCCGTCCCGTCCGTAGTGCGCGACCTGGGTGGCTTCTCCCAGTTTCCCTGGCTGTTCTCGGTCTACCTGCTCACCCAGGCGGTCACCGTGCCGCTGTATGGAAAATTCGCCGATTCGCTCGGCCGCAAGCCGGTGATGTTCTTCGGCATCGCGGCCTTCCTGCTCGGCTCCGTACTGTGTGGAGTTGCCTGGAGCATGCCCCTGCTGATCGTCGCCCGGGCCGTTCAGGGCATCGGGGCCGGTGCGGTGCAGCCGATTAGCATGACGATGGTCGGCGACCTGTACACCGTGAAGGAACGCGCCCGGGTGCAGGGCTACGTCGCCAGCGTCTGGGGCATCGCCTCGGTGATCGGGCCGACTCTCGGCGGCCTGTTCTCCGAGTACCTGTCCTGGCGACTGATCTTCTTCGTCAACCTGCCGCTCGGCGCCGTCGCTGTCTGGATGCTGAGCCGGCACTTCTCCGAGAAGGTGACCCGCAAGAACGACAAGAAGGTGGACTACGCCGGCGCGGCCGCCCTCACCGGTGGGTTCTCGCTGCTCATCCTCGGCCTTCTGGAGGGCAGCGTGGCCTGGGGCTGGGCCTCGCCGCCGAGTATCGCGATTTTCGTCATCGGCATTGCGCTGCTGGTCGGGTTCTTCCTGATCGAGCGCCGCGCGGCCGAGCCCGTGCTGCCGCCGTGGGTGTTCCGTCACCGCATCCTGGCGGGCGGCAACCTATCCGCGCTGGTCATCGGCGCGCTGATGATCGGCCTGAGCTCCTACCTGCCGACCTATGCGGAGGGCGTCCTTGGGAAGAGCGCCGTCGTCGCCGGTTTCGCCCTCGCCGCGCTGACCGTGGGATGGCCTCTCGCGGCCAGCCTGTCAGGGCGGATCTATCTCAGGATCGGGTTCCGGGACACCGCGCTGATCGGCAGTGTGTTCGTCGTCGCCGGTGCCGTGCTGGTCACGTTGCTGGGTGAGCACACCTCAATCTGGTTCGCCGCGCTCGCCGCGTTCGTCCTAGGCGTCGGACTCGGCCTGTCCGCAAGCCCGACGGTGGTGGCCGCCCAATCGGTGGTTACCTGGGAGCGGCGCGGCGTGGTGACGGCGACCAACATGTTCAGCCGCTCGCTGGGCAGCGCGGTCGGGGCGGCAGTGTTCGGCGCGATCGCCAACGCCAGCCTGGCCGCCAGCTATGCCAACCCGCCAGCGGCCGTGGCAGGCAAGCTGTCCGGCAGCGTGAACGCCACCAGCCTGACCTTCGGTCCGGCGCCGAAGTCCGAACTTCCCGCGGTGGCGCGTTTCCTGCGCGACTCGCTGTACGAGGCCACCCACCACGTTTTCCTCGGACTGGTCGTGCTGGCGGTGCTCGGGGTCGGCGCGCTGCTGCTGATGCCGCGACACAGTGAACCGCTCGCCTTCGACTGACAAGGGGACGGCTCACCGTAGGTCGCAGGACATCCCCTCGCTGCGGTGAGCCCGTCGGAAACCAGGCTCCGCCCTGCCGCGCAGCGGGTCTTCGAGGAGGCGGCGGAGACAGGAGGGTCCGGCCCGCTCCCGCCGAGCGGGACGACCGGCACCCGTACCGCTCCAGAATGGCTGCACAGCCTGTGAGCTGGGGTTTTGCCGGTCGGTCAGCTGGCTCGGCGGTACTCATTGATGAGGCCTGCAACGGCTTGGCGGCGATCGATCCGGGCCAGTGGCAGCGGGATAACGTTGGGGTCGTCGAGGGGCGCGAGCTGATCTCGGCCCTGGTGGGGCCGGTGGCCGTTGAAGTGTCGCGCATAGTCGTGGAGGATCTTCTCGGCGTGGCGGCGGTCGAAGATCAGCAGTCGGTCGGTGCACTCCTCGCGGACGGAGCGCACGAATCGCTCGGCGTGCGGGTTGCAATTGGGGCTTCGCGGAGGGATCTTGGCGACCATGATGCCCTCACTGGCGAAGACCGCGTCGAAGGCAGCGGTGAACTTCGCGTCCCGGTCCCGAACGAGGTGGGTGAACTCGGTCGCGCGGCCGTCGAGCTGCCAGAGGAGTTGGCGGGCCTGCTGGGTGGCCCAGGCGGCGGTGGGGTGGGCGGTGACCCCGAGGATGTGGACCGTGCGGGTACGGACCTCCATGACGAACAGGGCGTACAGCCGCTGCAGGCCGATGGTGTCCACATGAAGAAGTCGGTGGCGAGAAGGCCGTCGGCCTGGGCCTTGAGGAAGGCGATCCACTCGCCGCGTGCCGGGTGACGGCGCGGGGCCGGTCCGAGGCCGGCGGCGCGAAGGATGCGGCGGACGGTGGCCGGGCTGACCTTGTGGCCGAGGCGGCGTAGTTCGCCGTGGACGCGCCGGAACCCCCACCGCGGGTTCTCGGTGCCGAGTCGGGTGATGAGGTCGCGTAGTTCTTCGGGTATGGGTGGCCGGCCAGGTGAGGCGGGTTGGGTCCACTTCTTCTTGATCAGACGCTGGTGCCAGGCAAGGAGAGTGCGCGGGGAGACGATGCGGTGATGGCGCAGGGCCCGGGGGAGTAGCCGGGCGAGGGCTGCGAGCAGGGCGCGGTCCGGCCAGCTGGGTCTGGGAACAGTGACCTGTCGGCGCAGCACCGAGACCTCGTGCCGCAAGATCAGTATTTCGGCCTCCTTCTCGGCAGGGGAGCGGGACAGTAGGACCAGCCACGCAAAGATCCGCGTGGCGATCAGATAGAGCAGTCGCACGAGCACGAGGATCCATGACGCCGTAGCGACCCCGAGGGGCGTCGTTCCAGGTCACAGGCGGTGCAGCCATTTTGGAGCGGTACGGTCGACCGGCGGGCAGAAGCTGGAGCGGCAGCTCGACGCGCTCACCGCCGCCGGGTGCCGGAAGATTTTCGCGGACAAGAAGTCCGGCAAGGACGCGCTCCGCCCCGAGCTCAAGGCGTGCCACGCCTTCCTCGACGCGGGCGACACGCTCGTGGTCCCCTCGCTCGACCGCTACGGCCGCAGCCTCCAAGACCTCATCAACATGGTCGCCGAGCTGCGCGAGCGCGGCATCGGCTTCACCTCGCTGCACGAGAACCTGGACACCACCACCCCCGGCGGCCGGCTCGTATTCCACGTCTTCGCCGCGCTGGCGGAGTTCATCCGCGAACTCATCGTCATCGGCACCAAGGAGGGCCTGGCCGCCGCCCGTGCCCGCGGCCGAGTCGGCGGACGGCCCACGGTCGCCACCGAAGAGATCATCCGCGCCGCCCGCGACCTGCTGCCCGACCCGGGCCGCTCGATCACCTCGATCGCCAACCTGCTCGGCATCTCCCCGGGCACGCTCTACAACCACATCCCGGACCTGCGCGAGCTGCGGGCCGGTGCCGTGCCCCGCCAGCTAGAAGCACCGACGAAGTAGGTCAACTTCAGCAAGATCAATCTCAGCGGCACTTTCTGTACCTCAACTACTCAAGCCCGCACCAGCAGCAGGTGCAGTGGCTCGAGGCCACCGTCGCGCAGCACCGGGAGCACCGAACCAGAGTGATAGCCGCGGTAGGGAAGCTAACCAGCACCATCGCCTCCCGGGGGCGCGCGCAAGCTGTGACGGAGCTCGGGGAGGCCCTCACGCAGGAGCGGCGCTTACGCCAGGACCTGGACCGGCAGGCCGATCACGTGGAGGAGGCAGACAACGCGCTGGCGGCCGATGCGAAAGCCCGGGCGGAAAAGCAGGGCGTGATCGCCGCCGGTGAGAAGGCCGGGAAGAAGCTGACCTTGGCTCTGCGCAGCCGGCTGGCGGACGCCATCAGCGCGCGGACCCTGCTGCCCTCATGGTTCGTGACGGTGCTCGGGGCGGCGCCGCCGGCACCGAGGACCCAGCAAGGGATGGACACCGCCACGCAGGTGCTGTTGTACCGGGTCACCTACGACGTCACCGACTCTGTGGTTGCTCTCGGGGACAAGCCCGTGGGCCGTACCGGGCGCCGCGCGGAGTGGTACGCACAGTTGTCCAAAGATCTGCGCCACTGGTAGCAAAAGGCCGGGATTCCCTGCGGGGCGACAGGCGGCAGATCCAGACGGCGGTGCTGGGCCGTGTGGACTCGGAGGAGCCGCTGATGCTGCCTGCCGGAGCACGCGCACGGCGACGGCCAGGCAGCGACCAGGACACCCGGACAAGGACGGCGGCAGCGGAAGTGGGTGGTCAGGTTGTGGTGGGCCAAGAGCGCAGCAGCTCGGCGATTCGGGCGGCGGTGCAGGTGGGGTCGAGGAGGACGTCGCGCAAGGCGGCCGCGTCCTGGTGGGTCGGTTTGACGGAGATGTTGGAGGCTTCGAGGTACATGACCCCGGTCGCGGCCGCGACGGACAGGTTGGACCTCTCCAGCCATCGGCAGCGCCCGAGCGTGTGCACCAGGGCGGCGGCTCGCGCGTAGGGGCCGTCGTAGACCGGTTGCTCAAGGAGTTCGGCCTGGTGCCGGGCGCAGGCGGCGATGGGGACGCCGTAGTCGTCGGGGGCCGGGTCGCCCGCCCCCGCGATCTCAGCTACCTGCAGGATCCAGGCGACGTCGATATGCACATCCATTACGCGGCGTCTGCTCCTGACGAGCTCTGGGCGTCCTCGGCCTCGTCGAAGACGTGCTGGTGCTCGGACAGGAAGCGCCCGGCTGCGCCCATGGCGCGTTCGCGCAGTCCGCTGGCGTCGTCGAGGATGAGCTGGGCGAGGTAGTCGCCGATACCCAGGCCGCGGTCCGCAGCGCGCTTTTTGGCAAGTTCGGCGATCTCCGCGTCCACGCGGGCGCCGAGTTGTGTCTTGGTGGCCATACCGCGAATGGTAACAGCTGTTACCGGAACGTGAGAGGTCTTCGTGGCGTTCGATCCGAATGCCTCGGATGACTCCGGTTCGGCCTGCTATCGGCCGCCCCCCGCTCGACCCCGGAGTCCTACAGAGGCCGCGGCCCTCGGGCCGTGCGGAGCGCAGCGGCCGGTGGTGCGCATGCGGGCGCTTCGAGGGGCACGGTGGGTTGTCGCGCCCCTCGAAGCGCCCGGCGTGTGGCTTTTCTCGACTGTCAGATGGTGGGGTGCTGGTCGCGGACCGGGCTGAGCGACTCCAGCAACGAGGCGATGTGCAGGATCGTCGACTCGGAGTGCCAGTTGGCTGCCAGCTGCACACCGATCGGCATGCCGTCGCTGCTCGTGCCGAAGCGCATGGACAGGGCCGGGAGTCCGGTCAGGTTGAACGGGATGGTCGCCGTCTGCATGTGGGCGGCGTCCACCGTCTGGCCGTTGATGGTGAACTGTGCGAGTCCGTGCGCGTGCGCGGGGATCGGCGTCACCGGAAGCAGCAGCGCGTCGTAGCGCTGGAAGTACTCCGCGAAACCGTCCCGGAGTCGCTCGATGCCCTGTTCGGCCAGGACGTAGTCCTCCACGGACGTGTCGGGGCCGGCGAGCATGGACTTGGAGACCTTGAACATCTGGTCCTCGTGACCGGCGGTGACGTCCCGGAAGGCCGGCTTGACCTCCATGACGTGCTGTCGGTAGAAGAGCTCGAGGGGGTTGTCCCGCTCGAGCGCCGGGATGCTCACAGCCTCGACCTGAACCCCAGCGCCCTGCAGCGCTTCGGCGGCCTTCTGCACGGTGGCAGCGACCTGCGAGTCGATCGGACCGAGTCCGGAGTCGACCAGCCAGCCGAGGCGGACGGGCCGGTCCGGCGACGTGCCCAGGCCGGCGTCGAACTCGCGCGGGACGGTGGCGAAGCCGTCGGCGCCGTCCGGGCCGGCAAGCAGCGAGTAGGCCAGTGCCAGGTCGCGGATGGTGCGGGCCATCGGGCCGACGTGCCAGTCACGGCGCGGCACCCGCGGCCAGACCCCTGTCATCGGGATACGCCCGTGCGTCGCCTTGAGGGCGACGATGCCGGTGTGTGCAGCCGGCCCGCGCACCGAGATGGCCAGGTCGCTTCCGAGCCCGAGCGGCGACATCCCCGCCGCGATCGCCGCCGATTCCCCGCCACTGGAACCGCCGGACGTGCGGTCGAGGTTCCAGGGGTTGTTCGTCCTGCCCGTCAGGAGATTGTCGGACTCGGTCGAGTACGAGAACTCAGGGAGGTTGGTCTTCGCGAGGAGGATCGCACCGGCGCGCTTCATACGCGCCACGCTGGTGGCGTCCGTGTCCGGGACGCGGCCCTCGAAGATCGGGGAACCGCGCTGGGTCAGCACGCCGGCGGTGTCGAACGAGTCCTTGACCGTGAACGGCACGCCGTGCAGTGGCCCGACCTCCACGCCCGCCGCGAGCGCTTCGTCCGCCGCCTTCGCGGCCTCCAGAGCACCGTCGGCGAGCGTAACGACGGCGTTGACCTTCGGATCGGTGGCCTTGATGCGATCGAGGTGCGCCTGCAGCACCTCGACGGACGACACCTTGCTGTTGCGGATCAGTTCAGCGAGTTCGCTCGCATCGGAGTAGATGAGGTCGGTGGTCATGATAATTTCCTCTCCTAGACCGGTCTACTCTTTTAGACCAGTCTACTACGAAAGTGCTGCCCGGGGCCGGTGCGCCGCAGGCGGCGGGGGCTTGTCAGACGTGGAGGACCTGGCGTGTGACCGTCATGGCACGGTCGAGATAGTCCGGGCTGCGATGGATCTTGGCCATCATGCTCGCTCCGAGCCACAGGTCGTAGAGAGCCTCGGCCGTCGTGCGGGGGCTGTCATCGACGGACACGGACCCATCCGCGATGCCGTCGGTGATCATCCGCTCCAGTCGGTCGACGATCTCCGTGGTCCCGACTTTCGTCGCCACTCTCATCACCTCTGAGAGGTCGGCGATCTCCGCACCGAGCTTGACGACCAGGCACCCGCCCTGGCAGTCGTCCACGACTTGCATGTCGTAGAAGTTCTGCCAGTACCTCATCAGGTGCTGCGCAGAGCTCTTGCCCTTGTCGGCAACGATCCCGTCCATGGTCGTGAGGTACTCGTCGAAGTAGCTCTTCATCATCGCCTCACCGAAGGCGTCCTTGGAACCGAAGTGGTGGTAAAACGACCCCTTCGGGACACCGGCCGCGGCGAGGATTTCGTTGATGCCGACCGCGGCGTAGCCCTTCGCGGCTACGATCCGCCGTGCGGCGTTCAGAAGGCTCTGGCGCGTTTCCGCCTTGGTGACTGGCATGGGTTAACCGTAGCACCGGATTAGACCAGTCGTCTCGACGGGTGGAGTGTCAGGTGTGGGGCCCGGCTGAGCGGGCGAGGCGCTTGATCTGCGGGCATGGATGACGTCCGGCCAGGTGCGCGGTTGAGTGCGACGAGGGCCAACGCATCGGCGAGCTCCGCGATGCTTACGGACACGGTGCGCATCGCCCGGCCGAGCGCGTTGTCGCCCGTGATAGACGGTGCGCCGCTGATCAACAGGGGACCGGGCCGGAAGCCGGCGACGTGCAAGCCGAGGCTCTGCTGGGCAGTGCTGTCGGCGGCGGTGACCGTCTGTCAGACCTGCACCAAAAGTGATCCAGAACCCAAATTCAGCCGCCGACGACACATTCCACGGCCCAGTGATCGACAAGTGCTGCCCAGACTCGTCGACAAGTGGTGTCCGTTCCCACCTACGAAGCCAGCGGACAGCCGGGCACGCTCTATGGCGACTTTAAGGTTCACCCAGAGTCGCCCACAAGTGCCCTTGGTGTGCTGGTGCGCGGACGGGCCGAGGAGTCGGCCCGTCATGAATCCTCACCGATCCTCACCAAGGGAATGCCGATGCGACACACGAAAGCCATCGCGGCCGTAGCCGCGGTCCTCATCGTGGCGGGGGGCACCTCGGGCGCCGCCGCCTCGGGGGCGGTCAAGGGCCCGCCGTCGAAGACGGTCACGGCCGACGCGCAGAAGCGCAAGGAGGGGACGGGCGCCGAGTGGCTCACCCGCCTCGCCCACCGTTACGGCGTCACCGTGGCGCAGCTCGAACGGGCACTGCCGGACGTCAAGCGCGAGCTCGGGCAAACGGGCAAGGCGCCGACGGACCCAGCCGTGGTCGCCCTGCTCGCGCACGATCTGAAGATCTCCCAGGCCAAGGCGGAGCAGTTGCTGAAGGAGGTGTTCACACAGCCTGAGGGCGGGAAGGGCAAGCCCGGTGGGGGCGGAAAGGGCAAGCCGGGCGGTGGCGGCAGCGTCAGCGCCGACGCGTTCATCAGCGGGCTCGCCAAGCAACTGGGGGTCTCGCACGAGAAGGCCGCAGCCGCCTACGCCGCCCTGAGCAAGCTGGGCCGCGACCACGGCGGAGTCGATCCCAGCAGCGCGCAGTTCGCCGCGATCGCCAAGAACCTCGGGGTGACCCCGAAGCGGCTGGCCGACGTCATCTACCAGGTCAAGCTGAGTCTGTCCGGAGTCGGCTCCAAGGGCTCACCGGCCTCACGGGCCTCTTACAAGGGCTGAGGCACCCTCGTGAGCATGCGGGTACTGGTGGTCGACGACGATGACGCGGTGCGCCGTTCGCTGGCGCATGCCCTGACCAGGGACGGCTACGAGGTGTCCGTGGCACCCGACGGCGCCACGGCGCTCATGGAACTGAGCCGCGCCCGCCAGGACGCTGTGGTGCTCGACATCCTCATGCCCGAGCCCAACGGTCTGGAGGTCTGCCGTCGGCTGCGCATCGGCGGCGACCGCACCCCCATCCTCATGCTCACCGCCCGCGACCTGGTTTTTGACCGGGTCGCGGGCCTGGACGCGGGCGCCGACGACTACCTGGCCAAACCGTTCGCGCTGGAGGAACTCCGGGCGAGGCTGCGCGCCCTGCTGCGGCGCAGTGGCGCGGCCCAGAAGGTCCTGACGTACGCGGACCTCGCCCTGGACACCGCCGCCTGCCGGGCGCGGCGCGGGACGCGGCCACTGGAACTGACCCGCACCGAGTACGCGCTGCTGGAGCTGTTCCTGCGCAACCCGGAGCGGGTGCTCAGCCATACGCTGATCTTCGACTCCGTCTGGGGCTACGACTTCGGGCCGTCCTCCAACGCCCTGTGGGTTTACATCAGTTACCTGCGCGCCAAGCTGGAGGCCGGCGGCGAGCCGCGGCTCCTGCAGACCGTCCGGGGCCTCGGCTATGTGCTGCGGGCGGAGCCGTGAGCCTGCGCAACCGGGTCGCCCTGGCCGGCGGGACGGTGGTGCTGGCAGCGCTCGTCCTCGCCTCCCTCGTGCTGTATCCGTCGATCGGCGCCAAGCTCACTCAGCAGCACGACGCCACCCTCGTCGCCGCCGTCCAGCAGGCCCCGGACACGATCAAGGCCGTCAAGGTGAAGGCCGCGACGTCGGGCACCCAGCCGGCCTTCTTCAGCGGCCTGCCGGTCGACATCGGCTCCACCCGGCTGCAGTTGCTCCCGGCGCCGATCACTCCCGGCCCGAGCCCCGGCTTCATCAAGGTCGGTACGACGGACCAGCAGGTCGCCGCCGGTCTGCGCGAACCGTACTTCCAGGACGCCGAGTACGGCGGTGTCCACTACCGCGTCTATACGGCGCCGCTGCCGGGTTCGTCCGGCGCCCTGATCCGCGCCGCGATGCCGATGTCGGCGGTGAGCGCCCCGCTGGGCCGGCTGAAAGCGCTGCTGATCGTGATCACCCTCGCCGGCGGCCTGCTCGCCGCGCTGGTCGCCCGGCTCGCGGCCGGCCGGGTGCTGCGTCCGGTGCGCCGGCTGACGGAGACGGTCGAGCACATCACCGCGACCCAGGATCTGACGGCCCGCATAGAGGTCCACGGGCGGGACGAGATCGCCCGCCTCGCACGGGCGTTCGCCTCCATGACGGCCGCCGTGGACGCCTCGGTGACCACCCAGCGGCGCCTCGTCGCGGACGCGTCGCACGAGCTGCGTACGCCGCTGACCAGCCTCAACACCAACCTTGAGCTGCTGGACGAAGGGCTGGGCGTGGCGGACCCGCAGGCCCCTGAGCTGGTCGGCGCGGCACGCGAGCAGACCCGGGAGCTGATGGCACTGGTCAACGACCTCATCGACCTCGCGCGGTACGGCCATGACAGCGCCCACACCGAGGACACCCGGCTCGACCTGGTGGCGCTTCGGGTCGCGGAGCGCGCGGCGGCGCGGGCGACCGGCCTCGACATCCGTACGGAGCTGGCCGAGTGCCTCGTGCACGGCGACCCCGACGCGCTGGAGCGGGCCGCCGCCAACCTCGTGGACAACGCCGTGAAGTGGAGCCCCGCGGGCGGGTCGATCCTGGTGCGGGTGTCCGCGCAGGGCACGTTGACGGTCACCGACGAAGGCCCGGGGATCCCCGTGGCGGACCTGCCGTACGTCTTCGACCGGTTCTACCGCTCGCCGACGGCCCGCGCCCTGCCCGGCAGCGGGCTGGGGCTGGCGATCGTACGGCAGATCGCGGAGAAGCACGGCGGCAACGTGGCCGCGCAGGCGCCGGCCGGCGGAGGCACGAGGCTGTGCCTCTCCCTTCCGGCCCTGCCCCGGACCCCGGTCCCGGCGTCACCGCACTGATGCCGCCAGCGGCACAGAGCGCGGCGGCTATCAGCACGGGACCGGGAACGGGCCCGGCAGTTGGTCGCCGACGCCGAGGCCCGTGGCTGGGAGCGCGAGGTCGAACGGCATCAGCGCACCGCTGACCGGCTTCGAAGCCTGCTCGACGACCTGGGCGAGCCCCATGACGCAGCGGCGGACGAAGACCCTTTGTTGCTTTGGTCGCCGGAGCTGTGCAGGAGCAGCGGCCGCGGCGGGGATGGTTCGGCAGCAGCGGGCAGCGGGGCGTGCTGGGCCGGGAGTTCGGGGGTCCCTGGCTACCCGATCCGGTGCCGTTCAGTTGCTCGATCGGCAAGCCGCGGGTATCTGCGGTCCGTCATGATGACCTTCATGAGTGACGCGGTGGATGTGTGGGCGGCAGCGGCCAGGTTCGACCGCAACGGTGTGGCCGAGGACGAGGCAGTGGCCGAGGGCGAGCGCAAGCGGGTGCTTGCCGAGTTCCGGCTGGAGGAATGGCCGATGCTTCCGCTGGAGCGCTATGCGCTCGGCCAGGTCCAGTCGGGCTCGGGGATGACGTACTGCCGGCTGATGGAGTTCGGTGTCCCGCACCTGGGCAGCATCAGGGGCGGCAGCGCTGCGAAGAACATCATGTACCGCCACAATTGCGGTGAGTGGCGCTTGGCAGCCCCGTTGCGTGATCGGGAGCCGGCGGATGCCTGGGAGCAGCTGCGGGGCCAGTACATAAAGGCCTTCGACGCGGTGGCTGCAGAGGACTTCGATGCACTGGACGATTTGGATCTCTTGCGGTTCGGGCCGGCGCTGGTGACGAAGTCGCTGGCCGCCTACTTTCCCCAGCATTTTCTGCCCGTGTATTCGGCTCGACTTTCGACGTTGGGTGTAGCTCGCTTGCAGGGACGCTGCGAGCTGGAAGTTTGCTGATGTGGCTGCGCGTGGTGGGGCCGGCTCGTAACGTCGGGGCATGATGCGGCCGAGATGGCCTTGCTGCCCCTTGGCCAGGCCATCGGTCACAGAATGACGCTCTCCAGGACCTGGCTGAGTTTCTCCAGCGGCCCGTGAGGATTTCCATGGCACTGAACATTGAGGACCGCACCGTCATCTCCGAGTTGATCTCGATGCACGGTCACCTGTGCGACGAGGGAGAGTTGGACCGGCTGGATGAGTTGTTTACCGACGACGTCGTCTACGACGTCACGGACTTCGGCCAGGAGCCGCTGACGGGAGTGGAAGCCATCCGAGCGGCGGCTATCACCTTGGGCGACGCGAATCCCGTGGGTCATCACGTGACGAACATCGTCGTCACGGAGGGAGACGACGGCCAAGTGCACGCCCGTTCCAAGGGCATCGGCATCAATATGGACGGCACGAGCGGCAGCGTGACCTATGAAGACACCTTTGTGCTCACCGGCCAGGGCTGGCGCATCAGTTACCGCAAGATCGTCGCACGACGGGTGCCGTTGGGCGGGCGGACGAAGTGAAACGGGCGTAGCCCCTTGCAGGAAGCCTGCCGATCAGGCTGTGGGGCGGTAGCCGTGTCGGTCGGCGGTGGGGTAGAGGCGTTCATGTTCGCGGGCGAGGTGGTGTCGCCAGTACTCCTCGAAGTCGCCGTTGTCCTTCAGCGCGCGGAGTTTGAGGATGGCTTCGGAGCCGTCGAGGCCCCATCGTGACCCG
>NZ_SUMC01000155.1 GCF_005047355.1 Actinacidiphila oryziradicis
GAGAAGTACGACGGCATCGTGGAGTTCTCCGGCATCAACGAAAAGGGCGACTTCATCTCACTGCCGATGCGCACCTACTCCTCCGGCATGGCCGCCCGGCTGCGCTTTTCCATCGCCGCCGCCAAGAACCACGACGTCCTCATGATCGACGAGGCGCTGGCCACCGGCGACCGCAAATTCCAGAAACGCTCCGAGGACCGCATCCGCGAACTCCGCCAGGAAGCCGGAACCGTCTTCCTGGTCAGCCACAACAACAAATCCATCCGCGACACCTGCGACCGCGCCCTGTGGCTCGAAAAGGGCGAGCTGCGCATGGACGGCCCGACCGAGGAAGTCATCGCGGCCTACGAGGAGTTCACCGGCAAATAGTCGGCGCCCCTAAACAACCTCCCACGGCACCTCGGCCCAGGCGGTGTTCATGGCGTCGGCCAGCGCACCGTCGTCGCCGGGGAAGGCCACCTCGCCGATGCGGGCCAGCGGCTGGCTGGGGCAGTGCGAGTTCGTCGCAGCCGCCGCCCGCAGCATGGGAGGGCGTCCGCTGTCAGCCCGGTCGCCACCCGGTGCACGTCCTCGACCTTCGCCGGGCAGCCGTTGATCTCTATGTTCATCACCCGCGCCATGCTCGCAGGGTTTCCTCCCTCATCCGTTGACGCCGCTGTAGTGCCGCAGGCTCCAGTTCCACAGGTACCGGGAGCCCACGTAGGCCGCGAGGCCGATGAGAGGTGAGGCCGCGGCCACGGCACCCGGGACGCCGAGGCCGGAGGTGTGGCCGGTGAGGACGGCGGCGGGGAAGTAGGCGATGAAGGCCAGGGGCAGCAGGACGGTGAAGGCTCCGCTGACGACCCCGGGCAGGATCTTGAGCGGGTAGTTGCCGAAGGTGGCGAGCAGTTCCTCGGTCCAGCTGCTCCAGTAGGAGGCGGAGGGGAAGTGCAGCTGGAAGCTGGAGAGGGCGGTGAAGACGGCGGCCTCGACGAGCATGCCGCCGAGGATTCCGGCGATGACGTAGCCGATCCTCAGCGGAGTCCATTCGAGGTGGATATTCACGACGGCGCCCGTGAACATGGAGACGCCGACGAGCAGGTCGCCGATCGCGTTCGTGGGGAAGAAGGCGAGCTGCACCTGGCGGTGGACGGGCAGGGGACGCAGGAGGTAGCCGTCGATCATCCCCTCCTGGACGAGGGACGCCAGGTAGGTGACGCGGCCGAAGAACAGCACATGCAGCGCATGACTGAACATCCGCATCGAGGCGATGAGCAGTACCGCGTCGCTGGGCCAGCCGCCCATCCCGGGGAAACGGCCGAGCAGCACGGTCGCGAAGACGATGATCGAGACCTGCCAGATCACCCCGATCCCGATACCCATCAGGAATTCCGCGCGGTATTCGGCCCGGGCACGGAAGTTGACTCCGATGATCCGCCGGGCGACGCGCCAGTCGGCGAAGAAAACACGCACAGCAGACATGGTCACCCTCCCTGGGAGACGACTCGGGCGGCCGCCCTGCGCCACAGCAGCCGGGTGAGCAGGGCGAGGATCACCACCCACACCGCCTGGACGGCGAGCTGGGCCGGTGCGGAGGAGAGCTGGATGCGTCCGATGTAGATGGAGAGCGGGATGTTGAGGGTGGACTGGAAGGGCAGGGCCGTGCTCATGGCCCTGAACCAGCCGGGGAAGTACCAGAGCGGCGCGTAGGCGCCGGAGAGCAGATTCTGGGCGAATACGAGGATCATGAGGGCGGATTCATTGCGCAGCGTCCAGAAGCAGAGCAGATCGATGAGGAGCGTGAGCTGGTACAGCACCGTCTGCCCGAGGAACAGGCTCAGTGCGAAGACGGCGCCGGCCCCCGCCGAGGCGGGCGGTCCGAGCACTCCGGCGAGGCGGCACACCGTGTAGGCGGCCAGGGCCCAGGCGAAGCCGTAGAGTTGATCGCCGACCGCGCGGTAGAGGTAGTAGCGGCGCGGTGCCAGCGGCCGCAGGAACCAGTAGACGATGGTGCCGAACTGGATGTGCTGGATCACCGTGTCGCGGGCGGCGCGGCGGTCCAGCCCGCGGATGCGGGTGGCCAGCGCGGCCATCACGGCGTAGCTGACCGCCTGTTCGCGTCCGAGACCCGCGCTGGTGGTGGTGTGGGCGTACAGCGCCCGCCACAGGCAGACGACCAGGAAGACCTGTACGGCCATGCGGACAGCGGTGGCGGCGACCCGGCCGGGGGCGAGGATCTCGGCGAGCGGGGTGATGCGGGCGGTCCGCCAGGCGCGGGGGAGTGCGGGGGCGGTCATGTCAGACACGCCCGCCGACGGTGTCCTGCGCGTCCTGGAGGCCTTGGGGGGCGCCCTCGGTGTCCGCAGCGTCCTCAGTAGTGTCCTCGGTGTCCTGGTCGTCCTGCCGGAGATAGGCCGCACGCATGACGTCCTCGAGGTCACTCTCCTCGATGCCGACGTCGGCGACGTCGTACCGTTCGATGATCCGCTTCAGCGCCTCGTGCGGGGTGAGACCGGTGGCGGTCCCGTCCGGGCCGAAGACGATGCGCGGGCCTTCGGTACGAAGGATCTTCAGACCGTCGGGACAGAGCGCTGCCTCCGGCCCGGTGACGGTCGCGTGCACCTGCCAGGTGCGGCCGAAGCGGCGCCGGATCTCGGCCAGTGGGCCGTCGAGGACGATCCGCCCGTGGTTGATCAGCACCACGCGCTCGGCGAGCCGGGCGACCTCGGTCATGTCGTGGGTGGTGAGCAGCACGGTGCGGCCGCGGGTCTCGACCTGGTACCGCAGGAAGTTCCGCACCTGCTCCTTGACGACGACGTCCATTCCGATCGTCGGCTCGTCGAGGAAGACGACGGGCGGATCGTGCAGCAGTGCGGCTGCGAGGTCGCAGCGCACGCGCTGGCCGAGGGAGAGATGGCGGATGCGGGTGTCCCAGAAGGACGAGAGGTCCAGCAGGTCGTCGAACTCGCGCAGCCGCGCGGTGTGCTCGCTCTCGCCGACGCTGTAGATGTCGCGGAGGATCGCGAAGGACTCCCGGGCGGGCAGGTCCCACCACAGCTGGGAGCGCTGGCCGAAAACCGCCCCCACATTGCGGGCGTTGCGCTCCCGCTCGCGGTACGGGGCGACGCCGACGACCTCGGCCTCGCCGGAGGTGGGGGTGAGGATCCCGGTGAGCATCTTGATGGTGGTGGACTTGCCGGCTCCGTTCGGACCCAGGAGCGCGACGAGTTCGCCGGTGGCGACGGTGAACGACACATCGTCCACCGCCTTCTTGGCGACCCGCTCCGGGGCCACGAGCGAGCGCAGCGCGCCGCGCAATCCCGGTTGGCGCTTGGTCGTGTGAAAGGTCTTGGTGAGTCCCCGTGCCGTTATTGCGGCAGGCATTGCGCTCCCTGGCCCTTGCGCCCGGACCGGGCGGCGCGTGTACAGACCTGGGGAGCCTCGCGCAGGTGACGCGGGGAGTGCAAGCGATTTCTGAGGGAGCCACGGTACGGTTTGGGCCGCACACCAGGCGTATCGGGCATGCTCACGGCATCCGCTCGGCGGAATTCTTCGCTCCACGGGGAAGGATCGAGTCCGGCCCGATGTTGGAGCTGGTGTCCGGTGATCATCAGTACCCCGGCGCAGTGGAGCCCGGTACCGCGCCGTAAGCTGTAGCGGTGCGCAATCGTCGCTTGTCGGACGATACGCCGTACGTTCAGTTCGGGTGGTGGGACTAGCCAAGGCGTGGCGGGCGGGCGCGGCGTGTCCGAAATAGGGTGTAATTGGCAATCGGTGTAGAACGGGGGATGTGACGGCAATGGCTATGTGGACCCCTCGCCGACCAGGTGTTCCGACCGCCGTCCGGGCGGCGGGAACCCCGCGGTGAGCGCGGCCGACGCGCAGTCGCGCGCCGTGCTGGACAAGGCGGCCCGCGAGAATTTCCCCGTAGCGCCGTTCTTCCTGCCGCGTGCCTGGCGTGGTGACCTCATGGCGGTCTACGGCTTCGCCCGGCTCGTCGACGACATCGGCGACGGGGATCTGGCGAACGGCGGCCGTGACGACGCCGCCCGCCTGGGACTGCCCGCCGAAGCCGCCGCCGACCGGGTCGCCATGCTGGACGCCTTCGAGACCGACCTGCGCCGGGTGTTCGACGGCGCCGAGGACGAGATCCGTCACCCCCTCCTCCGGGCGCTGCGGCCCACGGTCCGCCGCTGCGGGCTCACCCCGGCGCCGTTCCTCGGCCTGATCGAGGCCAACCGCCAGGATCAGCAGGTCCGCCGCTATGCCACGTACGACGACCTGCTCGCCTACTGCGAACTGTCCGCCAACCCGGTCGGCCGGCTCGTCCTCGGCATCACCGGCACCGCCACCCCCGAGCGGATCCGACGGTCCGACGAGGTGTGCACGGCCCTGCAGATCGTCGAGCACCTCCAGGACGTGGCCGAGGACCTCGGCCGCGACCGCATCTACCTCCCCGCCGAGGACATGAAGCGCTTCGGCGTCACCGAAACCGACCTGGCCGCACCGACCGCAGGCCCGCAGGTGCGGGCGCTGGTGGCATTCGAAGCGACACGAACCCGGGACCTGCTGAATGAAGGCACCCCGTTGGTGGGTAGCGTTCACGGCAGACTCAAACTCCTGCTCGCAGGCTTTGTGGGCGGTGGCCGTGCCGCGCTGAAAGCGGTGGCGGACGCGGGCTTCGACGTGCTGCCCGGACCGCCCAAGGCCACCAGGATCAGCCTGCTGCGCGAGGTGGGGTCCACATTGCGAAGAGAGGGGTGAGCCGGACAGTGAACGGTTCCGCCCAGACGCCCGGACCGGTACTCGCCGCATACCGTTACTGCGAGAGCATCACCGGGCTGGAAGCCCGCAACTTCGCCTACGGCATTCGTCTCCTGCCCGCTGCCAAGCGGCAGGCCATGTCGGCCCTGTACGCCTTCTCCCGCCGGGTCGACGACATCGGTGACGGCGACCTCGCCCCCGCCGTCAAGCAGGAACGCCTCGACGAGACCCGCGCGCTGCTCGGCCGTGTCCGCGAGGGCGCGGTGGCCTACGACGACACCGATCCGGTCGCCGTCGCCCTCACCGACGCCGCCCGGCGCTTTCCGATCCCGCTCGGCGGCCTGGACGAGCTGATCGACGGTGTCCAGATGGACCTGCGCGGTGAGAGCTACGAGACCTGGGACGACCTCGCGGCGTACTGCCGTTGCGTCGCCGGGGCCATCGGCCGGCTCTCCCTCGGCGTGTTCGGCACCGTACCCGGCGTCCGCGGCGCCGAGCGCGCCCCCGAGCACGCCGATACGCTGGGCCTCGCCCTGCAACTCACCAACATCCTCCGCGATGTCCGCGAGGACGCGGCCAGCGGTCGCACCTACCTCCCGGCCAACGACCTCGCCAAATTCGGCTGTTCGGAAGGGTTCGGCAGTGCCACGCCGCCGCCCGGCGCCGACTTCGCCGGCCTCATCGAGTTCGAAGTCCGCCGCGCCCGCTCGCTGTTCGCCTCCGGCTACCAGCTGCTGCCCCTGCTCGACCGCCGCAGTGGCGCCTGCGTAGCCGCCATGGCCGGGATCTACCGCCGCCTCCTCGACCGTATCGCCGCCGACCCCGAGGCCGTGCTGCGTGGCAGGGTTTCGCTGCCCGGCCGTGAGAAGGCCTACGTCGCCGTGCGCGGCCTCGCCGGATTCGACACCCGGCGCGCCGCCAGGAGGCGTGTGTGATCTCCCCCTCTCACCTTTCCTGTTTCGCCCGGGATGGGGCGGAAAGTGATGCAACCGTCCGCGTCTTCCGTGCGTCACTGTCTGCAATAGAGGAGATGCCATGAGCGATCGCGCAGTGGTGGTGGGGGGTGGCCTCGCCGGTACCGCCGCCGCTCTCGCCCTCGCTGACGCCGGATTGACGGTGACCCTCGTCGAGGGCCGCCCCCGCCTCGGCGGCCTCGCTTTCTCCTTCAAACGCGGCGACCTCACCGTCGACAACGGCCAGCATGTCTTCCTGCGCTGCTGCACCGCCTACCAATGGTTCCTCGACCGCATCTCCGCCCGCGACCTCGTTACCATCCAGGACCGCCTCGACGTCCCCGTCCTCGACGCGGGACCCGCCGCGCCGGGCGCCGGTGACCCCGGCGCCCGGCGCAAACCGGCCACGCTCGCCGCCGGTCCTGACCGCTCCGGCCGAGAGGCCGCCGACACCGGGCGGCGCCGGACCGCGATGCCGAACCAGCCGGGCGCGGCCGGAGTCGGTGACGACGGTGCGTCCGGCGTGCCGTCCGAGCGGCGGGGGATTGCCGTTTCCGGCGACGGCCTGCTGCCGGACGCCGGTCTTGACGGGTCCGGCGATGAGGGGGCTGCCGCCGGAGCCGGCGGTGAGCCCAACCTGCGGGACCGGCCGGACGGGATCCGTCCGGCACCGGCCGGCCGGTTCCGGCGCCTCCTGGGTGGCGGCCGGCGAGGGGGCCAGGGTCTCGGCGTCTTGCTGGGCGGCACCGGTGGCGCCGTGCTCGAAGAGGCATCGAGCCAGGCGGCCGGCCGGCTGCGGCTTGGCCGGCTGCGCCGCGCCGCGCTTCCGGTGCCGCTGCATTTGGCGTCCAGCCTCGCGAGCTACCCGCACCTGTCGCTCCTGGAGCGCGCCTCCGTGGGGCGGGCGGCGCTCGCGCTGCGCGGCCTGGATCCGATGGATCCCGCCCTGGACGACGTGGACTTCGCGAGCTGGCTGCGCGAACGCGGCCAGTCGGCTCGTACGATCGAGGCACTGTGGGACCTGGTCGGCATCGCGACCCTCAATGCCACCGCCGAGCACGCCTCCCTGGGCCTGGCCGCCATGGTCTTCAAGACCGGCCTGCTCTCCGACCCCGGCGCCGCCGACATCGGCTGGGCGTCGGTCCCGCTGGGCGAGCTGCATGACACCCGGGCCCGCGCCGCGCTGGACAAGGCGGCCGTCCGTACGATCCTGCGTGGCCGCGCCACAGCGGTCACCCGGACCGCCCCGCCGACCGGTGCCCCCGGCCATGACCCGGTGCCGGAGCGGGGGCTCCGCCCGGAAACGGCTGCCGGAAGCGCCGCCGTGCCGTCGGCCGGCGCCCGGTGGCAGGTCGCCGTCGAGACCGGCCCCGGCCGGACGGAGCTGCTGGACGCGGACGTGGTGGTCATCGCCGTACCGCAGCGCGAGGCGCACGAGCTACTGCCCGGGGGCGCTCTTGAGGACCCCGGAGCACTGCTGAAGATCGGCACGGCACCGATCCTGAATGTGCATGTCGTCTATGACCGCAAGGTCCTGCGGCAGCCGTTCTTCGCGGCGATCGGCAGCCCCGTGCAGTGGGTGTTCGACCGCACGGAGCACTCCGGGATGAAGGACTCCCCCGGAGCGGAGAACAGCCAGTACATCGCGCTGTCCCAGTCCGCGGCGGAGGACGACATCGACCTGCCGGTCGCGGAGCTGCGCGAAAAGTACCTGCCCGAGCTGGAGCGGCTGCTTCCGGCCGCGCGGGGCGCGACGGTGAAGGACTTCTTCGTCACCAGGGAGCGCACCGCGACCTTCGCGCCCGCGCCCGGAGTCGGAAGGCTCCGGCCGGGGGCGCGCACCCGTGCGCCGGGCATCTATTTGGCCGGTGCATGGACTGCCACCGGGTGGCCCGCGACCATGGAAAGTGCGGTTCGCAGCGGTATGCACGCCGCTGTGGCGGCATTGACCACACTCGGCCGCCCTCATGATCTCGATTTCGAAGGGGTAGGCAGGGAGTCGGTATGAGCACCACCAGTGCAATCAGAGGAGAGATCGTGACCGCTGCCAACGAGCAGGCATCTGCCGGCGTCGACAGAGTGGGCGTGGCCACGCTGCTGGAGCATGGCCGCACTCTGTCCGCGCCGGTGCTGCGCTCGGCCGTGGACCGGCTCGCGTCCCCGATGGACACCGTCGCCGCCTATCACTTCGGCTGGATCGACGCCGCCGGCAATCCGGCCGACGGCGACGGTGGCAAGGCCGTACGCCCGGCGCTCGCGCTGCTCTCCGCCGAGGCGGCGGGAGCCCCCGCCGAGGTGGGCATCCCCGGCGCGGTCGCGGTGGAGCTGGTGCACAACTTCTCACTGCTGCACGACGACCTGATGGACGGTGACGAGCAGCGCCGCCACCGCGACACGGTCTGGAAGGTGCACGGCCCGGCCCTGGCGATCCTGGTCGGCGACGCGCTGTTCGCCCTCGCCAACGAGGTCCTGCTGGAGCAGGGCACCGTCGAGGCAGGCCGGGCAACCAGGCGGCTCACCCGGGCCTCCCGCAAGCTGATCGACGGTCAGGCGCAGGACATCTCCTTCGAACACCGGGAACGGGTCGCCGTCGAGGAATGCCTGCAGATGGAGGGGAACAAGACCGGCGCGCTGCTGGCCTGCGCCGCCTCCATCGGCGCGGTCCTCGGCGGAGCCTCGGAGGCGGACGCCGACGCGCTGGAGGAGTACGGCTACCACCTGGGCCTTTCGTTCCAGGCCATCGATGACCTGCTGGGCATCTGGGGCGACCCGGCGGCGACCGGCAAGCAGACCTGGAGCGATCTGCGGCAGCGGAAGAAGTCCCTCCCGGTGGTTGCGGCGCTGGCAGCCGGCGGTCCGGCCTCCGAGCGGCTCGCTGCGCTGCTCGCCGCTGATGCGAAGGCTGCTGATTCGTCAGAGACTGGTGACATTGGGGGCTTCGATGAGGAAGAGTTCGCCACCCGCGCGGCGTTGATCGAGGAGGCGGGTGGCCGTGAGTGGACATCCGGGGAAGCCCGTCGGCAGTACGCCACCGCAATCGCCGCGCTCGACAAAATGGACATGCCGGGCGAAGTTCGCCGTAAGCTCGTGGGTCTGGCGGATTTTGTGGTGGTTCGCGAGAGGTAAAGAAGAAGAGGCGTGGAGCGCAGTACGTCGCCGACCGGAATTATGTAGCGGCCGACGGCAGCCCCAACACCGCAGAGACACCGACTGCAAAGGGGAAGCCATGACAGCGACGACCGACGGAACGCCGGGTGCAGAAATCCCTGGCAAACCATCGGCCAGCAAGACGGACACGGGCGCGAGACCGAGTACGAAGGAGGCGGCAGAGCATGCGGCGCAGCGCGCCGCTGCCCATCTGCTGTCCCGTCAGGATCCGGACGGGTGGTGGAAGGGCGACCTCGAGACCAACGTCACCATGGATGCCGAGGATCTACTGCTCCGTCAGTTCCTCGGAATCCAGGACGAGCGGATCACCATGGCCACCGCTCGCTGGATCCGTGCCCAGCAGCGCGAAGACGGCGCCTGGGCCACCTTTCACGGCGGTCCCGGCGATGTGTCGGCCACCGTTGAGGCCTATGTGGCATTGCGGCTCGCCGGGGATGACCCGGCCGGACCCCGGATGGCCGCCGCGGCGGCATGGGTACGCGAGGCGGGCGGCGTCGCCCGCGCCAGGGTGTTCACCCGGATCTGGCTGGCCCTCTTCGGCTGGTGGCGCTGGGAGGATCTCCCCGAGATGCCACCGGAGATCATCTACTTCCCCAAGTGGATGCCGCTCAACATCTACTCCTTCGGCTGCTGGGCCCGGCAGACCATCGTGCCGCTCACGGTCGTCGCCGCTCACCGTCCCGTACGACCCGCGTCTTTCGCGCTCGACGAGCTGCACACCGATCCGGCCAACCCCAACCCCCCGCGCCCGCCTGCTCGTCTCACGAGCTGGGACGGGGTCTTCCAGCGGCTGGACAAGGCGCTGCACGTCTACCGCAAGTCGGCCATCCGCCCGTTGCGCCGCGCCGCGATGAAGGCCTGCGCCCGCTGGATCATCGAACGGCAGGAGGACGACGGCTGTTGGGGCGGCATCCAGCCGCCGGCGGTCTACTCGATCATCGCCCTGCATCTGCTCGGCTATGACCTCGACCACCCGGTGCTGCGTGCCGGGCTGGAGTCCCTGGACCGCTTCGCGGTGTGGCCGGACAAGGACACCAGGATGATCGAAGCCTGCCAGTCCCCGGTCTGGGACACCTGTCTCGCCACCATCGCCCTCGCCGACGCCGGGGTCCCCGCCGACCACCCAGCCCTGGTCAAGGCCGCCGGCTGGATGCTCGACGAGCAGATCACCAAGTCCGGCGACTGGTCCGTACAGCGTCCCGGAGTACCGCCCGGCGGCTGGGCGTTCGAGTTCCACAATGACAACTACCCGGATATCGACGACACCGCCGAGGTCGTCCTCGCCCTGGCGCGCGTCGACCACCCGGACACCGGCCGGTTGAAGTCCGCGATCGAGCGCGGAGTGCGCTGGAACATCGGTATGCAGTCCAAGAACGGCGCCTGGGGTGCCTTCGACGCCGACAACACCAGCCCCTTCCCCAACCGGCTGCCGTTCTGCGACTTCGGCGAGGTCATCGACCCGCCGTCCGCAGATGTCACCGCCCATGTCGTGGAGATGCTGGCCGCGCTCGGCCTGGAGCACGACCCGCACACCCGGCGCGGCATTGAATGGCTGCTCGCCGAACAGGAGGAGAACGGCGCCTGGTTCGGCCGGTGGGGCGTCAACTACATCTACGGCACCGGATCCGTCGTTCCCGCTCTGATCACGGCCGGCCTCCCGGCGAGCCACCCCGCGATCCGGCGGGCCGTGGCATGGCTGAAGTCGGTCCAGAACGAGGACGGCGGCTGGGGCGAGGATCTCCGCTCGTACTCCTCCGCCCAGTGGGTCGGTCGGGGCGCCTCCACCGCCTCGCAGACCGCCTGGGCGCTGCTCGCCCTGCTGTCGGCGGGGGAGCGGGACAGCGCCGTCGTCGAGCGCGGGGTGCACTGGCTCGCCCGGACCCAGACCGAGGAGGGGACCTGGGAGGAGCCGTACTTCACCGGCACCGGCTTCCCCCGGGACTTCTCCATCAACTACCACCTGTACCGCCTGGTGTTCCCGCTCACCGCCCTGGGACGGTATGTGCGCGGCGAGCCGTTCGCCGACGCCGCCAAGGGGGTCTGATGGACGATCCGTCAGCTCCGCCGCTGGTCGTCGTCTGTGCGCTGCGCATCGAACGCCTCGCACTGCGAGCCGGCGCCCGCGGCAGGGCAGACTCCAGCGCCCCCGTGGTCGTACTCCGCACGGGCATGGGGCCCCGCAGAGCCGAGCGCGCCGTCACCGAGGCGCTGGACGACCCGGCGCTCCGGCACGCGGCGGTGCTCACCTCCGGCTTCTGCGCGGGGCTCGCCCCGGGCATGCGGCCCGGCGATGTCGTCGTCGCCGACAGCACGGCTCATGCCGAATCCCTGGCGGCCGTCCTCAAGGCCGCCGGGCACACGGTCCATCTCGGCCCGCTCGCCGAATCCGACCATGTCGTACGGGGTGCGGAGCGGTCCGCGCTCCGCGCCACAGGTGCCATCGCCGTCGACATGGAATCGGCCGCGATGCTGCGCGCCGCCCTCACCAAAGGCGTCCGCCGGCTAGCGGCAGCTCGTGTGGTTGTCGACACCCCTGAGTACGAACTGGTGCGTGTCGGCACGCTGCGCACCGGATTCACCGCACTCCGCGTGCTAAAGGATCTTCTTCCTGCCTTTCTTGACTGGCACCGTTCCACTGCGCTCCACTGGAGGTGAGCTAGATGGCTATGCCGCTCCGTCAGACCATCCGCGTCGGGACCTACCTCATTGAACAGAAAATGCTCCGCCGGCGTGAAAAGTTCCCCCTGATCGTGGAACTTGAGCCTCTTTTCGCCTGCAACCTCAAATGTGAGGGTTGCGGCAAGATCCAGCACCCGGCAGGCGTCCTCAAACAGCGCATGCCGGTCGCCCAGGCGGTCGGTGCCGTGCTGGAGTCCGGCGCACCGATGGTGTCGATCGCCGGCGGCGAGCCGCTGATGCACCCACAGATCGATGAGATCGTCCGGCAGCTCGTGGAGCGGAGGAAGTACGTCTTCCTGTGCACCAACGCCGTACAGCTCCGTAAGAAGATCGAGAAGTTCACCCCCTCGCCGTACTTCGCCTTCGCCGTGCACATCGACGGTCTGCGCGAGCGCCACGATGCCTCGGTCGCCAAGGAAGGCGTCTTCGACGAGGCCGTCGAGGCGATCAAAGAGGCCAAGAGGCGTGGATTCCGGGTCACCACCAACTCGACCTTCTTCAACACCGACACCCCGCAGACCATCATCGAGGTGCTCAATTTCCTCAATGACGATCTCCAGGTCGATGAAATGATGATCTCGCCCGCCTATGCCTACGAGAAGGCCCCCGACCAGGAGCACTTCCTCGGCGTCGAACAGACTCGCGAGCTGTTCAAGAAGGCGTTCGGGGGTGGCAACCGGAAGAAGTGGCGGCTGAACCACAGCCCGCTGTTCCTGGACTTCCTGGAGGGCAAGGCGGACTTCCCCTGCACCGCCTGGGCCATCCCCAACTATTCCCTTTTCGGCTGGCAGCGCCCCTGCTACCTGATGAGCGACGGGTACGTCACCACGTACAAGGAGCTCATCGAGGAGACCGACTGGGACAAGTACGGCCGTGGCAAGGACGACCGCTGCGCCAATTGCATGGCGCACTGCGGCTACGAGCCGACCGCCGTCCTCGCCACGATGGGCTCGCTGAAGGAGTCCATCCGGGCCGTCCGCGAGACCGTCTCCGGCAACCGGGCGCAGAAGAAGTGAGCGCCGTCGATCTGGGGATCCCCGAAATCCCCGCCTCGATCGCCCCCCGTCGCCGCTCCCGCCAGATCCAGGTGGGCCCGGTGGCGGTGGGCGGCGACGCCCCCGTATCGGTGCAGTCGATGACGACCACGCTGACCTCCGACGTCAATGCCACGCTCCAGCAGATCGCCGAGCTGACCGCCGCCGGGTGCCAGATCGTGCGGGTGGCGGTGCCGTCGCAGGATGACGCCGACGCCCTGGCGCAGATCGCCCGCAAATCACAGATTCCGGTGATCGCGGATATTCATTTCCAGCCGAAGTACGTGTTCGCGGCGATTGACGCGGGTTGTGCGGCGGTGCGGGTGAATCCGGGTAATATCCGGCAGTTCGACGACAAGGT
>NZ_SUMC01000156.1 GCF_005047355.1 Actinacidiphila oryziradicis
AGTGCGTTGTGGCAAACCGGATCTCGTTCGAGGTGTGCGGCGTGGGTGATCATCTGGACGGAGGTTCGGGTGCGGCCGCGGGCATGAAAGAACAGGCCCCTTGGTAGTGACGCGGTTACGACACCCAGCACGACCAAGGAAGCCCGTTGCCTGATCAGTTGAGCAGTACCACTGTGCCTGCGTCCACCATGGTCACCCCTGGGTGTGACTGCTACGTGCACCGGTTCGGTTCGATCGCTCCGGCGCGGCGGGCAAGCTGCTATCCGAGCGACATGACGGACGCGGAATGGGGCGAGGTCCGGGCGGCGATGCCGGTGCCGGCCTGGTTGCTGGCGCGGGGCGGGCGCCCCGAGGCGTTTTGCCATCGCGAGATGCTCGACGCCGTGCGCTACCTCGTCGACAACGGCGGCAAGTGGATGGCCCTGCCTGTTGATTTCCCGTACTGGCGGGCGGTCTACGACTTCTTCCGCCGCTGGCGTACGTACGACTACGCGCGTGAGCTGTACGAACGCCTGCGACGCTCGGCGCGGGAACGGAAAGGGCGCAACGCCGAGCCGTCCGCCGGGATCATCGACAGTCAGTCGGTGGATGCCTCCGAGACCGTGGGTGAGGACAGTCGCGGATACGACGGCGGTAAATCACGCGACGGGCGCAAGCGTCACATCCTGACCGACACCGAGGGCCTGCTCCTGGAGGTGACCGTGACCACGGCTGATGTGCACGACTCCAAGGCCGCCCCCGCACTGCTGGAGACGTTCATGGACGAGCCGGGCCGGCTGCTGAAACTGGTGTGGGTCGACAGTGCCTACCAGGGTCCGGCGCTGGCGAAGGCGTTCGCCCGTCACGGGGTCCGGATCGAGGTCGTGCGCCGATCCGACGGACAGCGCGGATTTGTCGTACTGGCCCGCAGGTGGGTGGTGGAGCGAACGCTGAGCTGGCTCTCCCGCTCACGCCGCCTCAACCGCGACCACGAACGCCGCCCCGATCACCATCAGCAGATGGTGTGGTGGGCAGCCATGATCAGGCTGTCGCGCCGGATGGCCGGAGACGCTCCGCGCTGGCCGGAGAAGCGTCCCGAGCGACTGCTCCAGGCGCTGGCGTGAACCGTCCGTCTTTCGCCCGCACCAGCCAGCCCCGCTTCTCCAGCGCGTAGGCACGGTGACGGATTTTCTCCACCTCGTTCTTGATCTCCGCTTCCCGGTCCACCGCCCGCGTCAACTCCACCCCGTTCACCGGCCCCGAAGCGGCCACCGCAGCGGCGAAGACCTCCCGATACAGGCCGCTGAGCACCTCCTCGCCCATGCCCGACCGCCACACCGGCGGCCGCTCGCCATACCCCGCGCCGGAGCCGCTCGATCCCCCAGCGGCAGCCGCCTCACCACCAGGCGGCACGGAAACCGGCGTAACCACCGCGCTCTCCTCGGCCAGCACCGACACGAGCTCCTCACGCCCCACCCGGGCTCGCTCGACTCGCTCCCGCGCGGCATTCACCTCCGCCTGAGCCTGCTCCAAGACCTCCGTCCAAGACTCCAGATCCTGCCTCGCCCGCGCCTCACGCCGTTCCATCAACCCCAGCACCGACGGCATCGCACCCTCCTCGATCAACAACAAGCCGTCCGCTGCCTGCCCCTACCCCTCCACGATCATGCCCCGCACACGAAGAAGCCCCTGCTCATCGAACAGGGACTCCCTTTGCCACAACGCACTAAGAGCATCTTGTTGCGCTTCAGGGTGTTGGTCACGTTCGTTACCCGACACTCGCGCCCCCGCCTTCAGCCCTATCCCGCCAGTAGGCGAGGTTGTGCCGGGTGGCGAGGGTGCGGGGGTGGTCCGGACCCAGCACCCGCAGCCGGTCGGTCAGCAGGTCGGCGAATGCGGTGGCGGCGCCGGCCGCATCACCCGCGGTCCCCCGCCAGTAGGCGAGGGTGTGCCGGGTGGCGAGGGTGTGGGGGTGGTCCGGGCCCAGCACCCGCTCCCGGTCGGTCAGCAGGGCGGCGAATGCGGCGGCGCCGGCCGCATCACCCGCGGTCCCCCGCCAGTAGGCGAGCTCGTGCCGGGTGGCGAGGGTGTCGGGGTGGTCCGGACCCAGCACCCGCACATGGTCGGTCAGCAGGTCGGCGAATGCGGTGGCGGCGCCGGCCGCATCACCCGCGATCCCCCGCCACCGGGCGAGCTCGTGCCGGGCGGTGAGGGTGTGGGGGTGGTCCGGACCCAGCACCCGCTCCCGGTCGGTCAGCAGGGCGGCGAATGCGGTGGCGGCGCCGGCCGCATCACCCGCGATCCCCCGCCACCGGGCGAGCTGGCTCCGGGCGGTGAGGGTGTCGGGGTGGTCCGGGCCCAGCACCCGCACATGGTCGGTCAGCAGGGCGGCGAATGCGGTGGCGGCGCCGGCCGCATCACCCGCGGTCCCCCGCCACCGGGCGAGCTGGCTCCGGGTGGTGAGGGTGTCGGGGTGGTCCGGACCCTGGACCCGCAGCCGGTCGGTCAGCAGGGCGGCGGTGGCGGTGGCGGCGCCGGCCGCATCACCCGCGATCCCTTGCCAGGAGGCGAGGTTGTGCCGCGCGGTGAGGGTGTGGGGGTGGTCCGGACCCTGGACCCGCAGCCGGTCGGTCAGCAGGGCGGCGAATGCGGTGGCGGCGCCGGCCGCATCACCCGCGGTCCCCCGCCACCGGGCGAGCTCGTGCCGGGCGGTGAGGGTGTGGGGGTGGTCCGGACCCAGCACCCGCACATGGTCGGTCAGCAGGGCGGCGAATGCGGTGGCGGCGCCGGCCGCATCACCCGCGATCCCCCGCCAGTAGGCGAGCTCGTGCCGGGTGGCGAGGGTGTCGGGGTGGTCCGGACCCTGGACCCGCAGCCGGTCGGTCAGCAGGGCGGCGGTGGCGGTGGCGGCGCCGGCCGCATCACCCGCGATCCCCCGCCACCGGGCGAGCTGGCTCCGGGCGGTGAGGGTGTCGGGGTGGTCCGGGCCGAGGCGGCGGTGGGTTTGGGCGGTGAGGTGGTGGGAGTGGTTGCGGGCGGCGGTGGCCTGGCCGGATTCTCCGAGGCTTCGGCCGGTGCGGTAGAGCACGGGGTGGGCGTGGGGCTGGTAGAGGGCGTCTTCGGCGGTGCGGGTGAGGGCGTCGGTGTTGGCGCGCAGGGTCTGGGCGAGGTCGGTGTCGCGTTCGATGGCGGGCCAGGTGGCGGTCAGGGTGTCGGCGGCGGTGCGCGCGAGCTGGTCGTGCCGGCCGGGGGTGAGGGCATCGCGGGTGGCGCGCTGGATGAGGGCGTGGACGCGGACGGCCTGGTGGGGGGTGTCGGGGGTGTGGTCGATCAGGCTGAGCCGGTGCAATGCCTGCAGTGCACCGGCCGCGTCGTCGGCCGTCGCCGGGACCGGCTCTCTTCCGCTGTCACCGGGGGTGCGGTGGGCGGCCAGGTAGGCCAGGGCAGGTTCGCCGGTCAGGACGGGCCCGGGGATGCCGTTGGGATCGAGCATCGCGGCCAGCTGGAGCATGGGCCGGGCAAGTCCCGGCGGGCGCAGCTGGTCGGCGCGTTCGATGGACAGGGACCAGGTGGCGGCCACGGTGGCGGTCTGGTCGTCGGGCAGCGCGCCGGGTTCGGGCAGCAGGACGTCCAGTGTCCTGGCCCGGTCGGCCAGCAGAGCGCGGTAGTCGGCGCAGGTCCGGGCGGTGTCGATGAGGTAGGCGGCGGCCTGGGCCAGGGCCAGGGGCAGGTATCCCAAGTCGGCGGCCAGGGCGTTGATCTGGTCAGCCCATTCGTGGCGGCCGTGCGCGGCGAGGGCGGCGGTGAGGTAGGCGGTGGCCTCTTCGGGGGTGAACAGGCCCACGTCCACCCGGCGCCGGCCCTGCCCGGTCAGGGCGGCGTCGCGGCGGCGGGTGGTGACCAGGGTCCGGCCGTGGCTGGCGGGTGGCCACAGTCCGCGCAGATCGGCCGGGTCGGCGACGTCGTCCAGGACCACCAGCCACCGGCACGGCTCCCTACCGGATTTGGGTTCCAGCCAGGCCAGGACCATCTTGGCGGCCTGCTCCGGGTCGCCGGGGTCGGCGGCCAGCACCTCCACACCGGCCTGGGCGTACCCGGCCACGATCGCCTGGCGGGTGCCCGCGCTGATCCACACCAGGACATCCACCCCACCTGCCTCCCAGGCGGTGCGGGCGTAGTCCGCGGCCAGTTGGGTCTTGCCCACCCCTCCGGTCCCGGTCAGCACCTGGCCCAGCACCGCGGTACCCCCGCTGTCGACCGCCGCCCGCAGTTGTTCGGCTGCGGCCCGGTGCTGGAAAGACAGGGCGCGGTGTGGGATCACGCCGACCTGGTGCGGCCAGGCGGCCCGCGTGCGGGGCGCGGCGTGGTGGTGGACCTGGTCGGCGTGGCCGACGGCCACGCTGTTGTGGGTGGCGGAAATGGCGGTGGTGGGTGCGGTGCCGGGTGGGGCTATGGGTGTGCCGGGTGCGCTCAGCCCTGGTGCGGACCCGGCGGTGGAGGGTTTCCCAGGGTCACGTTCCCCATGGTCCACGCGGCTGCGGAGTTGTCGCTGGCCTGGATGTGTACGTTCCCGCCGACGGCTTGCCCGCCGTCCCCGGCCGACGCCGTTGCGGCTGCGCGCTCCAGGGTTTGCAGCTGCTTCACAGCCTGGTCCAGGGCTTCGGCGAAGCCGGGATCCTCCTCGGCGGCGTCCTCCAGCGCGAGCTGCACCCGCTGCCGGGTACGCGCACCCGGTTCCTCCTGCCCCAACTCGGCTTCCCCGGCCAGCCTTTCCAGCGCGCGGTCCCCGTCCAGCTTGCGGCTGACCAGGTCGTGGAGCCGGTCCATCGCCGCGTCCAGCGTACGGTCGGCCTCCTGATCCGCCCGGCCCGCCACCCGCCTGGCCTTGCCGACCGCCCACGCGAACAGATACCCGACCGCGATCTCCACGCCCGTCACCACACCCCCCGATGTTCATATGACTACACATCAGACCGTACACCCCGCCCACCCCGGCGAAGAAGACCGATCACGGACAACCCATGCAAGGGCGCCTCGGGGCGGCCAGGACCGGGGCCCGGGAGTATCGCCGTGAGGGCAGGCGTCTTTCACGTGTCGATGTCGGACTGACCCCCCAGTGCCTCGCGAAGTCCGGCCTCGACATCCAGGACGTTACCGAGGTCGTCGATGACGGCGTTGTGGTGGGACTGGAGCAGAGCCTCGCGAAGACCCGCCTCGACATCCAGGACCTCACCAAGGCCGTCGACAAGTGCCTGGTAGCCGTCTGCGAACCGCCCCTCCGCGTCAGGATCCCTGCGAAGCCCGCTGAGCACCCTTTCGAGCAGCGGTACATCAGGCTGTCCGCCGGCCCGGCCGCTGCTCGGCTGGTGGATGACTACCGCGCCGGCCTCCGCCAGGTCGGCGATGAGGATGCGGGCCACCCCGAGCGGGATCGCCAGCAGTGCCGACACCTCAGCCACCGCCTTGACCTCACGGCAGAGCTCGCAGATCCGCTGGTGCTCCGGGAGCAGCGCCCGGTAGGCACTCGGGTTGGCCGTGGTGGTCACCAGGGCCTCGATGGCCAGTTGGTAGCGGGTCCGGCTGCGGGGCGTCGCATACGGGCGTACCAGCGGCTGGCCGTCTTCGTTCGCGAAGGGCGCGTGGGATGCGCGCTGGGGGTCGGTCACTGCTCCTCCTCCCCTTCCTTGATACGAGCGGCGGCCCGGCGGGCTCTCAGCCGGTGGGCTCGGACCGTTGCGGGTTCCAGCTCCAGCTGCTGCGCGATCTCTGCGGAGGTGAAGCCATCACAGTCCAGGGCCAGGACCTGGCCTTGCCGGGGAGGCAGAGCTTTCAGTATCTGCAGTGAATCGTGCCGGGCTTCGAATTCCGTGAGCGCATCCGGCTTTGGCACCAGGGACGTCGGCTCCGGCAACTCTTCGACCGGTACTTCCATGCGCACCTTCGCGACCCTGCGGCCCCACATCCGTCCCGCTGCTTTGTAGACGTAGGCGCGCGGGTGGCTGACGCTGCCCCAGCGTCTGAACAGCTCGATCATGCACTCCTGGGCGATCTCCGCAGCGATCGGTGCCGGTGTGCCACTGACGATCAGGTACGCGACCAGCGGCTTGATCGTTTCGCGGTAGAACGCGGAAAATGAGGCCCGGTCGGTCGCGGCCCGCTCAGCGGCGCGGTGATCGATGGAGGCTGGGAGGGCGCTTGCTGGTCTGGCCAGGCGATCGGCGCCCTCAGCCGGGTCGTGGGTACTCACGCTGCGGTGTTCCCCCCCGGGCTGCGGGTGATCTTGATGCGGACGCTGTGTCCGTCGGGCCGCCGCTCCACGACCTCCAGGTGCCCGCCTCCGGCGATCGACTCGGTCACCGAGGTGAGGTGCTGTCGCTGTACCTGCTCGTGCCGGGTCCGCCACCGCAGACGCAGCCACAGGCCTGCCAGGAGACAGGCCCTGCCGGTGACGATCGAGACGATGGTCAGGACGACGGTTGCTGTGTCCATCCCGGTTCCCCTCCCTTGAAGGACCGGGTCACCACGACCCGACACAAGTTGAGAGGCTCGCCGGGGCGCCACCGTGTAACGGGGTGGGCAGATTGGTCGCGACAGGTTGAGCGGATCCTGCTGCCCGATCACCGGTGGCCGCGCGCTGGCTGCTCCGCGGGAGGAGCCTCTGCGCGGGTGTGTTCCTGCCGACCGGGAAGCTTGGGCGACGTGCCGGGCGGCTTTGACCGAAAGGGGCCGGTATGAAGCGCGGACGTAGCGGCCAGGATGATGCCGATGTGGTCCGCGAAGTCCGGCCCCGGGAGCGGGATCTCGAAGTCGGGGTTGGCGAGGTAGCCGATGGCGACGGCGCCGGGGACGTAGTCCATCACGGCGTCGAAGACTTCGCTCCTGGGCCGGTCGACCCGGGTCAGGAGCTGGCCCAGGACGCGCAGCACGGTCGGGGTGCTGGAATCCCATTCCAGACCGCTGGCCTGCTCCGAGTCGCGGGGGGAGCCCGTCTCGGGGTCAGGCTGGGTGTCGATGCGTGTCTGCTTGCGCCACCAGGCGGCTGCGTCGGTCTCCCCGAGCGACAGGTGGTGCAGGTAGAGGCAGTAGGACGCGGCGTCGTCTCCGGCGCCGGCGGCGTACTGCCACCAGAACCGGGCGCTGTCTTCGGCATCGGTCAGCTGCAGGATGCAGCCCAGGACCCGGGCGCCGCTCGGCTCCGGCAGCTGTTCGGTGACAAATTCCTGCAGCGAGGTCGCCGCGGTATGGGTCACGACGGTCTCGCAGAGGGTCTGCAGGTTGTGTGCCGCCGCGTGGCTCGCCTCGTGCCGACTGCGCGCAGCCGGCACGAGGCAGGGAGTGTCCGCGTCCAGCGGGGCGGGGGGGGCGACGTCCGGAACGACATCGCGGGGGATGCAGGGTTCTTCCAGGAGAAGAGCCCTGTTGAGGAGTTCATCGATCATAGTCACTGGGGTGTCTCTCCCGGGGGGTCGTGGGGTCCGAGCGTTTCGGTCAGGGAGCGCTTGGCGTAGCGGTCGGCGGAGCGCACCGCGGCAAGGGGAACACCCAGGACGTCGGCGACGGCGCCGTCGTCCATGCCGCGCAGGTACTTCAGGGCCATGACGTCCAGCTGGTGATCGGGCAGACGGCTCAGGGCCTTGAACAGGCCCATCGATTCTTCGATCTGTTCGAACCGAGCTGTGCCCGAGGTGGTGGCGCCCAGGACGACAGTGTCGAAGGCCGCGGGGACCAGTTCCGGGCGGCCGTCGATGTGGGGAGTGCGCGCCATGACGCCCGCACGCAGGACCGGCCAGGCGAATTTCTGCACGTCAGCGCTGCCCAGAGCCTCTTCCCACCGCAGCCACAGAATGTCGGAGGTCGCCCTCACCACCTGCTTGGCCTGGTCGCTGCACAGGAAGATCTGGGCATAGCGGGTGTAGGGCACGCGGTTCAGCTGCATGAACCCCTGGTGGTCCAGTGGCGGGACGGCCGGGCCGGTGGAGATCGCGACCGTCGCTATGCAGCCCTTGACCCAGGCGGGCTTCTTCTGCGCCTCGAACGCCGCGGCCGCCCACAGCCGCCGCATGGGCCAGGTCGGTACGCCCAGGACGTGCAGCACGCTGTTGGTGATCTCCCACCGCGGGTACAGGCCGGCGCCGCGCAGCAGTTCGGAGATCTTCGACTTGGCGTATCCGGTGCTGCCACTCAGGTCGCTGATCGTCAAGCGGCTGCCGAGGAATCTCGTGCGCAGCGGCTCCAGCCAGGCGCGGTGCGCGGCTCCTACGCTGTCGGCGATCGGCCCCAGCTTGCGGCCCGGCTTACTACTGGGAGGCTCCCCTTCGGGCTGATGGGGAGGCATGGACTGGGGGTTCACCCGGCGTGCCCCTCATCCCGTCCCGCCGCCGGCGGAGGTGCGGCGGCACGCCCCGCCTCCGGGGAGGCGAAGGCTTTGACGATCTGCTGCACGAGCAGCCCGAGGGAGGGGACCAGCGCCGCGATCGCGGCGACCTGTCCGAGCACGGCCATCACCACGCTCCACGAGAAGACCGTCACCAGGACGATGACGGTCAACACCTGCTTTCTGTACATCGCAGCCTTCCCACTGAATGCGTATACGTACGTCCGGAAGGCTCCTCACGGCGGTGCCGATGCGCCATCAGGAGCTGGAACGACAGCATGGAGGGAAAACGGACGGCCACGCCACGTGATCACAGGATCACGGAACATTAGCCCTGGGTCGCAGGGGACGCACGGTACAGCGCGGCTCGCAAGGATGCCCCATTGCATGCTTTTGGGTGCGAAGTTCCCGGTTTCCTTGCGCCACGGTGCGCGCCACCCCTCAATGGGATGACAGGCGCCGCTGGCGTCGGACCTTCCCGTCCGGAAGGCCGTGCCCTCTCGTGCCGAATACAAGAGGGGACACATCGCTCTCGCCCGGGCGCCCAAGCGGCCGGGCGAGAGCGACCGTCAACGCGCGAGGTTCGAAACGGGCACCCCGCAGCTACTCGTTGTCGTCCTGGCGCATCGCGAGCCCCAGCGCCTGGCTGACTGCCCAGGACCCGTGCGCTGCCACCAGAGGGGCACGGAGGGCGTGCGCGGCGTCGGCCTCTTGGTACACCGCAGCCCACCGGTCCGCCAACGTGTCCGGGGCCCCCTCCGCCCAGGCACCGACCGCGCGGAACGCCTCCTCCGCACGCCGCTGAGCATCTACCAACTCCGGCGGAATGACTATGTCGCTCATGCGTACGAACCCTACGGCGCGCAGCCGCCGAATCCCCGTACCGGCGCCCTGGCAAACCGTTCACCGCAGCGGTGGCTGCAGGCACGATCACGGGCCCCGGCTTCTGCTGCCGATGCGCCCGCCCCGCCCGGTACGGTGCACGGATGAGCGACACCGACGCCCCGCGCATGCCGCGCACCACCTGGGACCATTGCCTGTCCGTCGGCGACCAACTGGTCTGCTGGCGCCTCGCCCAGGGCGCCGACGCGGCGGCAGTGCGGCGGGAGCAGCGCGGTTTTGCCCGTGCGCTCTTCCTTCTCTGGCTTGTCGCACAGGAGTTGCCGGAGTGGGACCATGCAGCATGGCAAAGATCGACGCGATGGTGCTCTACTCAGCTGTCCGCCTTGTCGCAGTTTTCTTCGACAGGTCTAACAACAAGCTTGCTGGGACTGGTTCCGGTTTCATAATCACCGACACCGCAGAGAACCGATACCTCGTCACGAATCGACATGTGCTGGACCACAACTTTAAAAAGTTCGGTGGCTGGGAACTCGAATCGGTGAAGGTGGACGGTCAGTATCAATCCGCCGCGATGGATATCTTGAGCACAGTTCCCCAGCAGGTCACCATTACTGATCCCGCGCCGAGGTTCCTGGACAGCGACAAGGTTGACCTGGCAGTCCTGCCACTTGATGCGCCCCTTGGTCACGCCCAGGCCCTCGTCGGCGAGGGGACGTTCAACAGCCTCCCAGCATCCATGCTGGCCAGCGCCGCTGACTTTGCGTTCGGCCGGGTGGCAGTCGGAGGCACAGTCCTAACGCCGGGATACCCGGGTATTGGGGGCGAGGTCGCCGAACGCCCTATCCTCGTTGGAGGAGTGATCTCGTCGGACCCTCGTTACCCGGCGGCACTAGGAATTGACACCTACCCAAGCCAGGTGCTGACCCACTCATTCAGTTGGAATGGCATGTCGGGTTCCCCCGTGCTCTGCTACGTGCCAAAGGAGCTGACCTGGGGCGACCTCGAAACTGGTAATTACGAAGAGCTTATCCTGGCCGGCGTGAACGCAGGTCACATCAAGACGAGCGGAGAAACAGCAGGCGTCCTTACGCGTTTCATCCGGGCTGATGCCCTGGCCGAACTGCTGAACGTTGCTGGAGCTCAAGGCATCCCAATGGTGCGCACGCCAAAGTCGGAGTCTGACGCCGACAAAGTGGGCGAGGACGGACCATACCGTTGACCCCCGCTGCCGGGGGCTAGCCCCCGGCACGCAGGTGCCCTCGGTGCGGTTCCTGGTGTTCCTCACGTGCTTTACCTGGTGCCTGTGTCATCGTCGTCCTTGAGGATGATGTAGAGGAAGCTGACGACCGCGGCAGCAACCGTGATCGCGCCGCCCAGCGCAGGATCGCGGTACGCCGCATACCCGATGATCACGGCCACGACGGTCAGCAACAGCAGGGTTCGGGCATCCATAGCTGGGCCACTCCAAGTGGTGCCAGGGGGCCCGCCGCGGAGCATCTTCCCGGAGGCGTCGCGGCGGGCCCGTTCTATGACCTCGCCGAAAAACGCAACAAGGCCCACCTCTCCTTTGAGAGGTAAGCCTTGACGGACCATCGGGCTTTCCAGAGCAAAGCGATACACGGCTAAGGCAGGTTCCCTCAAGAAAAGTGGCTCATGTCACATACGAGCCTGCATGAAAAATCCTCATACATGATCGTATAAACGATTAAAAGCCGCACTCCAGCAGAGACCGGGAGTTCGCGAGCGCGGGCGACGACGTCCTGGTCCTCGCGCTCGACGACGCGTCTCCCGCCAGCCCGGAGCCGACCCATAAGACGAGTGAAGGCCCGGGATGACCCCGGGCCTTCACTGCGAATCTTCCCGGCGGAGAGGAGCGAGGGGGCACAACCTCGCGGGGTCCTCGTCCAGCGTGCGTGTTCGAAACCGTTCCCAAGGACGACGAACAGCGCACCCTGCGGCCACCTGCAGTCGAGCACGCCGTCAGCGGACCGAGCGCCTTCGGTTCTCGAGGAAGCCGCGCTCGGCGGCGTTGGTGGTCAGGGCGAGCGCGGCGTCGTACGCCTCGGCGGCCTCTGGACTGCGATCGAGGCGGCAGAGCAGGTCGGCGCGGGTGGCATGGAACAGGTGGTACCTGTCGAGGTCGCCTTGCAGGCTGTCGACGACATCGAGGCCGACCTGAGGCCCGTCCACCTCAGCCAGCGCGACAGCACGGTTGAGCGCGACAACCGGCGTCGGGGCGCAGGCCATCAGCAGGTCGTACAGCTGCAGGATCTGCGACCACCTCGCGTCCGCGGTGAGGGCGTCGTCGCTGTGGACCGCATTGATCGCGGCTTGGATCTGGTACGGGCCGGGCATGGCGCGCCGCAGGCAGGCGCGGACCAGCGCTTGGCCCTCCTCGACGAGCGGCTGATCCCATAGCGAGCGGTCCTGGTCGGTCAGCAGCACCAGCGACCCGTCGGCCGTCGTGCGGGCCGCGCGGCGCGAGTGGGTCAGCAGGAGCAGCGCCAGGAGCCCCGCCGCCTCGGCTTCGTCCGGCATCAGCTCGAGGAGCAGCCGGGCCAGCCGGACCGCCTCGGCGCACAAGTCCTCTCGCAGGAGCGCGTCCCCGCCCGAGGCGGTATAGCCCTCGTTGAAGACCAGGTAGATGGTGTCGAGTACGGCGCGCAGCCGGTCGGGCAGTTCGGCCTCGGTGGGCACCCGATACGGGATGCCCGCGTCCTTGATCTTGTGCTTCGCGCGTACCAGGCGCTGGGCCATCGTGGCCTCAGAGACCAGGAAGGCGCGGGCGATCTGCGGGGTCTGCAGCCCGCCGAGCAGTCGCAGCGTCAGCGCAACCTGGGCGCTGCGGCTCAGCGCCGGGTGGCAGCAGGTGAAGATCAGTCGCAGCCGGTCGTCGCTCACCGGTCCCTCCCGTTCAGGATCTGCCCCCCGGCTCTGGAACAGCAGTTGGGCCTGGGCATGGCGGTCGTGGCGGGAGGCCTCGCGTCGCAGCCGGTCGATGGCGCGGTTGCGGGCCGTGGTCGTGATCCACGCGCCCGGGTTGGGTGGCAGACCTGTCTGCGGCCACCGGGCCAGAGCCACCGCGAAGGCGTCCTGCACCGCCTCCTCGGCGACGTCGATGTCGCCGAGGAGGCGGATCAGGGTGGCCACGCAGCGGCCGTACTCGCTGCGGAAGACGCTCTCGATGCCGTCGTGGGAAGTCACCGGCGTGCTACTTCGCGGGTTCCTCCTGGAACGGGCGGACCTCGACCGGCCCCTGGCATGCCTTGGTCGCCTCGGTCGCCCAGGCCAGTGCGGCGTCGAGGTCCTCGGCCTTGATCACCCAGAACCCGCCGAGGTGCTCCTTCGTCTCGGCGAAGGGTCCGTCGGTCGTCAGGACCTTGCCGTCCTGGAGGCGTACCACGGTCGCGGACGTCGCCGGGTGCAGGCCGCCGGCGAAGACCCAGGCGCCCTCGGCCTGCAGCCGACTGTTGAGGGCATCGACGTCGGCGTACATCTGCTGCATGCTCTCGGGCTTCGGCGGCTCCTGTCCCTCGACCATGTGCACCGACAGCAGGTATTGCTTCATGACGTTCTCCTCGTCAGCAGGAGCCGGCGTCTTCCCGGCCCTCTACTGCCACTACGAACGTCCGAGGGCCGGATCGACACTCGGCCCGAAGTTTTTT
>NZ_SUMC01000157.1 GCF_005047355.1 Actinacidiphila oryziradicis
TTCATAGGTCACGCTGCCGCTCGTGCCGTCCATATTGATGCCGATGCCCTTGGAACGGGCGTGCACTTGGCCGTCGTCTCCCTCCGTGACGACGATGTTCGTCACGTGATGACCCACGGGATTCGCGTCGCCCAAGGTGATAGCCGCCGCTCGGATGGCTTCCACTCCCGTCAGCGGCTCCTGGCCGAAGTCCGTGACGTCGTAGACGACGTCGTCGGTAAACAACTCATCCAGCCGGTCCAACTCTCCCTCGTCGCACAGGTGACCGTGCATCGAGATCAACTCGGAGATGACGGTGCGGTCCTCAATGTTCAGTGCCATGGAAATCCTCACGGGCCGCTGGAGAAACTCAGCCAGGTCCTGGAGAGCGTCATTCTGTGACCGATGGCCTGGCCAAGGGGCAGCAAGGCCATCTCGGCCGCATCATGCCCCGACGTTACGAGCCGGCCCCACCACGCGCAGCCACATCAGCAAACTTCCAGCTCGCAGCGTCCCTGCAAGCGAGCTACACCCATCGCCGATGGCGAGCAGCACTTCGTGCAGTGTGTCTGACGCGGCCTGGAGCACCTCGGGCGGCACGGCCTGGAAGAAGTTGGATTCGGCTTCTGACCATGCCTGCATGGTGGCGCCGGCGGTCTCGATTCCGGTGTTCGTCAGCCGAACCCACGAGCTGCGTCCGTCGGTGGTGTCCTGCTCCCGTTCGATCAGGCCCGCCTTCTCCAGTCGCTTGAGCACGGTGGTGACCCCGCCGGCGCCTGCACCTTCTGAACGTCCTTTAATCGGAGATCTGTTGACCACGTCACCCACCGCCTCCTCGGCATCGACCGCAACCGAGCAGGTACCCGCCGCGGCTTCGCATCCGCCCTTGCACCGGCGCCCACCGGCGTTCCAGCGGGTCGGCGGGCCGCGACGCTGCTGGGACTGGGTGCTCGCCGGGGATCCCGGGCTCGGCCACCTGCAGGCGGGATGGTGCTCGCTGGTTTCCGTGACCGTCTGGCCATTGACTCTGGTTCCGACCTCTGGCGGCGGAGGGCCTTTTGCGGCGCGCAGACGTATGGCCCTCCATTCGGTGCAGCCTAGTCTCGGAGAGTCACGCCAGGTGGTTGTCCGAACTCGACAACACCTCAGCCTGCGCGGAGTGAGCCCTGGCAGTACCGCTGCACGCTCGCTGCACGTTTGGCCACCGGATGGCCACCGGACCTCTCCTCAGAGCGGAGACGGGAAGGCGAACGGTGACAAAGCCACAGGTCAGAGCGTTGCGCCAGGAAATGACTGCTGACGGCTAAGCGCAGACCTACGCATTGCGATGCACAGACTACGAGTGTCCGATTGGCCCGAATTCCAAGGTCAACAGAAACAAGAAACCCCAGGTCAAAGGCTCAACCTGGGGTTCACCATGGAGCCGCCTTCGGGATTCGAACCCGAGACCTACGCATTACGAGACCGTGAGCGATCGTGTTGCGTGGTGCCGGGCCGTGCTGCCGAATGACGTCCTGCCTGATCAGAGCACGTGCGGCTCGTTGGTCTGTGCTGCCTCGTAATACGTCGTCCAAAGGCGTCCGGCCACCGGCTGACCACCGGAGGCGGCTAAGGGTCGGCTCAGGAGTGTTGTCAGCATCCCACAGAGGCGCTGCGGGTGACGATTATTGCGTCCGCGCAGGAGAGCGAGCCCACCCGGAGTTCTCGCGGGCCAGGCGCAGGACGAGAGACTGGATGTTGCTGGGGGCACCTCCCAGCCGAAGGCTGGGGGAGGGTCGGCGGTCTGCCGCCGGGTTGTCTGCGCCGGGAGGCGTCGGCGTGGCGGCGGCGTATGAGGTCGCGGGCCACCTCAGGATCGTGTCCGGGGAGACGACCAGGTGCAGCTGCCGCAGCTTGGGCCTTGCGAGCCGATGGAGAAGCGCGGCAAGGAATGCCCGGTCCGCCGCAGTGACCCGTGGCCTGTCGGTTTGCCGCTGCAGGACGGCCAGCTGGTGGCGCAGCGTCAATATCTCCATGTCCCTCGTCCACGTCGCTCATCGGCAGCAGCCGTATGAGGGCGAACACGCTTGAGACGGCGAGGTAGGGCAGCCGCAGCAGCACGATCCATCAGCCTGACACGCCTACCCGGCGATCACGGCCGTTCACAAGAACCTGCACGTCACAGGCCATGGATGGGGTTTTCGGCACCCGCAGGGGTGGTCAGCCCGGCCGTAAGGGTGTGCGGTTGGAGCCCGCCGAGAAGCCGGACCGCACCGAGCAGGTCGCGGCCCCCGCGGACTGTGCGGGCTGCGGTGCGGACCTCGGCGATGCGCGGGCGCTCAAGGACGGCTGGGCGCAGGTGTGGGACATCCTGCCGGTGGTCTTGGAGAAGGTCGCCTACGTGCTGCCCCGGCAGCGGTGCGGTTGCGGGTGCGTGACCACGTCCCAGGCGCCGGGTGGCCAGGTGGGCGCCGTGGTGTACGGGCCGAACCTGAACGCGGCGGCGGTACTGCTGGGCAGTGAGGGCAACATCCCGGTGGAGCGCACCGCCATGCTGATCAACTCCCTGCTCGGGGTTCCGGTCTCCTCTGGATTCGTCGCCCGCGCCCATGCCCGCCTGGCCGAACGCCTGGAGGCGGCCGGGTTCGACGCGGCGATGAAGCAGGCGCTGCGCGCCGAGGACGTGCTGTGCGGGGACGAGAGCCCGGTCCACGTACTGGACAAGGACGCCGACACCTTTGGCCGGCCCGTGCCCGGCACTCCGCACGCGGTCACTGTGCGCACCCCTGACGAGCGGCTGATCTGGTACGTCCCGATGAACTCCCGCTCCAGCGAAGCGATCCGCGACCTGGATGTTCTTACGGGTTGGAACGGCTACCTGGTGCGCGACGACTACAGCGGCTGGCAGCAGTTCGACGCCACGCTCGCCGGCGTTCAGCAGTGCGCAGCCCACCTCATACGTCAGAAGCCGTTGTCTTACCGGACATGGCGAGTAGGTTTTCGCAGGTCAGGTATGGAATCGCTGATGCTGCGGAAGGCTGTGTCCGTCGGGTTTCGTGTCGATGGAGGGGTCGGGATGGCGTCGGCTCTGGGCTTGTTGGAGGAGCGGGAGCTGGCCGCGCGCGAGCGGCTGGAGGTGGTGCGGGCGGAGGCGGACCGGATCTTGGCGGAGCTGGCTCACGCGGAGCGGGACTGGGAGGACTGGATCACCGCGCGGCAGAGGGTGGCGGCGGTGCTGTCCGCTGAGTCGGCGGCGCCAGAGGCGACGGCAACGGCCGGGATCCAGCAGCTGCCCGTGCCGGTGGTGCCCGCGACCGCTGTCCTGGCGGCTCCCGCGGTGGCGGCCGAAGTGGCGGGTCCCGAGGCGGGCGCTCAGGGCCCGCGGGCTGGTTCGGTGGTGGCGGTGTGGGGGCCGGGGGTGGAGCCGGGGGTGCTGGCGGTGGAGTACCAGCGGATTCTGGCGGTGCTGGCCGAGCGACAGGACACGGACGCGGACGGTAGCGGGTTGATGAGCTGTCAGGAGATCGCCTCGGCGCTGGGTCTGGAGCTGACTCCGGCCAAGGTCGAGGGGGTGGTCCGCAGCAGGGCCAGGCGTCTGGAGGCCCGGGGCTGGCTGGCGCAGCCGGTGGCGGGCAGGTTCAGGCTCGCTGCCGGGCCAGCCGCCGGGTCATGACCATGGTCATCGACCACAGCACCATGGTCTCGTGGACCTCGGGCCGGGTCTCGTAGTCGCGCACCAGCCGCCGCGAGCGCATCAGCCAGCTCAGGGTGCGCTCGACCACCCAGCGGCGCGGGAGCACCACGAAGCCTGACATGTCGTCGGTGCGCTTGACCACCCGTACGGTCAGCCGCCGTTGCCGCTGGGCCCAGGTGACCAGTTTGCCGGTGTATCCGCCGTCGGCCCACACCAGGGTGACCTTGCGGAAACGTCGGTGTAGCCGTTCCAGCAGGGGGAAGGCCGCGTCGCGGTCCTGGACATCGGCGGCGGTGACCATGACGGCCAGCAGCAGGCCCAGGCAGTCCACGATGATGTGGCGCTTGCGTCCGGCTACCTTCTTGCCGTTATGCCGATGTCAGCATAACGGGAATTATGCCGATCCCGGCATTATGCCGACCGCAGAGTCTGAATGCCTGGTTGGGACGACCACGGGCTCCGGAACAATCGGCATAACCGGACGGCTATCGACGGAGCGTTTCGCAGAGCGCGAGCGGGAGCCCAGGCCGCTGTAGCGTCCGAGAGGAGAGCCGGAGGGGGCTGTGTGGCGTGAAAATCCCCCGCTACCTGCGGCGTCAGCTCCGGCTCTTCCTCCAGTCGATCAGCCCGGCCGTAGCCGACTCTCCGGATGCGGGAGGGTTCACCGTCAGGATGACGGCAAATTATGCTGACCAAACCAGCCTGGAGATCCCGTTGACCAGCACCGACCGCTTGACATCCACATAACGTCGGGATCGGCATAATTGCCGCCGTCGTAGCCGGAGGTGGCGCGGGGGATGTTGTGGGCCGCGCGCAGTGACTGCGCGTCGATGATGCCGGCTATTGCCGCATCGGCCGGGCGAAGCGGCTGACCCCAGCCGATCCCCTGTGCGCGCGCCCTGAGCGACCCCAGCCGCCGTGATGCCCGTCGAACGACACCGATGCAGGACCGCCCGCGACGACCTCGCGCCAACTCACCTCGCCGACCGGGGAGCCGCTCACGGTCTAGTCGCAACCTCAGACCGCCGGGAAGACTGGCCGCCCCTTCGCATCCCATGAGGACTAGGGTGTCCGGTGGTCTGTACGGTCAGCGGGGGCTATCCGTACGCTCCGGGGCATGAGCGGACTTCTCACGGGCTACGCCAGGTGCGGTCTCGACAAGCAGGACCTCACCGCCCAGCGGGAGATCCTGATCGACCTCGGCGTCCCTGAGGACCGCATCTACCTCGACCACGGACTGACCGGAACCAACCGGAACCGCCCCGGGCTGGACCAGGCCCTGGCCTCCGTGCGCGCCGGCGACACCCTCGTCGTCCCCAAGCTCGACCGCACGGCTTCGCGCTGCTGGAAGCGGTCTACGCGCCGGGCCAGCCGGCGTGGCTGCGCGAACTGCCCGCCGTGCAGGTCCTGCGGACCGTGCTGCTGCAGAACTACACCCGCACCACCGCGAGAGGCAGGCGGGAGGTGGTCAAGCGGCGGGAGAAAGACGACGAGAAGGGCGGCGGTCTCCCGCCCGGCAAATGGCGCCTGACCTCCCCCTACGACACCGACGCCCGGTGGAGCGCCAAGCGCGACACCTTCTGGAACGGGTTCAAGGTCCACATCAGTGAGACCTGCGCCACCGAGGCCGACGACACCGCTCGCCCCGCACCCGCAGCGACAGCGACAGCGACAGCGACAGCGAAGTCTGGAGCCAACGCACCGCACGGTGCGAAGCCCGGCCGGGTGCCGAACCGCCCCAATTTGATCACCAACATCGCCACCAACGCCTCGACCCTGCCCGACTCCAAAGCTCTCGACAGTCCCAGCAGCGGCGCGGGCTGCTGCCCGGCGAGCACTATCTGGACTCCGGCTACCCCTCCGCCGAGCTGATCACCGGGTCACTGTCGCGCTACGGCGTCGCCCTGATCACCCCGGTCCTGCTGGACACCTTCCCGACAGGCCCGCGCGGGCACCGGCTTCGCTGCCTCCGCGTTCACCATCGACTGGGAGAAGCAGCAGGTCACCTGCCCACAGGGCAAGCTGAGCGCCTCCTGGAGCCCGTGCAAGCAGCGCGGCACCCCGGCTACCGTGGTCAAGTTCGCCGCCTCCGAGTGCGGCCTCTACCCGGTCCGCGCCCAGTGCACCATCGCCCAGCGCGGAGGACGCCAACTCTCCCTCCATCCCCGCCTACTGGCCGAGGCCCTGCAGCAGGGCCGTGACCAGCAGGAATCTCGTGACTGGCAGAAGGACTACGCCCTGCGAGCCGGCGTCGAGGGAACCATGGCCCAGGCCGTCGCCGTCACCGACATGCACCACGCCCGCTACCGCGGCCTGGCCAAGACCCACCTCGAACATGTCTACAGCGCCACCGCCCTCAACCTGCTACGACTCAACGCCTGGTGGAACGGCCACGCACTCGACCGCACCCGGACCACCCACATCTCCCGCCTCGAACTCGCCCTCGCCGCTTAACAACCCAATGACCACCAGGGTCCCCTGGTGGGGGCGGTGGGTGTTGTAGAACTGCTCGAACTCGCGCAGCGTGTGGAGTAGATGCCGGTTGTTCCAGATCAAGGTCCGGTCCAGGAGCTCGCGTCGGCAGGTCTGCACCCATCTCTCTATGATCGAGTTCATGCGGGGCACACGGACCCCGGTGAGCACGACTTCGATGCCCGCGTCTTTGAGGATCGTGTCGAACAGGGCGGGGAACTTTCCGTCCCGGTCCCTGATCAGGTAGCGCACGTGGCAGCCGGCGTCTTCGAGGTCCATGGCGAGGTTCTTCGCCGTCTGCGTGACCCTGGCTGCGGTGGGATGCGCGGTCGCGCCAAGAACCCGGATCCGCCGGTTTGCGTGCTCGATCACCGCGAACACGTACAACCTCGCCCCGGACAAGGTGACCGTCTCGAAGAAGTCACATGCGAGAAGCGCGTCGGCTTGGGAACGCAGGAAGTGCGCCCAGGTGCTCGATGCCCGCTCGGGTGCCGGGCCGATTCCGGCTTCCTGCAGGATCTCCCAGACCGTGGACGCGGCTACCTTCACGCCCAGTACGAGCAGCTCTCCGTGCAGGCGCCGGTACCCCCAGTTGGGGTTCTCCCTGGCCAGGCGCAGTACCAGGGCCCGGACGGAGCGTACGGTGCGCGGTCGGCCCCCGGTCTTGGGCCGGGATCGGGTGGCGTGACGGCGGGCGATCAGGTCGCGGTGCCAGCGCAGGAGCGTGTCCGGCCGCACCAGCAATCGCATCCGGCGCAGCACTTGCGTCGGTAGCTGGTGCAGCAGCGCCGCGAGGAACGCCCGATCGCCGGGTGTGAAGCGCACTCGCTGCCCGTTCAGCTGCCGTTCGAGCACCGTGATCTGATGGCGTAGAGCGAGGATCTCCACGTCCTTGTCCCGGTCACTCATCGGCAGCAGTCGCAGCATCGAGAACACGTTAGACACACCCAGATACGCCAGTCTCAGCAGCACGACCGATCATCATGCCGGGATGATCGTCATCCCTGCCAGAGTGCCCACTCGTTCCCGTATTGCGCCACCGCGCCAGTCCCCGACCCTACTCAGCTCAGGGCGCTCTCCAGTTCCTCGAGCGCGTGTTTCAGTGCTCCCATCGACGGGTCGCGTGCGCTGTCGGGAGCCTGGGTGGGGTGGTGTGACGCGCGGGGCGGTGGATGGTGTTGCCGGACGGTCTGCTCCAGCTGGTCGAGGGCAGCCCGTAGGCGTCGCGTCTCGGCGGCCGAGGGCCGCGGGCCGCCGTATTTGATCTGCGTCGCGGTGGCGGAGACGGCGTCCGTGAGCTGCTCGAGCGCGTGGGTGGCGGGTAGCCAGGACTCCGCGTGCCGGGCGGTTGGCGGCGGCTCGGACAGGCATTCGTCCAGGGTGCGGTGGGCGTCGGCCAGGGCGCGGTAGGCGGTGCGGCGCAGTGTCCCCCGCTGGGCGGCGGAGGATTCCTCGGCGGCGACGGCGGTCAGATAGGCGCGCACCGCGGTCACCGCCGCCGTCAGCCGGGGGGTGATCCGCGCTGCGCGCGACTGCGGCCATAGCGCATACCCCAGTAGCAGCACGATGAGGCTTCCGAGCATGGTGTCGACCAGGCGCGAGCCCAGGAGTTGGATGCCGAGCCCTCCGCCGAGTTGGACGAGGACCAGGACGACAGGGGTGGCGGCCATGGTGTTGAGTGCGTAGTGGCGGGCGACCGTTATTGGCAGCAATGCCGCGCACAGCGTGGCGATGGCGATGAGCGCCCAGGGGGAGGTCAGCACGGCGAGTGCGGCGGCGGCGACCAGGACTCCGAGCACAGTGCCTAGCGAGCGGTGGACCGCCCGCGCGAAGACCGAGCCGAGATCGGGCTTGAGGACGAAGGCCACGGTGAGCGGCAGCCAGTACGACCGTGGGTCGTGCAGCAGCAGCGACAGCCCGCTCGCGGCGGCGATGCACAGGGCGAGACGCAGCCCCGAGATGACCGCCGTCTGTGACCGCAGGCGCCGCGCTACGGGGTCGCGGACCTGCCTGGAGGCGGTGCGTGTGATCGGCATGGGGGCTGCGGCGGTGCGGGCCGCTGCCCGTAGCGTCTCGGCGAGCGCGGTCGCCGCGGGGGTGTCTGGCTGCCAGTCCGGCAGGGCCACGGTGGTCGGTCGTCCTGCCAGCACGGCGTCGGCCAGCGCGTGGGGCGCTCGGGCCATCGCGGGCGGCACCGCGCGGCGGAACCACAGCAAGCTGGTGGCTGCCTCGGTGACGTGCACGGCTTCCTGGAATAGCAGTCGCAGCCGCTGTTGCTCTGGCCGCTCGACGCGGGGGCGGGAGAGGATCACCGTGTCCTGTGCGAAGGTCAAGGCCGCGGTGAGCCTGCGGCGGGTCGGTACCGCTTCCGTAGTGCCGAGCGCGTGCAGCAGGTCTGCCTGGGCGGTGAAGACGGCGGCGACCGCGCGGCGTTGCGGCCGGTACTGGTTGTCTGGCCGCCGCAGCGATGTGAGCAGCAGCACCAGCCCTCCTCCCGTGAGGATCAGCGGTGGAGCCGTCCAGGCGGGGTTCGGCAGGGTGATGCCGCTGCCCAGCGCGCAGGAGACCATCAGCAGCACACCGGCGCTGGAGGCGAGGGGGCCGAGCGTGCTGATCGCGCCGCAGAGGTAGGCCACCGCGGTGAGCGCCGGCAGCAGCCACCAGCCCGGCCGAGCGACCTGCAACGCAGCGCCGAGGGTCATCCCGCCCGCGCTTGCGAGCACCGCGGTGCCAATGCGGGCGGTGCGCAACCGCTGGGGCTCGTCCCGGTCGTTGAAGGTCGCGTACATGGCGCCGAAGGCGGCGAGCACGCCGGACGCCTGCTGGTGAGTCAGCAGGCCGACCGCCAGCGTGACGCCCATGCCCAGTGCGCCGCGCAGGGTGGGGCCCCCCGGGACCGGCCCGGGGGCGATCCGCACTAGACGGAATGCCCAGTGGACGTGTATTCGTACCTGCGACCACATCAGCCGCTGCCGTTTTCCTTCCAGTGAGATGCGCGCCGCATCTTCGGCCCTCGCTGATCCCGCTCGGCCTCTCACCGAGCGGGATCAGCGGAAGGTGATCAGATGACGACGCTGCATGACAAGCCCGCGAGGACGGTACCTTGAGCCGCCGATCGCGGCCTGGTGCCGGCCGGGATCCGATGACCACCGGTGAACGCGTTCGCGGAAAACTTGGTATGGACCGTCCGCGGCGCCCCCTCCTCGCAGGAAAACCCCGCTCTTGTCAGTGTGACGTTTCAGAAACCTCCGCTCCGGAGGGCCCGAAGTACTTCGGCCATCAGCGACACGCGACGGGCCTTGCTTTCTGCTCCTGTTCTTCGCACTACAGTCGAAGGGTGTCATGACCCGGGTACGAGCGCACCGCGCTCGCCATCCCGCTGACCGTGGCCGCGCTGGCTGCGCCGGTACAGGTGCTGGTCGGAGACTGGGCCGGCCGCGAGGTGGCCAGCATCCAACCGGTCAAGCTCGCTGCCATGGAGGGACTCCCGGCTACGACCCGCGGAGCTCTCTTGCATCTGCTCGGCTGGTTCACCGACTCCGGGGTCGAATGTCGAATACGGCATCGAGATTTCCAAGGGGCTGTCGCTGGTGGCTTTCCACAGCCCGAACGCGGTCGTTCGGGGACTGGACTCGGTGCCGCGCGGCGATTGGCCGCTGGTCAACGTGGTGCGGTTCAGCTTCCAGACGATGGTCGGGATCGGGTCGCTGCTCGCCCTTCTCGGAGTGGTCTACCTCTTCGTGCGCGTGCGACGTCACCGACTACCCGAATCCGCCTGGTTCTATCGCGCGGTCGCGGTGGCCGGCCCGCTCTCGCTCGTGGCGCTTGTGTGCGGCTGGGTGGTCACTGAGGTCGGGCGTCAGCCGTGGGTGGTGTACGAGGTGATGCGCACGTCGGAGGCTGTCACTGGCGCCGGCGGCATCCCCGTGGGGTACGCGACGCTGTCGGTGGTCTACGCGGGCGTGGTCGTGGCGATCGTGTGGATCCTGCGTCGGCTGGCCGCTCGACCGCTTGAGTTGCCGGAGCCGACCACGACCGAGGAGCGGTAGAGATGCACCTCTACAGCCTGCCGTTGTACTTCATTCTGATCGGCCTCATTCTGTACACGGTGCTCGGCGGGGCCGACTTCGGGGCCGGGCTGTGGCAGCTCACGGCCGGCCGGGGGCACGAGGCGGAGCGACGGCGTGATCATGCCCATGATGCCCTCGCGCCGGTGTGGGAGGCCAACCATGTGTGGCTGGTCTTCGTGCTGACCGTGACCTGGACCGCCTACCCCGTCGTCTCCGGGTCGGTCGCCTCGACACTGTCCGTACCGCTGTTCATCGCTGCTCTCGGCATCATTTTCCGCGGGACCACCTACGCACTGGGCGCCGGCGCGTCCGAGCCGCACGAGCGCCGGGTGATCGACAGCGTCTTCGCGCTGTCGTCGATCTTGACACCGTTCGCGCTGGGCACGATCACGGGCGGAATCGCCTCAGGGCGGGTGCCGGTTGGCAACGCGGCGGGCGACCTATGGACAAGTTGGGTGAACCCCACCTCGATGCTCATCGGGGTCCTCGCTGTCGCGATCGGCGGCTTCCTGGCCGCGGTCTACCTCTGTGCGGACGCCGTGCGCGTGGGCGAGCCGGACCTGGAACGCTGGTTTCGGCAGCGCGCGCTGGCGAGCGGCGTCCTTGCGGGAGCACTCGCGCTCGGCGGCCTCGGCGTACTGAGGGCCGACTCGCCTACGCTCTACCGCGGCCTGGTCACCGGGTCCGGCCTGCCGGCGCTGGTGGTTTCGCCCCTCGCCGGAATCGCTACCCTGCTGCTCGTCTGGCTACGGCGTTACGGCCCGGGGCGGGCCAGCGCCGCGCTGGCCGTCGCGGCAATCGTCACGGGATGGGCGCTCGCTCAGTCGCCCAACTTCCTGCCTGGGCTGACCGTCCGGCAGGCGGCCGCGCCGAGGGACACGCTGATCGCTGTCACCGTGGCCGTGCTCGGTGGCGCGGTCATCCTGTTCCCGTCGCTCTCGCTGCTGTTCTCCCTCGTACTCAGGGGCCGCTTCGACCCCGGCCGGCTGCAGGGCACCGGGGTCCCGCCCGTCCAGGCTCAGCGGGCTGCTGGGAAGCACGGGTTGGCGGGACGGGTGACCGGGGCGTTGTTCCTCGCCGGGATCGGCCTGCTGACCGTGGCCGGCGCGGAGTGGGCACACGCGTTGGGGGTGCTCTGCCTGGCCGGCTTCGTTGTCGTGGGTGTCTATGCGGTTGCCCCGGCCGAGGTCGCCGCCGACAGCCCCGGCGGGCCCGGAGCCCAGCGAGTTCCGTGGCGCGGCGGGGTGCCGGCGGTAATGGCCCCCGCAGGCAGACGGCACCGTGTGCGGTGCGCCGAGGCCCCGCCCGGGCCGACGACCGGTGCGGCGAGCAAGGCCCACGGGCGTCCCTGGCCCGGGGCGGGCGCCAGCGTTGGACAGGACCTATATTGGGTTTTTAGATTGAAATAGAACAATTTGTTCCGATTTTTGCTATTGCGAATGCCCGAGAGAAGTCCAGAGGTGATGACGTGAGCGTTGCCGATCGCAGGCCCGAGGAGCCGGAGACCTCGCAGCGGGAGAAGTCCATGCGAGGCCAGCCGCCGGCAGGCAAACCGGCGCTGGGGCTCGGCCCCGAGAACGGACACGGACCGGAACACCGGCCCTACCACCATCCCGCGGCGGGCTGGGGAGCGGCCAAGAGCGTCAGCCGGCTGCTGGCGCGCGAGAGGGAGTTGATCGACGGGCCCCGTGCGATCTTCCGGATGAACCATGAGGGGCGCGGTTTTGACTGCCCCGGGTGCGCATGGCCCGATGACACCAAGGGCCTGCACCTGGATATCTGCGAGAACGGGATCAAGCACGTCACGTGGGAGATGACCCGCAAGCGTGTCGGTCGGGAGTTCTTCGCCGCGCACAGCGTGAGTGAGCTGATGGAGTGGAGTGACTTCGCCCTGGAGGACCAGGGCCGGCTGACCGAACCGATGGTGTACGACCCGGACAGCGACCACTATGTGCCGATCGGATGGCAGTCGGCCTTCGACCTGATCGGGGACACCCTGCGCGGTCTCCAGAGCCCCCACGAGGCGTCCTTCTACACCTCCGGCCGGCTGGGGAACGAGCCGACATTCCTCTACCAGTTGATGGCGCGGGAATTCGGCACCAACAACCTGCCGGACTGCTCCAACATGTGCCACGAGGCGAGCGGCCGGGCCCTGGAGGCGTCGCTGGGGACCGGCAAGGGCACCGTCGATCTGAAGGACTGGGAGAGCGCCGACGCGCTGTTCATCATGGGCGTCAACGCCGCCTCCAACGCCCCGCGGATGCTCACCGCGCTCGCCGAGGCCCACGGCCGGGGCGCGCAGATCGTGCACGTCAACCCGCTGGTCGAGGCCGCCGCCACCCGGACGATCGTCCCGCACGACTTCACCGACATGGCGCTGTTCCACTCCACGCGAACCAGCACGCTCAACCTCCAGCCCCGCATCGGCGGCGACATGGCGCTGCTGCGCGGCATGGCCAAGGCGCTGCTGGATCAGGCCGGCCACGATCCCAAGGCGGTCGACCGCGAGTTCATCCAGCGCCACACCTCGGGCTTGGAGGAGTACCAGAAGGCCTGTGAGGCCACGCCGTGGGAGGAGCTGGAGCACCAGTCGGGGCTGACCCGCGCGCAGATCCTCAAGGCCGCCCAGGTGTACTCCGAGTCCGACCGCACCAT
>NZ_SUMC01000158.1 GCF_005047355.1 Actinacidiphila oryziradicis
CTGGCCGAGGCGCTGCGTCCCTGGCGCGGGAAGTTCCCCAGCGTCGAGGTGACCGAGCAGGCCGTGATCGGCGTGGCCGCCCAACACCTGGTGGAGGCCGCGTCCGATGCCTCGCTGGTGGTCGTCGGTCGCCGCAACCGTCGGGCACCGGTCGGCATGCACATCGGACCCGTCACCCATGCGGTACTGCACCATGCCGCAGCCCCCGTCGCCGTCGTCCCGCACGACTGAAACCCGCACCGAACCCGTACCGGCACCCCGTTAAGGAGACCCCCGCCATGAAAGGAGCAGTCGTACGAGCCTTCGGCGCGCCTTCTTCTCCGCCTACCTCGACAAGGAGATCTTTACGGCCTCGCCCTTCGAGACCCTCGACCGCGACGGCGTCGGGCGCTTGGTGCGGATCGCGGTCGACGAAGGCCGCGCCGCCCGGCCCGGTCTGAAGGTCGGCGTCTGCGGCGAGCACGGCGGTGACCCCGATTCGATCCACTTCTTCCATGACGCGGGGCTCGACTACGTCTCCTGCTCGCCCTTCCGCGTGCCCGTCGCCCGACTGGAGGCGTGCCGGGCCGCTCTCACCGGGGAGCCATCGAGCCGTTCGTAATGTCGAAGGTGATGTCCACGACGCCCTCGACGGTCCGGACCAGGCGGGCTGCGACCGGCACCATCGAGGTGTCGTGGAGCAGCCCGCTCAGGGTGACGACGCCCTCGGACACGCCGATCTCCACGGTCTCCCAGGCAACGGGGAAGTACTGGGCGAGGACGTGGCGGACATCCTCCGCGATGTCCTCATCGGACCGCAGGAAGACCTTGAGCAGGTCACCCCGGCTGACCATGCCCTTCAGCCGGCCCTTCTCGTCCACCACCGGCAGCCGCTTGACCCGGTGCCGGGCCATCGCCCGCGCGGCCTGGGCGATCGGGGCGTCCGCACGGACGGTGACGGCGGGAGCCGTCATCAGCGCACCGGCGGTGACGGCGTCCGCCTTGGCCATCTCCTGCTCAGAGGGCCGCCTGCTGTCGCGGCGCTCCTCCTTGCGCAGCAGGTCGGCCTCGGAGACCACACCGACCACCCGCTCCTGGTCCTCCAGCACCGGCACGGCGCTGACTTTCCACTTCTCCAGCGTCCTCACGATCTCCTTGAACGGCGCCTCACTGGTCACGGCCACCACGGTCGCGGTCATCACATCGCCCACGGTCTGCGGATTCCGGATCATGTCGGCCTCCCTGGTAGCGGGACTGTCAAGACCATCGTCGGACATCGACGGCATCCCTGGCAGGGGCCGACCGGGCCACACAAGGGTCGTTCGCTCCCATGCGGACCCCGACGGCCCCTGCCCTCGTAGCCCCCTTGCTTGACGGGACTCCGTATGTGGCTTGGAGCTGCCTCAGGGGCCAACGGTCCCCGCCCGCCCGCCCGGCCGTTCGGGCCCTTTTCCATAGGCAGTACCGGATCAGCGGACCTGTATCCGCCGTCCGGTGATCCGTTCCGGGGCGATGCGCACCCACAGTTCGCGGTCGCCGCCCGCCCATGGCCCGGTCCGGGCCTCGTCAGCGAGGTGCTGGATGGCGGCGGGGTCGGTGACGTGCTCCGCGCGGCCGACGACGAGCACGCTCCAGCCCTGGCTCAGGGCCTCGTCGATGTGGTCCACCTCGAAGGCGGCCTCGGTGCCGGCGGCCAGGGCGGGCGCGGCGTCGGGCGCTGTCCGGAAGACGACGGCGCCGTCCACGACCGCGTAGTTGACGGGGACGATGGCGGGGCCGTGTGGCGTGGACACCGCGACGCGTCCCACGCCGTGGGTGGACAGCCGGGCCCGGCACTCCTGGGGATCCAGCTCCAGCAGCTCGGGGTGGTAGGCGGCCCGGCCCACGCCGGGCGGCAGATCGGCCCCGCCGCCGCGCAGCTCAGCCACGGTGGTCTCCAGCGCATTTGCCAGCATGAGCAGGAAGCCCGTGCCCGGGGCCGCGGCCGGTTTGTCCTCCACGTACTGCAAGTACGCCGGAGCCGTCCCCGCCCGGGCGGCCACCTCTTCTCGGGTCAGCCCCAGCTGCTGGCGTCGTAGGGCAATGCGCCGCCCGATGTCGCCCATAGTCCTCACCGGCTCGGACACGGCCGATCACTTCCTTTCACGGATTCCTGAACGTGTTCACGCGTCCCTGAGCGTCACTTCGTCGTGGTGCTTTCCGCCGAGTACGACCTTGAGTGCCCCGGTGTCGGCGGCCCGGGAGAAGACGTCGTACGCCTCCTCCATCCCGTCCAGCTCGAAGGTGTGGGTGACCAGCGACGACGCGGGCAGCCGGCCCGCGGTCAGCATGCGCAGCAGCGTGGGCGTGGAGTAGGTGTCGACCAGCCCGGTGGTGATCGTCAGGTTCTTGATCCAGAGGTCTTCCAGGTGCAGTGTCGCGGGCCTGCCGTGCACGCCGATGTTGGCGACGTGCCCGCCGGGGCGCACCATGCGCGTGCACATCTCGAAGGTCTCCGGCACGCCCACCGCTTCCATCACGACATCAGCCCCGAGACCCTCGGTGAGGTCGGCGACCAGCCGGTCGGGCTCTTCCGCCGCGTGTGCGACCGCGTCGGCGCCCAGCTCTTTGGCCGCCTCCAGGCGGGTCGGCGCGAGGTCGACGGCGATGATCCGGCCCGGCGAGAAGAGCCGTGCCGTGGCGATCGCGGCGAGCCCGATGGGCCCGGCGCCGACCACCACGACTGTGTCGCCAGGGCGCACCTGGCCGTTCAGGACGCCAACTTCGTAGGCGGTGGGGAAGATGTCGGCCAGCAGTACCGCGTCCTGGCTGTTCACCGCGCGGGGCAGCGGGTGCAGGGACAGGTCGGCGAAGGGCACGCGGACGTACTCGGCCTGGGTGCCGTTGATCAGGTGGCCGAGGATCCAGCCTCCGCCGCCGAGGCACTGCCCGTACGAGCCTTCCCTGCAGAAGCGGCAGCGCCCGCAGGCCGAGATGCACGAGACCAGTACCCGGTCCCCGGGCCGGACGGTACGGACACCGCTGCCGACCTTGACAACCTCGCCGACGGCCTCGTGGCCGAGGACGGTGCCGGGAGCGACTTCCGGCACATCGCCCTTGAGGATGTGCAGGTCGGTGCCGCAGATGGTGGTGGTGTCGACGCGGACGACCGCGTCCCCGGCGTCCTCGATCCCTGGGTCGGGGACGTCCTCCCAGGAGGACTGCCCGGGACCGTGGTACACGAATGCCTTCATGATCTTCCCTTCCTTCGTTGTCTCTTGGCGTCTTCCGGCCGGAGACCGCTCACTCGTACGGGACGATCGCGACCGGGCAGGCACCGTGATGAGTCACGGCCTGCCCCACGGGCCCGATCCGCTGCCCAAGGCCCCCGCCTCGGTGCGGGCCACGGCCGACGATCAGCAGTGCCGCGCCGGAGCCCGCGCTCACCAGCTTCCGGGACGGGCTGCCGGAGGCGATCTCCTCACAGACCCGCACCTCGGGGTACTTGGCCCGCCAGGGCTCCAGCGTGGCGCTGAGCATGCGGCCGTCCCCCTCCCGCGCATCGCGCAGGCTCGCGTCGACGAGCCACGGCGCGTACGCCCAGACCGCCGGAATCCGGCCCGCGTGCACAGCGCGCAGGACGGCTCCGCGCCGGGCGGCGGCGTCGAACGCGAACTCCAGGACGCTCTCGCACGGCCGCCGCAGCCCGAGCCCCACGACCACGTCGCTCTGTGCGCCGCTGCCGGTGCGGCCCCGTACCAGCACCACGGCCGTGCGTGCCGTAGCGGCGAGTTCCAGGCCGACCGATCCGAGGAAGAACCCGGCGACCGACCCGACCTCACGAGAGCCGAGCACCAGCAGCTGCGCCCCCTCCGCCTCCGCCAGCAGCACACAGATGGGGAAGCCGGGGATCTGTTCCGTGGCGATCCGCAGTCCCGGATACGCCCTGCCCAGCCCGTTCCGCGCTGTTCGCAGGCTGCGCTCCGCCCAGTGGTGCCAGGCAGCCTCCTGCTCCGGCGGCAGTTCCGGCTGTGGCTCCCCGGGCCAGGCGTTCACCAGCCTCAGCGGCGCACCACGCAGGTATGCCTCGCGGGCTGCCCAGTCCGCTGCGGCCAGGCTCTCCGGGGTACCGTCCAGCCCGACTGTGACAGGGCGCGTCATGGCCGCCTCCTTTCACGCGGCGGCGGTACGCCCCCGTGCGAAAACCGCCGCACCTCAAGCGTGGACCAGCACTCTTCGGGGCGCATGGGCCACTCGGGCCTCATCGCCCGGCCACCCGGCCCGCGCGATGGATTGCCGCGTAGCGTGAGACCGGGCAATTCACCCCGCACAGGAGGAGCCGATGGCAGCCGGCAAGAAGCACTCCGGGAACGGCACGCGGCCGGAGCGGTTGTCCCGGCAGGTGTACGAGCGCGAGCTCCTGCGTCTGCAGGTGGAACTGGTCAAGCTCCAGGAGTGGGTACGGGCCGAGGGCGCCCGGCTCGTCGTCGTCTTCGAGGGACGTGACGCGGCCGGCAAGGGCAGCACCATCAAGCGCGTCACCGAGCGCCTCAACCCCCGTGTCGCGCGGATCGTGGCACTGCCCACCCCGACCGAGCGCGAGCGCACCCAGTGGTACTTCCAGCGCTACATGGAGCACCTGCCGGCGGGAGGCGAGATCGCCCTGTTCGACCGCAGCTGGTACAACCGCGCCGGTGTCGAGCACGTCATGGGCTTCTGCACCAAGGAGGAGTACGGCCGGTTCCTGCATCAGGCCCCGATCTTCGAGCGGCTGCTGGTCGAGGACGGCATCCTGCTGCGCAAGTACTGGTTCTCGGTCAGCGACGCCGTGCAGGAGCAGCGGTTCCGCGCCCGGCTGGAGGACCCCACTCGCCGCTGGAAGCTCTCACCGATGGACCTGGAGTCCATCGGCCGGTGGGAGGCCTATTCGCGGGCCAAGGACGAGATGTTCGTGCACACCGACATCCCCGAGGCGCCCTGGTACGTCGTGGAGAGCGACGACAAGCGCAGCGCCCGGATCAACATGATCGCCCACCTGCTGTCCACCGTCCCCTACCACGAGGTCGGGCGGCCGGTTCTGGAACTGCCCCCACGCCCGCCGTCCACCGGCTACGAACGTCCTCCCCGCGACTTCCAGACCTACGTCCCCGACCACGCCGCTGCCCTGGGCGACGCCGCCGGGGAGCCTTCCTAGGGCCTGTCCGGGCGGACGGGTTTTCGGCGCGGGCGGCGCAGAAGCCGGTGAGGCCCGCGGCCAGGGCGGCCGCGAGAGCGGGCCAGGCCGGCGGCGAGGTCTCCAGGACATCTCGCAGGAACGGCACGTACAGCGCGGCGGCGCCCAGACCCACCGCAGCCAGCACGGCCGCCGGCAGGAACGGGTTCTCCCGGGTGAGCAGCCGCTCCCGCAGTCCCAGTACGACCCCGAGCTGGGCGGCCAACAGCGCGAGGAACAGCGTGGTCTGCCAGGGCTGCCCGGTGTGCCGGGCCCACAGACCGGCGGCAAGGCTCGCTGCGGTGGTTCGGTGCGGCTACCGGCGGTGCATGGTTCCCAGGGCGTGTGCCGGCACTCGGGGGTCGCGGTGGCCCTGGTAGACCGGCGGCGGCTGCTTCTTGAGGTGGAGCAGCACGGTGACGGCGGTCCAGGCGGTGCGCACCGAGTACTCGACGGTGAAGACCACGTCGTCCTCCGTCACCGACTTCGACGGGTCGTCCAGCGGGATCGAGGACAGCAGGTCGTACGTGCAGCGGAACTGGAGCTCGAACATCCGCCCGTCCCGCATGGTGTAGCCCGCCTCGGGGTCCCCTCCGGCATCCCGGCTGCCGCCAGTCCGCTCCTGCTCTTCCAGGAGCTGGATGTCGGTCCCCGCGAAGCCCCCGTCACGGATCAGGAACGCGGCTGCGGACAGTGCGGCGATGCCGCTTCCGACGAGATACGCCTTGGCCACGGCTTGCTCCTCAGCATAGGTGGCTTCGGTCGGTCGTGATCGGCCGCTGTGCTCACCACTGTTGTGCGCGGCCGCTGTTGGGCCACAGGGCCCATTGGTCACTTCACGACGGCCGACCGGCCCCCGTATCCTCCAGTGCCCGTCCGGTGACCAGCTCGGGGGCGACGGTGATGAACACCTCTTCCACCGGGGCCGTCCAGGACCGCACGCCCGAATCCCGCAACCGCTTCCGTTCGCCGGGGTCCGTCACCAGCGTGGCCCGGCCGGTAACGACGACGCTCCATCCGGTGTGGGCGGCCTCGTCGAACTGGTCCACCTCAAAGGCGACCACGGCGTTGTCCACGGCGCGGGCCATACGGGAGGCGGCCGAGGTGCGCAGGACGATGGAGAAGTCACGGTCGAGCCAGAAGTTCACCGGCAGGACGGCTGGCAGGGCCTGCTGCGTGTAGACGATGCGCCCGATGGGCGCCAGCGCCAGCAGCAGGAACACGCAGCCAAACCATCAACAGTTGAAGACCCTGGCCACTCCTGGGCGACGGCGAGGATGACGCCCACGTCGAGCAGTATGCCGACGATGAGCCACGGATCGTGGGCCTGATCATGATGGCCGTCGGATTCCTGGCGCTGGCCTCCTTCATCGGCGTGTCCGGCGGCCATGACGACCACCGTTACCGCGACTGAACACCAAGCCACCGGGCTGCGGAGAGCACGGGGGAGATGACCTGGTGACGGGGCCTGGGGGCGCTGAACCTCCGGTCGCCCCCGGAAGGTCTCTTGATCGACGTGTTGTCGGTGCACGGGGCGGTGAAGGCAATCGGCCGGGGCTGCCCGTGATCAAGGCCCGGCCGGCCCCGCACAACGCCGTCCCCGCCGCTCCCCTCGGCGGGCCTGGGCGACTGTGGGCTTTCACACGCCGGTCGCAACCACGGGCCCTCCCCTCGGCCGGGGCCTTGCGGCTGTCCGGCTTCGCGGAGGGACAGTCACGGGTGCGCAGGCGGGTCTCCGACTCGTGCCCGCTGTCAGCCCAGGAACGCCAGGCACGGCCGATGGGCCCCGACGCCGGGCCGAACGGCCCTGTGCGAAGGCCCTCCAGCGACGGAGAGTGGAGGGGAGACCGAGACGCTTTCAGAGAAGGAAACTTCCGGAGGAGGAGTGGAGACCATGCGGCACCGCAGCATCCACGACGTGATGACCCAGGACGTTATCAAGGTCCGCCCCGACACCCCAGTGAAGGAGATTGCGAAGCTGTTCAGCCGGAACGACATCACCGCGGTCCCGGTCGTCGACGCGCAGAATCGCCCAGTCGGCATCGTTTCCGAGGCGGATCTGCTCCGCAAAGAGGTGAGCGTTCCCGATCCGGAGGGCCGCGGCGCGGCCCGGCCGGCGCAGTGGCGAGTCGGAGAGCGGGCCCGGTCCGAGGCCGAGACCGCTGGTGAACTGATGACATCTCCCGTCATCACCGCCCGGCCGGAATGGAATGTCATCGAGGCGGCCCGACTGATGGACCACGAGAAGGTGAAGCGCCTGCCCGTGGTCGATGAAGTCGGCCGACTGGTCGGCATCGCCAGCCGCTGCGACCTGCTCCAGATCTTCCTCCGCCACGATGCGGCGATCCGCGAGGAGGTCCAATACGAGGTACTCGGCCAGGTCCTCTCCATCGCCCCGGAAGCCGTCCAGGCGGGCGTGCGAGACGGCGTGGTGACGCTGCGCGGCAGGGTCGGGCAGAAGAGCATGGTCCCCATCGCGGTCCAGCTCTGCCGCTCGGTCGACGGTGTCGTCTCCGTTCACAACGAGCTTGAGTTCGCCTACGACGACAGCGACAGCACATCCGGAGTAACCCGGTGAGGTCCAGCGGGACGGTGGCGGCGGCTTCGCAGCCGTAGGCAGCCAAAACCCATCAGAACCACTTCACTGGAGAAACGAGCTTACCGTCAATGCGTACGCCGCCACGTCCGCGACCGAACCGCTCACCCCGACCGTCATCGAGCGCCGTGACGTCGGCCCGCACGACGTCCTCATCGAGATCAAGTACTCCGGGATCTGTCACTCCGACATCCACAACGCCCGCAGCGACTGGGGCCCGTCGGCCTACCCCCTTGTCCCCGGCCACGAAATCGCCGGAATCGTCGCCCAGGTCGGCTCCGAGGTCACCCGGTACGCCGTCGGCGACCGGGTCGGCGTCGGCTGCATGGTCGACTCCTGCCGCGAGTGCGCCAACTGCCTCAAGGGCGAGGAGCAGTACTGCCTCAAGGGCAACACCCTCACCTACGGTTCTGTTGACAAGGACGGCACGCTCACCCAGGGCGGTTACTCCACCCACGTCGTCGTGACCGACGGCTTCGTCCTCCGCCAGGGGGCTGACCAGGGTCCGGGTGCGTTCGGGCAGCCCGATGTCCTGGGTGGGGTCGGCGTCGGTGAGGCCGAGTTCGCGCAGCACCCGATTGCTGGGTCGGAAGGGACGTCAGGCGTGCACCAGCGCCAGCGGGAAAGCTGTTGTCCGGAAACGCGCCCGGTACGCGGTGGGCGAGATCCCCAGGCTGTGCTGGAAGGCCCGGCGCATGGATTCCGCTGATCCGAATCCCGACTCCTCCGCAACGGTGTCGACCGCGTCGCTGCCCGCTTCGAGGAGTGCTTGTGCGGCTTCGAGCCGGACGGATTCGAGATACTGCCACACAGTCATACCGGTCTCCGTACGGAAGAGCCTGGTGAGATGGCGCGTGCTGACGCCTGCCTCATGCGCGAGGGTCTCCAGGCTGTGCGAGGTGCCGGGGTCGGCTCCGACCGTGTTCATGATGTGCCGGACCGCTGGGTGGGTGGCCTCGCGGGAACTGAGGCGGGCGCTGAACTGCGACTGCCCTCCGGGGCGTGCCATAAAGACCACGAGCTCCCGAGCGACGCTACGCGTGATGTCTGCCCCGTAGTCCTCCTCGACCAGGGCCAGTGAGAGATCGATTCCGGCTGTGACACCGGCGGAGGTGATGACCTCGCCGTCCCGCACGAAGATGGGGTCCGCTTCGACCGTGACCTGGGGATAGGCCGTGGCCATGTCCCTCGCGAGCTGCCAGTGGGTCACCGCTCGGCGGCCGTCGAGGATTCCGGCCTCCGCCAGGAGGAAGGCTCCCGCGCACACAGACGCGATCCGCTTGGAACGCTGTGCCAGATGCGCGATTTCGGCCACGAGGCCGCGGTCGGCCACAGCCTGTCGCCAGTCCTGCTTTCCCGGCACGAGCAACGTCCCCAGCCGCAGCGGCAGGTCCTGCCACCCGCCTTCCACCCCGAGGCGCACCCCGGAGGAGGTGCGGACGTCCTCGCCCGTGGGGGACACAAGGCGTACGTCATAGTTGGCGCCGTGCGAATTGGCTGTCGTGAACACTTCGACGGGCCCAGTCACATCGAGAAGCTGGGCTCCGTCGAAGGCCACGACCGTCACTACGTGCGCCGGGCCGCTGCCGGAGGTTACTCGGACCATGGCGAGTCGAGAATGGTGCGGACGAAGTCGCCTCGCTCGAAGCCCGGCACGTAGTGCTCCAGAACGTCCGCTTTGACGTTGCCGAAAGTGGTTTCCGGCTTCGGACGGATCCCGTCGGTGAAGGCGCTGAGGATCCGCTGCTTGAAATTCGGGCGGGGGTGCCGAGCGACGATCTCCTCGCGGTCGGCGTCGGAGATGTCCTTGTATCCGATGCCGAGTACGTCGTACTCGACGCCGGCGGTCACCAGCGCTACCTCGGGCTCCATGAACTCGGGTATCCCGGGGGTGGTGTGCAGGGCGATGGCGGTCCACACCCTGCGGATGCTGTCCTCCGGGACCTGATGGGCCTGCAGGAAGCGCCGCGCCTCGTCCGCGCTGTCGACCTCGAAGCGGCGGCCACTGGCTTGAAAGCGCTTGCTCAGCCCGAGGTCGTGGAACATGGCGCCGACGTAGAGGAGCTCGGGGTCGAAGCTCAGGTCGCGGTTTCGGCCCTGCAGAGCGCCGAACCAGTACACGCGGCGGGAGTGATGGTAGACGAGTTCGCTGGCTGTGTCCCGGACCAGCTCGGTCGCTTCCTTGGCGAGCCCCGTATCGGGCGCGCACACTCCGGCCACCTGGGCTGAGTAGGTTGTCGTTGTCATCGCGTTCACCCACGACTTCCGGTCAGTGATCGTGCCGGGCTTTCCGGCCACTGCCACCAGCTTCCGCCTGTAGGACGCGCCCGGCCATGGCCCAAGGGCCGGGTTGCCCACACATACAGACACGGCAGGCCGCGGCACGGTCACCGGGCTCTCAGCCGGCGCTCCGCGCACTCAGTCAGCCCTGGCGGGCCTTGAACCGCGGGTCCTTCTTGTTGATGACGAACACCCTGCCGCGTCGGCGCACGATCTGCGCCCCCGGCCTGGCCTTCAAAGCGCGTAGTGACTGTCGGACCTTCATGGTGGTGCCTTTCTCTCCGAGGCGCTCAAGTGCCACGGTCATGACAACCCTCTCGTGGCCCGTTTCATTCCGATTCTGTCGGCAACGGGTGAACGAGGCTCCGGATTCGGAGCCTCGTTCACCCGTTGCCGACAGCCGCCCGTTCGGTCAACTTTTACCTGGCAACCTCGACCTCGACCTCGATGTTCACCGCGGTAGCGCTGCGGCGCACCGGACGTAGGAAGTCCACCTCATCGCCCAGTCTGCCGGCCGGCACCAGTGTCAGCCCGAAAGTCAACGCGTAGCCGGCGACGGCCCAGGACACGTCGGCCGGCGACAGGTGCAGGCTGCGTTCCATCGATGGCAGTGCGATATTGACGATACTCACATCGAGTAGGGTCATGAACCCGGCGACGAGACAGATCACCAGCGCGTGCTGGCGTCGGGGATGGGTGTTTTCAGAGAATTCTTCGGCCGTTTTCTCCATGGAGCATCACAATTTTCACGTCGGGTGAATAGCGGATTCGCGGCGGTGGACCGCCGGGGTGGAGACGTCGTCTGAACAACGGGCGGGGCGGCAAGCGTGACAGTGCCGTCCCGCGCCGGATCGGCCCGAGTGGATGCAGCCGACTGTGCGGCGGTCAGCCTGCGTCGGCGACCAGGTCGACGCTTTCGACTCCGGCGACGGCACAGGCTTCGTCGTTCTCGGGACGGTCCCCGCTGACCCCGATCGAGCCGAGCAGGCTCCCCGCCGTGTCGCGGATCAGCACGCCTCCGCGGGAAGACGCGATGCGGCCCTCGGAGATGGCCGCCAGGGCAGCGAAGAAGGCCGGGTCGCGGGTCGCGTGCCGCGCACCGGCAGCGCCACCCGCGCCGGTGCCGAGGCATCCCCAGGCCTTCGCGTGGGCGATCTGTGGGCGCAGGATCCCGGAGCGCCGATCAGACGGCTTGCCTGGGGTTCTCGAACTGGATCCCACCGTCACTCTCGATGGTGTCGAACTGGTCCGAGGGGGTGCTCGGCAGCTGGACGGGGGGCAGGCCGACGATGTAGAGCACCGTCTCCTCGGTGGCGCTGACCTGGAGCTTCTCGCCGGCGTCGGCTTGGATCGCGGCCAGCCGCCCAATGCTCTCGCCATCCACCGTGGCGGCGCCGGAAAGGGCGACGATCAGGCGCCGGGCGCCCTCACTGGTCGGAGACCACTCCGCCCCGGCATCGATCTTGATCATCTCGATCCAGAAGCCGCGCTCGGTGAACGCACCCATGTATTTGCGCTCCACGCCCGCCGCATCCGGGATCGGCAGCCAGTTGAAGTGCGCGGGGTTCATGATGAGGACGCCCTTGTAGCGGGGCCGGGGGAACCTGGTCGACCTGCGCTCGCGCCGCCGCTCGCCCTCCGGCCGGCTCGAGGCCGGTCCCCGGCCGCGACCGGCGCCCATGCCCAAGCCAGAGGCACCGCCGAACTGCAGCACCAACTGCAGTTGCTTCGGGTCACCGATCGGGTCGTCCTGCGGGCCGTAGGTCTGCCCCTCGGGGAAGTAGCCGATCTCGCCCTCGTGCAGGATGCCCTGCTTACCCAGGTTCATGTCGCCGACCAGGGGGAGGCGGATCTGTTCGAAGGTGTGGCGGTGCCGGGGCATGTTGAAGTCCGCCTCTTGGCGGCCCAGGATGTAGCGGTAGTTCTCCGGGGTCTCGGGCTCACCACCCATGAGCAGGTAGTTGAAGGACACCGTGCCCCTCGGGTGGTCCATGTGAAATGCAGATTCGTCGAATGGCGCGATCTTCATCTCGGTCCTCCGTCTTTGTTTCGGCTGTGTGCTGCGATTCCCTGGCGCCTGGCGGCGAAGGCCGGAACCAGTGGTCGCACAGTCCGCCGCTGTTTTCCGACGGCGCTTGATTATCGCCCTGAAAAGCTTGGTAGGTTAGGATCAAGGTACGTGGCGAGCTTTGCCGCCTTATGGGATAAGCGTTAAGAGTGCTGGAGACCCCACCGTGGGCCGGGGAACAGCGGAAACAGTGGACACTACCTACCAAGTAGCTCTAAACTAAGTGCGACTAGGGTTCCCTCACGGGGTTCCGCGGTGAGCCCAGGAGGTCCGGGTACGGGGGAGTCCTATCCGGGTACGGGGAGTCCTAGTGTCTCGTGATCCTGTTTGTGTCACTTCGCGTTGTTGTCGACGAGTTTCTTGATGTTGGTCTGGACGAGTCGGACCTTGGCGAGGATCTCGTCGGCGGTCGCGGTCCAGGTGA
>NZ_SUMC01000159.1 GCF_005047355.1 Actinacidiphila oryziradicis
ACCCGGGCAACTCCGGTGTCCCGGTCTGGACCACCCCGACCACCAGCCAGAACAATGTGGTCAGCGACAACGAGATCAGCGACATCATGAAGCTGCAGGCGGACGGCGGTGCCATCTACACGCTGAGTTCCGACCCCGGCGGCGTGGTCTCCGGCAACTACATCAACAGCATTCCGACCCCGGCCTACGGCGCGATCTACCAGGACGAGGGCAGCCGGTACTGGCACCTCACTAACAACGCGTTGTGCAACGTGTCCTACCAGTGGCTCCTGATGAACCACGGCATGGACAACACGGTCGACTACAACTTCACCTCCCAGCCCGCGTTCACCACGCAGGCCAACAGCACCGGCGACACGATCACCGCCAACACCACTGTGGACGGCTGCGGTCAGCTGCCGGCCTCGATCGTCGACAACGCCGGTCTCCAGGCGCAGTACCAGCACCTGGACCCCGACCCGGTGAGCAGTGACCAGACGGCGCCCACCGCCCCCGGCAAGCCTTCCGCGGTGACGGACTTCCCGACCGTCGCCGACCTGAGCTGGCCGGCGTCCACGGACAGCACCGGCGTCACCGGATACGCGGTCTACCGCGACGGCAAGCTGGTCAGCGCCTCCACCGACCCCAAGGTACGCATCCCCGGCCTGACGGCGGGCACGACGTACTCCTTCACGGTGACCGCACGCGACGCGGCCGGAAACGAGTCCCAGCCCAGCGCGCCGGTTTCGGTGACCATGCCGTCCGGTGGCGACCTGGCCCTGAACAAGCCGGTCACCGTCTCCTCCTACTCCGATCCCAACACTCCCGGGCTCGCGGTGGACGGCGATGTGTCCACCCGTTGGGCGCAGGGGCTTGGTCTGCCGGACCCGTCCTGGGTCCAGGTGGACCTCGGTGCCCAGTACGGTGTGACCGGCGCCATCACCACCTTCGAGAAGGCCGGCGGCTACAAGTACCGCATCGAGGTCTCGCCGGACGAGGTGCACTGGACGACGCTGGATGACCACACCGGCACGGCCACCACTGAGGCGACCAACTACTCCCCGGCCGCCCAGCCGGTCGACGGACGCTACCTGCGGCTCACCGTCACCGGCTCCAGCGGCAACGGCGGCAGCATCTACGAGCTCGCGGCCTACGGCACGGCCCTGCCGCCGAGCACCGACCAGACGGCCCCGGACGCCCCCGGGACGCCGACCGTCACCCCGCTGCTGCCCAGCCTCGCCGATGTGAGCTGGCCCGCGGCCACCGACAACGTCGGCGTGACCACCTATGAGCTGTACCAGGACGGCAAGCGGATCGCCGTCACCGACAAGACCACCGCGCGGGTCAGCGGCCTGAAGCCGCAGACGGCGTACAGCTTCACGGTCGTCGCCCGGGACGCGGCGCTCAACGAGTCCGCCCCGAGCCCGGCCGCGACCATCACCATGCCCGCCGACAACGACCTGGCCCTGAACAAGCCGGTCACCGTCTCGTCGTACTCCGATCCCAACACCCCGGGGCTGGCGGTGGACGGCGATCTGTCCACTCGTTGGGCGCAGGGGCTTGGTCTGCCGGACCCGTCCTGGATCCAGGTGGACCTCGGCAAGGTCACCGCACTCTCCAGCGTGGTCACCACGTTCGAGAAGCCGAGTGGCTACAAGTACCTCCTGGAGTACTCCAGCGACGGCCTGAACTGGTCGACTCTGGAGGACCACACCGGCGCCAACACGACCTCGTCGGCGAACTACTCCTTCGCGGCGTCGCCGGTGTCCGCCCGCTATGTGCGGCTCACTATCACCGGGTCGAGTTACAACGGCGGCAGCATCTACGAACTCCAGGCGTACGGCGGCTTCTGACCGGTAGTCCCGGTGTGCCGCCGGCCTGTCCGATCACCAGAACAGAAAGTCAGCATGAAGATCACTCATGTCGAAGTCCACCGGGTCCATGTTCCGGCGGCCAGTCCTCCCTTCCGCTGGCGGGAGGGGCTGGGTGGCAGTGCTCCGGCGGGCGACGGCGCGGTCCTGCGGATCGGCACGGACGAGGGCGCCGAGGGGGTGGCGCTGTTCGCCCGGCCGGGCGCGGCGGCCATGCTGGAGGACCTGGTGGAGCGGGTCTTCCGCGAGGAGCTGATCGGGCAGGACCCGTTCCGGCGTGAGTGGCTCTGGCACCGGGTATGGGAGCTGGACCGGATCCAGGAGCTTCCGCTTCCCACATTCGGTCTCATCGACATCGCCCTGTGGGACCTGGCAGGGCGGGTGTACGGCCAGCCGGTCTGGCAGGTGCTCGGTGGGTTCCGCAGGGCAATACCGGCGTATGCCTCCACCTCGACGTTCGCGACGACCGAGGAGTTCCTCGACGTCGCGGACCAGTGCCTGGCCCTGGGCTACCAGGGCATCAAGCTCCACGCCTGGGGCGATGCCCGCAGGGACGCGGCACTGTGCCTGGCCCTGCGGGAGCACGTCGGTCCCGACGTGCCGCTGATGTACGACGGCTCGGCGGGCTTCGACCTGCCGGACGCCATCTACCTGGGACGGGCGCTCGCCGGGGCGGACTATCTCTGGTACGAGGAGCCGATGCGCGAGTTCAGCATCAGCGCCTATCAGAAGCTCGCCGAATCCGTGCCCATCCCCCTCCTGGTCGCCGAGACCTCCGACGGCGCCCATATGAACTCGGCCGACTTCATCAAGGCGGGCGCCGCCACCTTCGGGGTGCGGGTGGGCACCACCTTGCGCGGCGGGGTCACCGGAGCGATGCGCACCGCCCACCTGGCCGACGCCTACCGGATCCGCGCCGAGGTGCACGGCTCCGACATCCCCAACCACCACCTGTGCATGGCGATCTCCAACACCACCTACTACGAGTCCCTGGTGACCGCGAGCACGGTCCGCCGGGAGCGCCACGTGGACGACCAGGGCCTGGTGCACGCCCCCACCGGCCCCGGCATCGCCCTGCCGCTCGATTTGGAGTACGGCAAGGAACTCCAGCAGTACATCGAGGGCGCCACCACCTGACGACGGCGCCAGCCCGCCGCCCCCGCACTTTCCGCACTTTCCGCAACACCGTCTACACCTCGCCCGCACGTGAGTTACAGAAAGGTACGACCATGAAGTCTCCCGGATTCCTGAGCAGTGGTTCCCGTCGCAGAGCGGCGCGGAATGCCACTGCGGCGTTGTCGCTGTGCGCTGTTACCGCTCTGGCAGGCTGTGCCAGCGCCACGTCCTCGACCGCTACCTCCTCCTCGTCCGGTGGTGCGGCTTTCAAGCCGGTCAAGCAGGACAACGCGTCGCAGATCACTGTCTGGACCGACTCGACCCGGCTGCCGCAGGTGCAGGCGTACCAAAAGCAGCACCCGGGCGTGAAGATGAACGTCGTCACCTATGACGGCAGCGCTGACGGATCGACGTACCTGCAGACGAAGGTGCAGCTCTTCGACCGTACCGGCAAGGGCTGGCCGGATGTTGTCTTCGGCTCGCCCACCGATGTGACCTGGGCGTCGCAGCCGACCAAGCCCAACGCGATCCCGTTCGCCGCCCCGCTGGACCAGAACCTGGTCCCGCAGACGACACTGGACAACTTCGCCAAGGGCTCGCTCACCGCCTGCCAGTCAGGCGGTCACACCTACTGCATGCGCAACGACATCGCGCAGGTGGTGCTCTGGTACAACAAGTCCCTCATGGACCAGTGGCACTACCAGGTCCCCACCACCTGGGAGCAGTACCAGGCACTGGGGCTGAAGGTCGCCAAGGAGCACCCCGGCTACCTGGTCGGCTCGGTCGGCGACACCAACTCCCAGGAGTCCTACTTCTGGTCCAGCCAGTGCCCGGCGTTCCAGCTGACGAATCCCACCACGCTGCGCACTGCCCTGCAGGACCCGAAGTGCACGCGGATGTCGAAGCTGCTGGACTCCCTCATATCGGCCAAGGCCGTCAGTACCCAGGGATTCTTCAGCCAGGGCTTCGCCAAGAACAGCGGCAGCAAGGTCTTGATGGCCAACGGACCCTCCTGGTACGGCCAGTACCTGTTCAACACGGCCTTCAAGACACCGGCCAAGCAGATCACTGCTGCGGCCCCGCTGACCTGGTCCGGTGAGAGCACCGCCGCCACCGGCAACGTCGGTGGCGGCGTCTGGATGGTCTCCTCCCACAGCACCAACCTCAAGGCTGCCACCGACCTGACGACCTGGCTGACCACCTCCAGCGCCAACCAGTCCAAGGCCCCGACCTACCCGGCGTATGTGCCGGCGGCCAAGGCCTGGCTGACCAACCCCGACAACAGCAAGTATTTCGCCACCGACATCAGCAGTGTCTTCCAGCAGGCGGCCGGCGAGGTGTGGACCGGCTGGTCGAACACCAAGTTCAGCGACGCCACCGCCTGGTCCAGTGTGGTGCTGCCGGCCCTGACCGCGGGCAAGACGCTCACCGCGACGCTGCCGGCCTGGCAGAGTGCCATCGCTGATGAGGCCAAGGCCAACGGATACACGGTGACCACGAAATGACCGTGCTGGACACCCGGCACGTCGCCGTCTCCCCGCCCCGCCGCGGCCTTGTGCCGCGGCGGGGCGGCGGTGGCGGGGCGGCCGGCTACCTCTTCGTCGCCGGATACGCGATCTTGCTGCTCGCCTTCGGCGTCTTCCCCACCGGCTACGCCTTCTATCTGGCGCTGACCAACGACAAGGGCCAGTTCACCGGCATCAACCAGTTCCTCAAGGTCGCCCAGGACTACCGGTTCGTCCCCGCCTTCACCAACATCTTGGTCTACCTGGCGATGTGGCTGATCATCCTGGTGGTGCTCACGGTCTTGGTGGCGGTGGTGCTGCGCAGCCGCATGCGCCCGGGGCTCTCGGCGCTCTTCCGCTTCCTGTACTACATTCCCGGCGCGCTGGCCGGGGTGGCCAGCGTCCTGGTGTGGCTGTTCATGCTCGACCCGGACGTCAGCCCGGCCTCCTGGCTGCTGGACTCCCTCGGCCTGCACAGCTTCGCCGCCGTGCTGGCTCCCGGCCACCTTCCGGTGATCTTCTTCCTGATCGCCTTCTGGACCGGGGCGGGCGGCTGGATCGTGGTGATGTACGGAGCGCTGAACAACATCCCCGACGAGGTGCTGGAGGCGGCCAGGATGGACGGGGCCGGGCCCTGGAAGACCGCCTGGCACATCCAGATCCCGATGATCAGGCAGTGGATCGCCTACATGACCATCCTCGCCTTCGCCGCCGGCACCCAGCTGTTCGTGGAGCCGCAACTGCTCCAGACCGCCAGCCTGGGCCGCGTCAGCCCGACCTGGTCGCCCAACCAGCTCGCCTACGTCTTCGCCTTCCAGCAGGGCGACTTCAACGGCGCCGCCGCGATCTCGGTGTTCCTGCTCGCCCTCGGCCTCATCTGCGCCGGCCTGCTGGTGGCCCGCTCGAACCTGTTCACCCTGGACGAGAAATGACACACACCGCAACCGCCGCCCCCACAGCCAACCGGCGCGGCGCGCCCTCGCGGGCGCTCTCGCTCCTGATCATCTGCGTGCTGCTCGCACTGCTGCTGGTCTTCTTCATCCTGCCGGTCATCTGGCTGCTGCTCGCGCCGTCCAAGACCGCCGACCAGATGGTGCACAACTCGCCGCTGTCGTTCGGATCCTTCGGCCAGATCGCCACGGCCTGGAAGCATCTGTTCTCCTTCCAGAGCGGCGCGATGCTGGTGTGGCTGCGCAACTCCGCGGTCTATTCCGGCGGCTCCCTGATCCTCACCCTGGTGACCAGTATTCCGGCGGGTTACGCGCTGGCGTTGACGAAGTTCCGCGGACGCAAGACGCTGCTGGTGATCACGCTGGTCACGATGATCATGCCTTCGGCGACGCTGGTTCTGCCGATCTTCCTGGAGCTCAACCAGTTCCATCTGATCGGCACGGTGTGGTCGGTGATCCTGCCGTTCTCGTTCTACCCGTTCGGTGTCTATCTGGTGTATATCTACTTCGCTACGAGTCTGCCCCGGGAGATTCTCGCGGCTGCCCGTATCGACGGGGCCTCGCAGTGGCAGATTTTCACCCGTATCGCTCTGCCGCTTGCGAAACCCGTGGTGGGACTGGTCGCGTTCTTCAGTTTCGTGGGCAACTGGAACAACTTCTTCCTGCCCTATCTGGTGCTGCCCAACAGTGATGAATTCCCCGTCCAGGTGGGACTGAACCAGCTGCTCTCCTCCACGCCGTCCTTCAACCCCGTCGCCGGCGCGGGACTCAACATCACCATCCCGGAACTCGCCCTGGCGATCATCGTCGCCATCCTTCCCGTGCTGGTGCTGTTCCTCTTCTCCCAGCGCACCCTCGTCTCCGGGATGCTCGCCGGATCAACCAAGGAGTGAAGCGTCGTCACATCTGCGGAGGGCCACCACGAGCAGCGCGTCACGCCTGAAGACGAAGGCATCCAGGGTGATCGGTGCCTCGTCGGCCGCTCGGTGATCCGCTCCACCCCGGCCAAGTCGGACCCGGGTCCAGATGTGGTCCGTGCCGTTGCCGACGTAGGCGACCTGCCAGGCCACCATTGAGGGAGCCCGGCCCGGGGCTGGGGGGCCAGGGCCGGGCGTGCGGTGGGTGGTGCTCAGCGGAGCCAGGTGGTTCCGGCGGAGGCGACTGCGAGGGCGATCACGACGGCGGCGTAGAGGGCTCTGGATCATCGCCGTCAGTACCCATCGTCGGCATCGCCCTGGGCGAAGGCGTGCTCACAGTCGTCGGCTTTCGAGCCGGGTGGGTTCGGGCCAGCGCACGTCGGTGGCCCAACCGAGCCGTTCGAAAAGGCGGATGACGGCGGCGGTCGGATCGATCTGACCGGTCCGGCGAGGCCGTCGGTGCGGGTGTCGCCGCCGGTGCCCCAGTCCTCGGAGGCGGCGTACACGGCGGTGGGTACGACGAGGGCGCGGAGGTAGACGAACAGCGGGCGCATGGCGTGTTCCAGGGCGAGCGAGTGGCGGGCTGTGCCGCCTGTCGCCGCGATGAGCACGGGCTTGCCGACGAGGGCGGTGTTGTCGATCACGTCGAAGAAGGACTTGAACAGCCCGCTGTAGGAGGCGGTGAAGATGGGTGTCACGGCGATGAGGCCGTCCGCCCCCGTCACCGCCTCGATCGCTTCGCGCAGCGCGGCGCCGGGAAACCCGGTCACCAGGTTGTTGGCGATGTCGGTGGCCAGGTCGCGCAATTCGATCACGCGGATCTCGACGGCCCGGGTCCCTCCCTCGCAGCCTCCGCCGCCTCCGGACGCCAGGTGGTGACTGGTCGCGTCGGTCAGCCGGTCGGCGAGAAGCCGGGTCGACGACGGCTGGCCGAGTCCGGCCGAGACGGCTACGAGCTTCAGGGGTTTCATCGTGCTTTCTCCTTCCGGGGTGCGGGGTCAGGCGACCGAGCCGGCGGTGACGGCGTCGCGCCGGGCGATCAGGGCCGCGTGGGTGGGGCCGTCCGGGACCTGGGCGGGCCGGTTCGCGGCGAACTCCTTCCGGAGTACGGGGATGACCTCCTCGCCGAGGAGATCCAGCTGTTCGAGGACGGTCTTCAGGGGCAGTCCGGCGTGGTCCACCAGGAACAGCTGGCGCTGGTAGTCACCGAAGGATTCGCGGAAGGTCAGGGTCTTGTCGATGACCTCCTGGGGGCTGCCGACGGTGAGCGGGGTCTCGTTGGTGAACTCCTCCAGCGACGGGCCGTGCCCGTACACGGGCGCGTTGTCGAAGTACGGACGGAACTCGCGTACCGCGTCCTGCGAGTTCCTGCGCATGAACACCTGGCCGCCGAGCCCGACGATGGCCTGCTCCGGGGTGCCGTGGCCGTAGTGGGCGAAGCGTTCGCGGTACAGGCCGATCAGGGCCTTGAAGTGCTCCTTGGGCCAGAAGATGTTGTTGGCGAAGAACCCGTCACCGTAGTAGGCGGCCTGCTCGGCGATCTCCGGGCTGCGGATCGAGCCGTGCCAGACGAACGGCGGAACGCCGTCCAGCGGCCGGGGGGTGGCGGTGAAGGACTGCAGCGGCGTACGGAAGCGGCCCTGCCAGTCCACCACGTCCTCGCGCCACAGCCGGTGCAGCAGCGCGTAGTTCTCGACGGCCAGCGGGATGCCCTGGCGGATGTCCTTGCCGAACCACGGGTAGACCGGGCCGGTGTTGCCGCGTCCGAGCATCAGGTCGATGCGCCCGTCGGCCAGGTGCTGGAGCATCGCGAAGTCCTCGGCGATCTTGACCGGGTCGTTCGTGGTGATCAGCGTCGTGGACGTGGAGAGGATGAGCCGCTCGGTCCGGGCGGCTATGTGCCCCAGCATCGTCGTGGGCGACGATGGCACGAAGGGCGGGTTGTGGTGCTCGCCGGTCGCGAAGACGTCGAGGCCGACCTCTTCCGCCTTGAGCGCGATGGAGACCATCGCCTTGATCCGCTCGTGCTCGCTCGGCGTCCTGCCGGTGGTGGGGTCGGTGGTGACATCACCGACCGTGAAGATCCCGAACTGCATGTTGCTCCTCACTGCGTCGCTGTTGTTTACTATTCAACCACTGAGCGCTTCGTGGGACCCGCCTATTCCCGCTCCGTGCCGGGCCCGATGTGTGACCGGGGCGACGGGAGGTAAGCCGGAGCAAACCGGTACTCGCAGGCCAGGGCAGCGTAGGAGCCGAGGCGCAGCCCGTCCGTACCGGCCGGCCGGCTCTCTACGGTCCGGGTGATGTGCTGAGCCTCGCCGCCGCGCGGCAGCAGGACAGCCGCACGCCCGGCCTGGAGGTTCTGATCCTCGGCGGTCAGCCCATCCGTGAACCCGTCGTGGAGTACGGTCCGTTCGTGGTGAACACCAAGACCGAGATCATGCGGGCGGTCGAGGACTACCGGGCCGGCCGGCTCGGTGTCATCCCCGCGGCCCACATGCCGCACACCGCGCCCGGCGCCGACGCCGGACCGGCCGGCGCGACAACCGACGAACCGAGGCAGATGTATGGAAAAGACGGATGCTCCCGAGTCCCACGCCGATGCTCCGGCCGCCAAGCGGGTGGCCGCCGCCGTCGTCCACAGCACCGATGAGAACTACCGGGTGGAGATCCGGGCCGGCCGCCACCGGCTGACCGCCGACGAACCCCAGGTCATCGGCGGCGCCGACGCCGGGCCGCCCCCTTTCGGGCTGCTGCTCTCGGCGCTGGGCTCGTGCACCGTCATCACGCTGCGGATGTACGCGCAGCGCAAGGGCTGGCCGCTGAGCGACGTGCGGGTGCGCCTGGGGTACGAGAAGGGCGCCGAGTCGAGCCGGATCACGCGTCGCATAGCCCTCGCGGGGGACCTCGACGACGCGCAGCGGGCCCGGCTGCTGGACGTCGCCGAGCGCACCCCCGTCACCCTCGCCGTGCGCGACGGGGTGCCGATCGCCACCAGCGAGGACCGGGACTGACCTCCCCGATTCTCGGTCGGCCGGTGGTCAGCGGGCGGCGTCGACGAGCGCCTCCGAGGTGAGCTGTCCCGGCGCGCTGTATCCGGACAGGGCGAGGGTGAGCTCGAACTCGGCGAGCAGGGCGCGGATCACGTGCTCCACTCCCGCCTGGCCGTCGAGGGCGAGCCCGTACGCGTAGGGGCGGCCGAGCAGCACGGCGCGGGCGCCGAGAGCCAGCGCCTTGAAGATGTCGTCGCCCGTGCGGATGCCGCTGTCGAAGAGGACATCGATCTGCTCGCCGACCGCGTCGACGACGCGGGGGAGGGCGTCGGCAGCGCCGATGGAGCCGTTGACCTGCCGGCCACCGTGGTTGGAGACGATGACGCCGTCCATGCCGCCGTCGGCGGCCCGGCGGGCGTCATCGGGGTGGAGGATGCCCTTGAGGACGATCGGGCCGTCCCAGTTGTCGCGCAGGAACGCCAGGTCGTCCCAGGTCTTGCTGGGGTCGGCGAACATCTGGACGAAGTGCAGCACCGCGGCGTTCAGGTCCTCCTCCACGGGCTTGGTGAGCCCGGCCCGGAAGGCCGGGTCGGCGAAGTAATTGGCGGTGCCGACGCCGCGCAGGAAGGGCAGGTACGCCTGGTCCAGGTCGCGCGGTCGCCAGGCCAGCAGCCAGGTGTCCAGGGTGACGACGAGCGCGGTGTAGCCGGCGGCCTTCGCCCGGGCGAGGAAGCTGAGCGTGACCTCGCGGTCCTTGGGCCAGTACAGCTGGAACCAGCGCTCGCCGTCGCCCGCCGCCTCGGCGATCTGCTCCAGGGTCGTGCTCGCCGCCGAGGAGGCCACGAAGGGCACCCCCTGCGCGGCGGCGGCCCGCACGGCGGCGATCTCGGCATCCGGGTGCAGGATCGACAGCACCCCTACGGGCCCGAGCGCGAGCGGCGCCGGCAACCGGCGGCCGAGCACGTCCACCGTCAGGTCACGCTTGTGGACGTCGCGCAGCATCCGGGGCAGGATCTGCCAGCGGTCCAGCGCGGCCCGGTTGGCGCGCTCGGTGGTGCCGCTTCCGGCGCTGCCGGCCACGTAGGCGGTCGGCCCGGGGCCGAGCCGCCGCGCGACCATCTCCTCCAGCCGGGTCAGGTCGGTGGGCAGCCGCGGCACGGCTCCGGTCAGTCCGTTGAGGTAGATCTCGAACTGGAACGCCGACCAGTCCTTGGCCGGCCCGCCGCCGGTACCTGTGATCATCGTGTGGTCCCTTCCGCTGGGAATACGACACCCGACCCCAGGTTTACCTCACCTCAGCCGTCGCAGGAGGAGCTGCCGAGACTGAAGGTGGACGGGGCGGAGTTGCTCTTGGACCAGGTGCCGAGGAAGCCGAAGGAGATGGGCTGGCCGCCGGCGACGGCCGCGTTGTAGCTGGCCTGGGTGACCGTGACGCGCGAGCCGCTCTGGGTGAACTCGCCGTTCCACATCTGGGTGACGCGTTGTCCGTCGGGGAAGTCCCAGTGGACCTCCCAGCCGTTGAGGGCCATGCGGGGGGTGATCTCGATCTCGGCCTGGAAACCGGTGTTCCACTGGTTGACCAGGGTGTACTTGCCGGTGCAGGCGGCCGCTCCGTCGTTCGCCGATGCGGTGGGGGACGCGCTGGCGGGTGCGTCCGTCGTTTGCCGGGAGGCGATGCGGGTGGCGCTGCCGGACAGCTGGGCCGAGGGCTTGTCCGTGCCGGACCCGCTCGGTACGGGCGACCCCGGATCGTCGGCCGCGGGCACCGCGGAGTGGCTGCCGGTCGAGGCGGTGCCGGACTGCGGCGCCGAGGTCTGCGCCGAGGTCTGCGCCGAGGTCTGCGCCGATGCCGGGTACGTGCCGACCGCGCCGGTGCTGGCCGAGCCGCCCGGTACGCCGACGAGCGTGATCAGGACGGCAGCGACCGGCACCGCCAGAGCCGCCGCGGTGAGCACCCTCCGGGAGGATCTGGCCTGCGCGCCTGTGCCTTGCGCATAACGGAAGCGGGCCTTCGGCACCCCGACGGCCGTCTCGGTTGCCGCCGCACGGCGCTTCACCAAATACGCCGACCCCTCCCAGCCCAGCACCCCCTCGGCCAGCGCCCGCGGTAACCCGCCCGCGTGCAGTGACAGGCAGGCCGCCGCCTGCGAGCACTCCGGACACCGGTGCAGATGCTGCTTCAGATCGCCCGGCGTTACCGACTGCGGGGTCCGGGTCGCCACGTCCAACAGCCGGGCGTACCCCCGGCACTCGTTGTCCGCCAGCCCCAGCACATGCGCCCGCAGACATGCCTCCCGGAACAGCTCCCGGGCCCGCATCACCTCCGTCCCCGCCCGCGCCGGATCGAGTCCCACCAGCAGCGCTGTCTCCGTCGTCGGCCGTAACTCCACATCCGCGTGCCACAACAGCCACTTGTCCTGCTCCGGCAGATCCTCGAACCCGCCCCGCGCAACCCGCTGCCGCCCCCGGGCTTTCGCGTCCGCCTCGGCGTACAACCAGCTCCGCAGCGCCGGATGCAGACTCCCGCCCGTCCCCTGCGCCTCCCGTTGGGCCGCCGCGTCCCGTACGGCGACCAGCAGCCGTGGCCGCCACGCGAAGTGCGGCCCGTGCAGGGGCTGGTGCTCGCGTACCGCGCGCGGAAACGCCTCCGCGGCGAGGAACGGCGCCTCTTCTGGCGCCGCCGTGCACAGCTCCGCGTAGCTCAGGACGGCTTCCCAATGCTGCGATATCAGCGCTGCCTGGGAAAAAGAGGGGTCAGCCATGAAAGCGCCTTCTCAGCTCATTGAGGAGTTTCCATCCTCAATCCGCAGGTGAGAGGGGCTGGTTTGGGGTTCATCAGGTATGAGTGGGCTGGTCGGCGACCATGATCATCGGGCTTGATCATCCGTCATCGGGTCACCTGGCTGGCGG
>NZ_SUMC01000016.1 GCF_005047355.1 Actinacidiphila oryziradicis
GCCAGACCGCGCAATATGGACTCGCGTTCCTGCACGCACAGCGGGTTCCCTTGACTCAACTGCCGCAACCTCCGGTTCAGCGCAAAGTGATCATGATCTCACGATGCACTGACCAGTTGAGAGCGCCCTCTCCAGGCTCCAATCTCCGCGCATCCCGAAATCCCCTTTGCGGATCAGGCAGTGCACGCCTTTGACGATGTCGACGACCTGCGAGACGGAGAAGTCGCCCGCAGCGCTGAGATACAGATACGCCTCGTTCTCGGTCATGCCGGTCTGCTCTGCGAGAAAGCGGACCGAGAGCTCGGCGCATCGGCGCATCGCCTCGTTGAGGTCTTCGTGCATACCGAGGATGATCCAGTGATCTTCGGTTTCCGCTACCGGCCACGCCGCGCGCTGCCCGGACAGCAGGCCCGGACCGGGTTTTGCCACCGACAGCCGGACCGTGGCGCGGAGCGAACCCTCCAGCGCGGTGAGCGCGATTTCGCCATTGCCCTGCGCGAAATGCGGGTCCCCCATGAAGAAGCCGGCTCCCGAAATCTGTATGGGCAGGAACAGGGACGACCCGGCGACGATTTCACGCATGTCCATGTTGCCCCCGAAAGAGCCGGGAGGAATCGTGCTCAACGGGGTTTCGCCCGTCGGTGTCACCCCGCACAGTCCCATGAACGGGGACAGTTCGATCGATGCTCGGCCGGTGCGGTAGTCGAACACCGCGTGGGTCTCGTTGTCGGAGAGGCTGCAAAAACGACTGAAAACAACCGGTGTGGTCCCGTTGTCGTTCCGTGGCAGTCGTTCGGGGAGGCATCCTCGCTGATGCCTGCTCGAGATGATCCCGTACGGTACGCGGGGTCGCAGATCGAGGAAATCGACCCTCAGCCAGTCACCCGCCTCGGCGCCCCGGACCCGCACCGGCCCGTGCACGATGTGCGGGCCCTTGGCCGGAGATTCCCGTTTGAGGCCAGAGGCCGCGATCTCGACGGCTTCGTCGAGAATGGCGTGGCGGGTTATACCGAACCGGCCGAAGTAGGACACGGGGTCCCGCCCCTGATCCTCCATGAGCCCCTCTGAGGAGACGGTGTCGAAGGTGACAATGTCACCGTCGTCCACCTCGAGCACAGGCGGTGTCGCCGGGGTGGGCAGCGTGCCCCAGGAAATCGTGTCCGGAGTCGACGGCAGGTAGTGGTCCGCGATGCCCGGGCCGGTTCCCGCCGTCAGGATTCCCATCAAGGCCGCCCGGTGGCCAGCGAGGCAAGGTGGTCGCGCCAACCGCCCGCGGCGGTGATCTCGTAGACATCGTCGTGATCGCTGGGAATCTCGCGGCAGACCATGCTCAGCGCGCCCCGACCGTCCTCGAGCCTGATGACCGACAATTCGAGCTCCGCCGGCTCGCGCGGAAGGAGCTTCTCCCGGAGTTCGGTGTAGGAGATTTCGTAGATCTCTCCGGGAACGGACCAGCCGCCCCGAGACACCGACGCGAGCCCGGGGAAGGTGTTGTAGAAGGAGAAGAACCGGTACTCCGGCGCGGTGCGGACGGGTCCGAGGAATTGCGCGGAGGCGAGAGCATCGTTGAGTTCACCTCCGCTCATCGCCTGGCCATTGACGAACATAGTGACGGTATCTGGCATGGGGGGCTCCTTGTGCCTGGAATCTTTGCGTCGGTCAGTCGAGTGTGGCGTTGCCGAATCCGCGCAGCGCGTGGATTCGAACAGCGGTCGTCGCGCGCTTGAGGTCTCCGCTGGAGAGCTCGTCGAGCAGGGCGCGGTGTTGGGACGCAGGCTCGTGTCCTGGCTGCTGGACGTAGTCGTCAGTGGGATAGAGAAATGCCTGGCGCTCGAAAAAGGACGAAGTGACCCGGGAGAAGGCGGCACGGTTGATAGCCATGTGCAGATCGAGATGGGCCATCGAGAACTGGGAGCTGCCGATCCCGTGATCCCGCAGGGCCGTCTCCAGTGGCGTCAACAGCTCATACAGCGGCGTCCAGTTCACCCGGTCGGCTCTCTCGGTGAGCATCCTGGCCGCCACCTCGTCGAAGGCGCAGCGCAGCAGGTGCAGTTCGGCGCGGGCTTCCGCGTCGATTTCGACCACGATCAGCTGGCCGCGTCTGACTCGCAGCACCAGCCCTTCGCTGGTCAGAGATTGCAGCGCCTCGCGGATCGGGGTGCGGCTGACGCCCAGCTCTTCGGCGATCTGCTCCTCGACCAGCCGGATGCCTCCGCCGTACTCCCCGGTCGTGATCCGCTGCCGGAGATAGCGGTAGACCCTCTCGCGCGCGTGGGGTTCTCCGCCTGCCGTGGCGGTGAGGTCGGTCATGCTGTCGCCGCCTTGAGGAGAGCCGCCCGGCAGGCGTTGGTGACTCGTTGCATGAACGTGCCCGACATGACATTCATGCCTGCCTGCAGTGCCGTGGCCTGAAGCGATGAGGTCCGGTTGTTGAGGTCGAAAAAACCGTTGCCGGGCGCCGCCAGACCCTCGAAGGGGAATGCGAACTCTCCGGCTTCGGAGGCGTCCGTCTCGCCCCACGTCGTGGTGTTGATGATCAGCGAGGGCGGCGCGGAGCCGAACTCCCCGAGGAGGTCGGCCGGTGCCACACTGTCCGCCGCGAACCGGAAGGCCCATTCGGCCAGCGCAGCGGAGTTCCGGGCGCTGCCGGCCAGGCGAGCGTGCGGCCATGCCCGCCTGGCCGCCAGCGCGACGGAGTTCGAAGACCCACCGGACCCGAGGATGAGCACGCTCTCGGGGCTCCGGCCGCCCATGACAGTCTCCATGGCGGCCTGCGCCGCCCAGCAGTTGGTGTTGACACCCACCGAGCGCCCGCGGTCCCGCACGATCGTGTCGACGACGCCTGTCTCCGTGGCCGAGGCGGTCAGGGAGTCCATCCGCTCGGCGACGGCCTTCTTCCACGGGCTCAGCACCAGCGCGACTTCCCAGCCGGTGTTGTCGATCAACGTTTCGGGGTCGCCGAAGGGGATGGCCTGCCCCAGCTCGACGTGCTCCCTGGCGAGAGCGTCCAGGAGCAGCCGGCCTTTCAGCGCGTGTGCCGCGGTCGTGCCGATGCCCGCGATCACGGCCGGCGGCCGTACGGATCCTTCTTCCGGTGCTCGCAGGCCGGATTCCTCCTGGCACCGGTTCACGGCACGCCGTGTCGTCTGCGCGCCGCCGCTGGCACCGCTCAGCAGGCTCACCTGTGAAGTGGTCACGTTTCCCCTTTGTTCTCTCATCACTGAACAGGCGCTCCGTCGCACGGCTTTCATGCGCCGGCGGTCGCGAGCGGAACCCGTGCGGGACGAACCTGTCGGCCCGCCGGATTCCCGATTATCGCGCCCTTCTCGTAGATCAGTCCGCCGCGCAGATACGTGGCCACGACCGCCCCCGTCAGCGCCCAGCCCTCGTACGGGGTGACGTTGTGCTTGGAGTGCATCGAGGTGCCGTCCACGACCGCCTGGGTCGCGGGGTCGACCAGCACGAGATCGGCATCGAAGCCGGGCGCCACCTGGCCTTTGGCGGCCATCGACCATTTCCGGGCCGGCGTGTATGAGCACAGCCGGACGATGTCCTCAACGGTCAACCTGCCCTGTGCCGCGGCCGTGAGGAGCAGCGGCAGCATGGTCTCGACCCCGATGAACCCCCCGTATGCCTTCCACACGTCCTGTTCGGCCTGCTCGGCGGCGGTATGCGGCGCGTGGTCGGTGGCGATGACGTCGATGTCGCCCAGGCCGAGACCCGCCCAGAGGGCGTTGACGTCCGCCGCCGGCCGGATGGGAGGGTTGAGCTTGATGAGGTTCCCGTAGGTGTCGTAAGCGGTGTCGTCCAGGAGCAGGTGCCCGACGAGGACCTCAACGCTGACCCGATGCCCCTCGGCGCGCAGGTCGCGTACCCGCTGCAGGCCGTCGGCGGTGGACAGATGGTGGATATGCAGTTTGGCCTTCGCCTCGGTGGCCATGGTGATGATGCGGGTGACCGCTTCCACCTCGACGAACGCCGGCCGTCCTTCGAGGTGCGCGCGGGGGTCCGTACGACCGGATGACCGCAGGCGGTCGCCGAACATGCGCAGCAGATGATCGTTTTCGGCGTGTACTCCGACGACGAGACCGGCCGCGGCAGCGGCTTCCAGACCCCGGAAGATCGCGGCGTCGTTCGGGCAGCGGTTGTCCCCGGTGGTCTGCCCCATGAAGAGCTTGAACCCCATGGCGCCGAGCTCGGCCATCCCGGCGATCTCATCGGCGTTGTCGTGGTCGAGCATCCCGTACAGACCGAAGTCGACGTAGGCCTTCTCCTTCACCAGGTCAAGCTTCTGCCGGTAACGCTCAGCCGTGGCGACCGGAGGGGAGGTGTTCGGCATGTCGACCACGGTGGTGACCCCACCCGCGGCCGCGGCGCGGGTGCCGCTGGCGAAGTCCTCCTTCTCGGTCATGCCGGGTTCACGCAGATGCACATGGACGTCGACGAGCCCAGGCAGGACAAGCAGCCCGGTCGCGTCCACTGTCGGCAGGCCCTCGACGGCCAGATCCTCACCGACCGCAATGATTCGGCCGTCACGGATGGCGACGTCGTTCCGGCGGCGCCCGTCGTGCGAGACGACGGTTCCGCCGGTGAAGACGAGATCGGGCGTGGCGTTGTCAGACATGGAAGTACCCTTCGATCAACGGTCTGCGGAACTAGTGCCGCGACCGGCGATGTTTGCCGTCAAGGAGCGGCGTCCGGTGCGTGCGTGCGATCGCAAGGCGGCCGGAGGCCCTCGTAGCGGAGCTACTCGGGCCTTTGGCCAACGCAGCTCGACGTGGCAAACGGTGCCGGAAGGGGCACTAGGAGTGTGCTGAAGATCGATGCCGGCTCAGCGACGGCCACCGGTGCTGCAGCCGCAAGGCGGACGGATCCCCGGATAGCGGTGTCCATCTGCGGATTCGGCCAACGCAGCAGATGCGCGCGCTGGACGCCTGGAGCCCGGTATAGATCTTCAGTGCGCTCCTAGACGGCCAGGCTGGGGTTCTCTTTGTACAGCTCGCGGATGAGACTGAGGTCGAAGAGATTGCCGACGGTGAGTCTCATCCCGCCCGCGGCGATGGACTTGATGTTCTCGGCAGCCGCCTGGTCGGAGATACTCAGGATCTGTTGGTGCTTGGCGCCGTTGCGGATCAGTGCGTTCCCGGCCTTGCAGGAGTCGAGCGTCGCCTTGGGATCGAGCTTGAGGTCCTTCCCGTAATCGTTGACCGTGATGTCGGTGGCCAGTTGCGGGTTCGCCAGCACGTCCTGCCAGCCCCGGATCTCGGCCTTGAGGAATGCCTTGACCTTGTCCCGGTGCTTGTCGATGTTGTCCTGGGTGGTGATGTAGGTCTGACCGACCAGCGGGAACCCGACATCCGCCAGCAGCATGTTGGTGACGTCGAACCCCTTGTGCTGCAGATCGACCGCCTGGGCATTGATGAACCCGAGGTAGCCGTCGATCTCGCCCTTCGTTATGCCGATCGGGTCGCCCTGCACCGGGACGGTCTTGATGCGCGAGGTGTCGAGTTTGAGCGACGCGAGGAAGGACCGCCACACGGGCTCGCTCGACGACGCACATCCGATGGTCTTCCCATAGAGATCGTGCGGCGTCCTGATCGGCTTGGAGGTCATTGAAATGACAGATCCGGCGTAACGCTGGTACACCGCACCGATGATCTTCAAGGGGGCGCCCTGGACGACCGCCGCGCCGACGATCGGCACCTGCGACACCCCGGCGAAGGTCCGGCTGAGCACGTCCGACTCGATCGGCGGCGCGGTCGGCCCGCCCGCTATCAGTTGGTCGCCGCTGAACCCCGCGGCCTTGTAGTAGCCGTTCTTGTCCGCGAAGTAGCTTCCGGCAAACTCGGTGTTCTTGATCCAGGCCAGGCGCTGGGAAGCGATTCCGAAGCCGGTGGAACCCGTAGAGCCAGTGCCGGCGGAGCCGGTGCCGGATCCGCTCGAGCCGCAGGCGGCGAGACCCGGTGCCGCGAGGGCTAGGCCGCCGAGGGCGAGCCCCCGGACCAGGAACTGGCGTCGGTCGACCTGTGAAGTCATGGTTGTGCTCCATGTCTGACGAAAGAAACGGGTAGATGCCGGCCGGCGTGATCGTCAGCGGGCCGAGTACATACGTGATCTGACGACTGCTTCCGCGAGCGAGACAAACTGGTAGATCGCCACGCAGACAATGGTCAGCACGACCACCGACGACCAGAGGCGCCCGAACTGGAACTCGTTGGAGTCGCGCAGCATCTCACCCCCGAGCCCGGCGCTGGAGGCTAGCCACTCGGACAGCAGCGCGCCGACGATGGAAGTGGTCACCGTGATCCGGGCCGCGGTGAACCAGGTCGGAATGGCGTGCGGTAGCGCGACCTTGGTGAACGACGTCCATGTCGAGCCGCCGAACGCGTTGCATACGTCAAGGTCGGTTCTGGGGGCGGACCGGATCCCCTGCAGCATGGTCAGCAGCGCCGGGACGAACACGATCGCGGAGCCGATGACCGCTGTGCCGACCGATCCCCGTCCGAAGACAAGTACGAGGATCGGCGCGACCGTGACCATGGGGATGGCGTGAAGTGCCGTCATCGTTGGGGCGAACATCTGCTCGATGGTGTCCGAGAAGTAGAACAGCACGGATACGGCAGCGGCGAGTGTCAGCCCGAGCGCGAACCCGAGCGAGGCGTCGGTCAGGGTACGGGCGAGAAGGGCCCCGATGGCGGACCGGTTCGCCGCCGCACCCGGCGCCGTCACCAGGTAGTTCCACACGTCCACGGGCGATTTGGCGACGAGCGGGCTCACGTTCACCGTCCGCAGGAACACCGTCCAGACGATGACGATGGCGGCGACCGTGCCGAAGAGAGTGAGAGCGCTCCGCGCGGCGCGGCGGGCGAAGGCGCCGACGGCATTTCCCGGAGGTGTGATCGCGGTGCTCATACTGCCTCGTCCGGTATGCCTGCCGCCCACGGGGTGGCGATTCTCTCCACGGCGCTGACGGCGAGGAATCCGATCCCCGCGAGAAGACTCGACACGAGTGTGATGCCCCACGTGCGGACGACGTTGCTGGACTGCTGGGCGACAACGAGGGCCGCGCCCAGGCCGGTTTGCTGACCCATGAACTCGCCGATGACGGTGCCTAGGATCGCGGCCGGGACCGCGATCTTCATAGCGGTGAGGATGCTGGGCAGGGCAGCGAGCAATTGGACTTTGCGCAGCACCGCATACCGGCCGCCGCCGTACGCGCGGACGAGGTCCTCGCTGCTCCGGTCCGCCTGCCCAAGACCGTTGACGCTGCCGACAAGTGTGGGGAAGAAGACCGACACCGCAGCCATGACCGTGGAGGTCGCCGTCCCATTGAAGCACGCGGCCAGGATGGGCGCGATCGCGATCAGAGGGATACACGCGGACGCGATCCCGATCTGCAGGACCAGTTTCTCCAGCCAGGGGATCAGGACCACTGACGCGGCGCACGTGATGGCGACGAGGTTTCCCCACAGATAGCCGAGGGAGGCCGAGGTCAGCGTCACCGGGACATGGAGTCCGTAAAATGCCGCGCCGTCGGAGACCACACCCGCGACGACCTGCGCTGGCGGCGCTATCGCGGGGCCGAGGACACCCGTTGTTCCGACGATCTGCCACACGAGCAGGACGATGCACGTTCCAGCCACGCGGAGCAGGAGTTTCCGATTCATCGCGGCCCACCCGACTTCGCGTACGGCGAATCGTGCTGCCCGGCGTCTCCCTGGGCGGCGGAGTCGAAGAGAATCGAAGACAGGAGATCCACGTAGTGGTGGAATTCGCTGGAGCGCATCATCTCCGGCGTCCTCGGACGTGGCAGGTCGACGCCGACCACTCTCTCGACCCGTCCGGGCCTCGCGCTCATGACGACCACAGTGTCGGACAGGAAGACCGCCTCAGCGATGCCGTGGGTGACCATCAGCGTCGTAGCCGGCCGCTCGGTCCAGATCCGGAGTAGCTCCACGTTCAGGTTCTGCCGGGTCATGTCATCAAGTGCCCCGAAAGGCTCGTCCAGGAGCAGGATCCGAGGCTTGACCACCAAGGCCCGGGCGATCGCGACTCGCTGGCGCATGCCGCCGGACAGTTGACCCGGTCGCGCGTCTTCGAATCCGGTCAGACCCACGAGATCGATGAGCTCCTGGATCAGGCTCCCATCCCTCCGCAGCCCCGCGATCTCCATCGGCAAACCGATGTTGGAGCGCACCGATCGCCAGGGCAGCAGGGCACTGTCCTGGAAGGCGATGCCGAGATGATGACGCTTGCGCATGTCGGCCGGCGTCTCACCGTGTACCAGGGCCTGCCCGCCGGACTGCCGCTCCAGCCCCGCCAGGATGCGAAGGATGGTGCTCTTCCCGCACCCCGACGGCCCCAGGAGGGAGACGAACTCGCCTTCGGCGGAGTGAATGTCGACGCCGTCGAGGGCGGTCACCTCCCGGCGCCCCACGCGGAACTTCTTTGTCAGATTGCCGATCTGGATGCCCGGTGGTGTCGGTGAGACCATGCTTTCTCCTTGGTTGGATCCGAGCTTGCATCCAACTTTGGATCCAAGTTCGGATCCGACCCTAGGAGCAGTCTGTAACGGCAGGATTAAGTCCTGAGGCGTGTGGAAGTTACGTTCTGCTCACCTTGTTCGCTGCTGCGTTGCGCCGACAGGCCCCGCAGCGTGCTCACCAGCACGTACGCCAGGCCGCCGCCCGGGGCCCTGACCTTTTCTTCTCCGGGATGCTCCCGGGTTCTTCTCCGGGATGCCCCCGGGCGCTGAATGCGCCAGCCTGGGCAGCGATCTCGTGACTACAAGAAGAGAGGGCGAACGCTGGCGCGAAAGCCCGGCATCGGGATCTGTGGGGCTCGTCGAGGTCGTGGACGGTGGCTGGCTGCCCGGAGGCGTGAGGGGGTCGTTGTTCTCGGGCCCGGTGAAGTCGATGCCCGTCGCGGGCCGTACGGCCACAGGCGTCCCGACGGCGTGCCCGCCCGAAAGGTGAGGCGGCGCGCACCGCGCCCTGTACTTCCTGCCGTCGGCTCCGCCCGTGGCCGGTCAGGTTCCCGGCCGCTGCGGTTCGGAGTTCGCCAACGGGGTGTCGATCTCGGCCAGCGAACGGAAGAGGTCGGCGTCCAGGGGATAGTCCCAGGTGGCGAGCTCGATCCGGCGGCCGTCGCGCCAGGCGAAGGCCGTGTGCATGATGCGTGGGTCACCCCAGGCGAAGAGCTCCGTGACGACCGGCACGCCCTCGATGGTGAGGGTTTGCTCGGCCCGGTCGTGCAAGGCATCGAAGGTGGGTGCGTCCGGTCGGCGGCGCAGTATCAGGGACAGTGCGGAGCGCGGCACGGACGCGAGGGTGGACGGCGACGCGGGAAGGGGGCTGTTGCCGATGACCACGCTGGGGCGTGGCTGGCGGGGCAGGAGATACGCGTGGGCGAGGGTGACGACGACTGACGTGCCGAGACGGCCGTACGCAGTCCGCTGCCGAACCGCCTGATGCATCATCAATTTTCGTACTCCTGGCCAGGCGTGTAGCGGGATGCCGAGCACGGGGGTAGGACAATTGCTGTTCGTGGTACGGCGGTTGTGACATGGCGACGCCCTTTGTGATGGATCCGTCCCTGTCGGCGCGGCTGGGCCCCCTTCGGGGGCCGGCCGCTACCAGCTAACTATGAGTGAACCGTTTCACACGGCTTGCCTGCAACTCCGGTCCACGCCACGTCGTGGACGGGATCGTCCGCAACGCACTGATCGGACGGCAGTTGCCTCGTCGAGCCGCGCAGGCCCGGACTCGAGGTGAGCACGGTCCTCCCGATGACTTCCGTCCTGCGCAACGCACGTCATGCCGACGAAGTCCTCGGCCTGCAGCGCAACGCACAGCGCGCCGTGGAGGCCGGCTACATCACGGCTCCATCTGCGCAGAAGTGGCTGGACGAGCTCGCCCGCGGCTCTCCCGCCAAGCCGCCAAGGCGATTTGAGGCCAGCTCGTCCGGGCTGAAGAGCTGGAAGCCGCCCCCCGGTGGCGCGCTGATGGGACGCCACCGCTGGAGCGTTTCGAGATCACCGTGACATCCGACCGGCCGTCAATCACCTGGCCTGGCCGCTGACCCTCTGCGCGGTTCTCAGCGAACTCGGCGCGATCGGTCAGACGGGAAAGACCTTGACCTTGGAGTTGTCGGCGCCGCGCTCCAGGCTCGAGCGGTCCAGACACTTCCCGAGGAGCTTTTCCAGGTCGTCCGGGTCGGATGTGAGAATCCGGGCGGGCTTGTCGGAGGTGGTGATCGCCGTCGCGGTGACCACCGCGTCAATGGCGTATTTGTGACCGTGCAGACCTGCGGATTTGAGCAGGTCCGACGCCCGCCGGGCGAGGTCCTTGGTGAGCGGTTCCACGGTCAGCCGGGACAGCGGCAGGCGCTGGGTGAGTACGGTCGGCTGCTCCTCCCAGACCACACAGCGCGGCCCCTCCTCGGACAGGGCAAACATTGCTCAGGCGCAGGATGGGCACAGCCCGCGGTAGGTGACCTCGACCTCGGACACCGTGAAGCCGAACCGTTCCTCCGCCGGGAGGTCGGCCAGCGGATTGCCGGTCGGGTGGACATCGCGGACGGCGCCGCAGTTGGAGCACACCAAGTGCTGGTGCGGATGGTGTGCGTTGGGGTCGTAGCGCTTGGCGCGGCCGTCGGTGGAGACCTCTATGACCTCACCGAGGGAGACCAGCTCGCCCAGGGCGTTGTAGACGGTCGCCCGGGAGATCTCGGGCAGCCGCTGTGCCGCGCGGGCGTGCACCTCGTCGGCTGTGAGATGCACGTGGTCGCCGTCGAGGACCTCCGCAACGACACGCCGCTGGGAGGTCATCCGCCAGCCACGCCCTCGCAGTCGCTCCAGCAGGTCACTCATATCGGTTCACCTATTCAGGTTCGGTGGGATACCCGAAGTTTACGGGTGGACGTCCGGGTTCCGATTGGATATGGGTCTGGCGCGCTTCTTGACTTGGACTCTGTCCATCGTAGGATCAGTTCCGGCGATAGCCAAGGGACAGGAGGACTCCAGTACGGCAGGGCCCTCCACGCGCTCACCGAGACGGGACTCGTACGCCGCATCGAACTGGCCGGCAGCCAGGCCCGGTTCGAGGGACGCGTCGCGTCTTCGCCTGACGCCGACCGCGCGGTCGGCGAGGCCCCCTGCCTGACCGCGTCCGACGACCGCGGCTTCTCGACCGACGAGGCCGAGGTCATCTACTGGGGCCTGTGCCCCGGCTGTTCCACCGCCCGCAGTTCCTGAGCACCGTGATCCGCCTGGTCCGAAAGGATTCCCATGACTGAGAACCATGACGCAATCGTCGTAGACGCGAAGACGGAGGGCGGAGGTGGCTGCCCGGTCGCGCACGGGCGCGCCTCGCACCCGACTCAGGGCGGCGGAAACCGCCAGTGGTGGCCGGAGCGGCTCAACCTGAAGATCCTCGCCAAGAACCCCGCCGTGGCCAACCCCCTCGGCGAGGAGTTCGACTACGCCGAGGCGTTCAAGACCCTCGACCTCCCGGCCGTGAAGCAGGACATCGCGGAGGTGCTGACGACGTCGCAGGACTGGTGGCCCGCCGACTTCGGCCACTACGGCCCGTTCATGATCCGGATGGCCTGGCACAGCGCGGGCACCTACCGGATCAGCGACGGCCGCGGCGGCGGCGGGGCCGGCCAGCAGCGCTTCGCCCCCCTCAACAGCTGGCCGGACAACGGGAACCTCGACAAGGCCCGCCGCCTGCTGTGGCCGGTCAAGAAGAAGTACGGCCAGAGCCTCTCGTGGGCCGACCTCATGATCCTCACCGGCAACGTCGCTCTGGAGTCGATGGGCTTCGAGACCTTCGGCTTCGGCGGCGGCCGTGCGGACGTCTGGGAGCCCGACGAGGACGTCTACTGGGGTCCCGAGACCACCTGGCTCGGCGACGAGCGCTATACCGGCGACCGGGAGCTGGAGAACCCCCTCGGCGCGGTCCAGATGGGCCTCATCTACGTCAACCCGGAAGGCCCGAACGGCAACCCGGACCCGCTCGGCGCGGCCCGCGACATCCGTGAGACGTTCCGCCGGATGGCGATGAACGACGAGGAGACGGTCGCCCTGATCGCCGGCGGCCACACCTTCGGCAAGACCCACGGCGCGGGCCCGGCGGACAGCGTGGGCGCCGACCCCGAGGCCGCCCCGATCGAGGCGCAGGGCCTCGGCTGGAGCAACTCCTTCGGCACCGGCAAGGGCGGCGACGCGATCACCAGCGGTCTCGAGGGTATCTGGACGAACACCCCGATCACGTGGGACAACAGCTTCTTCGAGATCCTGTTCGGCTACGAGTGGGAGCTGTTCCAGAGCCCCGCCGGTGCGAACCAGTGGAAGCCGAAGGAGGGCGCCGGGGCGGGCACCGTCCCCGACGCCCACGACGCGTCGAAGAGCCACGCCCCGACGATGCTGACGACCGACCTCGCGCTCCGGTTCGACCCGGCCTACGAGCAGATCTCGCGACGCTTCCTGGAGAACCCCGACGAGTTCGCGGACGCCTTCGCCCGGGCGTGGTTCAAGCTGACCCACCGCGACATGGGCCCGGTCGTGCGCTACCTCGGCCCGGAGGTCCCGGCCGAGACGCTGCTGTGGCAGGACCCCCTCCCCGCGGTGACGCACGAGATCGTCGACGCCGAGGACATCGCCTCCCTCAAGGGCCAGATCCTGGCCTCGGGCCTGTCGGTGTCCCAACTCGTGTCTACCGCATGGGCGTCGGCCTCGTCCTTCCGCGGCAGCGACAAGCGCGGCGGCGCCAACGGTGCGCGCATCCGCCTCCAGCCGCAGAGCGGGTGGGAGGTCAACGACCCCGACCAGCTGGCGACGGTGCTGCGCACCCTGGAGGGGATCCAGGAGGCCTTCAACGCCGCCCAGACCGGGGGCAAAGCGGTCTCGCTCGCCGACCTGATCGTGCTCGCCGGTGGTGCCGCCGTCGAGCAGGCCGCCAAGGACGCCGGCTTCCACGTCGAGGTCCCTTTCACGCCGGGCCGCGCGGACGCGTCGCAGGAGCAGACCGACGTGGAGTCGTTCACCGCGCTCGAGCCGACCGCCGACGGGTTCCGCAACTACCTCGGGAAGGGCAACCGGCTGCCGGCCGAGTACCTGCTGACCGACCGGGCGAACCTCCTGACCCTGAGCGCCCCCGAGATGACGGCCCTCGTCGGTGGCCTTCGCGTCCTGGGCGCGAACTACCAGCAGTCCACGCTCGGCGTCTTCACCACGACTCCCGGGTCTCTGACCAACGACTTCTTCGTCAACCTGCTCGACCTGGGCACGACGTGGAAGGCGACGTCCGGGGACGCGAACACGTTCGAGGGTCGCGACGCCGCCACGGGCGAGGTCAAGTGGACCGGCAGCCGTGCCGACCTCGTCTTCGGGTCGAACTCCGAGCTGCGCGCGCTCGCGGAGGTCTACGCGAGCGATGACGCGAAGGAGAAGTTCGTGAACGACTTCGTCGCGGCGTGGGACAAGGTCATGAACCTCGACCGGTTCGACCTCGTCTGATCATGATGTCCAGGTCGGCCCGCGCCGGCCGACCTGGACGTCCTCAGCCCGAAGAAGCTTGACGTGATGATTATGTCATTCTATCGTTGACGCATGCTCTACCCCACCCCCTCCCTGAGTCCCGACGACGGGCGCGTACTCAGCGAGGTCGACCGCATGCGGGAAGCCCTGCGGCACCAGGTGCGCGCCACCCCCTCGAAGTGGACTACAGGCCTGCGGAAGTTCCTGACCGCCGACGCCGTCGCGGCCTCCAACTCCATTGAAGGCTTCAAGGTGGCGACGGTCGACGTCGAGGACCTCCTGGAGGGGGAACGCGACGTAGAAGTCTCCGAGGAGAACCGCGAGGAGACCCTTGCCTACCAGCAGATGATGACGTACATCCAGACACTCCACGACGTCGAGGACTTCAGCTACAGCAAGGGCCTCTTCAACGCACTGCACTGGATGCTCCAGGGGCACCGGCACAGCATCCGCAAACCAGCCGGGCAATGGCGCCGGGGCCCCGTGTATGTCACCGACGCCCGCGACCCCAGCATCGCCGCGTACACCGCGCCTGACGCCAAGGGCGTGCCCGCCCTGATGCAGGAGCTCGCCGACTGGCTCAATGCAGAAGACGGCACTCACCTGCTGGTACGAGCCGCCATGGCACACCTTCACCTCGTGTCCATCCATCCCTGGGCCGACGGCAACGGCAGGATGTCCCGCTCCCTGCAGACGCTCATGATCGCCCGTGAAGGTGTCCTCGCCCCGGAGTTCTCATCCGTCGAGGCATGGCTCGGACGTCCCGGCAACACCTGGGAGTACTACCGCCAACTCACCGACCGCGGCTCTGAGTACCTTCCTGACCAGGACGTCTCCAGCTGGATCCGCTTCAACCTCACCGCCTACCACCAGCAGGCCCAGACCGTCCAAGGCCGTCTCGACCGCTCCGGACGGGTGTGGGGTGCGCTCTCCGAGTTCGCGGACAGCACCGGACTGGACGAGCGGGCAGTGACCGCTCTGCACGACGTGGCCATGGCCGGTCGCGTCCGCCGCTCGCGCTACGAACACGCCGAAGGCCTGAGCCTGCAGCAGGCCCAACGCGACCTCCGCGACCTCGTCACCGCTCAGATCCTCGAACCAGTCGGCCGCACCCGGGCGCGCTACTACACCGCCGGCCCCCGCTTCCCCGAGCAGGCGCTGAACGTCGCACACACGCCCATGACTCTGACCGACCCATATTCCACCTGACCGAGGTCCGGATCGCACGCCCACGGCCGAAAACGAGTTGCCAAGGCCGCCGCTCCCTTCAGGGAGGCGGGGCCGATGGCTTTTTCGACTTGCTGGCCGTCTCGCCGCTGACCAGATCTTGAGATATCGGCGCCGTGGCGGATGGGTCGGCGATGCGGTATCCCACGGTGGGGGTGGTGGTGATGACGGGCGGGGCGCCGAGCTTGCGGCGTAGGCGGCCGATGGTGACGGTTACGGTGTTGGTGAAGGGGTCCGCGTGCTCGTCCCAGGCCTGTTCGAGCAGGTCTTCTGTGCTGACGAAGGCGGGGCTGGCCCGCAGAAGCGCTTCGAGGACGGCGAACTCCTTGACCGACAGGTCGAGGTGGCGGCCGTCGCGGGTGACCGTGCGCCGTAGCGGATCGAGCTCGATTCCTGCGGCACGCAGGGTGCGGGCCCGTGCTGAGGGCTGGCGGCGGGCGAGGGCGCGGATGCGCAGGACGAGTTCGGGGAAGTGGAACGGCTTGGCGAGGTAGTCGTCGGCTCCCAGGCTCAGCCCGCTGACGCGGTCACCCGGCGAGCCGGCCGCGGTCAGCATCAGGACCATGACCCGGTCGTCGCGTTCGGTGATCATCTGGCAGATGGTGTCGCCGTGGATTCCCGGCAGGTCGCGGTCGAGGACGACGACGTCGTACGCGTTGGTGTCGAGCTTGGCCACCGCCTCCAGCCCGTCGTACGCGGCGTCCACGGCCATGCCCTGGTCGCGCAGGCCCTCGACCACCACATCGGCGAGGGACCGCGCGTCCTCGACCACCAGTACTCTCATGCCGGAACCCCCGTCCCTGCGGTGTGGGCCGCCAAGGGCAGCGAGATGCGGACGCGCAGGCCGCCTTCGGCGCGGGCGTGCAGGTCAAGGGTGCCGCCGTGGGCCGCGGTGATGGCTGCGACGATCGAAAGCCCGAGCCCGGACCCGCCGACTGTGCGGGTCCGGTCCGCGCCGAGCCGCCGGAACGGCTGGGCCAGCCGCGCGACCTGCTGCTGGTCGAGAACCTGGCCGCCGGTCTCGACGACCAGCTGTGCTGTTGTGCTGTCGGCCCCGGTGGCTATGCGGATCCAGCCGCCCTCATGATTGTGGCCGATCGCGTTGTCGATGAGGTTGCCGACCACGCGGGACAGGAGCGGCTGGCTTCCCCGGACCCACACAGCGTCGTATTCGCCCACTTCGTGCACGGTCAGGTCCTTGGCTGCGATGTCGACCGTGCGGGCGGACAGAACCGCGGACACCAGCCGGGTGAGCGAGAGCGTGGTGTGGTCGGGGAGGATGCCGTGTTGCGTGCGGGCGAGCACGAGGAGGCCTTCCAGTAGCCGGTCGACCTGGTCGAGTTCGGTGCGTAGACGATCGGCCAGCGCGATCGTTTGGGGTGGTGCGGGCTCCGGCTTGGCCACTGCCACATCGAGTGACGCCCGCATGGTGGCCAGCGGGGTGCGTAGCTCGTGGGAGGCGTTGGCGACGAAGCGGCGCTGGGCGGCGAAGGCGCCCTCAAGCCGTTCCAGCAGTTCGTCGATGGTGTCGGCGAGGTCCTTCACCTCGTCGCGGGGGCCGGACACGGCCAGCCGCTCGTGCAGGTTGTCCGCGGAGATTCGCCGGGTGGCCGCCGTGATCGTCCGCAGCGGGCGCAGCACCCGGCCCGCGACGACCCAGCCCAGTACGACCGACACAGCCGCCATAACGCCAATGGCGACGGCCGATCCCAGCAGGAGCTGATGCGACTGTGCCGCGTCCGCCTGGGAGAGCTGGGCCTCCAACTGGCTTATGTGGGCTTGGGCCTGCTCCGGCGTGGGCTGCTGATGCGCGGCCGGTTGGCCAGGCACGACCCGGGTGACTCGCGTTGCCCCGGAGGCCACGATGCCGGCGATGGCCAGCAGTGCGGCGCCGGACAGCAGGAACAGCCCGCCGTAGAGGGCGGTGAAACGCACCCGCACGTGGTGACGCGCCAAGGCGAAACGGTCGGCGGGATCGGCGGGATCGGCGAGTCGGCGAGGGAGGTCCAGCTGAGTTCCCATCGGTCCTCTCCCTGAGTTCGGTGCCCGTGCGCTGCCTTGGGCCTCTTACAGTCCGGCCGGTGCTGCGGCCACGTACTCCGGCCCGGGTATCAGCATGCCCGGCTGTACCTAACAGCGGTATGACGGCCTTCGTTCGGCCCACGTTATGGCGTTCAGCCCATGGTTCGGGCAAGGCAACGTGCCGGACGAAAGGGCAGAGCTACGACATGAGCGGCGAAATCAGCGGTGGCGGCCTCCACAGCGGCCCCAAGGGGGAAGCGACGATCGAGGTCATCGGCCTGCGCAAGAGCTTCGGGTCGACCCAGGCGTTGGACGGGATGTCCTTCACCGTCAGGCCGGGGCAGGTGACCGGGTTCGTCGGTCCGAACGGCGCGGGGAAGTCCACGACGATGCGAGTGATCCTCGGCTTGGACGCGGTTGAGAAGGGTGAGGCGCTGATCGGTGGCCGGCCGTATCGGAGTTTGCGGTGTCCGCTGAGTCATATCGGGTCGCTGTTGGATGCGGCGGCGTTGCAGCCGACCCGGACCGGCCGTAATCACCTGCTGTGGCTGGCCCATTCGCAGGGCCTGCCGGCCCGGCGGGTGGATGAGGTCATCGAGCAGGTCGGTCTGGCCAAGGCGGCCCGGCGGAAGGCGGGCGGGTACTCCCTGGGCATGCGGCAACGGCTGGGGATCGCGACGGCGTTGCTTGGTGACCCGCCGGTGATCACGCTGGACGAGCCGTTCAACGGTATGGATCCAGAAGGCATCGTGTGGATGCGCGGCTTCCTGGCGTCGCTGGCCCAGCAGGGCCGCGCTGTGCTGGTGTCCAGCCATCTGATGAGCGAGTTGCAGGACACGGCGGACCACTTGGTGGTGGTCGGGCGCGGCAGGGTCATCGCGGACACCAGTGTGCGTGAGCTGCTGGCGGGCGTGTCCCGCGGCCGGGTGACTCTACGGACCTCCGTGCGGACGCAGGCGACGGAGGCGTTGGCGGAGGCAGGTGCCGCCGTGACCGCTACCGGGCCTGAAACGCTCAGCATTTCCGGGCTGGTCACGGAAAGGGTCGTGGAAATCCTCGGCAGGAACGCGTTGCCCTTCTCGGAGGTGTCGGCGCATCGCGCGTCGTTGGAGGAGGCTTACCTGGAACTCACCCGGGACGTGGTCGAGTACCGCGGCGCCGTGGCCGGGGAGGCAGCCCGATGACCTCCACGATCACGCCGTACCGGCCGGGTGCGAGGGTTGGGCGGGACGGCTTCCGGCAGTTGCTGCGGGCGGAGTGGACCAAGTTCAGGACGGTGCGCGGCTGGGTGCTGGGTATGGCCGCCGCTGCGTTGGCGATGGTGGTGTTCGGGCTGCTCGCCATAGCCGGTGGTGCTGCTCATGGTGGTGCTCCTCCGGTTCCGAGGGGGCCGGGCGGCGAGGCCGTGAACGACAGTTTCTTCTTCGTGCACCAGGTGTTGGAGGGAGACGGCAGCATCACCGTTCCCGTGTCCTCGTTGACCGACGTGACCGGGCTGGGGCCACAGGGACATGCGCCTGGCATCTCGCCGTGGGCGAAGGCCGGGCTCATTGTGAAGGAGGGTCTCGCGCAGGGATCGGCCTACGCGGCGGTTATGGTCACCGGTGCTCACGGGGTGCGGATGCAGTACGACTACACCCATGACGTGGCCGGCATCGCCGGCGCCGTCTCCACTCAGTCCCCACGCTGGCTACGCCTGGTCCGGTCCGGCGACATGATCACCGGTTATGACTCCGCCGACGGCATCAGCTGGGTCCGGGTCGGCACCGCCCGACTGGCTGGGCTGGCATCAACCGTGCAGGCCGGGTTGTTTGTCGCCTCCCCGGAGGCCATGTCGGGGAGCGGCGTTGGTGCGGGCACCAGCCCCGCCGTGGCCGCCGCGGGCTTCGGCCCCGTCGGCCTGCGGGGCCAGTGGCCGGGCGGCGGGTGGAAGGGTGAGCAGTTGGGGGGCGGGGGCACCTCCGGCAGTTACACGAACACGACAAATGGCGGGTTCAAGCGGTCCGGCGGCGGGTTCACCGTGACAGGGGCCGGCGACATCGCGCCGGTCGTGGGCGGACTGGCCTTGGGGCCCGGCTTCACGATCGAGAATTTCCTCGTGGGCGCGTTCGCCGGGTTGATCGTGGTGATCGTTGTGGGGACGGTCTTCATCACCGCCGAGTACCGGCGGGGGCTGATCCGTACCACCCTGGCCGCGAGCCCGCGGCGGGCCCGGGTGCTGGCGGCCAAGGCCATCGTGCTGGGATCTCTCGCCTTCGCCGGCGGGCTGATCGCCGCCGCTGCAGCGATCCCGCTCGGCGAGCGAAGAGCGCGCGCCATCGGGTTTCGCGTGATCCCGGTGACGTCGCTGACCGAACTGCGCGTGGTGGCCGGCACCGCGCTGCTGCTCGCCGTCGCCGGCGTCCTGGCCCTCGCCATCGGCGCCATACTGCGGCGCAGCGCGGCGGCGGTCGCCATCGTCGTCGCCGCCACCGTACTGCCCTATATTCTCGCGGTCTCCGGCATCCTGCCCGCGGGCCCGGCGGATTGGGTGCTGCGGGTCACCCCGGCCGCGGGTTTCGCCATCCAGCAGAGCCTGCCGCGCTACACACAGGTGATCAGCACCTACACGCCATCGTCTGGCTATTTTCCGCTGGCGCCATGGGCCGGGTTCGCCGTGTTGTGCGGTTACGCCGCGCTCGCCTTCGGTACGGCCGTCGTCCTGCTACGTCGGAGGGACTCTTGAGGAACACGGTGCACGCGGAGTGGACGAAGCTGCGCACCCTGGGGGGTATTGGCTGGCTGCTGCTGGCCACGATCGGGCTGACTGTGGCGCTGAGCGCCGGGACGGCCAAGGCCGTCATATGCAGGGAAGGCTGTACCCAGGACATCACCAAGCTCAGCCTTACCGGGATCGACATCGGTCAGGCGGTGGTCGCTGTTCTGGCGGTGCTGGTGATCAGTGGCGAGTACAGCACCGGCATGATCCGTACGACCTTCACAGCCATGCCATTGCGGACCACGGTCCTGACCGCCAAGGCGATCGTCCTCAGTGGCGTGGTGCTGATGGCCGGGGCTGTCGCCGTGCTCGGCTCTGTGCTGGCCGGTCGGCTCATTCTGCCCGGCAACGGGTTCACCGCGGCGCAGGGGTTCGCGCCGCTGTCTCTGGCCGATGGGCCGACATTGCGCGCTGCTGTGGGGTCGGTTCTTTACCTGGTCCTGATCGCCCTGCTCAGCCTGGGCGCCGCGACCGCCGTCCGGGACGCCGCGACTGCCATCGGCATCGTGCTCGGCCTGCTCTTCATCTTCCCGATCCTCGCGCACGTGGTCTCCGACCCGGACTGGCAAAAGCACCTGCAGCAGATCGCGCCGATGACCGCCGGACTGGCCGTCCAGTCCACCAACGGTCTGGACAGCCTGCCCATCGGCCCATGGGCCGGTCTCGGCGTCCTCACCGCTTGGGCCGCCGGGGCGCTCCTCGTCGGCTGGCTGCTGCTCCGCCTCCGCGACGCGTAAGTCGCCGCCTGCGCCTTTCCCCGCGATCAGCGTGTAATTGTGCGCGCCTCAGGCGCCGGCTTCGCATCCTCAGCGTGCGCGAGGACGAAGTGGATGCGGTGGATGCTCCGCGCCCGGACCTGGAACTGGAGTCGCTGACCACTGCCCAGCAGGAACTGGACCGCCTGCGGACGGAGGAACTCCGCGCGAAAACCGGGCAACTCAGCACCCATGCCCGTCAAGTCCCCGGCGGCGAAATCGTTGCCGAGCGGGTGACTGACGTCGAGCCGAACGACCTGCGCGCCCTGGCCACCGAAGTGGTCGACAGAATCGGCCCGTCCGGCATCGTCACCCTCGGCATCGAACGAAACGGCAAGGCCTTCCTGGTCGCCGCTGTCTCCCTAGACCTGCTCGACCACGGCATCGAGGCCCGCCAGGCCCTCGGCGCCGCCGCCCGCGCAGTCGGCGGCGGCGCCGGAGGCAGGGGAGCCATCGCCAGCGCCGGCGGACGCCACGGCGAGGCCCTCGATCAAGCTTTGGCTAATGCCGCTGAGGATGCCATCCGCTTGCTCGACCGGCGCTGATCACGGCAGGAGCGTCCGGGGCAGTCAAAGCGCCAGCACCCTGGCTGTCCCGGACGGGGGCCCGGCCCTCATAGGGTCAGACCACCGAACCCCAGGTCGTACGTCTTGCCGACGCGGCGGCACTCAGCCAAGCGTGAGCATGAGCCCACCGACGAGGACCCACAGGAAGACCATCCAGCAGAGAACGGCGCAGACAAGGCCGACCACGACGCGCTGCCAGACGCGCGGTCCGCTGTAGGGGGCGAGCACCCGTCCGGGTGCTCGCTCAGCGGTCATGCCCGGGGTCCAGTCGGCGCCGCGGTGGGTGTGCCAGAAACGGTGCAGCATCCCGACTCTGAGCCCGAAATCGTGATCCCAGAGCAGGAATCCAAGGCGGGGAGCGGCCAGAAACGTGCGCCGCCCGTGCAGATCGGTCACCACGACTCGACGCCCACCGCGGCGCGGTTCCACCGTGATCGTTCGCACCTCTGACCACGCGAGGGTCTGGTGACGCAGCCCGTCGATGCGCAGATGCCCAGGCGTCAGGGTCGCACCGCTGCGCAAACACAACTGGCCTGCGGTGAACAGCAGCAGGATCGCTGCAAGCGATCCCAGGGCACGGCTGGTTGCCGTGGCGTGGTCCGTGCCGGGCCCGCCCGTGAACCCGGCGGCCGTGGCCTCCATGGCCAGGAGGGTGATCAGCATCGCCACCGGCACTGCCTGGAGGGCGGTAGGACGCAGGCGTAGCCGGTCGGGCAGCGGCTCCGGTGCCCTCGTGGATCCCGCGGAATCGAGCGGCTCGTGGTCGACGCCGCCGTAGGTGAGCCACCAATCGCGGATCGCGGCGGCCTTCGCGTCGAACTGCCGGTCCCAGGCCAGGAACGCGGTGCTGGGTATCCGCAGCGGCGTTCGGCGCCCATCCGTCTCGTACAGGACGACACGACGAGCGCCGGCACCAAAACGCTCTGCCTCGACGGCGGCCACACGCGTCCACGGGATGTCGCGTCGCCGCAGGCGGTGCACCGCGGCTACCTGCGGGGTCAACGTGACGCCGGCCCACCAGCCCTGCATCCAGACACTGGGCACGATCAGCACGGGCAACACCCAGAACTCCACCCGCATCCAGAGCGGCGGCCCGGGGAAACCAGGCGAGCGGTTCCACAGGAACAAGTGCAGGTACATGAACGGCATGAAGAAAAGCAGGGGAACGGCCATCGCCAGTCGCTGTGGCCAGGTGGCACGGTAGCGAACCCGTGCCTCCCCCTCGGACGGCTGCCGCTGCTCGCTGGTGGTGGCTATCGGCCCCGCGTCCATGACTGTCCTTCACGATGCGCTCAGTGCGGAGGGCAATATAACTGGTCAGAGCCATCCTGTGCAAGGAACTGCAACGCAATGGCTCGGCTCCGGCTGTGACGTTCGGTTGACCGATGGTCCGGCTTCCGCGAGGAGGCAGTTTCAACTGCCTAAGTTCCCTGGAGGGAACCCATGACGACCTCGCCGAACGCCGACAACGGCGCCCTGCTGAGTGACGTGCTGGCTCGGATCGGCGACAAGTGGTCGGTGATCGTGATCTGCCGTCTCGACGGCCGGCCTCGACGGTTCAACGAGCTCCGCCGCCTGGCCGAGGGCATCACCCAGCGCATGCTCAGCGCCACCCTGCGCCGCCTCGAGCGCGACGGCCTCGTGCGGCGAACCGTCTATGCGACCGTCCCGCCACAGGTGGAGTACGCCCTCACCGAACGTGGCCGCAGCCTCCACATGATCCTCTACCAGCTGGTCGACTGGACCGACGACCACCTCTCCGGCATCCAGGCCTCGCGTGCCGCCTACGACGCGGCTCATGCCGCTCCTCCGGAGCCGCGCGAATAGGTAGGGCGCCGTCGATGGCCTTGCGGGCGAGTACTCGTCAAGTGCCACCTGATCTCTCCATCATGCCATTCGCCGGTGGGCGTGAGCCCGGCGGCGGTGGCTACGGCGGCGGATCCGTGGTGTTCCGGGTGGATGTGGGCGATGACGGTGTGTACGGGCTGCTGCCCGAGCCAGCCGACGAGTCCTCGGGCGGCCTCGGTGGCGATGCCCCGCCCCTGCCACGGGGTCCCGACCACCCAGGCGATCTCGGCGACGGGTCCAGGGGCCGAGGGACCGAAGGTTGCCTGGACGGTGCCCACCAGGCAGGCCTCATCGCGGAGCCGGATCACCCAGTTGCACCAGGAGACGGCGGGGGCGGGCGAACCCGCCACCAGGCGTTGGTAGCGGGAACGCAGGGCCTCTGGGGTCGCCGGGGCGCCGCCGGTGAAGGTGTGCAGGTCCGGGTCGGACAGCACCGCGGCCATCTCCTCGGCGTGTTCGACAAGCAGGGGCAGGAGATCCAGGCGCCCGGTGCCGATGGCCTTGGCGCCGATGATGTTCATACCGCCCCCTGACTACCGCCGGCCGGCGGAGAACAGGCTGACCGAACGGGAGGAACGGCGAGCGAACCCCGGTTGCCGGCCCGGACTTTGGCCGGGTCGCCGGCCGACACGCCAGACCTCCGGCAGGGATCTTTGGCTGCAGGCGTGAGGGCTCCCGTGATGTGTCTGGGCGCGGCGGCCCGGCTCAGGTAGTGTTGTGCGCGCAAGCAGTGAACGTATCAAGGAGGTGAGACCCATTACCGCTGTATCAGGTCGGGTGCTCCCATCCCACGGCCGTGCGGTCCATCCGGCATAGGTGACCGCGGGAGCGCCCATCGGCGTCCCGAAAGGCTCCCATGTCGGCTTCACCTTCGCTTCTCCCTCTCTCCGTCTCCGTCATCGTCACCAGGCTTCGGGCCGTCGGCTGTGTCTTCGCCGAGGACGAGACGCAGTTGCTCATCTCAGCGGCACGGACACCGGCCGAGCTCGCCGCCATGGTGGACCGGCGGGCAGCCGGCCTGCCCCTCGAACATGTCCTCGGCTGGGCAGAGTTCTACGGCCGGCGGATCGCCGTGGACCCCGGGGTATTCGTACCGCGCCGCCGCACCGAGTTCCTCGTCGACGAGGCCACCGCTCTCGCCACTGCCCTCACCCTCGACCGGCCACGATCTGTCGTGGTCGACCTGTGCTGCGGATCGGGCGCGTTGGGTGCGGCGCTGGTCGCGGCCCTGGGCCAGGGCGAGTTGTACGCCACCGACATCGACCCCGCCGCGGTGCGGTGCGCCCGCCGCAACGTCGCCGCCGCCGGTCAGGTGTACGAAGGTGACCTCTACGAGCCGCTGCCCGCCACTCTGCGCGGCCGCGTCGACGTCCTGCTGGCCAATGTGCCCTACGTACCCACCGAGGAGATCGAGCTGCTGCCCCCGGAAGCCCGCGTACACGAGCCCCGGGTCGCGCTCGACGGCGGCGCGGACGGGCTCGACGTCCTGCGGCGGGTGACCGCCGCGGCGCCTGTGTGGCTGGCGCCGGGCGGCCATCTGCTGTTCGAGACGAGCGAGCGCCAGGCCCCGCAGGCCGTCGAGGCGGTCGCCCGCAACGGGCTGATACCGCGGGTGGCCAGTTCCGACGAGATGTACGCCACCGTCGTTGTCGGGACCAGGCCTTCCGTCCGAGGCGGACCGGGACTCCAGGCCCCCCAGCCGGAGGGCCTGCTGCCTACTGGCCGAGGATTTCGTGGAGTCGGCTCAGGCTGACGTTGCCCCCGGAGATGACGACGCCGATCCGGGCCGGCAATGGATCCAGCCTGCCGGAGAGGAGCGCGGCGAGGGCCGCGGCGCCGCTCGGCTCGATGACCACTTTGAGCCGTTCGAACGCCAACGCCATCGCTGCCCGGATCTCGTCATCGCTGACCAGCACGACCTCGTCCACGAGGCGACGGTTGACGGAGAAGGTGAGCCGGCCGGGAGTGTCGGCCATGAGTCCGTCCGCGATCGTCCTGCCGACCGGTATCGAGACCCGGGCCCCCGCGGCCAGCGAGCGTTTGGTGTCGTCGGCGTCCTCCGGCTCGACGCCGACCATGCGGATGTCCGGGACGAGAGCCTTGGCCGCTGTGGAGCAGCCCGCCATCAGGCCGCCGCCGCCGATGGGGACGAGGAGCGCGTCCAGCGGGCCGGTCTCCTCAAGCAGTTCGAGCGCTATGGTGCCCTGTCCGGCGATCACGTGCGGGTGCTCGTAGGGCGGGATCAGGACCAGTCCGCGTTCGGCGGCGAGCTTGTTGCCGAGTGCGACCCGGTCGCCGGTGTAGCGGTCGTAGGTCACGATCTCCGCGCCGTAGTTCCTGGTGGCCGCCAGCTTGCTGTCGGGGGTGTCCTCGGGCATCAGGATGACAGCGGTGGTGCCGGCGATCCGGGCGGCCAGCGCGACTGCTTGGGCGTGGTTGCCCGACGAGTAGGCGGCCACGCCCTGCCGGAGCTGGTCGGGGCTGAGCTGTGAGACCGCGTTGTAGGCGCCCCGGAACTTGAACGCGCCGACGCGTTGGAAGTTCTCGGCCTTGAGAAACACCTCGGCGCCCACCAGGTTGTTGACCGTGGTGGAGGTCAGAACCGGTGTCCGGTGCGCGACACCGTGGATCCGCCGCTGTGCGGCCCGTACGTCGTCGATCGTCAAAACGTCCTCGCCGCTCACTGCCCGTCCCTCCGCTGGTCGTTGCCGACAGCCCGTGCCGGAGCTGATCGCTCCGCCGCGACGACAATATGCGAGCCGGGAGGCCAGGAGGCATGGCGGTCGGAGGATCAGGGGCGAGCGATTTCAGGGCGGGACCGCACCTCCGGTCCCCCGCTCTGCTGCGGCGGATGCTGTGACGTTGCCCACTGACCTGGATGAAACGTAAAAAACCGGTAACGCGCCCTCCCATGCATCATAAGGAAATCCCCCGGAAGGCGCCGCGATGACGGCGGTGACAGGGACAAACCAGACATCACAGATCCCCGCGCCCAGGAACGAGGCCATCGCATCGGTCCCCGTCCCGCCGTCCCCTCGGCCGGGAACCGCTCGGGTGCCCTCACTGCCCTCCCTCACAGGACTGCGATGGATGGCCGCGCTGCTGGTCTTCGGGCTGCATGTGCGCAACATCGGTTATTTCGGGGGCACGAGCGCCCGCATCATGACCTGGGGGTTCGGGGCCGGCGCCACCGGAGTGTCGTTCTTCTTCATACTCTCCGGCTTCGTCCTGATGTGGTCCGCGCGGCCGGGCGACCGCGTACTCGCCTTCTGGCGGCGGCGCATCGCCCGGATATACCCGGTCCACCTGGTCACCGCCGCGATCGCGCTGCTCATGTCATTCACCCTCGCCCATCTGGCGAAACCCACCCTCAACTCGGCACTGGCCAATGTGCTGCTGACGCACTCCTGGTGGCGTCCCTGGTGGCAGACGCTCGACCCCGTCAGCTGGTCGCTGGCCTGCGAGGCCTTCTTCTACGCCGTCTTTCCGCTGCTCGCCCTCCTGCTGCGCCACCTCAACGCCCGGGGCTCGACGGTGCTGGCCGGGGCATCGGTGCTGGCGGTACTGGTCCTGGCCTGGGTGGACGCGCACCATGTGCTGAGCCAACCGGTCGGCGCCCTTCCCCCGGCCCGCCTTCCCGAGTTCGTCCTCGGGGCCGCCGTAGCCCGCCTGGTGCTCCTGGACCGGTGGCGAGGACCCAACCGTGAGACCTCACTCGCCCTGGCGATCATCGGCTACTTCCTGGTCCCCCAGGTCCCCGACGGATACCCGACCACCGCCTGCACCATCATCGGCTTCGGGGCGCTCATCCCCGCGGCAGCCGTCGCCGACATGGGCGGTCTGCCCTCGCTGTGGCGGCACCCGCGGATGGTGCGACTGGGCGAACTCTCCTTCGCCTTCTACATGATCCACCTGCTGGTACTCCGCGCCGGCAACACCGTGCTCGGCAAGTCCCCCCACTTCGGCGTCGCGGGCGCACTGGCCGCCACCGCCGCCGCGTTCACCGTGGCGCTGGGCCTCGCCTGGATCCTGTACGAGCGCGTGGAGTGCCCTGCCCGGCGACTGCTGCTGCGCCGCCGCCTCCGTAAGGAGTGAGCGCCGCTGCCCGCATCGGCTACGAAGGGAAGTACAGGGGCAGCGCGCTGCGGAGTGCCAGCCCCGCTCCGACGAGGACCACGAGCGCGGCGGTGAGTACGGGAGTCCACCGTCTCAGCGGGCGCGCCCAGCGCAGGCGGTCGTAGGCGGTCGTCCAGCCGGGCCTGCGCGCGGTCGCTGAGTTTCGCGACGACGAGTCCGGCGGCGGTCAGTACGGCCGCCATGCCGGCTCCGCAGCCGAGGACGAGGCCGACGCCGAACGCGGCGCGGTGCAGGGCGACCGCGCCGAGCAGGACGACGAGCGCGGACGGGGCCACGCCGGCTGCTGATGGCGCGGCCGGGGTGTCCTGGACGTTTCCAGGACACCCCGGTCCGCCGGCTGGGTGGTGGGGGGACTGTGCGGTCAGTGCGATGCCCGTCCGGGGGCCTTGGAATTGGAATGCGAGGAATGCTTCGCGTTGGCGCCGGCGGGAATTTTGAGCGCTTCCGCGAAGAGGCTCAGGCCCTGCAGATCCGGAGTTTTCATGGAGGGCAGTGCGCGGGTCGGGGCGCCGGACCAGGCGATGTCGAGCGTGGACCACGCCATGTTCGCCTTGAAGTCGGTCCCGAGCGCCTCGTTGAGGTCGCGGGCGAACTCGGCGTCCATGGTGAAGGTGACGCGCTTTGGTCCGACGCCGTTGTTGTGGGCACTGAATTCGCCGGCCGTGAGGGCTTGTGCGGCGGAGAAGTTCGCCATGTTGAGCTCACCGGCGGCCCGCGTTGCGCCATTGACCTTCGGGGTGGTGAAGACCTTGCTGTTGCCGACGGCAGCGAACTTGATCCAGAAGTCGTCGACCGCATAGGTGGTACGGGTGGACGCCTTCGTCCAAATCATTCCGCCGGGGTAACAGACGCGGCCGCTGGGCAGTTCGATGTTGTCGTACTTCTCACCGATCGGGAGTCGGAGCGCGCTTCCGCCGCCGACGACGGTGTTCGGCGCGACGCCTTGCGTGGTTACGCCCTGCTTCCTCAGGCCGTCGAGGAACTGCGGGGAGAACGTCATCGTCGCCTCCCCTGCCTTGGACAGGTAGAGCCCGGTGCTGCCTGCCGCCACGCACGTCGTGGAGGCCGCGAGGCGCGGTGCGGATCCGGCTGCCGACGGTTGGGCCGCGAACAGCAGTGCCGCGCAGGCCGCAACGGCTGCACCTGTGGCAATGAGCCGGTTTGTGCGCATAGGGGATGTACTCCTTCGAGGTGGTGGGTTTTCTTGGGCGCTGCCGCTGTCTGTCCGGGGCGTCCGGCTAGAGGTGGAGCGGAGCGGGAATGTAGGGGAACTGCTTTCCGGGCGGGGTCTGCGGCTCTGCGCCCATGACGTCGTCGCCGACGCCGGGCAGGCCGAAGGTCAGGAGGCCGCCCTGGAGCATCGACAGCATCGCGACGGTGGGGTCGTCCGTCAGCCGCCTGCCGTTGGGGAAGCCCTGCCGGTCGCCGCCGAGGCAGCCCAGCTGTTCGGTTGCGCCGTCACCGGTGTGTTCAGGTTGAGGCGCAGTTCCTCCGCCGGGGCGATGGCCGACGGGTCGGCGTCCTGGTTGAGCGAGTGGGCGTTGAGGTCATCCTTGAGCGGGCCCCCGGTTTTGCTTCCGATCCCGGCGTCGATCTGCGGGTCCGTCACCACCATCGGCGCGTCCCAGTGGCTTGAGGCCCTGGATTCCGCCAACCCGGGACCGAACAGAATCCCGTCCGTCAACGCCCTGACGACGCCGGCGCTTACTCCCAGCATTCGTACGGGTCTGCTGCGCCGCAGAACGGACCGACGCCCTCCTGTACCCGGCCGCACCAACAACATGGACGTTCCTTCCTGACACTTGTTCAAAAGCGGGCGCGCGGCCGGACAACGCTCAGCGAAAACAAGATCGTCGTTAGCTGGACCAGGCCAGCACATATGACAGTGCGATGACCCGCAACACGAGAGCCGCCACTTGGGTCGGCGATTCTCAGGCCGAGAACGCCTCCGGATCGGCTCCCGGCCCGGAACCCGCAAGGCTCCCGCGCCATGGAGCCGATTTCTCGAAATGCACCGGTTGGACGCCGTCCATTCGGGCAACCGCTCGTGACCGCGCGAGTGGCGGGGCGCGAACGTCCGCGACGGCACCGACGAGAGAGGGCTTTACAAGCCGGCAACGGCTCGGACACACTTCACGCGTTCACTGCGAGCACATCTCGGAACTGGCGGGCCTGCTCAACGGCCGGCTCGCGGCCGGTCTCGACGTCCCGGTGACCGCCCTCTTCCGCGGTGTCGACGCCGAGCGGGAGGCCGTCTACGTCCCCGCAGGACACGGCGCCCGGATCGTCCGGCGGGGCAGCCGCGTCGGCCACCTCTACGAACTCCTGGGCGCTCTGCGCGGACCGCACAAGCGCATGGAGGCCGTGCTGGCCACCCTCACCGAATCCAGCGAGGTCTTCCCGCTCTTCCAGCACCCCGGCACCCCGGCACCCCGGCACCCCGGCACCCCGGCACCGAACTGCTCTACATGCTCGAAGGCGTCATGGTCTACGGCCATGGCGGCGCCCGCTACACGATGCGGCCCGGCGATGCCCTGCAGCTCGACGGCGAAGGCGACCACGGCCACCGGCAGCTGGTGGAACTCCCCATCCGCTTCCTGTCCGTCACCGCCTAAGGCGACCACGCCCACGACTGAAAGGCCGCGCGAACAGGTGGGGCTGCGTCGCGTGCCGCTGGGCGGCGCCGGGAAACCCTGACCGGATCAGCCGACGTGGACGTGGGGGCGGCGGGCTCGGTCGGGTTCGGCTTCGCGGAGCACTTCGCGGGTGACGGGGGCGACTTCGCCCTGGCCGAAGAGGAAGAACCGCAGGAACTGGGCGAGGGGGTTGCCTTCGGTCCACTCGAAGTAGATGTGCGGCCGCTGGCCGGTCAGGTCCCTTACGTCCAGGAGCATTGCGGCGAGTGCGTTCGGGATGGTGGAGCTCTCCACGGCGAGCACCCGGTAGCGGCCGTGCAGCACTTCGCCACGCACCCGCAGTTCGCTCTCGAAGTCGGAGGGGTCGCGGACGGTGATCTCGACGAAGACGAAGTCCTCGTCGGCCGGGAGGTCGTGGTCGGCACGGATCTGCTGGAGCTTGTCGCGGTACTCGGCGACATCGCGGCTGTCGGGTTCGTTCGCGATGAACCGGATCTTCCGATGGGCGGTGTCGCGGACAAATCGCATGGCCATGTCGTCGAAGAGCACGCTGGTGACCCGTAGCTCGAAGGCGCGGGCGATCCGGGACAGCAGTGAGACGGCGATGATCCCGGCGATGAAACAGGCACCGATCTTCACGCCGTCGGGCCGCTCGACGACGTTCACAGCCGTGGTGTAGAGGAAGATCACCGCGATGACGGCGAAGCCGATCGTCCAGCCGCGTTGTCCGGCGCGCCGGGCGGCGATGGTGACGGCCACCGCGGCCGAGGTGATGAGGACCAGCACACCCGTCGCATACGCGCCGCTCTGGGCGTCCACGTTGGCGTTGAAGATCCAGGTCACCAGGAAGGCGATGGCGATGAAGACCAGCACCATCGGGCGCACCGCGCGGGCCCAGTGGGGCGCCATGCCGTATCTGGGAAGGTAGCGGGGCATCAGGTTGAGCAGTCCGGCCATGGCCGAGGCACCGGCGAACCACAGGATGGCGATGGTGGAGGCGTCATAGACGCTGCCGAAGGCGGAGCCCAGGTAATGGTGGGCGAGGTAGGCCAGGGCACGTCCGTTGGCCTGGCCGCCGGGTTTGAACTCGGCCTGCGGGATGAGCCAGGTCGTGATGACGCTGGTGACGATCAGGAAGACACTCATGATCACCGCAGCCGTGGTCAGCAGCTTCTTGGCCCCCTTGATGCGCCCGGCGGGATGCTCCTCGGTTTCGCCGGGGGCGCCTTCGATGTGCGGCATGACCGCGACACCGGTCTCGAACCCGGACAGGCCCAGCGCGAGCTTGGGGAAGATCACCAGCGCCACGCCGATCATGGCCAGCGGGTTGCCGTGTTCGGCGGTCAGCGCGTGGGACCAGTCGGTGACCAGGTGCGGCGCGGTGAACACATGCCACAGCCCCACCACCGAGACGACGGCGTTCAACGCCAGATAGAGCCCCACCAGCACCACTGCCACGCCGATGGCCTCGGTGAACCCCTTGAGGAACACCGCGCCGAGCAGACCGACCAGGATCAGGGTGATGGCCATCTGGTGGCCGTGCAGCGCGCCGGTGAAGTGCGGGTTCTCCACAAGGTGGGCGGTGGCGTCGGCCGCCGACAGAGTGATCGTGATCAGGAAGTCGGTCGCAGCGAACCCCAGCAGGGCCAGCACGAACAGCTTGCCCTGCCAGAACGACAGCAGCCGCTCCAGCATCGCGATCGAGCCCTCACCGTGCGGGCTCTCCTCCGCCACCCGCCGGTACACCGGGAGCGCACCCGCGAGGGTCACCACCACCAGTACCAGCGTCGCCAGCGGGGACAGCAACCCCGCCGCCAGGGCCGCGATGCCCGGCTGGTAGCCAAGCGTCGAGAAGTAGTCCAGGCCGGTCAGGCACATGACCCGCCACCACCGCTGCCCGCGGTGCCCGCTCGTCGGCTCGGCGTGCGGCCCCGGCTGCTGCTTGGCCATGTCCGAAAGGCCCACCAGCAACCACGCGCGCAAGCGATGCCGCACGCCCCCAGAACCAGAACCGCTGTGGGCGGAGGTGGCCACCGTGTACTCCCGTCACGTCCCGTCACGCCGAAAACGAGCAAACCGTCGACGAGACGGCCAGCTCAGCGTACGCAACCCGGCCACGGCACACCCGATCCGGTCCCCCCTTCCGCACCCGTGTCACGCGGAAGCCGCCAAACAGGTCGGGTCGCCGGGGCGGTGGGGTTCCGGATGCCGGGATGCCGGGGTGCCGGGTGGACGTCGGCGGCCCCGGATCCGGTGACAGTGAGACCGGCGTTGGGGTCCCCCTTCAGCCGATCAGCGGTTTCAGGCCGGAGACGACGGCCGTGGCACCGGTCACCCGTAGTACGTCGATGCCCCGTGGAACCCTGTCGCGGGCGGCAGGCGCGGTGAGTTGCGGGTCCACGGTGAGGGCGGCGATCCCCAGCGGCGTGGCCAGGGCACGGAGAGCGGGGGCGGAGAGCCTGATGCAGGCCTGGCCGATGCCCAAAGTGGCGATGAGCCGGCGTTCGGTGGTGAAGCCGACGGCCGTGCGGCCGCCGAGCGGCGTCCGGAAAAAGCGGGCCGTACAGCCCATGGGTCCCGGCCGGACAGGGACGAAGAGCAGCCCGGCCGGGACGGGTTCTGAAGGCTCGGGATCCTCCGCGAGGTGGTACTGGGACATGGCGTTCCTCCTGAGCAAGACGGTGCGCCGCACCGGCACGATGGCCGCGGGCGCTCCAACGAGGGTCCCACACGGTCGTCGCCTTGGCCGTCGGCTCCTCGGCGAACAGATTTATCGCGCCCATCCGGTTGGCGCGCCTGGTTCGTTGGCAGTTCATACGTTTGGGCCTGATGTTCCTTGGCGGTGCTGACGCGTGGGTCTGGCGCGGTAGTGTCGCCGCCAGGAGGCCGGGACTGGTTCGGCCTCACCGAGAATGCGCCCCGTGCCCAGGAAGCGACGCGGGGTCCCCGCCCCACCCGGGTAGCGTCCGGCGGGACGGTCACCCCAGCACCGGCGCACCCGCACTCCGCGGGAGCACCAGCCGCAGGTGCCGCACACGATGCGCCCGGCGGCAAGGCCGGTCAGGGATCCGGTGAAGCCGGTCCGCTCCGCCTCGGCCTGATCGGCGACCACTCGCGCGGTGAAGCCGACCTCGCACCCGGCCGCGGTCCTAGCAGTCATCGTGCCCTCCGCCCCGGGAAGACCGAGTGGCGCAGGTCACATCACACCCCCGGAACTCACCCTTTCGGCCGCCCGACTCCTCAGGTGCTGCACGTCCTCCGCAGCCCCGCCTCACCGCACCCCAGGAGAAGCGCCGATGTCGATCGAACCGCCTCAGGTCGCCCCGGCCGACGGCCCGCAGGCCCAGACCACGACGGAGTCCCGCCCGGCGCCCGTGCGGCGGCCGGGCTGGTCGTCCCTGCGCCCGCTGGTGCGCCGCGCGCGCCCAGGGCCTCTCCAACCCGGTGGAGATCGTGCCGCCCACCGACTCCGGCACCGCGTACGTCGTCAGGCAGATCCAGCGCAGCTGGCCGGAGAAACAGGACTCCGTCGCCATCGACCCCGCCACCGGCAAGGTCACCGACACCCTGCGCTTCGCCGACTACCCCGTCCTGGCCAAGCTCACCCGCTGGGGCATCGACGCCCACACCGGCAGCCTCTTCGGCATCGTCAACCAACTCGCCCTGGCCGCGCTCGCCCTCGCCCTGATCCTCATGATCCTCTGGGGCTACCGGATGTGGTGGCAGCGCGGCCGCGCCTCCGCCTTCGGCCGCCCCGTCCCCCGCGGCGCCTGGCAGCACGTCCCGCCGCACATCCTCGTCCCGCTCGCCGCCACCGTCGCCCTCCTCGGCTACTTCGTCCCACTGCTCGGCATCCCGCTCGCCGCCTTCCCCGCCACGGACGCCGTCCTCAGCGAGATCGCCCACCGGCGCGGCAAACGCGCCGGCACCATCGCGAGCTGACGGTGAACGAGCCCACGCACCAGCCCGTACGGCCCACGTATCCATGTGCTTTCTCTCTACGGAGTCCCATCATGTCGTCGACCCACACCGCCATCCGGCGCGGCCTGCGCCGTACCGCCCTGGTCGCCACCCTCGCCGTCGCCGGGGTGCTGACAGCCACCGGCTCGGCCTTCGCCCATGTGACCGTCCACCCCGACAGCTACGCCAAGGGCGCCACCGACGGCTCCCTCACCTTCCGGGTCCCCAATGAGGAGGACAACGCCGGCACCACCCAGGTGCAGGTCTACTTCCCCACCGACCACCCCCTCCTCGGAGTACTGGTCGCCCCCCTGCCCGGCTGGACCGCAACGGTGAAAACCACCAAGCTCAAGAGCCCGGTCAAGACCGACGACGGGAATATCACCGAAGCCGTCTCGCAGATCACCTGGACCAAAGGCAAGATCCAGCCCGGCGAGTACCAGGACTTCACCGTCGCCTTCGGACAACTCCCGGCGGACACAGGAGAGTTGACATTCAAGACACTGCAGACCTACTCCGACGGCAAGGTCGTCCGCTGGATCGAGCAGTCCCAGCCGGGCGCGGCCGAGCCGGCAAGCCCGGCCCCGGTCCTCCAACTCACCACGGCGGGCGCCTCGAACCCGACATCGACCGCGTCACCGAAGGCCTCCGCGGCGGCTGCCCGCCCGGCCACCGCGTCCACCAGCGACTCCACCGCTCGCGGCCTCGGTATCGGCGGGCTGGTCGTGGGCGTCCTGGGGCTGATCGCGGCCGCTTTCGCCCTGAACCGCGGCCGCCGTCAGCCGACGGACTTGTGACTTGTGACTTGTAGAAGAAGATCGCCGGACGCAGGACCCCGGCGGGGTCGGCGGCGTAGGACGAGACGACGCCGGCCCGGGTCCGGCCGGCCGCACGGTAGCGGCATTCGGCGCTGACGGTCCCGGTGAGCCGATCCCCGCTGGCGGGGTCGAGGGCGATGTCGGCGATGGTCCTGGGACATGACGGACCGGTACGAGAGACAGCTCCAGCGGGAGCGCCAGGAACGCGTCGTGACCCCCTCTGCACCGGGCCGGCTCCTCCGCCCGCGCAGTATGTCCCGGGCGGAAAACGCACCTGAGCCCCCGGACGGTGCCCGGAGGCTCAGGTCAATGCGGTGATGACGATCCCACGCGCGCACCTGGCTCAGTGGCCAGGTGCGCGATCAAGGTGTGGCTCAGGACCACCAGGGAGGGCACGTCATCTGAACCGGCGACAGGCTCCTGTGGGAGTGGCAGTCGTGGTGGTCACCCTGGTCGTGGTGGTCACCCTGGTCGTGGTGGTCACCCTGGTCATGGTGGTCACCGCCATAGTGGCCGGGATTGCCATGGTCGTAGTAGTGGTCGTGGTCGTGGTCGTAGTAGTGGTCGTGGTCGTGGTCGTGGTCGTGGAAGTAGTAGTCCGGAACACTGGGACCAGCAGGACCGGGCGGCCCCGGAGGACCGGCAGGACCCGCAGGACCCGCGGGACCCGCGGGACCCGGACCGCCCACAGGACCGGCCGGACCCGGACCGCCCACAGGACCAGGAGCACCCGGCGCGCCAGGGGCACCTACAGGGCCCTGGGCACCAGGCAGACCCGGAGCACCCGGAGCACCCGGCAGACCCGGCGCCCCCGACGCACCCGGAGCACCCGGAGCACCCGGAGCGCCCGAAGCACCCGGCAGACCCGGAGCACCGTTAGCACCCGGCAGACCCGGAGCACCCGAAGCACCCGGCAGACCCGGAGCACCGTTAGCACCCGGCAGACCCGGAGCACCCGGAGCACCCGACGCACCCGGAGCACCCGGAGCGCCCGAAGCACCCGGCAGACCCGGAGCACCGTTAGCACCCGGCAGGCCCGGAGCACCCGGAGCACCCGGCAGACCCGGCGCCCCCGACGCACCCGGAGCACCCGGAGCACCGTTAGCACCCGGCAGACCCGGAGCACCGTTTGCACCCGGCAGACCCGGGGCGCCCGGAGCACCCGGCAGACCCGGGGCGCCAGGAGCACCCGGGGTACCCGGAGTACCAGGAGCACCGGGAGGACCGGACGGACCCGGAGGACCGGACGGACCAGGCGGACCAGGCGGACCGACGGTGCAGGCCGCTCTCGTGATGGTGTTGCTGTCCAGCGTTACCGCGGCATTACGCGCCAGGGCCCGGCCTTCGATCACTGCGTTGGTGTTCACCGTGATCGACGTCAGGGCCATGATGTTGCCCTTGAAGAAAGAGTTGACGTCGATGGTGGCGGAGCTGCCCACCTGCCAGAACACGTTGCAGGCCTGGCCTCCGTTGATGATGTTGACGTTGCTCGACGGAGCCGTGATCAGGGTTGAGCCGATCTGGAAGATCCAGACGGCATTGGGGTCGCCCAGGGCATCGAGTGTGAGGGTCCCGGTGAGGTTGATGGACGACGTGGCCTTGTAGACGCCGGGCGTCAGCGTGAGTCCGCCGAGATTGCCCGGAGATGTCAGCAGGGCGGTGGGCGCCCGGCCGGCCGCATCGTTATAAGCGATCGTCAGGTCGGACTGTGCCTGAGCGGCGGCGGCGTCGGCGACGTGTGTCACTCCGTTGACGACTCCGGGCGGAAAGCCCGTCACCGAGGAGCCCGGGCTGAGCCCCAAGTCGCCGTTGATAACAGTGGGTCCGGTATTGGTCACCGTTGAACCGGCGAGGACCGCGTAGCTGGTGGTGGTCCCCAGGTTCACGGGGGCTGTCGCCGCGTACGCGCTGGTCGAGACCAGGCTGAGCGAAGTCAGCAACGCCACGCCGGGCAGCAGGACGAGCTTTGCCTTGAGCCGGGTGCGTATACGCCGCCTGCCTGGAGGCGCGGACGGGATGTCATCCACTGACATTGGACACAACCTTTCTTGTTGCCGTTGGCAGTCTCAGGTGAGGTGTGAGGACGTGATGCGCCATCACCAACTCACCAAAACCAGGCAATAGGAACATAAGAATCAGATAATGAAAAAGAGCCACAAGAGTGACAGATCCGCCGTCGCCTATGTTTCACTCATTCGCTTCCGGCGTGTCGTCGGGTGACGGACACCCAACCGGCGCAAGAGCCGTAGGCCGGACCGCCGTCGATTGGCCGGTAGTGAGGGCCGTGAGCAGGCGGCGACGCCGCAGAATGGCGATACCGTGTGCGACGTCAAGTGTTTTGACGCCCCACACGGAAGGGCGGTGTCGGCAATGGACGAACCGGCGTTTTCGGCAGGGGCAGGGGCAGGGGTAACAGCCGACAGACTTCCGGCCGCGGTGTCCGACCCGGCGCGGGTGGCGGCGGTGTGGGCGACCGGGCTGCTGGACACCGGACCGGAGGAGGCGTTCGACGACCTGGCGTCGCTGGCAGTGGCGGTGACCGGCGCCGGACGGGCGTTCGTCGCGCTGGTCGATGACCGGCGCTCGTACTGGAAGTCCTGCGTCGGGGTGGACGCCCGGACCATCGCCGACCGGCAGGAACTGGTGGCGGAAAGCCTTTGTTCCCTCCTGATCGGCAGCGGCCAGCGACTGGTGATCGAGGACGCCGCCGTGGACCCGCGCACCCGCCACCGCCTCGCGGTGCGCCATATGAAGATCGGCGCCTGGGCCGGGTATCCGATTCTCGATCCCGGCGGGCAAGTGCTGGGCAGCTTCTACGTCATCGACGAGAATCCGCGCACCTGGTCATCGGAGCACCTGGGCGCCCTGGCCACCCTGGCCCGAGCGGTCACCAGCGAGATCGGCCTGCGCCAGTCCCTGGCCGCCTCTCGGATCGCCACCGAGGCCGCCGCCGCCCTCGCCCGCACCCTTCAGGACAGCCTGCTGCCTCCCGTACTGCGCACGGTGCCCGGGGTGGAGGCAGCCGCCGCCTATCTGCCCGCTTCCGGTGGCACCACGGTGGTCGGTGACTTCTACGACCTCTTCCACGCCAAGGGCGCCTGGTGGTGCACCGTGATGGGCGACGTATGCGGCAAGGGCATCGAGGCTGCCAAGGTCACCGCCCTGGCCCGCTACACCCTGCGCGCCGAGGCCACCCAGCACATCTCACCCGCCAACGTGCTCGAACGGCTGAACTCCGCCCTGCTCGACCAGCGCGGCGGGGAGCGGTTCCTGACCGCGGTCTACGCCACCTTCCGAGCCACCCCCAGCGGAGGCGTGGCCGGGCGATTGTGCACCGCGGGCCATCCGCCGGCCCTGATCCGCCGCGCCGACGGACGGATCCAGAAGACCGGACGGCCCGGCACCCTGCTCGGCGTCCTGCCCGACGTCCGTCTCACCGACGTCCGCTTCCGCCTCCATCCCGGTGACGCCCTTCTGCTCTACACCGACGGCGCCACCGAAGCCCGCGCCCGTCCAGGCACCCCCGGCCCCCGCCCCCTGCTCGGCGAGGAGGGCCTCGCCGCCTCACTGGCCGCCTGCCACGGCCTGGACGCCGCCGGCATCATCGACCGGGTGGGCCGCACCGTGACCCGGTACGCCGGTTCCTGGGCCAGCGATGACACCGCGCTTCTCGCACTGCGCGTTCCGCCACGTCCCTGACGTACAGCCACCGGGCATACGGTGGAGGGAGGTAGACACAGCACAGCCCGCGGACCGGCCCCTCACCAGGCGAGTCCGGTCGCCCCATGGAAGGCCGCCGCAGTGTCCTTGCCCGACTCCGAATGGACGACAGCGATCAACGACATACGCGACCAGGTCGAAGAGCTGTGCAGCTGCCTGCGACAAGCCCCGCTGGAGGACCGGCTGCAGGCCGTCGCCACCCTCAACAACACCTTCGCCGGCCTCAACGACCGTGCCCTGCGCGAAGCCGTCATCGCGGCCCGCGCGGAGGGCTGGGCACTGCGCCGGATAGCCGCCGCCGTCGACTGCTCCCACGAACAGGTCCGCCTCCTCACTACCTGACCGCCGGCGCGGCCAGACCCGGAGGAGGCGGACGGCAAGTCAGCTCTTGTCGGTGCCCGCCCCGATGACGGTCGGCATGGCGAGGTGGACCGGGCCACTGCCGGTGCTCTTGCAGCCGTCGTGGCAGTCCTTCTCCAGACTGCAGCACAGCGAGCAGATCGCACCCTGGTGGAACGGGCAGCCGGCCATGTCGGGACGTTCGAAATCCTCGGCGCAGACGGTGCAGGTGAGGATTGCGGCCGACAGCAGGCCGCCCTCCAGGAAGAGGGGCTCGTCCTGGTCGTCGGTGCGGGCGATGTAGTACTTGCCCTTGGTCAGCAGCGCGAGCAGCGGCGAGAGCGCCATGGCGATGAAGAGAGCGATGAAGGGCGAGAACGCCTTGCCGTAGGAGCCGAAGGCGTTGAAGTAAGCGATGATGCTGATCGCGGAGGCGATGAGCATCGAGCCGAAGCCGACCGGGTTGAAGTTGTACAGGTGGGCGCGCTTGAACTCGATGTACGAGGGGCTGAGCTTGAGCGGCTTGTTGATCACCAGGTCGGCGACGACCGCGCCGATCCAGGCGATGGCCACGTTGGAGTAGAAGCCGAGCACCGTGTTGAGGAAGCCGAAGACGCCGCCCTCCATGAGCGCGAGCGCGATGCCCACGTTGAGGAAGATGTAGACGACGCGGCCGGGGTGACGGTGGGTGAGGCGCGAGAAGAAGTTGGACCAGGACAGCGAGCCGGAGTAGGCGTTCGTTGAGTTGATCTTGACCTGGGAGAGGATGACGAAGAAGGTCGCCAGCCCCAGAGCCACCGGTGCGGCGAAGGTGTGGAAGCCGGAGACGTACTGCTGGATGGGCTCGTTGGCCTTGGACAGTCCGACGCCGCCGGCGATGTAGAAGGCCAGGAAAGCGCCGCCGATCTGCTTGGCCGCGCCGAGGACGACCCAGCCGGGGCCGGCGCTGAGGACGGCGCCCCACCACTTCTTGGCGTTGGCCGGGGTCTTGTCGGGCATGAATCGCAGATAGTCGACCTGCTCGCCGATCTGGGCGATGAGGGACAGTGCCACGCCCGCGCCCGCGCCGACGCCGATCAGGCTGATGCTGGACCCGGTGGGCGAGTTGCCGGCGAAGTGCGTGAACTGCGAGAACTTGTGCGGTTCCTGGATCGCGATGGAGACGAACGGCGCCACCATCAGGACCAGCCAGACGGGCTGGGTCCACACCTGCATCTTCGACAGTGCTGTCATTCCGTAGATCACCAGCGGAAGGATGATCAGCGAGGCGATGAGATAGCCGACGGCCAGGGGTATGCGCAGGCCCACATCCAGGGCCTGGGCCATGATCGAGCCTTCGAGGGCGAAGAAGATGAAGGTGAAGCTTGCATAGATGACCGAGGTCAGGGTCGAGCCGAGGTAGCCGAAGCCCGCGCCCCGGGTCAGCAGATCCATGTCGATCGAGTACTTCGCCGAGTAGTACGAGATCGGGATGCCGGTCAGGAAGATGGTGACCGCGGCCGCCAGAATGGCGACCATCGCGCTGCTGAAGCCGTTGGAGATGGCGATGGAGCCGCCGATGGCGAAGTCCGCCAGATACGCGATACCGCCCAGTGCCGTGGTGGCCACCACATACGGCGTCCAGCGGCGGAAGGACTTCGGCGCGTAGCGAAGCGAATAGTCCTCCAAGGTCGAGTTCTGCGTCCAGGCGTTGTACTGCCGCCCCGTCCCGTCGGAGTCCTGCGGGGTCTGTGGTGCCTGCGGTACCTGGGTGCTGTCCGCTGTTTCCACTGCGTCTGTCGCCAAGGATCCGTCCTCCTGCTAACGCGACTCCCTATCCCGGAAATCAACCGGGGCGAGGGAAGATTCCCGCCCGATTGTTTACGTCGCGTTTCGACTCATTTAAATCGGCGAGGCGCAAAATCTACTCGCGTAGCAGGAGGCCGATTACAGGAAAAGGAAAGGATGATTGGCCGATCATTCGCGATATTCGCGATCAGGAATCGACCCCCGGCCTTCTTTTCGCGCAACCGCAGTGCGCCGCGCGGCCCTTCGTACCCGGCCGCGCTCTCCGCAGGGTGGCCGCCCGCCGGACACTTTCCGCCCGGTATGGACCCGGGCGGGACGGGGACCCCGCGTCGCTACCTGGGCACGGGGCGGATTCTCCATGAGGCCGGACTTCCTCCGACCCCGGACACACCGCGACGCTACCGCCGTAGGCGGAAGACATGGACCTGCTGGGGGTGCCCGGCTGCTCGGCCGCCTTCTCCCCGGCCCCGGACGGGCGGGCGCAGTTGCCGTTCGACCCGGTGACCGGAGTGCTGGTGCCCGATCTGTGGCAGCGCTGGCTGGACTGGGACCCGGTGCGCATGGTGCCGGGCCACGCCGAGGCGCTGCGCTCGCTGCACTCGGTCTGGATCGACGCGGGGAAGCGCGACGACTCCTCCCTCGACCTCGGCGCCCAGGCGTTCCACCGGGCGTTGCTCGGCCACGACGTCCCGGCGGACCGGATCCGGTTCGAGCTCTTCGAGGCGGGGCACGGCGGCATCGACGACCGCTACCCGCTGTCGCTCGCCTGGCTGGCCCGGGGGATGTCCCGCTGAGCGCCGGGTCAGTCCTGAGGCCGTGAGGACTGTGGGTCCCCGGCGCCTGCCCAGGAGAGCCGCCGGCAGGCCTACCCGGTGACGCTGGGGCTGCCGTTCTCGATGTGGCCCATCAGGCGCCGGGTGAAGGTGTCGTCACCGTCAACGGTCACTTCCAGGTCGTACCAGCCGTCGGGGGCCGGCCAGGGGATGCGGGTGCTGCCGCCGGGCGCCAGCCCTTCGCTCCGGGAGCCGGTGCCGTATCCGAGGGCGGTGAGGGTGACGTCGGCCGGTTCCGCGCTGATGTTGGCGAGCGTGAGCGAGATGGTGAGCGAGGCCGGGTCGATCTCGCTGCGTACCTCCACCCGGTCGTCGGGGCTGCCCGCGAACTCGCGCCGGAAGCCGTTCGGCCCGGTCAGGACGAGGTAGTAGGCCGTGTCGGGGAAGTAGACCGCCTCGCGGACGCCGTCGCCGAGGACGTCGTAATGCTGCGGACGGGCGAGCTCGCCCTCGTAGCCGTACAGGGACAGATGCGCGCTGGACGTTCCCCGGTTGGCCATGGTGATCTCCAGGACCCGGGCCCTGGGCCTGGCCCAGGCGTCGAGCTGGTACGGGAGCGCGCGGGCGGGCTTGCGGCCCGGCTCCTGGACGGGCATCCGCTGCTGCGGCGGTACGTCGGGGCGCCAGCGGCGGGCGTCGGCGATGCGGCGCTCGGTCCGCGTCCGGGGGGCCGGCGGCTCGGCCGTCTGCGGGCGGGTGAAGTCGAAGGCGGAGGTGAGATCGCCCGCCACGGTCCGCCGCCAGGGGCCGAGGTCCGGGGCCTTGATGCCGAGCCAGGTCTCCAGGAACCGCACGGTGGAGCTGTGGTCGAAGGTCTCCGAGCAGACATGGCCCCCAACGGTCCAGGGCGACACGACGATCATCGGCACCCGCATGCCCAGGCCCATGGGCCGGCCGTTGACGAACTCCCCCGGCGTGCCGTCCGGTGGCACGGGCGGCGGGACGTGGTCGAAAAGGCCGTCGTTCTCGTCGTAGGTGAGGAACAGCGCGGTGCGTGCCCAGACCTCCGGGTGGGAGGCGAGGGCGTCGAGCACCTGGTGGACGACCCGGCCGCTCTCGACGGGCGAGGACACCTCGGGGTGCTCGGAGTCGGCGGCCGAGGTGACGACGTACGACACCTTCGGCAGCCGCCCGGCCGCGACATCGGCCGCGAACCACTCCCCCAGCCCGCCGGTGCGGGTACGGCGCAGCGCCCGGTCGTACAGCCGGCGGTCGTCGCGGCCGAGCCCGGCGGCCCGTTCCGCCAGTGCCGCGAGCAGCGACGCGGGGTCATCGGCCTCGCGTACCGCTTCGTAGAAGGTGTGCAGGCTGGTGTGGCCCAGCTTGGCCATGACGGCTTTGAAGGGGGCGAAGAACTCCAGGTTGTTGCACTGGTAGTTGTCCCACTCCTGGTAGACCTGCCAGCTGTACCCGGCATGGTCGAGGAGTTCGGGGACGGTGGTCCAGGTGAAGCCGGCGTGCCGGTCCTCCTCGCACGCGTCGTTGTCCACGGCCCGCTGCTCGCTGTCGGGCTCATACCCGGTGTAGCCGGATATGTGGTAGTTGCGATTGGGCGTGGTGGAGGTCAGCAGCGAGCAGTGGTAGGCGTCGCAGATGGTGAAGGCGTCCGCGAGTGCGTAGTGGAACGGCAGGTCCGCCCGCTCGTAGAACCCCAGGCTGGAGGCGCCCTTGTTGGGGACCCAGGCGTCGTTCCAGCCCATCGACCAGGCGTTCTGGGTGGTGAGCCAGCTGTGGTCGTGGGTGTCGAGCAGCATCGGATCGGCGCCCGCCCGCCGGGCGGCCTCCCGGATCGGGAAGGGCAGCACCCCGTCCTGCTCGAAGACGGACTTCAGGGCCCGGTTCGGCACGGTGTTGCGGTCGCCGAAGCCGCGGACTCCGCGCAGGGTGCCGAAGTAGTGGTCAAAGGAACGATTCTCCTGCATCACGAAGACCACGTGCTCGATGCCCGACAGGCTCCCGGGCAGCGCGGGCCGGGCCAGCAGCCGCAGCAGGGAGGCGGGGAGCGGGGATGATTCCGGCGTGCTGATGGGAAGTCCTTCCTGCGCCCGGATAGTGCTGGCATCCAGCCTCGCAGGATGGACCGCCCCCTCGCCAGGTGACTCTGGTAACCAGTGTGAAAATGAATCTTTGCCCGGTCACGACGCTCGGGCGACGGAAAAGAGGCGGGGACCCTGTGATCGAGTACGAGAAGGACGGGGCGGAGATCTACCGCCGGTCCTTCGCCACCATCCGCGCGGAGGCGGAGCTGGGCGGCCTGCCGCCGGACGTGGCGCAGGTCGCGGTCCGGATGATCCACGCCTGCGGGATGACGGACCTCGTACGCGATCTCGCGTTCAGCCCGTCCGTTGTCGCGGACGCGCGCGCGGCGCTCCGCGCCGGGGCGCCGGTCCTGTGCGATGTGTCGATGGTCGCCAGCGGGGTGACGCGCAGGCGGCTGCCCGCGGACAACGAGGTCCTGTGCACCCTGTCCGACCCGTCCGTACCCGGGCTGGCCGCGAAGCTGAAGACCACCCGCAGCGCCGCCGCCATGGAGCTGTGGCGGGAGCGTCTCGACGGCGCCGTCGTCGCCGTCGGCAACGCACCCACAGCGCTCTTCCGGCTGCTGGAGATGATCGAGGCGGGAGCTCCGCGCCCGGCGGCGGTGATCGGGGTGCCGGTCGGCTTCGTGGGAGCGGCGGAGTCCAAGGAGGCGCTGGCCGCGCATCCGTCGGGCCTGGAGTACCTGGTGGTACACGGGCGGCGCGGAGGCAGCGCGATGGCTGCCGCCGCGATCAACGCGATCGCGAGCGAGGAGGAGTAGGGCCTGCCCCCGGCACTGCCGGCGCCACCAGCGCCGTCAGCCAGGCGATCGCGCCCTTTACGTCCGGTACGACGGCCACGCCGCCGGGCACCGGAGGGCGGCGGACGACGACCACCGGCACCCGCAGCTCCCGGGCAGCGGTGAGCTTGGCGGCGGTAGCGGGGCCGCCGCTGTCCTTGGTGACCAGGACGTCGATACGGTGCCGGCGCAGCAGCTCCGTCTCGGCCTCCACCGTGAACGGGCCCCGGTCGAGCAGCACCTGCGTCCGGGGCGGCAGCGGGGGCTCCGGGGGGTCGACCGAGCGGGCCAGGAACCACAGGCCGTCCAGACCGGCGAAGGCCGCGAGCCCGGTACGCCCCGTGGTCAGGAAAACCCTCTCCCCCAGGCCCGGAAGGAGCGCCGCCGCCTCCGGCAGCGACCCCACGCAGTGCCATGTGTCCCCGGGACCGGCGACCCAGCCGGGGCGGCGCAGGGCGAGCAGGGGAACATGGACCCCGGCGGCCGCCACGGCCGCGTTGAAACTGATGGTGCCGGCGAAAGGATGGGTGGCGTCGATGACCGCGTCCGCCTTGTGCTCGCGCAGCCAGTGGGCCAGTCCCTCCGGCCCGCCGAAGCCGCCGACGCGGACCTCTCCGGCGGGAAGCCTGGGCTGCGCGACCCGGCCGGCGAGCGAGCTGGTGACCCTGAGCGCGGGGTCGGCGGCCAGCTGCGCCGCGAGCGCGCGCGCTTCTGCGGTGCCGCCGAGGATGAGGATGTGGTGCGCGCCGCTCACCAGGTGCTCATTCCGTGCGGGGGCAGGCTGTGGCTGAGCCCTCGGCACTCCCCGGGGCCGTCGGGGGCCGGGCGGCGCAGCTGGCGCGGACGGGGCTGCGACATGGCTGGACCACGGGGGCGTGCGCCACTGCGGCGTCCACGGCGGCGTACACCGCGCTGCTGACCGGCGAGTTCCCCGATCCGGTGACGGTCACCCTGCCCAAGGGCCAGCAGCCCGGCTTCGCCCTCGCGGTGGAGGCGCGCGGGGACGGCTGGGCGACGGCCGGGATCGTCAAGGACGCCGGCGACGACCCCGATGTCACCCACGGCGCCCTCGTGCGGGCGACCGTCAGGGCCGCCGCCCCGGGCTCCGGGGTCCTCTTCCGGGCCGGGCCGGGAGTGGGGACCGTCACCCGGGCCGGGCTGCCGCTGCCGGTCGGCGAACCGGCCATCAACCCTGTGCCCCGGAAGATGATGCGCGAGCACATCGCGGCCGTGGCCGCCCTGCACGGCGGCAGCGGCGATGTGGAGATCGAGATCGCCGTCGACAACGGCGAGGAGATCGCCCGCAGCACCTGGAACCCACGGCTCGGCATTCTCGGCGGCCTGTCGATCCTGGGCACGACCGGCATAGTCGTGCCCTACTCCTGCTCCGCGTGGATCGACAGCATCCGGCGCGGCGTCGACGTGGCCCGCGCGGCGGGCCGCACCCACGTCGCCGGTTGCACCGGCTCCACGTCGGAGAAGGTCGTGATGGCCGTCCACGGGCTGCCGGAGGACGCCCTCCTCGACATGGGCGACTTCGCCGGTGCAGTGCTGAAGTATCTGCGGCGCCACCCCGTGGAGCGGCTCACCATCGCCGGTGGCTTCGCGAAGCTCTCCAAGCTCGCGGCAGGCCATCTCGATCTGCACTCCGCCCGCTCCCAGGTCGACAAGGGCTTCCTCGCCCGTCTCGCCCGCACCGGCGGCGCCGACGACGACCTGACCGCCGCCGTGGCCGCCGCCAACACCGGCCTCGAGGCCGTACGACTCTGCTCCGCCCGGGGCGTCCCGCTGGGCGACCTCGTCGCGGCAGCGGCCCGCGACACCGCACGGGGCGTGCTGCGCGAGGCCGCGGTCGCCGTGGACGTCATCTGCATCGACCGCGCCGGCACGATCGTCGGCCGGGTAGGCCCGTAGGGCACCTGACCGGATGTACCCGCGCCCGGCACCCGCGCTCCCCCGGGCCGCGGCCGGTCCAACACCGCCGGACCCCAGCACCGTGCTTCCCGCCCCCGCGGCGGAACGAGACGCCCACGCCGCGCCCTTGTCCCGCGCCCGGCACAGCGCTCTCCCCCCGGGCCGCGGCCGGTCCACCACCGCCGGACCGCGCCACCGCACTTCCCGCCGCCGCGCCGGGCGCATCGACCCGGCAACCGCCAACCCGCCCGCCTCCTGAGTCCGCCGCGGCGGACAGCAACCACAACGGCGCGGCCCGGCGGGTGCAAGCCCACCGCGCCCCACGCAGCCGGGGACCGCCGGGCCGCGCAGGGTCATCGCGCCGGCGGCGGCTTGGTCGCCGCCCATTGGGTGACGGGCATCGCTTGCCGCCAGCCGGTGAAGCCGCCGACGGGGGCGGCGTGGGAGACGGAGATCCTGACGAGTTCGCCGCCGTGCCGTGCGTAGTGCCCGGCGAGCACGGCCTCGGACTCGAGGGTCACCGTGTTGGCGACGATTCGGCCGCCGGGGCGCAGGGCGTTCCAGCAGGCGTCGAGGAGGCCGGGTTCGGTGAGGCCGCCGCCGAGGAACACGGCGTCGGGCCGGGGCAGGCCGTCCAGGGCGGCGGGTGCCGGGCCGGTGATCACACGCAGGGCGGGGACGCCCAGCGTGGCGGCGTTGTGGGCGATGCGGGCGGCGCGGGCCGGGTCGCGTTCGACGGTCAGGGCGCGGCAGGCGCGGTGGGAGCGGAGCCATTCGATGGCGACGGAGCCGGAGCCGCCGCCGATGTCCCAGAGGAGCTCGCCGGGGGCGGGGGCGAGGGCGGCGAGGACGGTGGCGCGGATGTGCCGCTTGGTGAGCTGGCCGTCGTGTTCGTAGGCGTCGTCCGGCAGTCCCGGTACGAGCCCGAGGCGCAGCGTGCCAAGGGCGGCCAGGCAGTCGAGGGCGACGAGGTTGAGGGGGTCGCCGGGCGGGTGGGCCCAGGTATCGGCGGTGCCGTCCAGCACGCGCTCTCGGCCGCCGGAGCCGAGCTGCTCCAGCACCCGGATCCGGCTCGGCCCGAAACCGCGGTCGCGCAGCAGTGCGGCGATGTCGGCGGGGGTGCCGGCGTCGGCGCAGAGGACGAGCAGCCGTCGTCCGTCGTGGAGGGCGGCTGCCAGTGAGGGGAGGGGGCGGCCGACCAGGCTGACGACGTCCGTCTCGTCGAGTGGCCAGCCCAGCCGGGCGCAGGCGTAGGACGCCGAGGAGGGGTGCGGCAGTACGCGCAGTCGTTCGGCGCCCAGGACTTCGGTGAGTGCCCGGCCGATGCCGTAGAACATCGGGTCGCCGCTGGCGAGCACGGCGATCCGGCGCCCGTCGTGCTCGGCGAGGAGCCCGGGGACGGCGGGGCGCAGCGGCGACGGCCAGGCGCAGCGGCGCGCGGTGACGTCGTCGGGCAGCAGGGCGAGCTGGCGGGGGCCGCCGATGACGGTCTCGGCGTCGGTGAGCGCCTTCCGGGCGGGAGCTGCGAGGCCCGGCCAGCCGTCGGCGCCGATGCCGACAACGACCACGGGGGCGGCTGGCACGGGGACTCCTCGCAGGTCAGGGGTGGGTCAGAGACAGGGCAGCAGCCTACCCGGCGCCTTCCGGGGCCTGGCCGGCCCGGAGGGCCCAGCGCTCCTCGACCTTGGCGAACCGCCAGTACGCGAGGGCGGCGGCCCAGACGGCCACGAAGATCCCGACGATGACGAAACCGACGTTGTCCAGATTCAGGCCGGAGATCCAGCCGGTGAGCCCGTCCTTGAGGTCAAGCTTGTCGTGCAGGACGCTGACCAGCTCGATGGTGCCGATGAGGAAGGCGACCGCGATCGACAGGCCGGTGATGGTGAGGTTGTAGTAGACCTTGCGGACCGGGTTGGAGAACGCCCACTGGTACGCGAAGTTCATGAAGGTGCCGTCGAGCGTGTCGAAGAGGCTCATGCCGGCGGCGAACAGCAGCGGCAGGCACAGGATCGCGTACCAGGGCAGCCCGGCGGCGGCGCCGCTGCCGGCCATCACCATCAGCGTGACCTCGGTGGCGGTGTCGAAGCCGAGCCCGAAGAGGAGGCCGAGCGGATACATCTGCCAGGGACGGGTGATGGCTTTGGTGAAGCGGCCGAGGACGCGGTTCATGAAGCCGCGGGAGTCCAGGTGCGCCTCCAGCTCACTCTCGTCGTACCGCCCGGCCCGCATCGCCTTGAACACCCGCAGGATGCCGAGGAGCGCGACGAGGTTGAGCGCGGCGATCAGATAGAGGAAAGATCCGGAGACGATGGTCTGGATGACGCCGAGCACCTGGTGGGTCTCGGAGCCGTCGTTCATCAGCCGCCCGGCGAGCCGGGTGCCCCCGGCGATCAGTGCCGCCATGACCACCACGACGCTGGAGTGGCCGAGCGCGAACCAGAAGCCCACCGACACCGGCCGCTTGCCGTCGGCCATCAGTTTGCGGGTGGTGTTGTCGATGGCGGCGATGTGGTCGGCGTCGAAGGCGTGCCGCATGCCGAGCGTGTACGCCGTCACACCGAGCCCTATGCCGAATGCCTCGGAGCCGACCTTGTACCTCTCCGGCACGACAAGCAGGAACAGGATGCCGAACGCGACGACATGCAGGGCGACGATCACCGCCAGCAGCCCGGCGGTACGGATGGTGTCCTCGCGCCGCCATCGGAAGTCAGTGGCGGCGGGCCGGGCTGGCAGGGGAAGCCGGGTGGGCAGGGTCATGCGGTCACGCTCCAGCACCTCGTGGATCACTTCGTGAGATGCCGTGGCCGGTCTCCTGGCTTACGGGTTCGCTTTCGCTCGCGCCCACCCCTGCCTTCCCGACCGCTCTTCGCGGCCAGTGGCGTTACGGGGCGGGCCCGCCCGACAAATCGTCTGGGCCCCGATCACAGTGGCGAGGGCCGCTCCGGTTCCGCACCGGCTTCCCGAACACCACGGCGACCCAACCTTAGGGGGCGCCGCCCCATGCCTGCAAGACTGCACATCTACGCAGGTATCCAAGATCACCCCGCCCGGCCTGCGAGGATTGGCCCATGCATCTCGTCCCCGCCGAGCGCGCCGGCCACCGCACCATCGACGGACACCGGGTCTGCGACGCCATCGCCGCCATCGGCGATCCCGGTCATGTACGCGCCTGGGCCGACCGCTTCTCCCTGCTCGCCGACCCCGGCCGGCTCGCCCTGCTGCTCGCCCTCCACCGGGCCGGGCCCATCGCCGTCTCCGACCTCGCGGTCGCTACCGGTATGAAGGACACCGCCGTCTCCCAGGCGCTGCGCCTGCTGCGCGCCGCCGGAGTCGTCGAGGGCGAGAAGGACGGCCGCGTGGTGCGCTACCGCGTCGTCGACGACGACACCGCCGCGCTGCTCAAGCACTGCACGGCCGAGGATCTCTGACCGGCCGTCCCCACCGTCAGCGCCGTCCATCCGTCACACTGGGGGCATGTGCCGCAGTATCAAGACCCTCCGGCCGCCCGCCACTCCCGAGGCGACCGACGACGACATCACGGCAGCGGCCTTGCAGTACGTCCGCAAGGTCTCCGGATTCCGGGCGCCCGCCGCCCACAACCGCGACGCCTTCGACGAGGCGGTGGACGCGGTCGCGGAGGCCACCCGCCGCCTCCTGGACAGCATCGAGGTCCGCGGCCGCCCGGCTCCGGCGCAGCCGGCGCAGCGCAGTGGTACCTGACCCAGAATAAGGAGCAACCGCCCGTGCCCGAGAAGCTCCACGCCTATGACACCGAGGTCACCTGGACCGGCGACCTCGGCACCGGGACCAGCACCTACCGCGCCTACGACCGCGCCCATGAGGTGTCAGCCGCCGGTCCGCCGCCCATCCTCGGCAGCGCCGACCCCGGCTTCCGTGGTGACCCGTCCCGCTGGAACCCCGAACAGCTGCTGGTGGTGTCGCTCTCCCAGTGCCACATGCTCTCCTACCTGTCCCTGTGCTCCATGAACGGCGTGGTCGTCACCGGCTACACCGACCGCGCCCACGGCACCATGGCCGAGACGGCCGACGGCGGCGGCCACTTCACCGAGGTCGTGCTGCGCCCCGAGGTGGAGGTCGCCGAGCAGGGCATGACCGACAAGGCCCTCGCGCTGCACGGGGACGCCCACCGCGTCTGCTTCATCGCCGGCTCGGTGAATTTCCCGGTGCGCCACGAGCCCGTCGTGTCGGTACGGGGCGGCTGACACCCGGCGCCGGGATACGGCGGGGACACGGGGACAGGGGGACGGACCGGTATCGGTACGGCCCGGCCGCGGGTATTTCTCATATCGTCGCCGACCCGGGACCCGGCAGGTGACGAACTGGTAACGTCCGCGGAATGACGCCCGAGGATGACACGTCGTCCACTCCCCCGGACTGGGACGAGTGGGTAGACCAGGAGCTGGCCGGTGCCGAGAAGAAGGCCCTGCGGGGTCACGCCTTGGCGAAGTGGAGCAAACGGCTGGGGGTGGTCGCCGCAGCGGTGGTGCTGACGGCCGGGTCCGTGGTCACGTACTTCTTCGTCACCCACAGCGCGGCGGCGGAGCTGAGAAAGCGGGTCGCTTCCGGGGCGGCCACGGCCGGGGCGGACGCCGCCCGGCCGGTGGTCAACGGGCAGAAGGCGTTCCCCGATGCCACGGTGCGGCTGGCCAACGGCGCGGTGTACCGGCGCGTGGACACCACCACGGCCTCCGACTGCGGGCACGGGGTGTCACGGGAGCTGGCGGCGGTCATCAAGCAGGGCAAGGGCTGCCTGCGGCTGTCGGCCGCGCTCTACACGGACGCGGACCGCCAGTCGCAGGTCACGGTCAGTGTGCTCAGTTTCGTCAGGGCGGAGGATGCGGCGATGGTCTTCGGCAGCGCGTCCACGGACCCGGTGACCTATTCGGTGGTCTCCCTCGACCCGTCGGCCGGTTCCGGGCTGCCGAAGGTGCACAACGGTGCCGTCGGGGTCTTGAACCGGTTGATGACGGCCCGCACGGTGGTCTTCTCCAACGCGCAGTGGTCGACCGGCAGGGCGACGGACGGGGCCGTGCTGACGAAGGAGGACACCGACCTGCTCACCTACGTCAACGCCAAGGTCACGGCGTTCGAAAAGGCAACCCGCTAACGGACTGACGGGACGACTGGCACGGGGCCCTGTACGGCGGATCCTGGCGGACCCGGAAAGGATCCGCCGTACAGGCTCTGGGGCCGGGGGCAGCCGTCAGGCGGTGAGCACATTCGTGCCGAGCAGGCCGAAGAGGACCAGGCCGATGATGATGCGGTAGATCACGAACGCGTTGAAGGAGTGCTTGGCGATGAACTTCAGCAGCCAGGCGATCGACGCGTAGGCGACCACGAAGGACACCGCTGTGCCGACGATGAGCGGCGTGGTGTCCACTCCGGCACCGACCGCGTCCTTCAGCTCGTACAGGCCCGCGCCGGTCAGCGCCGGGATGCCGAGGAAGAAGGAGAGCCGGGTGGCGGCGAGCCGGTCCAGATCGCGGATCAGAGCGGTGGACATCGTCGCGCCGGAGCGGGAGAAGCCCGGGAAGAGCAGGGCGAGGATCTGCGAGCAGCCGACGATCATGGAGTCCTTGAGTGTGACGTCGTCCTCGCCGCGCTTGTGCCGGCCCATCTGGTCGGCCGCCCACATGAAGCCACTGCCGACGATCAGCGAAGCGCCGACCACCCACAGTGAGGCGAGCGGGCCGTCGATGAGCGGCTTGGCGGCGAGGCCGACGATCACGATCGGGATGGTGGCGTAGATGACCCACCAGGCGAACTTGTAGTCGTGGTGGTACCGCTCCTCGCGGTTGGTGATCCCGCGTACCCACGCGGAGACGATCCGCACGATGTCCTTGAAGAAGTACAGGAGGACGGCTGCGATGGCGCCGACCTGGATCACCGCGGTGAAGGCGACGACGGCCTTGTCGTCCACCGGGATGTTCATCAGCCCCTCGGTGATCTTGAGGTGGCCGGTGGAAGAGACCGGAAGGAATTCCGTCACCCCCTCCACGACTCCGAGCACAGCGGCTTGGGTGATACTGATCGCGCTCATGAAACCCATCTCTGCGGAATACGTGGCGTGACTGACAGCTTCAAACCCTACGCATTGTAGGGGCGGCAGCCAGACTACCGTCCCGTCCGGCATACCCGACTCCGGGCCGGACTGGGCTGAGCCGGAGAACGTAGACATGGTCTCGCACCGCCCCCACCGCTTCGTACCGGGGTGCACAGGAAGCGGCCGGGCGGCTCCTGACTCCTGAGTAACATCCCCTTGACGCCGCTTCCGCGAGCCCCGATTGTAATGGACATGTCGAGACAGCGAATGGGCCTGATCGGAACCGTGCTCGCGCTCGTCGCGGCGGTCGTCCTGGGCAGTGGCACTCCCGCTGCCACGGCGGCCACCGGCGACCTGCCGGACTCCCTCTGGTTCGACGGGAGTACGTCGGCCCAAGTGTCCGTCCAGGGCACCCGCTTCATCGACGGGCGCGGCCGCGAGGTGGTTTTGCGCGGCTTCAACGTCTCCGGCGAGACCAAGCTGGAGGAGAACAGCGGCCTGCCGTTCGCCACCACCGCCGACGCCAAGAAGTCCGCGACCGCACTCCGCGCCCTCGGCGGGGGCAACAGTGTGCGCTTCCTGCTCTCCTGGGCGCATGCCGAGCCCGTACGCGGCCAGGTCGACACCACCTACCTGGCCGCGGCCACCGACCAGATCAAGGCCTTCCTCGACGCCGGGATCCGGGTCTTCCCCGACTTCCACCAGGACCTGTTCTCCCGCTACCTCTTCAACTCAGGCAGCTGGTACACCGGCGACGGCGCTCCGAAGTGGGTCGTGGACGCGGGCGGCTACCCCCAGGAGTACTGCGGCATCTGTCTCTTCTGGGGCCAGAACATCACCCAGAACGCGGCAGTCGAGGACGCCTCCTACGACTTCTGGCACAACACCGCCGGAATCCAGGACGCCTTCCTGACCACCGCCCAGACGACCATGGCCTATCTCGCCCAGCACCTCACCACCGCCCAGTTCGCGGCCATCGTCGGCTTCGACCCGTACAACGAGCCGTACGCCGGGAAATACGACTCCGGTGAGACCAGCCGCACCTGGGAGCAGAACATCCTCTGGCCCTTCTACCAGAAGTTCCGGGCCCGGATGGACACCGCCGGATGGCAGGACAAGCCGGCCTTCATCGAGCCCAACATGTTCTGGAACGCCAACATCGACAGCCAGAAGCAGGTGGGCGGGCTGCTCGATACCGGCGCCCTCGGCTCGCGCTATGTCTTCAACACCCACTACTACGACCAGAAGGCGATCTCCGGCATCCTGATGCTGGGCAACGCGGCCGACGGCCAGTACTCCACCGACTTCGCCACCATCCGCGACCGCGGCACCGCCGACTCGACCGCCGCGATCGTGAGCGAGTACGGCCATCCGCTCAGCGGCACCGTGTCCGGCAAGGCCCCCACCGTCCTCAAGGCGATGTACCAGGCGCTGGACTCCCGGGTGTCCGGCGCCAACTGGTGGAGCCAGGCCGCCAGCTCCGGCCAGGTGCTCTCCGGCACCCAGTGGCAGTGGGACATTTACAGCGGCCGTCACAACGAGCTGATGAACGGCAACGCCTCCAAGGTGCTCACCTCGGGTGATGCCTGGAACGACGAGGACCTGTCCTCCGTGGCCCTTGACAGCTCCGGCACCGCCGTACTCCGCCAGGACGCCCGGCTGCTCGACCGCCTCTACCCCAGCGCGGTCGCCGGCCGCACCCTCGCCTTCACCTACGAGGACCGCTCCCGCGACGGCTCCACGACCCTCACCTGGAACCCCGTCCCCAGCACCCTCCCCAATGTCTCGGCACTGGTCGGCACCGGGCAGTACGGCCTGGTCGTCTGGCGCTCCAACGGCACCACCGCCCCCACCGAGCTGCATCTCCCCGCCTCCTTCGCCACCTCCGCCACCACCGTCGTCTCCGACCTCGGCACGCTCACCGGGCCTCCTGCCTATTCCGGCACAGCCAGCTCCGCCACCACCCCCCTCGCCGTAGCCGCCGAGCCCGGTGGCTCCGCAACGCGCCGCCTCCTGCTCACCGCACCCGACTCCGGCGTCCTGCACTACGCCCTCGTCGCCAACACCCCCACCGCCCCCTCAGCGTCTGTGCGCGCGGCCGCACAGTCCGAACTCACCGCTTGGGCCGCCGCCGCCGGATTCACTGGGTAACGGAACAACTACAGCACGTCACCCATAAGATTTACATAAGTGGAGATCTACCAGCAAAGCCCCCCGAAGCGCACAATGATGGTGCGGTCAGACTTGCACACGACAAAGGAGGCGAGTCGCATGGCCGACGTCTCTCACCACACCACAAGTGACATCCGGGACCACCCTGACGTCGCGGAAATGCGCGACCGGTACGCCCAGATGGCCGGCGAAGGGGGTGCCGTGGCCGCTGACGGGATGGTGCTTCTGGCCGGCCTCTACTGCGCCATCTCCCCCTGGACCGTCCATTTCTCGGCCACCAGCCGGGACCTCGCGCTCAACAACCTGATCATGGGACTCGCCGTCGCCGCCCTCGCGTTCGGTTTCGCCATGACACAGGGGCGGGCCAACGGCCTGAGTGTGGCTGTGTCCGCCATCGGCATCTGGCTGATCGTCGCCCCGTGGATCGTGGCCCGCAATCCCGACGCCGGGATGGTCCTGAACAACGTCATCGTCGGGGCCGCGATCTGCGTGCTCGGACTGCTGTACGGGGGTACCCGGATGTGGGCCGACCGCGCCAAGTGACGAGTGCCCCCATCGCACCGAGACACCCCACCGGGTGAGGCCGGCCCCTCCCTCCGCCGGTCACCGGCGGAGGGCGGGGCCGCCGCCGTCACAGGGATGAGGGCGTGTGCTCACGGAGCGGACCGACGTGCCAACCGCGGTCCTCGCAGCTGTCCAGGATCAGGGGCAGCGCACCAAGGGTGGAGCGCCAGGAGCCGGGGGCGGAAGTGCAGTCCGAGTCATGGAGCAGGACGGTGCCGCCGCCGCGAAGGTCCGAGGTGACAGTGCGGTGCACAGAGGCCGGGGTGGCACGGCTGGTCCAGTCCTCGCCCCAGGAGGTCCACAGCATGGGGGTGAGGCCGAGACAGCGCGCGGACAGGTGCGCGGAGGTCGTCATCACTCCGTACGGGGGCCGGAAGAGGACCGGCGGCCGTCCGGTGATGTCTGCCACTGTGTCACGGGCGCGGGAGAGATCGTCGTACGTGGCCCGGGGCCCGCGCAGCAGCAGCGGCCGGTGCCGCCAGCCGTGGATGGCGATCTCGTGTCCGGCCGCCGCCATCTCCTGGACAAGGCCGGGCGTCCGGCGGGCCGCGGAGCCGAGAAGGAAGAAGGTCGCGTGGAGACCGCGGGCCTCCAGCAGCCGAAGGAAGAAGGGCGTGGAGAGCGGATCCGGTCCGTCGTCGAAGGTCAGGGCCACATGGTCGGGCCGGCCGGTGCCCGCGAGGCGGGGCATGATCCGGTTGCGCAGCGGCCCGAGTGTGGAGATGACCGGGGCGGCGTGGACGGCGGCGAGGGCGGGCAGCACCACACAGCCGGCCTTCACAGCGGTGCGGGCCAGGCGGCCGGTGGTCATGGGGCGGTCCCTTCGACGATGCGGCGCGATGCGAGGCGGCCACCCTACAACCTGTAGTAGTTAACAGGGACCGCCGGGAGTAGTTTGGGGTGTCTGACGGCGCAGAGGCACGGCTCGGTGGCGAGGAAGGCGTGTGAAGTGATGGACCAGCAGGACCGCGGGGTGCCGGGGGGGCGCAGACGGGCACCCGGGAAGCTGGAGAGCGATGTGCTGACGGCGCTGTGGGCGGCGGACGGCCCGTCGACGGCGGCCCAGGTCAAGGAGCGGCTGCCCGGAGACCTCGCGTACACCACCGTACTGACGATCCTGTCCCGGCTGTTCGACAAGGGCACGCTGGCCAGGCACCGGGCCGGGCGCGGCTTCGCGTACTCACCGGTGCGCGACGAGGCGGCGCACACCGCGGAGCGCATGCGCTCCCTGCTGGAGCACGGTTCGGACCGCGCGGCGGTGCTGTCCCGGTTTGTCTCCGAGCTGTCGGCGGAGGACGAGCGGCTGCTCCAGCGGCTGCTGGGCGAGCACGAGGAGCGGTAACACCGTGCGGATCAGCATCTACATCCCCTTCTTGATCAGCGCGGTGTTGGCGCTGGCGGTCCCCCGGGCAGCGCCCCGGCTCCCGCCCCGCCTGGCCGCCTGGGCCCTGACCTGCGCCGCACTGGTGATGTCCGTCGCATGGGTGGCGGCGTTGGTGCTGCTCGGGGTCAACGGAGCGGGCCAGATACCCGAGGTCGCCGAGCGCGGGCCGTGGTCCGCCCAAGCGCTGCAGGCCGAGGACCCGGTCTCGTCCGTGATGTCGGTGGCGTGCGGACTGGCGCTGGCCGCGACCGCCGTCGCGCTGGCCGTTGTCTCCCGCCGGGGTGTCCGGACGCTGCTACAGGCCCGGCGGGAGTGCCGGCGGCTGCCGGGGGACGGTGAGCTCGCCGTCCTGGACGACGAGGGCCTGGAGGCGTTCGCGCTGCCCGGTGCGCCCGGGAGGATCGTGATCACACGCGGGATGCTGTGCGCTCTGGACGGCGCCGAGCGGAAGGCCCTGCTGGCCCATGAGCGCTCCCATCTGCACCGGCGGCACCATCTGTTCCTGATCGGCTGGCAGCTCGCCGCCGCGGTGAACCCGCTGCTGCGTCCGCTCTTCACCGCCGGGGGCTTCGTTCTGGAGCGCTGGGCGGACGAGGAAGCCGCGGCCTCGGTCGGCGACCGCGCGCTCGTCGCCCGGGCGGTCGCCCGAGCCGCACTGGCCGCATCCGACAAGCAGCGCCACCCGAGTGCGGTGCTGGCCGCCACCGGCGGCCCGGTGCCACGCCGGGTGCAGGCCCTGCTCGCGCCTCCTCCGCCCCGTCGCGGGCTTGGGCTCCCGCTGGTCGCGGGCGCACTGCTGCTGGCGGTTTGCTGCGGCAGTCTCGCCCGAGCCGCAGCCGACACCGACACGATGTTCGACGTCGCGGGGTACGAATCCTGTGCCCGAGCGCAGCCTCATCTGGCCGACCAGCCGTCCGCACTGCCGCCGGTCGGGCCGGCTCAGCCGGGGCCGGACCTACCGGAGCACTGCGAATAGCATCCGCCGCGCCACGCCGGCCACGAGTCGTGAACAGTCGTGACCGGTCAGCCGGACAGCGCCCAGGCGGCTATGACGTAGACCATCGCCACCAGCCACAGCACACCCGCCACCCCGGCCACCGCCAGCCCTGCGGCCAACGCCCGCTCGGTACCCCTGCTGCGCCCGGCCGGATTCCAGCCCTCGTTCATGATCTCGTTCATGCGCCCAGCCTGCCGGGCCCGGACCGCCACCGCATGAGTGGCGGTACTCAGATACGTACTCATGACAAAATCCTGACATTCACCACTGACAACGGACCCATCCGAGACACACGCCCCCGTCCGCAGCGGAAATCCATGGCGCCGGCAGGGCCGCGGCGGCCATCATCGCCGGATGGCAAGCCATTTGACCGTCCCCGGCCTCTTCCCGCCGCCGGGCTAAGCACACGCCGCCGTCGTGGAGGCGGGGGAACAGCTGGTGTTCACCGCGGGCGCGGTGCCGCTGGACCCCGACGGCAGGCTGGTCGGGCCGGGCGACCGCTCCGCACAGGCCGGGAAGGTACCGACGAATCTGGCCGAAGCGCTGCACGCCGCGGCCTTGGGCTACGCCGGGCAGCTCGTCGAGATCACGGCAGTCGCGGTCCTCCCCTGACGCCGCCGGGCCGCTGGGCCGCTGCTTGGGGCTACTGCTTCTCTGCGGGTGGCGGTCATTGCGGTCGAGGCCCTTTCGCGTACCAAGAGGTGACGATGCACATCCTGTTCGACCCATTGAGCCCGTTAACCCTACGAATAGCCCAACTGTGCCGGACCTGCGCCTACGCGCCGTCGGTCCGGTGCGCCGACACCTCGGGGGCGGGATCTGCGGCGCTCATTCCTACAACGTGTAGTAGATTGACGGGAAGGCCGCTGCCCGCGTAGCCGTTCGCCGCATGGCCACTTCACCCCCCGGGTCGTGGGCGCGCATGACGGGCGGCGACTGTTCCGCCGACACCGCCATGTCACCACCAAGGAAGTCGCCCATGCCATACGTGCGCCACTGGTTGCGCAATTCCCTCCTGGTGTTCGCCTTCGCGATCGTGCTGGGTCTGATCGCCGCGCACACACACCTCACCCAGCCGCATGAACTCCTCTGGGACCGCGACCTGCAGACCAGCACCCGCACCGGGTGGCTCAACACGCTGATGCTCGGGGTGAGCGACATCTTCTCGCCGGTCGGCGGACTGGTGATCATCGCGCTGTGGTGCGGCTGGCTGCTGTTCGCACGCCACAAGCCGGTGACGGCCGTCTCCACGTTCCTGGTGATCGCGGTCGGCTGGAACAGCTCGGAGATCGCCAAGATCATCGTGGCCCGCAACCGGCCTCCGGCGGTTTACTCACTGGCCCCGGAGACCGGTTCCAACAGCTTTCCCAGCGGCCATGTCGCCCTGACCGTCTCCTTGGCCGTCGCCGCGTACTTTCTCGCCCGCGGCACCCGCCACCAGCGGACCGTGGCGGTCGGAGGCGCCGCGGTGGTCCTGCTGGTCGCGTTCTCCCGGCTCTACATCGGCGCGCACTACCCGACCGACGTACTGGGCTCACTCCTGGTCAGCGGCGCGGCGATCACCTTCCTGACCGGCGCGTGGGACCGCTGGCTGCTGTCCCGGTTGCACCTGGTGCCGCTGCTCGCCCGCTTCGGCAGCGTCCCCGGCCCGGAAGGGCGCGCTGAGCCCGTCGAGCCCGCTGCCGAGCGGTCCGGGCGGGCCGACGTCCGGACCACGACAACGGCGGAATAGCTGAGCGCCGGACTGAGATTTGCCGGAGGGCCGCCCGCGGGCGGCCCTCCGGCAAATCTCAGTCCGGCAAATCTCAGTCCGGCAGGCTCAGCTCTGCGGTCTCCAGGAGCTCGGTGACGGCGAGGCCGAACCGGGCGTCGCAGGGATGCGGGCGGCCCGTCCCGGCGGAGGTGACGAGGGCGTCGATGGCACGGGCGAAGGCCGCCAGGGAGCCACCGCCTCGAGGAGGGAAGGTAACGGTGCCGGCGGCGCCCCGGAGTTCGACGGCGACGCCCGCGGCCGGCGGCGGGGCGGTGAGACTGAGCGCCAGCGAACTTGAGGCGCCGCTCACATGGCGCAGCACGAGGTGGACGGTGTCACCGGGGCCACGGGCGGCGGTGACGCGGTCCACGTCGCCAAGGACGGGCAGAAGTACCGAAAGGGCGTGCGGGCCGACATCCCACAGGGCGCCTTTCTCGCGGCGCCAGGGGGAGGCGGCGTAGGGGCTGTCGCCGGAGGAGAAGACGGAACCGAGCCAGTCGGCACGGGCGGTGAACCAGCCGTCGACGGAGGCCTGAGCGTCGATCCAGCCGGCGGTTTCGGCGTCGAAGCGGGAAGTGAAGAAGACGACAGAGGCGACGCCCGCCCGGTCGGCGGCTTCGACGACACGGCGGGCGTCCTCGCCCGTGGTCGCCAGCGGCTTGTCGAGTAGCAGGTGGCAGCCGGCAGCGGCGGCACGCGCGGCGAGGGGGGCCTGGACGGCCGGGGGGAGCGCGATGGCGATGGCGTCCGTGTCGGCGAGGAGTGCGTCGACGTCGTCGTAAGCACGGGTACCGAATCGTTTCGCCAGCGCGGCCGCAGCCTCCGGGCGGCGACCCCAGACGCCGGTGAATTCGGCGTCCGGGTGCTCGCTCAGTCCGGGCGCGTGGGTGGATTCGGCCCAGGGGCCGGTGCCGAGGAGTCCGAACCTCATGGCCTCACGGCCCAACGTGCTTGCGGTAGGCGGGGGACAGGTCCGTGACATCGACGGATATATGGACGGTCAGCCCGGGGGCGGCGGCGACGGTGTGCTCGCGGGCCAGGGCGACAACGGCCTCGCTCAGCTCGGCCTTCACCTCGGGAGTACGGCCGGCGAGGATCCCGAACTCGGTGTGGAGCACCGCGTGCTGCGGCTCGCCATCGGCGATGACGATCTCCTCGACCCGGCGGAAGCGCGTCTTGCACGCCTCGACGGTCGTCCCGATGATCTTGGCGGTGAGGGGGTGGAGCGCCAGCGCGAAGCCCCGGCGGTCGAAGACCTCATCCAGTGCGTCGGAGTAGTCCACGGTGATTTGCGGCATGCGCTCAGCCTACCCAACGCCTCCCGCGCGCCCATCGCGTCCCCGGGCGCCTCCCCATCCGCGTCCCAGCCGCATCCCAGTCGTCCATCATTCGGACAAGAGTATGGATTTACACATGGTTCACGTTGCGGCAATGACCGGGAAACCGCAGGTTGTGACGCTGCAGCGGCATAAACCCCCGCACCCGCAAAGCCCGCGTTTTTTAAGGATGAGGCCCGTGCCCTACAAGGCTGAGTACATCTGGATCGACGGCACCGAGCCGACCGCCAAGCTCCGCTCGAAGACCAAGATCCTGGCCGATGGAGACGAGCCCGGCACCTGGGGCTTCGATGGTTCCAGCACCAACCAGGCCGAAGGACACGCCTCGGACCGCGTGCTCAAGCCCGTAGCCAGCTACCCGGACCCGATCCGCGGCGGCGACCACATCCTCGTCATGTGCGAGGTCTTCAACATCGACGGCACCCCGCACGAGTCCAACACCCGTGCGCTGCTCCGCCCGATAGCCGAGAAGTTCGCGGCCCAGGAGTCGCTCTTCGGCATCGAGCAGGAGTACACGTTCTTCAAGGGCAGCCGTCCGCTCGGCTTCCCCGAGGGCGGCTTCCCGGCCCCGCAGGGCGGCTACTACTGCGGCGTCGGCGCCGACGAGATCTTCGGCCGCGATGTCGTGGAGAAGCACCTCGACAACTGCCTCGCCGCGGGGATCGGCATCTCCGGCATCAACGCCGAAGTCATGCCCGGCCAGTGGGAGTTCCAGGTCGGCCCGCTTTCCCCGCTCGACGTCTCCGACCAGCTGTGGGTCGCGCGCTGGCTGCTCTACCGCACCGCCGAGGACTTCGGCGTCTCCGCGACGCTGGACGCCAAGCCGGCCAAGGGCGACTGGAACGGCGCGGGCGCGCACACCAACTTCTCCACAAAGTCGATGCGCGAGGACTACGACGCGATCATCGTCGCGGCCGAGTCGCTCGGCAAGGGCAACAAGCCGCTGGAGCACATCAAGCACTACGGCACCGGCGTCGAGGACCGCCTCACCGGCGCCCACGAGACCGCCCCGTGGAACGAGTACAGCTACGGCGTCTCCAACCGTGGCGCCTCGGTCCGTATCCCGTGGCAGGTCGAGGTCGAGAAGAAGGGCTACATCGAGGACCGGCGTCCGAACGCGAACGTCGACCCGTATGTCGTGACCCGCCTCATCGTCGATACCGCCTGCACCGACCTGGAGTCGGCCGGCCTGGTCTGATCCACCCCGCTTGATACGCCGAGGGCGCCCGTCGTTCGTACGACGGGCGCCCTCGGCCTTGGGGCCACCAACCGTGACCAGCCTTTCCTGCCCTCAGCCGCCGGGTGACGGGCCCGCCAAACGTCTTGCCCGGCGCCGCCGGCCGGCATCCGCCCCGGGGCCGGTCACCGGCCGGACCTCTCGCTCGGCCTGGGTGAACGCCCGGCGCAGCCGGTCCAGTTCGGCGAGGTCGGCACGCGACCAGGCCCTTCCCCCGTGGGCGCGCACAAAGGCACGCAGCCGCTCATTCGCAATATCCACACTTCCCCCACGCACAACACCATGTTAGACGGTCGCTACGACAATCCCCCGCCCGCTCGGGCCACCGAGCGGGGTGACCCTTCGGTGACCATCCCCGGATTCACTCGTTCTACGGAACGTGGACTCACAGCCGACGACAGCCGCCCGCCCGCCGCACAGCGCACCCGCACCCGTCGATGCCGAGGACGCCGAGGCGGCGCTCGTCGAGAACTACCCGCACCTGGTGCGGCTGGCGTATCTGACGCTGCCCGCGGCGCTCGGCCGGCACCGCAGGGTGCTCACGGCGCACACTCTGGTACAGCGGGCGCTGCCGCGTGGGCGCCGCGTGGCGGACCCGGCGGCGGCGCAGGTGCCGGGCCCGCGCGGTGCGGCGGACGCGGCGTACGCGCTGGTGCGGCAGGAAGTCGTGCGCGGGGCGCTGGAGTTCCGGGGACGGGCGGCGGGCTGGCGGGGCCGGGTGCCGGCGGTGACGAACGCGCTGCGGCCGCCGTATGTGTGGGGGCTGCGGCTGCACCCGGAGGCGGGCGACACCGATGAGCCGGCGCTGGACCGGGCGCTGGCGGCTCTGGCCCCGGCGGCGCGGGCGGCTTACGCGCTGGGCGAGTTGGAGGAGCTGGCCGACCGGGATGTGCGGAGGGTGCTGGCGGCGGCCGGGGTCGCCGACCCGCGCTCGGCGGTGAACGAGGCGGCGGCCGAAGGGCCGCCGCCCGGCCCCTCCTTCGACGGGGCCGACCCGTGCACGGTGCAGGCCAGGCCGACGGATCTGCTGCGCAGGCGCCAGCACGTACGGGTCGGGCTGGCGGCGGCGGCCGCCGTGGCGGTCGCCGCCGCGCTGATCGGGCTGCTGGGCGACAGCCCCGAGCCGTATGCCGCCGCGGGGTCGCCGGGGGCGTACGCGCAGGGCTACCTCGCCCCGGGGAAGCTGGTCCGGGCGGGCCGCACCGCGTGGACCGACACCTCACGGATGGACTTCACCGCCTGGCCCCCGCGCGGCGGCCGGGCCGGGGACCAGGAGTTGCTGGGCCGGGCGTTGAAGGTGTGGGAGCAGCCGGGCAGCCGGGTGCGGGTGTCGGCGACCCTGGGGACCTCGAGGGGGGGGCCCGCACAGGAACCGCAGCTGTTGTACGCGGCGGATGTGGACTCGGCGTCGGTGGTGGTCTTCTACGACGGCCTGCGGATCGTACGGTACGCCGAGCCGCGTGACGGCAAGGGCCGGGCGGCACTGGACTTCGCCCGGGTGGACGGCGCGGATATCACCACGGCGGCGGTCGTGGTGAGCCGCACGGACGGCAACACCCGTTTCCTGACCGCGCCCTGGGTCAGCTCGGTCACCAGCCACGATCTCCTCAAGCCGGATGGCGCCGGCCAAGCCCTGCACCGCTCGGCGGACGGCGTGAGCGACCCGGTCCGGATGCCGGGCGCCGACGCGGCGGCCGGCGCGTGCGGCACTTCATGGCCGGTGCTGCGGTTCGAGGCCTCGTCCGGGCTCGGGGAGCACCGGGCGTTCCTGCTGAGCGACCTCGGCGATGTCGTCCCCGCACATCTGACGTATTCGCTGTCCACGCCCGCCGCTCCGCTGGAGGCCACCGGGCCGAAGGCGCTGGCGAGCTGGGCGCGCACCGCGTGCCATCTGGGATCGATGCGGGGCGAGGGCGTACGGAGCGTCAACAACTGGCAGTACGCCACTCAGGCGCTGCCGGAGAGCGGCGGCAGGGCCACATGGGTGTGCACCCATACCGACACCTGGCGGGGCGAGGGGCGGGCGCTGGTGCTGTTCATGCCGCCCGGCGTGACGACGGGCGCGGCGGGGCAGGGCACTGCGGTGGGGCAGAGCAGCGGGGACACCGGAGCGTGCAGCGGTTTCGTACCGCATGTGCTGGCGGGCGCGCTGTGGAAGTCGACGGCCGGGCACTGGTACATGGTGGCGGCCGGCAGCGCCGATGTCACCCGGATCAGCGCGACGGACGGGCTACAGGCGTCCGCCAAGGGCAGCACCATGGCGGTAAGGGCCGCACAGGGCACCCGGGCGCAGCTGAGCGCGGTGCTCCGCGGCTCCGGCGCGACGCTCACGACTCTGCACTGACCGGCTGCTCCTCATGGGACTTGGACTTCCGCAGGACACGGCGCCGGGGCTCCTGGTCGGGCACCCAGCCGAAGGTGATGCAGCTGCCGATGATCCCGAGGAGCAGCCCGATGAAGAAGCCGCCCAGATTGGATGTGATCCAGGTGCCAAGGGTGAGCAGGACGCCCACGATGGCGTAGAAGAGGCGCTGCGCGGGGTTGAAGAGGGTCAGCAACCCGACGATGACGAGCATGAGCGGGATCAGATACCCGGCCAGGCCCTGCATGCCGATGTGCAGGATGACCGGCAGCGCCGCCTTCTCGGTCAAGAGGATCTCGCCGCCGCCGAGGGTGACCAGCAGGCCGCCCCAGAAAGGTCGGCGTCCCCGCCAGGCGCGCCAGCGTTCCCGCTTTGTGGGCCGTGCGACGGGCGCGGCGGGCTCGTACTCGCCGGCCTCGGCGGGCTCGTGCGCGGCGGGCGGGGTGAAGGCCCCGCCCGCCTCTTCTTCGTGGGGCGGTGTCATGGTCAGCAGGCCGAGTCGCTGAAGTTCAGGTGCAGATTGGGGAGCGTGAACTTGACGGCAGTCGTGGCGTAGTTGTTCTGCCGCAGATTGTTGATGAGGACCGTGTCGGCCTGCTGGCCGAAGACACCGCTCCGTCCTGCGACGCCGGCCTTGGTGAAGGTGCTGGCGTCGCCACCGATCTCGATGTTGTCGAACGAGGCATTGCCGGTGATATCGCTGGAGTCGGTGGTCAGGTTATTGGCCTCGACCGGGTGGCCGGCCTTGGTGCCCGCCGTGATGTGAAGGTTTATACCGCCCAGGTCAACACTCTGGCAGAGGTTGGTCAGGGTGGCATGCTTGATCGCGGAGACGACGACCAGCTCCGTGCCGCCGGTGTTCCCAGCGTTGGGGCTGCCGTCGGGCATGTGGTCGAGTTGGCCGAACTGCTCGAAGCCCTGGCCGTCGAGCTTGTCCGCGGTGACGACGAAGGGCATTCCGGAGATCGTGATCTGCGCCCCGAGGACGCCCTGGGCGGTGAGCACCATGAGCGTGGCGCCGACAGCGGCGGCGGGGACCGCCATCACAGCGGTCCGGCGCCAGCGGACCCGGCCCCGTCTGGCTGGGGTCGCGGCGCCTTCGGAAGGTGTGCTGGAGGACGATGCCATGACTGCTCCCTGACGAGTTACGAGTGCGTGTTCGCGTGCGTGGAACGAGCTTCATTGGCACGTTGTCCTGGCGCGGACATCGCTTGCGGGCGCCCCCTCGCGTCCCGGCGAGGCGAAAGGGTTTGTCATGGCGCGAACGCAGTAGCCGCCGAGGAAGTTACCCCGGGGTACAGGTCGGGTCAAGGGACTTGTGCACAAAGGGTGTTGATCTTGCGTCGAATCTGCGGCGAAGCGTCGGTGCTGTGCCCGGCCGCCTCGGCCGTCCCCAGGAACGGGGCCAGGACGTAGAACGTGAGGGTGGGCAGCAGATCAGGCAGTTCAGCGGTGCGCCCGGCGGCGATCCGGCGGTAGATGGCGGCGTAGACCCCGCCCACCACGATGTCGACCAGCTCCTCGACCGGCACGGCCTGGTGCGGTTCGGGAAGTCCGCCGAAGAACCGCCGGAAGCGGGCGAGCAGCGCCTCCCGCTCAGCACGCCCTGCGGGCCCGACGGCGTCGGTCTCGACCACCGCCATCGCGGCGAAGGCGGGCGCCTCGGCGAGGATGCCGAGCAGCGCGCCGAGGCCGTCCCGGATTCCGGCCGGCCAGTCCGCCGCCCGGTTGAAGGCTGTCTCCATGGCCTGGATGACCAGCGATGTCCCGTGCCGGTGCGCGGCCAGGAAGGCGTCCTCCTTGCCCTTGAACTGCTCGTAGAACACCGGCCGGGTCACCCCGGCGGCCTGACAGATGTCGCTGATCCTGGCCCGGGTGTACCCGTTGAGCGCGACAGTGCGGACAATCCCGTCGAGCAGCCGGTCGCGCTGGGTCGCGGCCACGACTTCGGGTGGGGCGCGGCGCGGGCCGCGCGGGATGGAACGCTCGGGATCGCGGCCGGTCCGGGTACCGGGGAGCACGATGGGAAGCGGCGGTGAAGACAGTGAAGGAGCTGCACTCATCTTCGAACTTCCTTCCGAGTACTTGACGTTGAATCCCTGTCAGGTTTAGAACTCTCGCAGGTTTCCATCTCGTTCGGACCCGTGGCGCCGGGTCCGCCCGAGCCGCGATGGGAACCCCACAGCACCAATCCTCCCGGCCCTACCCCGTAGCGAGGAGCACGTGCACATGCCGATTTCCAGCCCGTTACCGGGCTTATCGGGCCATTTAGGACGTAATACGGGAAGCACTAGAACCGTCCTGGGCGCACTTCGCGCCACCGTCGCCCCCACCGGCACCGCCGACCCTCTTCCCAGCGTCACCCGCGTGCATACGCAAGCCGAGCCGGCCGGGCCGGACAAGATCCGCCTGGCCAACGCCCTGTTCAGGGCCAGCCGCTGCCTCCGCTCGGCCGCCTCCCCCATCATGCTTCGCCCCGTCCTCACCGACCCGGGCGCCATCGATGCCGCGGCCGGTCCGGACGGCCCCCAGGCGATCATCGCCTCCTTCCCCGGCGCCACCCACACCGGCTCCACCTTCCCGGTGTCCGCCGCCAAGGGCTACGGCGGCCGGTAACCAGACTGCCGCTGCCGGCCCGTGACGTAGGAGAAGCGCCACCGGTCGGCAGCGGCCGCACCACCACACCCTCACCCCCCGAAGAACCCGAAAGAGGAATCCCCCATGCGCACCCGCCTGCCCATCGCCATTGCCGCCGCCCTCTCGGCGTTCGCCCTGCTCCCTGTCGCCTCCGCCTCCGCGTCCGCACAGGACACCAACGTCCTGACGTACGGCAGCGCCGGCGGCACCGCTGTCGCGGTGGGCGATGTACTCACCGCTTCGCTGGCCACCGGCACCGCCGCCACCTTCTACTCCAGCAGCACCGGCACCAGCGGCATCAGCTGCTCCACCTCGCAGTTCACCGCCACTGTGACCGGCAACCCGGCCTCCTCCGGCACCGCCACGGAGTCCGCCACCGCCCACACCTTCGCCAACTGCACCAGCAATGTCCTCGGGGTCCTGGGAGTCACCAGCATCACCGTCAACAACCTGCCCTTCACCACCACCGTCACCTCCGGGGGCGTGCTCACCGTCACCCCGGCCACCGGCTCGACCATCCAGACCACGGTCGTCCTGAGCACCCTTCTCGGCAGCATCAACTGCGTCTACCAGTCCGCCAGCCTCGCCGGCACCGCCAGCAACACCGACACCTCCATCGGCTTCGCCGCCCAGGCGTTCCCGAAGACCTCCGGCTCCTCGCTCTGCTTCAGCACCGGCTACTTCACCGCGAAGTACGCCCCGGTCAGCGACACCAGCGTCTCCGGCAGCCCCGCCGTCTACGTCAACTGATCCCGGGCTCGCGCCGGTACGAGGACGGGCTCATCCGTCCCCGTACCGGCGCCGGCGTGCGCCGCCCAGCGGCCAAAGGTCCCAATTCCCGTTTCCCGCAGGGCAGTTGGGACTAGGTTGTGTGGTGATAGCGAACCACGCACCCAGGAGATGTCCCCGCGTGACCGACGATTTATCGCCCGAGATCGACGCCGGCGTGCCGCACTCGGCCCGTATCTGGAACTACTGGCTGGGTGGCAGGGACAACTCCCCCGTCGACCGCGAGGCCGGCGACCAGTACCGCGAGACCTTCCCGGACATCGTCACGGTCGCCCGGGCGTCCCGGCACTTCCTGACCCGGTCGGTCCGGTATCTCGCGGGAGAGGCGGGAATCCGCCAGTTCCTGGACGTCGGCTCCGGCCTGCCGACGGCCGACAACACGCACGAGGTCGCACAGCGGGTGGCACCGCAGTCGCGGATCGTCTACGTGGATCAAGATCCGCTGGTGCTGACGCACGCCCGCGCGCTGCTCACCAGCGCCCCTGAGGGGATCACCGACTACATCGACTCGGATCTGCGCCGGCCCGACGAGATCCTGGAAGCCGCCGCGAAGACGCCGGACTTCGGCCGGCCCATCGCACTGATCCTGAGCGGAATCATGGGCCATGTCCCGGACGCCGAAGAGGCGCGGTCGATCGTGCGGCGGCTGCTGGCGGCCCTGCCGCCGGGCAGCAGTCTGTCGCTCAACGACGGCATCACCGTCGCGGAGGACACGCCCTATGAGGAAGCCCAGGAGGAGTACAACGACAGCGGAGCGATGCCGTATGTCCTGCGTATGCGTACGCCCGAGGAGATCGCCCGTTTCTTCGACGGCCTGGAGCTGATCGAACCCGGCCTGGTCCACGCTCAGCTGTGGCGGCCCGAGACCACGCTCCCCGACGGCTCGGCTCCGGTCGGGCAGATCGCCGGGGTCGGGTACAAGCGCCGGGGCAGCACATCGCCGCAGTGAACGGGGGCAGTTTCACGAATCCGACCGAATTTTTGAGCGCGCCTCAGACCGGGTGAGAGGCTGTTACGGTCGCGGCCGTTGGCTACTGGACAGGGAGCGCGGATGAGCAGCACGGAGGGCAGCAGCGTTCCGCCCGACAGCTGCGGCCTTGATTACGGGCAGGCGGGGCCGACGGCGCTCCGGTTGGCGCTGGGCGCGCAGTTGCGCCGGCTGCGGGAGGCCCGCGGCATCACGCGCGGGGCCGCGGGTGAGGTGTTGGAGGTGTCGGACTCCCGCATCAAGGGCCTGGAGTCGGGCCGGACGGCTTGCCGGCCGTGCGAGGTGACCGCTCTGCTCGCCTTCTACGGGGTGGACGACGATTCCGAACGCGGCACACTGCTTGCCCTGGCCGAACAGTCCAACGCACCCGGCTGGTGGCAGCCGTACAGCGACGTGGTGCCCGCCGGCCTGCAGGCCTACCTCGATCTGGAACACTCCGCCGACGTCATCCGCAGCTACGAGGCCCAGGGCATACCCGACCTGCTGCAGACCCCCGACTACGCCCGCGCTGTCGTCCGGTTCGGGCACCGGGGCATCGCGGCGAACGCCTCCGAGGCGGAGGTCGAGCGCCGCGTCGGCCTGCGGATGAAACGCCAGCAGATCCTGCGCCGGCCAAACCCCCCTCATTTGTGGGCCGTCATCGACGAGTCCGCTCTGCGCCGCACGGTCGGCAGCACCGACACCACACTGACCCAGCTCGAGCACCTCATCGACGCGTCCGAACATCCGCACATCACCATCCAGATGGTGCCGTTCCGCGCCGACGCGGTCGTCGGGGAGGACGGTCCGGTCACCATCCTGCGGCTGCCGGGAGGCGAGCTCCCGGATGTGGTGTGCCTCGAACCCCCCACCGGAGCCCGCTACCCATGCGAACCCGCCGACATCGAGCACTACCGGCACATCATGAACCAACTGGTGATCGAGGCCGATTCACCGGCCGTGACCCGGACGGCGCTCCACCAGATGCTCGAAGACATTCTGAGTGGGGCTAGTTCGCCCTGAAGACGGCGACCGTGCGGCCGGGGACGGTGAAGGTACCCGAACCCGGATCGTACGAGGACCGCCTGACCGTGCCGTCCGAGCCGTGCGCCTGGACCGGGTGCAGGGCGTAGGACGTGCCGGCCAGAGCTGTGATCCGCTGGTCCTGGGTACCGGGGGTGGCGTTGAAGACGATGACGAGCCTGCCGAGCTCCATCGTGATGACACCGGGGGTCTCGTCCTTGCCCGAGAGCGGGAAGGAGAGCACCGACTGGACCGCGTCCGCCGTGGCCAGCCCGAAGACCGGTTCCATGGAGCGGATCTTGAGCAGGTCCTGGTAGGCGGAGGTGGCCGCCTGGATCTGCGCGCAGCCGGGCTGCAGGGCGGTGAGCCCGAGCAGGGGCTTGGCATAGGGCCACTTGGACTCGTTGTCCGCCGCCGGGGGCAGGCCGCGGCCGAATCCGTTGCCGTCTGCGCAGTCCCAGTGGATGGCGTTGAACCAGTCGCCGGAGTCGAAGGAGTTGCGGTCCAGGGACTTGGATCGGAGCAGGTCGCTGCCTGCCTGGTAGAGCGCCGGGCCCTGGGAGAGGGCGGCGGTGGCCTCGGCCAGGACCTGCATACGGGCGCGGTCGGAGGATGAGGTGGCGGACGGGAGCTTGTAGGCGAGGGCGTCGTAGAGGGACTCGTTGTCGTGGGCGTCCACATACGCCACCGCATCGCCCGGGGCTGCCGCGTATCCGGCGGGGGCGCCGCCGTAGTCGACCTCGGAGCCCTTGACCTGTTTGCCGTCGCTGTCGGTGAAGACGTAACGGCTCAGATTGCCGGTCAGCCCGACTTTGATGAGGTCCTGGTAGTGCAGGAGGCGGGCCTTCTGCTCGGCGGCCGTGCCGTTGGCGGCGGAGCCGTTGGGGTCGGTGTAGAGGCCGGAGGCGAAGCCCTGGACGCCCGGGTCGGAGTCGAAGGGGCTGCCGCCCCGGACGGCGTCGCGGGCACGGTCGGAGAAGGTGGCGATGCCGGTGCCGGCCATGTTGGCCTGGGTGGCCTGGACGAAGCGGGCGTCGTTGGCGACTTCGCCGAAGTTCCAGCCCTCACCATAGAGGATGATCTTCTTGCCGTCGACGCCGTCCTTGGCGGGGGTGAGGGCGTCCAGGGCCTTTCGGACGGCAAGGATGTTCGCCTTGGGGTGGTGTCCCATGAGGTCGAAGCGGAAGCCGTCGACCTTGTACTCCTTGGCCCAGGTGACGACGGAGTCGACGACGAGCTTGCCCATCATGGCGTTCTCGGGGGCGGTGTTGGCACAGCAGGTGGAGTTGGCGACCGAGCCGTCGGCCAGCAGCCGCTGGTAGTAGCCGGGCACGATCTGGTCCAGGACGGAGTTGCCGTCCTCACCGGAGGCGGCGGTGTGGTTGTAGACGACGTCCATGACCACGCGCAGACCGGAGTTGTTGAGGCTCTGCACCATTCTGCGGAATTCGACGGTACGCCTGGTGCCGTCCGGATCGGTCGAGTACGAACCCTCCGGGACGGTGTAGTGAAGTGGGTCGTAGCCCCAGTTGTACGCGTCCTTGGCGGCGGACGCGGTCACGCAGGCCTGCTGCTGATCGGAGTCTGCGGCGTAGGAGGAGAGGTCGCAGCCAGGCGTGGCCTGGTCGGCGGTCTTCTCGGGGACGGTGGCGAAGTCGAAGGCCGGGAGGAGGTGGACGTAGCTGATCCCGGCCTTGGCCAGGGCCCGCAGGTGCTTCGAACCGGCGGAGGCGGTGTCGGTGAAGGCGGTGTACTTGCCTCGGTCGGCGGCGGGGACGGTGGTGTCCTCGGCGGAGAAGTCCCGTATGTGGAGCTCTTGTATCTGGGCCCTGTTGAGGGCGACGGCCTTGGGCTTGGGCTGGGTCTGCCAGTCCTTCGGGGCGAGCTTCGGATCGTCGAGGTCGACGATCAGGCTGCGGGCCGAGTCCGCCGTCAGGGCGACCGAGTACGGATCGGTGACTTTGTTGGTGACCACCTTCTGGACGCTGGGGGCCCAGACCTTGACGACGTAACGGTAGGGCTTGCCCGTCCAGCTCTTCTCGCCGGTCACGCTCCAGACGCCGCTGGCGGCGTCGCGGGTGAGCGGGACGGTGGTGCCGTCCAGGTCCAGGGCGACGGACTGGGCAGTGGGTGCCCAGAGCGAGAGGGTGGGCGTGCCGTGTGTGAAGACCGCGCCGAGCCGCGCCTTGCCGGCCCTGGCCGCGTACAGGTCGTCCAGGACGCCCTGGGTCTGTACGCCGGTGGCGGCGAGGAGGGTGCCGTCCGCGAGCCGCTGGGTGGCGATGATCTGGCCGGTGAGGGCAGCGCGGACCCGGTCGCGGTCGCGGGGGTCGACGGTGAAGGCCGGGTAGTCCTTGAGCTGCGGGTACTTGGCCTTCTGGGCGTCGGTGAGCCGGGTCCGCTCCAGCCGCAGCCAGTGATCTTCGCGGCTGAGGGCACCGTCCTTGACTGTGATGCCGCCGTCGGGAGCGTAGACGAGCCGGTAGCCGGCGGCAGCGGTCGCGCTGGTGTCCCAGGCGACGGTGTCCTTGTCGATCCACTGGGCCGTCGAGGCCGAGAGGTCCAAGTCGGCGGAGGAGCCGGAGGCTTGCGTGGCGTCCGACTGCGGCGCCGGCCTTGCTACCCCCGAGGCGGCGACGGGCTGCACAAAGGCGGCGGCCAGCACGAAAACGACGGCCGCGGCGGCACGTCTGCCGCTGCCGCGCACACGCGCCGCTGAGGCGGGATGTCTGAACTCCAGGGCCACGGGCGGTTCTCCTTGAAAGAAAGAAGGCCTCGCGCCCGGTACCCACGCGCATGAGCCGGGAGCCGCCCGGCGACGGTGCCGGGCGTGAGCCGGACCGTACCGCTCGCTGGACGCCGACTGCAAGAGTCTTGCAACCAGCAGCAAGAACTTCCAGGATGTGTCTCTGCCCGGGCGGCCGGACCGGCCGGAAGTCGTCCTCTGCGCAAGCCAAACACCCGCACGACAGATCCCGGTAACGAGAATGTCACACTGGGCGGTTCTTCGAGAAAGTTCATTGCAACATCTTTCGCAAGGTCTTGCGTCACTGTTACGTTCCTGCCCAGCCCGGCGGCCGTCAACAGGGACAGGCGGCACCCGAGGTCCTCCCAAGGGGGGTCCGGGCACCCACCACCCAAGGAGTTCATATGCGACGAGGCATATCGATCGCCGCCGCGGTCACCGCTATCGCCCTCGGCGCCACCGCCTGCGGCGGCAGCCACAGCGGCAGCGGCACCAGCAGCAAGCCGAAGAGCGCCGGCGACATCTCCGGGACCATCACGTACTGGGACACCTCCGACGCCAGCACCGAGGCTCCCACCTACAAGGCCCTGATCAAGAAGTTCGAGGCCAAGTACCCGAAGATCAAGGTCAACTACCAGAACGTCGACTTCGGCAGCGTCGAGCAGAAGTTCAAGTCGGCGGCGAAGACGGGCAAGGGCGCTCCCGACGTCATCCGGACCGACGTGGGCCTGATCCCCGAGTACGCGTCACTGCACTACATCGCCCCGCTGGACGGCACCGCCGCTCTGCAGGACACATCGGACTTCACCCAGGGTCCGCTCAACACGACCAAGTACGAGGGCAAGACCTACGGCGTCCCGTCGGTCACCGACACCCTGGGTCTGCTCTACAACAAGGCGCTCTTCAAGAAGGCCGGCATCACCGCCCCGCCCACCACCTGGGACGAGTTCATCGCCGACTCGAAGAAGATCAAGGCGAAGACCGGCGTCCCGGGCACCTATGTCAACCCGGACACCTACTTCCTGATGCCGCTGCTCTTCGGTGAGGGCGCCGATTTGGCCGACCCCGCCACCAAGAAGATCACCATCAATGACGCGGCCGCGGTCAAGGCGGTCACCACCGCCAAGAAGATCTACGACACCTCCTCGGCGAAGGTGGACTTCGCCAGCAGTTACGACAACATGCAGACGACCTTCAAGGACGGCAAGGTCGCCATGCTGATCCAGGGCCCCTGGTCGGTCAGCGACGACATCACCGGCTCCGCCTTCAAGGGCAACGAGGCCAACCTCGGCTACGCGGCCGTCCCGGCCGGCAGCACCGGAAAGGCCCAGTCCCCCACCGGCGGCCATGACCTCACCGTCTACCAGGGCTCGGCCAATCTCCCCGCCAGCTACCTGCTCGCCGCCTTCATGACCAACTCCGCGAGCCAGCAGACCATCGCCAAGGAGACCGGCACCCTGCCGACCCGTACCTCCGCCTACACCCCCGAGGTCACCACGGACAACAAGATCGCGGGCTTTAAATCGATCATGGACACCGCGCGCCCCCGGGTGGCCCTGCCCCAGGTCGGCAGCCTCTTCGTGCCGCTCCAGCAGCAGTACGTGAAGATCCTCCAGGGCGATGTCTCGGTCCAGGCCGGACTGGACGCAGCCGCCAAGCAGTTCGCGCAACTGCTCCCCGGCTACTCCATCGGGTAAGGGCCGCGCGCCAACCACCGACCCCCGGTCCGGGCGGCCGGGACTCGAGATGGTTCGAGTCCACGCGCCCGGCTGCCCGGACCGGGCACCACATGACCGCCGACAGCCGCTTCCGAGAGAGCCGATGAGCGATGACCACCGCAGCCATAGACAAGCAACCGCGACCGCGGCCCCGTCTCCTGACGTCGGTCAAGCGGTCCTGGGACAAGCACTGGTACGCCTGGGCCATGGTCGCCCCGGTGGTCATCGTGCTCGCAGTGCTCGTGCTCTACCCGTTGGGCTACGGCTTCTACCTGTCGCTCACCAACGCCAACGAGGCAAATGTCGCCCGTGACATCGGCGCCTTCCACGCCCCGGCCACCTACCACCTCGTCGGCCTGGACAACTACTGGAACGTCGTCTCCGGCGCCGACGGCGACTTCTACCCCCGTCTCACCTGGACCGTCGTCTGGACCTTCTGCTGCGTGGCCTTCCAGGTCGGCATAGGCATGGGGCTGGCGCTGCTGCTCAACCGCGAGGTGCGCTTCCGGCTGCTCTACCGCACTTTGCTGATCCTCCCCTGGGCGGTCCCGGCCTTCGTCGGCGTCTTCGCCTGGCGGCTGATGCTCAACTCCCAGTTCGGCGTCTTCAACGACATCATCACCAGCGTCGGCCTCCCCGCCCAGAACTGGCTCGCCACCCCGCTCGCCCAGAAAGTCGCCGTCATCATGGTGAATGTCTGGATCGGCGTACCCTTCAATATGGTCGCGCTGCTCGGTGGACTCCAGTCCATTCCCAAGGAGCTGTACGAGGCTGCCGAGATGGACGGCGCGTCCCCCTGGCAGCGGTTCGTGAACGTAACCCTCCCGGGGCTGCGCCCGGTCACCAACACGGTGATCCTGCTCGGCTGCATCTGGACCTTCAACATGTTCGCGGTCATCTATCTGCTGCTCGGCAACAACACCACCGGCGAGACCGACATCCTGGTGACCTATGCCTTCCGCAAGGCCTTTACCGGGATATCCGACTACGCCGGCGCGTCGACCTACGGCATCGTCATCCTGGCCCTCTTGCTGGCCTTCTCGACCTTCTACCGCCGTCGCACCCTGAAGACCGAGCAGGCGTAAGGAGCCCGCGTCATGACCGCAGCGACCCACTCCGGCGCCCCCACGACCAGCGCCCTCGCCCGCGACACCGCCCTCACCTCCGCCGCCGTACGCCCCCACCGCCGCGGCGGGCGCAGCCGGGGCGCCTCCGTCGCCCTGCATGCCACGCTCATAGCCGCCAGCGTCATAGCGGCCTTCCCGGTACTGTGGATCCTGTTCATCTCGCTTGGCCCGAGGACCGCCTGGCAGGACCCGGGCGCGGTCCTGCGGAGCCTGAGCCTGGACAACTACGTCAAGGTCGTCACCGACACCGACTTCCCCAAGTGGTTCGGCAACACGGTGATCGTCGCGGCCGGCACCACCCTGCTCGGTGTGTTCCTCGCCTCGACCGCCGGCTACGCCGTCTCGCGGATGAAGTTCCCCGGCTCCAAGCAGCTGATGTGGAGCTTCCTGGTCACCCAGATGTTCCCGATGGCCGTACTGATCGTGCCGCTGTACGAGCTGCTCGCCCGCTTCGGCCTGATCGACAACTACCTGGGCCTGATCCTCACCTACGCCACCACCGCCGTCCCCTTCTGCGCCTGGATGCTCAAGGGATACTTCGACACCATCCCGCACGAGATCGACGAGGCGGGCCGGGTCGACGGCCTCACCCCCTTCGGCACCTTCTGGCGGCTGGTCATCCCGCTCGCCCGGCCGGGCCTGGCCGTGACCGCCTTCTACAGCTTTCTCACCGCCTGGGGCGAAGTCGCCTACGCGTCCCAGTTCATGGGCGCCGACCATTACACCCTGGCGGTGGGTATCCGTACCTTCGCCTCCGACCAGCGCGCAGACTGGGCCATGATGACCGCCGCCTCAGTGATCATCCTGATCCCGGCGACCCTGGTCTTCCTGCTGGTCCAACGCCATCTCGTCTCCGGCCTCACCGCCGGCGGAACGAAGTCCTGACACTCGTTTCGTACTTCCACAGTTCCGCCAAGAACGCCAACCGTCGTTCCCCCGCACACCAAAGGGAATCCATGAGCCAGCACCTCGCCGATGCGCCCGGCAGCACCCTTTCTTCTGCTGCATCCTCCGCAGTCGCCGCCGGCCGCAAAGGGTGGTGGCGCGACGCGGTGATCTACCAGGTCTATCCGCGCAGCTTCGCCGACGGCAACGGCGACGGCATGGGCGACCTCCCCGGCATCCGCGCCCGGCTGCCGTACCTCAAGCAACTGGGCGTCGACGCCGTCTGGCTCTCCCCCTTCTACGCGTCCCCGCAGGCCGACGCCGGCTACGACGTTACCGACTACTGCGCCGTCGACCCGATGTTCGGCACCCTCACGGACGCCGACGACCTGGTGCGCGACGCACACGCCCTCAATCTGCGGGTCATCGTCGACCTCGTTCCGAACCACTGCTCCGACCAGCACGAATGGTTCAAGCAGGCGCTCCGCGAGGGCCCCGGCTCGCCGCTGCGGGAACGCTTCCACTTCCGGCCGGGCAAGGGCGAGCACGGCGAACTGCCGCCCAACGACTGGGAGTCGATCTTCGGCGGCCCGGCCTGGACCCGTACCACCAATGCCGACGGCACCCCCGGCGACTGGTACCTGCACCTCTTCGCCGCCGAGCAGCCCGACTTCAACTGGGACCATCCCGCCGTCCACGACGAGTTCCGGTCGATTCTCCGCTTCTGGCTCGACCTCGGCATCGACGGCTTCCGTATCGATGTCGCCCATGGCCTGGTGAAGGCCGCGGGCCTGCCCGACATCGGCTACTCCGGCCAGGTCAAGCTGCTCGGCACCGAGGCGATGCCGTACTTCGACCAGGACGGCGTGCACGAGATCTACCGCAGCTGGCGCAAGATCCTCGACGAGTACGAGGGCGAACGCATCGCCGTCGCCGAGGCCTGGACCCCGACCGTCGAGCGCAGCGCCCTGTATCTGCGCCCCGACGAGCTGCACCAGGCCTTCAACTTCGAGTACCTGACCACCGGTTGGGACGCCACCGAGCTGCGTGCCGTCATCGACCGGTCGCTGACGGCCATGGACGCGGTGGGCGCCCCGGCGACCTGGGTGCTGTCCAACCACGATGTCGTACGGCACACCACCCGCCTGGCGGCCGGGGCCGAGGAGCGCGGACTGCGCCGTGGCCGGGCCGCGACGCTGCTGATGCTGGCGCTGCCGGGGTCCGCTTACCTGTACCAGGGCGAGGAGCTGGGCCTGCCGGAGGTGGTGGACCTGCCGGCCGAGGTGCGCCAGGATCCGGCGTTCTTCCGCAACTCCGGCCAGGACGGCACCCGGGACGGCTGCCGGGTGCCGATTCCATGGGCCGGCGACAGCGCCCCGTACGGTTTCGGCCCGGTGGAAGGCGGCCCCAGCTGGCTGCCGCAGCCGGCGGAGTGGGCGGGGCTGAGCATCGAGGCGCAGGACGGGGATCCCACCTCGACGCTGGAGTTCTACCGCAGCGCGCTGGCCGTGCGCCATGAGCACCCCGCCCTCGGCGCGGGCCGCACGGTGACCTGGCTGGAGGCGCCCGAAGGGGTGCTGGCGTTCCGCCGCGACAGCGAACACGGCACCTTTGTCTGCACCGTGAACCTCACCGCCCTGCCGGTCTCCGTGCCGGCCCCGGGCCGTCCGCTGCTCGCCAGCGCCGACTTCGAAGCCGGCGAGGGCGAGAGCGTTGTACTCCCCGGCGACACCACCGTCTGGTGGGCAGTCTGACATGCGACCGGTAGGGTCCAGTCCTGTGACCGCAAGGCTTGCCGATATCGCGGGGCAGGCGGGGGTCAGCGAGGCGACCGTCAGCCGGGTGCTCAACGGCAAGCCCGGGGTCTCCGCGACCACTCGCCAGTCCGTACTGGCCGCGCTCGATCTGCTCGGCTACGAACGGCCGGTACGGCTGCGGCAGCGCAGCGCGGGTCTCGTGGGACTGATCACGCCGGAGCTGGAAAACCCGATCTTCCCCGCGTTCGCGCAGGTCATAGGGCAGGCGCTGACCCGGCAGGGATACACCCCGGTGCTGGCCACCCAGACTCCGGGGGGCTCGACGGAGGACGAGCTGGTCGAGATGCTCGTCGAGCGCGGCGTCGCGGGGATCATTTTCGTCTCCGGCCTGCACGCCGATTCCACCGCCGACATGGAGCGGTACGAGCGGCTGCACGGGCAGGGCGTGCCATTCGCCCTCATCAATGGATTTTCGGACAAGATCAAAGCACCGTTCATATCTCCGGACGACCGGGGCGCGATGCGGCTCGCCGTCACCCATCTGGCGGCGCTCGGACACGAGAAGATCGGGCTTGCCGTCGGCCCGAAGCGGTATGTGCCCGTACTGCGGAAGATAGAAGGTTTCCTCCGCAGCATGGAGGACGTGCTCCACCTGCCGCCCGAACGGGGCGAGGAGCTGATCCGGCACTCCCTCTATACCCTGGAGGGCGGCCAGGCCGCCGCCACCGGGCTCATCGAGGACGGCTGCACGGCCATAGTCACCGCCTCCGACATGATGGCGCTCGGCGCCATCCGGGCCGCCCGGGAGCAGGGACTGTCGGTGCCCGGCGATGTCTCGGTGGTCGGCTTCGACGACTCCCCGCTGATCGCCTTCACCGATCCGCCGCTGACCACGATCCGGCAGCCGGTACCGGCCATGGGCCAGGCCGCCGTGCGGGCCCTGCTGGAGGAGATCGGCGGCACGCCCGCTCCGCACAGCGAATTCGTCTTCCTGCCGGAGCTCGTCGTGCGTGGTTCGACCGCCGCGGCGGTCTCTGTCCGGGATGGCCAGAATCCGTCAGGGGGCTGATCGGACGAGCGGCCCCCATCTGGCAGACTGTCGCCCCATGGGGGAATCGACCGCGAAGTTCATGGACGGCCGGACGGCTGTACCGCCTCGCTCCTCCATCGGTTCCCAAGCTTCTGATACCGATGGAGAACAGCGGACTCGATGGCGGCAGCGCACGCCCTTCTCACCGCGTGCACGTCGCGGACCCCGGGTGTGGTTCGAGATCCTGCTGATCGCCATCGGTTATTGGGTCTACTCGCTGGTCCGCAACTCCGTGCCCGAACGGGACGAGGCGGGCATGCGCCACGCGCACCAGGTCTGGGACCTGGAGCAGTCGCTCGGACTCGGTATCGAGTACACCGTCAATCATGCCGTGAACTCCATAACGTGGCTCATCATCGGGATGAACTACTACTACGCGACCTTTCACTTCATCGTCACACTGGGCGTTCTGGTGTGGCTCTTCCGCAAGCACCCGGCGCAGTACGCGTCGATCCGGCTGGTCCTGTTCGTGACTACCGGGATCGCACTCGTCGGCTACTACTCCTACCCGCTGGCGCCGCCGCGGTTCATACGCGGTGAGGGTCATGACTTCGTCGACACCGTGAAGGTGCATCACACCTGGGGCTCGATGGCCTCCGGCGACCTCGCGCATGTCTCGAACCAGTACGCCGCCATGCCGTCCATGCACATCGGGTGGTCCCTGTGGTGCGGCATCACGATCGCCGTGCTGGCCAAGCCGGTGTGGGTGAAGGTGCTCGGGCTTCTCTACCCGGTGACGACCCTGTTCGTGATCATCTCCACCGCCAACCACTTCTGGCTCGACGCCGTCGGCGGTACGACCTGCCTCGCCTTCGGCTTCGCCGTGGCCTGGGCGGTGGCGTATCTGCCCGCCGGGGCCCGCATTGGCGCCTGCGGCGGGCTTCTCCCCTGACCCTCCCCTTCCCGGCTGCGGCTCATATACGGCTGACGCCGCGTGGGGAGCTCCGCCCCCGGACCCGCCCCCTGCGGGCGTAGGGGGACCCCTAGGCCCTCAAACGCCGGACGGGCTGGAATGTCACCCTGGGCGGAGCCACCCCACGCGGCGCCAGCCGCATATTGGACGGAGCCGGGAAGGGGCGGGGAGGGGAAAGCGCCGCAGGCACCACCGCCCCGGCCACCGGCGCGCGGCGTCACCCTTCGTAGAAGAGCCGCTCCACAACCGCCCGCGCCCGCCTCGTAACCCGACGGTAGTCGTCCAGCATCTCCCCGACCCGCCCAGGCCCGTACCCCAGGTACCGCCCGACCGCCGCCAGCTCCCGCCCGTCGGACGGAAAGGTGTCACCGGGCCGCCCGCGCACCAGCATGACCGCGTTGCGGACCCGGCTCGCCAGCACCCACGCGGTGTCCAGCACCTCCGCGTCCTCCTCCCCCACCAGGCCGACGGCCGCGGCGTGCGCGAGCGCGGCACGGGTGCGGGTGGTACGGAGTCCGGGCTGCTCCCAGCCGTGCCGGAGTTGGAAGAGTTGCACGGTCCATTCGACGTCGCTCAGCCCGCCGCGCCCGAGCTTGGCGTGCGTGGTCGGGTCGGCGCCGCGCGGCAGACGCTCGGCTTCCATCCGGGCCTTCAGCCGCCGGATCTCGCGTACGGCGTCATCGCCGAGGCCCCCGGAGGGATAGCGGAGGGGGTCGATGAGCTCGATGAAGCGGGCGCCGAGTGCTTCGTCGCCCGCCACGGGGGCAGCGCGGAGCAGGGCCTGGCTCTCCCAGGCCAGGGACCAGCGCCGGTAATAGGCGCCATATGAGGCGAGGGTCCTTACCAGGGGGCCGCTTTTGCCTTCGGGGCGGAGGTCGGCGTCGATGAGCAGGGGTGGGTCGGCGGTGGGGATCTGGAGCAGCCGACGCAGTTCGTTGGCGGCTTTCAGGGCGGCGCGCGAGGCCTTGTTCTCATCGGCGCCTTCGTGCGGCTCGTGGACGAAAAGCACATCCGCGTCCGAACCGTAGCCGAGCTCACAGCCGCCGAAGCGGCCCATGCCGATGACCGCGATGCGGGTGGGAAGCGGCTCGCCGTCGATGGCCTCGACGGAGTCGATGGCGGCCTGGAGGGCGCCGGTGACGGCGGCGGCATTGATGTCAGTGAGGGCGGCGCCCAGTAGGTCCAGGGAGTGCCCGGCTTCGGCGCCGGGCCGCTGCTCGGGCTCGGGCGGCAGCGGCCGGGCGGGGGCCGCCGCCGGGTGCCGGGGCCGGCCGGCGGGCGGCGGGCCGTGGGGAGAGGCCGGGGCGAAGCCGGAGGCGGCGCTGCTGAGGTCCGCCGCGGCCGTACGGAACAACTCGCGGCGGCGCACCCCGCGCACCGCGGCCACGGCCTGCTCCGGCGAGGTGGCGCGGTGGACGGCGGCGAGCACTTCCTGCTCAAGCGCGGCGCGGGCGCGCGGCAGCAGCCCTTCCTCGTCACCGAGCAGGGCCACGGCCTCCGGAGCGCGCATCAGCAGGTCGGGCGGGAGCCGCCCGGAGGACAGCACCCGGGCGAGGTTCTCCGCCGCCGCGCCCTCGTCGCGAAGCAGCCGCAGGTACCAGGGGGTACGCCCCAGGGCGTCCGAGACCCTGCGGAAGTTGAGCAGCCCGGCGTCGGGATCGGCGGAGTCGGCGAACCATCCCAGGAGCACCGGCAGCAGGGTCCGCTGGATTGCCGCCTTGCGGCTGACTCCGGAGGCCAGCGCCTCCAGGTGGCGCAGTGCGGCGGCCGGGTCGGCGTAGCCGAGTGCCTCCATGCGCTGCTTGGCGGCGCCGGCGGACAGCACGGCCTGGCCGACCTCGCCGGGGGCGAGCTGGGCGACGGCGTCGAGCAGCGGGCGGTAGAAGAGCTTCTCGTGCAGCCGCCGCACCTCGAAGGCGTGCCGCTTCCACTCCCGGTTGAGCCCGGCGACCGGGTCGACCCCGCTGTCCCATTTGTACATACGGGCGAGCGAGCGGCCGAGCCGTCGGAGGTCGGCCTCGCCGTCCGGCACCAGGTGCGTGCGCCGCAGCTTGTGGAGCTGTATCCGGTGCTCCATGGAACGCAGGAAACGGTACGCCTCGTCCAGTTGCGATGCGTCCGCCCGGCCGACATAGCCGCCGGCGGCGAGCTGGCCGAGGGCGGTCAGGGTGGTGCCGCTGCGCAGCGACGGATCGGTGCGGCCGTGCACCAGTTGCAGCAGTTGTACGGCGAATTCGACGTCCCGCAGGCCGCCGGGGCCGAGCTTCAGCTCGCGTTCGACGTGCGCGACCGGGATGTTGTCGACGACCCGGCGGCGCATTTGCTGCACGTCCGGTACGAAGTGCTCACGATCGGCGGCCTGCCAGACCATGGGCGCCAGGGCGTCCATGTACTCCTGGCCGAGTTCCAGGTCGCCTGCGACCGGCCGGGCCTTGAGCAGCGCCTGGAACTCCCAGGTCTTCGCCCACCTCTTGTAGTACGCCAGGTGGCTGGAGAGGGTCCGCACCAGGGGGCCGTTCTTGCCCTCGGGCCGCAGATTGGCGTCGACCTGCCAGATCGTGCCCTCGGCGGTGGAGTCCGAGCAGATCCGCATCATCCGGGCGGCGATCCGGGTCGCCGCCCGCAGCGCCTCGGTTTCCTCGTCTTCCCGGCTGTGGGCCTCCTCCGCTGCCGCCGGTTCCTGCGGTGCGTCCGGCGCCCCTGGCGCCCCCGGCGCCTCCACTGCCTCCGCCACGAAGATCACGTCCACGTCGGAGACGTAGTTCAGCTCGTGGCCGCCGCACTTGCCCATCCCGATCACCGCGAGCCGGCACACCGCCGCGTCCTCCGGCGACTCCGCCATCGCGATCCCCAGCGCCGCGCGCAGTGTGGCGGTGGCAAGGTCCGCCAGTTCGGCGGCGGTCTGGGCGAGGTCGCTGGTGCCGCATACGTCACGGGCGGCGATGCCCAGCAGGCAGCGGCGGTAGGCGGAGCGCAGCGCGTCGGGGTCGGTGGCCGTCCGCAGCGCACGTTCGAAGTCCGAGACGCCCGGATGCAGATCGGCCGCCTCATATGTGACCAGCGCGTGCCAGTCACGGGGGTGTCGCTCCAGATGGTCACCGAGTGCGACAGAGGCCCCCAGCACACCCAGGAGCCGGTCCCGCAGTGGCTTGGCGGTGGTCACGGTGTCCAGCAGTGTGTGCCGCTCGCCCTCGTCCAGGGCCTCCACGAGCCGTACCAGCCCCAGCAGCGCCTGATCCGGGTCGGCCGTCGCTCCCAGCGCGTCCAGCAGCACCGGATCTGTCCGTACGGCGGAGAGCTCCGGCGCGTTCAGCAGCCGTTCGGCCGTCGCCGCGTCCGTGAACCCGTGGCGCAACAGCCGTGAGAACGCACTGCTCCGCCGTCCTGGCTGCATGGTCACGCCCCTCTCTTGATCCACCGTTGAGAGCCTAACCGTCCTGCCCCGGACCGGATACGCCACGGCTCCGTCGGCTCGCAAAAGTGACGAAGGGAGCAGGGAGGAAGCACAGAGGCGGCACGGAGGCAGTCGTATACACACGTTTCCCAGAAGTTTACGCGCGTAGCACTTACCACCGGAAGCAACCCGCTTCTACGCTTGCGGCGCGCCACCTTCCCCGCCCCCCACACCCGGAGGAACGTCGTGCACCACTGGATCATGCCCAAATCCGGCCGTTCCGGCCGAACCGTCACCGCTCTCACCACCGTCATGGGCCTCGCCGCCGCATCGATCGGCCTGTGGGCCGGCTTAGGCGGCGCCACGACAGCCCACGCGGCGAGCACCGTCCCCACCCCCGACCACGTGATCGTGGTGGTCTTCGAGAACCACGCCTACAGCCAGGTCATCGGCAGCTCCAGCGCCCCGTACATCAACTCGCTCAAGACCGGCGGGGCCAGCCTCACCGCCTCGTACGCCGAGACTCACCCGAGCCAGCCCAACTACTACGCGCTCTTCTCGGGCGGCACCCAGGGCATAACCGACGACAGCTGCATAACCCCCGGCTTCAGCTCCGCGGCCAACCTCGGCTCCGAACTGATCGCCGCCGGCAAGACCTGGGGCAGCTACAACGAGACGCTGCCCAGCCAGGGCTCGACCACCTGCAGCAGCGGCAACTACGCGCAGAAGCACAATCCCTGGTTCGGCTTCAGCAACGTCCCGACCTCCTCGGCCCAAACCTTCGCGCAGTTCCCGACGGACTACACGACGCTGCCCCAGGTGTCCTTCGTCGTACCGAACCTCTGCAGCGACATGCACGACTGCTCCGTCGCGACCGGTGACACCTGGCTCCAGACCAATCTCAGCGCCTACGCCACCTGGGCCAAGACCCACAACAGCCTCCTCGTCGTCACCTTCGACGAGGACAACCGGCTCAACAGCAACCGGATCCCGACCGTCCTGTACGGGCAGCCGGTGACGGCGGGCAGCACCTCATCGACCACGTACAGCCACTACAACCTGCTGCGCACCCTGGAGGACATGTACGGCACCACGCATGCCGGGAACGCCGCCTCCGCGTCCGACATCACGGGCATCTGGGCGAGCTGACCGTGTACGTAGCGGACAGTCGCGGCACGCCCGCACCGCCCGCGCCGGCCGCCCGGGGCACTCGCCCCGGGCGGCCGTCCGGCCGGCCCGCCGCCGTCGCCCCCGTCGTCCTGGCCCTGGGCAGCGTCAGCCTGATCACGGACATATCGTCCGAGATGGTCACCGCCGTGCTGCCGCTCTACCTCGTCACCGGCCTCGGCCTGTCCCCGCTCGGCTTCGGACTGCTCGACGGCGTCTACAACGGCTTCAGCGCACTGGTCCGGCTCGTCGGCGGCCACCTCGCCGACCGAGGCGGCCGCCACAAGGCGGTCGCGGCCTTCGGCTACGGCCTCTCGGCGCTGTGCAAACCCTTGCTGCTGGCCGTCCACACCCTGCCGCTGATCGGGGCCGTGCTCGCCGCCGACCGCACCGGCAAGGGACTGCGCACCGCCCCGCGAGACGCGCTGATCTCACTGTCGGCGACCCCGGAATCGCGCGGCCGCGCCTTCGGTGTGCACCGGGCGATGGACACCGCCGGCGCCCTACTGGGCCCGCTGGCCGCGTTCCTGATCCTGCGTCAGGCAGCCGACGGCTACGACGCCGTGTTCACGGTGAGCTTCTGTGTCGCCATGGCGGGGGTGCTGGTGCTGCTGCTCTTCGTTCCGGGCCGCTCGCGCCCGGAGGCCGCGAAGTCCGCCGCCGCCGGACCCGGGCTCCCCGCCGCGCAGCGGCCCACGCTGCGCGCCGCGCTTGCTCTGCTGCGGCAGCGGGACCTGCGCAGGCTCACCGTCTGCGCGGTGCTGCTGGGCTTGGCCACGGTCAGCGACGCGTTCGTCTACCTGCTGCTCCAGCACCGCCTGGGCGTTCCCGACCGGTGGTTCGCACTGCTCCCGCTGGGCACCGCCGCCGCGTTCCTGGCGCTCGCGGTGCCGCTGGGACGGCTCGCCGACCGGCTCGGCCGCTGGCGGGTCTTCCTGGCCGGGCATCTCACGCTGCTCATCGCATACGGACTGCTGCTCTCCTCCGTGCACAGCGGGGCGCTGCCGTACGCCGTCCTCGCTCTCCTCGGCGCGTTCTACGCCGCCACCGACGGCGTCCTCATGGCCGCTGCCGCTGGCGCGGTCCCGCCCGAGCTGCGCTCCAGCGGCCTGGCCCTCGTCCAGACCGGCCAGGCAGCGGCCCGCTTCGCCTGTTCCATCGCCTTCGGCGCCGCCTGGACCGCCTGGGGCGACCGCACCGCCCTTGCCACCGCCGCGACGGTCCTCGCGGTCTGCGCGGCGGGATCGGCGTGGCTGCGCCCCGCCGAAACCGGCACCGACGCCGAGTCCGGAAGGGCCCTCGCATGACCCCCGCGCCGCCCGGCGCCCCGGAGCCGGAGAGCCCCACCGCCGGACCCACCGAACGCGACCGGCCCGGCACGAAGCCCGCACCGGACTCCGTACCACCGCCACCGCCCGCCAGGGAGGGCCCCCGCATGACCACACGTAACCGGCTGCTCGTCCTCCTGGCGGCCCTCGCTGTCCTCGCCACCGTCGCCGCCGCGTCCGTGCTGCACGCCGCCGACCGTGCCGCCCGCAAGGACCAGACGCAGGCCGGCGGACCGGCCGTCAGCACCGGATCCGTATCGCTCGCCGCAGGCACAGGCACAGGCACCCGCCGTATGGTCTTCCGCAACATGGCCTGGGGCCCGCACCGCGACGAGCTCGCGACCGTCCCCGCCGACAACCCCACGGGCCCGCGCACCGCCTCCGGCCTGAGGTGCCTGCGCTTCTACGCCGCCGCCGGCACCGGGATCTGCCTGCAGTCCGTCAGCAGTGCCCTCCAGGACCACTACCGGGCCGTCGTCCTCGACTCCCGGCTCCGCGAACTGCACCGCTACTCCCTGGCCGGCATCCCCACCCGCGCCCGGGTCTCGCCCAGCGGCCGCATGGTCTCCTGGACCGTCTTCGTCAGCGGCGACTCCTACGCCGGCACCAACTTCTCCACCCGTACATCCGTCCTCGACACCCGCACCTGGCGGCTCCAGAGCAGCCTGGAGTCCTACCGCATCACCAAGGACGGCCACTCCTACCGCGCCGCCGACACCAACTTCTGGGGCGTCACCTTCGCCGACGACACCCGCTTCTACGCGACCCTCGCCACCGGCGGCAAGACCTACCTCGTACGCGGCGACGCCGCCGCCCAGACCGTCCGCACCCTCCGTACCAACGTCGAGTGCCCCTCCCTCTCCCCCGACGGCACCCGCATCGTGTTCAAAAAGCGCGTCAAGGGCCTCTCACCCGACGCTCCCTGGCGCCTGTTCGCCCTCGACCTGCGCACCATGCGCGAAACCCCGGTCGCCGAGCACCGCAGCGTCGACGACCAGGTCGTCTGGGCCGACAACCACACCCTCGTGTACGCCCTGGCCGGCGACTACGGCGCCGACCTGTGGACCGTCCCCGCCGACGGCAAAGGGGCGGCGCGACGGCTGATGAACGCCGCGCTCGCCCCTGCGTACATCGGCTGACGCACTGCCCGCGCCCGCCCCCGCGCGCCTACAGCACCGGCAGGAGGTTCCGCAGCTCGAAAGCGGTGACCTCGGAGCGGTACTCCTCCCACTCCCGCTTCTTGTTGCGCAGGAAAAAGTCGAAGACATGCTCGCCGAGCGTCTCCGCGACCAGCTCGCTGCGCTCCATCAGAGTGATCGCCTCGCCCAGGTTCTGCGGCAGCGGCTCGATGCCCAGTGCCCGGCGCTCGGCGTCGGTGAGCGCCCAGACGTCGTCGTCGGCGCCCGGCGGGAGCTCGTAGCCCTGCTCGATGCCCTTGAGGCCGGCGGCGAGCAGCACCGCGTATGCCAGGTAGGGGTTGGAGCCGGAGTCGATGGAGCGGACCTCGACGCGGGTGGAGCCGGTCTTGCCGGGCTTGTACATGGGGACGCGAATGAGGGCGGAGCGGTTGTTGTGGCCCCAGCAGATGTACGACGGGGCCTCGCCACCGGCGCCGGCGGTGCGCTGGGAGCCGCCCCAGATGCGCTTGTAGGAGTTGACCCACTGGTTGGTGATCGCGGAGATCTCCCCGGCGTGCCTGAGGAGGCCCGCGATGAAGGAGCGGCCGACCTTGGAGAGCTGGAACTCGGAGCCCGACTCGTAGAAGGCGTTCCGGTCGCCCTCGAAGAGGGACAGGTGGGTGTGCATGCCGGAGCCGGGGTGCTCGGAGAAGGGCTTCGGCATGAAGGTGGCGTGCACGCCCTGCTCCAGTGCGACCTGCTTCATGACCAGCCGGAAGGTCATGATGTTGTCGGCGGTGGAGAGCGCGTCGGCGTACCGGAGGTCGATCTCCTGCTGGCCGGGGGCGCCCTCGTGGTGGGAGAACTCCACTGAGATGCCCATCGACTCCAGCATGGTGATCGCCTGGCGGCGGAAGTCCTGGCCGATGTGGGTGGGGGTGTGGTCGAAGTAGCCGGAGGAGTCGGCGGGGATGGGGACCGTGCCGTCCGTCGGCTTGTCCTTGAGCAGGAAGAACTCGATCTCGGGGTGGGTGTAGAAGGTGAAGCCGAGATCGGAGGTCCTGGCCAGGGCACGCTTCAGGACGTAGCGGGGGTCCGCGTACGAGGGCGAGCCGTCCGGCATGAGGATGTCGCAGAACATCCGGGCCGTGCCGGGGGCCTCGGCGCGCCACGGCAGGATCTGGAAGGTGCCCGGGTCGGGCTTGGCGATCATGTCCGATTCGTACACACGGGCGAAGCCCTCGATCGCCGAGCCGTCGAAACCGATGCCCTCGTCGAAGGCGCCCTCCAACTCGGCCGGCGCAACGGCCACCGACTTCAGATAGCCGAGCACATCGGTGAACCAGAGCCGCACGAAGCGGATGTCGCGTTCCTCCAGCGTCCGGAGCACGAATTCCTGCTGCTTGTCCATAGTTTCCTAACCTCGCAGCTCCACGGCCCGTCGTGAAGTGTGGGCGCTGATCCGATGACACGTTCAGTGTCGCTCCATGCTATTTCGCTCGGGTTACGAAGTGGTGCTCGGGGGCCTGCGGGCTGCGGCTGTGTATGGTCATTCCGACACCCGGATACCGGAGAGGGGTATGCGCGATGATGCGCAGGCTGCCGTTGCCCGCCGTTCTGCTCCCCGGGACCGTCACGGTGCACCGGGTGGGCCATCCGGGTGGCCTCTCGGCGCCACCCCCTCAGATACCCCTCGCGTCGCTCTCGGTCATGCGCATATAGACGGCACTCTCACTCGCCGCCTCCGCCCGCACATCCACCGACGACACGAGGGATCTCTGCATGCCTACGCACACCCGGCGAGCCGTGCTCGCTTTCACCGGCGCCGCCACCCTCGCTGCTTGCGGTACCAAGCAGCGCACCGACGCCGCGGTAGCACCCTCACCCGGCCACTATGTCTCCCCCCACGGCCCCGAGGTCGCCACCACTGAGCGCAAACGCTTCACGAACGGCGACGTCTACAAGACCCGGCTGACCGCCACTGTGGGCCCTGTCGAGCTCGGCGGCGGTCGCACCGTCGACACCTGGACCTACAACGGCGATCTGCCCGGCCCCCTGATCCGCCTCAAGGCCGGCGACACCTTTGCCGCCCGCTTCGCCAACCACCTCCCCGAGACCACCTCCGCCCACTGGCACGGCATCAACAACCGCAATGACATGGACGGCGTGCCCGGTCTCACCCAGCCCCCGATCGAGTCCGGCGACGGTTTCGACTTCCGCTTCGCGGTCAGCCGTCCGGGCACGTACTGGTTCCATCCGCATACGGGGGTGCAGCTGGACCGCGGCCTGTACGGACCGCTGATCGTCGACGACCCGAGGGAGCCGCTCAGCTATGACAGGGAGTGGATCGTCATGCTCGACGACTGGGTCGACGGCGTGGGCGGCAGCACCGCCGAAACGGTGATGGGCGAGCTGATGGGCAAGCCGGCCCACCCGAGCCGGCTGCTCCACAAGGGCCACACGCCTTCGCTCCGCGGCGTCCCCGGCCACGTCAAGTACCCGCTGTACCTCGTCAACGGCCGCGCCTCGGACGATCCCTCGGTCTTCCGGGCCCAGCCCGGTGACCGCATCCGCATCCGCATCATCAACGCCGGCAGCGACACCGCCTTCCGGGTCGCGCTCGGCGGCCACAAGATGACGGTCACCCACACGGACGGCGCTCCGGTGCGGCACGCCCGGACCGACTGCCTCCTGATCGGCATGGCCGAGCGCTACGACGTGCTGGTCACCGCAGGCGACGGAGTCTTCCCCCTCACGGCCGTGGCCGAGGGCAAGGGCGCCTCCGGTCTCGCCATCCTCCGCACCTCCTCCGGAGAAAGGCCCACCGCCGCCGCCCGCCCCGCCGAGCTCAGCCGCACCCTGATGCTCCCGGCCCGGCTCCGGGCCGACGACAGCGTCCGCCTCCCGGGGGCGGCCCGGCCCGACCGTACGCTCCGGTTCGACCTCACCGGCAACATGCGCCGATTCGACTGGGCCTTCAACAACCAGCCCTACGAACCCGGCCGCCGTCACGCCATCCGGGCCGGCGAGCGGGTCCGCCTCACCTTCCGCAACCACACCCACATGTGGCACCCCATCCACCTGCACGGCCACACCTTCGAGCTCACGGGCGGCGGGCCCCGCAAGGACACCATGATCATCCTGCCTGGCCAGAACATCTCCGTCGACTTCAAGGCCAACAATCCGGGCCTTTGGATGCTCCATTGCCACAACGTCTACCACTCGGAGGCGGGCATGATGACCGTCCTCGGTTACCTGCGGTAGCAGGGGCCCTGAGCGTCCGGCTCCGCCGCCCGGCGGAGCCGGACGGTCCCACCCGGCTATCGTGTCGGACTGACGAATACACTGGGTCCGTGCCTCAACTTCGCCTTGCTTTGAATCAGATCGATTCCACCGTCGGCGATCTCGCCGCGAACTCCGATTCGATCATGCGCTGGACCCGGCACGCGGCCGAGCAGGGAGCCCACCTGGTGGCGTTCCCCGAGATGGCGCTGACCGGGTACCCCGTCGAGGACCTCGCGCTCCGCTCCTCCTTCGTCGCAGCCAGCCGCGCCGCGCTCGACGCGCTCGCGGTCCGGCTCGCCGCCGAGGGTTTCGGGGAGCTGCCGGTGGTCGTCGGCTACCTCGACCGCAGTGAGAAGGCCCAGCCCCGGTACGGCCAGCCCGCGGGGGCACCGCGCAACGCGGCGGCGGTGCTGCACGGCGGCAAGGTGGTGCTGCGGTTCGCCAAGCACCACCTCCCCAATTACGGGGTCTTCGACGAGTTCCGGTACTTCGTGCCGGGCGACACGCTGCCCGTGGTTCGGGTACACGGCATCGACGTCGCCCTCGCGATCTGCGAGGACCTCTGGCAGGACGGCGGACGGGTCCCCGCGGCCCGTACCGCCGGCGCCGGGCTGCTGCTGTCGATCAACGCCTCGCCGTACGAGCGCGCCAAGGACGACACCCGGCTGGAGCTCGTGCGCAAGCGCGCCCAGGAGGCCGGCTGCACCCTCGCCTACCTCGCGATGATCGGCGGGCAGGACGAGCTGGTCTTCGACGGCGACTCGATCGTCGTATCGGCCGAGGGCGAGGTGATCGCCCGCGCCCCGCAGTTCGAGGAGGGATGCGTGCTCGTCGACCTCGACCTCCCCGCCGCCGCCCCCGAGGCCCCGAGCGGCACCGCCGACGACGGTCTGGAGATCGAGCACGTCACCCTCTCCGCCGAGCCGCTGCCCGCGTACGAGGTGGAAGTGCCCGGCGGACAGGCTCCGCGCCTGGAGGACGACGAGGAGGTCTACACCGCCCTGGTCGTCGGCCTGCGCGCCTACGCCGCCAAGAACGGCTTCCGCAGCGTGCTCATCGGGCTCTCCGGCGGGATCGACTCCGCGCTCGTCGCCGCCATCGCCTGCGACGCGGTCGGCCCGCGGAACGTCTACGGCGTCTCCATGCCCTCCCACTACTCCTCGGACCACTCCAGGGCCGACGCCGCCGAGCTCGCCCGGCGCACCGGGCTCAACTTCCGGACCGTGCCCATCGGCCCGATGTTCGACGCCTACATGGCATCCCTGCACCTCACCGGGCTGGCCGAGGAGAACCTCCAGTCCCGGCTGCGGGGCACGACGCTCATGGCCATCTCCAACCAGGAGGGCCACATCGTGCTCGCCCCGGGCAACAAGAGCGAGATCGCCGTCGGCTACTCCACCTTGTACGGGGACTCGGTCGGCGCCTACGGGCCCATCAAGGACGTCTACAAAACCGGCGTCTTCCGGCTGGCGAAATGGCGCAACCGCGCCGCGCTGGAGCGGGGCCAGACCCCGCCCATCCCCGACAACTCCATCACCAAGCCGCCGAGCGCCGAGCTGCGGCCCGGCCAGGTCGACACCGATTCCCTGCCGGACTACGACATCCTCGACCGCATCCTGGAGCTCTACGTCGACCAGGACCAGGGGAGCGGCGCGATTGTCGCCGCCGGCTACGACGCCGAGCTTGTCGCGCATGTGCTGCGGCTTGTCGATACCGCCGAGTACAAGCGGCGGCAGTACCCGCCGGGCACGAAGATTTCCGCGAAAGGCTTCGGGAAGGACCGGCGGCTGCCCATCACCAACCGCTGGCGCGAAGCACCTGCCGCGGGCTGAGCACGGGTCCGCTGCGCCTGCGGCGCGCCTTCCCCGCCCACCCGCCCCGATTGCCTGCCCCGCACCGCAGCCGTGTGCCTGTGGCCGCGCGCCATCGCCCAGCGCACGTCGGGGCGGCAGTCTCGTAGACAAGGAGCACGCGGCGCCCCGCGCCCGGGAGGGGGCGGGGCGCGGTGGGGGGCGGCTAGACGTGGACGCTGACCAGCTTCTTGCCGGTGGAGGTGACGACGTCAAATCGGTCGATGTTGCTGGCGGACAGCCCGGCGCCGCCTTCGACCGAGAGGGGTTTCGGCTGGGACTTGGTGCCGTACCCGTCGGAGGAAACGTTCCAGGTGGAGACGGTCTGCTGAGTGCCGTCCTTACCTACGGCGACAAGCTGGCAGGTGAGCGGTCCATTGACTTTGGAGAGCTGAAGGGCGACCTGGGTGCCCCAGGCCTTCTGCACCATACCCAGCTTGGCCTGGACACCACTGGTGGCGTCGGTGGCCGTGTACGTCATGGCCATCGGGGACGACGACGAGCTGCCGCTGCTCTGGGTGGCGATGACGGCGACGGTCGGGCCGCCGACGACGAGGACGGCTGCCGCCGCGAGGGCGAGCCAGCGCCGGCGGCGCCGACGGCCGCGTTCGACGGAGACCGAGTCAAGGAGCCGCCCGAGCATGGCCTCGCCATTGGGCAGTACTGGAGCACCGGCGCCGGCCGGGGCGAGCTCGGCGAGGACGGGCACCAGGCCGCTGAGCTCATCGAGCTGCTGGCCGCACTGGTGGCAGATGGCGAGGTGCTGCTCGAAGCGGAACATGTCCGCGTCGTCGAGGACGCCGAGGACGTAGGCTCCGACGTCGGTGTGTGGGTCGTGGGGGGCCTCGGCCCCGTATCCGTAGACGGTCATGAGGTCGTCACACCCCTCTCCTCCAGTGCGATTTTGAGCGATCGCAGGGCGTAGAACACCCGCGAGCGCACGGTGCCCGGCGGAACGCCGAGTTCAGCAGCCGCTTCATTAACGGTACGGCCCTTGAAATAAGTTTCGATCAGCACCTGCCGGTGCGCGTCGGTAAGGTCTTCGAGCGCGTCGGAGATCGTCATCAGCCTCAAGGAACGGTCGAGTTCGTCCTCGGCGGGCAGCTGGTCCAAGGCTGCGGGCGAGGCCTCCGGCGGACGGGCCAGCCGGCTGCGGTGCCCGTCTATGACGAGGCGCCGGGCGACCGTTACCAACCAGGGTCGCAGCGAGCGAGCGGCGGGGTCGAGCCGGGACGCGCTCTTCCATGCCCGGAGCAGCGTCTCCTGCACGATGTCCTCGGCAAGGTAGCGGTCGCCGCCGACCAGCCTCAGTACGTACGCGAAGAGCGCGCCCGAGTGCTCGCGGTAGAGCGCCCGCATGAGGTCCTCTTCCGGGACCCGCCCGGCGTGCTCGGCCACGGCGGCATCCTGCCGCACCGCACCGCCCGAGTCGAGTCGGTGGAGGGCTTCCCGTCCCATCGGCTTCCGCTTCCGATCAGTAGTTGGTGCTGTTAGAACCGTCACTGCGTCGGGCTGGCCGAGGCCGTCACACCGGCCTTCGTGCCGTCGGGGGCCGACACGAACCACACTCCGCCGACCGTCTGTCCGTTGGTGTCGCCGGCCGTCTTGTCGCCGGAGTAGCGGTAGAGCGGCCAGCCGCCCAGGGTCGCCTGGAGGGTGCCGTCGGCCCGCTTGACGCTGCCGACCAGATTCGCGTCCACGCCCTTGATCTGGGTGTCGGAAGCGGCCGGTTCAGGCGGCCACGTGGTGGCGCAGGTATCGATGCAGTTGCTGGCGGGCGGGGCGGAGGTGTCCTTGTCGAAGCGGTAGAGCACCCATCCGTTGGCGTCGGTCACGACCGAGGTGGCGAGCTTGGCGTTCTGGGCGACGGCGAGGCCGCCGGCGGGGTTGGTCGGCGAGGCGACGGGCACCTGCGGGGCCACCGTCGCCGCGGATTCGGTGCTGCCGGTGGAACTGCACGCGGTGACGGCGAGCAGCATCGCGGCCGCCAGGGCGCCAGTGGCAGCGGAGCGCCGGATCGAGGAAGAGCGCATTTCATGGCCCCCGATGGACTCGTGAAGACGGGTTGTGCACCGCCCGGGTGGCGGTCACCATGAAGTACGCAAGGGGCGCCCGTACGACTCAACGCGCCCGGAAAAAACTTCGGCCCCGGGCGCGTCACGCCCGGGGCCGAAAAAATCCCACGTCAGCGGGGGTCGAGGTGCCGTCGGCGGGGTCAGTGGAAGCTGTGCTCCGCCGCCGGGTACGCACCGCCGACGACGTCCTCGGCGAATGCCTGGGCCGCGCCGCCCAGCACCTCGCGCAGCTGCGCGTACTGCTTGACGAAGCGCGGCATACGACCGCCGGCCATCCCGCCTGCCATTCCTGCCATGTCTGTCCACACCAGCACCTGCGCGTCGCACTCCGGACCGGCGCCTATGCCAACGGTCGGGATGTTCAGGCTGAGGGTGACCTCGGCGGCCAGCTCGGCCGGGACGAGTTCGAGGACGACGGCGAAGGCGCCGGCGTCCTGCACGGCCTTGGCGTCCCGCAGCAGCTGGTGGGCGGCCTCCTCGCCGCGGCCCTGCACCGGGTAGCCGCCGAAGGCGTTGACGGACTGCGGGGTGAGGCCGACGTGGGCCATGACGGGGATGCCGGCCTGGACGAGGAGCTCGATCTGGTGGGCGGAGCGCTCGCCGCCCTCCAGCTTGACGGCGCCGACCCCGGCGTCCTTGACGAGGCGGGTGGCGTTGCGCAGCGCCTGGGTGGGGCTCTCCTGGTAGGAACCGAAAGGCAGGTCACCGATGACCATGGCGCGGCTGGTGCCGCGGACCACGGCGGCCGACAGCATCGTCATCTGGTCCATGGTGACCGGGACGGTGCTGTCGTAGCCGAGGTGACAGTTGCCCATCGAGTCGCCGACCAGCAGCACCGGGATGCCGGACTCGTCGAAGACGGAGGCCGTCATGGCGTCGTAGGCGGTGAGCATGGGCCACTTCTCGCCGCGCTCCTTGGCGGCGGCGATGTCGCGGACGGTGATGCGGCGGGTCCCCTTGCCGCCGTACAGCGACCTGCTGCTGTCGGCGGAGGCGGGGCCAGGCGCGGGCGCGGGGGTCACAGGCTTCTGGGCAGCCGGAACGGCGTGCGTCATTGCAACGGCTCCTTCGTCATCTCGAGGCGCCCTGACGGCGTCCCCGGACCAATCCCATGGTGGCACTCGCCGCCGGAAGAGCAAAGGGGGGGCCGCCTTTTGCGTAAGCTTTATGATACGAGACGGTCCCGTATCGTAAAGCGGATCTAGCGTGGAACCATGGCCTCTCCGCTGTCCGCGCCCCTGTCCCCGCCGGTCCCGGAGGCGGTCCACCGCCGCCGGTGGGTGATCCTCACCGTGCTGCTGCTCAGTCTGCTGGTCGTCGTTCTCGACAACTCGATCCTCAATGTGGCGATGAAGACCATCGCCACCCCCGCCCCCACCGGCCTGGGCGCCACCCAGAGCCAGCTGGAGTGGGCGATCAACGCCTACACCCTGGTCTTCGCCGGGCTGCTCTTCACCGCCGGACTGCTCGGCGACCGCCTCGGCCGCAAGAAGGTGCTGCTCTTCGGCATGCTGCTGTTCGGGGTCGGCTCGGTGCTCTCCGCCTTCTCCGGCTCCTCCGGCCAACTCATCGTGTTCCGCGCGGTGATGGGCTTCGGCGGCGCCTTTGTGCTGCCCGCCACCCTCGCGATCATCATGAATGTCTTCGAGCGCGAGGAGCAGCCCAAGGCCATAGGCATCTGGACCGGCGCCGTCGGCCTGGCCATCGCCATAGGGCCGATCACCGGCGGACTGCTGCTCCAGCACTTCTGGTGGGGCTCGGTCTTTCTGGTCAATGTGCCGATCGTCGTTGCCGCACTCATAGCGATGGTCTTCATCGTCCCCGACTCCAGGGACCCGAACCCCGGGCGGCTCGACCCGGTCGGGGTGCTGCTGTCCATCGTCGGGCTGACGCTGCTGATCTATGGGATCATCAAGGGCGGCCAGCTCGCTGACTTCACCGCGCCCCAGGTGTGGTTGACCGTCCTGGCCGGGCTCGTCGTGCTGGCCGGTTTCGTGGTGCACGAGCGGCGCAGCGACCACCCGGCGTTGGACGTCGGCTACTTCCGCGATCCACGGTTCTCCGCCGCCGTCGGCGCCATCGCGCTGGTCTTCTTCGCACTGATGGGCGTGACCTTCTTCATGGTCTTCTACACCCAGAGCGTGCGCGGCTACTCCGCCCTCCAGTCCGGCGAACTGCTCCTGCCGCTCGCCGCCGCCCAGATGATCTTCGCGCCGCGTGCCCGGCTGGTCGTCGACCGCTTCGGGGCGCGCGCGGTGTGCGGGGCGGGCATGGCGCTGGTCACCGCGACTTTCCTGGGTTTTCTGCTGCTCGGCCAGGACACCCCGGTGTGGGTGCTGGAAGTGCTCTTCTTCTTGCAGGGCACAGGGATGGCGCATGTCATGACCCCGGCGACCGTTTCCATCATGACCGCGCTGCCCCGTGAGAAGGCGGGCTCGGGCTCCGCTGTGAACAACACCTTCCGGCAGGTCGGCGGAGCGCTCGGGATCGCCATCCTCGGCTCGCTGCTCTCCGCCACGTACCGCGACCGCATCAGCGGCAGCCTCAGCACGCTGCCGCCCGGCCTGCGGCACACCGCCGGCGAGTCCATCGAGGCCACCCTCGGCGTCGCGGCACGGCTCGGGCCGCCCGGAAAGGCCCTGGTCCAGCCCGCCAACGACGCCTTCCTGCACGCGATGCACATCACCGCCGCCACCTCGGCCGGTGTCACACTGGCCGGCATGGCTGTCGTACTGCTCTTCCTGCCCGGCAAGGAGGCCACCGGGCGCCCCTCCGGCGACGAGGTCAAGGCCGCGGCCGCCGAGGCCCGGCAATGAGCCCGGGCTCCGGCCCGCACACGGCGGAGCGGCGCGGGCGGCCACGCGACTCCGGTACCGATTCCGCGATCATCGAGACCGTACTGCGGCTCATGGAGGAGGGTGCCACGATCGGCGCCCTGTCGATCGAACGGATCGCCCGCGAGACCGGCGTCGGCAAGGCCACCGTCTACCGCCGCTGGTCGGGCAAGGACGCACTGCTGGTCGACGTCATGAAGTCGCTTGAGGAGACCGCCCCTCCGTTGAAAGGCGAATCCGTCCGTAACGACCTCGTCAGCTGCCTGGAGTTCGCCCGGCGGCGGGGGCTCGCGAAGCGGTCATCAGCGGTGCTGCGCAACGTCCTCGGCCAGATCCACAGCAATCCCGGGCTCTGGGGCCAGTACCAAGAAACGGTCATCGCCACCCGGCGCGAGGCGATGCACGAGGTGCTGCGCCGGGGTGTACACACCGGTGAAATCCGCCCCGGCGTGGACCTGGACCTGCTCAGCGACCTCTTCACCGGCCCCCTACTGGCCCGTGCGGTGCTACGACCGGACGGATCCCTGGAAGAGGGACTCCAAGAGGGACTCTCGGAACAGATTGTCGACACCGTCCTCGCCGGAGTGGCCCCGCCACCGGTCGCTGGTGGCTGACAGACAGCATGTCTGGGTTTTGTCACATTGGAGCCCGTCTCCCGCCGGGGACCGTCCGCACCCTGTCAATCCCCTAAGGTCGACAGGGCACTCGGCAATGCAGTAAGGACTCCCCCATGGCTCAGGCGTATGGCTCGGATGTGACGATGGACGACGGGCCGGGGCCGCACCGGCCCTCGGACCCGTCCCGGCGGCCACGACTGCGATGGCGGCGGGAGGGAATGTGGCGGCGCGGCATCATCACCGCCGCGCTGGCCGTGGTCCTGACGCTGCTTCTGTTCCTGCACTCCGATGTGCCCAACCGGATCGGCAACCTCGGCAGCCTGTTGGAGACTTTCCTGCCCTGGCTGGGCCTGGCCGTGCCGCTGCTGCTCGTGGTGGCGCTGCTGCGCCGCTCGGCGACGGCGCTCATCGCCCTGCTGCTGCCGGCCGTGGTCTGGCTGAATCTCTTCGGCGGCCTGATCACCGGCAAGGGCTCCGCCGGCGGCGACGTCACTGTCCTCACGCACAATGTCAACGCCCAGAACATCGACCCGGTCGGCACCGCCAAGGACGTCATCGCCAGCAACGCGGACATCGTCGCCCTGGAGGAGCTGCCCGAGGTCCAGGTCTCCACGTACGAGCGACAGCTCAAGACCGCCTACCGGTACCACTCCGTACAGGGCACCGTCGGGTTGTGGAGCAAGTACCCGCTCAGCGGTGTGCAGCCGGTCGACATCCGGCTCGGCTGGGTCCGTGCCATGCGCGCCGACGTGGCCACCCCGCACGGGAACCTCGCGGTGTACGTCGCCCATCTGCCATCCGTACGGGTCAAGTTCGACGCCGGCTTCACCGCTACCCAGCGTGACCGCAGCGCCGACGCACTCGGCGAGGCCATCGCCGGGGAGAAGCTCAAACGCGTCGTCCTCCTCGGCGACCTCAACGGCACCATGAACGACCGGGCGCTCGCCAGTATCACCTCCCAGATGCGCTCCACCCAGGGCGCCGCCGGGGACGGCTTCGGCTTCAGCTGGCCGGCGAGCTTCCCGATGGCCCGGATCGATCAGATCCTGGTCCGGGGCGTCGAACCGACCAAGTCGTGGGTGCTGGCCCCGACCGGCAGCGATCACCGTCCGGTGGCGGCGCAGATCAAGCTGTAGACCGTACCGACGACGGCTCAAACATTAGCCTCGCCGTAACGTCGCGTACGCACGGGGGAATACTGGGCCTGGGACACTTTGTTCCGTAGTTAAACTTAACGACGGAACCCGCACCGCCTCGTCCCCAGCCTGGCACGTCCCTGAAAGGTCTCTCATGCCCCTGGCCCTGCTCGCACTGGCGATCAGCGCATTCGGCATCGGTACAACAGAGTTCGTGATGATGGGCCTGCTGCCCAATGTCGCAAACGACCTGCACACCTCGATCCCCACCACCGGCTACCTCGTCTCCGCCTACGCCCTCGGCGTCGTCATCGGCGCCCCGCTGCTGGCCGCCCTCACCACCCGTATGCCGCGCAAGACCGTGCTGATCTCCCTCATGGGGCTCTTCACGATCGGCAACACCTTCTCCGCCCTCGCGCCCAGCTACGGCTGGCTCTTCGCGGGCCGGGTGCTCGCCGGACTGCCGCACGGTGCCTTCTTCGGCGTCGGCGCGGTCGTCGCGGCCGGCATGGTCGACCGCGAGCGGCGCGCCCGGGCTGTCTCGATGATGATGGTCGGCCTCACCGTCGCCAACATCATCGGCGTCCCGATCGGCACCCTCGTCGGGCAGTCCCTCGGCTGGCGCGCGACGTTCCTGGCCGTGGGCGCCATCGGGCTCGCCGCCATGGCCGGCATCGCGGTGCTGGTACCCCGGCTCCCCGCCACCCAAAGCGCCGGGCTGAGGCACGAGCTCTCCGCCTTCCGCAGCGGTCAGGTCTGGCTGGCGCTCTCCACCACGGTCTTCGGCTTCGCCGCCGTCTTCGCCGTCTACAGCTACATCACCCCGCTGCTCACGGATGTCGCCGGCTTCGGCGACAGCAGCGTCACCCTTGTGCTCGCCCTGTTCGGTGTCGGCGCGACCATCGGCAACCTGCTCGGCGGCCGGCTCGCGGACCGCGCCCTGCGTACCGCCCTGATCGGCGGGCTCGCCGCCCTCACGGCCGTGCTCGGGCTCTTCACCGTCGCCGCGCACGCGGAGTGGAGCGCGGCCGTGATGGTCGTACTGCTCGGCGTCGTCGCCTTCACCACGGCCTCGCCGCTCATGATGATGGTCATGGAAAAGGCCCCCCACGCCCCCAGCCTGGCCTCCTCCGCCAACCAGGCCGCCTTCAACCTCGCCAACGCGGGCGGCGCCTGGCTCGGCGGTCTCGTCATCGCCCGCGGCTTCGGCTACACCGCTCCCGCTGTGGCCGGTGCGCTGCTCGCGGTCAGCGGGCTCGCCATCGCCGTCACGGCCGGCCTGCTGGAACGGCGGGCACCGGAGTCCTCCCGCATCGTCGCTGCGGGCGTGGCTCACGCCGAGCAGGACTCTGTGGGCGTCGCCTGACCGCTTGGCTTTCCCGCCCACCCACCTCCGGCCGGGGGACCCCATGGTCGGCCGCTGGGTGGCCCTCACGGGCTGTGTGCGGGTGAGTCTGAACCTTACGGTCCCGGGTAACGGGCGAGCGAAGCGAGATGGGGGTCCCCCCGGCCGAAGGCTGGGGGGAGGGCGGGAAACCCCCGCGCCGCAGGCGCGGGCACCGCCCACCGGCCCGCAGACCGTAACCGCACCCCCGCCCAGCGCAGCGCAGCGTGTCGGCGGCATGTCGGTGCCCTGTCGGTGGGGCACGCGATCGTAGACGCATGACTGAACGGAATGGCACAGAAACAGCCGTCACCGTACGGGGGTTGGTCAAGCACTACGGCGAGACCAAAGCCCTGGACGGAGTGGACCTCGACGTACGCCAGGGCACCGTGCTCGGCGTGCTGGGACCGAACGGCGCCGGGAAGACCACCCTCGTACGAGTGCTGTCCACCCTGATCCGGCCGGATGCCGGGACGGCGTGGGTGGCCGGGTACGACGTGCTGACCCAGCCGCGGCAGCTGCGCCGGGTGATCGGGCTGACGGGGCAGTACGCGTCGGTGGACGAGTCGCTGTCCGGCCGGGAGAACCTGTACATGATCGGGCGGCTGCTCGATCTGTCCCGGAAGGACGCCCGGGCCCGCGCCGACGAGCTGCTGGAGCGGTTCTCGCTGACGGAGGCGGCCAAACGGCCCGCCAAGGGTTATTCGGGCGGCATGCGTCGGCGCCTCGACCTCGCCGCGAGCATGATCGGACGCCCCGCCGTCCTCTACCTGGACGAGCCGACGACAGGCCTCGACCCGAGGACCCGTAAAGAGGTGTGGGCCGAGGTGAGGAGCATGGTCGCCGAGGGCGCGACCGTGCTGCTGACCACCCAGTACATGGAAGAGGCCGAGCAGCTCGCTGACGAACTCGCGGTGATCGACCGGGGCCGCGTGATCGCAGGCGGCCGGGTCGACGAGCTCAAGGCCAAGGTCGGCGGGCGCACCCTGCAGATCCGGCCCGCCGATCCGTCCGTCCTGACCGCCATGGCGGCGGTGCTGGGCGCCGGGGCGGTGCCGGACCAAGAGGCCGGGGTGCTGAATGTGCCGATCCTCAGCGACGAGCAACTGACGGAAGTGGTCGGCGCACTGGGTGCGCGCGGCTTCGCCATCGCCGGGATCGGCACGCATCTGCCCAGCCTTGACGAGGTGTTCATGGCCGTCACCGGCCAGAAGACGTCCCTTGGGAACCCTGCGGAACCTGCGGAAAAGGAGCTCGCGGCATGAGCGCGGTAGCGGTAAGCACGGCACCGGCAGTCATCGCGGCGGAGGGCCGGATCAGCCCGCGCGCAGGCCTCCGGCACATCGGCGCCCTCGCCCGGCGCAATCTGCTGCAGATGAAGGCGGACCCGGAGTCGATGTTCGACGTCCTGCTGATGCCGGTCATCTTCACCCTGCTGTTCGTGTACGTCTTCGGCGGCGCGGTCTCCGGCAGCCAGGACGCCTACGTCAACTACGTGGTGCCCGGCCTGATGGCGATGATGGGCCTGAACATCGCCATGTCGGTCGGCTCCGGCATCAACTCCGACTTCAAGACCGGGGTGATGGACCGGTTCCGTACGATGCCGATCGCCCGCTCGTCGGTGCTGATCGCCAAGGTGATCGTGGAGATCGGCCGGATGATGGTGGCCATGGCCATCCTGCTGGCCATGGGCTTCGCCCTTGGCCTGAGCATCAAGACGGATGTCCTGCACCTGCTGGGCGCGGTCGCGCTGGCAGTGCTCTTCGGCGCCGCGCTGACCTGGATATCGATCCTGCTGGGTCTCTCCGTCAACAGCCCCCAGGCCGTCCAGGGGATTGGAATGCTGGTGCTGATGCCGCTGCAGTTCGGAAGCTCCATCTTCGCCAAGCCGACCACCATGCCCGACTGGCTGCAGTCCTTCACCAAGGTCAACCCGCTGTCGAACCTCGCCGACGCCAGCCGCGCCCTGATCAACGGCGGCGCCTATGCCCACTCCGTCTGGATCACCCTCGCCTGGGCGGCCGGCATCACCCTGGTCACCGCACCGCTGGCGGTGACCCGTTTCCGCAAGAAGACTTGAGAGGTGAATCCCGTCGACGCGCTGACCCGGATCGCGTTCCTGCTGGAGCGCGACCGGGCTTCGGCGTACCGGGCACAGGCCTTCCGTACCGCCGCGGAGGTCATCGCCTCCATGCCGGCCGCCGAGGTACGGCGCAAGGCCGCCACCCCCGGCGGCCTGGAGTCCCTCCCGGGGCTGGGGCCGAAGACCGCCGCCGTCGTACGGGAGGCCCTGTCGGGCCAGGTGCCGTCCTACCTGGCCCGCCTCGAAACGGGCGAGGAGCCCACCGGGGGGCCGATGCCGCCCGTCGAGGGCGGCGAGGAGCTGCGGGCGGCGCTGCGCGGCGACTGCCACCTGCATTCCGACTGGTCCGACGGCGGGACCCCCATCGAGGACATGGCACGCACCGCGATCGCCCTCGGACACGAATGGGCCGCGCTCACCGACCACTCGCCGCGGCTCACCGTTGCCCGCGGCCTCTCCGCGGAGCGGCTGCGCGAGCAGCTGAAGGTCGTCGCCGCCCTCAACAAGCGGCTGGCCCCTTTCCGGCTCCTCACCGGCATCGAATGCGACATCCTCGCCGACGGCTCGCTCGACCAGAATCCCGACCTGCTCGACCAGCTCGACGTCGTCGTAGCCTCCGTGCACTCCAAGCTCCGCATGGACCGCGGCGAGATGACCCAGCGACTCGTCGCCGCCGTCACCAGCCCCCTCGTCGACGTCCTCGGCCACTGCACCGGCCGCCTCCTCACGGGCCGGGGCCGCCCCGAATCCGAATTCGACGCCGACATGGTCTTCGCCGCCTGCGCCGCCTATGACACCGCCGTCGAGATCAACAGCCGCCCCGAACGCCTCGACCCGCCCCGGCGGCTGCTGCGCGAGGCCGTCGCGGCGGGCGTGTACTTCTCCATCGACAGCGACGCCCACGCCCCCGGCCAGCTCGACTGGCAGATCTACGGTTGCGCCCGGGCCGCCCAGTGCGGCGTGCCCGCCGGGCGGGTCATCAACACCTGGTCCGCCGAGCAGCTTCTGCACTGGACCCGCACACGCGAAGCACCGTAGGCGGCACGGCCGGCCGCCTCCTTCCCCTCGCCCACGCCCACCGAACCGGCTGACCCCGGCCCCGCCAGGCGGCTCCGGAAAAGCCCGCCGCAGGCGCAGGCGCTCAGGGGAGCCGGCCCCGGCCGGTGCCGGAGGCCAGCGCGGCCAGCGGGTCGCCGTGGGCGGCGACCCGCGCAAGGACGTCTTCGGGAGCGAAGAAGAGTTCCGCGGGGTCGCGGCAGGCGGCGATCTCGTCCCAGGTGACGGGGGAGGCGACGGTGGGACGGTCGCGCAGGCGCAGGGTGTAAGGGCAGGCGGTGGTTTTGGCGGAGGCGTTCTGGGACCAGTCGATGAAAACCTTGCCCGGGCGGGCACTGCGGTTCATGGTGGCGACGACAAGGCCGGGGTGTTCGCCCTGGAGCCGGACGGCGAGGGCCTTGGCGTAGCCGACCGCGGCGGCCTCGGGCGTGTCCGGCTCCAGGGGGGCGTAGAGATGGAGGCCTTTGCTGCCGGAGGTGACGGGGTAGGCGGCGAGGTCGTCGTCGTCGAGGAGCTGGCGGAGCCGTTCGGCGACCCGGCAGCAGAGCACGAGGTCGGCGCCGTCGCCCGGGTCGAGGTCGAGGACGAGGCGGTCGTGGGCGTCGGGGCCGGAGGCGACAGTCCACTGGGGGACGTGGATCTCGTAGGCGCCGAGGTTTGCCATGGCGACCACCGTCGCGGTCGAGTCGACGACGACGTAGGTCTCCGGTTCGTGGACGCCGGCCTCGGTGGTGGTGGCCCATTCCGGGGTGCCGTTCGGGGGGCGTTTGGCGAACCAGCGCTGTCCGCCGGGCCCGTCGGGGGCGCGTACGAAGGAGGCGGGCCGGCCGGCGGCGTGCGGGACCAGGGCGGGGGCGATCTGCGCGTAGTAGTGCAGAAGCTGGGCCTTGGTATGGCCGGTGGCAGGGAAGACGACACGGTCCAGGTGGGTCAGGACGAGGCGGTGGCCGTCGATGTCCACGGTCTGCCGCTCGGGCGTGGCGGGCATAACCGGAAAGTCCCCACAGCGGAACAAAAGTATGCGATCCGCACAGAAAGGGGTGACAAGGGGGAACCGGCTCCCGGCTGTCGCGGCGACGTGGCCCGGCCTAGTCTGGAAAGCCCCAGGAAGGAACAAATAGATGCGAAGCACATGGAAGGGGTCCATATCTTTCGGGCTGGTCACCGTACCGGTCCAGCTCTTCTCTGCCACGGAGGAGCACGACATCCCCCTCCATCAGGTCCACGCCAAAGACGGCTCCCGGGTGCGCATGCGGCGATTCTGCGAAGCCGAGGACAAGGAGATCCCCTACCAGGAGATCGCCAAGGCCTACGAATCCCCTGACGGCCGCACCGTCACGCTGACCGATGAGGATCTCGCGGACCTGCCGCTGCCCAGCAAGAAGGTGATCGACGTCCTCGCCTTCGTGGACGCCGACAGCATCGACCCGCTGATGTTCTCCAAGCCCTACTACGTCGGCGTGGCGGACCGAGCGGCGGCCAAGCCCTACGTCCTGCTGCGGGACGCTCTGGCGGAGTCGGGCCAGATCGCCATCACCAAGATCGCAATGCGGTCCCGTGAATCGCTTGCCGTCCTGCGAGTGCACGACAAAACACTCGTTCTGCAGACCTGCATCTGGCCCGACGAGGTCCGGCCGGCCTCGGAAGTCGCCCCCAAAGACGACGTGACGGTGCGACCGCAGGAACTGAAGATGGCCCGTTCCCTGATGGAGACGCTGTCGGAGGATTTCGACCTGTCCGAGCTCCACGACGAGTACCAGAAGGCCCTCCAGCAGGTCGTCGAAGCCCGCCTGCAAGGCGTGGAACCCCCGCACGGCGACGTGACACCCGCCGCCGGGGCCGATGTCATCGACCTGATGGCCGCGCTGCAGGCCAGCATCGACGCCCGGGGCGGCGAGAAGGGCGAGAAGAGGGCCCCGGCGAAGAAGGCGGCCAGCCGCTCTGCCGCCAAGAAGTCAACGGCTGAGAAGAAGACCACCGCCGCCAAGAAGGCTCCGGCGAAGAAGGCCACCCGCCGCCGCACCGCCTCCTGAGGCTCGGACGGACACGCGCGCTCGCTGAACGACCGGGCCGGTCACGGCGCCTCACGCATCAGCGCGACGGTCTCCTCCAGCCCCAGGCGCTCGCCCTCCGCGTAGAGGGCGTTGTACGCGGCAGGGCCGAGCCGTTCACGCAGCACCGCCGCCGACTCGTCCAGCGACTGCTTTTCCATGGGCCCGACGGCCGTGGGGCGCAGCCGGTCATGCGCGCCGATGAGCAGCGCCGCACGGCGGTCGGCTTCCGGCCTGGCGAGCCGTTCCAGCAGGGTGACCGCGGGCGGGATCAGCATGATGCCGACGCGCGGGATGAAGATGCTGGTCATCGGATGATCATCGAGGTGGACGATGGTCCCCCTGTGCAGTCGCAACCCTCCCTCCGGGTCACCGCCCAGGCCGAGCAGCCAGCCCTTGAGCGCGTCCAACAGCCCGGCGACGAAGGACGGCATCCCGGTCGGCAATTGCTTGCGCATGCCGTCGACCAGGGCGTGCGCCTCGTCGAGGTCTCCGCGCCGGCCGAGCACCGTGGTGAGCAGCACCCTGCCGTAGTAGGCCGCGCCACCCGCGACCACGCCGAAGCGCTCGGCGTCCTGGATGCCGGCCCGGATGAGCCGTTCGCCCTCGGCCGGGTCCCCCGCGTTGTAGAGCACGTCGCCGAGCCGCACCATCAGCAAAGGCACGTGCTGGTGTGCGCCCAGCTTGCCGGCGAGCGCGATCGCCTGCCGTGAGCAGTCGGCCGCCCGCGCCCACTCGCCGCCGTTCGCCGCGGCTTCGGCCTCCGCCGACAGTGCCTCTGCCAGGCCCCAGTCGTCACCGACCCGTGCGAACAGCTCTCGCGCCTCGCGGACGTCCATCATCGATGAATCGAGCCGGTCGGTGACATCATTCAGCACCTTCGCCCGGAACTGCAGCGCGTAGGCCAGCTCCCACACCCGCCCGTGCCTGCGGCAGCTCTCCACCGTCTCGTCGAGCAGCTCGGCGAGACCGTCGAAGTCCCCGGCCAGCAGCCCCCCGACCATCCGCATCAGGCCGGGCCGGGTGCTGGACTGCGGCAGATGCGGCGGATACGCCGCCACGATCGCCGGCCCCAGCTCCCGCGCGGCCGGGTCCGCCCACACGTCCTGGTCCTCCATATGAGCGGTCACGTCCGCGATCCGGATCCACCGCCGGGCCTCCTCCAGCTGCTCCGGCGGCATCGGCGGCGGCGCGTCCAGCGGGCCCCGGTCCAGCGGCACGTGGGCGGGCGGGACGGCGAACGGGTCCGGCCCCATGGCCATAACCGCCGCCGGCCAGGCGTTCATCTCCGTACGGTAGTTCCGCATCTCCCAGAACCATCCGGCCGCCAGCGTCAGGACCAGCGCCTCCTGCTCGTCCCCCGCCTCCACCGCGCGGCGTATGGCGGCCCGCAGATTGTCGTGCTCGCGCTCCAGACGGTCCAGCCACACCAGTTGTTCCGGGCCGCGCAGCTTGGGGTCGACGGTGCGGATGTACTCCCGGAAGTAGGTGATGTGGCGGCGCTCCACCGCCGGCCGGTCGCCCGCTTCGTCGAGCCGCTCGGCGGCGTACTCGCCGATCGTCTCCAGCATGCGGTAGCGGGCGCCGTCGTCGGTGAGATCGGTGAGGACCAGGGACTTGTCGACGAGGGAGGCGAGCGCGGCGACGATGTCGCGGGGGTCGACAGTCTCCGCGCCACCGCTCGCGTCCGGGTCGCCGCACACCGCCTCGGCCGCCGACAGGTCCCAGCCGCCGGCGAAGACCGCCAGCCGGCGCAGTACGACTCGTTCCAGGACGGTGAGCAGCTCCCAGCTCCAGTCGACGACCGCGCGCAGCGTCTGCTGACGCGGCAGTACGGTGCGGCTGCCGCCGGTGAGGATACGGAACCGGTCGTCCAGCCGGTCGGCGAGCTGGCGCGGGGTGAGGCCGCGCAGGCGGGCGGCGGCGAGCTCGATGGCGAGGGGCAGGCCGTCCAGGCGGCGGCAGATCTCAGCGGCGGCCTCCGGATCGTCGGCGGGGGTGAAGCCGGGGCGGGCGGCGGCCCCTCGGTCGGCCAGCAGTCGCAGAGCGGGCGGCTGCGGCAGCGGATCCAGCGGGCGGACCAGCTCGCCGGGCACGCCGAGGGGTTCGCGGCTGGTGGCGAGCACGGCGACGCCGGGACAGTGTGTGAGCAGCTGCTCCGCGAGGGCCGCGGCGGCGCCGACGACATGCTCGCAGTTGTCCAGTACGAGGAGGAGCTCGCGCCCGGCGCAGTACTCGGCGAGCTGCCGCCCCGGGTCCTTCGGTCTGCTCTCCGCCGCCAGGGCCTGCTCGGCCGCCGTACCGGAGTGCAGCAGTGTCTCGCGCAGGCCGAGCGCGGTGAGTACCGCCTCCGGCACGGTACGGGAGTCCTCCACGGGGGCGAGTTCGGCGAACCAGACCCCGTCCGGCCACTGCCCGGCCACCAAGTCGCCGACCTCCTGCGACAGCCGGGTCTTCCCCGTGCCGCCCGGGCCGGTGACCGTGACCAGGCGGGCGGCGGCCAGGTCGGTCCGGATCATGTCGAGGTCCGTCTCCCGGCCGACGAAGCTGGTGAGGCGGGGCCGCCGGTTGCCGGGGGCGGCAGCTGCTTGCGGCAGCCGGCGCGGCTGTTGGCGCGGCGGCTCGTTTTGCGGTCGGCTCGGGGGCTCGTTTTGCGGTTCTCTTCGCGGGTTCAGCAATTCGGCGTGAAGCGCCTTCAGCTCCGGGCCCGGGTCCGCTCCGAGGCGGTCGGCGAGCTCCCGGCGTACCTCCTCGTACGCCATCAGCGCGTCGGCGGTACGCCCCGCCTCCCGCAGGGCCCGTATCCGCAGCGCCTGCACCGGCTCATTGACCGGATGCGCCGCCGCCAGCTCTGCCAGCTCCGGCAGGATCTGCTCCGCCCTGCCGAGCGCCACCTCCACACCGGCCCGCAGCTTCCTCGCGTCCAGCCGCAGCGCCTCGTAGCGCGGCGCGACCGCCGCCCGGCCCGGCAGGTCGGCCATCACCGGTCCCCGCCACAACTCCAGCGCGGTGTCCAGCGCCTCCGCCGCCTTCGCCGTGTCACCATCGGCCAGCGCCCGGCCGCCCTCCTCCACCAGCCGCTGAAAACGGTACGCGTCCACCGCGTCCGGCCCGGCGATCAGACGGTATCCGCCGTCCACCGACCCGACCGCCGCATGTCCCACCGCCCGTCGCAGCCGCCCCACCAGCGCCTGCAACGCCGCCGGCCCGTCCGCCGGCGGGTCCCCGTCCCACACGTCGTCGATCAGCGCCCCCACGCTCCGCCCCCGGCCGGGGCTCAGCGCCAGCGCCGCCAACAGCGCGCGCAACCGCACCCCGGCGAGCGGCACAACTGTGCCGTCATCGCGATAAGCCGTCGTTGTCCCCAAGATGCCGTAGCGCACTCCCCCATTCTTGCGGAGTCGCACGCCACCCCGCGCCGGGGTTAACGGCCTTGCGTCACAGCAGCCGGGCATCCACCAGCAGATTCCGTACGGTCTTGACGGCAGCGGCGTCCAGGGGCACCTGGGGCGCGGCGGTCGCCGGGCAGTCGATGACGCCCAGCAGGTGCAGCGCGGCCTTGAAGGCGCCGAGCGCGGACGAGCTGCGGCCCATCGCCGCCTCATCGCCGGTGTCGGTGATCGCGAAGAGCGCGGCCAGCCGGTCCTGCTCGGCCGCCGCCTCGCGCCAGCGCCCCGCGCGGGCGTGCTCGTAGAGGCGTACGAAGCCGTGCGGGTCCACGTTGCCGAGCCCGGGGACGACACCGTGTGCCCCGGCCAGCAGCGCGCCGTCGACGGCGAGTTCGGAGCCGGTCAGGACGGAGAACGACTCCACGAGGCCCCGCCCGCGCAGCTCCACCAGCAGCCGGCGCAGCGGCCCGTCGGCGCCGCTGGAGTCCTTGAGCCCGGCGAGCGTGCCGTCCTCGGCCAGGGCCAGGACGGTCGCGGCGGAGAGCTTGGTGTGGACGGCGGAGGGGATGTCGTACGCGAAGAGCGGAAGCCCGGCCGCCTCCCGGATACGGCGGAAGTGGACGGCGATCTCTACGGGGTGGGTGGCGGTGTAGAACGGCGCGGTGGCCACGAGCGCGTCCGCCCCGGCTTCGGCCGCCGTCCGCGCGTGGTCCGTGACCCGGGCGGTCGTCATGTCGATCACACCGGCCAGCACCGGGACCCGCCCGTCCGCCGCCTCCACCACCGCCGCGAGGGCGGTGCGGCGCTGGGCGTCGGAGAGATACGCGGCCTCGCCGCTGGACCCGAGCGCGAACACCCCGCTCACGCCCGCGTCGACCACCCGCTCGACGAGGGCGCGGAGCGAGCGGCGGTCCACATCACCGTCGGGCGTCAGGGGGGTGCACAGCGGCGGTACGACGCCACACAGCGGGGTGGGAAACGGCATTTTACGGCTCCAAAAGGGACATAGAACGTCGGAGATCACCGTATCCCGCGCACAGGGGAGTGGCGTACCGTCGCCCCCTGATCAGCGGTCGGCCACCGCGCCGACGCCTATTCCGCCGGCGGCGGCCAGACCCTGGAACTGCCCTTCCGCCCCCAGGCCGGTCTCGTCTCCCCGAGCGTCACAACGTGACCGTGCGACGGCGCGCCCGGCGGCTGGCAGGATCGCACGTATGACTACTTCCTCCGGTTCCTCCGGCTCTGACGATGTGAAGACGCCCGCCCCCGCCGCCAAGGACCCCTGGGACCTGCCCGACGTATCCGGTCTGGTCGTCGGGGTCCTCGGCGGCACCGGCCCGCAGGGCAAAGGACTCGCCTACCGGCTCGCCAAGGCCGGCCAGCAGGTGATCATCGGCTCCCGGGCCGCCGACCGGGCCCAGGCTGCCGCTGCCGAGCTCGGCCTCGATGTCCAGGGCTTCGACAACTCCGACACCGCACGCCGCAGCGACATCGTCATCGTCGCCGTGCCCTGGGACGGTCACGCCAAGACCCTGGAATCGCTCCGCGAAGAGCTCGCCGGCAAGCTCGTGATCGACTGCGTCAATCCGCTCGGCTTCGACAAGAAGGGCGCCTACGCCCTCAAGCCCGAGGAGGGCAGCGCCGCCGAACAGGCCGCCACGCTCCTCCCCGACTCCCGGGTGACCGCCGCCTTCCACCATCTGTCCGCGGTGACCCTCATGGACCAGGACGTCGACGAGATCGACACCGACGTCCTGGTCCTCGGCGAGGTGCGCGCCGACACCGACCTCGTCCAGGCCCTCGCCGGCCGCATTCCCGGGATGCGCGGCGTCTTCGGCGGCCGGCTGCGCAACGCCCACCAGGTCGAGTCGCTGGTCGCCAACCTCATCTCGGTGAACCGCCGCTACAAGGCCCACGCCGGCCTCCGCGTCACCGACATTTAGCCAGCGCCGGGGCGTGGGGGACAATGGCCGGGCCGTACGGTTACGTAACCGGTTGCCAGGACAGCCCGACAGGAGCCGACCCCCATGCCCCGCCTCGCCCTCTACGCACTCGCCGCCTGCCTCCTCGCGGTGGCCGCCGCCGTCCTGTCCTTCGCGCGGGGCAGCTGGCTCGGCATCCTCTGGGTCCTGGTGGCAGGCCTGACCAGCAACATGTGCTGGTACTACATGCGCAAGGCGAGGGCGGCACGGCAGACCTGAGGGTCACCCTGCCAGAAGCGGAACCACGCCTGGCCGCAGTCGGTGAGGATGTTGTCCGCGCCGAACGCCCGCATGATCGCGTAGATCGCCTCGAAGAACACGTTGTTCACCTCCGGGATCCACAGGCACCCGAACACCGCGAGCAGCCCGAACGGCGCGAACGGCTCCACCTGGCGGCGGATCTTGTGCGACAGCCAGGGCTCCACCACCCCGTAGCCGTCCAGCCCCGGCACGGGCAGAAGGTTCAAGATCGCCGCGGTGACCTGCAGCATTGCCAGGAACGCGAGAGCGGCCAGGAACGGACCCGGTACGGTGCCCGGACCGCCGAACGGGAACGGCAGGAGCAGGACGAGGGCGAACGCGATGTTCGTCAGCGGTCCCGCCGCCGAGATCACGCTGTGCTTCCACCGGCCATTGATCCGTCCGCGCTCAATGAACACCGCGCCGCCCGGCAGGCCGATCCCGCCCATGATCACGAAGAGCACCGGCAGCACGATACTCAGCAGCGCATGCGTGTACTTCAGCGGGTTGAGGGTCAGATAGCCCTTCGCGCCGATCGAGATGTCCCCGCCGTGCAGCGCCGTGCGCGCGTGCGCGTATTCGTGCAGGCACAGGGACACGATCCAGCCCGACACCACGAACAGGAACACCGCGAAACCCGTGCTCGCCGAGAAGCCGGTCCACACCGCCCACCCGGATATCCCCATGATCGCGACCAGCCCCAGGAAGATGGGGCTGACCCGCCGGTCGCGTGTCGTCGCTGCGGTGGTCATGGGGTGGGGCTCCTGTACGTGGGGCGGGTACTCCGCCAGTTGTCTGCCGACGGCAAAACGTATCGCGTCCGCCCGGTAGTTCCGGGTTTTTTCCCCGCCCGGGGGCAACCGGCCGGGCGGCCCGAAAACCTGTTGCCCCGAACCGGGCACTTAGCGCAGCATGCCACCCCGTGTCCCGACTCCTGCCCGATCTCGCCCCGTGGCGCTCCTCGCGCGACTTCCGCCTGCTGTGGTGCGCGGGGGTGGTGACGATTTTCGGCAGCTTTCTGACGATCGTCGCGCTGCCGGTGCAGCTCAAGGAGCTGACCGGCTCGACCCTCGCGGTCGGGGCCATCGGCGCGGTCGAACTCGTACCGCTGATCGTCTTCGGGCTCTACGGTGGCGCCCTCGCGGACGCGCTCGACCGCCGCAAGCTCATCCTCTACACGGAGGCCGCTCTCGCCCTGCTGTCCGTGGGGCTGCTGGCCAACACCCTGCTGCCGCACCCCATGGTGTGGCCGCTGTACGCCGTCGCCGCGCTGAGCAGCGCCCTGATCGGGCTCCAGCGCCCGGCACTGGACGCGATCGTGCCGCGTATCGTCCCGCACGACCAGCTCACCGCAGCCGCCGCCCTCAACGCCCTGCGCTGGCAGATCGGCGCCATCGCGGGCCCGTCACTGGCGGGCGTCCTCATCGCCTTCGCGGGACTGCCCTGGGCGTACGGCATCGACATCGCGACGTACGCGGTGTCCGTCGTCCTCACCCTGGGACTGCGCCCCTCCCCGGCCGCCCACGACGCCGACAAACCGTCCCTGCGATCCATCGCGGAGGGCGCCCAGTACGCCTGGAGCCGGAAGGAACTGCTGGGCACGTACGCCATCGACCTCGCCGCGATGTTCTTCGCCTTCCCCACGGCGATCTTCCCCTTCCTCGCCGACGACCTGCACGCGCCCTGGTCCCTGGGCCTGATGTACGCGGCCGGGACTGTCGGCGCGCTGGCCGTCAGCCTCACCAGTGGCTGGTCCTCACGTGTCCACCACCACGGCCGGATGGTGGCCCTCGCGGCGGCGGCGTGGGGCGTGGCGATGTCGGTCGCCGGCTGGATGCACAACGTCTGGCTCGTGCTGCTCTTCCTCGCCGTGGCGGGCGGCTGCGACATGGTGAGCGGCATCTTCCGCGGCACCATGTGGAACCAGACCATCCCGGACGAGCTCCGGGGCCGCCTCGCCGGCATCGAACTGCTGTCCTTCTCCGTCGGCCCCCAGCTGGGTCAGGTCCGCGTCGGCGGCATGGCCGCCCTGACCTCGGTCCGCACCTCCATCTGGTCCGGCGGCCTGGCGTGCGTCGCGGCGGTGGGGCTGCTGGCGGCGGCGCTGCCGAAGCTGATGTCGTACGACGCCCGGACGAACGAGCACGCAGCGCGGATGCGCGACGGGAAGGCGACCGAGGCCGAGCCCGTCGCCTGACGGGGCAGCGCGTCACCGCCGCCAGCGGCGGAGCACGTCAGCGATGCTGCTCACAGTGCAGTCGGGGCGGCCGAGTTCAGCGACGAACTCCGCAATTCCGTCCTTGTCAGGGGCAACAGGCGCGCCCGCCTCGATCATGAATCGCAGGGCGCAGGATATGGCCACGGTCGTGTTGGAGCGTTCAAGCCATCGCAGACTGAGCGTATGGGCCAGAGCCGCCGCGCGCACAAACACCCCGTTGTAGATCGGCCGTCCCATCAGCTCGGCCTTGTGCCGCTCCACTGCGGCCACCGCGACACCGAGGTCATCCGGCGCCATGTCGCCCACACCGGCCTTCTCCACGACCTGAAGGATCCAGGCCAGATCAACCTCGTTGGACACGTGCGGCCTCGTTCTCGATGAAGTCGCCCCACTCTTGGATGAACGTCCCGGTGTACTCCAGCGAGGCCGCGCGCTGAGGATTGGTATCCGCCGTCACAAGCCGCTCGATGTACTCATTGAGGCTTATTCTCTGATCGGCAGCCGCCATACGGGCAGCGTCGGCAGCGGACTCGGACATCCGGACGTTGAATTGCGTCTTTGCCATACCGAGGACGCTAGCGCCTCCTATCACCGAATACCAGCAGACCGTCACCACGCAACGACTCAGCGTTGCGACACGAGAGATCGGCGCCATCACAGGCCAGGCCCCGTCACTGACGGACACCCTCATCGCCTTCCCTGGGGAGGTCGTTGCCGCTTCGGTGGGGTTCGGTGTGGGTGGGGTGCGGGAGCGCTGGCTCCCTTCGGTCGCAAAGAAAAAGGCGCTCCTACGGGAAGGGGGAGGGGCGCTGCCGCTTGTCACCGGGCTGTCGGGTGGGTGGGTTGCGGGCGTCAAGGCGGCTTGTGCGGCATCGGTCCGCGTCGGCAGATCCTGAACACTCGGCTTTCGCTGACACCGAGTTGCTCGGGGCGGCGTACCAGCGTCCTGGCTCACGAAACTGGCCGGCGGGGAAGGCTCTCAGCGGAGAGGGAGTTCAGTATCCGGCCGGGCGCACCAGCCCGGTCTCGTACGCGAAGACCGCGGCCTGGGTCCGGTCGCGCAGGCCCAGCTTGACCAGGATCCGGCCCACATGAGTCTTCACGGTCTGTTCCGCCACCACCAGATGCTTGGCGATCTCCGTGTTCGACAGGCCCTGGGCGATCAGGGACAGGACCTCGGTCTCGCGTTCGGTCAGGCGGCCGATGCGGCCTCTGAGCGGGGCGCGGGGGGCGTCGGTCATCCGGGAGAACTCGGCGATGAGACGCTTGGTGATGTTCGGGGCGAGCAGGGCGTCGCCCGCCGCCACCACCCTTACTGCCTGGGCGAGTTCGTCGGCCGACGCGTCCTTCAGCAGGAACCCGGACGCGCCCGCGCGCAGCGCCTCGTACACGTACTCGTCGAGATCGAAGGTGGTCAGGACGAGGACCTTGACGGTGGCGCCGGCCGGTTCTGTGATACGGCGGGTCGCCTCGATGCCGCCGAGTTCGGGCATCCGGATGTCCATCAGGACGACGTCGGGGGCGAGATCGGCAACCTTGGCGACGGCGTCCAAACCGTTCACGGCTTGACCGACGACCTCGATGCCGGGCTCGGCGTTGAGCAGCACAGTGAAGCCCTGGCGGACCATCATCTGGTCGTCGGCGATCAGCACGCGGATGGTCATGAACTGTCCTCCAGAGGAAGCATCGCCGCTACTTCGTAACCACCTTCGGGCGTAGGCCCGTTGGAGAATTCGCCGTCCAGCATGGCGGTGCGTTCGCGCATGCCGAGCAGCCCATGCCCGATGCTCTGCGAGGGCGTCACCGGTCTGTCCGGCGCGGTGTTGGTGACCCGGATGGTGATACCGGTCGACCGGTACCCGATCTCCACCCGCACCTCCGCTCCGGGCGCGTGCCGCATCACGTTGCTGAGCGCCTCCTGCACGATACGGAACGCCGACAGCTCGACGCCCGGCGGCAGCGGGCGCCGCTTGCCCCTGGTCTCGGTGGCGATGGTGAGCCCGGCCCCGCGCACCTTGCCGACCAGTTCGTCCAGCCGGTCGAGGGTGGGCTGCGGGGCGTGCCGCGCCCCCTCCGGCAGGGCGTCCTCGGAGCGCAGTACGCCAAGGACCCGGCGCAGCTCCGTGAGCGCCTCGACCGCGTTCTCACGGATCCCCGCGAGGTTCTCCTTCAACTCTTCGGAGGGGTTCTCGACCAGGTGCGGGGCGACCTGCGCCTGGATGGAGATCACCGACATGTGGTGGGCGACCACGTCGTGCAGCTCGCGAGCGATCCGGTTGCGCTCCTCGAGGAGGGTGCGCCGGGCCCGCTCCTCGGAGGTGATCTCCGCCTGTACGACCAGTTCCGTACGGGCCATCCGGCGACCGCGAAGCGCGGTGCCGACCACCACCGCGGCGGCGAGAATCGCGACAGCGCTGGGGACGTCGTCGTTGTGGGCCCGGGGAAAGAACGTGCTGCAGGCCAGTCCCGCCAGGACGCTGATCGTCAGCGCCTCGACCGCCACCCGGGGGCGGACCCGCAACGCCAACAGGAGCAGCACTCCGGCCTGCGCGGTGACCCCGGAGATGGCCCAGGGGTAGAGCTGGCCCGGGCCGACGTTGGGCTCCGAGACCAGCGCGACGGTGACCATGGCGATCGTCACCGCCCACCAGGCCGGCACCGGCCGGGACATCGCGACGACGAGCGCCACGGCCTGGGCCAGGCCGAGCAGGGTGGCGTAGTCGCCCAGCTGGTAGTACCAGCGGAACTGACTCACGCTGAACACGGCGACGAACGCCGCGAACATCACCATTACCAACCAGAACACCGGGCGCCAGACCGGATAACCCGGCTCCCCCATGCGCGGCATCGGATCGGCGGCAACCGTCCACAGATCCTCGCGCAGGGCGCGCGGCGCCTTCCGCAGGGCGGCCAACAGCCGCTCCCTGGACCCCGTTTCCCCCGGCTTCACGGGATCCACCCTAAGCATCGTGCACCACCTCCGCCCGGTCAGGGCGCCCTTCGCGCACCACTGTGGTGCTGCGCCGCTGTCTCTGTTCGTACGTCCTGAACGTCGCCCAGCACACCAGCAGCGACACCGCGAACACCGGCAGCCAGGCCAGCCGGGCCAGCACCCAGCCCAGGCCGTCGGGCACGGTGTGCAGGCCGGTCAGGGGCCGGCCCGCGAACAGGCCGATCGCGGTAACCGCCATCATCGCGGTCTGGTGCCAGAGAAAGATGGTCATCGCGGAGAGGTTCACCAGCGCCACCACCGCCCAGGCCGCGGGCCGCTTCAGCACCCGCCGCAGCGGGCCGAGCAGCAGCAGGGCCGCCCCGCACTGGGCGAGGCCGAAAGTGACGACTGCCAGGGTCGGCGGGTCGAGGTTGGAGATCTCGGCGCCGGGCACCCCGACCATGGAGGCCGGGTAGCCGGCGAACAGAACGAGGAGCGTGCTGGCGAGCGCGCCCCCGATCAGCAGCACCCAGCCGGTCGTACGGCCCCGCAGGCCCTCCCGCGCCCAGGCCGCGCCCAGGCAGTACGGGACGAGCCAGCCCGCCGCCACATTGATCCAGCCGAGCCAGCCGGGGCCGCTCAGGCCGAACCGGATCAGATCGATGTGCAGCACGACGGCGAGCGGCCACAGCGGATGCAGCCTCGCCACCAGCGGGGTCGCCGCCGTCAGCGCTGCGAAGACCAGCAGGAACCAGAGCGGGGACAGCACCAGCTTGCACAGCACGCGTATGGTCTCCTCGCCCACCCCGGAGGCGAGCATCGCGCACGCCGCGACGGTCCACACCACCAGCACGGCGGCGACCGGCCGGCTCAGCCGGGCCATCCGGGCGCCGAGCCACTGCCCGTACGTCACGCCCCGGGCGCGGGCGGAGGCGTAGCTCCTCGCACCCACCTGCCCGCCCACCAGAAAGAAGACCGCCAGGGTCTGGAACATCCAGGAAACGGGGGTGAATTGGGGCAGGTACTGAAGCGGGCTGGCGCCGTGCAGCGTGCCACTGTCGGCGACCAGGGCGGTGACCAGCCAGTGGCCGAGCACCACACCCAGGATGGCGAGGGCGCGCAGGGCATCGATAGCACGGTCGCGGTCGGGAGGAGTCGCGGAATCGATCCGCTGCACGAATTCACGCATGACGGCCCCCCGGAGCCCCTTCGGATTCGGCTTCTCCGGCGACGATCCGGGCGATGTTCTTCAGCGATAAGGAACCGGGCTTCAGATAGTCGCTGTGGCCGCCGTTGCCCGCCGCGAAGACCTTGGCGCCGAACTCCGGCGAAACCGGGTCGGTCCCGAACCCGACGGTGACGAAAGGCAGGTGGAGCTTCACGTGCGGCACGTCGGCGATCCAGTCGTTGCCGCCCCGGCCCGCCCAGACGGTGGCCCCGGTGTGCATCGCGGCGACACTGTCGACGCCGGTGCCGGGGCTGCCGTACAGGACGATGTCCGCGACCTTCAGCCCGGACGCGGCCCGGGCGCAGACGACGGAGCCGTAGGAGTGGCAGAGGACGGAGGTCCGGGCGGCAGGCTTGAGCTCGCTCAACTCCCGCACGAACGTGCGCAGCCCAGGAGCGGCGGCATCGGCCCGTCCCGATGTCAGCGCCTCCGGGCTCAGCGTGGCCGGCGTTTCGTATCCGAGCCAGGCAATGACGGCGGACCGGCCGCCCAGCTCCCGCCGGAGCGCTACAGCGTCGTTCCGTAAGCGCCGGTAACTGTCGAGACTGGTGTCCGCACCCGGGACCAGCACGGCGATGCGATCGGCCCGGGACAGATCACCGAAGACCTCGGCGGTGCGGCCGCCGTCGCGGCCGTCGAAGGAGAGGAAGTGTCGCGCCGGGCCCGCCATGACGCGCAGCTCGGCGGCCCGCTTCTGGTCGCCGTGGCCGACGGCCATCCGCTCGGCGGCCCGGATGCCGTCGCGGTTGGCCGTGTACCGCTCGGCGAGGGCCGCGGGTGTAGCTGCACGCAGCGGAGCCAGGACGGCCGGGACGGGCGCCGGAACGGCCGCGGGGCGGGCCGCACCCGACACCGGCACGGCCACCGAGGCGGTGACGAGGGCGGCGAGCAAGGTGCGGCGCAGGCGGCTTCTGCGCGGGGGGGACGCCATGTCGGTATGTGGTCCTTTCAGTACCGGATGTCTGTCGGTGCTTCCGGTACCGAAGCTATGGATCACGCCTTGTCGTCGGCGTCCCGCCGGGGAGTGCACTTCCGTGTAGCTCCGAAGTACTACGGGTAGTGCCCCCTCGCCCTGCACCCCCCGCCCACACCCCACATCAAGGGGCGGAGGCGGCGGCTCAGTAACGGCCGCACACCCGCCCGCCTGCGTGGAATCGTTGCTGATGTCATACGACGCCCGTACGAACGAGTACGCCCTACGGCTGCGCGCCCGGAAGGCGACCGAGGCGGAGGCCGTCACCTGACACGCCACGCAGGTTGCACCGCGCCCCGGTGGGGCCAGTTCGGCGTGGGTGTGTGCGGGAGCGCTGGCTCCCTTCGGTCGCAAAGAGAAAGGCGCTAACTGCGGAGGGGATGGAGGGGGGCTCGTCTCGTCGGTTGGCTCCCGGGCCGGTGGGCGGCGGGTGTCAAGGCGGCTTGTGCGGCTGTTGTCCTGTGGGTGTCCGGGGTCTCGTTGCCGGATCCTGGTAGAGATGGTCGGTGGCGACGCCTTTTGCCCGTGGGCGGCTGGGCTGCCGTAACCGGCGGCTGACGGGTGATTGGGAGCTGGGCTCCGGGGCGGGGGGCCGACGGGCGCCGGGGGGTCCCGTTCCGTCCGGTGGGCGGCTGGCGTCCAGGCGGGGGGTGCAGAAACGTTCCGGCGGGGCGGGTGGCTCCCTGCCTTGTTCGGGGCGGTGAATGGTTGGGGTCCGCGCAGCTAGGGTGCGGTCTCGGTCCGCGAAAGTCGCCACCGCCACCCCTTGGCGGCATTTGCTCCATTTCATGCCCGACTTATCAGGTCCACGTAGGCTCTCAGTGCCAAAAGTGAAGAGATATGCCTGAATTACCCACTTCCGGACTTCACTAACTGCACTCAAATCCACTCAAGGGACCACCCGGGGCCCACCAGGCTGCGGCGGCTCACCAACGGCCCCGCAAACCCGCCCGCCTGCGCGGACTCCCAGTCATGCCTGCGTACACTCCCGTCTCACCGAAGTGCGCGCAGGCATGACTGGGAGTGTACGCAGGCACGAGGGGAATTGCCCGATATGTCGACTGGGGGAAAGGCTGCAAGATCCCGCTGAAACGATTCTGCGGCGAGCGGATCCACGGGACCCGCATCCCCCGAGCCCTTCCCCCGCCTGGACGCCCGGCGCCCACCGGGCGGGAGGCCCCCGCCCGCCCCTCGACCCGGGGCCAAGCCACCAACTACCCGGCAGCCGCCGGTTACGGCAGTCCAGCCGCCCACGGAGTAGAGGCGTCGCCACCGACCATCTCTACCCGGATACGGCAACGAGACCCCGGACACCCACCGGACAAGAGCCGCACAAGCCGCCTTGACACCCGCAACCCACCCACCCGACAGCCCGGTGACAAGCGGCAGCGCCCCTCCCCCTTCCCGTAGGAGCGCCTTTTTCTTTGCGACCGAAGGGAGCCAGCGCTCCCGCACCCCACCCACACCGAAATGGCCCCACCGAAGCAGCCCCAGCCCTGCGCCCTGCGCCCTACGCCCTACCGCTGACGGAACCCAGGAGCGGCCGCCGTCTTGAGCTCGAACCAGACCGCCTTCGCGTACCAGCCCAGCGGATCGGCGTCCGTCGTGCCCCAGTTGTCGGCCAGGGCCTCGACGAGGCCCAGGCCTCGGCCGTAGCGCTCGGCCGTGTCGGGGATGGGGGCGGTGGTCGGCCGCGCCGGGCAGCCGTCGTACATGCCGACCCGCAGCAGGGGAGGCTCCAGACAGAGGACTACGCACGAGCAGTGCTGTCCGAGGCCGTCGACGCCGCCCACGGCTCAGCCTTTCTGGACGCAGAGGCGCAACTGGCCAACCACAGGGGGATCCTGGAGCGCACGGCGAAAGTAGCGCTGCCCACGAAGGAGTCTCGTGAGTTCGTCCATGCCATCGCTCAGCACACATAATGTCAGGGACATGTCTGAGATCAACTGGCAGAAGTCCTCCTACTCGGGACAAGGTGACGGGGCCGAGTGCATAGAACTGGCCGCCGCCGGAACCATCCGCCTCCGCGAGAGCGACGACCCCGGCGTGATCGTCACCACCACTCCGGCGCCGCTCAAGGCGCTGCTCCTCGGCATCAAGGCGAGCGAGTTCGACGGCGACGCCAGCCCCGTCACCACCGCCCCGCAGCCGCCACCCATCACCCAGCCGTGACGAGCCCCGCCATGTGATCGGTGAACCACTCGCAGGCGAGCCCGGCGACCTGCCGCAGGGCACCCGGCTCCTCGAAGAGGTGGGTGGCGCCCGGCACGACATGCAGCCGGTTCTCGCACCGCAGTTGCGCCTGGGCGCGGCGGTTGAGGTGGAGGACGAGGTCGTCGTGGCCGCCGACGATGAGGAGGGTGGGGGCGGTGACGTCGGGGAGGCGGGCGGCGAGGTCGGGGCGGCCGCCGCGGGAGACTACGGCGGCGATGGCGGAGCCGGCTTCGGCGGCGGCCGAGAGGGCGGCGGCGGCGCCGGTGCTGGCGCCGAAGTAGCCGATGGGCAGATTGTGGCGGTCGCGGAGCCAGCGGGTGGCGGCGGTGAGGCGGGCGGCGAGGAGCCCGGTGTCGAAGACATTGTCCCGGTCGAGCTCTTCCTCCTCGGTGAGGAGGTCGAGGAGAAGCGTGCCGAGGCCGGCCTGGTTGAGCTCGGTGGCGACGAAGCGGTTGCGGGGGCTGTGGCGGCTGCTGCCGCTGCCGTGGGCGAAGACCACGATGCCGACCGCCTGCTCGGGGAGGGTGAGCTGTCCGTCCAGCCGCAGGGAGCCGGCTTCGACAGCGACCTCGCCGTCCTTGGCGGTGCGGGTCAGGTAGGCGATGACCTCGTCGTCGGAGGTCTGGGTGAAGTCGGCGTACCACTCGCCGATGGAGGACAGCCGCCTCGGGGTCTGCACGGCGACCAGTTCGTCCGCGTCGTCCCCGAGCCGGGCGGCCCAGTCGTGGGGGGCGACGGGCACTGCGAGTACCACTCGGGCGGCGCCGCCGGCGCGGGCGATGCGGCAGGCGGCGCGGGCGGTGGAGCCGGTGGCGACGCCGTCGTCGACGACGATGACGGTCCGGCCCTCGATGCGGACGGGCGGTCGGTTGCCGCGGAAGCGGCGGGCACGGCGGGCGAGTTCGAGGCGTTCGCGGTCCTCGACGAGGGCGAGTTCGTCGTTCGAGACGTGCGCCATGTGCATGACGTCGCGGTTGACGACCCGCACCCCGCCCTCGCCGATGGCGCCCATGCCGACCTCCGGCTGATAGGGCACGCCCAGCTTGCGGACGACGCTGACGTCCAGCGGTGCGCCGAGCGCCTCGGCGACCTGGGCCGCTACCGGGACGCCGCCTCGCGGCAGGCCGAGTACGACGACGTCCCGGCCCCTGAGGTGGTCCAGTTCGGCGGCCAGGAGCCGGCCCGCTTCAATACGGTCGGCGAAGAGCACGGGGCTCACCTCATCCCTTTATGTCAGCATATGCCGCTGCCGCTCTGCCGCCGCTCCTCACTTCTCGTCGTTGCGCCAGCGCGGGTCGGATTCCCACTCCTCATTGCGCTCTTCGACCGTCTCGACGGCATGCGCGGCTTCTTCGGGGGTTGGGTAGGGGCCCAGGCGGTCCTTGGCCGGGCATTCCGGACCTTCCTCGACCTTCCTGTGCTCCAGGCAGTAGAACCATTCGCCGGGCTTGCCGGTGTGCTTGGGTGCGCGCTTGAACAAGGCCATGGAGCCATGCTGCCCGACAGCCCGCCGATACACTCGTTGGCATGTCTGTCCTGGTACCCGGCAAGCTCTCGCCCCCCCGCCCCGTCCCCGCGTCGATCCCGCGTCCCGAGTACGTGGGGAAGCCCGCGCCGACGCCGTACACAGGCCCGGAGGTGCAGAGCGCGGAGATCATCGAGAAGATGCGGATCGCGTCGCGGATCGCCGCCCGGGCGATGGAGGAGGCGGCGAAGCACATAGCGCCGGGCGTGACGACGGACGAGTTGGACGCGGTGGCGCACGAGTACATGTGCGACCACCAGGCATACCCGTCGGACCTGGGCTACCGGGGGTTCCCGAAGTCACTGTGCGCGTCGGTCAATGAGGTGATCTGCCACGGCATCCCGGACTCGACGGTCCTTCAGGACGGGGACATCGTCAACCTCGATGTGACGGCGTTCATCCACGGGGTGCACGGCGACACCAATGCCACGTACTTCGTCGGGGACGTGGACGAGGAGTCGAAACTGCTGGTGGAGCGCACCCGGGAGTCGCTGAACCGGGCGATCAAGGCGGTCAGGCCGGGCCGGCAGATCAATGTGATCGGCCGGGTGATCGAGTCGTACGCCAAGCGCTTCGACTACGGCGTCGTAAGGGACTTCACCGGGCACGGCATCAATACGTCGTTCCACTCCGGGCTGATCGTTCCGCACTACGACGACCCTCGCGCGACCACCGCGATCAGGCCCGGGATGACCTTCACCATCGAGCCGATGCTGACCCTGGGTACGTACGAGTACGAGGTCTGGGAGGACGGCTGGACGGTCGTCACCAAGGACCGTAAGCGCACCGCGCAGTTCGAGCACACGCTTGTGGTGACCCACACCGGCGCGGAGATCCTGACGCTTCCTTGACTATTCCATTACTTTTGCTTGACTAAAATCCGGGCAAAGTAAGGTGAGCCTAAGATAAGTTAGGGCAGCCTTCCCAAAGGTGATGTCCGCTCGATCTTTTGGCCTGCCTTCTTTCTGAGCTTTCTGAGCCGCCTGGAGTAGACCCATGTCGTCCGTCCGCATGTCAGCTGTTGCCGCCGCAGGCATGGTGGTCGCGGTCACCGCCGTCACAGGCTGCGCAGAGAAGTCGGAGGGTAAGGGGAGCTCCGGCGCGATCACGGTGACCGCGACCGACAGCAAGTGCGAGGTGTCGAAGACCTCCTTCCCTGCCGGGCATGTGCAGCTGGCGGTGCAGAACAAGGGATCCAAGGTCACCGAGGTCTACGTCTACACACCGAGCGACAAGATCGTCACCGAGCGGGAGAACATCGGCCCGGGTACCAGGGCGACCGTCACCGCCGAGATCAAGGCGGGCACATACGAGATCGCCTGCAAGCCCGGCATGAAGGGCGACGGCATCCGGCAGAAGATCACCGCCACCGGCAAGGGCGCGGCCAAGAAGACCGACCCCCGGCTGGACGCCGCGGTGGCCTCGTACCGCAAATACGCCCAGGAGCAGGCGGACCTGACGATCCCGGCGGTGCAGAAGTTCGCCGACGCGGTCAAGAAGGGCGACGTCGAGGCCGCGAAGGCGCAGTTCGCCACCTCCCGGATCGGGTGGGAGCGGACCGAACCGGTCGCGGAGTCCTTCGGCGACATCGACCCTAAGACCGACACCCGTGAGGACGGTCTGGAGGACGGCCAGAAGTGGACCGGTTGGCACCGCCTGGAGAAGGCACTGTGGAAGGACAAGAAGATCGGCTCGGCGGAGAAAACCCTCGCCGATCAGCTGGTCACCGACCTCAAGGACTGGCAGAAGCGGGTCGGCAAGGCCGACATCACCCCCACCAGCATGGCCAACGGCGCCAAGGAGCTGATGGACGAGGTCGCCACCGGCAAGGTCACCGGCGAGGAAGACCGCTACAGCCACACCGACCTCTCGGACTTCAAGGCGAATGTCGAGGGCGCCCAGCAGGCGTACGAGCTGCTGAAGCCGGTCGCCGCCGAGAATGACGCGGCGCTGACCAAGGAGCTCGACAAGCAGTTCACGGCGATCGGCACCCTGCTCGTCCAGTACCGCAAGAGCGGTAGCTCGTCGGGGGTGGAGTTCGTCTCGTACGACACCGTCGGCAAGGCCGACCGCAAGAAGCTCTCGGACGCGGTGAACTCGCTGGCCGAGCCGCTGTCGCGGCTGGCCGCCGCAGTGGTCGCGAAGTAGCCGGGTCCGCACCGGCACGGGTTCGTCCTCAATCGCCGGACGGGCCGGACGGGTGGACGGGCCGGACGAGCCGGAAAAGGGCGCTCCAGGACACAGCGGCAGGAAGGCAGAAGCTCATGGCTGACGAACCCGCGCTCAGCGCGGGCATCGCGTTCGCGCCGGCCGAGGCGAGCGCGGTGGTAGCCCGCCGGCGAGTCATCGGCTGGGGCGGCGCGGGCGTCGTGCTCGGTGCCACCGCGGGCGGGAGCGCCGTGGCGGCCGTGCGGTCGGACAACGGTACGCGGACCGCTGCCGCGGCCGGTGAGGCGGTGGCGTTCCACGGCACGCACCAGGCCGGGATCGTCACACCGGTGCAGGACCGGCTGCACTTCGCGGCGTTCGACATCACCACCGACGACCGGGACGAGATCGTCCGGCTGCTCAAGGACTGGACGGCGGCGGCCCGGCTGATGGCCGAGGGCAGGCCGGTCGGCGAGGGCGCGGTCGGCGGACTCGCGGAGGCGCCGCCGGACGACACCGGGGAGGCGCTGGGCCTCCAGCCGTCGCGGCTGACGCTGACGGTGGGCTTCGGGCCCGGATTGTTCAGCCGGTTGGGACTGAGCCGTCCCGAAGCCCTGGTCGACCTGCCGAAGTTCCCCGGCGACGCGCTCGACACGCGCCGCAGCGGCGGCGATCTGTGCGTACAGGCGTGCGCGGACGATCCGCAGGTCGCGGTGCACGCGATCCGCAATCTGGCCCGTATCGGCTTCGGGAAGGTCGCGGTCCGCTGGTCGCAGCTCGGCTTCGGCAAGACGTCCTCGACAACGCCGGAGGCACAGACCCCGCGCAATCTGATGGGCTTCAAGGACGGCACGCACAATGTCGCCGGTTCCGACCGGGCCGCGCAGAGCAAGCACGTGTGGGTGGCGCAGAAGGACGGCCCGGCCTGGATGGCCGGCGGGTCGTATCTGGTCGCCCGCCGCATCCGGATGCACATCGAGACCTGGGACCGCACCTCGCTCAAGGAGCAGGAGGACGTCTTCGGCCGCACGAAGGGCGAGGGCGCCCCGATCGGCCGGAAGCGCGAGCGGGACACCCCGGACTTCAGGGCGATGAAGGCGGACGCGCATGTCCGCCTCGCGCACCCGGACAACAGCGGGGCGACGATCCTGCGCCGGGGCTACTCCTTCACGGACGGCACCGACGGGCTCGGCAGGCTGGAGGCCGGGCTGTTCTTCCTCGCGTACCAACGTGATGTGCGCTCGGGCTTCATCTCGCTGCAGAAGCAGCTGGCGAAGCACGACGCGCTCAACGAGTACATCCAGCATGTGGGTTCGGCGGTCTTCGCCGTGCCGCCGGGCGTCAGCGGCAGCGACGACTGGTGGGGCCGGACCCTTTTCGAGACCGCTGAAGGAGCGTGATCAAGCGTGATCGGCAACTATCTGATCGGCCTGCGCGAGGGGCTGGAGGCCAGCCTGGTCGTCTGCATCCTCATCGCCTACCTGGTCAAGTCCGGCCGCAAGGAGAAGCTGCCGCCGGTCTGGGCGGGTGTCGGCCTCGCGGTGGCGCTCAGCCTCGCCTTCGGCGCGGCCCTGCAGTACGGCTCGTCGACGCTGACCTTCGAGGCCCAGGAAGCGCTCGGCGGCTCACTGTCGATCATCTCGGTGGGCCTGGTGACCTGGATGGTCTTCTGGATGCGGCGCACCGCGCGGCACCTCAAGGCCGAGCTGCACGGCAAGCTGGACGCCGCGCTGGCACTGGGCACCGGCGCACTGGTGGCGACCGCCTTCCTGGCGGTGGGCCGCGAGGGGCTGGAGACCTCGCTGTTCATCTGGACGGCGGTACAGGCCACCGACGACGGGGTCCGGCCGCTGGTCGGGGCCGCCCTGGGGCTGCTGACCGCGGTGCTCCTGGGCTGGCTGTTCTACCGGGGCGCGCTGCGGATCAACCTGGCGAAGTTCTTCACCTGGACCGGCGCGATGCTGGTCGTCGTGGCGGCCGGCGTGCTCGCGTACGGCGTCCACGATCTCCAGGAGGCCGGCTGGGTGCCGGGGCTCGGCAGCCGGGCCTTCGACATCAGCACGACGATTCCCCCGGACAGCTGGTACGGCACGCTCCTCAAGGGCGTTTTCAACTTCCAGCCGGACCCGACATGGCTGCAGGTCACGGTCTGGGTGCTCTACCTCGTGCCGACGATGTTCCTCTTCCTGGCCCCCGGTAGGGTGGCGGCGCCGACCACCACTCCCACTGCCCCGAAGGAGCCCCAGCCCGATGACTCGCAGGTCCCGGACGCGCCGGTCGCGCTTGCTGACGGCGGCGGCACTGTTGACGCTGACGGCGGCGACGATGACCGGGTGCGTGACGGTGCACGGGGAGCGGGCGCTCGTACCGGCGGTGACGAAAGCTGAGGCCGCCAAGACCCTCAGCGATTTCGCCAGGACCAACAACAAGGCCAACCGGGCGTACGACGCGACACTCATCTCCAGCATCGAGACCGGCTCCCGGGGCGCCATCGACGAGGCCGGGCTGAAGGCGCACCACGCCGCCTCGCCGGGCGGCAATCCCACCTACACGCCCATCAAGCTGACCGACGCGCACTACCTCATACCCCAGCAGCGCGGCTGGCCCAAGTGGTTCGTCGCCGACGTCCACAGCAGTCAGACGCCCAACAGCCGCTGGCTGCTGGCGTTCCAGCGCGGCAGCGCGAGCGACTCGTGGAAGGCGTCGTACCTCGGGGTGGCACCGGAGAGCGCGCTGCCCAAGCTCGCCCGGGACAAGGACGGCTATGTCGAGCCGGTGCCGGTGACCGGCTCCGATCTGCTGGTGCAGCCGGCCCTGCTGGGCAGCGACTACGCCGACTACCTGCAGCGGGGCGCCAAGGGCTCGGATGTCTTCGCCGCCGGTGACGCGACCTCCGGGGAGCGCGCCACACGTGCCAAGGATTCCCGCTCCGCCGACTCCGTGACGCTGTACGCCGACCAGCCCGCGAGCCCCGGCGCCTTCCTGCCCTTCGCGCTGCGCACCAAGGGCGGCGGTGCGCTGGTGTTCTTCAGCACCCGCCACACCGCGAAGACCGCCTACCGCACCGGTGTGACCCCGCCGGTCGACCAGTTCGTCACGGCACTCATGACCGGCACCGCCAAGCACGCGGTGACCCTGGACCAGGTCTCCGAGCAGTTGGTCACCGTGCCGGCCAAGGCGGACGGCGGCAAGGTGCGGTTTCTGAGCCGGCTGGTGGGGCTGGTGGCGGCGAAGGGCGAGTAGATCAGGGCTGGGCCCGAATAGGGTCTAAAGCGGCCAGGCCGCCGCTTCTGGCTGGTGCCCCATCTGGGAGCTCGCGTCGTTGAGGATCTCCAGCAGCGGCAGGGGGTCGGGAAGTGCCCGGTCGGGGCCGTGTCCCGGGAGCCATTCGACCCCGTCGCCGGACGGCAGCCGGGAGGGCGGCAGCAGCACATAGCTGCCTCGGCAGTGCCAGCGCAGACCGGGGTGCTCGTCGAGGGTCTCGGGATGGCAGTCGAGCTCGCAGGGCCACCACTCGTCCTCGTCGACGGGCGTGCCCCGGGTGGCGGTGAAGAAGAGCAGCCGCTCCGCGCTGTAGGAGGCGACGGGGCCGACGGCCGAGGCGTCCTCGGTCGCCAGCCGCGCCAGGGCGATCCGCCCCGCTCCGGCGGGGACGTCGAGGACGTCGTGGCTGCTGCCGGTGGGGGTGATGAAGTTGGCGAGCGGCTGGCCGCGCAGCCAGTGCGTGATCTTCTCCGGGTCGGTGGTGGCCTGGCTGGCCCAGGCGAACGAGACCGGGTGCATCCCCGGTGTGGGACAGCCGATCCGGTCGCAGGAGCAGCGGTAGCCCGACACGCCCGAGGGGTGGGCCGCGGGTGCCAACGAGAAGGTCGCGGCGGCGGCCGACAGCAGCAGGTCCTCGCGGCGCAGATCCTCGCGGCTCCGGGCTGCCGGGGCCGCGTCCGCCCTGTCGTCGCCGTCCCCGGATCGGCGGCGCAGCCAGTCGGACAGCCTGCTCTTGCCTGCCATCAATCCCCTTCCCTCGCCCCGTGAACTCCGTATTCCACCGTACGTAACGCCCACATGACCAGAAGTGGAATCCACGGATGGTGCACCTATCCTGCTCCCTGTCAGGGCGCTGTGCGTACCCGGGGTGGCATCTGAGTGTCACCCATTCGGGGGATAATTACTGATAATGGCGGTACATTCGCTTAATGTGATTCAGGTGATCAAGCGAGCCATCTTGACCTTCGCCGCGGCACTGTCGCTCACCAGCCCGGCCCTGCCTCCCGCGACAGTGGCCTACCAGACACCCGTGAAGCCCACCCCGATCACCTACATCGCCCACCGGGGCGGCTCCCTGGAAGTGCCGGAGAACAGCATGGAGGGCCTGCGCGCGGCCTACCAGCGGGGCACCGCTCAGATCCTGGACTTCGACACCCGGCTGCTCGCCGACGGCACACCCGTCGTCATGCACGACGCGACCCTGGACCGTACGACCGAGGAAACCGGCCCGGTGCGGAACCTGACCCTGGCGGAGTGGAAGCTCGTACGGATCATGCCGCGCCCCGAGCTGGGCCCCGGCTGGCATCCCGAGCGGCCGCCGACCGTGGCGGAGGTGCTGGATGCTTTCGGCGGCCGGATCCGGCTGACGCTGGAGGCGAAGGACCCGGAGAGCCTGCCCGCGCTGGCCCGGATGATCAAGGAGCGGAAGCTGACGGCCTCGGTGTATGTCAACACCAATCTGCCGTCGCTCGCCCAGCAGATCAAGAAGGACGGCCTGCTGACACAGCTGTGGCGGTCGGCTGCGCAGATGCGGACCGACCGGCCCGAGCAGTGGCGGGGCTTCGTGGACGCCTTCGATGTCGACTACCTCGCGAGCGACGCGGACCTGCGGAAGTTCGTACAGTCCGGGGTGCCGCAGGTATGGGCGCACACCATCACCACCGTGCGGGACCGGGACCGGGCACTGCGGCTGGGGTGCAACGGGATCATGACGGACGCGCCGGGACTCATGCGCCGGGGGGAGACGGGAGTAGGATCAGTTTTCCGACAGCATGTCGGCAACCTATCGACTTAGGTATACCTAAGTTAACAGGATTCCCTCCAGGCGGAGGCCCGACGCAGGAGGTCCTCTTGGCTACGTACACGTCCCCGCCCACCTCACCCTCCCCGTCTCCGTTCTCCACTGTCATCCGCACCGCGAGCCACGACCAGCACACCGAGGCCGAGAACTCCACCTTCATCAGCGACCTGCTCGGCGGACGCCTCGGCGTCGACGCCTTCGCCCGCTACACCGAGCAGCTGTGGTTCGTCTACCGGGCTCTGGAGGTCGCGGCGGACGGCCTGTCCGGCGACCCGGTCGCCGGACCCTTCGTACGACCGGAGCTCATGCGCGTCGCCGAACTCGAACGCGACCTCGACCACCTGCTCGGCACCGGCTGGCAACGCCACGCCGCGCCCCTCCCCGCCACCGCTGTCTACGCCGCCCGGGTCACCGAGACCGCCCGCGAGTGGCCGGCCGGCTATGTCGCCCACCACTACACCCGCTATCTCGGCGACCTCTCGGGCGGCCAGGTGATCCGTGACATCGCCGAGAAGACCTGGGGCTTCCGGCGCAAGGGTGACGGCGTCCGCTTCTACGTCTTCGAGCGGATCGGCAATCCGGCCGCCTTCAAGCGCGAATACCGCGCGCTGCTCGACGCCCTGCCGGTCGACGACCTGGAGAAGCAGCGTGTCGTCGACGAATGCCGGCGCGCTTTCGCTCTGAACAGCCGGGTCTTCGCGGAGCTGGGCGCCCGCTTCCCGCTCAGCGCGTAAGAGGCCGCGCGAATAGGTGGGGCGGGTAAAAGCCGGGCTGCCGCAGGCACGTTCGGGTCTGCACAATCCGCCCCTCGTGCACGATCATGTGCGCTAAAGTGTGCGTTACCGCACACAAACTCGGGGGAGTACTCGTGTCGGAAACGGAAGTCACCACGGCCGACGGCGCCACTCCGGCGGAACCGGATGCCCTGCTCACCGAGATCGCCGCACTGCGCGCCGCGGCCCAGCAGTTCACCACGGCCACCGCGCAGCAGCACGCTCTGGCGGAGCGCCGTGAAGAGATCATCACCCGGCTCCATGACGAGTTGCAGCGGTCGCGCCGCGGCGAACTCGACGCCGCGCTCGATCTCGTACGGAATTCCCTGATCCGGCTGCACGACCAGATCATCCGGCAGGCCGCCCAGCTCAAAGCGCCGCTCGGCGTGGAGGAGTTGACGGCGCTACTGCGGGCGGTCGCCGATGACGCCGCGGACGCGGTGGCACAGACCGGCGTGGACCGGTATACGCCGAAGGCCGGAGAGCCGTACAACTCCGCGTGGCACCGGCCGGTGGGGCGGGTGGCGGCGGAAACGCCCGACGCGCACAATACGGTGGCCTCGTCGGTGGCGGCGGGCTTCGCACAGGACGAGCGGATCGTTCGCAAGGCCGAGGTGGTGGTGGCACTCTGGAGTCCACCGGTGGGAGCCGTGGACCCGACCACGCCCACGCCACCATCGCCGGAAGCGCGGTAGGGCACTTCACGGAACGTCGGACACGAGGGGGCCGTATGGCCGTTTACGGCATCGACCTTGGCACCACCTACTCCTGCATCGCCTGCATAGACGACGTGGGCAGACCGACGGTGCTGCGGAATCTGGAGGGCTCGGACACCACCCCGTCGGTGGTGTACTTCGAGGGCCCGGAGAGCACGGTCGTCGGCCAGAGCGCCAAGGACTCGGCGGTGCTCGACCCGGAGGGCGTAGTGGCCCTGATCAAGCGGGACATGGGCGAGCCGGTGGTGCGCAATTTCCACGGCAAGCCGTTCACGCCGGAGGAGATCTCGGCCCGCGTGCTGCGGAAGCTGGCCGACGACGCGCAGATCAGCGGCGGGCACGAGGTGCTCGATGTGGTGATCACAGTGCCGGCCTATTTCGGGCTCGCGGAGCGCGACGCGACCCGCAAGGCGGGCGAGATCGCCGGGCTGCGGGTGCTGGACGTGGTGGCCGAGCCGATCGCGGCGGCGCTGGACTACGGGGCGTTGAACGCGGCTGACAACAGCGACCGGGCGATCCTGGTGTTCGACCTGGGCGGCGGCACCTTCGACACGACCGTACTGACGCTGCACGGGACCGAGTTGAAGGTGGTGTGCACCGACGGGGCCAAGGAGCTGGGCGGTTCGGACTGGGACGACCGGATCGTGCTGCACCTGGTGGAGGAGTTCCGCACGCGCTATCCGGACGCCGGGGACCCGCTGGCGGACGCTCAGACCGAGACTCAGCTGCGGAAGGACGCCGAGGAGGCGAAGAAGTCGCTCTCCTTCAGGGAGAGTTACACGGTGCGGGTGATGCACCAGGGCCTGGTGGCGCCGGTGGAGCTGACCCGCGAGCTGATGGAGGAGCTGACCCGGGATCTGCTGGACCGCACCCTCGATCTCACCCGGCGCACCGTGGAGCTGGCGCGCGAGCGCGGAATCGACCGGTTCGACGATGTGCTGCTGGTCGGCGGCTCCACGAAGATGCCGGCCGTCGCCCAGCGGCTGAACGAGGAGTTCGGCTTCGAGGCGAAGCTGCACAACCCCGACCTCGCGGTGGCGCGCGGCGCTTCGCTGTACGCCCTGGACCGGGCGCTGTATGTGATCTCCACCGGCGAGGTCAGCCTCGACAAGGTGCCGACCGTGCCGGACCTGGGCCCGATCAGCCACAAGCCGTACGAGATCTCCACGGTCGCCTCGCGCGGCTACGGAGTGAAGTGCTGGGACCCGGACACCGACCGCGACTATGTCTCGCACCTGGTACACGCCAATGACGGGCTGCCGGCCTCGGTCACCGAGGACTTCTTCACCACCGCGGCCAACCAGCGCCAGGTCCATGTGCAGGTGATGGAACAGGCCGGTTCGGTGGAGTCCGAGGAGCTGGACCACAACGCGGCGGTCGCCGACGGGATGCTGGACATCCCGCCGGGGAAGCCACGCGGCTTCCCGATCCAGATCGCCTTCACGCTCAACTCCTCCGGGCTGCTCGATGTGGTGGCGACCGAAGGGCAGTCCGGCAAGGAGCTGCGCATGACGGTGCAGATCGGCGGCATGACGGAGGAGGCCGTCGAGGACGCCCGGGTCTCGCTGAGCCGCGAACGCGTCTCCTGACTGATCGCCAGGAGCGGGGGGCGGCATGGCATTCGACGAGGTGCGGTACCGGCGCGAGGTCCTCGACAAGGGGCTGCCGCTCAGGGACGACCTGCGGTGGCGGTACCAGCTGCCCCACCAGCTGAACGGCCCGGCGGTCGCCGAGAGCGTCAAGGAGGTACGGGCCTGCTGGCGGCGGAATCGCTCCCGGCTCAAGTACCGGCCGGTCATCGATGAGCTGGAGGCCGGTCACCTGGTGCACCAGGCGGCCTTCACCGCCGCGGCCGCAGGTGACCTGGGGCCGCTGCTGACCGCGTTGGACGCGCAGAACAAGGAGGACGGCGCGGGCCGCAAGCGGCTCGCCGCCGCACTGGAGGACGCGGCGGCCGGACTGGGGCTGCTGCCGCCCGGCGTCCTGGCGGAGCTGGCCGCCGCGCACGGCACGGACGTGGGCGAGGCCCGCAAGCTGTTGGGGCGGCTGAAGATCGCCGTCGCGGCGCCGGAGCGACTGCCGGAGGCGGTGCCCCATGCCGCGTACGCCCGGTGCCCGGGCCATTTGCGCAAGCTCCAGCTGCGCCACCTCGCCGACTTCCTCGCCGCCGGCCGCCCCGGGGAGCGTACGACGGGACCCGTCGCGGTCTTCGACGGCGCCCTGCCCGGCGGCCCCGAGGTGGACGCCGCCGCCGCGCGCTGGGGCAGGCTGCCGCACGGCGCCGCCCAGACAGCCGCCCAGTCGGTGGTCGCCGCTGCCCGGCAGGTGCTCGGCGCGCAGGGGCCGGAGGGGCTGCGCGACGTCCTGCGGTACGAGTTGGCCGCCGCCCTGCGCGACCGCCGCGCCGCCCGTACCGCGCCGGACGCGCTGGTCGCGTACGCCGTGCGGGAGCTGTCGGTCGGCGAGGCCGACGCCCGGCGGCTGGTCTTCGCGGTGGTCCACGAGCGGGCCGCCGACCCGGTCACCACCCAGCTCCAGCGGCTGGTCGCCGACGGCCGGCTCGCCGCTGCCACCGCCCTCGCCGACTCCTTCCCCGACGAGGCCGGGCCGCTGGCCGAGCGGATACGCGTCCGGCTCGACCGTGCCGTACGCCTGCGCGACGAGGCCTCCCGGCTGCGCGGCACCGACCCCGACCGGGGCTGGACACTGCTCGACGAGGCCGAACTCCTCGTCACCGACCTGCCCGGCGCCGACGACCTGCGCCGCACGCTGGCTCCCCGCCCGGCCTCCCGGGTCACCGCCACCCCGGACGGCTCGGCGATCCTGCTCTCCTGGGACCCCTCCCCCTCCACCGCGGGCGGCCCGCAGTATCTCGCCGTCCGCCAGTCCGGCCACCGCCCCCGCTCCCCCGACGACGGCACCCCGCTCCCCCTCGGCTCCCCCGCCGCCACCTCGGTGCGCGACGCCGCACCGCCCGTCAACACCCCCATCTACTACGCCGTCGCCGTACGCCGCGCCGCCGAACCCGACGGCCGGCCCTCGCCGCTGGCGGTCTGCGGGCCGGTACTCCACCGGCCCGAGGTGTCCGGCTCGGTGCTGCACGCGGGCGAGGGCACGGTGACGGCGTCCTGGCGGCTGCCGAAGGAAGCGGAGTCCGCCGAGGTGACGCGGGAGTCCGGCGGCCGCAGCGTGCGCATCGCCGCCCGGCGTGACGGCTTCACCGACTCAGGGCTGGTGAACGGCACCGTGTACCGCTACCGGGTCAAGGTCGTGTATCCCTGGTACCCGGGCCAGGACGGGGTGGCGGCCACGACCCCCGGTGTGGTGCTGTCCGCGACGCCGACCGCGCCGCCCGAAGCGGTGCGGTCCCTGCGCGTCGAGCCGGTCGCCGGCGACCGCACGGCGCTGGTCGCGCGCTTCTCCCGGCCGCACAGCGGCGAGGTCCGGCTGTACGCCCTGGACGGCCCCCCGCCGTGGCCGCCCGGCACCCGGCTGGCGGCGTCCGAAGTGCAAGGCGTCGGGCGGCCGTTGACTGCGGCACCGACGCCGCGCGGTCTGCGGTTCGCGACCCCCCTCCGGCGTACCGTCGTCCTCGCCGTCACCCTCGCCGGGGAGGAGGCAGTGGTCGGCGGCCACGAGCTCATCGCGCCGGTCCCCGACCTCGGCGGAGTCGAGGCCCGCAGGCACGGCGCGGAGGTCACCCTCGCCTTCGACTGGCCCGAACACGGCGTCGGCGAGGTCGAGGTCAGCTGGGGCGCCCCAGGCGGCACCGTCCGCAGACGGAGCGTCACCCGTGCCGAGTACCTCCACGAAGCCGGCGCCCGGCTCAGCGTCCCCGACGGCGCCGCCGTCGAGATCGAGGCGCGCCCGGTGGACACCGCCGGCGCCGCCAAAGTGCGTGGCGCCCCCTCCCGCGCTTCGCTGCCGGCCCGCATCGAGGTCGCTTACGCCCTCTCCCGCACCGGCCTCCCCGGAAAGCGCGTCCTGCGTGCCGTCTTCACCGCCACCGCCGCCACCCGCGCCGACCGCCTCGTCCTCGTCCGTACCCGTGGCGCCACCTGGCCCCTTTCCCCCGACGACGGCGAGGAACTCGGCGCCCTCACCGCTGTCGACCTCGCCGCCGGCCAGCCCGTGGAACTCGCCGTCCCAGCCCCTGGCAGCCGGCGCGGCGGCTACTGGCTGCGCTGCTTCGCGATCGGCGGCGGCGCGGTCCTGCGCGATCCGCCCGTCCGCGATCTGAGGGTCAGGTGAGCGCCGGTGCTCCGGCGACGGATTCCGGCACGGCGCCGGGCGGCACGCCCTTCGGCCTCGCATGCCCTCCACGGCCGGTCCGTTACCGCCGGACCGCACCATCGTGCTTGCCCGCCGTCGCGGCGGGATCGGTGCCCCGGCACCACACAAAACCCACAACGACGCCTCCGATGCCGCCCGCCGGGCCGGGTCGGGCCGTTTTTCCGCCGCAGCGGACAGCGGGCAACGCGGCGCGGCCCGGCGGTGTCAGGACCACCGCAAGCCGCTGGCCGCGCAGGGACGCTGCGACCACCGCGAGAGGGATGAGCGATAGATGGCACGTACCTTTGTGTGCCCGCACTGTTTTCGCCGGATAGGCCACAGCGAGGTCTCCTTCGTGTGTGTGACCGGCCGGGCCTGCGAGGGCGACAGCGCGCTCGGCGCCGCCGATCCGCGTGCGCGCAGCGCGACGTGCGGCACGTGCGGCCGGGTCACGACCCGAAGGGTCTGCGGCAGGTGCCATGACCGGCTGCCGGAGGGATACCTGGAGGCGCCGGGGAAGATGGTCGCGCTGGCCGGGCCCGCGCACTCGGGCAAGAGCACGTATATCGCGGTGATCGTGCATGAGCTGTTGCAGCGGCTCGGAGGTGAGCTGGAGGCGGCGCTGGTGCCGTGCGACGACGAGACGGTGACGGAGTACCGCGAGCGGTACGAACGGAGCCTGTACGACGACAACGCGGTCGTCCCGAAGACCGTGGACACCCGGGACTCCCGGCCGCTGGTCTACCAGCTGAGCCGGTCCCGCCGGGGCGCCTTCGGCACCAGCCGCGACACCGTGCTGACTCTGGTCTTTCTCGATACGGCGGGCGAGCGGTTCACGTCCCAGGAACGGATCGAGACCGAGCTGCGCTATCTCGCCGAGGCGGACGCGGTGCTGGTGCTGGTCGACCCGCACGACCTTGCCGGTACCCAGAAGCCGGCCGCGGCCGCCACCGCCGAGGCGGGCGGGCGGCTGCGTACGGCCGAGGCGACCGCGCCGTCGACAGATGTACTCAACCGGGTGTTGCAGCACCTCAAGGGCGTGCACGGGATACAGGGCAACAAGAAGCTGAAGCTGCCGGTCGCGGTCGCGGTGACCAAGCTCGACCTGCTGTGGCCGCAGTTGGGCGCGAACTCGCCCCTGCACCGCAGCCGCGCACCGGGGGCGGTCTACGACGCGGAGGACCGGGCTACCGTGCACACGGAAGTGCAGGCGCTGCTGAGCGGCTGGCAGGAGCAGCAGGTGGAGCTGCGGCTGCGGCAGTCCTGCTCCGACTACCAGCTGTTCGCGATGTCCATGCTGGGGGCGGCGCCGCGCGGCGACAACCTGGGGCTGGGCGGGGTCCGGCCGCACCGGGTGGAGGATCCGCTGATGTGGCTGCTGCACCGCTTCGGGATGCTCGACCGCGGGAAGGTGTGAGGCCGCGTGGCCGGACAGGCGCACTACACTTCCGCCCCGCCACGCCCGGAAGGTGGCCAGGGCGGCTTCCAGTTCACCGCGGTGTCGGCGGGCGCGCGGGACGCGCTGACCGCGCTGCGGCCGATGCTCGTCTATGTGCCACCGCCCGGGGCGCCGAGCCGGCCGGGGCCGGCGGACCTCGCGGCGTTCCCGGTGTCGTTCGGGTACGACCTCGTCGAGGGCGCGGGGGTGCTGGCGCTGTGCCGGTATGTCGGCCAGGACTACACGGGCCGCTACGGCAATTACTTCGGGCAGGCGGTGCTCGCGTCCCCCGAGGAACTGGTCGGCGTCCGGCCGGTCGAGCTGTGGGGAGCGCCGCTGTGGGCGTCGGCACCGGTGCTGGACGGGCGGGAGTTGCCGGAGGTGGGCGAGCTGCGGACGAACAGTGCGGTCTCCCCGGACCGGGTGCGGGGGCTCTTCCGGAAGACGGATGCCGCGGGCGTCCAGCTGCTGCGGTATCTGCTGGAGGCGGTGCTGGAAGCCCTCGACGGCGGTCCCGGGGTGTTCCTTGTCGCCGCCGAGACCGAGACCGTCGTCGACTGGCTCGCCGCTGTCTCCTTCGCCCTGCCGGCGCCGCTCGCCGCGAAACTCACCTTCACGACGTACACCGACCGGCCCCGCGATGCCCGGCAGCACATCGTCGGCACCGTCCCGGAGGCCTGGGAGCGCGGCGCGGCGGGGCGCGGGCCGGCCTTCCTGCTCGACCGCCTCGCCCAGGAGGGCGGCTCCGAGCGCCGGGACCGCGTCTCCCGCGCCCCCCGGGTGCTCGCCCGAGCCTGGGCCGAGGACGACCTCGACCTGTTCGACACCCTCGCGGACATCTGGGACTCGGTCCCTGCGGCTGGTGCCGCCAAGCCCGGCGGGGCCCAGCCCTGGCCGCAGCCGACGCGGGGGAGGTTCGCTGGTTCGGCCGGGGCCCCCGTCGGCTGGGACGACGGGGGCCCCGGCTGCCCCGCCTCCCCCGACGGAGGCGTCGTACGGCTGCGGGCCGCGTGCGCGCTGGTGGCGCTGGCCCGGGGCGGTCTGTCCCACGAGCCGCTGGGGCCGGCCGAGCGGAGGGCGCTGGAGACGCTGCTGGACCGGTTCGCGGGGCGCGGGGAGCTGTTGCCGGAGAGCGTGCACCAAGGCCTGTCGGAGGGGCCGCCGGGGGTGGACTCGGCGCTGGCGGCGCGGCTGATGGCGGTATCGGCGGACTACCGGGACACCGCGCGCGCACTGATCGTCGGGGACCTGGAGGCCGGGGAACTGCCGGGCGGGCCACCGGACCCCGCGCTGAGCCCGCTGGCGCAGTTCGTGAACGGTGCGGTGGCCCTGCGGGGGACGGGGATAGCACCGGCGAAGGTGCGGGACGCGGCGGCGAATTGGCTGCTGAAGCGGCCGGCGCCGCTCGGCGACGTACTGGCCCGGCTGCTGCCGGACGGGGCACGGCCATCGCCGGTGGGGCTGACCGAGCCGTTCCGGAAGGCGGTGCTGAGCGGGCTGCTGGGCGCGCTGGAGAGCTCCGCGACGCTGCGCCGCGCCACGCTGGACACGCATACCTGCGAGCTGCTGGTGCGCTTCCCGCCGGACCCGCTGGGTGTCCCGGAGGGTGCCGACCCGTGGAGCGAGGCACCCCGGACCGCGGCCCGGGTGCTGAATTTCGGCACCGGGGACGACCGGGTCCGGCGACGGGAGGCCGGGCTGCGCCTGCTGCGGCTGTACCAGCGGGGGCTGCTCACTGACGTCGAGGCGTACGACGCGGTCCGCGACATGGTGATGCCCGGCCCGCCGCCCGCCCCGCCGCCCGCCCCTGCGGGCGCGTCTGCGGAGGAGCCGGAGCACCGGGGCGAGCGCGGCGGTTTCTGGCGCCGCGGCCGGCCGGGCGCGGAGTAGCCGGTGGGAGTGCTCTCGACGCTGCTCGTGGTCGGGCTGGTGATCACCGGCGTCATTGTCGGCATCTCGGTTCTGGTCGCCGTAGGCCCTCCGGTGGTGAAATTCGTGGGCCGGCTGCTGTTCTTCGTCGTGATGGTCCTCACGCAGCTGGCTGCGGGCGCGGTCGGCCTACTGGCGTTCCCGCTGGTGCTGCTGTGGTCGATGTGGCGGCACCTCGCCACCGTGTGGCGGATGATGGCGCTGCCGAAAGTCCGCGGCCCGGATCCGGCGGGCGGCGCCGAGCCCGCGTATCCGGCGTACTTCCGCCGCTCGGCGTGGCAGGACCTGCGCACCGTGTGGGCGGCCGTCCAGCGGGGGCAGGAGCGAGGGCGGGACCGGGCCCGCGATACCGCCGCGAATGCCTTCACGGCGGGCGACCGCGACGGTCTGTTCGCGCTCGGCCTGGCCTCGGCGTCCGTCGCCATCGCGCTGACCACGCCGGTCGTCTGGCTGCTGCTGCTGGTCGCCGCGGCGTTCCATCTGCTGGCGCTGGGCCTGGGGTTCGCCCTGTGGCACGTGCTGCGGTTCCTCGCGGCGGGCGCCGACCGGACCGCCCGCCGGGCGCGCGGGGTGCGGCTCGCCTGCCCGCACCTCGGCTGCGGGCGGCCGATCGCGCTGCCGGTGCACCAGTGCCCCGCGTGCGGCGCCGAGCACCGCGCGCTCGCCCCGAACCGGTACGGAGCCCTGCGGCACACCTGCCGCTGCGGCGCCCGGCTGCCGTCCGCCGCGCTCTTCGGCGCGCACCGGCTGGAGGCCCGCTGCCCGTCCTGCGGCGGCGCGCTGCCGCGCCGGGCGGCCCGCGCCCGGCTGCGTACGGTCGTACTGGCCGGCGGGTCCGGCTCCGGGCGCAGCACCATCCGCGGCCGGGCGGCGGGGCAGATCCGGGACCTCGCGAAGGCGCTCGGCGGCACGCCGCGCACCGACCTGCCCGAGCCTGCCCTCCTCGACCTCACCGGCCTGCGCGGGCAGGGCGCGCTGCTGGCCCTGCTCGACCCGCCGGGCGCGGCCTTCGGCACCCAGGAGGCCACCGAGTCGCTGGGCTGCCTCGGCCATGCCGACGGCCTGGTTCTGGTCGTCGATCCGCTGGCGCTGCCGGAGGTCCGCCGCTCCCTGGGCCAGGAGGACCGGGTCCGCATCGGCCGGGTGCCGGCCGATGCGGACGATCCGGCGCGGGCGGTCGAGCGGGTGCTGCATGTCGTACGGGCGCTGCCCGCCGCCGGCCGGCCGCGCCGGATCGCGGTCGTGCTGAGCAAGTCCGGTGTCCTCCGGCGCACTTCTGCGGGCGCCGGGTTCGACGGCGGCGACGATGCGGCGGTACGCGTCTGGCTCGACCGGTCCGGGGGCGGCAACCTGGTGCGCACGATCGAACTGACCGGCGCCAAGGTGCGGTACGCCGCCACCGGCGAGGGCGGCACCGACGACTCCACCGCGCTGGGTGAGCTGCTGCTGTGGGCTGCGGGCGCCCGGGTCGCCCGGCGGATCCTGCGGGTGCCGGGCGGCCGGCGGCCGGCGCAGGCCCGCCGGGAGTCGCGCCTGGGGCGGGCGCTGGCCGGGGCCGCGCGCCGCGGGCGGTGGCTGAAGCGCGTGCCGGGCAGCGGCCGGGACCCGCTCAGCCGGCTCCTCCGAGCCGGCCGGCAGCGCCGGCGCGAACGGGCCGTACTCCTGCGCCACTGCGACCCCTACGCCGAGCGCCGCCCCGACGGCTGGGTCCCCAGCGGCCGTCAGGGCGCTCCGCCGCCCGCGCTCCTCGCGGCCCGCCGAGGGCTGCTGCTCTGCCACCTCGCGGGCCTGGCGGCGCTGCCGTTGGCGCTGGCCCTGCTGCTCACCGGTGCCCTGCCTGCCGACGCCTTCGGCGGGACGCCGGTGGCGGCGGCGCACCGCAAATGACGGCACCGACCGGACGACCGGGCCGGCCACTGCCCGGGATCGCCAACGCACCCAGCGCCAGGTAACAACTGAGCACCCGCAGGAGCCCTGTCGCGCCGACATCACCGCCGCATCGGGCCCAGCGGACGCACCGCAACCGCACCAGTCTCTGCGCCCCAACTGCCGGGGCCGAGGTCGCGGTGGCGGTCCAGATCCAGTCACCCGGGCACTGGGTCGCGCCAATCGGACCGGCACCGATCGCTCCCTGTACCTGGGCCTCGATCCGACGTTCGCCCAGATCCTCGCCGACCCCGCGGTCCGTGCGTCGATCCCCGAGGGCACGCAGCCCATCGTTCGTACTGCGCTCGAACTCTACGACCGGGGCCCGGTCGCCACGACCAACGCCTGCCACGCGTTCGCGACCGGATCGACCGGGAGTACGCGCAGCCGCTGGACGTCGAGGCGCTCGCCCGCGGCGTGAACGTGTCGGCCGGGCACCTCAGCCGCCAGTTCCGGCTCGCCTACGGCGAGTCGCCGTACAGCTACCTGATGACGCGGCGCATCGAGCGCGCGACGGCGCTGCTGCGTCGTGGCGACCTCAGCGTCACCGAGGTCCGCTTCGCGGTCGGCTGCTCGTTGCTGGGCACCTTCAGCACCCGCTTCACCGAGCTGGTCGGCGTGGCGAAACAGGTGACCAGACCGATCAGGAATCGAGAAGCGCGGACCCCCGAGCCGCAGCTAGCGTGACCGCCATGGACATCACGATTCACGCGAGCTTCTTCCCGCACGACAGCCCGGACGCATCCCTGGCCTTCTATCGCGACCGCCCGGAGGTGGTCCCGCCCCGCCTTCTGCCGGGCCCTCTAAGACGAACGGCCAACGGCTAAATCGCCATCCGGGACGATCGGGCTGTCGATTTCCGGACTTCCCGTTCGTCTTCAAGCCAGACAATCCCGACCAGACCCACGACTTCAGGAGTGACCATGAGCGGCTCTTCCACCCAGGGAATCAAGACCGTGCTGCATCCCGTTTCCGACCTGGCGACGGCCAAGGAGGTGTACGCCGCCCTGCTCGGCGTACCGCCGCAGACCGACGAGTCCTACTACGTCGGCTTCGAGGCCGCGGGCCAGCACATCGGGCTGGTGCCGGGCGGTGGACCGCAGGGCATGACCTCACCGGTGGCCTACTGGCACGTGCCGGACCTCAAGGCGAAGCTGGCCGAGGTGACCGCCGCGGGTGCCACCGTGAAGGAGCCCGCGCACGACGTCGGTGGCGGCCGCCTGGTGGCCACCGTCACCGACCCCGATGGCAACGTCCTCGGGCTGCTTCAGGACCGATGAGTGCCGACCCTGCGCTCCCGCGCTCAGCGTCGACTGGGGCGGCGAGGCGCTGCTGGTGGCCACGCCGACGGACAGCCCGACCGGCAGGAACCGGCAGGAACCTGGCTGCCACCCGAACCGTTCGGCTGGGGCTGGGCCCACACCCGCGACGTGTCCATGATCGAGGGTGAAGTCGAGGTCCTCGAGATCGACGCGCTGCCGCAGCAGCGGTTGACAGGTTCGCCGCGCGCACCGGCTTCGACCCGCGTGCGCCGGCCACCCCGCACCGCTGGTTTCGCAGCTCCCCGCGCCGCATCCAGGCCTGGCGCGAGGTGAACGAGATGCCCGACCGCGAGCTGATGCGCGATGGCCGCTGGTTGGTCTGACGCCTCGGCCGGGCACGCCGCGTGGCCGGGTCCCAGAAGCTCCACAGGCCGAAGCGAGGAGAACCAGACGTCTGTGCGAGGCTGGTCAGATTGAGCCAGGCGACGCCGACGGAGACCGCGAAGACGGCCCCGCCCAACAGATGGAGACACGATGAGCATGGCCACGAGGACGGACACGCAGTCGCCTGCGCTGCACGTTGCCGACAGCCACGACCTGATCCGCGTGCACGGCGCGCGCGTGAACAACCTCAAGGACGTCAGCATCGAGATCCCGAAGCGCCGGCTGACGGTGTTCACCGGTGTCTCCGGCTCGGGCAAGAGCTCGCTGGTGTTCGGCACGATCGCCGCGGAGTCACAGCGGCTGATCAACGAGACCTACAGCGCCTTCGTGCAGGGCTTCATGTCGACGCTGGCGCGGCCCGAGGTCGACGTACTCGAAGGGCTGACGACCGCGATCATCGTCGACCAGCAGCGGATGGGTGCCGACGCCCGCTCCACCGTCGGCACCGCCACCGACGCCAACGCGATGCTGCGCATCCTCTTCAGCCGACTCGGGCAGCCGCACATCGGCTCGCCCCAGGCGTTCTCTTTCAACGTCGCCTCGATCAGCGGAGCGGGTGCGGTCACCCTGGAGCGCGCCGGACGGACCGTGAAGGAGCGTCGCAACTTCAGCATCACCGGCGGCATGTGTCCGCGCTGCGAAGGCCGGGGCACCGTCTCCGACATCGACCTCACCCAGCTCTACGACGACTCCAAGTCGATCGCCGAGGGCGCGTTCACCATCCCCGGCTGGAAGTCCGACAGCTTCTGGACCGTGCGCGTCTACGCCGAGTCGGGCCTCCTCGACCCGAACAAGCCGATCTGCAAGTACACCAAGAGGGAGATGCAGGACTTCCTCTACCGGGAGCCGACCAAGGTGAAGGTCGAGGGCGTGAACCTCACCTACGAGGGGCTGATCCCCAAGATCCAGAAGTCGTTCCTGTCCAAGGACAAGGAGGCGCTGCAGCCGCACATCCGGGCGTTCGTGGAGCGGGCGGTCACCTTCACCACCTGCCCCGAGTGCGATGGCACCCGGCTCAGTGAGGCGGCCCGGTCGTCGCGGATCGGCGGGATCAACATCGCCGACGCCTGCGCGATGCAGATCAGCGACCTGGCCGAATGGGTCCGCGGCATCGACGAGCCATCAGTGGCGCCGCTGCTCACGACGCTGCAGCAGACTCTCGACTCGTTCGTGGAGATCGGGCTGGGCTATCTCTCGCTCGACCGGCCGTCGGGCACGCTGTCGGGCGGCGAGGCGCAGCGCGTCAAGATGATCCGCCACCTCGGCTCCTCGCTCACCGACACCACCTACGTCTTCGACGAGCCCACCACGGGCCTGCACCCCCATGACATCCAGCGGATGAACAACCTGCTGCTGCGGCTGAGGGACAAGGGCAACACGGTGCTCGTCGTGGAGCACAAGCCGGAGACGATCGCGATCGCCGACCATGTCATCGACCTCGGCCCCGGCGCCGGTACGGCGGGCGGCACCGTCTGCTTCGAGGGCAACCTTGAGGGGCTGCGAGCCAGCGGCACCATCACCGGCCGCCATTTCGACGACCGCGCCGCCCTCAAGGAGACGGTGCGGAAGCCCACCGGCACGCTGGACATCCGCGGCGCGACGGCGCACAACCTGCGCGACGTCGACGCCGACATCCCGCTCGGGGTGCTTGTCGTTGTCACCGGCGTCGCCGGCTCCGGCAAGAGCTCGCTCGTGCACGGGTCACTGCCACAACAGTCGGGGGCCGCCGCCGCGGGTGTGGTGTCGATCGGCCAGGGCGCGATCCGCGGCTCGCGGCGGAGCAACCCGGCGACGTACACCGGACTGCTCGACCCGATCCGCAAGGCGTTCGCGAAGGCCAACGGCGTGAAGCCGGCGCTGTTCAGCGCCAACTCCGAGGGCGCCTGCCCCAACTGCAACGGCGCCGGCGTCATCTACACCGACCTGGCGATGATGGCCGGCGTCGCCACCACCTGCGAGGAGTGCGAGGGGAAGCGGTTCCAGGCATCGGTGCTGGAATACCACCTCGGCGGCCGCGACATCAGCGAGGTGCTCGCGATGTCGGTGACCGAGGCCGAGGAGTTCTTCGGCTCCGGCGAGGCGCGCACGCCGGCCGCGCACGCCATCCTCGACCGGCTCGCCGACGTCGGTCTCGGCTACCTCAGCCTCGGCCAGCCGCTCACCACGCTGTCCGGCGGCGAGCGGCAGCGGCTCAAGCTGGCCACTCACATGGCCGAGAAGGGCGGCGTCTACGTCCTCGACGAGCCGACCGCCGGCCTCCACCTCGCCGACGTCGAGCAGCTGCTCGGCCTGCTCGACCGGCTCGTCGACTCCGGCAAGTCGGTCATCGTCGTCGAGCACCACCAGGCGGTCATGGCACACGCCGACTGGATCATCGACCTCGGCCCCGGCGCCGGCCACAACGGCGGCCGGATCGTCTTCGAGGGCACACCCGCCGACCTCGTCGCCGCCCGCTCCACCCTCACCGGCGAGCACCTCGCGGCCTACGTCGGCACCTGACCGAGGCCCTCGCGGACACCGTGGGACAAGTTCTCTCATCTGTTTGGACTCCTCCTACTTGAGTCCGCATAAGAGGCCGCGAGCGGTCCTCGCCGCGCCGGCTTCACCGCTGTGCCGGGCCCGGCACAGCGGTGAGGCGTCCGGGGACGGGCTCGTCGCCGCCGCCTGCGGAAACGGCGGGCCGTGTCCTCGCGGCCGGCTGATTCGTTGACCCGGCCATGGACGGCCGGGGGCGATGGACATCGAGCGCTCCCGTCGTGGTTGCGGCGGCAGCAGCGCTCGCAGGCTGCCTGAATCTGCTGTGGGCGTGGTTCCTGGCGACCGGTGGCGGGGACCTCGCCGCGCAGAACGCCTGGGCGTGGTTCGCCGGACGGCACCCCGGCTCCGCGTACAGCCTCGCCTGGTACGGGGGCATCCACCCGTTCTCGTACAGCGTCATTTCCCCGTACGTCATGGCCCTGCTGGGGGTGCGCACCGTAGCGGTGGCCGCGGGCACCTTTTCGGCCGCCGTCCTGGCGCTGGTGCTGGTGCGCTCGGGGATCACCCGGCCGTGGTGGCCGGCGCTGTGGGGAGCGCTCGCGCTGTCGTGCAACGTCGCCTCCGGGCGGGTGACGTTCGCGCTCGGCGTGCTCTTCGCGTTGGGCGCGGTGGCGGTGACGGTGACGGTGGATCCGCAGGACCGGCCGGGAGCCCGGTGGCAGGCGCCTGCCGTCGTGTCGCTGGGCGTCCTGGCCACCCTGGCGAGCCCGGTGGCCGGGCTGTTCCTCGAAGTGGTCGCCGCCGGGCTGTACCTGACGGGACGCCGGCGCGCCGCCTGGACGCTGGCGCTCGGTCCGCCTCCGGTCGTGGCCGCCGGCTCGCTGCTCTTCCCCTTCAGCGGTGTGCAGCCCATCAGCGGCTCCTCGGTCGTGCTGCCGGTCGGCTGCGCGCTGGCCCTGGCCGTTCTCGCGCCCCGGGCCTGGCGGACCGTGCGGGCGGGCGCCCCGGTCTACGCGGTCGGCGTGCTGGCCACCTGGGCGGTCGCCTCGCCCATCGGGAGCAACGTCGAGCGGCTCGCCCTTCTGTTCGGCGGTGTCCTGCTGCTCGCGGCGGCCACCCAACGCCGGACCATGGCCCTCTGGGTGGCCTTCGCCGTCATCGCCTGCTGGCAGGTCCTCAAACCCATCGGCGATCTCTCGGTCACCGCCGTCGGCCCCTCCGCCCTCTCCTGGGTCCGGCAGACCGAGCCCCTCCTGGCCGAACTACGGCGCCTGCACGCCGACCGGGGCCGCGTCGAGGCGGTACCCGTCGCCACCCACCGTGAGGCCTTCGCCCTCGCGCGCCACGTCAATCTCGCCCGTGGCTGGAACCGCCAACTCGACACCGAACGCCACCCCCTCTTCTACGACGGCACCCTCACCCCGCGCAGCTACCACGCCTGGCTGCGCCGCTGGTCCGTCCAGTACGTCGTGCTGGCCCGCTCCGCCCCCGACTGGGCCGCCGGCGCCGAATCACGCATCGTCCGGCACGGCCAGCCATGGCTCCGCCCCGTCTGGGCCGACCGCAACTGGCGGCTCTACCGGCTCGCCGACCCTGCGCCCCTCGTCGACCCGCCCGCCACCATCCAGTGGGCCGGCCCCGCCGAACTCGTCGTCAACGTCCCCGCCAGGGCCTCCATCACCATCCGCATCCCCTGGTCCCCCTGGCTCCGCATCCTCGGCGACTCCCCCGGCTGCGTGGCGCCTCACGGCGAGTGGACCCGGCTCAACGCGCCCGTACCGGGCCGGTACCGGATCGGGGGGCCGTACGAACTGCCTCGCGGCACGCCGTGTGCGTAGCGCCTCCTGCGGGTCGGTGGCCGGGTTGTGCCCACCCTCCCCCAGCTACCGCTGGGAGGTGCCCCCAGTGCCAGGGCACGCGACGCCGCGGAGATCGTCCGGACAGGGCTTAGCTCGCGCGCCACCCGCCGGGGTCGGTGCCGCCCGGGACCGGGGCGGCCGGGTCGTAAGGAGCCCGGGTCAGCACGAAGGACCCGAGGTCGAGGTGGCTGACGGCACCGTCCGGCCCCCGCACGGCGCGCAACGTCTCGCCGGCGTAGTAGCCATCGAGGCCGGTCCATGTGCCGTCGGGCTCCGGGCGGAAGCGGGAGGCCCGGCCGCTCCCGGCGATGGGCCCGAGCTCAAGGGCGCGGCCTTCGCGGAGGCGCAGGGCGAGGGCCGTGGGGCCCCAGTACCAGGGGCCGGTGAGGGCGAGCAGGGCGGGATCGGGGTCGGACAGGGGGCGCCAGGGCTCGGGGATGCGTGGTTCGCGCTCGGCGACGAGCTTGAGGAGGTCGGCGGCGACGGGCCCCGTGCCGCTGGTGGAGTTGGCCAGCGCGACAGCCCCGACGCCGTCCGCGACGCTCACCCAGAGGGCGCCCACGAAGCCGGGCATCGACCCGGTGTGCCCGGCGAGGGTCCGCCCGCCCGTGCGCAGGAGTTGCAGGCCAAGGCCGTACGGGGCGTCCAGGGCCGCCCTCTCGCCGCCCTCGGCCGGCGCGGCGGGTTCACGCATCTCGGCGACGGACCCGGCGCTGAGCACCGCGTCGTCGCCCCCGGCGAGGAACGCCGCCCAGCGGGCGAGGTCGTCGGTGGTGGACCACAACTGCCCGGCCGGAGCCATCAGCCCGGTGTCCTGCACCGCTTCCGGCAGCATGAGGTCGGCCCAGGGGTGCACCGCCCAGCCGCCGGCGTGCGGAGCCTGCGGCAGGAGCGTCGTACGGGTCATGCCGAGCGGCTCCAGCACCTCGCGCCAGAGCACATCGCCCCAGGGCTCGCCGCGCAGCCGTTCCACGAGCGCGCCGAGCAGTGTGAAGCCGGGGTTGGAGTAGTGGTAGCGCCGCCCGGCGGGGTGCAGCCGCGGCTTCTCGCCCAGCACATCCGCGAGCGCTGGCCGCAGCTCCCCCGGCGTCCGCTCCCACCAGGGCCCGGGGGACTCGGAGGCCAGCCCCGCCGTGTGCGAGAGCAGCTGGCCGACCGTCAGCTCGCCGACGCCCGTCCCTTCGCCGACGTCCGTCCCGTCGAGGTGCTTGCCCAGCGGGTCGGTGAGGTCCAGCAGCCCCTCGTCGCGCAGCCGCAGCACCAGCACTGCCGCGAAGGTCTTCGTGATCGACCCGATCCGGTACTGCGTGTCCCCGTCCGGCTCATGCCCCGGCACGCAGCTGCGGGCACCCGTCCACACCGTACGGCCGTCCCGTACGACCGCTGCCACCAGCGACGGTGCCCGGGATTCGGACTGCGCCACGGCGATCCGGTGGAGCAGGGCGCGGCGCGTTTCCGGGAGCAGCTCTTCGTACGGTGAGGGCGTAGGCATGGGCGACACTTTACGACTCGGCCGGACGGTGCCAAACGGGTTAAAAGCTTCGCGCTGGCTTCCATGTCACAACAAATACGCTAAACCTCTGATAAGCCTGAATCATGCTTGATCAATACCATAGGGTCCTCGTGTCCGGCGGCCTGGGCTTTGTGGGGAGACACCTCACCAACGCCCTTCTCTCCCTGGGCAAAGAGGTGGTGATCGTCGACAACGCACGTACGTCGGTGACCACTTCGCCGCCGCCGGGAGCCACCCTCCATTCGGTCGACATCCGCGATTCCGCCGGTGTCGCCAAGGCCGCCGCCGGAGCGGAACTCGCCTTTCACCTCGCGGCCAATGCCAACGGGACACTGTCCGTGACCCAGCCCCGCCTCGACTTCGAAATCAACGCCCTCGGCACCTTCTCCCTCGCCGAGGCGCTGCTCTCCGTCGGCATCCGCCGGTTCGTGTACACCTCGTCCGCGTCGGTCTACGGGACGCCGCGCAGGTTTCCGATGGACGAGGACCACCCGACCCGGCCCTTTGTCCCCTACGGCGCCTCGAAGCTCAGCGGAGAGGTCACCTGCCTCGCCCTGCATCACGCCTGCGGCCTGCCGGCAGTGGCGGGCAGGCCGTTCTGCGTCTACGGCCCGGGGGAGAATCCCCATGAGGCGATGGTCGAGGTGGGCCGCTTCCTGCGCTGGCACCTCAACAAGCAGCGCATCCAGATCGTCGGCGACATCGACCGCAAGACCCGCGACTTCGTGCACGTCAGCGATCTGGTCGCGGGACTCCTGACCATCGCCGACCGGGGCGAGCTGGGTCAGGCCTACAACATCGGCTCCGGAACGGAGACATCGATGCGCCAGCTCGTGGAGGCGATCGCGGCGGCGACCGGCCGGAAGCCCGAGCTCAAAGTGATCCAGGAAATCGAGGACGACACCTACCGCCTGGTCGCTGACATCTCCAAACTCGAGGGTCTCGGATACCGGCCCGCCACCTCGCTCCTGGACGGTGTGGCCGATCTGGCGGAGAAGCTCGGCCCCTCTCCCGAACTCCCCGGCACCCCGACGATCTTCTCCCGGGGCCAGCGCGCGGAATCGTGACCTGACGGCGGGGAATTCCCTGTCCGTAATCCGGTGCGGAGTGTCCGCCTCAGGTTCATCATGTGCTCAGTGAGTCCCGAACGGTGCCCTACCGGACCCTGAGGAGCCCTCTTTGAGCACACCCCGCGCCGCCACACCCCGGCGGTATCTGATGTGCCCCCCGACCCACTTCCGGGTGACCTACTCGATCAACCCATGGATGGACCCGGCCAAGCCGGTCGATTCCGCGCTCGCACTCTTCCAGTGGGAGGACCTGCGCGACCGCTACCGCGCCCTCGGCCATACGGTCGAGATCCTCGACCCCGTGCCCGGCCTGCCCGACATGGTCTTCGCCGCGAACGGCGCGACCGTCGTGGACGACCGGGTCCTCGGCGCCCGGTTCGCATGCGAGGAACGGACGGCGGAAGCGCCCGCCCACCTCGCCTGGTACCAGGCGAATTTCGCCGAGGTACAGGAGCCACGGCACATCAACGAGGGTGAAGGGGACTTCGCCGTCACCACGTCCTGGATCCTGGCCGGCCAGGGCTTCCGCAGTAGTCTGCTCTCGCACTCCGAGGCCCAGGAGTACTTCGGCCGCCCGGTCATCAGCCTGGAGCTGACCAATCCGCACTACTACCACCTCGATACGGCCCTCTCCGTCCTCGACGGGGACCAGGACGAGGTCATGTACTACGCCGAGGCCTTCTCCCCCGGCAGCCGGGCGGTCCTGCGCCGGCTCTTCCCCGACGCCCTGCTCGCCACCGCCCAGGACGCGGCGGCCCTCGGGCTGAACGCCGTCAGCGACGGGCTGCACGTGCTGCTCCCGGCCGGCGCGAAGGGCCTCCTCGGCCCTCTGCGGGCGCGGGGGTACGAACCTGTCGGCGTCGACCTCTCCGAGTTGCACAAGGCGGGCGGCAGCGTGAAGTGCTGCACGAACGAGCTGCGCTCAGCTTCGGGGTGACCGAAACTGGAGGCTCTGCCCCCAGATCCCCAGTCCTCAAACGCCGGACGGGCTGAATTTACCCACGTTGTGGGCACCCCGTTCCGCTGGTCGGAACGGGGTGGGCACAACGCCGGCCACCGGCCCGCGCCCAAGGGCCATTGCCCGGTGCCGGGCGGAGCGTGGTACGAAGGGGCGCATGCGCATGCCCCTCCGTACCTCCTACGATGCCGTGATCGTCGGCGGCGGCCACAACGGCCTGGTCGCCGCCGCATACCTCGCCCGCGCGGGCCGCTCCGTGCTCGTACTGGAACGGCTGGACCACACCGGCGGGGCGGCGGTGTCGACCCGGGCCTTCCCGGGGGTGGACGCACGGCTGTCGCGCTACTCGTACCTGGTCAGCCTGCTGCCGAGAAAGATCACGGACGACCTGGGACTGCGCTTCGCGGTACGCAGGCGCCGGATCTCCTCGTACACCCCGAAGGGCGACGGAGGGCTGCTGGTCGACTCCGGCTCCCCGGCCCGCACCCGCGAGAGCTTTCTCCGGATCACCGGTTCCGACCGGGACTTCGAGGCGTGGCAGCGCTTCTACGGGATGACGCAGCGGGTCGCCGAGCGGGTGTTCCCGACCCTGACCGGGCCGCTGCCGAGCCGCGCCGGGCTGGAACGGATCGTGGACGATCCGGTGGCCTGGGAGGCCCTGTTCGAACGGCCGCTGGGCGAGACGGTGGAGGCGGTGTTCGATGACGACCTCATACGCGGCGTCGTTCTCACCGATGCCCTGATAGGCACATTCACGTACGCCCACGACCCTTCGCTGCTGCAGAACCGCTGCTTTCTCTACCACGTGATCGGCGGCGGCACCGGCGACTGGGATGTACCCGTCGGCGGCATGGGCGCGCTCACCGACGCCCTCGCGGACGCCGCCCGTGCGGCGGGCGCGGAGATCGTCACCGGCGCCGAGGTGACGGCCGTGGAAACCGACGGCACGCAGGCCGAGGTCAGCTACGCCGGAGGCCGGGTCGGAGCCCGGCACGTCCTCGTCAACGCCTCGCCGCACGCGCTGGCCGGGCTGCTCGGCGAGGCACCGCCCGCCAAGCCCGAGGGCGCCCAGATGAAGGTCAACATGCTGCTGCGGCGCCTGCCCCGGCTCCGTGACACCGGTATCGACCCGCGCGAGGCATTCGCCGGGACCTTCCACATCGCCGAGTCGTACAGCCAGCTGCAGACCGCGTACGAGGAAGCCGCCGCCGGGGCGGTCCCCGCCACTCCCCCGTCCGAGATCTACTGCCACAGCCTCACCGACCCCTCCATCCTCGCCCCCGACCTGGCCGCCCAGGGCCTGCACACCCTCACCCTCTTCGGCCTGCACGCCCCCGCCCGGCTCTCCTCGTCGAAGGACGCCCTGCTCAAGGCCATCCTGGCGCAGCTCGACGCGGTACTCGCCGAACCGCTCACCGACTGCCTGGCCGAGGACGCCGACGGCCGCCCCTGCATCGAGGCGAAGTCCCCGCTCGACCTGGAGCGCGAGGTCGGGCTGCCGGGCGGCCACATTTTCCACCGCGACCTGGCCTTCCCCTACGCGTCGGAATCCACCGGCCGGTGGGGAGTCGAGACGGACCGCCCGAACGTCCTGATCTGCGGCGCCGGCGCGGTACGTGGTGGCGGGGTCAGCGGCATTCCCGGGCACAATGCTGCGATGGCCGTGCTGGAGCAGGCCACGTAACTGTGCAGTTGGGTAAGAGGAGTGGCGCGATGGCAGGTCAACGGCAGTGGTTGAGCACCGGCAGGACCGGGAAAGCCGACAAGGCCGGCAAATGGGTGGAGGCCCCGGTCCCGCCCGCGCCTCGCAAATGCACCGATGACGTGGTCGTCGACTGCGCCGTGTACGAGGACGGCGTACGCAAGGCGACCCTGCCGCCGCGCGAGGCGCTCAAGGCCGCCCGCGAGCGGCCCGGCGGCTTCACGTGGATCGGCCTCCACCAGCCGGAGGCCGATCACCTCGCCGAGATCGCCGAGGCCTTCGACCTGCACCCACTGGCGGTGGAGGACGCGGTCAAGGCGCACCAACGGCCGAAGCTGGAGCAGTACGGCGACACGCTCTTCCTCGTCCTCAAGACGATCGTCTTCGTCGATCACGAGAAGCTCACCGCGACCAGCGACGTCGTCGACACCGGTGAGATCATGATCTTCCTCGGCGCCGATTTCATCGTCGTCGTCCGGCACGGCAGCGCGCCCGACCTGGCCCGGGTCCGGCGCAATCTGGAAGCCCGCCCCGACCTCCTCACCCAGGGCCCGGCGGTCGTGCTCCACGCCATAGCGGACCAGGTCGTCGACGACTATCTGGAGGTCGCTGACGCGGTCGAGCTGGACGTCGAGCAGATGGAGTCCGATGTCTTCTCCCCCGGACACGGCGACGACGCCGAGCGGATCTACCAGCTCAAGCGCGAGCTGCTCGAGTTCAAGCGCGCCGTCCTGCCGATGGCCCGGCCGCTGCAGCGCCTCGCCGATGAGCCGCAGCCCGGCATCGGCCCGGAGGTGGCCCGCTATCTGCGGGACGTCGCCGATCACCTCGCCCAGGTGCGGGAGCGGCTCGGCGGCTACAGCGAGCTGGTCGACGGACTGCTGGCGGCCAATCTCAGCCAGCTCGCCGTACAGCAGAATGTCGACATGCGGCGGATCAGCGCGGCGGCGGCCGTCCTGGCCATCCCCACGATGATCGCCGGGTTCTACGGGATGAACTTCGAGAACATGCCGGAGCTGAAGTGGTCCTTCGGCTATCCGCTGATGATGGCCTTCACCGCCACGGTGTCCTATGTCGTCTACCGGGCCTTCCGGCGTTACGGCTGGCTGTGACTCGGGCGGATATTCGCAGCGGCGGCGGGCGGTCGCCGCGTAGCGTTGGCCGGTCAACGATCACGGTCAACCCACTCAGGGAGCACTCATGTCGCATCTCACCCACATCTCCGGACCGGACGGCGTCGCTCCGGGAAACGGCTACAGCCATGTCGTCTTAGGCGAGGGCCGGTTCATCGCCGTCTCCGGGCAGGTCGCCCTCGACGAGGACGGCAAGCTCGTCGGCGAGGGGGATGCCGCCGCCCAGGCGGCTCAGATTTTCGAGAACCTGCGCCGATGCCTCGCCGCCGCCGGTGCGACCTTCGCCGACGTCGTGAAGCTGACCTTCTACGTCACCGACATCGCCATCCTTCCGGCGGTACGGGTGGCCCGTGACGCCCACATAGACACCGAGCGCCCGCCGGCCAGCACAGCGTTCCAGGTGGCCGCCCTCTTCCGGCCGGACCTGCTGTTGGAGGCGGAGGCCTTCGCCGTCATCCCGCCGAGGGAGTAGAGGCCGCGCGAACAGGTGGGGCGGCCTCTAAGGCGGCCACGCATCGCCCCAGTCGGCATCGCGGGCGGCACGGTAGTCCACACCGTGCCGCTTGGTGACGGTGGTGCGCCGCAGGCCCTCGTCGCGGGTGCAGAGTTCGAGCAGGACCTGGCCCTTGCGCAGCTGGGGGTGGCGTACGACGCGGCTGACGGCCGGGGTGGCGGGGAAGCGGGCGGCGGCGACGTAGCTGAACTTCTCGTCCTCGTACGGGAGCGAGCCGCCCTTGACCTGGCGGTGCAGGGAGCTGCGGTTGACGCGGGCGGCGAAGTGGCACCAGTCGGGGGCCTGGACGGGGCAGGCCGCGTCGTGCGGGCAGGGGGCGAGGATCCGGTAGCCGGCGGCGATGAGCTGGTCGCGGGCCGCGATGACGCGGGCGTAGCCGTCGGGAGTGCCGGGCTCGACAATGATCACGGCGCCGCCGGCCGCTCGCGCCGCCTCCGCGACCAGGGCGGTGCGGTCGGCGGCGGTGAGCTCGCCGATGACGTACGAGATGGTGACGAGGTCGGCCTCGGGGAGCCGCTTGCCGCTGCTCAGGGAGACCTTGCGCCACTCGGCGGCGCGTACGGCGGCGGAGTCGGCGCCCCGGGCCAGGGTGCGGCCGAGGTCCAGGGCGGCGTCGGACCAGTCCAGGACGGTGCTGCCATGCCTACCGTCGTCCGCCCAGGCGTCACCGACCGCCCAGGTCGCCGCGCCGGTGCCGCCGCCGACGTCGAGGTGGCTCGCCGGGCTCCACTCACCTGCCCGGGCCCGGAACGCGGCCAGTGCCGACCGCACGGCGGCGTAGGTGGCCGGCATCCGGTAGGCCGCGTAGGCCGCGACATCGGAGCGGTCGCGCAGGATCGGCGCGTTCGTCGGCGTACCGCCCCGGTAGTTCGCGATCAGCCGGTCGACGGCCCGGGCGGCCTGCGTCGGGGGCAGCCCGTCGAGCAGCTCGGCCAGGGCGGCACGCAGATCGTCGGGGGCTTGGAGAGTGGGCACAGCCGACAATTCTAAGGGCGGCCGGCTGCGGCAGGGGCGCCCGTCCCGGGCTCCTCATCCGGTTCGCCAACGAGGGGCAATTCTCACCTCAGCGATTCGGATTCACGCAGGTCACAGCGTTAAATGTGGGTCAATTCCGACTGCGAAACGAACGTCTGTGTTAACTCTCCGGCCATGCGTGGACCCTATGGTCTGGCTCTCCTACGGTCGGTGGGACATGGGTCGGCAGGCATGCTGAGCCGACGCACGCGGTCCAGGCAACGGGACGTGCCCTCATGCCGCATGCTCCCTCCGGAGCCGGGCGGCCCGCAGAACGGAGAGCCACTCTTGAGCGGTTACACCGCCACCCTCGGCGTCCGCCGCTACCGGTTCACCGGTCTCGCCCACCTCCTCGCCGCCGCGAGTCCCGAACGCACCGGTGACCGGCTGGCCGGGCTCGCCGCCGAGTCCGCGCAGCAGCGCGTCGCCGCCCGGATGGCCCTGGCCGAGGTACCGCTGCGGCAGTTCCTCGCCGAGCCGGTGATCCCGTACGAGGACGACGACGTCACCCGGCTCATCCTCGATACGCACGACGCCGCCGCCTTCGCGCCGGTCGCGGATCTCACCGTCGGCGAGTTCCGGGATTGGCTGCTGTCGGAGGCCGCCGACGGTCCGGCGCTGGCCGCCATCGCGCCGGGGGTCACCCCCGAGATGGCCGCGGCTGTCTCGAAGCTCATGAGCAACGCGGACCTCGTCGCCGCCGCCCGTAAAGTGCGCGTCGTCACCGCCTTCCGCTCCACCATCGGCCTCCCCGGCCGGATAGCCACCCGCCTCCAGCCCAACCACCCCACCGACGATCCGGCGGGTGTCGCCGCCGCGCTGCTCGACGGGCTGCTGATGGGCTCCGGTGACGCGGTCATCGGCATCAACCCGGCGACCGACAGCCCGCGCGCGGTACGGGCGCTGCTGGAACTGCTCGACGGGGTGATCGAGCGGTACGGCATACCCACCCAGTCCTGCGTGCTCAGCCATGTCACCACCAGCATCGGTCTCATGGAGCAGGGCGCCCCGCTGGACCTGGTCTTCCAGTCCATCGCCGGGACCCAGGCGGCCAACGCGTCCTTCGGTGTCACCCTCGGGATCCTCGACGAGGCCTTCCAGGGCGCGCGCGAGCTCGGCCGCGGCACCGTCGGGCAGAACGCCCTGTACTTCGAGACGGGCCAGGGCAGCGCCCTCTCCGCCGACGCCCACCACGGCGTCGACCAGCAGACCTGCGAGGCCCGCGCGTACGCCGTCGCCCGGCGCTACGAGCCGCTCCTGGTCAACACCGTCGTCGGCTTCATCGGCCCCGAGTACCTCTACGACGGCCGGCAGATCCTCCGCGCCGGGCTGGAGGACCACTTCTGCGGCAAGCTGCTCGGCCTGCCCATGGGCCTGGACATCTGCTACACCAACCACGCCGACGCCGATGACGACGACATCGCGACGATGCTCACCATGCTCGGCGTCGCGGGCGCCTCGTTCGTGATCTGCACGCCCGGCGGTGACGACATCATGCTCAACTACCAGTCGGCCTCGTACCACGACGCCCTCTACCTGCGGGAAGTGCTGGGGCTGCGCCCCGCCCCCGAGTTCGAGGCCTGGCTGGACGGCATCGGCCTGCTGGACGACCGGGGCACGATCCGCGACGTATCCGGCGCCGCCCACCCGCTTGCCGCCATCGCGGCGGCCGCCGGGAAGGAGATCGCCGCATGACGAGCCGTCACCTCACGCCTGCCGGCGAGTCCGCGAGCCCAGTCCCGGCCGTTCCCGGGGTCGGCCACGACGACCGGACGCCCGTCACCGCGACCGGCTCCGGCACGCCCCCCGAGGGCTCGGCCCACGATCCCGGCGCGCCCGCGACCGGCGTGGCCGACGCCGCCCTCTGGTCCGCCCTGCGCCGCCACACCCAGGCCCGCATCGGCCTCGGCCGGGCCGGCTCCGCCCTGCCCACCCGGCACCGCCTGGAGCTCCAGGCCGCCCATGCTGCCGCCCGGGACGCCGTCCACACCCCGTTCGACCCCGACATCATCGCCGCCGCCCTCCCCGGCACCCCGACCCTCCGGGTGCACAGCGCCGCCCCCGACCGCCTCACCTATCTCCAGCGCCCCGACCTGGGCCGCCGCCTCGACGACGCCGACCGCGCCCGCCTCCCCCACGGCGACTGGGACGCCGTCGTCATCATCGCCGACGGCCTCTCCAGCCGCGCCGTCCACGACCACGCCGCCGCCGTCGTCCGCGCGACCACCGCCCTGCTCCCCGGCTGGAACCTCGCCCCCGTCGTCCTCGCCGGCCAGGCCCGCGTCGCCCTCGGCGACGACATCGGCCACGCCCTGGGCGCCGCCATGTCCGTCGTCCTCATCGGCGAACGCCCCGGCATGTCCGCCGCCGACAGCCTGGGCGCCTACCTCACCTACGCCCCCGGCCCCGGCCGCACGGACGCCGACCGCAACTGCGTCTCCAACATCCGTCCCCCGCTCGGCCTCTCCCACCCCGAGGCCGCCCGCAAGCTCGCCGCCCTCATGCACCGCGCCCGCGACCTCCGCCTGACGGGCGTCGCCCTCAAGGACGAGTCCGACGCCGCGATGCCTCTGTCCGCCGCGGAGGAATAGCGGGGCCGGCTCCGAGTTGTCCCGGGCACGGCGGCCCGTCCTCTCCCCCAGGGAGGACGGGCCGCCGTCGCGCTGCCCGACCGAGCGGGCTATGGTGCGCCACTCGCTCAGTAGCGCAGCCACCACCAGGTGTGGGCACCGACGATGCCGTCCACCTTGAGCTTCGGCGAAGGGTGCTGGTTCTTGTTGATCTGAGTCTGGAACGACTTGACCGCTGCCTTGGTCTTCGAGCCGAACTTGCCGTCCACCGCCAGCTTCTTCCCGGGTGTGGTCTTCCAGTGGTACCTGAGCAGCGCCTGGATCTCCTTCACGGCGCTGCCGGAACTCCCGGAGGCCTTGGTGGCGGTCCCCTTGTAGTAGCCGCAGTAGTAGCCGACGCCACTCAGGTGCTTGCACTTCACCGCCTGCGGCGACGCTGCCGGGGCCGCCGCCCAGGAGACACCGGCCTGAGCCGGCGGGGCGAGGGCTGCGCCGCCGCCGAGGAGGGCCGCCGTCAGGGCAGTGGCCGCGAGTCGCTTGCTTACGTTCATGTCTCGGGATTCCTTCCGGGTTGCGATGGGGCGCGGTTGACCGTGCCGCCCGTCCTGCCTGACCGATGCTGCCGGTCGGCTTCCGGCCGAGTCCAGACCGGCTGGCCAAGTGAGGTGCCAGCGGGACGTCCCACCTTCTGACCTGCAGGGACGACGGAGGGAATGCTGCCGTGCCGGGACGCCCTGGTGGCCTGATCGCCCGCGTGGTACGTATACGGGGGAACTACGGCCGGACGGACGTCATCCGGATTCCGTAGAGTGCCGATGCCGGGGAACGGACCGGCGTGCGTGAACGGGGAATGGACATGTCGCGTTGGAAAGCGCTGCCCGAGTCAGTGGATCCACAGGTCCGGCAACTGGTGGTGCAGCTGCGCAGGTTGAAGGACCACAGCGGGCTGAATCTGAAGTCTCTGGAAGCCAGGACCGGCTACAGCAAGTCGTCATGGGAGCGGTATCTCAACGGGAAGAGCCTGCCGCCGCGCCAGGCCGTCGAAGAACTGGCGCGGGTGTGCGTGGTCGATCCGACCGGGCTGCTCGCGCTGCACGAGGTCGCCGAGACCTGCTGGGGGGAACGCGGGACGGCGGCCGGCCAGCAGAACCCGGAGGCCGAGGAGCGACCAGTGCTTCCGCCGGAGCCGAGGCACCGGCCCACCAAACGGCAGCTGCTGGCGGCCGCCGTAGTGGTGGCAGCAGGCGTACTCGTGGCGCTGCTGGTCACCGAGCCCTGGCATGAGGACGCGGTCCGGACTACGGCCAAAGCCGGCGCGCAGCCGAGCTACGCATGCGACGTCCACCGCAAGGAGGGCAGCTGGTATGCGGGCAACAGCCCGACTCGGGACGCCGTGCTCCAGATGGGTATGGCGGGCCCGGAAGTCGCTGAGGTTCAGTGCCTGCTGCAGCGGGCCGGCTTTTCACCAGGCGGGATAGACGGTGTCTTCGGCAACCGTACGCAATGGGCCGTCAGGCAGGAGCAGCAACACGCGAAGCTGGTCGTTGACGGCATTGTCGGGCCACACACCTGGACGGCGCTGCGCGGATGACTTCCCGGTTGTCGGAGCCCGAGTGCAGGCAGCTGGTTGAGGGGCTCTGTGAACTGAAGCACCGTACGGGCCTCAGCCTGGCAGGACTCGCTGACCAGACTCCGTACAGCAAGTCGGCGTGGGGGCGGTATCTCGGCAGGCAGGTGCTGCCACCACGGGAGGCCGTGGAAGCGCTGTGCCAGGTAGCCGATGAGCCCAAAGGCCGGCTCATGGCGCTGTGGGAACTGGCGGACCTCGCCGTCAGCCGGCGGGGTGCGTGCAGGCCCCCCGAGCCCGAAGCCGGGTCGGCGTCGTCGTCATCAGCGGCGCCGCCGCCGCTGACGACGACGCAAACGGCACGGAGGCGTGGCCGGACGGTGTACGCGGCCGGCCTGGCGGTCGCGCTGGTCTGCGCGGCAGCGGTCGGGCTCGGGATTTCCCGGTCGGCACGCCCGGCGACTCCCGAGCTGTCACCCGCTGGGCCCCGGTGCCATGGAGAGTCCTGCGCCGGGAAGAGCCCGGAGGGCATGTTGTGCGGTGCCCCACCACGGTCCCTCGGCTTGCACCGGGCCGCCACCGGCGCCCAGGTGGAGATCCGCTACAGCGTGGAGTGCGGCGCGGCATGGGTCCGGATCTGGCAGAGCCGGATCGGCGACCGGATCGAGGTGTCCGCACCCGGCGGACCGGCAAGAACTGCCAAGGTCACCGACACGTACGACGCGCAGGGCTATCTCTTCACCCCGATGGTGGCGGTGACCGCCGGGAACCGGGTGCGCGGCTGCCTGGAGCCGACGGGCGGAGGCGCGCGGGAGTGCTTCGAAGGCACAGTCGGCCCGTAGGCGATCGCTACGGAGCATTGGCGCCGAAGCGGGCGCGGTACGACTCCAGGTCGTCGTCGGTGATCTTCGCGAAGAGCACCGGCGGGACGGCGAAGGCGGTACCGGCCGGGATGAAGTCCAGCGCGCGGGCCTGGTCGGCGGAGACCCAGCGGAGCTGCGCCGCGGGGGAGTCGGCGGGCAGGGCGAAGGCGGCGCGCATGGCCTTGGTGGTGGCCGGGATGAGGGGTTCGGACACCACGGCGTACAGATGGATCAGGTTCATGGCGGTGCGGAGCGTGAGGGCGGCGCCCTCCTGGTCGGTCCTGATCTCCGTCCAGGGGGCCTTCTCCTCCAGGTAGGAGTTGCCGGCGCTCCACAGGGCGCGCAGTGCGGCGGCGGCCTTGCGGAATTGCAGGGTGTCCATGTGCCCCTCGTACTCGGCCAGGAGCCGCGCGATCTGCTCGCCGAGCCGGGCCTCCGGGGCGCCGCTCTCGCGGCCGGCCGGGACGGTGTCGCCGAACCGCTTGCGGCTGAAGGAGAGCACGCGGTTCACGAAATTGCCCAGGTTGTCGGCGAGGTCCTTGTTGACGCCGGACGAGAACAGCTCCCAGGTGAAGCTGGTGTCGTCGGACTCGGGGGCATTGGCGATCAGGAAGTAGCGCCAGTAGTCGGCGGGCAGCAGATCGAGGGCGGCGTCGGTGAAGATGCCGCGCTGCTGGCTGGTGGAGAATTTCCCGCCGTAGTAGGTCAGCCAGCTGAAGGCCTTGACGTAGTCGACCTTCTTCCAGGCGTCACGGGTGGCGAGCAGTGTGGCCGGGAACATGATGGTATGGAACGGGACATTGTCCTTGGCCATGAACTGGGTGTAGCGGACGGAGTCATCGGCCTCGTACCACCAGGACTTCCAGTCGCGGAACTCGCCCGCGGGCGCGGCGTCGGCCCACTCCTTTGTCGCGCCGATGTACTCGATCGGGGCGTCGAACCAGACGTAGAAGACCTTGCCCTCGGCGGCGAGGTCGGGCCAGGTGTCGGCCGGGACGGGCACGCCCCAGTCCAGGTCGCGGGTGATCGAGCGGTCGTGCAGGCCTTCGGCGAGCCATTTGCGGGCAATCGAGGACGCCAGGGCGGGCCAGTCGGCGCTCTGGGCGTCGAGCCAGCTCTCGACTTCCGCTGCCAGCTTGGACTGGAGGAGGAAGAGGTGCCTGGTCTCACGGATTTCGAGGTCGCTGCTGCCGCTGATGGCCGAGCGCGGTTCGATCAGGTCGGTCGGGTCGAGCACCCGGGTGCAGTTCTCGCACTGGTCGCCGCGGGCCTTGTCGTAGCCGCAGTGCGGACAGGTGCCTTCGATGTAACGGTCGGGGAGGAAGCGGCCGTCGGTGTTGGAGTACACCTGGCGGATCGGGCGCTCCTCGATGAAGCCGTTCTTCTGCAGCTCGCGCGCGATGGTCTGGGTGATCTCGACGTTCTGTGCCGACGAGCTGCGGCCGAAGTAGTCGAAGGCGAGGTGGAAGCCTTCGTAGATCGCCTTCTGCGCCTCGTGCTGCCGCGCGCAGAACTCGTCGACGGGGAGACCGGCCTCCTTGGCTGCCAGCTCGGCGGGGGTGCCGTGCTCGTCGGTGGCGCAGATGTAGAGGACATCGCGGCCGCGCTGCCGGAGGTACCGGGCGTGGACATCCGCCGGGAGCATGGACCCAACCATGTTGCCCAGGTGCTTGATCCCATTGATATAGGGCAGAGCACTGGTGATCAACTGTCGAGTCATCCTTGGATGCTCCAATTTGTTCGGTATCGATAGGCCGCGGCCGACCCTGATACGGGCCAGACGGTCGCCGCAGATCACCGTCATCGTATCCAAGCCGGGCGGGCCGCTCGCACGCTCTCTTGCGCGCGCGGCCGCGGCCCGGGCCTGGCGGCCCCGCCCCGGGCGCCACACCCAGAGCAGAGCTGGCGGGACCGCCGACCCGTCACCAGCTGCCTTTTGACCCCTGACAGCTGGCCGTCATGTGCCATCTCCCGCAGTCGGCCGCGACGCCGACGGTGTCGACGAATGGCGTGACCAGCTTACCCTGATGTGAAAATGAAAACCACTGCCGTACGCCAAGTGTTGGGCAAGCACGGGAAAAGCGCCGGACAAGCGCGGACTGACACCGTGCGAGATCACGCCAAATCGCAGCGAACGTACAACCGTTTGGCTTAGTGCGTTGTGGCAAACCGGATCTCGTTCGAGGTGTGCGGCGTGGGTGATCATCTGGACGGAGGTTCGGGTGCGGCCGCGGGCATGAAAGAACAGGCCCCTTGGTAGTGACGCGGTTACGACACCCA
>NZ_SUMC01000160.1 GCF_005047355.1 Actinacidiphila oryziradicis
TGACCGCGGGGACTTCGACCGCGACCGTTTCGACCGCAGGGACTTCGACCACGACCGTTTCGACCGCAGGGACTGCGACCGCGACCGTTTCGACCGCAGGGACTTCGACCGCGACCGTTTCGACCGCAGGGACTTCGACGACATCCGCATTGGTCTCATCGTGCTCTGACGCAGCGGTCACGCGGCTACGGGCATCACCCGGCGAGGGTGGTGCCCGCAGCTTTCGTGTTCCATGCCGTAGGGGCCGGGCCGTCGCCGATGATGACCCGGCCCCTACGCCCGTTCTCGCTGTTTCCGTGGGCCGGTGCTACTTCGGATCAGGACGGTGTCGACGCACGCCAGACCTCCCCATCCCGCCACGGCCGATCGCCGCGTCCAACCGGTACCGCTCCGCCACCAGCACCCGCGTACCATCATCGATTTGGATCAGCCAGCTCGACGGCCGCAGGCCGCCTTCCCCAGACCCGGCCATCGGGCGCACGGAGAGTAACGCGGCGGGGTCCAGCGTACAGACCGCCGACGCACCGCCGGCCGGGAAGTGGCCGCGCCCGGGGCCCTGCGGCGGCTGCCGTCGCATCAGCAGCGGTAGCCGGCCGGTGGTAGCCCGATCAGAGAGGGGCCATCACGGGTAGTTGGCGAGGTAGGCGACGCTGTTGGAGGAGTTCGACGGGCCGCCGGTGGAGTTGATGATGTGGCTGATCGTTCCGACGCCGCCCAGGGAGACCGTCACCAGGTCGTGGAACCTGACCCCGGAGGTATAGGGCACCTCGAAGGCGCGGTCGGCGACAACGGAGGAGTTCGAGCTGAAGTAGCAGTAGCTGCCGACTCCCCATGCCTCGTGGCTGGTCACCGAGTCGGCCACCTTGTAGGCGGCGTATCCCTGGGTGCTCCCGTTCATCCAGCTCGCCTGGTTCGGCGGGTCGTACGGGAGCTCGTTCTGGAAGAAGTAGGTGCGCCCGCCGTTGCCGTTCCAGAGCACCGAGTACTGTTGGTAGTGCTCCACCGCCAGGCCGTACATGGTGACGTTGGTGCCGTTCACGACCAGGCCGTTGGCGGCGGTGTTGGACGTCCAGCCGACACCGCTGCCGTGGTCGGCCCGCCACAGCCACAGGTCGTCGCCGATGACGTTGCTGCTGTTGACCTGGACGCTGACGGTGGCCTTGCCGACGGCCGCCCCGCCGATGCGGGCGAAGACGTCGGACAGTACGGTCGGGTCGGCGGAGTGGTCGGCGTTGGAACCGCTCGGGCCGACCTGCAGCAGGACGGGGGAGTTGGTCGTGCCGGCGTCGAAGAGCAGCCCGCCGATCCGGATGCCGTTCACGTCGGCGGTCGACATCGCGGTGACGCCGTTGTCCGCCTCCAGCGTGGCCAGGCCGAGGCCCAGTACCACGGTGTCGGGGCGGGTCACCCTGATGGTGTCGGTCAGGTGATAGACGCCCGGCGTGAACAGCAGGTTCTTGCCCGAGGCGAGCGCCGTGTTGATGGTCGCGGCGGTGTCAGTGGGCTTGGCGATGTAGAACTGGCTGATCGGCAGGGAGGTGCCCGCCGGGACGGCGTTGTTCCAGGTGGCGCCCTGGGTGTTGGTCCGGTCGGCCGGGACGAACACCTGGTAGGCGCCGGTCTGGTCGACGTAGAGGAACGGCTTCTCAGCGATCGTGGGCGCCTGGGCGACCGTGGTGTACGGGGGATTGGGGAAGCTCTGCGCGGGGGCGTTGGTGTCGCCGACGAAGACCATGTTCCAGTTGGAGCCGGTCCAGCTGCCCCACTGGTCGCTGCGCGACAGCCACTGCTGCTGGGTTCCGGAGTTCACCTGACCGTTGACCACCGAGTCGCCGAGGAAGCCGCCGCTGGACCAGCCGCCGTTGTCGTCCAGCACCATCGAGCCCGTGACGTGCACCCTGCGCATCGGCGAAGCCTGTGACACGGCCCACTTGGTGCTGCCGGAGGAGGGGCTGATCGTGAGGTTCTCGGCGGAGCGCCAGAAGTTCTGGGTCGCGTTGCCGCCGGCCCAGGCCGCGTCGGCGTTCACCCCGCCGCCGGTGATGGTGGTGGCGTTCGGCGACTGGCCCAGGCCCAGTACTTGGGTGTAGAAGCCGACGTTGACGTTGACGTTGTACGAGCCCGGCTTGAACAGCAGCGCGTAGCGGTTGCTGCCGAACTGGTTGGTCTGCTGCTGGTTGTAGACGTTGTCGAGCTGGCTCTGGATAGTGGAGCTCGACATCGATGGGTCGAAGGTCAGCACGTTGGGCCCCAGGTCCGGGGCGGCTGGCGGGGTTCCCCCGGCGAGGGCGAGGGTGAAGGACTGGGCGGGGGTGCCGTTGCAGGTGTACTGCTGCAACTGCGTGCTGTCGGCCGTTGAGGCGCTGGGCACGTCCAGGCACTTGCCGCTGTTGCGGTTGATGAAGTGGTACCCCCCGGTGGGCTCCGCGACCGGCAGCCACTGCTGGTTGTTGCCGCCGCCGTACGTCCACAGCTGGATCAGCGCGCTGTCGGCGGCGGACACGTTGGTGACGTCCCACACCTGCGCCGTGCTGTTCGCGCTGCCGACCTGGAAGTAGCCGCTGTCAGTGGCGGTAAACCGCCACTGTTGCGCCCCCGTGCTGTTGCAGCTGTACTGCTGGACAGCGGTGCCGTTAGCGGTGCTGGCTGCCTTCGCGTCCACGCACTTGGCGCTGTTGCTGTTGGCGACCGTGTACGTGGAACCCGACGAGATCGCCGGAGCGGTGGCGGCCGGGGTGACCGCTGCAGCGGCTGAGGGGGCGAGGGTGAACGTGAGGCCGCTTGCCACCAGGGCCGCAGCGGCTGTTATTGCCAGCATGGCGGTGCGCCGCCACGGTCGTTGAGCAGGGTTCATCTGATCCTCCGTTCTGATCATTCGTCGTGCTGCTTCCGGTCGGCCTGCTCAACTGGGCAGGTTCCACTGCTGGTTGGCGCCGCCGAAACAGTCCCAGATCTGGAGCCGGGTGCCGTTGGCGGAGCTGGGTCCGGTGGCGTCCAGGCAACGCCCCGAGGCGGGGTTGACCAGGGTCCCGTTGCTCTGGTGCTGCCACTGCTGGGCGCCGGTGCCGTTGCAGTCGTAGAGCTGGACCTGGGTGCCGTTGGCGGTGCCTGCGGCGGTGACGTCCATGCACTTGCCGAGGGCCTGGAGCGAGCCGTTGGTTGCCACTGTCCAGCTCTGGGCGGCGGTGCCGTTGCAGTCGTAGAGCTGGATGGCGGTGCCGTTGGCGGTGTTGGCCGCGGCGACGTCCACGCACTTGCCGCCATACCCGGTGATCTGTCCGGTGGGGGCGGTGGGTGCGGCGCCGGTCAGGGCGTTGAAGGTGGAGGCGAACTGGTACGGGTTCTGCGTCGTGCCGCTGCAGGTGCTGGACAGTGTCCCATTGGTTGTGCAGGCCTTGTCGCGGCCCAGCGACCAATAGGAGAGCTCCTGAATGCCGTGGGAGGCGGCGAAGCTCTCCAGCGTGGAGGCGTTGGCGGTGGTGAACACTTCGTTGGTGGAGTCGTTCACCCCGATCATCGGGGTGTTGCCCTCCATCGCCCACAGCTGGGCAGCGGTCTTCGTGGTCCAGATCTGGCCCAACTGGCCCTGCAGGGCGGTCGCTGCGTTGATCGCGGCCTGCCCCATGTCCATGGAGGCGCCATAGTCCATGGTCATGATGTTGACCATGTTGACGTTCAGATTGTGGCTCTTGGCGTCGTTGAGCAGGGAGATCGAGTTGGCTTCGAGACCGGTGGGCATGACCGGCAGGGTGTAGTCCACCGCGAGGGTCTTGCCGCTCGCGGCGTACTGCTGCTGGAGGTTGGCCAGGGCCTGGTTGCGGCGGTCGTTGGCGGCGGTGTCGTTGAGCGGGGCGCCCTCGATGTCGAGGTCGATCCTGGTCAGGTTGAGGGTGTCGATGACCCGCTGGTACTGCGTCTGCAACGAGGGGACGTCGGTGCACGCCTGGGCGAGCTCGGTGCCGGCCGCGCCGCCGAACGAGGCGATGACGTCACCGCCGGAGGCACGGAGGGAGTTGATGGCGCTGGTCCAACCGGCGTCGCTGATGGAGGTGTTGCCGTTGAAGGTCGCATTACAGGTGCCGTCACTGATGACGAAAGCCAGCGAGAAGTACTTCAGCCCGGTGGCGGACTGAGCGGAGGCCATGGCGGAGGGGGAGTTCCAGGTCTCTACGTACGGCGCGGCGTAGTGGGCGGGGAAGCCGGGGCCGGGGTTGGCGGCGGCATGGGCGGTGTTGCTGCCGGCGAGCAGCAGGCCCAGCGAGGCCAGCGGGAGTACGGCGGCGATCAGCGATCTCTTCGGGCGGGACCAGGGCATGGGAGTACTCCTGAGCGGCTGTAGGGGGTATTGCCGGGGGCGTGGTGCCAGGAAGTGACAATGCCGTGAGGTGACGTGCCTTTTAATGACTGGCCGTCAGATCTTTGAGTGAATGGTGGTTCAGGGAGCTTCTACCTGCCGCCACATTTAAGGTGTGAGGCTTGATCCCGTCAAGGTCTGGACCAATTTTGGGTGCAGTGCTGCGATGCGCAGCCCGACCCGCGGGCGCCGAAGCGCCACGTGCGGGCGTGATGGGCGCACGTCTTCTCCGCTGCCTTGCCGAGGCTTTTCAATTGGTCTAGTCCTTATCTTGGTATAGACCATTGACCTGCGCATGAGGATGGCGCTATGCATTCAAGTACTCCCGTCCCCCTCCCTCCGGAGTGTCTTCGTGCAGCTCGTCAAGGGACCGTTTGTGGCAGCCGCCACCAGTGCGGCCCTCGTCCTCGGCGCACTCACTGCGCTCGCCGGCCTCGGCCCGGCGGCCAGGTCCGCCTCGGTCACGGACATCCAGCCCGCCGCGGCCGCTGCGACCAGCGGCGGCGTAAACATCGCGTACTACGACCAGTGGAGCATCTACGGCAACGCGTTCTACCCGAAAGCGCTCGACACCCGTGGTATCGCCGGGAAGCTCAACGTTCTCAACTACTCGTTCGAGAACATCGATCCGACCAACCTCACTTGCTTCGAGAGCACCAAGGCCGCCTCGACAGACGAGACCAACCCGAGCGCGGGTGACGGCGCGGGCGACGCCTACGCCGACTACCAGAAGACCTTCGCGGCCGGCGACGCCGTCAATGGCACCGCCGATGTGTGGAACCAGCCGATCGCGGGCACCTTCAACCAGCTCAAGGAGCTGAAGGCGAAGTACCCGAACCTGAAGATCGTCGCCTCGATCGGCGGCTGGACGTACTCCAAGTACTTCTCGGACGTCGCCGCCACCGACGCCAGCAGGAAGAAGTTCGTCAGCTCCTGTATCGACATGTTCATCAAGGGCAACCTGCCGGTGCAGGGCGGCTTCGGCGGCACCGGCACGGCGGCCGGCATCTTCGACGGCTTCGATCTCGACTGGGAGTACCCGGGCGTCTCCAGCGGCCACGTCGGCAACCACTACAGCACTGCGGACAAAGCCAACTACACCGCTTTGATGGCCGAGTTCCGCACCGAGCTCGACGCCTACGGCACCGCTAACAGCCGCAAGATGCTGCTGACCGCCGCGCTCCCGGCGGGCCAGGACAAGATCGAGCAGATCGAGACCAACAAGGTTGGCTCGTACCTCGACTACGCCAACATCATGACGTACGACATGCACGGCGCCTGGGACGCCACCGGCCCGACCAACCTCCAGGACCCGCTCTACCAGTCGGCCGACGACCCCTCGACCGCCATCTCGCCCGGCACCGAGAAATACAGCGCGGACAACGCCATCTCGGCCTGGACCAACGGCGATTCCGCCTACGGCATCGCGGGCGGCTTCCCGGCGTCCAAGCTCACCATGGGCTATCCGCTGTACTACCGGGGCTGGACCGGAGTTCCAGCGGGCTCCAACCACGGCCTCTACCAGTCCGCAACCGGCCCCGCCCCGGCCAGAAGCACCAGCGCCACCGCGGGCATCGCGTACTACAAGGAACTCGGCGGCATCGTCGACAACTCGGCCGACACCTTCTACGACCCCAAGTCCCAGACCAACTACTTCTACACCGGTAGTGAGTTCTGGACCGGCCTCGGCAGCCAGGCCATCCAGGCCAAGGCCGACTACGCGCACTGCCACGGGCTCGCCGGCGCGATGATGTACTCACTGCTCGACCTGGACGCCAACGACACCCTCTTCAACCAGATCGCCACCGCCGTCAGCGGCTCGGCGTCGAGCTGCACGAGTCCCACCCCCACGCCTACCCCGACGCCCACGCCGGCCAATGACTTCTCGGTAGCCGTCTCGCCGAGTTCCGGGTCGGTGGCACCGGGCGGCTCGGCGAGCGCGACGGTGAGCACCGCGGTGACCTCCGGGTCGGCACAGACGGTCAGTCTCACGGCGAGTGGCGCTCCGTCGGGGGTGACGGTGTCGTTGAGCCCCACCTCGGTCACCGCGGGCAGTTCCTCGACGCTGTCGGTGTCCGTGTCCTCCTCGGCGGTTGCCGGTACCTACCCGATCACGGTCACCGGTACGGCCGCCTCCGGCAGCCACTCCACCACGTACAACCTCACCGTCACCAGCTCCAGCGGCGGCGGCACCGCGCTGTCCAACGGCGGCTTCGAGACCGGCAGCCTGAGCCCCTGGGCCTGCCAGACCGGCGGCAAGGTGGTCCCCACCCCGGTGCACACCGGCAGCTATGCGGTGGACGTGGTGCCCACCTCCAACACGACCGGCGAGTGTGACCAGAACGTCACTCTCAGCCCGAACACCAGTCACACCCTGACCGCCTATGTCCAGGGCAACTACGCCTACGTCGGCGTCAGCGGCGGAGCGACCGCCAGCACGTGGGCATCCGGCACTGGTTGGACAAAGCTGACGGTGCCGTTCACCACCGACTCCACCGGCAAAGTCACCGTCTACATCCACGGCTGGTACGCCCAGGGAGACGTCTACGGAGACGACTTCACCATCAGCTAGCCACGGCATGTCGATCCTGCTTGTCGAACACGGCCCGGGCCTTCCCGTCTCCCGCGGCCTGCCCAAGCGCGGCGACAAGGGCTGCGAGCTCTGCGTCGACGGCCACCGAGCTCCGGCCGGCGCCCTGCTCGGCAGCGCGGAGGGCCGGGGCTTCGGCCGGAGGATGAAGGGCCTGGGGACCGGACGACCGCAGGTTGCGGCCCGCGGGCTGGGCGTCGGCCGGGCCGCCCTGGACTGCGAAGCCGTTGTCTTACCGGATGTGATCGTTGAGTTTCCGCTGGCCAGGCATGGGTCCGTCGTCTCGGTGGGATGGTTCGGGGCGGTGAATTCGTTCTCGGCGACGCGGAGTTGAGGGGTGACGTCGGTGATGGGGCCGGTGGAGGAGCGGGAGACGGCTGCCCGGGTACGGGCGGAGGAACTTCGCGCGGAAGCCGAGCGGGTGCTGGCTGAACTCGCCGATGCGGAACGGGTCTTGGAGCGTCGGGTGATGGCCCGTGAGGAAATCGCCGAGACCCTGGCCGCCGGCCGCGGCCGGGGTTCATGTCGGCAGTCGACTCATGGGTCAGAGAACCGGCTGGCGGCATCGGGCCGCCTCGATGTCCGGGACATGCTCTTCGGCCCAGAGTCGTACGGCGCGGAGCGGGATGAGCAGAGAGCGGCCCAGCGGTGTCAGGGCGTACTCGACGCGGGGCGGGTTCTCGTCGTACGCGTGGCGGCTGACCAGACCGTCGGCTTCCAGGGAGCGCAGGGTCTCGGTGAGGGTCTTCGGGGTGATCCCCCGGATATGCCGCTTCAGTTCGCTGAAGCGGCGAGGTCCGTCGTCGAGGGCGTTGACGACGAACACGGTCCAGCGGGCGCCGATACGGTGCAGCACCGTGCGGCTCGGGCAGGTCGCTGCCATCACGTTGTACGCCTTGCCCATCGCTGCTCCCAGTTTCGTTGAAGATACCGGTATCAAAACCATACCGTGGTGCCCGATCCTACGAAAGGGAGTCGAGACACATGGAACGGATCCTGGTCATCGGCGGTGCACGGGCGCTCGGCGCGGCCGTCGCGAGGCGTGCGGCGAAGGACGGGTACGACGTTGTTGTCGGTGCCCGCGATCTGGCTGCGGCCGACGCGCTGGTGCGCGAGATCGGCGCCACAGCGGTGCGGGTCGATCTGCAGGACGAGTCGACGCTCGCGGCCGCGGCAGAACGGCTGAAGGACGGAATCGACCACATCGTGACGACCGGTTCGGCGCCGCACGACGTTCGCGCGACCGAGCTGGATCGCGACAAGCTGCTGGCTGCGTTCACGGCGAAGGTGGTCGGCCCGATGCTGGTGGCCAAGCACTTCGCGTCGGTCCTGCGGCCGACCGGGTCGATGGTGCTGTTCTCCGGTGTGGTCGGCTGGCGCCCTGGGCCGGGATCACTCGTCAAGGGCGTCACGAACGGTGCGGTCGAGTACGCCGCGCGCCACCTGGCGGCGGATCTGGCGCCGGTACGGGTCAATGCCGTCTCGCCCGGTGTCGTGGACTCGGGCGCATGGGATCGCCTTGGTGACAAGAAGACCGCCTTGTTGAGCAAGAGCGCGGACGGGACCTTCGTCGGACGCCACGGCGAGGCCGACGACGTCGTCGACACGGTGATGTGGCTCCTGCGTGCGGGCTTTGTCTCCGGCGAGACGATCCACATCGAGGGCGGCGCCCGCCACAAGTCCGCCTGATCGGAGGCGGCGTCCGTCAAGCCGTGCGAGGCAGCGCTCGCGAGCTCGAAAGCACTCGGCAGCCAGGCGGCGATGGACGGCGTTCTCGGCATGAGGGCACCCGGGCACACGTCATCACCCAGAGTCGGAGGGACAGCCAGTTGGACACCAGGAGTCAGCGCCGGCAAAGCGAACCGACCGAGACGGCGGCCGGGAAGGGCACCAGAGGAGGGTTACCGTCCTGGCTGGTGGCCCGTGGCCTCATGCCCGAGACGAGCCCCAAACGTTCCTTCGCCGCCGCGACCTTCATCAACCAGATCGGCAAGGGCCTCTTCGTTTCCGGGGCCGCGTTGTTCTTCACCCGCTCCGTGGGCCTCCCGGTCGCCCAGGTCGGATTCGCCCTGGGCGCCGCCGCCCTGATCGGACTCGCGGCAGGCATCCCCGTGGGTCACCTGGCCGACCGGCGCGGCCCGCGCGAGGTCTTCCGGCTCGCGATCGTCGTGCAGGCCCTCGCTGTGGCGGCACTGGTGTTCGTGCGCTCCGTCCCGTCGCTGATCGCGGTCCTGTGCGTGGCCGAGCTCGCCACTCGATGCTTAAGTTGATCCGGGCGTGGCTGCGGATGGGTGTATTGGAGGGTGGGGTGACCTCTCTGACCGGGGCGGGAACTCCACAGGGCTCACCGATATCCCCCTTGCTCGCCAATGTTGCCCTGCACCTTCTCGACGAGGCGTGGCAGGAACACGGCGGGCAGCGTATGGGGGTGCTGGTGCGTTTCGCTGACGATTTCGTGGTCGTGTCGCCGACCAGGGAACGGGCCGAGCAGGCGCGTGAACTGGCAGCCGAGGTGCTGGACGGGCTCGGGATGCGGTTGCATCCGGAGAAGTCCGGCGTCGTCTGCCTCTCCCGGGGCGGGCAGGGTTTCGATTTTCTCGGTTTCCACCACCACAAGGTGGAGTCGTGGAAGTGGCGGGGCAGGTTCTACCTGCAACGTTATCCCTCGCAAAGGGCGTTGGGGGTACTGCGGGACAAGATCCGTGCAGCTACCTCCCGCTCCCGGACCGAGCGGCCGGTGGCTGCCGTGGTAGCCGAGCTCAATCCCGTCCTCCGGGGATGGGCCGGGTACTTCCGTAACGGGAACTCCGCGCGGAAGTTCACTGCGGTAGACCAGTACGTCCACGAGCGGCTGGCGATCTTCACCAGCAGCAAACATGGCCTCTCGGGCCGGAATTGGGCCACCCGCTACACCTATGGGTGGATCAGCCGGCTCGGGGTCTTCCGCCTGACCAGAAACGGGCACAGGGCGACGGTGCACGCCCAGCGGTGAACGATGTCGGAAAGCCGGATGCGGGAGAACCGCATGTCCGGTTTGAGGCGGCGGGGACTGGAAACGGAGCGTGAGCCACCGCGCCAGTCCCCGACCCTACGGGAATCCCGGGACCACGGCCTGTCATTCAAGAGCCGCGGCGAGACCGGCCGCGGCCAGTTCCCTGGGCAGCTGGCTTGGCGGGTGCTGCACGACATGGGCCATTTCCCGTCCGGCACCCCGGCGACGCTGCGCGCGGCCGTGCTCAGCGGGCGCCGCACGGTCCAGGAACTGGTCGACCGCTACGACATCCGCCACCAGGGTGTCCGGCAACTGCTGCTGGATTATCTGCGCCGGCGGGAGCCCGAGATGGACTGCTCGACCCTGGACCAGCTGTCCCGCTCGCTGGCGGCCTGTTCTGGGCCACGATCGAAGCCCTCGCCCCCGGCCAGCCGGACCTGCGGATCAGCGCCGATCTCTACAAGCGGTGGCGAGGCGCTCGGCACCCACCAGGATGGCCGCAAGCAGCGCGAGGAATTCGAGCACATCCTGCGCTCGGTGCGCTCCTTCTACACCGACCTGCACAGCTGGGCGGTCGAGGAACCCGAGAAGTGGGCACCGTGGGTGGCGCCATGCCCAGTACCGGACGGCGCGCTGCGCGGGGTCATCGTCCGACAGCGGCGGGGCAAGGAGAGGATGGACGACCGGGTGCGCCAGCGCCAACCGCTGCTACCCGTGCTCGTGGCCCATCTGGAAGACCGCTACCACCACCTGCGGGCGCTGCTGCAGACTGCCTCGCCGCTGACCGGCGGCCAGACGGTCACCGTCAATGGCCGGGCCTATGAACGGGTCTGGACCGCCGCCGACGACCGGCGCGCTCGGCGGGGCGGACAGGCCAACACCCGGGTCCGCGATCTCGGAAACTACATCAATGTCACCACCGCCGAGGATCTCGCCTTCTGGGAGTTCGCAGCGGTGGAAGTCCTCCGCCACGCGGGCATTCGGATCGAGGAATTTCTGGAGCTCACCCATTTGAGCATCAGGCAGTACCAGCGCCCCAACGGCGAGGTCATCGCTCTGTTGGTGATCGCCCCGTCCAAGACTGACCGCGAGCGCGTCATCCCGATGTCGGCGGAATTGTTCGCCGTGATCGCCGCGATCATCCGGCGGCATACTCAGCATGGCCGTCCCATTCCTATCATTCAGCGCTACGACAACCACGAGCGGCGCATGAGCGACCCGATGCCGTTTCTGTTCCAACGCCATACTGGCGCGGTCCCGCGTGTGATCTCGCCGGCGACCGGGCTGGTCATGCTCCGGCGCCGCTGCGCTGAACTGGCCGAACAGCATCCCAGTTTCCGGGCTACGAGTTTCACGCCGCACGACTTCCGCAGGCTGGTGGCCACGGACCTGGTGAACAACGGGCTGCCCATCCATATCGGCGCGGCGCTACTCGGGCACTTGAATCTGCAGACCACTCGCCGATATGTCGCCGTGTTCAACGAGGATGTCGTGCGCCACTACCAGGAATTCCTCGACCGTCGACGACAGGCACGGTCAGCCGATGAGTATAAGCCGGTTACCAACAGCGAGTGGTCCGAATTCGAGGAACACTTCGACCGGCGAAAAGTCGAGCTAGCCTCGATTCGTCAGCGGGATTCGGTCGCTGACCTGCTCGGCGGTTCGCCCCGTAATGTCCTCGGGCCGTTCGAGGTGGGCCGTCGCGTGACGCCGCGGGTGCGCCGGGTTCCACGGGCCCGGAGTGCTG
>NZ_SUMC01000161.1 GCF_005047355.1 Actinacidiphila oryziradicis
CGGACGACCCGTGCACTGGCCACCTCGCCGCCCGGCTGCCCGCCGAGCCCGTCGGCGACCGCCACGACGAGCGGTGTGCCGAGAGGGAACTTCGCCTGCCCCGTCAGTTGGCCCAGCGCACATGTGCCTCGAAGCGTCGTGTTCATGCCCTGGCGGCAGGACCCGTCGGGGCGCTGCTTGCGTTCAAGCTCGTCAGGCGCAGCGTGTGGTGAGGGTCTGTTCACGGCCAGGCGCGGGACAGCGGTGGTGACGTGGCCGTACACAGTGATGCGGGGGACAGTGAACAGGTCAGCGATCTGCTGCACGGTCCGCTCGCCGGAGTCGTGGAGCTGCTGCGTGAGCGTGGCCTGCTGGGCTCTACCGCCAACCTCATCAGCAACGCCGCCCCGGACCGGGCGCACATCGCGGACAAGGATGTGGCGCCGGTCGGCGACCAGCGGAGGCAGCAGCCGGGGCCCCCGCCAGGAGGATTGTTCCCGGCCTCCCCCGGACGTCATCGGGGGGACTTGGGTGACCGGTATGAGAGGAGTATCCTGGTCAGTAGGCAACCCGCACCCTTACATTTCGTGGCAAGGCAGGGCAGGGCGAGATAAGGCTCGGCGTGGCTGGGCAAAGACTCGGCGTGGCTGTTTTGGAGAGGCCCTCCGGCGACAACCGGGGGGCCTTCTCATGCCCAGGGCGCGCCTTACCCCCGCTGAAGGGTGCCGGGACACCACTGCGGTGGCACTCCGGGCGAGCCCGGATGCCAGCGGTAGAAGGGAGCGGGCCCCGTCCGCCGCTTCGGGGGACGTTACGTCGGCAGCCGCCGGAGAAGTGCGCCGCCCCGCACCCGCCCGGCCAGCGGTCGCCGGCAGCCCCGGCTTTCCAGCCCCGGCGATTAGGCCGAACGGGTGACTGCCGCACCGCCCGGCGATGCGGCAGCGCGGGCGCTCATCCCCTGCAGGGCCAGATGAGCCTTGACCCGCCCGTAGGTGTCCCGGCCGGCGAAGAACGGGGCTCGGCCACGGCGGCGGACAACTGCGACTGCCGGGCCCACAACATGTCGATCACCCGCTGCTCGTCACCACCCCGGCGGGAGAAGGCCTGCGGCCACCCCACGAGCTCGCCCCGCACCCCGTCCAACTCACGCTGCAGCCCGCAGGAGATCGGCCGGGAAGTCGAAGGCGTCGTCCGCATCGGTGTCATCCACATCCGGGATCGTAGGTCGTCCGCCCCCAGGCCGGGCAAGTGACACTAGGGCATCCAGGGCAATTCAGGTCACGTCGGATTTACGTAGCATTTTCGTGGGGGTCGTGCAGGGGAAGGTGCTGTCGCCCGGCGCCACCCCGGAGCAGGTCGCCGCCACCGCCCGTATCGTGCACGCCTGCGGTCGGCGACCCCGTGCGGCCTGGGGGCGCGTGCTCGCCCGGCTCGACCTGGACGCAGGCGTGGCGGCCCTCGACGCACCCACCGCCGTGCTCGTCGGCACCGCCGACAAGCTGACCCCGCCGGTGCACGCCCACGACATCGCCGCGCGGCTGCCGCACTGCGTCGGGCTCACCGAACTCCCCGGGCTCGGCCACATGACCCCCCTGGAGGACCCGGAGGCCATTGCCGACGTCATCCGGCGCCTGGTCCAGGACCACCTGCGGGTGCCGGCCGAGCCCGAGGTCGAGGTCGAGCCCCAAGCCGAGCCCCAGAACGAGCCTGCCGCCGAAGGAGGCACGGTATGAACGGCCAGGTCGTCGTCGTCACCGGCGCCGCCCGCGGTGTGGGCGCGCTGCTCGCCCGCAAACTCGCCGCCCGGGGCGCCCGATTGGCGCTGGTCGGCCTGGAGCCGCCGGACGAGCTGAAGGCGGTCGCCGGGGCGATCGGCCCCGACACCGGGTACTGGACGGCGGACGTGAGCGACCGGGACGCGATGGCGCGCGTCGCCGCTGAAGGGGTCGCCCGCTTCGGCCGCGTGGACGCCGTCGTCGCCAACGCCGGCGTCGCCAGCGGCGGCCCCTTCCTCGACTCCGACCCCGCCGGCTTCGAACGCGTCATCCAGGTCAACCTGCTCGGCAGCGCCACCACCGCCCGCGCCTTCCTGCCCGCCCTGCTCGAATCGCGCGGCTACCTGCTGCAGATCACCTCCCTCGCCGCGATCGCCCCCGCGCCACCCGACCTTCAGGCCCACCGACCGGCGCCGCCGCTGGTGCTACCCACTGGCGAGCCTCCTCATCGCTGTGGCCGACATCGGTCTCACGGTCGTCGTCGCCACCGGGCCGGACCGGCGGATCGGACTGGTCCTGCTCGTCGCCGCGGTCCTGCTGGGGTACGGCGTACACCGTCGCATCCGCGCCCTCGTCGGGCCACGACCTCCACGACGGTGACCGCGCGGACCCGACGCGAGGATCGGCGCCCCGGAGGAGGACATCGCCCGCCTGTCCCCGCTCAAGGAGAAGCACCTGTCCCCTGGGCCGCTATGCCTTCACCGCCTCGCAGCCCGGCGAGGGACTGCGTCCCCTGCGAGACGCGGTCGAGCGAGGTGGACGAGGTGTGACCCGTGCGGGTCACGTCCTCCAGCCCGGCCGGATCGTTATCGCTGCTGGACGCCGGGCGCCGTGCGTCCTCGCGCCGCGCTGAGAGGGATGAGCATGGGCAGGCACAAGAAGGTCCGCAACCGGCGGACCGGGCCCCAAAACCCCGCCTCACGAGCCGCCGGGGGGTGCGCCGAGGATGACCACGACCCGGCGGCCGGCGCTGGGGAGGACCGGCTCGATCCGGTGGAGCTGCTGCTGGCGGTGGACGGGACGTCGTCCATCGCGGACCTCGAGGCCACCCACCCCGACCAGTGGCGCATCGACGGCCGCCAGCTGACCCGGGAGGAGCTGAGGGCGATCCACGACATACAGCCGCCGGACTTCATCCGCTACCACCTGATCCAGGACCAGCGGAACGCCACAGCCCTGATCGGTATGGACCCCGACCGAGGATGAGATCAACGACCTGCTCCACGGTGAGGCCGACAACGAGGCCGGATGGGATGAGGGCGACGCTGCGACTGGGTGCAGTGATCAGCGGCCGTCCCCGGTGCGGCGGACGCTCGACCCCGCCTGATCCCGGACCCGCGTCCCGGGGTTGCCTGGCGCCCGGGCGCCGGCAGGGGCAGGCTGGAAGGGCAGACCACCAGGGAGGCGCGAGCGTGGCGATCACCACCGTCGGAGCGTTGTCCGCGCGGCCGTACGCGGCCGGCGACCAGGACGCGGTGCTCGCGCTGGTGGAGGCCGACCGGCTGCCCGGCCAACCGGAGGCCACGCCCGTGATGCTCGCCGAGGCACTGGCCGGGCGCTTGCCCGTCCACGGCGGCTGGTGGGCCGAGCTGAACCAACCCCGCACCGACGTCATACACGACCCGTCCGGGCGGGTGCGGGGGGTCGTCTCCTACGCCACGCGCCCCGGGGACGGGGCCGGGCTGATCCTGTGGCTGCACGCCGAGGAGGAGGCCCGGGCAGTCGCCGAGGCCCTGGTCGGCCACGCGCTCGGCCAGCTCGGGCCGCGCACGGTGTACGCGTTCGAGTTCGCCTGCGCACTCACACTCGGGCTGGAGGGCCTGCCGGTGTGCAACCGCCCGGCGACCCGCCGGGCGCTGGAGGCGGCCGGGTTCACCGGCCGTGACCTGTGGCGCTACATCCACCGGGGACTTCTTGGAGTCCCCAACGTCGCCGACGCGCGAGTTCATCGGATCGCGGATGTCACCGAGTGCGCCGACCCGCCCGGGTGGCAGCTCGACCTGCGCGAGACCGATGGCACCCTGGTCGGCGAGGCCACCCTCGGCCGCCCCGTCGACGGGACCGGCGTGCTGTGGTGGATCAGCACCGACCCCGCGCACCGCGGCCGCGGGCTGGGTCGCCGGCTGCTCCGGCAGTGCTTCGCGCACCTGGCCGCCGAGGGCGCCCGCGAGGTGATCGCCTACGTCGACGACGACGCCCCGCCCGGCAACCTCGAGCGCGACCGCCTCGCCGCCAACCGGCTCTACGACTCCATGGGGTTCACCGAGCTGGACCGGCTCTGGTCCTTCACCCGCCGCCCGTAATAGGGCGTTGTTAGGTCCTGTGGTCGGGCGTCCGGGGGCCACCAGGCCCGGCCTGGTAGCCCAGGACGACGGGGGGAAAGCGTTGAGGCGCTGAGAAAGCGGCCGCAGTGGATTGTGCCGTTGATCAAAGTCGTCCTGCGCGGCCCGGTCTCTGGGATGCACTTCAAGCCTGTGATCACGGCCGCCGAGTGGTGGACCACATGGCGGGCGGTGCCGGGGTGACCGGCCCGTGAGGTGGCCACTTATGCGCCGGTCCAGGTGGCAGGGGCGCTCGGCGACGCGATCCTCGCGGACGCGATGCTCGCCGAGCTGCTCGTGGAGTAGTCCACGCATGACCAGTGACCAGCGACCGCTCTGCAGGTCACCTGCTATTGGGCGAGGCGGTCGCCACCGCCGGGCTGATCCTGCTGATCTTCGGCCTCGCCCGCACCAAGCGGTGTGCTTCTGGCGGAACCACAGGTCGTTGCCGTTGTCTCGGTCACCGGCGACGCGGTCGGATTCGATCAGCGTGCCGTCGAGGATCACGTGGGTCATGTTCTCGCGTCGGCAGCGGTCCAGGACCGCGTACAGGTCGGGGGCCTGATCGGCGAGGATGTTGATGCCTTCGTGCAGGTAGCGGTAGCCGGTGGCCGGGGAGACGCCGGCGTTGCGGGCCAGGCAGTGCCCACATCCGCGCTCGCGGAACCAGCGCAGGACCAGTACGGCCTGGCGGAACGGGCCGAGAGCGCGGCTGCCGCGCGGCGTGCCGATCCTTCGCCGGTAGGCGGCCAGCAGGCGGAACAGGTAGTCCACAACATGGCGCTGGACGTCGAGCGTGGCAACATAGGTGACCAACGTGAAACCTCTGGTACTTACGGACATGATCTTGTGGTGAGACCTTTCCTACCGGGGGCTTTACGTCTGTCCGCAGCCGGGCCCAGCTCGTCTGGCCTGCTCGCGCGTGGGGTGGTTCACACCGGTTCGCGAAGATCATTTCGCCGAGAAAACGCCAGTGAGGCTTGCAGGAAACTCAGTCACTGCGCGTATCGCCGCAGGTCACAGTGGCTCACAGTCCACGTTCGCTCCTGCCAGCCGAGTTGCCCCCTCCAGCTCAATCAGTTGACGATCACTCAGCTCTTCCCCTGTCTGGTTGAAGATAACGCGCTGCCTGTTCATCAGCGGGCGACGGTGGACACGTGACTAGTTCTCTTCCGCAGATTCACCAGGCCGTTCTCATCGCGCTTTTGTCGAGTGACAACCAGGTCCTGCTGCAGTGGATCGACAGCAGCATGCAGTGGCGTCCGCTCCAGTTGAATGTCGATCCGGGAACCTCGTGTATATCGACCTTGGAGAAATTTCGACGGAAGAACCAAATAGCGGGGACTGCGTGTATTGGGCGAGTGATCGGACGCGTGATGAACTGCTCTCCTGCTACCGGCGAGGCTGCGTACACAGAATCGTACATTTATATCCTCAGAATGCGCGGCCCGGCGCGTTCCGTGATCGAGTTCCCGCATATGCGCTGGTGGCCGATTCCGGATGTCTCAGCAGCCTCGTTCGTGGTTTACCCGCGCGAGCTGGACGTCCTCCTGAGCGGGTACGTCGAAGGCTGGATCCCAGACGGAACCGTCACAGTCGACACATAAACAGGATTGCCTTTCGTACTATTCACCGCCCCGTGACGGGCCAAGAAGGTTCGCTGATTTCCCGTTGGTCGGTGTGAGCAGGCCAGCGCCGCCGCCGGACCGACCACTGTGCGGCATGGACATCGGCCGTGGTCAACTGGCGCGCGCATGGGGGTTTCCCCCTGGCTCAACCTCTGCGACGCGGGTCGGCTCGATATCCCTGGAGGAATAGATGAAAGCTCAGGCGATCGAGATCATTTTGGTCCGCCCGGTCACGAAGCGTGAGTTGGCACGCGCCCGCTCGGTGTGCGCGTACGGCATCGCAGCGGCCCGGGACCGCAACCGCGTGATGGTCGTGGTACCGGCCAGGAGCCGGCGTCGGGCGATTCGGCGGGTGTGGCGAGAACTTGCGACCGTTCTCCCCATCGACGCGCTGACTACTGTTTTCGGCGACGCGCAGGGGTGGCACCTGCTCAGCGTCCAGATGGATTCCGACGTCTTGGGCCGGGTTCGGCAACAGGCGGCGCAGACGGGCCAGACGCCCGAGGAATACATGAGCGAGGCCGTCCGTGGGGCGGTCGCCCGGCAGAAGGCTGACCGCCTTACCCGGTTGGATGATGCGGTGAACCGGCTGCTTGGCTGCTGCTCCCCCGCAGAGATCCTGAACGCTGTCGCCCGCAGGAACACCGACGGAGCCGTGGGACCGGAGGACCGGACTCGGGCCACCTCTACACAGCCATGAAGCGGGTTGTCGAAACGGCATAGGAGCCCTGGTCACGCTTCAGCGAGGCCAGCAGGGCGGCGCCCCCCTCGTTGTCCTCCGCAACCAGCGCCAGCAGCCGGGCCACCTCAACGTCGCCAAGGCGTCCGATGGTCCGCATGCAGAATGCCCGCTCCCACCGGCTGCGGGCTGCCACCAGCACTTTCTCCACATGGGTTCGCCCCGGCGGCTCGATCCGCTCGACACGGCACTGCACCAGCAGGGCTTCCCGCCGTTATTGCAGGTTGGTGACGGTCGGTTCTCTCACCAAAACTTGAGCAGCTGCCGATGCGTGACTGTCCTGCAAGGTGGTTGGGGGCCCTCGACGAATCGAGCGTAGCCGCCGGGACGAGAACCCTTCAGGACATCAAGGTGAGACTCTGCACCGGGCGTTGACCAACCTGCGTCCTTCAGTCGAAGGCGTGGACGATGCCCTCGATGATGGCGTGCACGCCGCTCCAGTCGCCGGTGCCGCCGCGCTGCCCTAACCGAGCTGTCTTGATCTTCTCCTCGAACGCTTTTTGTATCAGGCCCTTGTGCCGCTTCGAGAGTGCACCCTGGCGGCGCCGCACGGCGGGGATGAAGGTCCCCAGGTGGACTGGCGCCAGCGTGCCGTCGATCGTCAGGACGTCTTCGCCGAGGTACATCTCCAGAGAGCCGGCGACACCATTCACGTTGGTCAGCGACACGGTTGGGGACGCCGAATCGACTGTGGGGTAGCTGGCCAGCAAGGGCAGGTCCGGGTAGTGCAGCACCTGACATCCCACCGGCAACTTCTGTCTCTTCAGTTTGGCGAGCGCCTCATATCCGCCGGCGTCGTTGTCGGCGATGGCCACGAAGCGGTTGGCGACGCCAGCCGCGATGAACGCGTTCACCATGATCGCGAGCGCGCCAGCACTGCCGCGGGCCTTCGTTCCCGTGTAGTCGATGAAGCGGACGAAGCCAACGAGGTGCGGGTGGGTGACGTGCATGGCCTCGGTGAGAAGCCTGGAGTCGGTGCTTCCTTCGGTGAGCACGATCAGCGGGGCGTTATCGGGCAGGGCGGCGAGTTGGCGCTCACGTGTCGGTCCTGCGATGGGCTGGGTCGTGTCCAGGCTTACGCAGCAGCCAGTCAGCTCGCCGAGGTTCAGTCCGACCCGCGTGTCGTCGGGGGCCTGGTCGATGATCAGCCGAATGAGGCTGCGTTCCTCTACGAAGCAGCGGAGCTCCTCTACGTCAGTGACGGTCTCGCCGAACTCGTCCTCGTACTGGAACCACTCCTGGAACGTGGCGAACGATTTCTCCGGCCGGTGCGGTCGGATCGCCTCGCCGATGGCTGCGAGCAGTTCGGCGGGCTCACGCGGGGGCCTGGCAAGGGTTTCAAACAGACTCTCGCCCCGTGCTTGTCGTTCCCGGAGCTGGCTCTGGCTGTCGTAGATCTTACGCCAGTGCGCGATGCCCTCTGCCAGGTCGGCGAGGGCACGACGCGAGGTGAAGCCCTGCACGTTCAGGCGCTGGCGCAGAGCGTTGGCAGTGGTGTAGTACCCGAGCGCGTCCTCGCTCTCGTCCCACTCGTCGCCAGGCGTGACGTCGCTGCCGTCAGCGACGATGAGCTTGCGGTCGGTCTCGTTGAAGAGCGCCGCCAGTTCCTCGTCGTAGTGACCGCGGGTGTAGAGGAACTGGCAGTCGCCCGCGACCAGATACGAGTGATGCCCCATACCTACAGGCTCCCATCCCTTTGGGTACGGCGCGTCCCGTTTTTCCGGCTGTGGCGAGGATCCGTCCTGCCGCTATGGTCGAAACTGCTGATCCGGATCGACGGCGCGGCCTTCAGCCACGACGTCCTCGACCACCTCCAGACCCTGACCACCAGCCGGCGCCGGGTGCGCTGGGTGACCGGCTGGGCCATCAACGCCACGGACGAGCAAGCCATCGCGCTGCTGCCCGAGAACGTGTGGACGGCCGCGCTGCGGCAGGACGGCGAGCGCGAGCGCGATCATTTTTTTGAAGGCGCGGCCCGTCAACCCGCGTCGTCTTCCCTGTTGAATTGGAGGGGGGTGGTTCGCGCGTTGTCGGGCCTTCATCAGCGCCCCGGGTAGGGCGACGACGCTGACAGCACGGTCAGCGTCAGTCGGCCCGACGAGGCGCAAGGACTCATCCCGGCTTCTGATCGATCTTGGCGAGTCGTGCCTCGACCTGGTCTCCCAATTCGCTCAGAAGGTCCATCTGTGCAGGGGTGACATGGTCGATCAGCACATTGCGTACGTCAGCCACGTGGAGCGGGGCGGCTGCCTTGATGAAGGTGCGGCCTTGCTCGGTGATGACCACAACAGCCCCTCGCTGGTCGGTGGCACAGCGCTCGCGGCGGATGAGGTTTCGGTTTTGCATGCGGGTCAGATGCTGCGACAGGCGGCTCTTCTCCCATTGCAGCGCATCCCCGAGAACGAACGACCTCAGGCGCCCGTCGGGTGCCTCGGACAGGTGCGCCAGCACCTGGTAGTCGGCGGTGGACAGCCCGCTGCGGGTGCGCAGCTGCCGTTCGATGTACTCGGACAGGCCGGCCTGCATCTTCATGAGGCTGCGCCAAGCTCGCTGCTCGCGCTCATCCAGCCATTGCGGTTCGCCCATGGGAGCCACTCTACCGCCTTGGTTGACATGTTAACTAGTCTGCGCCTACGGTTTGGTTAACACCTCAACCAAATGGGCTGGCGGAGGTTGGCGCCGCCGTGCCCGACAGGAACGCGGCGACGGCAGCCAGACGGCGAAGCCGCTACTGCCGCCTCGGCAGCCCTCAGCAATCGACTGGACTGGGAACACACATGTCTGCAGACACCCGCTACGCCATCGTGGGCACCGGAAACATCGGTTCGGCGCTGGCGCGCCTCTTCGCCAGGGCCGGAGTCGAGGTACGCATCGCCAACACACGCGGACCGCACTCGATCAGCGAACTCGCCGCCTCTCTGGGCTCGGCAGTCCGGGCGGTGACGCTCACCGAGGCACTGGCGTGCGACGTCATCTTCATGGCCATCCCGTTCGCTGCGGTCGAGGAGTTCGGCAACGCCCTGCCCGACTGGAACGGGAAGATCGTCGTTGACACCACCAACGCGCACTACGCGCCCAACGCGGACGAGATCCTCAAGGGCCGACTCTCCTCGGAGTACGCAGCCGAGATCCTGTCCGGCGCCCAGATCGTGAAGGCCTTCAACCAGCTTCCCGCCCAGACGCTCGCCGCCGAAGTGCCCTCCGGCCAGGGCAAGCGCGTGGTCTTCGTCTCCAGCAACTCCGGGGAGGCCAGCTCCCAGATCGCCCAGCTCACCGGCACGCTCGGCCTGTCGGCGGTGGAACTCGGCAGGGTCGACGAAGGCGGACGCCTCATCCAGGTTCCCAACGCACTGGTGCTCAGGAACTTCACCGAACAGCCGCTCACCTGAGCAGCCAGCTCCCGCCTCCCACGGCGGTGAGGCAGTCGGCGCTGACGAGCCATCCCGCCTCAGCGTCTGCCATCACCAGCCGCAACACAGCAGTCGGTGCCCCGCCCGCAGCCAGGTGGCCGCGCCGCAGCGCTTTCCATCAATGAGACCGCACCTCAGCAGCGCTTATGCGCGAGCAGCGAAACCAGCCGGAATACCCCTGATTCATGTACACCGGTCAATCACAGCTCGGGCGGTCCGAAACATTTTCCAGAAAGGCTCTATAGCCGTGTTTATCTCCGCCGCCGTGCTGAGCGTGCTACTCGCCGTTGTCGGGCTGGCAGCCGGACTGCCGAAAGCCCTGCTGAAAGGCAGCATTCCAGCCCAGCTGCAGTCTCCGGGAGGCCTCAGCCCCCCACTGGTCCGATTCATCGGGCTGGCCGAGCTGGGCGCGGCCGCAGGACTCCTCGCCGGCCTCTTCTGGCAGCCCATCGGAGTTGCCGCCGCCCTGGGGTTCGCAGTCGTGCTCGTCGGAGCCATCGGCTTCCATGCCAAGTCCGGCGACTACGCCAACCCCGAGACCCGCGGCAACGCAATGGCACCCGCCATCCTCACCGTCGTCGCGATCGCTGCCGCCGTCACTCTGGTCCTCTCCTCCTGAGCAGGACCGGCATCCGGGGCCCGACAGACTCATTCCCGCCCGGCAAGAAACTGCCGGGCGAGCCCAGGATCGCTTCTTTACGCGAACCGCAGCCGTTCATCCGCATCTATTTCCCGCCCACTGCAACAACTGAGGAACATCCCATGGCCACTCTTCTGCACCTCGATTCCTCGCTGTTCCCCGGCGACGCCTCCTCCTCCCGCACCGTGACCGCCGCCTTCCGCCGGACCTGGCAGGAGCACCACCCCAAAGGCACGGTCATCCACCGCGACCTCGCCACGAACCCCGTCCCGCACCTCACCGCCGACGCCCACACCGCCGGCCAGACCGACCCGGCCGCGCACACCCCCGCCCAGGCCGACGCCTTCGCCCACCGGCTGACACTGATCGACGAACTGAAGAACGCCGACGCCGTACTGATCGGAGCCCCGATGTACAACTACTCGATCCCCTCGACCCTCAAGGCGTGGCTCGACAACATCGTCCTCGTCGGCCGCACCGCCGGCGTGGAGAACTCCAAGCTCAAGGGCACCCCCGTCACCGTCGTCGCCAGCCGCAGCGGCTCCTACGCCCCGGGCACGCCCCGCGAGGGCTACGAATACGTGCAGAACTACCTCACGGCCGTTCTGGCCGACACGCTCGCCCTGGACGTGAACTTCATCGTCCCGGAGCTCACGATGGCGGTACACAACCCGGCGATGTCCGAGCTGATCCCCCTCTTCGAAGCCTCCCGCCAGCGCGCACTGGATGACGCAGCCTCCACGGCCAAGGCGATAGCCCACCGTATCGCCGCCTAGAAACGGCGCCCGTCCAGACGGCGGCCGTGAAACACGCTTCAGGGCGCCGCCGTCTGGAGCTTTGAGATGGTGTCTCATACGGATGATCTGGGCAGGCCGACCCGACCCTACGAGTCGGCTACACCGACCAGATCCCAGTCCTAAGGAGTAGTCATGAGCACGTCCACCCAGCAGCGCGCCGCCTTCGAGTCCTTCCTCGACGGCATGCACACCGCAGACAACGACGCCATCGCCCGCAACCTCTGAACAGCCCGTTCCTCGCCGAGCCGATCATCGGCCGCGAGGCAGTCGCGAAGGCGTTGTCACGTTGTTGGGTGTGTGGGCTTCTGACGGCGTGTCGGGGCGTGGTGGGGCCGGTTCGGGGCCTGTGCTCAGGCTGTGGTGTGCTGGTCGGCGGCGCCGGTGATCTGCTCC
>NZ_SUMC01000162.1 GCF_005047355.1 Actinacidiphila oryziradicis
CGCTGCTCGCGTTCAACGTCGGCGACAGCCGGGTGTTCGACGCGGCCCGGGACGGACTTCGCCAGGTGAGCGTGGACGACAACCCGCCGCTGGCGCCGGGGCAGCGCACCACGTCCCTCGTCACGCAGACGCTCGGCACCGCTTTCACGATGGTCCCGCCGCTCGCGGCGTCGCGCCAGCCCGGTTGGGGAGGTGTTGTACGGGGTGCCCTGACCTGTGCCGCTGCACACGGTGCGCTGAGTCTCACTCGCGTGGGCGGCCCGTCCACTTGCGCAGGAGGCCGAATCCCATCAGGAGTGTCGCCAGCCACATGCCTGCGGAGACCCAGATGAGCGCCGCCACCGATGTCAGCGACCCGGCGACGAGCAGGCACAGCGACGCCGCGGCCAACGCGGCCACGAGCACAGCATGTGGCCTGCGAATCTCCTCCCAGAGGTGGCGTCGGGTGCTCAGGCGCAGGGTGCGCAGGCTGCGGTCCACTGCCCCGTCCTTCCTCAGCGCGGCTTCGATCTCCGAGAGGAGCCGCTGCTCGCGGTCCGAGAGCCCGGCTCCGCCCATCGCTGACACCGTACGTCAGCCATATCTGCCGTCGCATGCGCCTCGCTGCCCTCGGCCGGGCCGACGGCCCGGCCGAGGGCCTGTGGAGACGTTGGCGACCTGGGGAATCAGCCGCCGAACGGGCGGCCCTTCGGGTGCCCTGCCCGCTGCGTACGCACCGAGGTGTGGCCAGCGGCCCGGCCTGCGGCGGTCACTGCGCCGGAAGTGAGCCGCCTTACGGCTGACGCCCGCGTGACGCCTCGTCTCGGGCCAGGGAGTTAGAGCTCCACCACCGGACAGGTCAGGGTGCGATAGATGCCTTCGACCTGCTGGATCTGCGCTACCACCAGGCGGCCCAGGTCGTCCACCGTCGGACCCTCGGCCCGCACGATCACGTCATACGGTCCGGTCACGGACTTGGCCCGCACCACCCCCGGGATTGCTGAGATCGCTTCGGTCACAGCGGGTGCCTTGCCGGCTACGGTCTGGATCAGGATGTAGGCCTCGGTCATCACGGACCTCCCGGCGCCCGGTTGCACGCTTGCCCTACGAGACAAGGTGACGCTGCTGCGACCTCGCCGTCCGGGGCCGGGTGTGCTCCGGCACGCGAGGGTCACCAGCCGCGTCGGGATGGTCTTCGTGGCTGGACCCGATGCTTCGCGCGGGCGGACGGAGCGGGCCGCTCACGTGCGCGGCCCCAGCGTCGGACCGTACAGACGGCCGCCGCCGCGAGGCACCAGCCCCGGCGCCTGCAGTGACCATGTGCCCCTTTTCTCATGCAGAAGACTTCAATTCGCTACATGATGTGGTTCCCATGCCTGTGGTGCGGCGACGGGCACGGCCACTCGGCAGTGGTGACCAGGAGGCATGAGGTGGAGGAAGGGTTCGAGGCCAGCCTCAGGCGGCGGGAGCGCGGTGTGCGCGAGGCGCTGCGCCGGGCAGCTGAGGAGGGCGACGAGTACGCGGTCGTCACGCACACCGGTGACCTGGAGAACCTGCTGCGGCTGGCCCGTATGCACGGAGTGCAGGTCGGTGCTGCCCCGGAGCCGGATACCGTCGGCGGGGCGGGCGAAGACTGAGGCACGGTGCCGGTTCGGCCGCATCGGGCGGAAGTCCACGGCCGCCTGCTCGATGACGAGGCGGCGCGGGGGTGCCGCGACCGCGCAGCCCCGGCCCCGGCAATCGGCCGGAACCCAGGGCCGGACGTGGTCGCCTCCGGGGCCAGGTGCTGAGCGTTCGGGCCGTCCCGGCCGTCGACGGGTTCGCGCTCGCGCAGTGCGTCGCTCAGCCCGTCTACGCGTCCTGGAGTGAAGTCTGGACCCTGGTCATCGCGCGGTGGGTGTGGTGCTGATGCCCGGCGCATTGGTCACCAGCACGTCGAGGTGACCTGCGCGAAAGATTGACGCGGCTCGGCTCCCGGACGAACGGTGAGTCAGGCCGCCAACGTCTTGCGGGTTCCGGTCTGGTAGCACGTCCACGACCCGGCATACATGGGAGACGATCGCGTACCGGGCCCCTGGTGAGCGGCCCTCCAGCCCTCGGCGGACCCAGACGGCCAGGTCGACCTTGCGGCCTGATCGACGCGTGCCGACACACCCTCTGAACTGCACGGACGCAATATTCGGCACTCGCACGCCGGTCAGGCGTCCGGGTGGTGGCGGGAGGCGGCCATACGCGGGACCCCACCGCCTGCCGGACCGGGGGGGTCCTTGGCGGACCGCCTCCTTGGGTGGTCAGATTCCTGCGGCGGTGCGTACGGCGCGTGCGGTGGCTTCGGGGTCGGGGTCGGTGACGGCCAGGCGGGAGTAGGGCGAGGGGCGGCGTAGCTCGACGCACACGACGGGCCGGCGGGCGCGGACGGCCGCGAAGTCCTTTCCGCGGGGGTGCGGCCGGGTGCCGAGGGAGAGCGCGCCGGGGATGAAGGTGCCCCGGCCGGGTATGCCGTGCAGGGCCCGCCACCAGTCTGGTTCGATGGCCACCTGGTGGACCGCGGACAGGGGCACGTGCACGTTGCGGCGCCGGGCCGCCGCCTTCTCCCACCACGAAAGGCGGACGATGAGGTCCTCGCTCTTGACCACGAGCCGCGCCATCGTTCCTCCGCACCGTGCCCACCGCCCTCGCCGCGCCACTCTGCCTCGCGGACGCCGCACCGCCACTCCACTCCTTACGGACGGGCTGCGCCACCGGAGGGGGACCGCAGTGCGGTGTCGCCGAACGAGGTCGCTCCGCTTGCGGTTGTGGGCCCCGGTACGGAACCTGACTGCGCCATCGGGGGGTACGGTCCCTGGGGATTGAGGCGGTGGTGCGGCGGCTTCGGGCCGGGGCTGCATGGTGTCACCCGGTCGGCCCTGGTGTCACTGGCCTGGCCTGAGGGCGGGGCACCCTACGATCCCGGATGTGGACGATACCGATGCGGACGACGCCTTCGACTTCCCGGCTGATCTCCTGTGGCTGCAGCGTGAGTTGGACGGGGTGCGGGGCGAGCTCGTGGGGTGGCCGCAGGCCTTCTCCCGCCGGGGTGGTGACGAGCAGCGGGTGATCGACATGTTGTGGGCCCGGCAGTCGCAGTTGTCCGCCGCCGTGGCCGAGCACCCGTTCTTCGCCGGCCGGGACACCTACGGGCGGGTCAAGGCTCATCTGGCCCTGCAGGGGATGAGCGCCCGCGCTGCCGCATCGCCGGGCGGTGCGGCAGTCACCCGTTCGGCCTAATCGCCGGGGCTGGAAAGCCGGGGCTGCCGGCGACCGCTGGCCGGGCGGGTGCGAGGCGGCGCACTGCCATGCGGGGCGGTCGGCACCGGTGCGGGTCCCGCACTGGTCTCCGGCAGTGGTAGGCGGTGTGAGGATGTCGGGGCCCTTGTCCGCGAAGTGCGCCCGGTCCGGGGCGGCGTTGCTGATGAACCCATCGGGCTGCTCGCCCTCGCCCTGTGTCCTGATCGGCACCTACGACGACCTATTCCAGCACCGGCGCGGCTGCCGGAGATAGGACCACCCGGCCGGGGTCGGCCCCCGCAACGGGGGGGTGTGCGGGGGCCGACCTGAGCCATGCTATGGATCTTGGCCGGGTTACGGGAAGGGATGTGGTCAACTCTTCACCACCTGCGACTATCAGTAGTCCGATGGTGACGAAAAGTGGGCAATCTCTCGCCGATCGAGACGGTGCAGGCGGAGGTGCTGTCACCGGATGACCTCTTGGTGAAGGTTCGGGCCGGGCTGGAGGCGGTGACCGACGCGGGCGCTCTGCAGGCGGCCCCCGAAGCGACGCGCTGGAGTGAGCGAACATCGTGCCGTCCTGGGCAGTGAAAATGTTTTCTAGCGTGTCCGGTCGATCAAGCGAGCGGCTTGCGGTAGCGGACGTACTCGTTCTGTCGCCGGAATCCCGCGCTCTCGTAGAGATTGTAGGACCGGTGCGGATTCGCCGTGCCCGTGTACAGCTGGGCGGTCGCTGCACCCTGCTCGCGGAGGCTGCGCAGCCCGTCCGGTAACAGGGTCCGGCCGAGTCCGAGACGTCTCCGGTCCGCCCGGACACTCAGCTCTTCGACCTCGCCCACGGTCCGGCGTGGCGGCGGATGGAGCAGAGGGCGATGCCGACCATCTGCTCCCTCTCCCACGCGGCCCTCCCGCATGCCGCGTCGGCGGTGTCGACGAAGTCGTGGAAAGTCCACTTCTTCGTGAAGACGGTATTCGCATATGAATCAACGACCCCCTTCCAGGCCGTCGAACAGGCCCGGTCCTTATCCCGGCCGGCAACTCGCTGCCTCGTCGGGCAACTGCGATGGGCCGCGCGACGACCGCGGTGATCAGCGGCACCTGGGCATGGCCGAAGAAGTGATCAGCCAGGAGCCCGTCCGGTGCGGTGCCGGTGTGCCGGCTGCCGGCGTACGGCCGCTGGGTCAGCCTCGGGAGGAGAGCGGACCCAGCGACCGTGCGGGATCAGCGCCAGGCGACGGTGTCGAGGTCCTTGACGTAGCGGGCGGAGACGTAGCCCTTGCGGTCGGCGAGCTTGTACCAGGTGGAGTTGCCCCGCACGGTGGTGCCGCGAACCTTGTAGGCCAGCCGCGGGTGGTTGCCCGGGCGCAGCGAACCGATGACCCGGTAGCCCGTGCCGGGCCCGGAGCGGACGTTGAGCCGCCCGATGCCGTGCACCACGTGGCCCCGGACCGTTGCCTTGGCCCGTCGGGCCGGCCGCTGCAGATTCTGCCCGCAGTGCGCCGCGGCAGGCGCCTGCCGGTGGCCGTTGTGGGCAGGGGCGGCGGCAGTGGCCGCCGTACCGGACAGGACCGCCAGCGAGATGACCGCGGCGGCCAGGGCCTTCTTGAGAGCGTGACTCTTCATAATTCTCCCTCTCCACTACCAGAATCTTCAGGCAGTCGAATTCTGCCTAAATTCAGTGGCGATGAAACCGTCGAGAGAGTTCCAGTTTCCTGGGAAATTTCACTGGCGCGCAGACTGTGTGATCGTCGCACAGTCTTATGGTATTGATTTTGGCCGCGAATAAATCGCCGGTTTTCCGTCCGATGGGTGCGGGAATGTTCGGGGGGGTGAAACTCCGCGAACGCATCGTTCGCAAATACGGAAGGGGGCGGGGGATCGGTGGATCACCAGGATCCCAGAGATTCGCACGCCAGAGACGGAGGCGAGGCCCGTGTCGTGCACGTGCCCCGGAAGGCCGGCTGCGAGCAGCCGTGGCTGACGCCGGAGGACGTGCGGGGGCAGGTGTTCACCACGGTGCGCCTGCGCGAGAGCTATGACCTGGGCGAGGTCGACAGCTTCATGGGGTGGGTGGATTCCGTCATGTCCGCGCTCGTGCGCGCGGAGCTGCGCGAGCAGCGCGAAACGGCTGAGCGGATCGTGAAGGAGGCCGACTCTGCCGCGAACTCGTGCAGGCCGCCGATCTCACTCATTCATTTCGTTTCGTCGCATGGTCGGTGGTATTCCTGGTCTGTCCACGGCGGGAGAATGAGGAATAGTAACTCCCTGCGGGGGGATATTTCTTCACTCTGGCCGAGAATTCCCTGGAAGGGAATTCTCCCGGGCCTGGCGCCTGGATTGCAGTTGCGCTGATCAGCGCCGCGACGCATCGGAAAGCCGTGTGCGGGAGAACTGCATGCGCACTTGAAGCGGCGGGGGCTGGAAACGGACCGCCACCGTGCCAGTCCCGACCAAGTCCCGACCCTACTCCCACAGGTGACGGTGGCGACCCGTTCTCTCCGGCCAGGAAACGACGTGCAGCGCCTGATCAACTCACCATCAGGGATGGTCTTCGGTACCACTTCCCGCGTCCCCGTCGACGGGCCGGGCGTGCAGGGCCTCGTCTTCCCGGAATCGATGAGCCCACCGCCGGCCGTCGAGCAGGCGCAGGGCCGGTAGGTGCCGGATTTCCAGGGCGAGCAGGGCAAGGCCAAGGGTTGCCAGTGCGACCCTTCCTTGCCCTGCGGCAGCGCCGATGGCGGCTGCCGCGAAGATCGCCGCGGCAGTGGTAATACCGTGTACGATCTCTCCGGAGGCCAGTGTCTGGCGGAACGTCAGAGCGCCTCCGATGAAGCCAATGCCCGTGATGACTCCCGCCAGTGCGTTGGGGGCGCCGTTCAGGGCCAGGATCGCCACCAGGGCCGCCCCTACCCCGATGAGGGAGAAGGTCCGGTCCCCGGCGGCGGATCCGCGCAGGTTCCGTTCGAAACCGAGCGCGTAGGTGAGTGCGAACGCCAGCAGCAGATGGCCAAGGGTGGGCAAGTCGTAGGCTCTCGTCCACTTGTTGTGGAGCAATAACGCAGGGCCATATTGGACGTCAGTCGGCGTAGAGGATGCGGCGTCGGAGGAGGTCGAACTCGGCTCGCCCGTACCCGGTGCGTTTGATCATCTTGATGCGGTTGACGTTGCCCTCGACCTTGCCGGAGCTCCATTCCAAGGTCAGCCCGGCCTTCACGGCGGCGAAGTCTTGGCGTAGACCACGGGCCAGGCTGCGGAGTGAGGGCATCTGGGTCGCCTCCGCCCGGGCCAGCCAGTCGTTGAGCTCGGCTCCGCGCTTGTCGTTCATCATCTCCGCGAAGGTGCGTACGCACTCGGCGACGGCGTCCAGTTCGGGGCACCGCGTCAGCAAGCCGTTGAGCTTGACCTTCTCGTCCTCGTCGAGTGAGGTCGGGCGACGGGTGATTAGCCTGGTGGCCTGGCGCACGGTCAGCGCCTCGGGGACCTTGGGCGCCGGCTTCCCGGTAGCGCGGACGGGCTGCAGGTGGCGGCGTACGGTCCGTGCGCTGCCCCGGAAGCCCAGTTCGCGGATCTCCGCGCACAGCCGGGCGGCGTCGGTGCAGCCTTCGTTCCAGCGTCGGTGCAGGTGAGCGAGGTAGGGGTGGATCGGGGTGTCCCGGTGGCCGTCGCTGGTGGGTACATCCTCCACGGTGGCCGCGTGTGCGTATTTCCCGACTGTCTTTGGGTCGAGTCCCAGGGCCTTGGCGATCGCATAGATCCCCACGCCCTTGTCGAACAACGCGTGTACCGCAGTGTGACGTTCACGTCGCTGAGCTGCACGGGTCCCTTCTGTCGCCGGTGGTATGGGTTCGGGAGGCGCATCGGTTTCGGTATCGACCGCCAGTGTGCCAAGGGCTAGATCCTCGGTGGGTTCCGTCAGGCAGGCACGGTGTGCGGCGACGCACTTCTCGACTGCCTCGCAAAGGTTCTTCCACAGGTGGAAACGGTCCGCGACCTGCACCGCGTCCGGTGCCGCAGTGCGGACGGCTTCCGCGTAGGCGCTGGCCCGGTCACGGCAGACGATCTCCACGCCGGGATGTTCGCGCAGCCAGGCGGCGAAAGTGCCGGGCAGGACGTCCACCCGGCGGCCGGTCTCGACATCGATCAAGATCGTGGCGTAGACGTGGCCGCGCTTCAACGCGAAATCGTCCACACCCAAGACCCGCGGGGTTGGACAGACGGGCTGCTCGGACAGCTTGCGAACCAGCCTGATCAGCGTGTTCGCCCCGATCGGGATCGATAAGGACTCCGTCAGCCGCGCCCCCGCCCGCCCCGACAGAGCCAAGGCAATCGTCTCCAGGTTTCCACGCAGCGGCCGGGTCCGGCGGGCGTACCGCTCAGTGAGCCCGGCGATCTGTTCGACGAAGGTCTTCCGCACACAGACGGCGGCCGGACAGAGAAATCGCCGGACCAGCAGGTCAACCACGGTACGCCGACCCGCCACGGCCATATCAGCCAGACGGCGCTGATACCCCCCGTGGATCCGATCGGACAAGGAACCACAGCCCGGACAGAGAGCCTGCCGCGTCCCGGACCGCGCGGTGATGGTCATCAAGCCCTCGGCTATGACCACCCCCTCCACGATCACCGAATCCAAGTGAGAGAAGGCAGACCAGAGCACGTCACAGTTACACGAACACCATCATCCCAGCAGTTGGTGACGCCTAGTCACCGCTCCACAACAAGTGGACGAGAGCCAAGTCGTATGTCACGCTCCATTGAATCGCGGCGGGGTCATAAACCGGTGGGGGGGCGCTCCTCGGGAGGGCCGTGCAGCAGTGCGTCGTGCAGGGCGCGGGAGGCCCCCGATGGGGGCGAACCCTGTGCCGGGCACGCCGCGAAAGGCTGTCGGGTGGCGTTCGAGGCAAGAGCGCGCCCAAGCGGATGCCCTATGCCAGCGCATGCCGATCGCGAACAGCGCGGGGCCATGAGATCAAGACACCCGGGACCTCGCTGTGCACTTCGCTTTGCGTCGCCGGAGTCGCCGTCGCAGGCCTGGTCGCCACCGCTCTGCGGCAGCGGCGCGAGGCCGAACTCGCCAACGTCCGCTCCATCGCCGTCGCCGCCCAGCGGGTACTGCTGCGCCCGGTACCGCGCCGGGCAGGCATCTGCGGATAGCGGTCTCCTACACCTCCGCCGCAGCCGAGGCCCGCATCGCCGGCGACCTGTAGTACGAGGTCGTCACCTCCCCCGGTGGGGCACGGCTGAGAGCGTGGTGGTGAACCGTGCTGTAGCTCGATGAGCTGCGGTTTTCTGGTTGGGCGGGTGTGGTTGCGGCTGGGTTGGGGCAGCCAGCGGACGGTTGGTTCTGTCTGTCCGGGAGGTGTCTGGTGCCGTCGGTGATCGCTTTGCTGGAGTGCCGTGAAGCGCGGGCGCGCGAAGAGCTCGAGTCCTGGCTGGAGGCGGTGCGGGAGGCCGAGGAGCACGCTGTCGCGGCCCGGCAGCGGGTGGACCACGCGCGCATCGCCCGTGAAGAGGTGCTGCGCGCGCTGGCCGAGGAGGGCGAAGGCGCCACCCGGCGGGCGGAGAACGGACCGGGAACGGCATCCGCGCAGAGCAGGAAGGATGACGTGCCGTCAGGATCCGTAGTGGGACCGGTCGGGACGGTGACGGCGGTGCCGGTGACCGTGCGGAAGGCGGTGCCCGCCGGGACGGGTGGGGGTACTGACCGTGATCCGCGGCCGCCGGCCTGGCGGGCCGGTCTGGGCGAGGAGGTGCTGTCGGGGGTCTACCGGCAGGTCTTCGCAGTGGCCGCGGCAGCGTCGGGGCCGGTGACCGTGCAGGAGCTGACGCGGGCGCTGGGCCGGGACGCGACACGGATGAACGAGGTGGAGAAGGTGCGGCATCGGGCGTATGCGCTGGAGGCGCGGGGCTGGCTGCTGCGCGAGCGCGGCGGGGTGTTCAGGGCTGTGGCGGGTCCAGCCGGTGGGCTCGCCGCTCCGGCCAGTGCAGCCGCTGCCGCGCCATCCTCCGGGTCAGCGTGAGCAGGCCGGCCCACCACACCATCTGCTCGTGGTGATCGGGGCGGCGCTCGTGGTCGCGGTTGAGCCTGCGGGCCCGTGACAGCCACCCCAAGGTGCGCTCCACAATCCAACGGCGCGCGAGCACCACGAACCCCCTCTGCCCGTCGCTTCGCCGCACGACCTCGACCTTCACCCCGTGCCGGGCGAACGCCTGCGCCAGGGCCGGCCCCTGGTAGGCGCTGTCGGCCCAGACCAGCTTCAGCAGCCGGCCTGGCGCGGCCATGAACCGCTCCAGCAGGTCCGGGGCGGCCACCGAGTCGTGCACGTTGGCCGCGGTGACGGTGACCTCGAGCAGCAGGCCCAGCGTGTCGGTCAGAATGTGGCGCTTCCTGCCGTCGCGCGATTTCGCGCCGTCGTAGCCGCGGCTGTCGCCGGTGACGGTGTCCGCGCCGTCCACTGACTGCGCGTCGATGATCCCGGCACTCGGCTCGGCGGGCCGTCCCTGCTGCTGTCGCTCGATGCGCCGCAGCCGTTGGTACAGCTCGCGCACGTATCCGTGCCGGCACCACCGTCGGAAGAAGTCGTATACCGCCCGCCACCAGGGAAAATCGACGGGGATAGCGCGCCACTTCGCCCCGTTGTCGACGACGTAGCGGACCGCGTCGACCATTTCCCGGTGGCAGAACGCCTCCGGGCGCCCACCGCGGCCCTCCAGCCAGGCCGGGACCGGCATCGACGCGCGGATCTGGGTCCACTCCGCGTCGGTCATGTCGGTGGGATAGCGCTCAGCACGCCGCCCCGCAGCGATCGCCCCGTACAGGTGCACGTAGCAGTCACACGGAAGAGGGGCCGGAATGGACCACGCGGCATCGGAAGTGGTCAACTGAGTGCGCAGCGGGTCTCCTTGAACGAGCCGGGTCTCGACAACCACGTCTCTACCGAGGGACCCGCTCTTTCATGCCTACCCCGCCACCAGCACCTGCGTGCGAGGCATCACCCACACCGAGATACCCGAACACCAATCGCTTCACCACCACGCTCTGATTGTCGGCGACGTCCAGGGCAAGGGCCTGGACGCGGTGGAGACCGCCGCTGTCGTGCTGGGTGCCTTCCGGACGGCCGCCCACGACGAACCCGACCTCGCATCGGTCAGCGCCCGTCTGGAGCGTGCATCTCGTTGGGAAAGCTCCTCCGGGCGACGTCGCTGCTCGGTCAGATCATGAGCCGCAGCTTGCTGCCCTTGGGGAACTCCTGAAGCAGGCGATCGATTCCGGCGGGAATGGCGACGCTGAGCCCCGCCGTCACCTCTCCCGCGGCTCCCGGATGCTCCGCTCCAGCGCCGCCACGAGGTCGACGGCTGGCTCGGGCTCCGGGGCGGCGGCCAGCTCTCGGCCTGACACCTTGGCCATGAGGAGCCGCTCCAGTGCCGCCGGGTACTCCTCGCGCAGCTCGCCGGTGTCGACGCCGGCCAGTTGGTTGATGAACAGTGAGGCGAGTTCGAGTTCCTGGCCCGTCACCGGCGAGCTCGACGCCAGGCCCTCAGGCTCCCGTAGTTCCTCGGGCCATAGGAGGGTCTGGACAACGAGCGCCCCGTGCCGCGGCCACAGGACGGCGATCCGCTCCCGGGACCAAATCGTCACCTTGGCCACTGCCGCCTGTCCGCAGCGGTCCAGTATGGCGACGAACAGGGCATACGGCCGCTGCCCGGCCGGTGCGGACGCGCCCGCGTAGTAGGCGCGGGAGAGCGTGATCGGGTCCAGGCCATCCACTGGCACGAGGCCGAGCATGTCGATGACGCGTTTCGTCGGCACCGGCAGGGCCTCCAGATCCGCATCCCGGAGCACCACCACCTGGCCGTCCGGGGCCTCCCCGGCGTGGGCGATCTCCTCCTGCGGCACTTCCCGGCCCTCGGCCTCGCACATCCGGTGGTGCCGGATGCGGGACCCGCAGGTGTGGACCTCGTCCAGCGGGGTGCGGGCCTCCTCCGTCGCCGCGTACAGGCGCACAGGGATCGTGACCAGGCCGAACGAGATGAAGCCCGACCAGACGGCCCTCATGTTGACTGCCGCGTCCACGTGAACTTGTCGCCCCCCACCCACCTGATGACCGACGGGTCGTCGAGGTCTACGTGTTCCAGCCCGGAGCGAAGAGAGAACTCGATCACGTCCACGATCGAGAACGCCTGGCCGACCGGCTCCCCGTTGACCAGCACGATGCGGAACGGCGGCTCGCCGTGCTGGACGCCCGCCACCACGATCGGGACGCGTGGACTCTCACTCCCGCTCATACATCCATGGTGCCGCTAACGTCTTACCGTT
>NZ_SUMC01000163.1 GCF_005047355.1 Actinacidiphila oryziradicis
TCCTTCACAGGAAAGCGGAATCGGACAAAGCCGACGCTATGACCACGTGTCACCCGCCGCCCCTCGGCACGGACCACACGAGTGACAGGCCCCGGCCGCCCGCACCGGCGCACGCGTCGCGCAGGGGCGTCAGTGCTGGTTCAGGGGCAGGGCGCGGTCGGTGACCTGGCGGTGTGACGACGTCATAGAAGGTGCCGGAACGCAATGCACCGTTTGTATGATTAATCGGGCGTATGTGCGGGTAGGTGCCGGTCTGATTTGTCTCGCACCTTGTGTGACTACCAGAAGCCGAGGAGCACTATGACCTGCCGCCGCAACCGCGTTCCGTCCGTCCCGGCTCACCCGGCCCTGTCAGGCCTGGCGCCGGGTGCGGCCCGATCAGCGCACGGTGCCTGTACTACCTCCGCTCTCGTCTGAACGCGGCCGGTTCCGTGGAGGATTTGACCGGGTTCGCCGTCGCCGCCCAGTGCGGCGACCCGCAGGCGATGAGGGAGCTCATCCAAGCCAGCCAGCAGGAGGTGTGGGCCCTGTGTGCACACCTGGTGGACCCCGAGTCCGCCGACGACCTGGCACAGGAGACCTACCTGCGGGCATTCCGTGCGCTGGAATCCTTAAGCCGGGAGTCCTCCGCGCGGACCTGGCTGCTGTCCATCGCCCGGCGCATCTGCATGGACGAGCCGCCTTCACGCATCCGGCGGCGCCGTCGGGACGCTCAGCTGGTCGACCTGCACCGCGAGCAGGCCGTGGCCTGCAATGTGGCCGAACAGGTCGGGGTCGAGGCGCTGCTCTCCCACCTCGACACCGACCGGCGCAGCGCGTTCGTCCTCACGCAGTTGCTCGACCTGTCCTACGAGGAGGCAGCGCAGGTGTGTGACTGCCCCGTCAGGACCATCCGGTCCTGCGTCGCGCGGGCCCGAGCCGACCTCTTCAAGGTGCTGGGCGCGGACCGGGGGGTACCGCCCTCGTGAGCGCGCCTGCGCTGGACGCCCGTCCGGCGACGTGGCACATCCGGCCTGTCCCGAACGCTTGTCCGGTTCTGCCTGCCAGAGCCGGACGCCAAGGAAGACCGGACGCCAAGGAAGAGGTGGTGACGACGGGAATCAGCGCTGGAGGGAGGCAGGACCGTGCCGGAATGGACTGCGGCACCGCCCGGGAGGCGCAGTCCGCCCTCCTCGACGGGCCGGCGCAAGGAGTCGGGCACGCGCTGGCGCAAGCTTCCGCCCGGCCGTCAGGCGGTCATCGTGCTCGCCGTGCTCCGCCACGACCAGCGCCTGGCCGACCTGGCCGGCGGCAACGACGTCTCCGCCGCCACCACCACCATCCGCCGCTGGCTCGCGACCACCGGGTGGAGTCCGGAGCACGTCCGGCAGATTCCGCCACCCTGCTGCCCGAAGCGCAGCGGACGCGGTGCCGGACGCCGGCGCCAAGCCACTCGGGTCCGAGGACCTCGCCCTTGAACGTGCCCTGGCATTCGACAGGAACTGTTCGCCCTGCGCATCGTCCACCAGGTCGCCCGTGCGGCATCGCCGTGGACGCTGCCGCACACGCTGGTGTCGCCCCTGAACGGATCTCGCTGACCGTCACCATCCGGACCGCCCGCCACACCGTGATCACCGGGACCGGGTGCACCCCACTTCGCCACCGACTCCCTGGATACGCCGCGCGGTCCTGAACTCCCGGGAACTCGGACCGAAAGGCCGCCGGGCCCGCATTCTCCCGCGCCGTGTCAAACGCCCCATCTCCAACTACGCCTACAACTCGACCAGGAAGGACAAACCCATGCCGAATGCCGAGATCACCATCTCCATCGGCCTACCCGCCGATCTCCCACGCCGACCCGTATGACTTTCCGGCGTTGAGCGAAAACCGGCCTCGCCCACGTGTTCAGCGCCGCCGCGATCAACCTCCCCCGCATCGACGCCCACCTGACCGGACGTCCCCTGGGAACCACACGACGCACACACTTCGCCGACCTCGACCTCGATCCGCAACCCCGGAAAAGGACGCGCATACGCCGCTAATCGAATCAGGCGACAGAGTCCCACAGCGTCGCGGCCCGGGGGAATCAGACGGCCGGGGGGCGGCGGTCATCCTCCACGCCTGTGACGATGCGGTGGATTGACTCCAGCGGCAGTTTGGGCTTGCCATCGGCGAAGAGGAGGCCGTTGGTCTCCTGGGCGGTGTCCATGAACTGCGTATAGCAGAAGCCCGCGACGAGTGGGCTCGCCCGCAGAGCGGCGAAAAGATCGCCCAGCAGAGCCGCGTACTGGGTCTCGGAGCTGGTCCGGGTGTAGGAGAATTCGCCGTCGTCGGCGCGCAGCGAGAGGCCGCCGAACTCGGTGATCATCAGCGGCGCGTCGCCCGAGGCGAATCGCTCGGCCTGTCGCCGGGTGACGGCCAGGACGCGGCCCTGCGGACCTCCGCCGGCCAGTACCGCGTCGAAGGAGGCGGCGTCGCCGTAGCGCCGGGTGAGCTGGTCGGGGTCCGCGGTGTAGTCGTGCACGCCGAGGATGTCGCTGTCGGTGTGCTCCCATCCCTCGTTGGAGAGCACCGGCCGGCTCGGGTCGACGGCCCGGGTGAGGTTGGCCAGGGCGATCGAGTAGTGCCGCTGTGCGGGATCGCGCGGGATCTCGGAGGCTCCCCAGCTTTCGTTGATCGGCACCCATGTGACGATCGACGGGTGGCTGCGGTCGCGTCGCACCAGGTCCAGCCACTCACGGGTGAGCAACTCGACCGCCTCGGTGCCGAATTCGTACGCGGCGGCGGTCTCGCCCCAGACCAGCAGGCCGAGCCGGTCGGCCCAGTACAGGAACCGCGGGTCCTCGGCCTTCTGGTGGATGCGGACTGCGTTGAAGCCCATCGCCTTGATCAGTTCGACCTCACGGCGCAGCTCGTCGGTGCCGCTGTTGGCGAGGAGGGTGTCCGGCCGGTACCCCTGATTGAGCACCGAGCGTACGTAGTAGGGCCGGTCGTTCAGCAGGAAGGCCCCGCCGCCGACGCCGGCGCTGCGCACACCCAGATAGCTGTCGACCGTGTCGACGACCACGGACGCCTCGGCGTCGCGCACGGTGACCCGCGCGTCCAGCAGCGTCGGCGTCTCGGGCCGCCACAGCAGGTCCTCGCGGTCGATGCCGTTGCGCAGCGCGGGAATCACGATGTCGATCCGGCTGCGTGCGGTTCGAACCAGGGTAGAAATTTCGGCCAGCACCTGGTCGCCGAGGCTGAGCACGATGTCCACGGCCAGCGGCCGGGCCGGTGTCCTGGCCAGGGTGACCTCGGCCAGGACACCGCGCGCCGGGTCGGGAATCCAGGCCAGGTCGGTGACGTGCTGGGCGGGGACGGTCTCGGTCCACACGCTCTGCCAGATGCCGGTGGTCCGCTCGTACCAGACGGCGTGCGGGCGCTCCTGCCAGTCCTGCTTGCCGCGCGGCTGGGCGAGGTCGGCCGGGTCGTCCTCGGCGCGGACGACGAGTAGGTGTTCGCTGGTGCCCGCCCGCATCGCGTCGGTGACGTCGGCGGTGAACGGCGTCTGCCCGCCGACGTGCTCGGCCACGAGCCGGCCGTCGAGCCAGACCCGTGCGCGGTGGTCGACCGCCCCGAAGTGGATCAGCGAGCGGCCGTCGGTGGTGCCGGCAGGTGCGAGTGTCCCGTGAGGTATGCGGCGGCGGTACCAGACGACCGGGTGGGGCGCGGTCTCGCCGATACCGGAGGCTGGTGCCTCCGGCGGGAAGGGGACGATGATCTCCCGGTCGAACGCACCGGTACCTTCCTCCGCGAACCACGACTGGCGCTCGCCGGCATCGGCGTCGTCGTATCCGAAACCCCAGGTGCCGTCCAGGCTGCTCCACTGCTCCCGGCACAGGATCGGCCTCGGGTAGGCCCCCTCCTGCTCACTCGCCCTCACGGATCCTCCTTGTGCCTTTTCGGCAACGGTTTTCGTATAATGGAAGTTCGTTCAGCATGAGTGATTCTTTGCATCGATGCAATACCCAGCCGGCTGTCACCAGCGAGAGCCGGCCCGACGAGAGGGGGACCGCCCGATGGCCAGAGTTCGGATGCGGGATGTGGCCGAACATGCCGGCGTGTCGGTGCGGACCGTGTCCAACGTGGTCAGCGGGTACACCCACGTCAGCGACGATACGCGCGCCCGTGTGCAACGCTCGCTGGACGAGCTGGGCTACCGGATGGACTTCCTCGCCCGCGGCCTGCGCTCGGGCCGCACCGGGTTCGTCGCCCTGGCCGTGCCCTTTCTCGCCGAGCCCTACTTCGCCGAACTCGCACAGGCCGTCATCCGGGCCGCGGCCCGTCGGGGGATCACGGTGCTCGTCGAGTCGACCGAGGGGGACAGTGAGGTCGAGCGCCGCATCCTCGCCGGCGGCCTGACCAATGTGGCCGATGGTGTGCTGCTCAGTGCCCTCACCGTACCGGCGGCCGAAGTCGCGGGGACTGTCCCGGATTTCCCGCTGGTGATGCTGGGGGAGCACAGCGTCGGGGATCACTTCCCGCGCGTCGGGATCGACAATGTGGCGGCCGCCCGCGCCGCGGTGGAGCACCTGCTCGATCAGGGCTGCCGCCGGATCGTCGCGCTCGGCGGCAACAGCAGCGAGAACGGCTGCCAGCGCATGGAGGGCTACCGGGAGGCCCTGTCGGCGGCGAACGTGCGACGGGTGAACTGGCTCGTCGTACCGGTGGAGGACTGGACCCGGCCGCAGGGCTACGCAGCCGTGCGGCACCTTCTGGAGGGCAGCGGACCGCTGCCCGACGGCATCTTCGCCTTCAACGACGCGCTGGCCGTCGGCGCGCTGCGGGCGCTGGACGCTTCCGGTGTGCGGGTGCCCGGCGACATCGCGGTGGCGAGCATCGACGACATCCCGGAGTCGGCGTTCACCCATCCGCCGCTCACCTCGATCGCGCCCGACCTGGACGTGATCGCCGAACGCGCGCTCACGCTGCTCGACGAACAGGCGCGACGCGCGGCGGACGGGAACCCCCCGCCGGGGTCGGCGCCCCAGGAGGCGACTCCCTTCCGGCTGGTGGTCCGCGAGTCCTCGCAGCGGCTGCCCACGACAGCCTAGGCATGACACGGCCGCACGCCGGTGTCTCTTTGTGCCCGGTCTATTGCATCGATGCAAATCCTGTGCCAAGGTCTCCGCCATCCGGTTCACATCGAATTAACGAGGTGAATACACGCATGAGCGGAGCGATGGCGCGCCGGCGGTTCCTGGCGCTTGGCGGCGGTCTGGCCCTGACCGGAGGGCTGGGGGCGTGCTCGTCTCCGCTGGTCTCCGGCCTGACGGGCGCGCAGCCGAACACCGCCGATGTCGTCTACTGGAATCTGTTCACCGGTGGTGACGGCGCCAACATGGTGCTGATGGAGAAGGCGTTCCAGAAGGCCCACCCGCGGCTGACGGTCGAGGCGACCATCCTGGGGTGGGGGAATCCGTACTACACCAAGCTGGCACTGGCGACGGCGAGCGGCACACCCCCCGACGTCGGCATCTCCCACCTGTCGCGGCTGCCCTTGCTGGCCGCGGCCGGCCTGCTGGAACCGGTGGAGAACGCGGGTGTTACGGACCTGGGCATCACCCGGGACCGGTTCACCCCGGCGGCCTGGCACAAGGCCACCGTGGACGGCACCGTGTACGCGATTCCGCTCGACACCCACCCCTTCGTGCTGTTCTACAACGTGGAACTGGCGAAGAAGGCCGGCCTGCTCAACGCCGCGGGCGACAATCTCAAGCCCATGAAGGGCACGAGCGACTTCATCGATGCGGTGAAAGCGATGAAGGCGGCGGGCGCCTCCTACGGCGCGGTGATGTCGATCACCGCCGATCCGTCCACCGCGTGGCGGTACTTCAGCATGATCTACTCCGGCCTGGCCGGGCCGGTCGTCACCGGCTCCGGCACCAGGATCGACATCAACGACGATGCGATGCGGGAGACGTTCGCCTTCATGCAGAGCCTCACCGCGGGCGGCCTGATGCCGAAGAGCCTCACGGGCTCGGGCGCGAACGCACTGTTCAGCACGGGCAAGGCCGGCTTCCTCTTCGACGGTGAGTGGCAGATCCCCTCGTACCGGCTCGTCAAGGGCTTCAACTTCAACGTCGTGCCCTTCCCGGCGCTGCTCGGGCCAAAGCCGGTGGCGTACGCGGACTCGCACGCGCTGGTCATCCCGCGCAACTCGCAACGCTCCTCGGCACGTACCGGACACGCGGCGCAGTTCATCAAGAGCCTGCTCGACAACAGCGCCACGTGGGCACAGGGCGGCCATATACCGGCGTGGCTGCCGACCCAGCGCAGCAAGGCGTTCCTCGACCAGTCGCCGCAACACAACTACGTGGAGGCGGCCTTCAACGCCCAGTACGACCCCGTGGCCTGGTACACCGGCGCGGGCTCGGACTTCCAGAACACCATGGGCGCGACGATCATCGAGGTCCTCGCAGGGCGGACCAGCCCCAAGAACGCCGTCTCCGGCATGCGCGCGGACCTGAAGAGATACACCACGGCCCGACCGCCGGTCACGATGAAGTAGGAGGCTGCCACCATGACGACCGTCGCCTCGACGCGACCGGCCCCCAGCGGACTGTCCATACGGACGACGAGCGGACCACCACCCCGCTCCGAGCGGCGGGCCGGCCTGTTGCTCAGCGCCCCTTTCCTGATCATCTACCTGCTGTTCCTGATCGGCCCGCTGCTGATGGGCATAGTGCTGAGTTTCTTCAACACGACCACGGTCAAGAACGGCCTGGGCGGCTGGGTGGGCCTGTCCAACTACACGAAGGTCCTTGAGGACTCGCTCTTCTGGGACGCGATGTGGCACTCGGTGCTGTTCACCCTGTTCACCACCCCGCCCCTGGTCATCCTCGCGCTGGTGTTCGCCGTCCTCGCCGCCCGGATGCGGCGCGGCAGAGTCTTCTACCGCCTTGCCTTCTTCGCGCCGTACGTCGTGCCGTCGTCGGTGGTCGCGCTGATCTTCCTGTGGATGTACACACCCCAGGTGGGGCTGATCACCAAGCTCTTCGGCGCCCTCGGCCTGCCGGTACCCGACTTCATCGGCAGCACGTCGGGCGGCTGGACCGCCGTGACGCTCATGACCCTGTGGTGGACGTTCGGCTTCAACTTTGTCCTCTACACCGCCGCGATCCAGGACGTCCCACCTGATGTTTACGAGGCGGCGGCAATCGACGGGGCGGGCCCCTGGCAGCAGATCCGCCTCATCACCGTACCGCTGCTGGGCCCGACCACGAGCCTGGTCCTGATCCTCCAGATCCTGGCCTCGCTCAAGGTCTTCGACCAGATCTACCTGCTGCTCGGTGGCGGCCCCAACCAGTCCACTCGGCCGGTCATCGAGTACATCTACGACACCGGCTTCACCTCCTACCGAGGTGGTTACGGCGCTGCCGCCACCATGGTCTATTTCGTCATCATCGTCGCGATCTCGGCGGCCTGGTACGGGCTGCGCCGCTGGCGTGCGACCAGCACCGCGGCGGCCTGAGCGGAGGACACCTTGATCACTATCACCGAGCCGCAGCAGACCGCGACAGCGGGACCGCCCACCGCCAACGGCGCGAAACTCTTCAACCAGCTCTGCGGCGTGTGCCTGACCCTGTTCGCGCTGATCTGGCTCGTGCCCTTCGCATGGGCGCTGATCACCTCGCTCCGCTCGGACGGGTCGATCACCCAGAAGCCCACGTCGCCGTTCGCCGGCGGCTGGTCCCTCCACGCCTACTCCTACGCGTGGGACAACTACCCGATCGGCTCCTGGTACCTCAACAGCCTGGTGATCTCGGTCCTCGCGGTGGTCTTCACCGTGGCCTTCTGCTCGATGGCGGGATTCGCCCTGGCCTTTCTCCGGTTCCGGGTCCGGGCAGCGGTCATGGCGCTGGTCGCGGCCGGGCTGATGCTGCCCAGCGAAGCGCTGGTCCTGCCCCAGTTCATCGAGTACCGGTCGCTCCACCTGCTCGGCACTTACTGGGCCCTGGTCCTGCCGTCGGTCGCCGCGCCGGTGTCGGTGTTCGTCTTCCACTCGTTCTTCCGGGGCATCCCGATTCCTTTGATCGAGGCCGCCCGCATCGACGGAGCGAGCTGGTGGCGGGTCTATTCGACCGTCTGCATGCCCATCTGCCGGCCGGCCGTCTCCACGGTCGCGATCCTGACCTTCATCAGCTCATGGAACTCCTTCCTGTGGCCGCTGCTGGTCCTCAACCAGACCAAGTCGCAGACCATCCCCGTCGGCCTGGCCTCCTTGGTGAACAACAGCAACATCCAGTACGCGGAAGTCATGGCGTCCTCCGTGCTTGGGTTCCTCCCGCTCATCGCGGTCTTCCTGGTTTTCCAACGGCAGATCGTCCAGGGGATCGCCACCACTGGGATCAAGTAGGCCGAGCCCCGGCACCCTTGTGGGCGTCCTCGGCCAGGGTCTTCGCCTTTGGTGAGGGCGTCTATGAGGAGGTCGACGAGGCGGGCGGCTTGCTCGCGGGTGCCGTACTGGCCGGTGGACCGGGCAATGCCGCTCATGGCGAGCAGGACGTCGTCGTGGCTGACATCCGTGCGCAGGGTTCCGTCCCGGGCGCTGGCCTCCAAGAGGGTGCCGACGGCGTCGGTGAGCAGAGCGCGGCTGGAGGCGTAGGGGTCGGCGCCGGACGCGATGACCGCGTTGAGGGCCTCGGACATGCCCCTCTTGGCGGTGGCGTAGTCGAGGAAGTGCCCCATCCATGTTCGGGCGGCCTCGGCGGCCGTGTGCCGGGTGAGGAGGTCGGCCGCTCTTTCGCACACGCGGGTGAGTTCGTGCCGGTAGGCGCCTACGACGCCATCCACACGGCGCTCACCTGACGCCTGGCCGCGCTCGAAGCCCAGAAGATCTCGCGGCATCCGTCGCCTTCACCCACTGACCCCTCCGACACGCCGAACCAAGGAGCACGGTCATGACCACCACAGCCTTGCTTCGCACTTGTGGTGCCGCCGCTCGCCGAACATGAAGCGCAGCAGCAGCACTACGGCTTCTGATGCGTGCCTTTGCCTGATGGTCAGCGCCGGTGGCGATGCCGTACTCGAACCGGCCCGGGGCCCAGGGGCAGATCGATTAAATCACTCTAATTGGGATTATTTGTCCTATTTGTTCTTTTGGTGCTGGCGAGTATTCCGCGAATCACTCAAACGTCCCCGCTGTCGTGACCTTCGTCATATGGTGTGCGTCACTACGAAGACCGATAGTAGCAAATGGGACGTTCTACGACCTGTTGTTGCAGCGCTGACGAAGCGACCGGTGAGAAGGAATACGAATTTAGGTAGTAGAAGTCACCTATTGACCAAAGATTTTCGGATCCGTAACACTCTCGCTTACCCGGTGGACTTCCTCGGGTTTCCCCGACGGAAGAGACGATCCTCGAATGCAGTTCTCCGCGATATCGAAGCTCGGTCGTATGGCCAAGGGCGCCAAGTACTCCGTGGGTGTCGCCGCGGCCAGCGCCGCGGTGGCCGCTGGTGCGCTGGCTGCCGCTCCGACCGCGTCCGCCGCCACCCCCTCTCGGGGCAACCTGAGCGGTTGGATCAACCAGTCGCTGTCGGTCATGCACGCCCACGGAATCCCGGGCAGCTACTACGGGATCTACCGCAATGTGATGCGTGAGTCGTCGGGCAACCCGAGCGCGATCAACCGGTGGGACTCCAACGCCGCGACCGGCACCCCCTCCAAGGGGCTGCTGCAGGTGGTCGACCCGACTTTCAACGCCTACCACGTCGCGGGAACGTCCTGGAACATCTACGACCCGGTCGCGAACATCACCGCCGCCTGCAACTACGCGGCCAAGCATTACGGTTCGATCGACAATGTGAACGCGGCATACTGACCCGCGCGTTCCGTACGCGACCGCGTCCAGAAGCCCAGGCGCACGGGGACGCGGGCATGGGCAGCGTCGATGCCGTCCGGGGCCGCACCCCACCTGTCCCGGAAACCTTACGACTCGTTCCGGTCACGTACGGGGCCGCTGACCGGATCGCGGCCGCCCCGGTACGTGGTCCCGACCAAAGTCTTGACGCGAGCTTCGCTCACGCCTGGATCAAGCAGTGAACACCCCGTCAGCTCCTCCACATGTGCGCACCGCCAATCTCCCAGGAGATTGGCGACACTGACAGCCGGGGCCTGCTCGACTCCATCCGCCGTGACGACGAGGTCCTCCTCGAACAGCTCGGTCTCACCCTCGAACAGCGCGCCGAGGCAGTGATGGCCGCCACGACCACCGACCGCGGCTGGGAGCCGGTGGATCTCAGCGAGGCTGCCCGGGCGGTCCGCACCGGGGCGGGCCGTGTGCGGGTGACGGCCGAACGCTGCGAGCAGAAGGCTCGGGACGCGGCCCAGGGAGCGCGTGCCCGGCGCGCGCAATAGGGCCCACCGAAAGCTGTGATCGCCTCTGCCCGGTTCACTCCGGTGCCAGTGCCTCTACCGCGCCGCAGCTTCGGCACGCCGAAGACAGCGACGAGGGAGGACGCGGCCTCTACCTCACCGCGCAGCTGGCCCAGCGCCGGGGCACCCGTCCGACGGCGCGCGGCAAGACGATCTGGGCCGAACAGACTCTCCCGCCTGGCCCGTGACCACAACGAGTGAGCTGAAGGCGGAGCCGAGGAAAGCCGGAGTAGCTGTCATTCGGCCCCGTTGGCGGCGGCCAGACAGCCGAATGGGTCTTGCCGCGGGTCCGGTGGCGGTCGTAGCAGGTGCGGGAGGCCGGGGGCGCAGAGCGGCGAACGCCGAGAGGAACACGGCGAGCTTGAGCTGCCGGTGCCGGCCCTGGGGGCGCGTTCGCCGTACAGGGAAACCCTGCAGGACCTGGTCGCAGGGGCGAGGGCGGTGGCACACGGCGAGGTGGGCGGCGGGATACGCAACCCCCGCCCAGCAGCGTCGTAGGCGGCCACACCGGGTTCCGTTTCACCCCGGGTGATTCCGCCGGCGGCCCGTCTCGTTCACCCTGTCGGGTCCGACGCCGACTGGGTCTTGTTCCAACAGACCCAGGGGAGGCGCACGCCATGCTGCGCCCCGGCAAGGACTACCTGGAGTCGCTCGATGACGGCCGCAAGGTGCGGGTGGGCGACGAGCTCATCGACAATGTGGCGACTCACCCCAAGACCCGCGCCTACGCCCGGCGCATCGCTGATTTCCACGACCTGCACCACCGCTCGGACCTGGCCGACGTCATGACGTTCGTGGACGAGGGCGGCGAGCGCCGCTCCATGATGTGGTTCCAGCACCGGAGCGTCTCTAGAACTCTGTGTGTGCCTGTGGTTTCCAGGCTTTTCGGGCGCGGCGTGGCCGTCTGCGGTTGCCGTCCGGTGGTCCGAACCTCGGGTTGAGGGGGTGGACCTCGGTGGCGTGCAGGTGGTGGAAGCCGGTCCGCTTGGCGGCGCGGGTGCGCTGCCGGCAGGTTCTGTGTGAGAGCCGCCTCCGGCCGGCCGGAAGAAGATCTTCGGGTCGGTG
>NZ_SUMC01000164.1 GCF_005047355.1 Actinacidiphila oryziradicis
TCGTTCCCGGCGAGGCGGACGACCTCGTCGGGGGAGACGGTGCTGGCGCAGATCAGGGCGCCGGGATAGGACCCGCCGCTGAGGACACCGTCCGGCCCTCGCAGCACCGCGCTGAGGGCATCGCCGTCGGCCACCGTGCAGATGGCAGCGGCCGTGCCCTCGACGGCCTCGATCGGACGGGCCGCGGCGAACGCGCCGGCCTTGGCGAGCGGCTCGGTTCGCTCCGCGGTGCGATTCCAGACCCGCACCTGTACGCCCTGGTCGAGAAGGCGGCCGGCCAGGCTGATGCCCATCATGCCAAGTCCGAGGACAGCGACGGGGCCACTGGTGCACGTCATGACTTCACCCGCACGGTCTCCTTGACGACCCTGAACCGCAACGACTGGGTGGAGTCAACCCACTTGCGGAGCGGAGCCACCAGCGAGCGGTGCTCCTCGCTCTGCTGCCAGGCGAAGAAATGCTCGGGCGTCTCCCACTCACTGGTGATCACCCACTGACGGGAGTCGTCGGCGGGTTCTCCCAGCCTGTCGATGATGTGCCCGGGAGTGCGGGCGACGGACTTCCGGATCCGGTCGTACACCTCCAGAAACCCTTGCTCGCCGCCCTCGATTACGTGGACCGCGAAGACCACGGAAAGCTTGTCGGCCGACGGGCCGCTGTGCGCGGTGCCCATGTCTTCTCCTGATGGTGGGATCCGGTGGGAGATGACTCCTACCAACTCATGGGCCCCGTGGCCGCGCAACTCCGCCGTGGGAGGACTCAATGGGGACAAGGCCTCTCCCGTGGTGGTTCGGCCGTTCGGGTGACTCTTGAAGTTCCTCCCAACCTGGCGGTCCTGGACCTCTCGTGGCACACGATCGGGTCTTGCCGGTGGGTCTCCATGAGGCTCCGCCTAGTTCTCCAGCTGCGGTGAGTCGACCCGAGGCGCGGTGCCGGGATTGCTCCCGGTCCGTTTCCTCAGGCCGCTCTCCGAACCCGCCGTGCGCGGACGCCGGTGCCATCCGGGGCGCCGGCGCGGCACCGTCGGAAAAGTGGTCTATTCGACCAACCGGATCGAGTCGATCAACGCTCGGCTGCGGAAGACTACCCGCAACCGCGGGCACTTCCCCTCCGAGCAGGCCGCGCTATAGGTGCTCTACCTCGCGGTCCGGGAGCTGATCACTCCCAAGGCGCGCGGCCTCAACCACGTCGCGCCACACTGGAAGAAGGCGTTGAACCAGTTCTCACTGTTCTTCGAGGACCGGCTCAACACCAGGTTGAACCCTGTGGACTTACACAAAAACGCTGGCTCAGACAAGATTTTCGTAGCCGGTGATCGGGGGCTGTGGGACTGGCGGGCCAGTCAGTTGAGCAGGATGCGTCGGCGCAGGAGGGCGAACCCGGCACGTCCGTAGGTCTGGCGTTTGAGTAGCTTCGCCTTGTTGTTGATGCCCTCGGTGGCTCCGCTGCTGTAGGGCAGGTCGAGGCCGGCCTGCACGGCGGCTCGGTCCTTTTCCAGGCCCTGGATGAAGCCGTGCAGTGCCGGGAGGTCGTCGGCGGTCGCGGCCTCGATCCATTGCTGGAGAGCGGCGTGCTCCTTGCCGGGGTGTTCGTGATGGGCCAGCAGATGGGCGAAGTTGGTCACGTGGCCTCGGAGATGAGCCGGTCCACCAGGTCGTCGAACTCAGGCTGATCGACGGACACCTTCTCCAGGTCCTTGAGGAGCTTCTCCACGGTGGGGTGGTCCTGGATCTCCCCGTCGGCCAGCGCCTGGTCACCGCGGACGTGCTCGCGCACCGCGGGGTAGAGGTACATCTCCTCCGCCACCGAGTGCCGCACCAGTTCGATCGTGAACCGGTCCGCGATGGTCCTGCGCTCCTGGTTGCCGGGCGGAAGGGCCTGGATCTGGTCGAACAGCTCCTCTACCTCCCGGTGATCGGTCATGAGTTCCGCGATGACGTTCGCGCCGTGGGTCAGCTCGGGCGATGGCCGTTGCGTTGCGGGCTGACGGCCGATTCGCGGAACGGCCCGATCGCGGCCCTGCCGTCCTCGGGGGATCTGGGGTGCAGGTGGTAGATGGCGAAGGCGCGGCGAATCACTGGCTGGGCCACGTTGCGTACCGGCACACCGCCGCTGGTGACGCCGTGCTCCGTACCCGCATGCGCGTGACCGTGCACCGCCAGGTCAGCGCCTGCCCCGTCGACCGCCTCGGCCAGCAGATAGCTGCCCAGGAACGGATAAATCTCCAACGGCTCCCCGGCCAGGGTGCCCGGAACGGGCGAGAAGTGCGTCAACGCGATCCGTACCGCGCAGCCACACTGTCCCAGCTGCTCCAGGGACTCGCGAAGGCCGTCGGCGCAGCGGCGGGTGTACCGGATGAATGCCTTCATCTCGGGTTCGCCGAACTCCCCGCCGCTGCGCCCCGCGAAGCCGCCCCCGAAGCCCTTGGTCCCGGCGATCCCGATCGTCGCGCCGTCCACCTCGACGACCGTGCCCTCGCGCTCCAGGACGATGACTCCCGCGTCGCGCAGCACGGCTGTCACCTCATGCTGCTGGTCGCAGTGGTAGTCGTGATTGCCGAGCACGGCCACCACTGGCACGGCGAGTCCGGCTACCTCGTCGGCGACCACCCGTGCCTCCTCCACGGTGCCGTGCCGGGTCAGATCACCGGCGAGCAGCAGGACGTCGGCGCACTCGGGCAGCGTGCGGAAGGCCGGCCGTAGCAGGCCCTGACTGTCGGGGCCCATGTGAATGTCCCCGACGGCTGCCACGCGGATCATGCCAGCTCCTCGGAGTGATCAGGCGCGCTCGCGTCGGCGAGAGTCAGGGCACTGTCCACCCGCACGCCCGCCAACTCCTCCCGCGCGATGCGCAGGATGTCCTCCCGGCAGCGGCTCGTGGGGACAGTGCCGGTCAGCACAACGGTGCCGCCGCATATCTCGGCGCGCACACCGAGCTCGGCGACCTCCTGGGTCGCCAACCGCTCCTGCAGGTGGGCCACGCGATACTCGGTGCTCTCGGCAGCGGTCATCGGCATGCCTCCTGCGATTCGATGACATCCAGGCGTTCGAGGAGGAAGAAGAAGGCGGCGGGCATCGGCGCGTCCCGGTGCTCGAGTCGGAGCCGATCCCAGTCGACCCTCTCTCGCAGGGTACGGGCGATCGGGAGCACCGCTGCGAAGTCGCAGTGGTGCTCGGAGAACGCCGCGACCAAGCTCCCCAGCAGGTCAGTGGGGGTCAGTACCGGCATGCGCACCGAGTCGACCGGCAAGGTCTCCGCTCGGTCGAGCAGCTCGCGGTCCACCGGCAGGTGTGACAGGTCGAAGATCAGGTCAATCTCCACCCCGCCGCAGCGGGCCTTGACCAGCCAGTCCTCAGCCGGGGCATGGACGTCGATCCCGGCCTCGCGAAGCGTTACGGCAACAGCGTCAGCATCCTCGCGCAGAACGCAGAAGTCGGCGTCGTGCTGCAAGCTCACCGCTGCGCCGTGCGCATAGGCCGCGACGCTTCCGGCCAGCGCGAAGGGATGCCCTCCAGCCTTGAGCAGGGCCGCGAGCTGCTTGGTGGCCTCCAAGATGGCCTGCGTACGGTCCGGCGGCAGCGCACCGCGGTTCAGGTCTCGTTGCCGTGTGCCGGTCGGGGACGGCGTGGTCGGCTGCGTTTCCCCCTCGCAGCCCGCTGCCGGGCCGGAAGAGGTAGCCCCGCCGCACCCGCGGGCGGCGACCATGTCTTCCATCGCTGGCGCTCCGTCCTCGCTGCCGTCCGTACAGGATCCGGCACACCTCGGGTACCCGCTCAGCGAGAAGACCATCCCTGCTCCCTGCAGGATGTCCGGTCGGGACTGCGCGGGGCGGGGTCTTGGGCCCCGCGCCCTCGCCCGGGGCCCGCTGGACGCGTTTGCGGCGGCACGCCGAGATGATGCTGGAGCTGAACAAGGCGGCCCTGGGGGTTGAAAAGTGGGCACCGCCGGCCAGGCCGAGATCAACTACAGGTTCAACACCCTGCTGCACGCCGCCGACGACCTGATGCTCTTCAAGTACATCGTGAAGAACGTGGCCTGGCGCAACGGCAAGACCGCCACCTTCATGCCCAAGCCGATCTTCGGCGACAACGGCTCGGACATGCACTGCCACCAGTCCCTGTGGCTGGGCGGCCAGCCGCTCTTCTACGACGAGAAGGGGTACGCCGGCCTGTCTGACACCGCCCGCTATTACATCGGCGGCATCCCCGAGCACGCCCCGGCGCTGCTGGCCTTCACCAGCCCCACGGTGAACTCCTGCCACCGCCTGGTCCCCGGCTTCGAGGCCCCGGTCAATCCGGTGTACTCCCAGCACAACCGCTCGGCCGCCATCCGCATCCCCATCACCGGCGCCAACCCCAAGGCCAAGCGCATAGAATTCCGCGCCCCGGACCCGTCCTGCAACCCGCACCCGGCCTTCTCCGCGATGATGCTGGCCGGCCTCGACGGCATCAAGAGCAAGGCCGAGCCCGCCGAGCCGGTCGACAAGGACCTCTACGAGCCACCCCCGAGGAGCACGCGGGCCTCCCGCAGGTCCCCACCTCCCTCCCGGCCGTCCTGGACGTGCTGGAAGCCGACCCCGACTTCCTGCTCCAAGGCGGCGTGTTCACCTCCGTCCTGATCGAGACCTGGATCGACTGCAAGCGCACCAACGAGATCGACCCGCTTCAACTGCGGCCACACCCGCACGAGTTCGAACTGTACTTCGACGCCTGACAGCCGGCAGCCGGTGGGCAGGTCCTGCCCCCGCGCGCCCAGAGATATGGGCCGGCCGTGCCGAGGGGCGGCCTGCGCAACGGTGCTGGTCACCCTCGCCTTCCTGGGCCTGGCCGTCGCCGCCACCCGGACCGCCCTGGCCCGCCGGACAGTATCTTGATCCGTCGTGGCTTCGCCGGCGATGAGCCACCCGGCCGGGCGCTTCGGCTTTCGCCGGAACGACATCGATTCTCTTCTCCGGTCGGTCAGTGGTTGCCCTCCCCGCGTTCACCTGCACCGCGTCGGCTGCGCAGCCGTCGGACTGGCGGTGTAACGTCGGAATTCAGCAGTCGTGGTTCCGAAGTACCCGTTCGCCCGTGGTCACGATCGCGGGCGATCTTGCTTTTCAGTGTTTCTCCGGGCCAGGCGATCACCTCCGGATTCCGATTCTGCGGGTCCGTTCCGAGCCGTCTTGAAGGAGACAGTCATGGCTACCGGCACCGTGAAGTGGTTCAACGCTGAAAAGGGTTTCGGCTTCATCGAGCAGGACGGAGGCGGCGCCGACGTCTTCGCCCACTATTCCAACATCGACGCCCAGGGCTTCCGCGAACTGCAGGAAGGCCAGAAGGTCGAATTCGACGTCACCCAGGGCCAGAAGGGCCCGCAGGCCGAGCACATCCGCCCGCTGTAACCCCTGGCCCCACGGTTCGCCGGCTGCTGCCCCGGACCGTGCTGGTGCGGGGCAGCGGTACGTGCAGCGCCTAGGCCCTCGGTCCGCCACGGGATCTGCGTACCGTAGGAAGAGGGGAAATCCGCACATCTCGCGGGAGCCTGCAATGACCCAGCCACGTCCCCCAGAACCGGAGCCGGTACCCAATCCGGAGCCCGACCCCATTCCGCCATTCCCGTCCCGGCCGGAGCCCGCGCCCGAACCCGGCCCGAGCCCGGTCCCCGAGCCGCAGCCCCGTCCAGCGCCTACCTGACGCGGGAACCAGCACGAGTGCCCCGGCGGGCCGGCGGCACAGGACAGTACGTGCGACAGAGGCGAAAGAAACTCGACGGTACCGGACCGGCGCCGCCAGGGCACCGGGCCGGTCCGACGGTCACCGCCGCCGATAACGGCCCCGGCCGCGACGCGCCAGCGCAGCGCTGAGACCGCAGGAGACCTTCTTGGAGGTCATCGAGGTGCCGGGTCGGCGTGCACGATGCCGTTGCGTTCGATGGTCTCGAACTCCTCGGCCGCTGGGCGGTTTCGGCTCTTTCCACGGTCCAGCCGCGGAGCCGAAGCACATTCGTCCGGCCGTGTCGGTGTCGGGGGACAGCAGCCCCAGGGTGACAAAGCGGCGCACCAGCTCGGGGTGGATGCCCGCAGCGGCGGCGAATTCGTACAGATCCGTCTGCGCCCGCAGGTGGATGCGGGCCCGTGGGTAGTTCCTGGGATCGGTCGTCATGGCGGTCACCTCACCCGTCGTGCCGGCGGGCACGGGGATCGAAGCCGGATTCCCGGGCCGGCTTCTCCCACAGAGCGCGTTCGTTGGCGGAGGCCTTCGGCGGGACTATCACTTTTGCCTCTGCGTAGACCCGCCGACCGCCGCGCGGCCCCGTTCCCGCGCCGAACGGCCCGCCGGCCGCCCGCGGCGGGCCAGGGTTCGATCGGCACGCTGGATCTCCTCCGCGCTGGCGTCACGGCCGACGCCCAGCAGCTGGTAGTAGTCAGGAGTCGTGGCCGCCGTCGGCTGCCCATTCACTCCGGCTGCCTGGCCACCGTCACCACAGCGGGACGCAGCAGCTGCTCGTCACTGCTGTAGCCGGGGCGCATCACCTCGAGGATCGTTCCGGGCTCGGCGTCGGGCGCCTCCCGGGCCTGCGCCGCCTCATGCCGGGCGGGGTCGAACTGCTCGCCCACTTCGGCGAAGCGGTGGTAGCCGAGTCCCTCCAGCGTGGCGAGCGCCTGGCGGTGAACGGCCTCAACGCCGGCGACGATGCTCCGCGGGTCGGCCTCGGCGTGCCGCAGCGCCAGCTCAAGGTGGTCCAGCACCGGCAGCCATACCGACATCACCCGGTCCCGTTGCAAACCGCGCACCTCGGCCAGCATCCGCTCGTACCGCTTGCGCTGGTTGTCGAGCTCGGCCATCGCGCGCAGCCAGCGATCTCGCAGCTCCGCCGGGGTTTCCTGCGGCGGTTCCCCGACCGGGCGCGGGCCCTGCCCCTCCGCCAGGGGAGCCTCTTGCGGCTCCGCTGCGGGTTCCTGCCGAGGTGCACCGGGGCCAGGGGCGGCCTCACCAGCGGTGACGCTTTCGCGCGGCTCGGTGGCGGGTTCCTGCGAGGCTGTACCAGAATCGGGGGCCTGCTCATCAGCCGTACCGTTTTTTCGTGCCTCTGCGGCGGATTCCTGCCCAGGTGCGCCGGGGCCCGCAGTCCCGGCGTCCGCCGTGGCACGGTCTCGCTCCTGACGGACCGTCCGGCCTTCTGGCGCATGCGACCGTGCAGCACCGCCCTCCCGGGTGCTGGCCCGGCCGGCCGGCGGACGTTCACCCATACCGCGCCGTCCCGGTTCCGGTGTGCTGCTCCCACCGTCGCCGCCCTGGGCAGCGGCGGTCCGGCGTTTTCCCTCGGCATCCTCGACCCGTTCTGGCGAGAGGCGGCCGCCCTCGCCCTGTGGGGGGAAGTCGCGCGCTTCATTCATGATCACTTCGCGTCACCATCCATCACCGTGTGGGACAAGGCGGCCGGGGTGTCCGTTCACTCCGGCCTGGAATCGGCATCGATCACGTCGTCCCCGCCCTCGCCTGCGGGCCGCCTGCCACGACCGCCGGCACCCGGGGTGGGACCGCCGCTCGGGGCGGAGGCAAACGCGACCACCGAAGGCATCGTGCGAGCGCCTTCGGTGATCACCCTGGGCTGGCCGCCTCCGTAGATGGCGATCACCGAGTTCGTCGTCCAGATCGATGCCAACGGCCTTGGCCATCGTCATGCCTTTCGTACGCAGGGCCAGTGGCCCTTCTCCACCCGGCTTCACCGCCGGACGCCGACCCACCACCAGCGCGGTTCGCAAAACCGCTACGAGAGCAGAAAAGGGACCAAATCGGATAGTTCAATCCCCAGGGTCCGACTGCCGACCACTCATGGCAAGCGGCCCACCCATCACGGAAGATCCCGCGCGAATCAGGACAGCCAGGTCGCCATCGACGGGCACCATGAGCAGCTGGGGGACCTCGACATCGCCGTTTCCAGGTCAGCCCGTGCCGTGCTGCACGGACCCTGTGGTGGTGGCGAAGGGCCCGAAGCGAAGGAGTACCGCCCACACCCTCTCGTCCAAGGGAAGGCTGTCGCGCGGCAGGACGACCAGGTCGGCTGCCGCGGCGGCGCGAAGCATGGTGGCACCAGCCGGTTTCCTCGCGCGCGGGAGACGCCAAAGGCCCACGACTCCGCCGCCGACAGGGCGACCCGGACCGGCTCCGGCCCTGCCCACAGCCACTGCGGAAGCAGTGGCGGCTGGTTGAGCGGCCGGGCCCAGCCTCACTGCGCTGCAGCACTTCACGGCGGCGGCCACGGGCGCGCTGGGCCAGATGCGTGTCCACGTGAGCCTGGTCCCATGCGCTCAGGCGTCCGCGCAGCGCATGTCGCGTCGGGGTCCGCGGTCGGGGCCGAGCCTCGTGGGGAGTGACGACGCGGTTGCGCAGGTGTATGGCCACCCGGCCCCGCCACCGGTCCACGCCCGCCGATCGCTGGCGCGCTGTGCGGTGGCCACGCCTCGTCCTGGCTGGACGGCGCCAAACTCACGGCGGCAAGTACTCGCCGCCCACTGAGTCCTCACTGGGCACCGGTCCGTCTGTCCCGTCCGACGACCAGGGAGCGGCGGGGGAACGGCGTCTGCCGGCGGACTGCAGCGACAGGCGGGGAGCTCCATGACCTTCCGGTGGACGAGGGGGTCTCCATGACCTTGCCCCGGCGCGGGGACGGGAAGACGGCCGGGGCAAGGTGATAGCGGGCGCCGCTTGATCACTTAACCGGAATCGGCGCCAGGCTCCGAGCCCGACACGGCCCATCGGGTCCACGGGCATCAGAAACTTTGGACGGCGGCCAGCAGGGAACGCTCCCGTGCAAAGGCCATCTCGGCGTCGCTCAGTCGCAGGGTTGGTGAAGGTCCCGGCCGCCGACTTTGCGAAGTACGCCTTGGTGGGCCGGACTGCCGAGTATTAAGGTATCCACTGGTCCGGGACAATTCAGGTAGCTCAAGCGAATTCTTATGGAGCTCATAGACCGGTCCTGACCGGGTTCCCCACAAGATCGGACGACTTTGCAACAACGTTCTGCAGGGCGAGAAGCTCCCGCCCAACTGGCCGCGGCGCACGTCTCATGCGAGCCTGGCTCTGGAGGGCCATCGGCGAGCCGCCCGCCCGGACCGGGAGAACCGATCGAAGCTTAACCACTTTGCCTGAGTAATTCGTTGAAATCGTCGCGAAACTCCGGGAGGTTACCATGACGGCGAATCAAGCCGGCAAGACCCACGAATACGGGCCGGAAGTCGACAAGGAATTCTTCAACGCATTGCAGATGGTTGTCGAGAAATACCCGGATGTGGCGCGGAAGTACGCCGTACGTTCCCGGCACCTCGAACTCGAAACGCTGGGAATCGATTTCACCAAGCAGCATGGTGTATCCCGCGTCGAAGACAACCGCATCGTGACGGAGTTCGTGGACAATGGGGACCTCACGATCGCTGGCAGCCACCACGCATGCTGCGAGTGGTACTACGACGGCCGCTGGCATTGCATATTCCAATGTCGGGAGTAGTACGGCGGAGCCATCAGCGACGGAGACGGCGAAGGATGCTGTTGGTGGCAGCGTCCTTCGCCGTCATGGTGAGAGCATGGATGAGGCCTCTTCGGGGCGCCACTGCGTGCCGGGGAGGGGAGATCATGCGGGATCGCTATCACGGGGAACTCGGCGCGGTGCACGACCAGCTGGTGGGGCTGGCCGCTTTGGTGACCAAGGCTATGGTCCGCGCGACGACTGCGGTGGTCAGCGGCGACTTGGACGCCGCTGATGAAGTGATCAGCCAGGACGCGGTGATCGATGCGGCCCGTGATGCCCTCGATGCCCGTGTGATGTCTGTCCTGGCCTGTCAGCAGCCGGTCGCCACTGACCTGCGCACGCTCGTGGCCGCCCTGCGCATCTCCGCCGATCTGGAGCGGATGGGAGACCTGGCCCGCCACATCGCTGAGATCGCCCGCATGCGGTATCCCGGCGCCCCCCTCCCGCCTGTGCTGCGGCCGGACATCGAGGAGATGGGCCGGGTCGCGCAGCGGATGGCCACCAAGATGAGACAGGTCCTGGAGACCAAGGACCCTAAGGCCGCGGCGGAGCTGCATTTCGATGACGATGCCATGGACGACGTCCACCGCAGCACCTTCCAGCACATGACCGATGAGGCTTGGCTCCACGGCATGGCGACCGCCGTGGACCTGACCTTGCTCAGCCGGTACTACGAGCGTTTCGCCGACCACGCCGTGAATGTCGCCAACCGCGTCATCTTCCTGGCCACCGGGGCCAACGCCCGGATGTGACCCCCAGAACGGTTCCTTCGCGCCTGGCCACCCGAGGAAGGGGGGTCTCAGCCGTCACCCGGCCCCAGTCCGTCCGGCTGCGCCAAGGCCCGGGGCGTGGCCCATCCCGCCGGGGCGGCCCCGGGCGGGATCAGGCCGGGCAGCGCCAACCCGGCGAGGCCGTCGACGGGCACGGTGACGCAGGACCCGTCGGCGGTGAAGGTCTCCCGCACCCACCGCACGCTCGCGCCGTCGGCTTCCAGCGCCAGGCGGTGGGTGTGCCCGGCAGCCTCGCGCACACCGCTACAGCGGCCAGCAACAGGTCCGCGAGCACCTCACCACCCGCCCGACGCTGCGCCTCGCCGGGCATCGGGACGGCGGCCGCGGGGACATCGACGGCCACCAGATCGCGCACGCCGGTCACCTTCAGGCCCAGCGACCCGGCGCCGGCCTCCCACCCGATCCGCTCAATCGTGTCGGCCCGCACCAACTGCTCCCCGGCCCGCACCCACACCTCGCTCTCCGCCACGGTCGACCGCCTCCCTCTCCGCTACGCCCAGCATGGCCGTCTGCCACCCTCGCGGCGGGCAGACGCACCGCCTGGCCGTCGACGGGCAGCGGCGGGTTCGGGCCTGGTCTCTGTCCCCGCTGCTGTGCTGTCTGTCCTGCGGGTCTGTGAGGCACAGCGCTGCAGGTATCGCAACCGGCGTCCACGGGTCACAGCGGGTGGGCGTGGCGCAGACCGTACGCCGAGCGCCGGCGGACTTCCCGGCGAGTCCGAGCGCGGCCAAGGGGGGTGCTGTGGGGACGTAGGGCGCCGCCGACCGATGGGCTGCACTGCCCCGGCTGCCGCGTCGGGGCCGGCCGGGCGACCTCGGAGGGGGGCAACCGTGGATGCGGCCACCCGGCCGGGGTCGGCCCTCGACCGGCTCGGCCACCGGTCCACGGTGGCTTCAGGTGCCGGGGGAGACCAGTTGGTGCCAGAGGCGTTCAATGGGTGGTTCGTAGAGCGACGGCCGACCTTGAGCCGCGCGGGAGTACCTGAGCGCTATGTTGACTCCATGTACTCGACGCAGGTCTCTCGGCACGTGAGTGCCTCGCGTCCGGCCGTCTACCGGGCGCTTCTGGATGCGGGCGCGATCGCGAAATGGCGGGTGCCGGCCGGCATGAGCAGCCA
>NZ_SUMC01000165.1 GCF_005047355.1 Actinacidiphila oryziradicis
CGAGTACTTCGACCAGACCTACCAAGCCATCGCCGGCCTGGTCTCCGACCGCGCGGCCATGCGGTAATCAACCACCAGCCAACCCGCCAGGCCAACACGGCCCGACCTCAATCGAGCACCACGTCGTTAGTCGGCGAGGTCCGACAGGCGGGTCTCGCCCGCCACCATCAGCATGTCGACGATGCGTTGCCACCTCTGCAGCGCGTCCCCGCGGGCATCGCCGTGAACGCGCAGCCACTGCGGCAGGAGTTCTGTGCGTTGGGCGAGGCGCTCGGGGCCGGCGGCGACGAGTTGCTCCAGCCATGGACTGTCCGCGGCCTTCGCCCGCGGTGTAGCGGCGCTCGCGCAGTACCTCGCGCGAGAAGGAACCCTCTCTGTCCCCCGCGCCCACGCCGAGCAGCTCCCCGACGGCACCACCATCAAGCTCGGTACCTGGTTGATGAACACCAAGAACCGTCGGGACAAGCTCACCGGACCGCAGCGGGCCGCGCTCGCCGAGATCGGCGTGGAGTGGGTGTAGAGCGCTGACCTGATAGGAACGCTGAGGACCTGGCCTTCGCCGATCCAGGTAACGTCCCTCGAGAAGATGTGGGGGATGCGCTCCTTCCCGCCGCTGCTCCACTATTCGGTGTGCTGGACCGAGTGACACCAGGCGATGGAATGCAGACCAGGCCAAGCTGCTCACCTGGCCACCGTTCGCCGGCTACCCAGCAAACGTCGACAAACGCGGTGGGTCGGCTGACTGCGGCGGGTATCGGTTGCGGAGTTCGGCCGAGATCTCGGCGGACTTGCCCCTCATCACCGCCGGCGCCTTCCACGGCGACACCGACCGCGCACGAGCAGCCTTCGACCAGTTGGTGGACCGGCCAACGTTGCCGAGGTAGGCGAGGGCGAAGCCGTCGATGCGTCCGGTGGCGGCCCACTCGTGCAGGCGGGCGCGGGCGGAGTCCTGTGCCTTGCGGTGGACCGTGCTGAAGGAGCGACTCAAGCGGCCGAGCATGAAGTGCGGTGCCTTCACGGCAAGTTCGCCTTGGCCAGCGTCGCAGGAGATGATGAAGGGGACGTCGTAGACGTGCTCGGTGTGGTGCGGTGAGCGTCCGTCCGAGCTCTACCGCCGGTCACCACCGCCAGCAAGGCTGGCAAGGCCACCCGCGTCAAACAGGTCGTCCGCATCCGCCGCAGACGCCGCCGCCTCGGCACGAAGAAGTGGACCAGCGAGACGGTCTTCGCCATCACCGACCTCGCCGCCCACCGCGCCCGCGAAATCGCCGGCAGATCTGCGAAGCCCGAACCGCTCCAGCGTCCTCCCGAACTCGGCTGACATGTAGTTGCTTCTGCGGTCGGAGTGGAAAATTGCGCCGTGTGCGAGTTTCCTGTTCCGTGCCGCGTTGCGGATCGTTCGGGATATCAGAGGGGTCTGGTAGCCTTAAGGTGAGCCCGCTCGCTCACCGACAATTCCGCATCATGGCCGGTTCCTGCTGCTTCTGGTACTTCTTCACCCAGCCGCGAAGTGTCTCCGGGTTCAGTTCGAGTTCCCGGGCAACTTCCGAGATCGTCTTGCTCGACCTCAACGCGATCTGGACGGCTTCCTCACGGAACTCCGGCGAGTACTTGCTCGGTGGTGCCACTTCTCTCTCGCTTCCTCTTCAGGGCAACCCTATTGGGTCCCTGTCCGGAAGATCTTGGGCACCTCACAGAGTGCTGCGGGTTCCCTTCAACCAGTCGCCGGTGCGTGAACCGCTGGCCGGCCCCCACTGCTGACGGACGGTACCGTCGGGGGCCCGACTGCCGTCAGGCTTGCAGATGCCCAACTCTGCGGATCGGCCCACAGGCGGCAGACTGCACTGCCCGGAACAGCCCGGCGGACTGCTTGCCTGCCCGCTTGCGCCCGTACCAGGCGGCTCTCTCATCATGAGGTTCCCATCGATTCACGGCCGCCTTTGTGGCAATGTGCGTACGAAGCAAGACGCGGGCGAGGTCCGTGCGGTCCGTGGGGGGCTATGTGACTGGAACGACGGGCGCGGTGAACCTGCTGTTCAGCGAGGCTGAGGGGCGTGTCCCGGTGCCCGTGACCGGGGTCCCGGAGGGCACCCAGGCACTGTCCGTTCCGGTGCGGCGCGACGGCGCGAATCGCGCACCTCGCAATCGCCGCAGGCTCCTGGACATCACGGAAGCGGACCTGGTCGCCGTCGCGGCGCAGCCCGCCTACCGGCCGCCGCAGCACCTCGGTGTGCGCGATCTGATCTGGGTGCTGACCGTGGGGCGGCGATCCTGGGCGACAGTGGTGGCCAGGTTCGGCGCCCAGTCGATGGACGTCGCCCTTGCGCTGGTGCGCTGCGGGGGCGTGGTGTTGCGCTGTGACGTCGACGACGACTTGGAAATCGTCGGGCCGCAGCGGTGGTACCTGTCGCATTCCTGGGCGCTACAGGCCGAGGAACTGCTGCAGGACCTGCGGGGGCAGCGCGACCCCGACGAGGTGCGGGGGGAATTGCTCGCGCTGATGGAGGGCGTCGGGGAACTAGGGCGGGAGCGGGAACTGCTGATCCGGTGCCAGACCGGTTCTCCACTTCGTGTTCCCGCGGGCACGGCCACCGCGACCGAGGCCTGGTCGGCCTACGAAGCGGCGCTGCGGGCCGCCTCGTATTGGTGGCCCCGTCATCGGGCCGGGCAGCGGATGACAGCCAAGGCGTTGGCGGGCATGGCCTTGGGGGGTTCGAAGATGTGGAGGCCGGCGCGGCAGGCGGCCTTCGAGAACCTGGTCGCGATCAGCTTCGACCGCGCCCTGGACGAGGCCGATGTGGACATCCGTGTCCGGGGGCCGTTGAGCTGGCGGATCGGCCCGGTGGCGGCCGATGCCTCGGTGGCCAACCCCTGGGTGGCGCTGCCGGCCGGGGCACTTCGGCTGGTCGGTGAGGTGGAGTACGGGGCGCACGGGGTGTTCCTGGTGGAGAACTCCGACACATTCGAGCGTGTGTGTGCGATGGCGGACATCACCTCCCAGTGGCTGTGCATCTGGGGGCACGGTTACGTCGCGAACCAGTTGGTCTCGCTGCTGCAGTGGCTGCGCCCGGCTCGTCTGGCGATCTGGGGGGATCTGGACGCGGACGGGATCGCGATCGTCGATGACCTCTCGCGGCGGTTGGGGCGCAGCGTCCACGCGGTGGGCATGGACGTCGAGTTGTGGCGCGCTGGCCCCTACCGCCAGCAGAAGCCGGGGATGTACTCGAAGGCGAGGGCGCTGGCCGCGCGGATGGCGGCCGAGGGCCCGGTCGACTTGCGGGCCCTGGCGGCGGTGATCGCTGAGAGCGGGGAGTCTGTGGAGCAGGAGCCGCTGCACGAGAAGGTGCTGCCGGACCTGGACGCGCTGCTGGGCCGGGTTCCGGCTGATGGCTGAGCAGATCGCGTTCGGTGACGAGGGTGACGGGGCTGCTCTTGAAGCGGCTGTCCGGCTGGCCAACTGGCGTGCCTTCATGGCCCCGGTGGCCGAGGACGCCGGGGCGGTGGCCCGGCACCCGGAGGTGGCGAGGCTCGCGGTCGCGATCCTCAACGTGTTCGCGGAGCACTCCGGGTCCCAGGGCCTGACCCGCGCCGAGGTCTTGGAAGCGCTGGTGGGCAACGCGCAGGGCTGGTCGCAGGACCTGGTCGGCCGGCGGCTGAGCGTGCTGACCCAGTTGGGGTTCCTTGAGCCGTACATCCTCAAGTCGCACCATGACCGCTACGTGGTGCGCCCGGCCGGGCTGGCGGGGGCGCTGGCCGCGGAGCGGCTCGCCGAGCATGGCGGGGTGGACGAGTTGATCCTGCTGCTGGACCGGGCCAGGGCGGTGTTCGACCGCAGCCGTCCGGACCCGGACGCCGCACTAGACTACCTAGTGTCGTGCCGCAATGCCCTGCGCGTATTCGCCCTGGACTTGCAGCGCCAGGTCGCAATCGGGACACCGGCGGAGCTGATGCAGTCCCAGCGGCAGCACGACCACCAGGGTTTCACCCGCCAGGTCGCTGACCTGAACAAGCTCGTCACCGAACGGTTCCGCGGGCAATGGGCGCTGGAGGAGGCCGCCGCCGCGCTCATCGAGGCGGAACAGTTCTACCGCCAGCAGCTCATGGCGGCTGCCGACAAGGTCGTGGAGCAGGCTGGTGACAGCCTCAACTTCGATGTCCTGACGGTCGCCGAGTACACCGATGCCGCGTTCAAGGGTGACGTCGCGCTGCTGTCGCGGGTCGGTGGCGCGCTGGTCGCGGACATGCCCGCTGTGTGGATCGAGGCGTCGTCGCTTTTCGAGACGGTGGAGGGCTTCGCTCCTCGCTCACGGGTGCGGGTGCGTCCGCCGCTGCCGGACGACGACAGCGACGGAGAGGGTGACGGTGCGCTGAGGCGGGCCGAGGAGGCGTACGAGCGGGCGCGCGGGCGCCGCCGGCTGCTGGCCGACGAGTTGCTGGCCGGTGCGGAGGAGGCCGACCTGACCGCGGCCCTGTATGAGGCGGGCTGGCCGTTGGCTGCGGCGATCATCACCGATGTGCTGGCGCTGGGCGATGACCCGGCGGAGCCGTATACCGTGACGGTCCAGGACGGGCTGCTGGCCGACCCGCAGGCAAGCGTCACCTACCTGCACTCGCTTCGCCTGCGCCGTACACCGTCTCCGACCCACCCCGCCTCCACGGGGCGGGACGTATGAGCAGCGCTGAGCCCGAGCAGGACGGTCGCGATCACGAGGTCGCCTTCCAGGCTGCGCTGCTGCTGGGGCGGTTGCGCGTGTGCCAGGTGGTACCCGCTGCTGTTCCCGGGCCCGTGCTTGCGGCGGCGGCGGCCGCGGCGGCACGGGTGGGGCGCCGGCTGGTGCGCATCACGGGTGGACCGCAGGCCTTGGACGCGCTGGTCCTGGGTTGGGACGGCGAGTCGGCCCCGTCCCCGAACCCCTCGCTGCTGGCCTCGCGGCTCGGTCTTCCTCCTATTCCTACCCTGGTGTGGGCGGCGTGCCTGCGGGCGGCTTGGCCCGAGCCCGAACGAGCGCCCTTCCCCGGTCTGCCGTTCCAGCGCACCCGGATCCTGGAGCTCTGCGTGGGGCTGGGCGCCGACCGCGAGTCCGTCGAGCGGGCCCTTGACCGAACGCTGCCTGGCACAGGTCTGATCACCGCGAGCGCCAGCGAACTGCGGCTGGGCCCTGCGGTCGCGGCGCTGCCCAGGACCACGGTGGAGGGCCTTCGCCGCGGGCACCACCTGCTGCCGGCCCTGGCCGAGGACGGATCCCCCGCTGGGCCGGGCCGGTCCCAGCCTGCCTCTGCTCACACGGTCCCGGTCGACGAGGACCAGGTGCTCGACACGTCCGACCACTACGCGGTGCGTTCTGCGATCGCCACATTGGAGACCTCGCGCCGCACCGTCCCGCGTGGCGACCTGCCCGCGCTGACGGACCCTGCGGTCCGCGCACTGGCCGAAGCAGCGCTGCTGCCGTGCGGGCGCCAGCTCATGCAGACCGCGGACGGCAACTGGACCACCGGCTACACCGACCCCGCCGCCGACGCACTGGTACAGGAGGGCACGGGCACGCTCACCGACACGGAACGGGCCGTGCTGGCCCTGGTCCTGCTTCGCACCGTGGCGATCCCCCGCGCACGGGGCCGGCACCGGCACAGCCGGTGGACCGGTGAACCGCACTCCGTCACCCTCCAGGAACTCGCCACCAACCGCGAAATACCCAAGGTCGCGATCAATGCCGCCCTGCGCGGCCTGCGGGCAGCGGGCCTGGTCGCCGAGACCACGACCGGTCGCTACATCCCCGGCCCGGCCCTGGAGCGCCTGCCCGAACACCGCAGCGCCCTGCTCTGGGAGGACCTGATTCTGGTCGGCCGCCCGGACGGGCACCTGGCTGCCGCCATCGTGCGCCGACGCGACCGCACACCTGCACAGCCCCCAACGGGCGACCGCATCCACGACAACGAGGAGACGGACCGCCCGTGAGCGACCAGAGCAGCCCGACGGCCCGCGCAAAGCGCGGCGTGATCGGCACCCGGCAACTGATCGCCGTGCAGACGTTCGACATCGCCCGGCTGACCGCGCACCCGGTCGCCGTCATCCCCGGCACCTTCGTCGCGGTGACCGGGCGCGGGCCCAAGGACTCCAACGAATCCGGCAAGACAAGCTTCCTTGCCGCCCTCGCGCTGCTGCTCGGCGACCCCGAATGGCGCATGTCCGCGGGCGGGTCAATCCACACACGCAAGCTGCTGTTCGAACCGGTCACCGCCGGGGCCTCCCCCGACCGGCACGGACCGGCCCATGTCGGCTACGTCGTGGGCGTCTTCGCCGAACCACAGGACCCGCAGGCCACCGCCCACACCGTCTGGCTACAGATATCCGCCAAACCGCAGCACATCGAGGTACGCCACCGGCAGGGAGTCCACCTGCTCCTGGAGGGCGAGGACCGCGAGCGCCACGAGCGGGCCCCGGACTTCTTCCGCCGACTCGGCGGAAAGCCCCTGGGCCCCACCGAGTATGCCGAAGTCCTCTACGGCCGCGCCCCCAGACTGCTGGCCTACATCGCAACCCGCGGAGGCATACGGTCGCGCCCCTCGCTGCTCAAGCTCGACGCAGGCAACTTCAACCCCGCCCAGATCGGCGATGCGCTGCTTTCCTTGACCGGCAGGGGCGCCATTTTGTCCAACGATGTCGCGGCACGTAAAGCCCTGGCACAAACGCAGGCGGACCTTGACGAGAAGATCAAGCAGGGAAAGGCGTCCCATCGGGCGGAGGACGCGATCCTGCACTCCGTCGACGCCAGGGCCCGCGCCAGGCGCGAGACAGCACGCGCATCCGACTTCCGCCGCTGCGCCGGGGCCCGGGCCCTGGTGGACGCGCAGATCCGGGCCCAACGCATCACCGCGCAACTCGCCGCCGTCGACCACGACCTGGTCATCCTGGCCCAGCAGCACGGGGAGGCGAAGACAGAGCTGGAGCAGGCCCGCAACACCGGCCAACTGCGGAACGTCCTCGCGCAGGCGCTGCTGGACAAGACAGCCGCCGACCAAGCTCTGGCGGACGCGAACCGCGAGGAGGGCAAGCTGCGGGGCGGCCTGGGCCGGGCCGAGGAGGACCACCGGCACGCCAGCGATCTCGCCGAAGGCTACGCCGGGCCCCCACCCGGCGAACTCGCCGCCCTGGTGAGCGACCACGAGGGCAAGCAGGTCGCGAAGCTCGCGGAACTCAGCGGGGCGACCAGCCGCGTCGAAGCCCTGGGGGAGGAACTCACCGAGGCCCGTGAGGGCAGGACCGGTGCGGCAGCCACCGTCCTGCGGACCCTGCTGTCGGAAAAGGTGGAAGCCGTCGGATTGATGGCCGCCACCCGAGTCCACGCGCACGCACGCCCCAGCTGGGAGGCCCGCCTCGCTCCCTGGAGGGACGCCGTGTGCATCGCACCCGGCGACCTGGAACGCGCCACCGAGGCGGTAGCGGCGCATCCGGGGGCACTGCTCATCACCGGCCCGACCCCGCCTGCCCCGGCCGGCTTCGTGCCCCTGTCCGACATGCGATCGGCGCCCGACGGTATCCACAGCACCGACCCCCTCGCCGTGCCGTTCCTGCACGCGCTCGCCCACTCGACACGGATGGACCGCCCTCCCCACGCGTCACTGCCCGCGCTGGGCGTCCACGTCATGGGCGGCTTCGAGCAGCCGATCGCCGGCCAGGAGGACATCTGCGCCCACCTGCAGCGCCAACTGCACGACGCCGAGAACCTGCGGAAGGACCTCGCCGGGGCGGCCGACCTGCACCGCAGGCGGATCATCGAGCTGAAGAGCGACATCGAGCGGGCCAACGCGTCCGACCTCGCCAAGCGCCTGGTGCCGAAGATCCAGGCGCTGGAACAAACACTCGCAGACCACTTGAAGGCCCTTCCGGACCTGCAGAGCGCTGCGGACGGCGCGTCGGCCGCCGCTCATCAGGCCAAGGTGGCATTCGATACGGCCCAGGGGCGCGCCGACGTGCTCGCCGCAGCCCTGGGCGTGCTGCGCAGGAAGATCGAGGGAGCCGAACGCAAACGGGACGGGCTCCGGGCGATGGAATCGGACTCGTCCGCCGGGCAGGCGAGGACCGACTGGGCCGGTTCCCTGGACGACGCACTGATCACACTGAACTGGGTCGCACTACCGGAACAGGACCCCGATGCCGACCCCGACGACCAAGCCGACACCCGGTCCGTCGCCCGGCGTGATCCCGCGCATGAGGCCGAGCGCCGGACCAGCGCCGTCCTGGATACAGAGGGGCGAGTCCGGCTGGCCGCCGCGCTCACCGGGCTGGCCGCGGACAGCGCGGCAACCGGGGTTGCCACCCAGGAGCTCGCGGACGCACTGCGCCACCACGAGGCGGGCACGCCCGACCCCGCCGGGCGGATCTTCCGCGCCTCGCTGCGCGCACTGGACACATGGCTTCAAGACAATGAGGCACGCGACGCAGGCGCCCGGGAACTGGTGGAGGCAAAGCGCCAGGAACGCGAGGAGGAGCACACTTTCCTCCAGGGCGTGGTCGAGGAGTCCCGTTACGCCCTCGCCGAGACCCAGGAGTCCATCCAGGAACGGGTCCAGAGCGCCCTGGACCGCATCAGCAGGACCCTCAACAGTCTGGATGCGAAAGACCGGGGCTACGGTGCGGACCTGCAATACGACATCACTGCGCCCACTGCGGCCGAGGATCAGTGGGTCTGCCATGTCGTGCCCCGGTGGCGGCGCAACCCCAGCGGCCCGCTGCTGGACTACGACGCGCCCACCAACACCGCCCAGGAGAAGCTCTTCTCCATCCATCTCGTCCTCGCCGCCCTGCTCGCGGCACCCGATCCCCAAGGGCGTGTCCTGATCCTGGACGAACTGGGCGACTCACTCGGTGCCGAGCACCGGCGCGAAGTCATTGCCGCGCTGCGGGACGCCGCCCAGGATCACGGCATCACCGTCCTGGCCACCTGCCAGGACGGGCTGATGTCCGACGTGGGGCAGATGTGCGGACAGATCATGCAGTTCCGCTACCAGTCCAAGTCCGACGCCCTCAACCGCCCCACCCTCATGTTCGGCTTCGACGCAAACCGGCAACGCGTCGCACTCACCCTCGAGGACCTCGTCCAAAGCCGGCACTGAGCCCCTACTCCACACAACGCCGCGGCCCCGTGGACACAGCAGATCTGCCCACGTCCCCTGCGGCGACGTGGAGGCCTTCATCCTGCACCAGGGCTCGGACATCCGGCTTGCTGTCCACCGATCTGGTCCAAGGCACACGTGGGGTCCGTGACCCCCAAGCCCGCTCCGCACATCAGCGCGGCCGCGGCCGCCTTCCGGCCGGCGGGTGCCACGCTCGTAGCGGGCCACTCGGCGCACGTCTTCCACGGTGTGCGCCCCGCGACCCCGTACGACCCGGGGAACTTCATCGACGACTACGCGACCCACCCCTGGGCTCCACAACGACCGGGCCTGGGTGCCGCTGGGCGTAGCCACCCCGAAGGGCGGTTCGCTGGGTTGCCGGCAGGCCGCCCCTTCGGGCTGTTGAACAGAGCGGCGTGCGGGCAGCCCGTTACATTCAACGAATGACCTCCACCGACCACGTTCTGGCCCTCATACACAGGGCGCTCGACGAGTTCGACGACCGCCCGCTCCAGGTGTCCGTCCGTCGTGCAGTACGGATTGCCAGCCTGATCGGTGACTCACGTGCGGCGGCGCGCCTCGCCTACGAGCTTCGCCCGACCGGCGGTGATCCAACAGCCAACTCTGCAGTTGTGAAGCGGCTGATGGCTGATTCGTCTACCTGGAATGAGGCGGACGGGCCGGCCGGGGAGGCGCTGCGCGAGTACATGCGGGACCGCCTCCGCTCGGACAACCCGAACGAGAACATGGTCTATGCGTATTCCTTGGACTCCATCGAGTTCTGGGAAGAGCGGTCGGCGGTCCTCAGAGACCATGAGGATCCGAAGGCGTTCGCAGTCCGTGTTTGGGTGGGCTGATGGAGATCTTGGTATTGGGCGGAACAGCGTGGGTGGGCCGCGAGGTTTCGCAGCAGGCACTGGAACGCGGGCATCGGGTGACCTGCCTGGCCCGCGGGGAAAGTGGCGAAGCGGCCGAGGGCGCGGCGCTGGTCGCTGCGGACAGGCGCGATCCGTCGGCGTACGAAAGCCTGGCGGGCCGGGACTGGGACGCCGTGGTCGAGGTGTCGTGGCAGCCGGGCTTCGTCCGCGGGGCGCTGGCGGCGCTCGGCGAGCGGACGGGCCATTGGTCGTACGTGTCGTCGGTCAGCGCGTATGCCTCGCATGCGCAGCCGGACGCGGACGAGTCGGCGGAACTGCTCCCGGCGACCGATCGGGACGAGGTCGACCGCGAGGAGTACGGGGAGGCCAAGGTGGCCTGTGAGGAGGCCGCGGCGGCCGCCGTGGGCGACCGGCTCCTCATCGCGCGGGCGGGATTGATCGGCGGCCCCGGTGACCACAGCGGCCGCACCGGGTACTGGGTCGGTCGCGCGGCCCGCGAGCCGCTGGCGCCGCTGCTGGTGCCGGCTTCCCCCGGCATTGCGACGCAGGCGGTTGACGCGCGGGACCTCGCGGCGTGGCTGCTCGACTGTGCGGAGAAGGGGACGACCGGAACGTACAACGCGGTCGGCCCGATCGTGCCCTTCGGGGAGTGGGTCGCACTGTCGCGGGAAATCGGCGGGCACACCGGGCCGGTGGTGAAGGCCGACGCCGACTGGCTGCTCGGGCAGAAGGTGGGTCAGTTCATGGGCTCAGAGTCGATCGCGATGTGGATGGCCGACCCGGACTGGGCCGGCTTCAGCGCCCGCAACGGCGCTGCGGCCAGCGCGGCCGGCCTACGGCACCGGCCCCGGGCGGAGCTGCTGGCGGACACCCTGCGCTGGGAGCGGCAGGAGGGTCTGGACCGGCCCCGCCGGGCCGGCCTGAGCAGCGAGCGCGAGCGCGAACTCCTGGATGCACTGGGGTAAGAAGGCACGGGGGCCGCGCGCAGTCGGAACAGGGTGGTGCCGGGACCTGCGGCCGTCGCCCTCGCCGCGATGATGCTCATGGCCGCCACCCGGAGCTGATTCCCGACGATTCGACTTTCCGAGCCTCAAGACCAAGACCGAGCATCGCGGCAACTGATCAAGCGCGGCGCTCAGGGTGTGGTAGATGGGCGGTGCGCTGAGTGCAAGAGTGGCCAGGTGAAGCACTCAGTGGCCAATTGTGGCGCTCAGTCACAGGCGGTTCGGGCCCTCACGGCTGCTCGGGGACCTACAGGTCGAAGTCGATGTGCTCCACGTCGGTGAAGCGCACCTCCTCCAGGCTGCCGGCGCGGCGGCCGCCGTCTTGGAAGTACACCTCCTTGAGCGCTTCGGCGGCGATCTTCTGGAGCTCGCGGTCGGTGGCTCCCTGCTCCTGGGCGTCGAAGAGACGGG
>NZ_SUMC01000166.1 GCF_005047355.1 Actinacidiphila oryziradicis
GCGTACGGGATGGCCAAAGCCGCCGACGACCGCCTCGCCCTCGCCGCTTCACTCCAGCTACGCCCGCACCGCGTGACCTCGATCGCCGTGCATCCCGGGCTGGTGCGCACCGAAGGGGTCATGCAGTTCGTGGAGCACCTGGACCTGGCCACCTCGCAGTCCGCCGAAGACCGCTCTGGCCGATGATCCGGACGTACTCGACCTCAGCGGCCAGGCTCTGAGCGTGGACTCGCTCGCGACCCGCTACGGCATCGACGTATCAACCTGACCGGGGCCTCCTGATCCACAATTATGGTTCAAAGCCCGCCGAGAAGCGGCTGCGCCCCGCACCCGCGGGGATGGTCCCCGCGCCACCTATCTGGACCTGCGCGCCTGGCACTGCTCCCCGCAGTCGGTCACCGTCCCCGCGGACGCGGGCACGCCCAGGCGCAGCGTCCTGGACTACGACGAACTCAACAAGACGCTCGCCGCCCCCGTCGCGGGTGAGACCAAGGCCGCGGGTCGCCGGACCGTCGTCACCGTGGACGGTGACCTCTCGACGCCGCGCCTGGCGCAGCAGGTCACGCGGCAGCTTGCCGACACCGTCGCCGCATGGGGGGCACGCCGTCGCCGACGTGCGGTACTTCGAGGAGACCGCTACTCGTCCCTGTACCGGCTGACGTGGCCCGAACGCGTCCGCCGGCCGGCCCTGGCAGTCCACCGCGCCGAACGCTGACCACCCCCACCGGGGCCCGGTCACCCGAGCCCTGCCCCGCCTCTCTCAGGAGCACCCGTGAAGCTCAGCAAGGCCCAGCGACTCGCGATCACCACCACGACCGGCGCACCGGTCCAGGCCCGCCCCAACACCCTCGCCTCCCTGGTCCGCCTCGGCCTGGCCGAGGCCCGCACCGAGCGCAGCAGCACCGGCCGTGCCGTTGTCCGGCACCACCTCACCGGGCCAGGCCGCACCGTCCGCAATGACATGCGCAGCGCCGAGAACGCCGAACGCGAGCAGCGCGGCGACGTCCCCGCCGCATGGGCAACGCCCAGCGTGCGGGTCTCAACGCCGGTCAGAACCGGCACCGCCACCGGCCGCTCCTACTCCCCCGCCGACGACTCGCACGGCGTCCTGTTCCGGCTGGGCGGCCGCGCCGAGGGTGACGACAACCTGATCTCCGCCACCTCCCCCTACCTGCACCGGCTGTGCACCCGCTGCGACACCGTTGGCGACGACTTGATGCCCGCCCGGGGCACGCTGTGCGGCCACTGCGCCGCCCAGGAGGACGACACCGAGGCCAGCAGCCCGAACCCCACCACGGCCCGCACACGGCCTGTCCCAGCCCCAGAAGGCCGGCCCGACCGGCTGCTGATCTACAACGAGCAGCATGCCCGGCGAGTCCTCGCCCAGTACGCCGAGCACGACAACTCCGGACGGCCGCACCGGGCCCTGGACCTGCGTGCTCCTGCCGATAACCCGGACGTCTTCCCCTTCCCCGCCGCAGCGCATCCAGCGCCATGACGTCCTCGGCGGACTGATCCACGAGTACCGCAACGCCGCCTGACCAAGATCACGCCGGTCCGCCGAACCCCCAGCTCAGCGCAGTACGAGACTTTTGGCACCCAACAGGTCGGCGATCTGACCGGACTGGGATTGTTCACCCACGTGGCCCTGTACCAGGCGGGAGATCGCGGTAGGCGCCATCCTCGGCGAGCCGGGACCCGACGCGGACTACCGCGCTCTGCCCCGGGTGACCTTCACCGACCCCGAAGTCGGTTCCGTGGGCCTGAGTGAGCAGGCCGCCCGGGAGCAGGGTCTGCGCGTACAAACCGGCACTACCCAGCTTCCCTCCTCCACCTGCGGCTGGATCCACAAGGCAGGCAACGAGGGCCTGATCAAACTGGTCGAGGAAGCCGACCGCGGCGTGCTGGTCGGCGCCACCTCCATCGGGCCGGTCGGCGGCGAGGTCCTCTACGGCCTCGCGGTCGCAATCCAGGCCGAGGTGCCCATCGAGCGGCCGCGGCACATGATCTACGCGTACCCGACCTTCCACCGGGCGGTGGAAGCTGCTCTCACCGACCTGCGCAGAGCCTGATCCCGCCGTGAGCCACTCCGCCAGCGGCAACAACAACCAAGGAGCTAGAGACCATGCATGCGCCAGTACGCCTGGTAGTTTTCGACGTCAACGAGACCCTGAGCGACCTCTCCCCGTTGCGCGGCCGGTTCGAGGCGGTGGGCGCGCCCGGCCACCTGCTGGCGACCTGGTTCGCCGGTGTGCTGCGTGACGGACTGGCGCTGACCGCAGCCGGCGCCTACGCGGACTTCCGGGACGTAGCCGAGGCCGGGCTGCGCGGCCTGCCGGCCTGGACGGCTGGAACGGCGACCTCGACCACGCGGTGACCCGCATCCTGGACGGCTTCAACAACCTGGACGTACACCCCGACGTCCCCCACGGCGTCGAGCAATTGCATGCCGCCGGTCTGCGCCTGGCCACCTTGACCAACGGCGCCACCGCCACTACCGAGCGCCTGCTGGCCCGAGCCGGACTCCTCGAACACTTCGAGGCTCTGCTGGACGTGAGTACCGTACGGGCGTGGAAGCCGGCGGCAGCGGCCTACCGCTACGCCACCGACCAGTTGACCGCCGACCCCGCCGACCCCGCCGAGACCCTAATGGTTGCCGTCCATCCCTGGGACATCGACGGAGCGCGCCGCGCAGGCCTGCAGGCAGCATGGCTGCAACGTGGCGCACCCCCCTACCCGCGGGTGATGACCGCACCCACTCACACTGCGCACGACCTGCGGGAGCTGGCCGAAGTTCTCACCCGGTCACAGTGAACTCACCATCTGCCGGGTGCCCGCGGGTGTCAGGAGCAGCCCGGCCCGGGTCCCGGCATGGAGTAGGTCTCGCGGCGTGACTAGCTTGTGCTGGTGGTCAGATGGCGCAGTGGACGGGGCGGGGAAGGCTGCCGTCGGTGAGGCGGGCGGTGAAGAACCGCTCGGTCACCAGTTGTTTGCCCACGTCCAGTGGGGTTCCGGCGGGGGCGAGGTGCATGTCCGGGCTGGTGGCCGTGTCGGCGCCGGCGGGGTGCCAGTGCAGGCCGTCGGCGGTGACGGTCAGTTCGGGAATGCTGGAGTCCTCGCCGATCTCCACGCCGGTCTGGGAGAAGCCGCGGCGCAGCAAAGGGCGTACGGCGAAGTGGTCGGCAGGCAGGCCGAGTCCGGCCAGGAGCCGGGACACCGCTGGGATCTCAGGCGTGTTCTCCTGCGTCTCGGTCAGGGCGACGCGGGGTGGCAGCCCGAGGTCGATCAGGTGGCGGATGCCGTCCAGGGTGCGTTGCCACGAGCCGGGGCCGCGGTGCAGGTTCGGAACGCCGGTTCCGGAGTGAGCCCGCCCCAGGTGCCTCGGCCTACTGAACGGGGGCGGTCAGCACACAGGCTGAAGTAATGTCAAGGCACCGAGTTACAAAGATATTTGGGTTGGCCCCCTCTCCCCCGGGTCCGGGGGAGAGCTGTCGTCATGCGCATGTGTCGGTCGCGAGAGTCGGCCTGGGCCGGATCGGCTGACCGCTTCAGTTGGTGAGGTCCAAGATCCTGACCGGTTGTCCTGTCCACCGGCCGGGGTCGGTGGTGGCGATAACCGCGCCGCCGGGGCGTTCGGGGGTGGGCAAGGCCGCGTGGCGGGTGTGGGCGGCGGCCCAGGTGCTCTCGCGTGCCACGGCCAGCGCTGCGGACAGGTCGAGGTCGACCACGGTGATCGAGGGCAGGGCGGCGATGTGCTCGGCGGTGCCGGGGCGGGCGCGGTCGGCTTCAACCAGGGCGCAGGCCGGGGCGTAGAGGTACCAGCCGGCTTCGGCGTGGGCGCGGTGGATGAGGCGGGAGACCAGGCGGTTGCCGCGGCCGGCGGCGACCATGGCCGTGTCGTCGAGGACGACGTGCAGAGCGGTGGTCACCGGGCGGCTGCCTGGTGGAGGCGGCGGTCGAGTTCGGCGTCCAGGTCGGTCCGCTCGGTGTCGGTGGGATCGTAGCCGCTCCACTCCCGCAACGCGGCGCGGGCCCGCTCGGCACGCTCCGAGCGCTCGGCCGGGGTCAGCAGGCTCTCGGCGAGACGGGCCAGATACGCGCGCAGCGACAGGCCCTCGGCGGCCGCAATCTCGGACAGCCGGTCCCGCGCCTCGGCGGGGATACGGACATTGGCATCAGGCATGGACAGGGTCCCTTCACTCATACCGTCAGTCTACGGGTACGGGTACGTACCCGCAGACTGACGCGGGTATACACGGGTCGTTCTTGGAGATCCGTACGGCGACGTACTTTCCCTCCTGGTATCCGCAGAGCGGTATCCAGGCTGGTCAGGGACGGTAGGGCAGCCAGTTCCGTGCCCGGCCACCGGAGTTGCCGCCGGGGCGCCGGGCAGGTCACCATCGGAAGCGAAGGCGCAGCCCGGTGGCCACCCCCAAACGCCGTGCGGCACCGCCGTAGCGGGCCGTACTTCGACCGGGCGTTGAGCCTCCGTAAGGAGACGCGCTCAGGATGATCCCGCTTCCTTGGCGCGGGCGGCGCTGTCCGCGGCCCGTTGCCGGGCCTGCTGCGCGACTGCATCGGCCTCCTGCCACCTCTGCCCGGCCCCCCGCCGCGCCTGCCGCTGGACCGCTTCGGCCCGGCGCAGCTCGCCGGTGAGACGCTCGACGTCGGACTCGGCCAGCGTCAGGTCCGCTTCGGCGATGTAGAGGGCCTGGCGGGCGGTGGTGGCGTCGTCCGCGCGGGCGGCTGCCTCCCGCGCGTCCGTCTCGGCCTGGCGGCGGGCCTGCGTGATCCGTTCTTGTCGCTCACGCTGCTCACGCTCGCGGCGGTTCTGGTCGGCAACAGCACTCTTCGCGCCGCCCACACGCCGTCCGGCTCGGTGACGTGCGGGAGGAGACGGCGCCTCGGTGCCGGCCGGCCGGGTGAGCCGGCTGGTGGCGCCGGTCAGGTCGACGGCGGCGGCCAGGGCCCGGGTGAGCCGGCCGCCGGCCCACTGCTGGGCGGCATCGGGGTCGGCCAGCGCCGCGTGCAGGGTCTGCTCGACCTCCTGGACAGCCGCCTCCTGCAGCGGCTGCCCGGCCTCAGCCGCGAGCCGGCGGGCCTGCACCGACAGCGCGTGTACCAGGGCGCGCTGCTGCTCGGTGAGCTCGCGCAGGCGCCCGCCGTCCAGCTCGCGGTGAGCCCGGCGCAGGCCCTCCCCCAGGCGGAGGATCGGCTCGACCTGTCCGGGATGGGCCCGCACCAGCTGGTTGCTGGCCCACGCGGCCAACGTCGGGCGTCGTAGTGCGGTGATCCGGGCCGCGAGCGCACGGTCGCCGGCCTGTCGGGCACGGGCGGCATGCCCAGTGCGGGCGGCGGTGAAGCGGTCCGACCGCAGCCCGTACAGCTCATCAAGGACCGCCTGCTCATCGACGGCGGCTGACCTGTCCGGCATGCTCCCATCCTCGGCCCTCCCGACGCCGCCTGCTCCTCCGGAGGGCGCCTTTGGGCCGTCGGTGTGTGGGTCAGGCGCCGGGTCATGAGAGTGATGAGTGCCCAGGTCACCGGACGACCCTCCCGGGTCGTTAGACGAGGGAGACGGGAGGGGTCGAGTCGTCGGTCCAGTCGCCGTCGAACAGCGGCGCCACCAAGGCGTCGTGCTCGGGCGGGAGAGCGCCGGCGCGCTTGTTACTGCGTGCCTTGGCGAACCAGGGCCCGATCTTCACGGTCTCGCCGTCGACGACGATCTCCTCGCGGGCTGTGGGGGCGCGGCCTTCCCGGGTGATGAAGAACTCCAGGAGCTGGACGGTTTGCTGGAAGCTGCGGCGGGTGCGGCGGGGCGCGGTGAGGGGGTTGGTGTCGGGGTGAGGCGGATGGCGGCGAGGAGAGTTCGCTGGCCGGGGTGGAGGGCGGTCCATCGGGTGAGCTGGCCGTGCAGCCAGCGGCCGGCCTTGACCGGGCCGATGAGCGTGTCCAGGTGCAGGGCGGCGGGGTCGTGGCCGGCAGCGAGGTGGGCGCGCAGCAGGTGGTATTTGCGGTGCCAGTCGGGTCCGTGGGGCAGTTGCCAGTCGGGGTCGACGGCGGCGAGGTCGACGGCCCGTCGGGGGTCGAGTTGGTCCTTGGCTGCCAGGGAGCGCTGTTCGGCCAGGAAGGCGCCGCCGGGGGCGGTGGCGGGAATAGCGAGGTGGCCGTGCGCTCGGTGGTAGGCGGTCACGGTGGTGAGGTTGGCGCGCCAGGCGGCGGCGTGCTTGTCCCAGATCATGTTCAGGGCGTCGAGTTCGGTGATCCAGTCGGTGTCCAGGCGGCCGGTGGTGTGGGCGTCGCGCATGCCGGTGATGAAGCGGCCCAGGGTGTAGCCGGTGGGGTCGGTGTAGTCGGCGGGGACGTCGAGGTGGCCGAACTCGTCGTGGAAGGCCTGGGCTGCGGCCAGGCCTTCACGGCGGGGGCGGGAGGCGGCGTCGCGGGGGTCGAAGCAGGCCAGGTCCATCGCTCTGGCGATGCGTTCAGGGTGGACGGTGAAGTCGAAGTGCCAGCGGTGCGCGATCAGCTCGCTGGTCTCCTTCGGCAGCCGGTTGGCCTTGTCGGGCAGCCGTTCGGCGATGCGGTGGTCGTGGCTGGCCAGGGCGGTGGTGATTGCCCACACCGGCTCGTAGGCGGTGCCCAGGATGTTCTGCGGGTCTGCGCCCGCCGGGATGTAGACGGGGATGACCAGGCTGGCGACCTTGCCGCTCACCGACAGGCGCAAGGCCCGGCCGAGGGCCTGGACGCAGCGGCGGACGGAGCGGGTGGGGTCGGCGAAGACGACCGCGTCGACGGAAGGGATGTCGATGCCCTCCGCGATCAGCTTCGCGTTCGCGAGAATCGCGAAGGGCGCGGCCGCGAAGTCGGCGAAGATGGCGGTGCGCTGCTGCGGGGTGTGCTCGCCGTAGACGAAGAACAGCTTCGGATCCACGTCGGGGCACAGCTCGGGCGCGGTGCGGCGCAGTTGGCGCAGGGTGTGGCCGAGCTCGCGGGCGAAGCGTTTGGCGTCCTGGACGAGGTTGAAGTACACCAGCACCCGTCGCAGCCCGTGCTCGGACATCGCTTTGAGGACGGCCAGGTGCAGGGCCGTGGTGCGCAGCGCGTCATCGGCGCCAGGGCTGCCGTCCTCGGTGGGGGTGGGGAGGTTGAGGCGCTCACGCAGCTCAGCGTCGGTGAGGGTGGGCACCACGATGCGGTAGTCCGCGGCCCGGCCGTCCGCGATCGCTGTTGCGAGGGGATATTCGAAGATCTTTTTGCCGTAGACGGCCTCGTTGTTCATCGAATTGGCGTAGGAGTCCAGGTCCGGTGCGGCGGTGTGCCGGCGGCGGGGACGGGAGGTGTCGGCGGACTCGGACAACTCCGGGCCGGCCAGGAGCCGCGGGGTGGCGGTCATGTACAGGCGTCGCTCGGCGCGGATGCGGGTGGCGTCGTTGACGGCCGCCCATTTCTTGTCCGCGCGGCCGGCGATCCGGTGCGCCTCATCCATGACCGCCAGGTCGAACGGGGGCACGTCGAAACGGCTGTGACGGGTGTTCTCGATCTTGTCGAGGGAGTCGTAGGTGCAGATCACCGTCAAAGCCGGGGTCTGGTCCTCCCCCTCCCCCACGACGGCCATCAGACCGGCCAGGGCGCGGTAGTCGCCGGTCGAGCCGACGCGGTGCGCGGCCAGGGCGTCGTGGCCGGAGGCGTCCAGGGAGGACACGATCAACATGTGCTCGCTGTGTCCGTCCGCGCGCCAGGCCAACGCGGTCTGCACCGCCAGGTCCAGGGTCGGCACCACGAACAACACCAGACGGGCGTCCAGCGCGTCGGCGATCCGGATCGAGGCCAGGGTCTTGCCGGTGCCGGTCGCGGACACGTACAGGGCACGGGTACCCGGCCGACGCAGATGCCGCATCGCCCGCGCCACACCCTGCGCCTGATCCGGGAACAACTGCGCCCGCTCCGAGCGGCCAGGCCAGGACGGGGGGAGAACGGCGGTACTCATACCGACCATGCTCCCAGCAGTGACGGGGTGGGCGGAGGGAAAATGCGCCCGCTTGCTGCCATGAGGGTCGCTCGAGCTCGAGCTACTGCCGCACCAGCGCGGCGACGCGGCGGAAGTTGCCACCCAGGATCGCGGTGACGGCGTCGTTGGGGCCGAGGAAGATCCCGACACCGGTGACGCCGATGCCCCCGCCCGCGGCGGCACACGCCTGGGCCTGCTCGTTGGCGATGTTATGGGGGGTGGTCTCGCGGAAGCGGTCGCCGCAGCGGGATAGCAGCGTCCGACTGGCCGCCGCTGCTGACGAGCAGCAGCGGTGTGCCGGCTGCCCGCGCGTCACCGTTAGGGCTCGATGAACGGCAGCGCAACGGCGTGCAGTTTAGTCTGCAGGTTAATGTCGCTGGTGGCAACGAACCAGGCCGACCCGGGGTGCCGGGACTGCAGCAGCAGCGTGGAGGCGATGAACCGGTCGTCCGGCACGGTCAGGTCCAGCCAGTCGGGCAGAGCGTCGGACTTGGGCTCGATGTACTCGAAGATGGCGTGGACGTCGCCGGCGACTCGGACGCCGCGGGTGACGTCGCCGTTGTTGCGCAGCCCTTTGAGCCGACGGTCGGCCTTCTTGGCGTCCTCGCGCAGCGTCTCGGTCCGACCAGCACGCTTTTTGTCGTCCAGCTCGCGCAGCACCACCGGCAACAGGTGTGCCATGTAGCGCGGGCCGATCTGGCCGGTGTAGGCAGCGAGACCGGGGTTGTCGATCAGCGCGTTGGTGTCGACTGTCAGGCGCACCGGCCACGGGTCGGTCGGCAGCAGGTCGGTCAGGCCGCGCAGCGGCGCTGTCACGTTGGCTGATGGGGTGGGATGATCTTCGGGTTGATCGTGGTGGAGGGGAGTCGTCCGTGGAGAGTACGTCGCCGTCGTACAAGGGGCACCGGTACCCGGTCGAGGTGATCTCCCACTGCGTGTGGCTGTACTTCCGCTTCCCGCTGTCGTTCCGCGAAGTCGAAGAACTCATGCTCGAGCGTGGCGTGACCGTCTCCCACGAGACGGTCCGCCGCTGGTGTCGGAAGTTCGGGCAGACCTACGCCAACGCACTGCGCCGCCGGCAGCCCCGGCCCGGGGACAAATGACACCTGGACGAGGTGTTCATCAAGATCAACGGTGAGCTGACGTACCTGTGCGGGCCGTCGACCAGGACGGCAAAGTCCTCGACATCCTCGTGCAGAACCGCCGGGACACCGCCGCGGCCAGGCGTTTCTTCCGCCGCCTGCTGAAGAACACGGGCGGCATGCCGCGGGTGATCGTCACGGACAAGCTCCGCTCGCTTCGCCATCTGGGAGCAGATCACCGGCGTCACCGCCCAGCCCATCGCGCCCTGAGCACAGGCCCGGAACCGGGCCCCACCACGCCCCGACACACCGCCAGACACCCACACACCCAACAACGTGACAACGCCGCGCCGAGTTCACCGCCGACGGCCACGAAGTGGTCATCCGCCACGACACCCAGGCCAGTTGGAGCGACAGCCCGTGGACGGTCAGCGTTGACGGCCAGTCCCAGGAGTACCCGTCCCTGTACCGGCTGACGTGGCCCGAGCACGTCCGGATGCTGGCCCTGGCCGTTCACCGCGCCTTCCAGTGACCGTCCGGGCCCCGCCCCTTCCCCACCGAGGAGAGCCCCGCGAAGCTCAGCAAGGCCCAGCGACTCGCGATCACCACCACGACCGGCCGACAGGTCGAGGCCCGCCCCAACACCCTCACCTCCCTGGTCCGCCTCGGCCTGGCCGAGGCCCGCACCGAGCGCAGCGCCACCGGCCGGGCCCTTGTCCGCCACTACCTCACCGAAGCAGGCCGCGCCGTCCGCAACGACAACCGCACCACCGAGAACACCGAACGCGCGCAGCGCGGCGACGTCCCCGCCGCATAGGCAACGCCCAGCGTGCGGATCTCCACTCCCGTCAGAACCGGCACCGTCACCGGCCGCTCCTACTCCCCCGCGGACGACTCGCACGGCGTTGTGTTCCAGCTGGACGGCGGCGCCGAAGGTGACGACAGCCTGATCTCAGCCGAATCCCCCTATCTGCACCGGCTGTGCACGCCCTGCGACACCGTCGGCGACGACTCCCTGCCCGCCCGGGGCACCCTGTGCGGCTTCTGCGCGGCCCAGGAGGACGACACCGGGCGATTCCCTAACCCGCTCCAAACGGTCCGGATTGTCCGACTGTCCGGTTAGAGCGCTGACCTGCGAAAACACCCCGGACAGCCGCAGACCGGGCTGTCCGGGGTGTCCGGTTACAGAACCAGTTGGCCACTCATCTCCAGGCGCTTGGGTCGGCCGAGGGCATCAACAATCCAGATGGTGGTCTTTTTGTGGGGAACGTCATAGGTCTGCACAACGACGCTGGTGACGCCGGGGGCGCTGGTCTCTCCGCTGAGATTTTCAGCGGTCTGCCACACGACATGGCCGTCACTCACGCGGAGTACCTGAAAGCCGCTGAAGCTGCCACGCCCGTTCGGAGTCTCGGCGATGAGTCGGCTACCGTCGCCGGACCAGCCCGCGACGGCGCGGTCGTCTATCCGGCCGATCGAACGGGGCGTTCCGATCAGTTTGTACAGGTCGACGCTGGTGGGCACTTGAGGCGGAGCGGTCGCCAGCGGCGCGACATTGCAGATCTTTAGCGGCTGACCAGAGCGCTGTGTGGAGTGGCAGGTTGCAAGCGCGGGGGACTGAGAGGGGCGCACGGGCTGCACGGCGTGCTCAATCGCCAGGTTGAGCCCGTTGGGGGCCACCACCGCGGCGGTGACCACGTTCGGTGTGTCGGGGTAGTTCTGCTCGAAGAGCACCTTCTGCTTCGCCAGGCTCACGACCGCCAAGGCGACGATGCTGTTGTAGGTGGCCGTCAAAACCGCTCGATCGGCGGCGAGATTGCAGGACAGCAGATTGTACTGGGAGGCGTGCACATTGCCGAACAGGCCGGTGAACGTAGTGACATGAAGGTTCTGCGGGCTGCCCACATCGAACGAGCCCACCCGGATGGGCTGTGGGTAGCCGTCGAGGAGGCCGCACATGCTGCGGCTGTCCGAAGCCCATCGCGCAGCCCCTAGCCCTGTGGGCACGGTAACTGCGGGAGGCAACGACCCGTCCGGCGCGATCAACGGCCGGCTACACGCTTCGAGACAGGACGGAAAGCTGAGAAGCTGTTGTCTTTCCGGACTTGAGGGATGCGTTTTCGCTGGTCGGGCGTAGGGTCGGCGGTCCCGTGGGAGTAGTGGCCTGTCGTGCCATCGCTCTTGTGGAGGTCGTGGATGC
>NZ_SUMC01000167.1 GCF_005047355.1 Actinacidiphila oryziradicis
CACTCGGCTCGTGCGGTGCGTATGAACCTCTCGGCGTGGGCGTTCATCCGCGGAGCCTGTGGTGCGGTCTTGAGGATCTCGATGTCGTCGGCGGTGAAGACGGCGTCGAACGCCTGGGTGTAGCGGCTGTCGCGGTCGCGCAGCAGGTAGCGGAAGCCGGAGGCTCGCTGACCGAGGTCGGACAGTAGGTTTCGGGCGAGCTGGGTGGCCCAGGCCGCGGTCGGGTGGGTGGTGACGCCGAGGATGCGCACGGTGCGGGTGCCGACCTCTATGACCGCGAACACGTACAGCCGCTTCAAGACCACGGTGTCGACGTGGAAGAAGTCCGCTGCCAGCAGGCCGGAGGCCTGGGCGCGCAGGAACGCGCGCCACGTCGGTCCTCCGCCGGGGCTGCGCCGGGGTGCGGGACCGAGGCCGGCGCTGCGCAGGATGCGGCGGATGGTCGAGGCGCCGACCCGGTGACCGAGACGGCGCAGCTCGCCCTGGATGCGGGTGGATCCCCACGTCGGGTTCTCGCGGGCCAGGTGCAGAATGAGGGCGGTGAGCTCCTCGGAGATCGGCGGGCGGAGCACGGCGCGGTCGGGCCACGCAAGGCGTGGCCGGACGCCGAGCTGGCGGCGTAGCACCGCGTTCTCATGGCGCAGCGCGAGCAGCTCGACGTCCTTGGCGCCCGGCGAGCGGGAGAGCAGCAAGAGCAGTCCGAGGAGCCGCAAGAAGATCAGGTAGAGCACGCGCAACGCCATAAGATCCGACCCTGCCATGATCAACGGGTGCTGCAAAATACCTGATCAGAGGCAGTGCGTGACTTTCGGCACCCTACACGTCTTCACCAGCGAGAACATCGAGATCCGTGTATGGCGCGGCCGGTTCGCAGAACAGGGCCTCGCCGGCCGTGCAGACCACAGGCGCTGCGGGCGCCCCGCCCGGTTCACGCCCGTGCACGGCCGCGCCCTCGGCACGCAGGCCGAAGGGCGCGTCAGGAGATCGCGTCGGCCACCTCGACCGTGCACAGGGGATCGTCGCGGAAACCCGCGAGTTGGGCATCCGTGGCCTTCGCGTCCGTGATAAGCGTCCAGGCCCGGTCGAAGCCGGCCCACCAGTGGGACTCCGCACGCCCCAGTTTGCCCGCGTCCGCCAGCACATAGACGTCCCGGGCGCGGTTGATCATCAGTTGCTTCAACGAGACCTGCTCCGGGCGCGCCTCGCAGATCCCGCGCCCGGCGACCACACCGTCCGCGCCGAGGAAGACCGCGTCCGCGGTGAGCCGGGACACCGCCCCCTCGGCCAGCGGCCCCACCATCCCGAGGCTGACCTGGTGCACGGTGCCGCCCAGCACGATCAGCTCGATGCCCGGAACCCCGGCTAGGACATCGATGGACGTGAGACCCGGTGTCGCCACGGTCAATCCGCCGCGGGCGGCGAGCCGGACGGCCAGGGCCCCCACGGTGGTCCCGGCGTCCAGCAACACCAGGCGGCAGTCGGCCACATGGGCCTCGGCTGCGACGGCGATCGCCGCCTTCTCCTTGCGGAAGAGCTGCTCCCGCTCCCGCAGGGGCTGCTCTTCGGGGCCACCCGGGAACAGCGCGCCGCCGTAGGTGCGGACGATCTCACCGGACTGCGACAGCCGGGTCAGGTCACGCCGGACGGTGGACTCGGAGACCCCGTATCGCTCGGCCAGTTCCGCCACCGACAACGGTCCGACCTGGAGCAGGTCCCGGATCTCCGCGCGCCGCTGCGAACCGCTCACTCCTGGTCACTCCCGGGGGCGGGTGCGGCGCGGTGCGGCGCGAGGTCCACCGCCTGTCGCAGGGCCTCGACCATGCTGGCCTCGTCGGCCCGGCCGGTGCCCGCGATGTCAAAGGCGGTGCCGTGGTCCACGCTGGTGCGGATCACGGGCAGGCCGACGGTGATGTTCACGCCGGTGTCCAGACCGAGGACCTTGACCGGGCCGTGGCCCTGGTCGTGGTACATCGCGACGACCAGGTCGAAGTCGCCGCGCACGGCACGGAAGAAGACGGTGTCCGCGGGCAGCGGGCCCTGCGCGTCGATGCCGTCGGCCCGCACCGCCGTGATGGCGGGCACCACCTTGGACTCCTCCTCGCCGTGGCCGAACAAGCCGTGCTCCCCGGCGTGCGGGTTGATGCCGCACACCGCGATCCGCGGCTCGGCGACTCCGGCCGCGACGAGCGTCGCGTGACCGCGGCGGATAGTCCGGTCCACCAGACCCGGCTCTATCGCCGCCACTGCGTCGACCAGTCCGATGTGCGTGGTGACGTGAATGACGCGCAGCTTGGGCGCCGACAGCAGCATGGAGACTTCAGGGGTCCCGGTGAGCTTGGCCAACAGCTCGGTGTGGCCGGGGTACTTGTGGCCCGCCGCATGCAGCGCCTCCTTGTTCAGGGGCGCGGTGCAGATCGCGTCGACCTGGTGCTCGGCCGCCAGCCTGGTGGCGGCCTCGATGTACTGGTAGGCGCCTTCGCCCGCGATGGCCGAGAGCCGGCCGAAGGGCAGGTCCTCGGGGATGTTGGCGAGGTCGAGGCAGTCGACGGTACCGGGCTCCCAGACGGCCTCCCGGACCGAGGCCACCGGATGGACCGCCAGCTTGACCTGGGTGATGCCGACGGCGCGGCGCAGTCGTGCCGCGTCCCCGACCACGAGCGGCAGGAACGGCAGATCGGCGGCGGCGCCCGCCAGCGCCTTGACGATCACCTCGGGTCCTACGCCGGTGGCGTCGCCCATGGTGATCGCTATTACGGGCTTTGACATGATGTCACCCTTCAGGATGTCGTGCGGTGAGGAGAAGGCGGTACGGGGTAATGGCTCGGGATCCCCTACCGCTGGGGTGGTGCGGCCGCCAGCGTGCCGGGGCCGGTGGCTCGCCACTGCTCGCGGGGAGCACTGCCGGCGGTGGGGGTATAGGGCAGGCTTCCGTGTCCCAGTTCGCGCGCGGCGCGCAGCAGCGTCCCCCGGTCGCCGAACGCCCCGGCCTTGGTGATGACAGTCAGCCCGCCGGTGGTGTGCGCGCGCGCCACGCCGGGTTCGATCTCGCCCTCCACCGTGAGACTGCATACGCCCATCGCCAGCAGCACGGCCCGCGCGGTCTCGCCGCCGGTGGCGATGAGGGTTCCGGCGTCGTCGGCGCCGATCCGTGCCACGTTTGCGAGGGCCCTGGCGAACTCCTGGGCGCGGGAGGGTTCGACGGCCAGCGACGGGTCGAGGAAGACGACGGCGTCACGCCCGGCCGACAGCGCGGACACCAGCTGGCGCGCGGCGCGTTCCGTACCGCCGTTGGCGGTCGTCACGGCCACCGGGACGGCGGGCAGTTCGGTCGCCAGGGTGCGGCACTGGGCGTAGGCCTGCTCGCTGCGGCTGCCGACCACGATCAGCACGGGGCCGTACGGCCGCTGCGCCGCCGCGGGTGCGGTGCGCGCGCCCCCGTCGACAAGCGCGAGGTGGTGGGCCAGGCCGGCCGATCCGGCCAGGAGCACCGGCAGCCCGTCGCAGGCGGACACGGCGCGGGCGAGGTCGTCGTCGACCACGGCGTCGACAACCACGGCGTCCGCCCCGGCAGCGTCCGCGAGGACGCCGGCCGCGTCGCCCGCGCGCAGTTCGCGGAGCCCCAGCAGCCGTACGGTCAGTCCGGCCGCCCGCAGCTGCTCGACGAGCGGTACCCGGCCGGGGTGACGCAGCTCGACGCGTTCGCCCGCTACGAGGACCCGGCCGTCCACCACGGTACGGCCCGTGGCGGGGAAGGCGGGCGCGACCACGGCCAGGTGGTTCCGGCCGTGCAGCGCGTCGAGAGCCGTCAGACAGCCGTGGATCTCCGGGCCGATGTTGCCGCGCAACGTCGAGTCGATCTTCTTGTAGACCAGGGTGCCCACATCGGAGCGCCGGACCGCCGCCGTGACCCGCGCGGCCGCTGCGGCCGGGTCCGCGTAGCGGCTGTCGGTGTCGACGGAGACCACGGTGGCGCGGGGCAGCGGCGCCTCCGCGTCCAGGAGCACGACGGCGTCGGCACGGTCGGCGAGGGCGACCGCGCTGTCCGCGGCCCCGGACAGGTCGTCCGCGATGATCAGCACGGCGGGTTCGGAAGCCGCCGCTGCGCGTTGCTCGATGGGGACGGACATCTGCGGACCTGCCTTTCAGGGCTGCTGCGGTTCGCGTCGCTGAACGGACCGTGCCGCGTGTGCCATCGGAACCGGACGTTCCGTGTGCCTCCGACGCCGACACTAAGCTTCATGCGTGCATCGCGCAAGGTGCTCGAAATACGCAAATATCTGCTGGGTACGTGTCGAGCGCGGATGCCCACCGTGCGCGTTTCGCGCAGAAGCAGCACAAGGCCCCAGACCGATCCGCGGTCCGAGGCCTTGTGACGGGGCTGACCCGCTACATGAACGTCTGCGAATCGGGGTCGTCGTGCGTGTCGAGGTAGACCGACAGCTCTGCGTTCAGCGGCTCCGTCGCGGTCACTTCGCCGTTCACCCAGGCCAGCGGCACGTCATGACCCGGAACCATGACGATGGACGGATCCTGTTCCATCAGCGCCCGAAGCCGCTCGACGCTGGCGCGGCTCGCCTCGAAGTCCAGTGACGAGTGCACGTCCCCGGTCGCCAGCTCGTACCGGTTCTTCACGGAGTCCCCGGCGAAGAGCACGTCGCCCCCGGCAACGGTCGCGCGGAAGCACATGTGCCCGGGGGTGTGCCCGGGAACGGCGATGGCAGTGATCCCCGGGACGACTTCGCCTCCGTCGTCGACGGTGCGCACGCGATCGCCCAGTTCGAGCAGCCGCCGCACGTGCAGGTCCGCGACCAGAGGGGTCTCGGGCGGCTGCTGTGCCGACCACTCCAGTTCCACCCGGCCCACCGTGAAGATGGCGTTGGGAAACATGGTGAAATTTCCGATGTGGTCCCAGTGGAGATGGGTGGTGAGGACATCCGTGACGTCGGACGTGCTGATCCCGCGCTGCTCCAGCTCCCGGAGCACCATCTCCTGGTACGCGGGGGGACCCGCGTCGACCACGACGGTCCGCGTCCCGTCCCGCAGGACGGAGACGCTGCACCATCCGAGGCCGCCGTGCGTCCGCGTCGTGCCCGGGAAACCGCGGACGAGGACATCAAGGGTGTAAACGTCGTTCACTTTCTCTCCTGTGCTGTGCACGAGGGCACGTTCAGTCGGCCTGTGCCGGCTGCAGCGCGTGCCTCGACATCGTCCAGGTGACCCCCGCGCCGGCCAGGAGCAGAGCTCCCGCGACCAGGAACGGGACGGTGTAGCTGCCGGTCCAGTCGACCAGGTATCCGGTGACGATGGGGGCCAGCAGGCCGAAGATGTTGCCGCCGACACCGGTCAGCGAGAACGCGCGGCCGCTCGAGGCCTTGTCCACAATCAGGTCGCTCGTCAGCGCCCAGTTCAGTGTGATCGCCGCGGTGTCCATGATGAGCACCCACGAGACCAGGGCGATGACCAGCGGGATGCTGGTGATCCAGGGCAGCGCCAGCAGGGGCAGCGCCAGCAGCAGCACGACGGCGACCGCCTTGCGCCGGCCTCCCCGCAGCACGTCCGACCTCTTGAGGACACGGTCGCTGATCCGCGCCGCGATCACACTGCCGACGGCAGCGATCCCGTAGGTCAGACCGGTGACCCAGCCGGAGCTGAGGATCTTGAGGTGGCGCTCGGTGACCAGGTAGAGCGGGAGGAAGCTGAGGAAGAGGTAGCTGGTGTAGACAGCGCATCCCTGCGTGATCATCAGGCCCCAGATGGTCTTGGTCCGCAGCAGTCCGGCGATGCTCATCGCAGTGGCTGACGACTTCTGCGCGGAGCCCGCACGCTCGGCGAGGATCATCGAGCGTTCGCGCGGTTTGAGCCACTTGGTCTTCTCCGGAGAGTGATAGACCAGGAACCAGATGGCGCCCACCAGGATGCCGACACCGCCCTCGACGAGGAAGGATCCGCGCCAGCCGACCGCCACCACCAGGTACGCGGCGACCACCGCGCCGATCGCGGGACCCACCACGGTGCCTGCGTTGAGCGTCCCGGTGAAGATTCCGCGTTCCCTCTCAGGCGCCCACTCACGGACGGCGATGTTTCCCGCAGGGAACGTGCTGGACTCCCCACCGCCGAGCAGCAGACGCGCGACGACCAGGGTGCCCACCCCCACGGCGACCCCGGTGAACAGCGCGCCGATGGACCACACCACGACGGACAGCGCCAGCACCAGGCGGACACCCTTCCGGTCGGCGAGGATGCCCAGCGGGATCAGGAGCACCACGTAGGCCCAGCTGAAGACCGACGTGGTCAGGCCGAACTCGCCGGTCGACAGGCCGAACGCCTTGATGACTTCGTCCCCGGCGACGGAGAAGTTCACTCGGTCCATGTAGCCGAGGCAGGCGACCAGACCCAGGACGAAGGCGATGACGTAGCGCCGCCTTCCCGCGGTGGCCGAGGCCGACGTGGGGCTTGTTTCCAGGCCGGTCCCACGAGGACTTATGAGAGACATCTTTGTCGGGCTCCTTCGGGCGATTCAATGGACTTCCATGCGGCTCATTCGCCGGCATGGGCCGCACTCGCCAGGTCAAGCGAGATGCCAGAGGCACGCATACGGTCGGTTGCGGCTTGCGGGAGACCGCGATCGGTGATGATCCGGTCGAATCGCCGCAACGCTGCGACGTCGTACATGCCGAATGTTCCGAACTTCGAGCTGGTGACGGTGAGTACGGCCTCCGAAGCCGCCTCGAGCGCCGCCAGTTTGACATCGACCTTGGCCTCGGACGGGGTGGTCACGCCCCGCGTGATGTCCCAAGAGCTGGCACTGATGAAGGCGATATCCGTGTTGATCTTGCGCAGCGTCTCCGCGGCCAGCCTGCCGACCGCGGAGCGGTTCGCGTGTTCGAGCCGACCGCCGGTGTGGATCGTCTCGACGTGTTCGGCGCCCATGAGCTGTTCGACGATGACGAAGTCATTGGTGATGACGGTCATGCCGGTACGCGCGCGGATCGCGGGCACGAGGGCGCCCGTGGTCGTCCCCGCGTCCAGATAGACGATCATGTCGTCGTGCAGAAGGGTCTCGGCGATGCGCGCGATGGCCGCCTTCTCTTCCCGCTCGGTAAGTGACTTGGCGGCGAAGTCCGGTTCGGAGCGCACCACGCCCGCCAGCCTCACCCCTCCGGGAACCGAGCTGACCCGGCCGTCCCGCTCCAGCGCAGCGATGTCCCGGCGCACGGTCATGTGCGACACGCCGAGCACCTCCGTGAGCTGAACGACGCTCAGGACGACATCGCGCTGCAGGAGCATGATCAGCTTCTCACGCCGCTGCTCCGGAATGAGGTTGGTCTCCAGGTCGGCCATCGGTGTTCCCGTTCTCGGCAGTCTGTGATGTGTGCTGGCGGGCACCCGGAACTCTCAGAGGCCCGGGGCCGGGCCGAGCTTCTTTCGGAGTGAGCTCAGGGCCGCGTACGCCTTGTCGCGGTAGGCGACCAGGGCGGCCGCGTCCTCCGCCGGGATGTCGAGGAAGCCGCGCCCGCTCTTCAGGCCGAGATTCCCGGCCTCGACGGTCTTGGTGAGCAGCTCCGGAGCCGCCAGGCGCTCGCCGTACTCGGCGGCGAGGCTTTCGTAGGATGCCGCATACACATCGAGTCCGGCCATGTCACCGATCGCGAACGGACCGAACAGCGCCAGTCGGAACCCGAAGGCGTTGCTGACGACGGCGTCGATTTGCTCGGGAGTCGCCAGGCCCTCCTCGACGACGCGCACGGCCTCCTTGTAGAGGGCGAACTGGAGCCGGTTGGCCACGAAGCCAGGGCTGTCCGACACCCGGGCGGGCGTCTTGCCCGCCGCGACCATCAGCGCCTCGGCCGTGTCGACGACCGACGCGGCGGTGCTTGGGCCGGGGATGAGCTCGACCCCGGGAACGAACGGGGCGGGATTCATCCAGTGCACCCCGAGGAAGCGTTCGGGATGCTCGACCGCCTCCGAGAGCTCCTCGATCGGGATCGCAGAGGTGTTGGTCCCGATGATCGTCGACGGGGCGGTCGCGCCCGAGATGCGCGCGAGAGCGGCCTTCTTGACCTCGCGGCTCTCGAAGACGGCCTCCGTGACGTAGTCCACATCGCTCACCGCGGCCTCGACACTCCGCGCGGCGCTGAGCCGCGCGGTGATCGTCTCCACGGCACCCGGTTCGAACAGGCCACGGTCCACGAAACGACCGGCCTCCTCGATCAGGCGCCGGCGCGCGGCCTCGGCGCGCTCTGCGTCGACGTCACCGAGCACGACGTCGAGGCCGGCCAGCGCGAGGACCTGGGCTATTCCGCCGCCCATGTAGCCGGAGCCCACGACGGCCGCGCGCTTGACCGCGGTCGGCTGCGCGCCGCTTGCCTCCACCGATGACTGGTTCACGAAAAGGACCTCCTGTGGTGCCCGCATGCGGCTCGCAGGCATTGGACATGGCCGGTACACGATGCAGCCGCCGCATTACACATGGGGACGGATCAGGCATGTGTTAAAGCCGCGAGCCGACTCTACACGAGAATTTTCACACACATGGACAGCCTGATAACATTTATTCACAGACGAGATCATGAATGTCACGGATCTCGCCAACCCGAGGAGGAGCCACGTGGTGCAGTGGGGCTGCATAGCCGATGACGTGACCGGCGCGACGGACCTGGCGACGAACCTGGTCGGACAGGGGCTGCGCACGGTCGTCCTGTTCGGCCCCGTGGACCCGGCAGGGGCATCTGCGGTCGACGCCGTCGACGGCGTCGACGCCGTGGTGATCGCTCTGAAGTCGCGTACCGCCCCGGTCGAGCAGGCCGTCGAACAGAGCCTCGCCGCCGCACGGCTGCTGGAGCGCGCCGGCAGCGAACGCTTCTACGTGAAGTACTGCTCCACGTTCGACTCGACCCCTCACGGCAACATCGGGCCCGTCATCGACGCACTCATGAACCACCTCGGCGAGACGGTGACGATCGTGGTGCCCGGCTTCCCCGATGCCGGGCGCACCGTGTACCTCGGACACCTCTTCGTCGGCAAGGAGCTCCTCGACGAGAGCCCGATGCGGCACCACCCGCTGACTCCCATGCTCGATTCGAGCGTGCCACGACTTCTCACGCCCCAGACGTCCGCCAGGGTGGAGCAGATCACACTGCCCACGGTGCGCTCCGGGCCGCAGGCGATCGCGGATGCCCTCGCGTCGCTGCGCTCCGCCGACGGCCGCACGTCGGTCGTGATCGACACGGTCACTACGGACGACCTCGGGCTGATCATGGCCGGCAGCCGGACGCTGCGCCTCGTCACCGGCGGTTCCGGACTCGCCCAGGGACTCCCGGCGCGGGAGAATCCACGAGCGCGTGACATCACCGTGAGGCCCGGACCGCGTGCCGTACTGTGCGGCAGTGCCTCACAACGCACCCGCGACCAGGTAGCGCACGGCCGGGAGCACCTGCCCTGGCACAAGCTCGATCTGAACCTCCTGCGAACCGGGTTCGAACGGGCTGTCGCCGACATAGTCGACTGGGCGACAGGGCTGTGGGCGGCGGAAGCGTCCGCCACACCCCTGGTGTACTCCGTCGACTCCCTCGCCGACGTCGCGCACGACGCGACGGATCAAGGAGCGGAGTCGTCCGCCGCGTTGGTGGAACGGGCCATGGGGGCCATTGCGCGCGGCTTCGTGGACGCCGGGGTGACCCAGCTAATCGTCGCGGGCGGTGAAAGTTCCGGCAAGGTCCTGGCCGACCTGGGCGTGACCCATCTGCGGGTCGGACCGGCGATCTCCCCGGGAGTCACCTGGGGGGCCGCCGTGACCAGGGACGACGTACTCCTCAACGTTGCACTGAAATCGGGGAACTTCGGGCCGGTCGACATGTTCACCACGGCATGGAGCAAGCTCGACGGAATCACCCGGGAAGAAAGGACGGACAGCGAAAAGTGATGTCACAGGAGATACGAGAGGAACTTGTCGCCGCGGGGGCCAAAGTGGCCGCCACCGGCATGAGCCCGGGCTCATCCGGAAACATCAGCATGCGTGACGGGGATCATATCGTCATTTCGCCCACCGGCGCGGACCTCGCCGCGCTCCACGTCGACGAGCTGTCCGTAGTCGACTTCAGCGGCACTCTCCTGTACGGGCCGCGGCCGTCGAAGGAGTTCCCGTTCCACCGCGCCTTCTACCGACGGGACTTCGACACCACCGCCATCGTGCACGTGCACTCGCTCAAGGCCACCGCCGTCTCGTGCACCACACCGTGGTCCGCCAACAGCGCGATCCCTCCGGTGACACCGTACTTTGTGATGCGCGTGGGCCAGACCCCGCTCATTCCCTACGCGGACCCTGGGGACCCGTCACAGGCCGACGTGATCGAAGCCCTCGAATTCCCTTTCCGTGCTGCACTGTTGCAGAACCACGGCTCCATCACGGCAGGCACCACGATCCACGGTGCAGTCGAGACGGCCATCGAGCTCGAACAGACCTGCGCGGTGCTTCTCAGCCTGGGCGAGAAGCACTTTCAACCCCTTGATACGGCCGCGGTGTTGAGGCTCGCCGAGCGATACTCCTCGCCCTGGACCCGCTGACCGGGCCCCGCCGGCCGTATCGTCCTTGTGACCATGCGTGCCCGTGAGTGGGGCCCGCAATCCCTCTGAACGGAAAACCCCAGATCAGCCGGGCAGGCGGCAGCGTCCGGACGGCGTGAGCCGGGCGGACGGGCTTGGAAGAGTTGTGGTGCTAGGTTGCGGTTTCCACGGGGGCGAGGGTGACCTGGTGGCCGAGGGCCTGAAGTTGGCGGACGAGGGCTTGGGTCTTGCGGGCGGGGTTGACCAGGCGTTGGTGGTGGTCGGCCCCGAGGTCTTCGAAGCGGGCTGCGGGGTCGTTGATGATGTGCCAGACGATCACCAGCAGCGACCGGGCCACCGCGACGATGGCCTTCTTGTGGCCTCGATGTTTGACGAGTCTGCGGTAGCTAGCTCCGAGGAAGGTGTCGGTTCGGGCCGCGGCCATGGCCGCCTCCCCGATCATCCCCTTGAGCCACGGGTTGCCGTGCCCGGTGGGCCCTGAGGTGTTCTTGCCGCCGGACTGAATGGTGCGAGGTGCGAGCTTGGCCCACGACACCAGGTGGCCCGCCGTGTCGGCTGCGGGGGGCAAGGGCATCCCGGTGGCCTGCGACCATCGCATTGACGCAGCCGTGGCAGCGGTCGCCGACCAGATCGCCGCCGAGCACGGCAGACTGCATCTCCTGGTGAACAACACCTGGGGCGGCTACGAGCGGCTCAACGCCGGGGCCTGGCAGGAAT
>NZ_SUMC01000168.1 GCF_005047355.1 Actinacidiphila oryziradicis
CCAGAACGCCTGCTGGTACTCATCAGGCGGAACATAATCCAGGGCCGAGCGGAGCCTGACTTCCTCGGCGAGGCCGAGGACCCCAACCTGCCGCTGACGTCGCCCAGGTCGTGTCGCGATCGCCTGGCAGGAGCAGCCGAACCAGGAGCTGCAGCATGGGCAGCAGCGCTCTCCGATGACCTGCACCGACTTGGTCCCCAGTGAGGCGCCCGCGGCCATGAGCGCGGCCGGGGTCAGAGGCGTGTGGAAGTCCTCCGGGGCGAGAAGCCCGCACGCGTATCCGCCGACCATCACCGCACGGGCGCCCTCGAGCAGTCCGGTTTCGGCGAGCAGGTCGCGCAGCACATAGCCGTACGGCCGTTCGACCACCTCATAGGGTCCGCCGAAGGGCCGACGGAGAACAGGCCCGTGCCAGGGGTCTCGTCGGTGCCTGCCGCGCGGAACGTGTCCGCTCCCATGGCCGTGGCGAGCGCGACCTGGGCCAGGGTCTCCACGTTCTGCACCAGTGTCGGGCGGCCGAACATGCCCACGTCACTGGGGAACGGCGGGCGCTGTAGGACTCTGTCGCCCGATTCGGCCGACCTGCCGGAACCGACCAGCGACTGACGGTGAATGTGCTGGTGAAACTGATGGAATCGGCCCTCACCGCGAATCGGGCGACAGAGTCCCACAGCGTGATGGAAACGGGGCATCGCACCGCCCACACCGTGCTCCTGCCCGATGCCGGCTCCACATTGACGGCAGTCTGTCGCGCCGCCAGGGCTGCCCGCTTGCAAGAATCTGTTCAATGCGGCTGCAAGGACCATATGTATCGGGGGATCCCTGTGCGTGCCTGGTCCGACTATGGTCACTTTTGTCCGCTTGCTTTCACAGAGTTATGCACTCGACCGACGAAGTTCGGCGCGAAGCTTCCTTTCCGGCCACTCCGATGCCATAGTGGCCGCGCAAATAGATCTGATCCACTGTGAGTAGCGAGGAGGCTGCCAGTGCGCGGCACAGCCAACGCCGACCCCGAGGGGCCGGACGAGGCGTCAGACCGCTACCGTCCGGGGTACGAGTTGGTCGCGGAGCGGCTGCTGAACTACGTCGCCGAGCAGGGGCTCGCTGAAATCCTCGGCGCGACCCGCAACGTCACCCGTGAGGCGGTCAAGGTCCTGGCGGCGATCGGCCGGCTCAGCGTCCGCAAGGGAGCGGGCATCTTCGTCTCCGCGTCGCCCGGCGCGCTAGCCGACGACCAACTCGCGCATTTCCAGCCCACCAGCATGGAGCATATCCTGATGCTTCTGGGCTACCGTCGTCTGATCGAGTCGGAGACGGCGCGGTGTGCCGCAATCCTCGCCACCCCGATCGAGGTCCGGGCGATGCGGGAGAGCGCCGAGGTCTCGCTTGCGGCCAGAAAGGCGGTCGACGCCGAGGCATTCGCCCGCGCCGACGCGCTGTTCCACGATTGCGTCAGCATCGCCGCCCACAACGTGTTCCTGCGGTCGAGCGTCGCCAACATCGGCCGTTTAGTGTCCCAGCCGGACGTACTGCTCTTCCACGGTGACGTGCCCGGCTCGTTAGGTCGCCGGCACCCAGCACCTCGGCGTCGAGGTAATCGCCGCAGGCGAGGTGGACAGCGCCGCAGAGCTGATGACCGCGCATATCGACACCACCCAGAACCAGTTCGAGCGCAAGATCCGTGACTGACTCTTCAACCTCACCGGCCGCCCCGCGATCCGTCGGCGGCCGAAGAGCGGGCGTCGAAGTCCGTGGCGGCGTCGCAGCCGCCATCGCCGGAAAGGTCCGCTTCCTAGCGGACGCCCGCGCACAGACCAGGGGCCGTCCGCGCCACAGCGGGCGCCCGGCAGCACCTGGCGTCCGCAGCCCGGGCGTCATCAACTCCCTTTTCCCGGTGCCGATTGGAACTTTCAGTGTCGAAATTTCCCGCTCTGCTCCGCGCCCTGAGGCGGAGAACCACCCTCATCGCCGGAATATCCCTGGCCGCCACCGTGTTGGCACCGGTCAGCGCGGCCTCGGCCCAGGCCGCCTCCTCAGCGGCCGCCGCCGTCTACGTCTATGTCTCCCCGACGCTGGGGCATGACACCGCCTCTGGCAGCGCGTCGGACCCGTTGAAGACGCTCGACGAAGCCCGGAACTTCGTCCGCACGATCAACCAGAACATGCAGAGCGACATCCACGTCGACCTGATGTCCGGTACCTACCAGCTGGCGAGCACGTTCACGCTGACCAGCCAGGACTCCGGTACCAACGGCTACCGCGTCGTGTACGAGGCCGCGCCGGGTGCCAATCCGGTGGTCAGCGGCGGCAGCCAGGTCACCGGCTGGACCCTCTCCGATGCGGCGCACAACGTGTACAAGGCGCATGTGGGTAATGTCGACACCCGGCAGCTGTATGTGAACGGGGAGTTGGAGACCCGGGCGCGCAGTGCGAAGAACCCCTCCGGGTTCACCAAGACCTCCACCGGCTACACGTTCACCGACACCAGTCTCGACTCGTACAAGAGCGTGTCGAACATGGAAGTGGTCAGCGCCTGGGGCTGGATGCTGTACCGCTGCCCGGTGCAGTCGATCTCCGGTAACACCATGACGATGCAGCAGCCCTGCTGGAACAACGCCAATCTGCACCAGGGTGAGGAGATCCAGAACCCGACCTGGCTGGAGAACGCCCGCGAGCTGCTGGACACCCCCGGTGAGTGGTACCTGGACAAAAGCACCGGCGACATCTACTACATGCCCAAGGCCGGGCAGAACATGACGACCGCCACCGTCACCATCCCGCAGGTCCAAGACCTCGTCGACCTCAACGGGACTGTCGACAACCCGGTCAGCAACGTCTCCTTCCAGGGCATCACGTTCTCGTACTCCACCTGGCTGGCGCCCAGTTCCAGCGACGGCATGGTGGAAGGCCAGGCCGGGTTCCGGATCGTCGGCACCAACACAGACTTCGACTCGACCCGCCTGAACTGGGTCAAGACGCCTGGTGCGGTCAATGTGAGCTTCGGCCACAGCATCGGTTTCGAAGGCAACACCTTCACCCATCTCGGCGCGGTCGGGCTCAATCTGAACACCGGCACCCAGGGCACGGATATCACCGGGAACGTGTTCACGGAGGTCGCCGCCACCGGTATCCAGGTCGGCGGGACGGATGTGATCGACGCCCATCCCACTGATACGCGGGATATCACCAAGGACAACACGGTCGACAACAATGTCGTCGCCAATGTCGCCGACCAGTACAACGGCTCGGTGGGTATCCTCGCCGGCTACACCGACCACACCGTGATCACCCACAACAAGGTGTACAACCTGCCCTACAGCGGCATCTCGGTGGGCTGGGGCTGGGGCCTGACCGACGCGGGCGGTGACAGCAACTACCCGGGCAACTCCGGTGTACCGGTCTGGACCACCCCCACGACCAGCCAGAACAACGTGGTCAGTGACAACGAGATCAGCGACATCATGAAGTCGCAGTCCGACGGTGGCGCCATCTACACGCTGAGCGCCAACCCCGGTGGTGTGGTGTCCGGGAACTACATCTCGAATGTTCCGACGCCCGCGTACGGGGCGATCTACCAAGACGAGGGCAGCCGTTACTGGACCACCACGAACAACGCGTTCTGCAATGTGGCCTATCAGTGGCTGCTGCTCAACCACGGTATGGACATCAACGCCGAGTACAACTTCACCACGCAGCCGGCGTTCACCACCCAGTTCAACAGCACCAACGACACCATCACCAACAACACCACCGTCAGTGGGTGTGACCAGCTCCCGGCCTCCATCGTGGACAACGCCGGCCTCCAGCCCGCGTACCAGTATTTGGACCCGGACCCGGCGGTGACCGATCACACCGCGCCGACCGCCCCCGGCAAGCCCAGCGCGGTCACCGACTTCCCGACCGTCGCCTACCTCAGCTGGCCCGCGGCCACCGACGACACCGCTGTCACCGGCTACTCCGTCTACAGCGGCGGCAAGGTGATCAGCGCCTCCGGCGGCACCTCGGCACGCCTGTCCGGTCTGACCGCCGGGGCCACGTACACCTTCACCGTCACCGCCCGTGATGCGGCCGGCAACGAATCCCCGCTCAGCTCCCCGCTCACCGTCACCATGCCATCGGGGGGCGACCTCGCCCAGGGCAAACCGGTCACCGTCTCGTCGTACTCCGACCCCAACACCCCCGGTCTGGCCGTCGACGGTGATCTGTCCACCCGCTGGGCCCAAGGCCTCGGCCTGCCAGACCCCTCCTGGATCCAGGTCGACCTCGGCGCCCAGTACAACGTGAGCGGCGTGATCACCACCCTCGAAAAGGCCAGCGGCTACAAGTACCGCATCGAGGTCTCGCCGGACCAGGATCACTGGACCACGCTGGATGACCACACCGGCACAGCCACCACCGAACAGACCAACTACTCACCCGCCGCCACCGAGATCGACGGCCGCTACGTCCGCCTAACCGTCACCGGATCGAACAACAACGGCGGCAGCATCTACGAACTCCAGGTCTATGGCACGGCCCTGCCACCGAACACCGACCAGCAAGCCCCGAACGCCCCCGGGAAGCCGACCGTCGCCCCGCTGCTGCCCAGCGTCGCCGATGTGAGCTGGCCCGCCGCGACCGACAACGTCGGCGTCACCAACTACGACGTCTACCAGGACGGCAAGCGGATCGTCACGACCAACAAGACCACCACGCGGGTCAGCGGTCTGACACCGCAGAGCGCGTACAGCTTCACCGTCGTGGCCCTGGACGCGGCCTTCAACCAGTCGCAACCGAGCCCGGCCGCGACCATCACCATGCCCGCCAACATCGACCTCGCGCAGGCTAAATCGGTCACCGTCTCGTCGTACTCCAGCCCCAACACCCCTGATCTCGCGGTCGACGGCAACCTGTCCACCCGCTGGGCGCAGGGCCTCGGGCTGCCGGACCCCTCCTGGATCCAGGTCGACCTCGGCAGTGTCACAGCGCTCTCCAGCGTGGTCACCACCTTCGAGAAGCCGAGCGGCTACAAGTATCTCCTGGAGTACTCCAGCGACGGCACGAACTGGTCCACCCTCGACAACCACACCGCCGCGGCCACCACCTCGGCCGCGAACACCTCCATCGCCGCATCACCGGTTCCCGCCCGCTACCTGCGGCTCACCATCACCGGCTCGAGCTACAACGGCGGCAGCATCTACGAACTCCAGGCGTACGGCAATTTCAACGACCTCGCGCAGGGTAAATCGGTCACCGTCTCGTCGTACTCCAGCCCCAACACCCCTGATCTCGCGGTCGACGGCAACCTGTCCACCCGCTGGGCGCAGGGCCTCGGGCTGCCGGACCCCTCCTGGATCCAAGTCGACCTCGGCAAGGTCACGACGCTCTTCAGCGTGGTCACCACCTTCGAGAAGCCGAGCGGCTACAAGTACCTCCTGGAGTACTCCAGCGACGGCGTGAACTGGTCCACCCTCGACAACCACACCGCCGCCAACACCACGTCGTCGGCAAACTACTCCTCCGCATCGTCACCGGTGTCCGCCCGCTACCTGCGGCTCACCATCACCGGATCGAACTACAACGGCGGCAGCATCTACGAACTCCAGGCGTACGGGGGCTCCTGACCGCCACCCCCGCGCCCCGAACGACCCGTCCGATGACCAGAAACAGAAATCCTCGACGTCGCGGACCAGTGCCTTGCCCTCGGCTACCGGGGCATCAAGCTCCAAGCCTGGGACGGGGCCCGCAAGGACGCGGCACTCTGCCTTGCCCTGCCGGGAGGAGCTGCTTCAACACCTGGAGCTGGTGACGCCGCGCGTCGTGGTGCCGCCGTACTGTGCGACATCCCACGGGTTCCCCTGAGCCTCGCTGAGCTCTTGGCCCTGTGGCCAGGGGCTTCTTCCTGCGTCGACGGTTCGACTGTCTGCTGACGTAACTTCGGGATTCCTGAATCGTTCTCGTCTTGTCCGAGTGATCTGCGGTCCGGATGAAAGCGAGGGGGCTCGGGTTGGCGGCGTTAGCGGTCGTGCGGGACATGCGAGAGCACCGGGCTCCTGTCTCGGCGGAGGAACTGGCCCAGTTCGAGACTGATGCCCTGGCCGGGTTCGTCCTCGCCCGGGCCTCAGCCGGGCTGGCGGACGGGACCATTCGCGGGGACGTCGGGCACCTGGACCAGATGCGGACCTGGTTCGGCCGGCCACTGTGGGACCTGGACCCCGCAGACGCCGACGCCTACTTCGGGCGCGTCCTGCGGGGATCACCCAGCGGCACCCGCCTGGCTCGCTCCCAGGCACTGACCACGTACTTCGCGTTCCTGGAGCTGCGGCACAAGGTCGAACTCCACGCGATGACCGGCCGAGTGGTCGAGTGCCCGATCGACGAGATGAACCGTCCTCGCGGATCCAAGGACGCAGAGCTGCGGATCCCGCCGGTCGAGTCGGAGGTCGCCGCGCTGTTCACCGGCTGGGCCGGAGAGCTGGCCACCTGTCGGAAGTTCGCCCCGACCGCCAGGAACTACACCGCCTCGAAGCTGATGTCCGAGGTTGGGCTGCGGGTGAACGAGGCGTGCAGGCTCGACCTGGACGACATCAAGTGGGATCTGGGCCCGTTCGGAAAGCTGCATGTCCGTTATGGCAAGGGCAAGCGCGGCTCGGGGCCACGGGTGCGGATGGTGCCGCTGATCAACGGTGCGGGCCGGACCCTGCGGTGGTTCATCGAGGACGTGTGGGGCCAGTTCGGCGACGACCATACCCGCCCCGGCGCCCCGTTGTTCCCTTCCGAGCGCAAGAACGCCGACGGCTCCTCACGGAGGGTGGGTGACGACGCCCTTCGCAACGGCCTGGTGGCCGCCGTCGGGACGCACCTGTCCGGTTGGGCGGACAAGCTGACCCCGCACGTTCTGCGGCATTACTGCGCGTCCCAGCTCTATCTGAACGGCCTTGACTTGATTGCAATTCAGGAGGTTTTGGGACATTCATGGATCGCCACGACGATGCGGTATGTCCACGTGCAGCAGACCCGGGTCGAGGACGCCTGGGTAGCCGGGATGGAGCGGGCCGCGAAGCGGCTGGAAGGGCTTGTTCGATGAGGTGGAACCTGCGGCTGACGGCCGCGAACAAGGGCATCTGGAAGGCGTCCGAATTGCAACGCAGCCTTGCCGATCACGGTTTGGTGATCTCGGCGGGCAAGATGTCCGGACTGTGGTCCGGCCAGCCGGTCTCCCTCAAGTTGGAGGACCTTGACGTCATCTGCGTCGTCCTGGGCTGCGAGATCGGCGAACTGCTGATCCCCGAGCCGCAGAATGTCGCCCGTCCCGGCGAGGACAGCACTGTCCGGGCCGCCGTCGGCTCCCCGGCCCCAGCCCCTGCGGTGGTGCCCCGTCGTCGGGACGGCCGTTCCTTGCCGCCGATGTGAGGAGGGCCCGTGCGGCCGAAGTCCTGCCCCGAGTGCTTGTCCTGGGGTCTGCTGTTCGACCGGCGCTGCGAAGCGTGCTCGAACTTCGCCGGCGGGCGCGAGGTCGGCATGTGCGGGAGTTGCTCGGGCCGGCTGCCCCTGCGGGCGGGGCACTGCCGACTGTGTTGGACCCAAGCACGCGTCGACGCCGCAGCACAGGACGTACGACCGGAATCCGCCCTCCTGGACCTGCAGCGTCAGCAGCTCTTCTTCTCACGCATGACAGCGTTGTGGGACAGGCGGCCCAAGCCGCCGAAGGCCACGGGCGGCCGCCGTGGCCGGCTTCTTCGCCCTTGTGGGTGCCGATAATTGCGTCCATGCAGGTCAAGCGGCGTGTGCGTATTCGTGCAGGATGCCGCCGAGTCGATCGCGTCGTCGGATGTCGAGGTGGTCAAGTTGGTCCGGTTCGGTGATCGGTTGGGGGAGTGGGCGCAGGGGTGCGGCGGCGTGGAGGGTGCGGTGGGGCCGGTGCTGGTTGTAGAAGGTCTCGTATTCGCGGAGCGCGTGCAGGAGGTGGGCCTGGTTCACGATCAGGGTGCGGTCGAGGAGCTCGGCTCGACATGAGCGCACCCATCGTTCCATCACCGCGTTCATGCGCGGTACGCGGATGCCGGTCTTCACAATCTCGATGCCTTCGTCTTCGAATACGGCGTCGAAGGCGGCCGTGTACCTGCTGTCGCGGTCCCGGATCAGGTACTTCATGGTGACGCTGGCGTCCTGTAGGTCCATGACCAAGTTTCTGGCGAGTTGTGCGGTCCAGGCCGCGGTGGGGTGGGCGGTCGCGCCGAGGACGCGGACGCGGCGTGTGGCGTGCTCGATGACGGCGAAGACGTACAGGCGAGCCCCGGTCAGTGTCCGGGTCTCGAAGAAGTCGGCGGCGAGGATCGCGTGGGCCTGGCTGCGCAGGAAGCCGGCCCAGGTCTGATGGTCGCGCTGGGGTGCCGGCTCGATGCCGTTGTGCTGGAGGATCTCCCATACCGTAGAGGGGGCGACCTTGATGCCCAGCGTAGTCAGCTCGCCGTGGATGCGCCGGTAGCCCCAACTGGGGTTCTCTCGGACCAGGCGCAGGATGAGGGCCTGGATGCCGCGGTGGGTGGGCGGTCGACCTGGCCGTTTGGTGCGAGATTGATTGGCGTGGTGGCGGCGGAGTAGGTCTCGGTGCCAGCGCAGGACGGTGTCGGGGGAGACGATCAGGTGCAGCTGCCGCAGTCGTGCCCGGGGGAGTCGGTGGAGCAGGGCGGCGAGGAGCACGCGGTCGGGCGGGGTGAGGCGGGGTTTGTCGGCCTGGCGTTGCAGGACGGCGAGTTGGTGGCGCAGCGTCAGAATTTCGATGTCTTTGTCCGTGTCGCTCATGGGCAGCAGCCGCATGAAGGCGAAGACGCTCGTGAGCGCCAGGTAGGGCAGTCGCAGCAGCACGATCGACCATCCTGGCGTACCCGTCCGGCGACCTACAGCCGTATCCGCGAATCTGCAGGTCACGGCCTATGGATGAGATTTTCGGCACCCACACCCGAAAGCGAACGCACACTGCCGAAAGGTTCATTGGCACCCTACGCCGCGAACTCCTCGACCGTACGCTCATCCTCAACGAACGGCACCTGCGCCGAACCCTCACCAGCTACCTGGAGCACTACAACGGACACCGGCCTCACCGAGCCTTGAGCCAGCTCTGCCCATCGCAAGCCGAAGCCGGACCACCGCGCCCCATCAACCTCGCCCAGCACCGCGTCCACCGCACAGCGGTCCTCGGCGGACTCCTCAACGAGTACCAGATCGCCAGTTGACACCACCAAGAACCCGCAGATCAGCGGCCGAATCCTATATTTGAGCCCCACAGGCCGGCCACCACCCCGACGACACCGGAGAGGAGGGAACGCACCACCATCGGCCCCGTGGAAGCCGACGCCCTCGCACCGCATGCGACGACCCGCCGCACGGCAAGGGACATAACGGGCACCCAGCCGCTCACGGTGTCGCCGTCAAACCTTGGAAGAATCGAGGTCAACAGCAACCCGAACAGGACTTGCGACCTGCCGCATCTCCACAGCTCACAGCGCCAAATCGTATTTTCGAGCGGCACAGGCGAAGGACTCCAAAACGGCACGACGATTCGTGTTTTTGAGCCCCATAGGTCTGATCACACGGTCAGTACGGCGATTGCCTCGCTCCCGGGAATCTGGTCCAGGTATGCCTGGATGTCGTCGGGATCCGAGGTTGCGATGATCGCCGCATCAATCTCCAGGGCAGTCAGAGCAACCAGGCCGTCCACGGGGTCGGGTTTTTTCTTCCGATTCAGCCCTGCCCTGCCGATCAGTTCACCGATCCGACGCCATTCGGTTTCGGTGTAGCAGCAGACTACTGCGCAGTCCTTGAGCGCCCGCGCCAGGTGCGCCGTCTTCATTCCACCGCGCCATGCTTGAGCGATGACCGGGGCCGGGACCACCGGCCGCCCCGTCAGGCAGTACTCGGCGTGCTGCCGCCCGGCCCGCGAACTGCCTGGTGTCGCGAGGGCGATGAGCATCCCAGCGTCATAGACGACGTCGCCGAGGGTTGCAACATCAGGGCATGTGGGACAGCCCCAGTTCATGCGGCAGCCCGGCGGGAACGTACAGCGGTGGCGCGAGCGCGGGCCGCCATGATCTCCTGGCGGATGCGGTCCGCTTCCTCCGGCGCCATCTCTTCCTGGGGCGGCCATACGAGGGTATCGGCTTCCGCTTCGGCGGCCGCAATGGCGGCGTCGATGTCTGCGAAGGATGCCGCAATGCGCTCCCTGCGCGCGGCCTCGGCGAGTGATGAGGAGACCATGAATGCCGAGACGTCCTGACCGCCTTCTGCTGCCGCGGCCTTGATTCGCTCGGCCTGGGCCGGTTCAAGGCTGATCGAGATACGCGTTTTTGCCATGCCATCCATCGTATCACTACGTAATACGAGCCTGCAGAGTTTTTCTCGCCCGGGCTCGCGTGACTGCTCCGGAGCGGGCGGGACTCGACGCCGTTGCCAACCTGTCCCGCGCGAAAACCACGGTTCGGACTGTTGATCAGATCGTTTGTCTTCGTCTTCGCGCGGTCGCCGATCGGCAGCAGGCGCAGCGCGGCGAAGGTGTTCGTGACGGTCAAATAAGCAAGGCGGAGCAGCACAGGTGATCATCTTGCTGTGGCCGTCGTCAAGACCGCAGGCGGGATGACCTGGGCGGATCAAATTATCGGCAGGCGCAAAGTCGAAGCAGCACGAGTGATCATCATGCCGCGCTTCGGGCTGGATGCCGCAACCGGGTTGGGGATGGCCCTCCGCAGGCGGGTGCAGAGCTGTAACCAGCATGGATGAGGTTTCCGGCACGTACAGGTTCGACTCGAGTGCGCTGGCGGCGGCGCTGGCCCACGCCCACCAGCAGATCGACGAGCAGCTCGAAGATCTCCGCGATGCCCTCGCCCCCCTGCACACGACGACACCACCCACGCAGAGCATGTGACCTGCAAGGGCATTCGGACGCTTCCATTACCCCACGTCACCATTGAGCTCCGCTTCCTCGTTCCCCGAACGTCCAACCCGCAAGACGCCCTCGCCACACCGCGACACCCTTACGACGTCGTGCGCGGTAGCTGAGACCCCGGTCTGAGCATGCAAACGGCCGTGCGAGACGATCATGATTGTGACGTCAAGAGGGGCCCGCACGGCCTTGAGCCATCGTATCTGCACCGGGATCC
>NZ_SUMC01000169.1 GCF_005047355.1 Actinacidiphila oryziradicis
ATGGAAGAGCGCTACGGCAAGCAGGAGATCGAGGACACCCTCGCCCGCTACACCGCAGCCGACGTCGAGATCTACGGCAAAGCCATGGCCGAGTTCGAAGAACGCTTCGCCAACCAGTGATCCGGGTACTCGTCGCCACGGTGAACCGGCCCCGTGCCGGCCGTCACGCGCTGCGGATCGCGGCCGCGGTGGCCGGCCTGCCCGGTGACCCGGCGGGATACCGCTTCCCGCACCCGCGCGCCTCGGTCACGCACACCGACCAGGTGGGGGTCGCCGCGGTACTCGTCGCCGGCCCGGCCGCCGGCGTCGGCGTCGACCTCGAGCACGACCAGCCGGTCCGCCCGGCGACGGCGCGGTTCTACCTGCACGACGACGAGCCCCACGACGACCTCCTGCGGCTGTGGACCGTCAAGGAGGCCATGTTCAAGGCCGACCCGGCCAACGCGACCCGGACGCTCCGCGACTACCGGGCCGACGACCCGGCGTACCAGCACGTTTCAGCCCGACACCTCGGCGGCTGGCTCACAGTCGCCGCCCGTCTTGCGAGGGAGCCCATGCCCACCAACACGATCAGCTTCGAGACCGTGGCCAGCCGGGTCGCCGGTGTACTGCGCGTACCCGAGACCGACCTCACCCCGCAGACCCTGATCAAGGACCTGGCCGCGGACAGCTTCATGATGGTCGAGATGATCGTCGACCTCCAGGAGGAGTTCGACGCCGTGTTCACCCAGGCCCGCCTCCGCGAGGTCGACAGTCTCAGCGAACTCGTCGAGCTGCTCCAGGAATCCGCCGCATAACCACCCCACCCATGCCGGCCGCCGCAGTGGCCGGTGCCCGTCCGATCTCGGAGGCTGATAGTCAGTGAACGTTCCCGTCATGGTCCTGGTGCTCGCCGACTTCGTGGTCATCGGCGTGCTGCCCCGGGTCTTCTTCAAGGGCGGCAGCTTCAACCTCGGGTGGTGGCTGACCGGAGCACCCTTCTTCGTCGTCCCGCCGTTCCTGATCGCCGCGCGTCTGGCCGACTGGCACTCGTGGATCAGCATGGGCAAGGCGGTGACGACGCTCACCGCGATCGGCGCCGTGCTCGCCGGCGCCTCGATCGCGCTGATGTTCTTCACGCTCGGCACCCACCGCGTACCCCTGGCCCTGTGGCACCAGGAGGACGACGCTCCGGCGTCGATCGTGACGTACGGCGCGTACTCGAAGATCCGGCACCCCTTCTACTCGTCGTTCCTGCTCGGGTTCCTCGGCGCCTTCGCGATGTTCCCGCACCTCGGCACCCTGCTGCCGCTGCTCTACGCGATAGGCCGGCTGACCGCCACCGCGATGCGGGAGGAGAAGCGGCTGTCCGCCTCGGAGTTCGGCGGCGAGTACCGCGAGTACATCGCGCGAACCGGCCGCTTCCTGCCGATCTGACAAGCCCGGACCACCGGCAGCGCGCCAGTGCGCAGAACCCCACGGGCATGGAGACGCCCGTGGGGTTCTGCGCACTGAGCCGCCACCGATCCCTGACACTGATCCCCGGCAAACCGACCGATCCCTGAAACAGGCGTGACCGACCGGTCGGTCACATAGTATAGTTCGTGGAGCAGGTGAGTCGTCACACGCCCCAGGGACATCAACGCGGGAGCCGCGCGAGAGCGAGGCTCGACGCGGAAGGGAACAATCCTGTGACATCCAGCATGGAGTCGACAAGCGACCAGGTGCAAGACGAGGAAGCGCCCAAGGACGCCCCGGATCCGCTCCGTTGGTGGTCCTTGTTCGCAGTCAGCCTGGCGACCTTCATGACCTACCTGGACCTGAACGTCATCAACGTCGCGATCCCCACCATCCAGCGCAGCCTGCACCTGTCGGAAGCCGGCCTGGAGTGGATCGTGAGCAGTTACCTGCTCACCCTGGCCGGCCTGCTGCTGGCCGGCGGCCGCCTCGCCGACGCCTACGGCCGCCGCCGCCTGTACATGATCGGCCTGACCGTCTTTACGCTGTCCTCGCTCTCGGCGGGCCTGGCGGGCAACGGCAGCGTGCTCATCGGGAGCAGGACCGTACAGGGCATCGGCGCCGCCTTGTTGACGCCGGCCACTTTGGCCATCATCACGGCCACGTTCACCGACATCAAGGAGCGCACCAGCGCGATCGGCCTGTGGACCGTGAGCGCCGCCTTCGGCCTGGCCCTCGGGCCGGTGACCGGCGGTCTGATCACCCAGAACATCCGCTGGGGCTGGATCTTCCTGATCAACGTCCCGGTCGGCGTGGTGACCCTCGCGATCAGCGCCCGGACGGTGCGCGAGTCCAGGGCGCCCTCCGCCAACCGGGTCCTGGACGTCGGGGGCCTGATCACCTCCGCGCTCGCGCTGTTCGCCATCACCTACGCGCTGATCGAGGGCAGCGACGCGGGCTGGAGCTCGGCGAGGATCATCACGGCCTTCGTCGTCGCGGCGGTTGCGACCGTGGCCTTCTTCGGAATCGAGGCGCGCACCCCCGAACCCATGGTGAACCTGCGCCTGTTCCGCATCCGCCAGTTCACCGGCGGCATCAGCACCCAGATGATCTGGGCGTTCGGCGCCCTCGCCATCTACTTCTTCACCTCGATATACCTGCAGAACATCATCGGCTTCTCCCCGTTGAAGTCGGGCCTGCTGTTCGTCCCGATGGCGTTCGCGCTGGCCGCGTTCGCCGGCTTCTCCACGCTGATGGAGAGCTGGATCGGCGCGCACCGCACGGTCTCGCTCGGCATGGCGATGATGACCGTCGGACTCATCATGCTCATCATGCACGGCGAGCACGCGACCTTCGCCTCGATGCTGCCCTGCCTGATCGTGCTCGGCGGCGGCATGGGCATCATGAACGTGCCCATGACGAACGCCGTGATGCACAACACCCCGGAGGCCCAGGCCGGAGTCGCCTCGGCCATCCTCAACGACGCCCGCGAGGTGGCCGGGCTGCTCGGCATCACCATCATCGGCGCGGTGCTGCGTTCCAAGCAGACCTCCGCACTGCGGGCCGGGTCGACCCCGGCCCAATCGTTCCTCGACGGCTACCACGTCGGCCTGTGGGTGGCGACCAGCCTGGTCGCGGTGGGCATCGTCTTCACCTACGTGATGCTGCGCCCCAACAAGGAACCGCGCCCCAGCGAGGACCCAATCGCGGCCCAACTGACCTGACCAAGAGATGAGCAGACGCCTACTCGGGATAGACGCGGGGCGGATAGACGCGGGGCGGCCAGCCCGGACGGATCAGACCTATGGAGTACGCCTTCGAGACCAGGGCGGGACGGTTCTTGACCTTGAGCTTACGCATGAGGGTATCGACGTGGTAGCCGATGCCGCCGCGGCTCAGGTAGAGCATGGAGGCCAGGTTCACGGTCGACATGCCCAGGGCCACGCCCTCCAGGATGCGCGCTTCGATGTCGGTCAGTACCAGGCGGTGGGTCGCGGCCGCCCGGTCCTTCCTATTGCCGCCCTCGGGGCATATGAGGGCCATCAGGCATTCGGCGTCGCTGCGGTCGCCGCCGACGGTGAACCCCGTCAACTCCCCGCTAAAGACGGTCGAGTCCTTCCGGCGGAAGGAGACGGTCGGCTCGGTGAAACGGGATCCAGGCGCAGCCAGCAGGCGGGTCAACCGCCGGCTGACCTGGGTCCGGGCGTCGGCGTGCAGCAGCTCGACGAAGCAGCGCCCGCCGAGTTCCGCCGGCAGGCAGCCGAACTGGCCCGAGAAGTCCGCGTTGACCTCGACCAACCGGAAGGCGTTGTCCAACTTGGCCATACACATGCCGGACCGCTCGAAGATCGACCTGAGAACCTCCTGCTGGCTTCCCTTGCCGACCCCGGAGACCTCTGCCATTGATTCTCCCTGCTGTCTCAATGAACGAAGGTGACGCGAAGACTGTCGTGCCGTGACGCTGTCCCGTGACCTCCTGCGGTGTGGTGAGGTCGCCCTCCCATGGGTTCCCTCGTCAGCCAGGCCGCGGCATCGGTCTCACACGAGATGTCGCATCAGAAAGGACTGCTGATACATGGTTCGGGGTTCTCCCGAATGCTCCTGTTTTTGGAACGGTGCCCCGATCCGGGGTGCCACCGGGGCACGGGTATCCGCCGGCCGGGCGGTTTCGGCCGCGCCGGGGTCACCGAACTCACTGCCCGCGCCCTGGACTTCGTCCATAGCGGTGGCCTGGCTCGGGGCACTCTCGTGCCCCCGCTCTGCCCGCATGCATGGCGTCCGAGGGTGCGATGCGACGCGCTGTGATCGGCAAGCTGTCGACGCTCCCGGTCGTCACGGCCAGCCTGGATGCCGGTCCCATACACCTTCATGGATCAGATGCATTCTCTCTGGATGGTTATCCCCCAGCAGTGATCCGGCATGCCCGCGAAGAGGGCGAAGCCCGTTCCGGCCGGCCGCCGGTCGCGAACACCCGCCCTCCACCCGTGCATTGCGGTACGCGCCCGGACCGAAGCCGTGACCCCCGCAACGAGGTCGACCGCGATCGGCCCACGACATCCCGCCCTCACCGCTCTTCGTTGCCGCAAGCAGGCGGCCGGCAGGCCACCGGCCCCTTCGCCGAGCATGGGAGACAGCGTTCCAGCCTGACGTGGTGAGGCGCCAGGGCGACAGGCCCTAGTCGACGAATCCCTCGGTGACCAGCGGCGGCCAGCTGCCCATGCGGAACAATCCGGCCGAATAGGCTCGGGAGACCAGCTCTGATCGATTGGCCGCATCGAGGTTTTTCATCAGCGCGCTGACGTGATATTCGACTCCGCCCCGGCTCAGGAACAGCTTCGAAGCGAGCTGCACGGTGGACATGCCGGCCGCCACGCCCTCCAGCACCATCGCTTCCATCCTGGTCAGCGGCTTTCGCACATCAGCCGGACAGGGCGCGGCGGCACTGGCCGCGGGTTCAGGCTCCAACTCCAGCAGGACGACCAGCGAGTCGATACGGCCCGCGCCGTTCGTCACCGCGATCCCGGTCAGCTCGGTGCTGGTCCTGCCGGACCTGGTCAGCGTGGCTATCAGGTCACTGATCCGGCTGCGCTCACCGCGGGCCAGCGAGAGAAGCCGCCTGGTCAGCGCGTCCCTGGCGCGCGCGTGCACCAGGTCGACGAGGGCCACGCCCGGGAGCTCCTCGACCGAGAGCCCGAAGACGTCGGCGAAGCCGGCGTTGCTCCCGATCAGCCGGAGGTCGAGGTCCACGTGCGCAATGCGCGCGGACGAGTTGTCGAACAGCGAGCAGAGTCTGTATTCGTCCGCCTGCTCAGGTGAGCAGGTATTCGTCTCAATAAGCATATCTTGTGCCGCCGACACGATTTAGTCTCCCCGCCCCAAGGCTCCGGCCATTTATTGGTCTAGACTCCCATACCGGAATCCCAAAAACCAGCCACCGCAAACGAATTTCCGGGCAGCCGTGCGAGTCTAGGGTTTTTCCTGCCGCACCGCCGAGCGCCCGGCGGCCTCTTCTGTAAAAGATGTGTTAAAAAATGAGCCGACGTGCGGAGCCGGTGCAGGTCAAGTGGCAGACTCGCCACCCGCGGCCCGACCAACCGGTTATCCGGACCGATGATGCCCGGTTCGGGCACCGACACGTTCCTTTACCGCATCACGGCCGCGGAAGCGAGGGCACATGGAAATCACTGTCCGTAGCACTCACTACACCCCGCATACACGCGCCGCCATCCTGAGTTATTGGGATTTTGTCCAATTTCGGCAGATTCAACGGGGCAATCACAAGGCGCGGCGGACTTCTTTTGGTTGACTATTTACTTTCCCGCGCTTTACCGTAGCCATTCCGAAAGTTCGTTTTCCGTTTCCCTGTTACGGCAGCTGTAGATAGCTGCTGCTGAGCTTTCTGATCATGGTGTGGTGTCGGCGTACGTGTGCCAATTTCGGTGGCAGAGGCGGGCGCGGTGTTGATGGCGGCGGCGCCAGGTGGACCCCCAGTCGTAGTCGCGTACGCCCTTCTGCCCCGCGCCGGTACGCATCCGCTGCCAGGCCCGCTTCGGCAGCCAGGCGGCGGCCTGGGTCACCCTCAGTTTCGTGGCCGGGATGGTGACCTGATGATTGGAGCGCACTTCCACGACGTAGCCCAGGCCCAGCTCGCCGCAGGCGGTACGCAACTCCCGTCCTCCGTACACCTCATCACCCAGGAGAACGATGCGGATATGCCCCGCTGACCGGCGGCGCGGAGCATGTGGGCCGCGAGTTGCGGCTTGCTCGCGAAGCACAGCTCGCCGAGAACACCGGCCAGCTCACGACGTTCCTTGTCGCCGGCCCCCGAACGCCCTGTCGTGGCCTGCGTCGTCTTCCGTGGCCGAACCGGCCGTCTCGTTCTGATGTTGCGTCACACCACATCATGATCAAGGCGGCCGTCCTCACGCCGCACCTACCCCCATCACGCCGCTGACCAGCTGCGATGAGCACAGGCAGAGCTATCTACAGCTGCCGTACCTGTTTAAAGTACCGTTCTGCAAAGGGGCGCGGAGAACGCGGCGGAGCGGCAACGCGCCGCGGGCCAGGGAGGGTACGGCAGGTGGACGGGACAGCCGCGGTGGACCGGTGGCAAGGCCCCTCGGGGGGCCTGGGGAACCCGGGAGACCCGCGGAGTCTGCGGCCCTCAGATCCCGAGGAACCGTTTGAGCACCCGGCGCGACGCGGGCAGTGGACGCCCGGCATCGAATTCCAGCACCGAGATCTCCCGGGTCATCGCCGCGAGCAGTTGCGCCGCGGCTTCGGCGTCCTCCCAGCCCATCACCTTCAGGTCGGCCACTCCCGCGGCGGCCAACCGCTCGCGGCGGGCCGCCATCGAGTCCTGCACGGTCGGGTCCGAACGGGCCTCCAGCGACAGCGCCTTGACGCCCCGGTTCGCGAGCGAGATGTCGAGATACGCCTCGGTGCTGCGGAAGATGCGCTCGGCGCCGGGCGCCAGCCCCGCGACCGCCTTGTCCACGGCGACCTGCACCCGGGCGTGGAAGCGCTCGTGCATGGCGTCGACGAACGTCGCCCGGTCCTTGAAGTGGACGTAGAAGGTGCCCTTGGCCACCCCGGCGTGCGCGACCACCATGTTCACGCTCACGCCGGCCAGGCCGTGCTGCTCCGCCAGCGCCGCGCCGGCGTCGAGCAACGCCTCACGTGTCTGCAACGCCCCGGGCATCTGCACTCCTGCTGCCATAGCTTCCTAGTGTATGCCCGCCCGGCGACCTGGGGCCGAGGCCGAGCCCGAGCCCGGCCGGCGATACGGTGACCGACCAGTCGGTCACGTGCTACGCTCCGGCTCATGCTCACGGTCCCGGGATCTCCTACCCAACCGCTCGCATACGACAACGGCAGCCAAGCCTGTGACGCCCCTCGCGGCGCCACCTCCGAGAAGGAGCAGCAGCGATGAAAGCGGCAGTCATTGACGAGGTCGGGGCCGCACCGCATGCGACCGAACTCGCCGACCCGTCGCCGGCCGGCGACAAGCAGGTCGTAGTCAAGGTCGAAGCGACGGCTCTTAACTCGATCGACCTGCACGTCGCGGAGGGACACCACCGCGCGGGCCCGCCGAAGGTCCCGTACGTGCCCGGCTTCGAGGTGGTCGGGACGATAACGACCGGACCGGACCAGGGCCTTCGGGTGCACGCCACGGTGCCCGCCGGTCTCGTACCGGGCGTCAACGGCGGGCTCGCCGAGCTGCTGCTGACCGACCGCGGGGCCTGCATCCCCGTCCCGGACGGGCTGGACAGCGTCGCGGCCGCGGCGATCGGCGCGGTCGGCGCGGGTGCGGACCTGTCGCTGCGCAAGGCCGCGCTCCAGGAGGGCGAGAGCGTCCTGGTGCTGGGCGCGACCGGTCCCCTCGGCGCGGCCGCCGTCCAGCTGGCGAAGCTGGCCGGCGCCAAGCGCGTCATCGCGGCCGGCCGGAACCCCGAGCGCCTCGCCCAGGTCGCCGGCGCGGACAGTGTGGCGGTCCTCGGCGACGAGCCACTGAGCGAGCAACTGGCCGCCCTCGGCGGTCCCGTCGACCTGGTCGTCGATCCGCTGTGGGGTCCCTGGGCGGTGCCCGCGCTGGGCTGCCTGGTGCCGGGCGGCCGCTACCTGAACATCGGCGCGGCGGCCGGCGACGAGAGCGGGTTTCGGGTCGAGATGCTCCGCGGCGCGCAGCTGTCGCTCATCGGCTTCAGCGGGACCACCGCGAAGCCGGCCGACGCCTACGCCGCGTACAACCGCGTCGCGGCGCTCGCCGTGGCCGGCTCGTTCGCGCTGCCGACCGACACCTACCCCCTGGACGACGCCACCAAGGCGTGGGAGGCGCAGGCGTCCTCGCCCGGCAAGAAGATCGTCGTCGTTCCCTGATCACGGGTTCCCTGATCACGAACTCCGGTCAACCCCGGGTTCGCGCCCGAGTCCGGGTCACGGCGCTCGCCCCGCCGTGACCCGGACGGCCATCAACTCCCTTACGGCCACGGTGATTTCCCGACCAGGGCCGGAGCAGCGCCGGAGCGGGGACTGCGGGCGTCACCGGTAGAGCCACGCCCCGAGCGCGGCGATCACCGCGCCTGCGGCCGCGATGACTCCTCCGACGGTAAGAGCCGGACGCAGACCCTTGCGGCGTGGCGGCTTGGCGGAACGCAGGATGGTGACCGTCGTCAGCACTCCCGAGAGCACGACAAGGCACCCGATCGCGACGACTACGGCGGCCACGGTCCCGATCCGCGTAAACGGATGATCCGGGGGGCTCCAGATCGCGGCGAGGGTCACGGTGCCGGCTGCTGCTCTCACTTGATCTCGCCTTCGGCGTCCTTGGAGTCCTTGACCACTGCCTGCACGTCCGACTCGATACCGGAACCCTCGGCATACACGGCCGTGTTCATGGTGGTGCCCACCGTGTTCCTGAACGCCGCGTCGGCGAGTTTGCCCCGCTCGCCGAGATTCTCGCCGCCGAGGCTACCGTCGGACGGGCCAAAGGGAGTACTGCTCCTCGTGGTTGACGACGACGGAGTAGGACTCGTCGGTCTGCTCTGCCATGGGTCCATCTTTCGCGCACGACGGTAGGGGGCTCCGCTCAGGCCGGGGCTTCAGAGCGGGGCTGCTGCGCTCGATGCAAGCACGGGCCGTCGGCACCGACGAGGTCACCGCCCCAAGAGCAGCACCGTGTTGACGCGGGCGCGGGCTTCGCGATGGCAGTGTCATTCATGAGATGACGCGGCCGTGCCGGGTCGGTGACCGCCCCCGGGACGGGTACGCGCCATCCAGGGGATCGGCGGACCGCCGCGTCCGGCACCGCTCCCGGCCCGGACGCGAACGACTGAAGAGGAGTCCCGATGGGCACGACGGCATCCCCCCGGACGGAGCCGGGGAGCCTGGAGAGCGGACCGCCCCGAAGGCGGCGCCCGGGCCTGCCCGCCGACTTCAACCGGCTGTGGACCGCCGAGAGCGTCTCCCTGGTGGGCACCGAGGTCACCGCCCTCGCACTGCCGTTGACAGCCGTGTATGTCCTGCACGCCAGCACCCTCCAGGTGGGCCTGCTGGGAACGGCGTCGTGGCTGCCGTACGTGTTGTTCGCCTTGGTGGTGGGGGTGTGGGGGGACCGGCTCAGGCGGCGCCGGGTACTCATCGTGGCGAACCTGGCGCGGGCCGCGTTCCTGGGGGTGATCATCGCGCTGGCGGTGACCGGCACCCTGGGCGTCCCGCTGCTGTTCGTCCTTGCCTTTCTCGTGGGCGCCGGCAACGTGGTCTTCGAAATCTTCTACTACTCCTACGTTCCCTCCCTGGTAGCGGGCCCCGACCTGCTGGTCGCCAACAGCCGCCTGCAGGCGAGCGAGTCGACGGCGCAGGTGGCCGGCCCCGGGCTGGGCGGTCTGCTGATCCAACTGCTGAGCGCGCCGCTGGCGCTGCTGATGGACGCGGTCTCCTTCCTCTTCTCGGCCCTGACGCTCAGCCGTATCCGCACGGTGGAACCGGTCCCCGAGACTGCCGGGGACCAGGGCTCCATCCTGGCGCAGGTCCGCGCCGGACTCGCGCTGACCTGGCGCAGCCGGGTACTGCTGACGCTGGTGGGGACGGCGGCGATCTGCAACCTGACCGCGTACTGGATCACTGTCCTGTTCCCGTTGTTCTGCGTGCGCCTGCTCGGTCTGAGCGCGGGCATGATCGGCCTGGTCATGTCGGCAGGCGCGGTGGGCTCACTGCTGGGCGCCGCCGTGTGCGGGCCGTTCACCCGTCGCGTCGGGGTGGGGCAGGCCACCTTGTGGACGCTGTTCGGTGAGGCCCTCGGCTTCCTCCTGCTGCCCTTCGCTCCGGCGCACTCGTGGCTGTGCGTGCCGGTCCTCATCGCCGGCTGGTTCATCGCCGGGGGCACCGCGGCCATTTCGCGGGTGGTGTCCATCAGCATCCGCCAGACGGCGACCCCGAAGGACTACCTCGGGCGGGTCAACGCCACCCACCGGTTCGTCTCCTACGGGGTGGTCGCCGTCGGCACCGCGGCCGGCGGGTTCCTCGGCAACGCCCTCGGTATCCGGGTGGCCATGGCCGTCGCCGCCGCGGCCATGATGACCTCGGTGGTCTGCGTGCTCGTCTCCCCGCTGCTGCACATGCGCGAGGTCGACGACGCCGTCGTCGTGCCGCTGGTCGGCCGGGCAGCCGCCGCCAGTGACCCCGCCGAGTACGAGGGCGGCATCGAACCCGCTGCCTGACCCCCGTGCAGGCCCTTCGACCGGAAACGAGAACAACCATGCAACCAAAGCTCGCCGTGATCTTCGACCACGGTTCCGCGACCCTGGCCGAACTGGGGGTGGCGGCCCGCGGCCTGTGCGACCTGGTCCTGGTCGTGGATCCCGGCTCGCCGTCACTGTCCTCCTGCGTCTGTGCGGCCACGTGGCCGGTGCTCTGCTACTCGGCCAGAGCGAGCAGGCCGGGCTGGCCTCGTTCGCCGCTGCCGCGACCCTGGTGCTGGTCACCGGGCTGATCACGACCACCCTGCTGACCGCCGGGCTGCTGAGCAGTTGCACGACGCACGCCGGGAGGGACTGGGCGCTGCGGCGCCGGGCCTTCC
>NZ_SUMC01000017.1 GCF_005047355.1 Actinacidiphila oryziradicis
GCCGCCGCCGCCGTTGTGGCCACCGCCGCCGCCGCCGCCGTTGTGGCCACCGCCGCCGCCGCCGCCGTTGTGGCCACCGCCGCCGCCGCCGCCACCGCCGCCGCCGCCGCCACCGTGGCCACCGCCACCGCCGCCGTGGCCGCCACCATAGTGGTAGCAGTTGTCTCTGCCGTGGTTGCCCTTGTGGTTGCCCTTGTGGCCGCCGTGGTCGCCACCGTTATCGTCGTGATCACCGTTATCGCGGCCGTGATCAAGGTTCTCGTTGCCGTGATCACCATTGTCGCCGGGATCACCCTCGTCGCTGGGATCGCCGTTGTCGCCACCGTTGTCGTCACCGTTGTCGTCACTGCTGGGGCCACTGAACTTGGCACTGAGATCCGGCAGTGTGGCGAGCTCGCTCGGCGAGAGGTCCTCGGTTGCTCCGAGCCGGCCGGAGGCGGACTGCTTGATGTCGTTGCTGCGGTTATCGGCAAGGGCGGTACCCGCCGTGCCCGCGAGGGCGAGAGATGTGGCCAGGATGCTGGTCGCCGTCGCGACGGCGGCCCTGTTGTAACGGGACTGCAGAGTCATCTGCATCTCCAAGTGGAGCGGGACCCTGCGAGGGTCCGGGGATTGGAAGCCGACGGGACCCGGCCGCCTGTAATGGCGGTCGGTGCTTCCATGTCGGCAGCCGCGGTAATAGGACCCTTTGGGCCTTTATGCGGCGTTCGCATTGCCCACGCTAAGTACGCACCTCTCCGTGCGCAACATGTAGCTCTCTGTAACCGCCGCAGTCAGTCCGGCACATTGTCGAACGGCGCCGTCAACCGCCGTAGCAGCCCCGCCAGTTCGTCGCGCTGCTGCGTCGAGAGCTCACCCAGGAGCGCCCGCTCCTGTTTCAGGAGCCCCGCCAGTGCCTGGTCGGCCCGGTTCCGCCCCTCGCCGGTCAGTCGAACCAGCACCCCACGCCGGTCCGAGGGGTCGGGAAGCCGCTCGACCAGGCTCTTTTTTGCCAGGCGGTCGATTCGGTTGGTCATGGTGCCGGAGGTGACCAGTGTCTGGGTCAGCAGTTGCCCCGGTGAGAGCTGGTAGGGGTCACCCGCACGGCGTAGTGAGGTGAGGACGTCGAACTCCCATGGCTCCAGGCTGTGCTCGGAGAACGCCAGGCGCCGCGCCCGGTCCAGATGCCGCGCGAGTCTGCTGACCCGGCTCAGTACCTCAAGTGGCTCAACGTCGAGGTCGGGGCGCTCTCGGCGCCACGCAGCGACCAGCCGGTCGACCTCGTCCTCCATGGAGGTCAGTGTAGTGGTTCTGTCGACATGAAGTCTCTTGACGTGAAGTCTCTTGACATCAAGATATTAGATGAGGGACGGTGTCGACCATGGCAACACAGAAACCCACCTGGGACCCCGACCAGTACCTCCGTCACGCCACCCACCGCACCCGCCCCTTCCTCGACCTGATCGCCCGCATCCCCGAACTCCCCACCACACCCCCACGCATCGCCGACATCGGCTGCGGCCCCGGAAACGTCACCCTCCTCCTCACCCACCGCTGGCCCGACGCCCACATCACCGGCTACGACAACTCCCGGGAAATGCTCGACTCCGCCCAGGCCTACGCAGGTTCGACCCCGGGCGGCGGCACCCTCGATTTCCAGCACGCCGACGCCGCCCATTGGCACCCCCACCACTCCTACGACCTCATCGTCTCCAACGCCGCCCTTCACTGGGTCCCGGGCCACGCCGACCGCTTCCCCGACTGGACCGACCACCTCACCCCCGGCGGCACCCTCGCCTTCCAGGTCCCCGGCAACTTCACCGCCCCCAGCCACACCCTCCTCCGCGACCTCTGCGACGCCCCCCAATGGCGCGACCGCCTCGCCGACCCCGCAAGCCGTCCCGCATCGGTCCTCGAACCCGAGGCCTACCTCGAACGCCTCACCGGCCTTGGCCTCCACGTCGACGCCTGGGAAACCACCTACATGCAGCTCCTCCACGGCGACGACCCCGTCCTCGAATGGACCAAAGGCACCGCCCTCCGCCCCGCCCTCACCGCCCTCGCCGACGACCCCGCCGCGAGGGACGAATTCCTCACCCAATACCGTGACCTCCTTCGCAAGGCCTACCCCCCGACCCCCCACGGCACCGTCTTCCCCTTCCGCCGCCTCTTCGTCATCGCCCGAAAGGCCCAATCCCCCGCATGATCGCCGCCCTGGAGCACATCCAGCTCGCCGCCCCACCCGGCAGCGAACCCCTCCTCCGCTCCTACTACGTCGAAATCCTCGGCATGACCGAACTCCGCAAGCCCCCAGTCCTCGCCGCCCGCGGCGGCTGCTGGTTCGCCTCCGGCGCCGCACAACTCCACATCGGCATCGATGACGACTTCCGCCCCGCTAAAAAGGCCCACCCCGGCATCCGCGTCGACAACGTCCACCCCTTCGCCAAGCGCCTCACCGAGCGCGGCGCCAAAGTCGTCTGGGACTACGACCTCCCCGGCCACGAACGGTTCTTCTCCGAAGACCCCGTCGGCAACCGCCTGGAATTCCTGCAACCCGTCGCGATGCGGCCCTGAACACAGCACAGTGCCCCCGGACCAGGGCCCGGGGGCACTTCGAACAACCGGCACAACAGAACCTCAGTTCTTGCGGCGCCCCACCAGACGTGGCCTGGGCTCCAACCCGGAAAGCCCGTTCCACGACAGGTTCACCAGATGCGCCGCCACCTCCGCCTTCTCCGGCTTTTGCGTCTCCAGCCACCACTGCCCCGTCAAGGCGACCATCCCCACCAACGCCTGCGCGTACATGGGCGCCAGCTTCGGATCAAAACCACGCCGCTTGAACTCCATCCCCAGGATGTCCTCCACCTGCGTCGCGATATCGCTGATCAACGAAGCGAACGTCCCCGTCGACTGCGCCACCGGCGAATCCCGCACCAAGATCCGAAACCCGTTCGTGTACTGCTCGATGTAGTCCAGCAGTGCGAACGCGGCCTGCTCCAACAGCTCCCGCGGATGCCCGCCCGTCAGCGCGCTGGTCACCATATCCAGCAACCGCCGCATCTCGCGGTCCACCACAACTGCGTACAGCCCCTCCTTACCACCGAAATGCTCATACACCACCGGCTTCGAGACCCCCGCCTTGTGCGCGATCTCCTCCACCGACGTTCCCTCGAAACCGCGCTCCGCGAACAGCGTGCGGCCGATGTCGAGAAGCTGCTCCCGCCGCTCCTTGCCCGTCATCCGCACGCGCCGCGCCCGCCGGGAGGGGGAGGCCGTACCGTCCTCACCGCTCGTACTGCTGCCGTCGCTCACGCGTTAATCATGCCGCTTCACTGACGCTTTCTTTACGCCGGGCAGAGATACGGTCGGCGGTCGGCCACCGTACGTCCGTCGCCCACCCCAGCAGCTCGCACCAGCGGATGATGCGCGCGCTCGAGTCGATCTGCCCCCGCAGCACCCCGTGCCGAGCCGACGTCGGGTCCGCGTGGTGCAGGTTGTGCCACGACTCCCCGCAGGACAGCACCGCGAGCCACCACACATTGCCCGAGCGGTCCCGCGACTTGAACGGCCGCTTCCCCACCGCGTGACAGATCGAGTTGATCGACCACGTCACGTGATGCAGCAGCGCCACCCGCACCAGCGAGCCCCAGAAGAACGCGCTCAGCGCGCCCGTCCAGCTCATGGTGACCAGCCCGCCCACCAGCGGCGGCAGCGCCAGCGAGACCAGCGTCCACAGCCAGAAGTCCCGCGAGATCCGGCGGATCGCCGGGTCCCTGATCAGATCCGGCGCGTACTTCTGCTGCGGCGTGCGCTCCTCGTCGAACATCCACCCCATGTGCGCCCACCACAGCCCCTTCATCAGGGCCGGCAGCGTCTCCCCGTACCGCCACGGGCTGTGCGGGTCACCCTCCGCGTCCGAGAACTTGTGGTGCTTACGGTGGTCCGCCACCCAGCGCACCACCGGCCCCTCGACCGCCATCGAGCCGGCGACCGCCAGCGCGACGCGCAACGGGCGGTTCGCCTTGAAACTGCCGTGCGTGAAATAGCGGTGGTAGCCGATCGTCACCCCGTGGCAGCCCAGGAAGTACATCCCCACCATCAGGCCCAGATCCAGCCAGCTCAGCCCCCACCCCCAGGCCAGCGGGACCGCGCAGAGAAGCGCGATGAACGGGACGCTGATGAACAGGCCGAGCGTGATCTGCTCGATCGACCCCTTCTTGTCGCCGCTGAGTGTCGCCAGCGGCAGCTGCTCTTGTTCCTCGCGCCCGGGTTCCCGGGACTCGGTGATCACGTCTGACTGTGTGGTCATGGGGGTCCCTCGCCAGGGTGTTGTGTGGGGGTTTGCCATGGCTTGACCGTGCTACGCAACCGTAACCTACGGCGGGGTAAGTGTGGCAGTCCTCAGTTGCCGCAGGGCGGGGTGCAAATGTCGGCCGACCGTACGGCTCGTTACTGCTCTCTTGTACTAATACCCAGGTTTTGGCCAGGCTGCGCGTCCGTCTTCGCTCGTGCCGGTGATCGTGGGCCAAACCACCAGGTGGGGGCCCGTTCTACGCGTGAAGCTGCGCGTATGGACGCGGAGGCCGAGCAGCTCTGGGCCGCGACGCGGAGAAACGTGGGTGACGGCTGTCGCGGCTGCCTGAGGGTGGTCGTCAACCGGAGTGCGGACCTATATCGTCGCATCGAGGGCTGGTGGTGCGGCATAGTAGTGGCAGCTCAATCGGAGCTCGGCTCAGTTCGAGGTCCGATGTGAGTTGTTTGCTGTCCGCTGTGGTGTAATTGGCAGCACAGGGGCTTTTGGTGCCTCTTGTCCGGGTTCGAGTCCTGGCAGCGGAGCGTAACGCGTTGGCCCCGACTTTCAGGTCGGGGCCGTTCCCATTTCTGGATCAATACACGCCGGTATCCTGCGGGTGTCCATCCCCCAAGCCGAGGAGCCCCTCCCGTGAGCCCCCATCGCCCGGCTGCCGTTGTTGTCCTCGCCGCGGGTGAGGGCACCCGCATGAAGTCGGCCACCCCGAAGGTCCTGCACACGCTCAGTGGCCGGAGCCTCGTCGGCCACGCCGTCGCCGCGGCCCGCGGGCTGGACCCCGAGCACCTCGTGATCGTGGTCGGCCACGCGCGCGAACAAGTCGCCGCCCACATCGCCGGGATCGACCCGGATGCCCGTACCGCAGTGCAGCACCAGCAGAACGGCACCGGTCACGCGGTCCGGATGGGTCTGGAGGAGCTGGCGGCCCAGGGCGTCGCCCTGGACGGGACCGTTGTGATCACCTGCGGTGACACCCCGCTGCTGACCGCGGACACCCTGTGCGACCTGGTCGCGACGCACCAGGCGGACGGGAACGCCGTCACCGTACTGTCGGCAGCGGTGCCGGACCCGACCGGCTACGGGCGGATCGTGCGGGACACGAGCGACGGCACGGTCCTCGCGATCGTCGAGCAGAAGGACGCGACCGACGAGCAGCGGGTGATCGCGGAGATCAACTCCGGGGTGTTCGCGTTCGACGCGAAGCTGCTCAACGACGCCCTCGGCAAGGTCACGACCGACAATGCCCAGGGCGAGGAGTACCTCACCGACACCCTCGCCATCCTCCGCGAGACGGGCCACCGAGTGGGCGCCGCCATCGCCGCCGACCACCGCGAGATCGCGGGCATCAACAACCGCGTACAGCTCGCGGAGGCGCGCCGGATCCTCAACGACCGGCTGCTGGAGCGGGCGATGCTCGCCGGCGCGACGATCATCGACCCGGCGTCCACCTGGGTCGACGTGACGGTGGAGTTCGAGCCGGACTCGGTCGTGCTGCCGAACACCCAGCTGTACGGGGCGACGACGCTCGCCGCGGGCGCCGAGGTGGGCCCCAACTGCACCCTGACGGACACCGTGGTCGGTGCGGGGGCGCGGGTGTCCAACACGGTGGCGGACAGCGCGGAGATCGGCGAGGCGGCGAGCGTGGGCCCGTACGCGTATCTGCGCCCTGGTGCGAAGCTCGGGCCGAAGTCGAAGGCGGGTACGTACGTCGAGGTGAAGAACTCGACGATCGGCGAGGGTACGAAGGTGCCGCATCTGTCGTACGTCGGGGACGCGACGATCGGGGAGTACACGAATATCGGCGCGGCGAGCGTCTTCGTGAACTACGACGGTGAGACGAAGCACCACACGACGGTCGGGAGCTACTGCAAGACGGGCTCGGACAATATGTTCGTGGCGCCTGTCACAGTCGGGGACGGTGCGTACACCGCGGCGGGTTCGGTGATCACGAAGGATGTGCCTGCGGGGGCGTTGGCCGTGGCCCGTGGCCAACAGCGCAACATCGAGGGCTGGGTGGCCCGGAAGCGTCCCGGGAGTGCGGCGGCGCAGGCGGCGGAGCGGGCGGCGGGCGCGGAACAGGGCCGGTAAAGGGAGCTTCAGGTGTGGTCCCCACGTGCGCGGAGGGTTTGAACAGCGCGTACCGTGTGAGGTGCACACAATTCCGCCAGCTCGTCGTCATCTGGGCGAAGCTGCGTCGAACATCGAGGAGACGGTGCCGTGACCGGGTTCAAGACGACCGGTGAGAAGAAGTTGATGCTCTTCTCCGGCCGCGCATACCCCGAGCTCGCGGAGGAGGTGGCACGTCAGCTGGGCGTGAAGCTGGTCCCGACGAAGGCGTTCGACTTCGCGAACGGTGAGATCTATGTCCGGTTCGAGGAGTCCGCTCGTGGCTCCGACGCTTTTGTGATCCAGAGCCACACGGCTCCGATCAATAAGTGGATCATGGAGCAGTTGATCATGATCGACGCTCTGAAGCGGGCGTCCGCGAAGCGCATCACGGTGGTCGTGCCGTTCTACGGCTATGCGCGCCAGGACAAGAAGCACCGTGGCCGCGAGCCGATCTCGGCCCGGCTGATAGCGGACATGCTGAAGACGGCCGGTGCGGACCGTATCCTCACGGTCGACCTTCACACGGACCAGATCCAGGGCTTCTTCGACGGTCCGGTGGATCATCTGTTCGCGCTGCCGATCCTCGCGGACTACGTGGGCGCGAAGGTGGACCGCAGCAAGCTGACCGTCGTCTCGCCGGATGCCGGCCGGGTCCGGGTGGCGGACCGCTGGTGTGACCGGCTGGGTGCGCCGCTGGCGATCGTGCACAAGCGCCGGGACAAGGACGTCGCGAACCAGGTCACGGTCCATGAGGTCGTGGGTGATGTCGAGGGCCGGGTGTGTGTGCTGGTGGACGACATGATCGACACGGGTGGCACGATCTGCGCCGCGGCGGACGCGCTGTTCGCGAATGGAGCCGAGGACGTCATAGTCACGGCGACCCATGGTGTGCTGTCCGGTCCGGCGGCGGACCGGCTGAAGAACTCGAGGGTGAGCGAGTTCGTGTTCACGGACACGCTGCCGACGCCGGGTGAGCTGGCGCTGGACAAGATCACGGTGCTGTCGATCGCGCCGACGCTCGCGAACGCGGTGCGTGAGGTGTTCGAGGACGGTTCGGTCACGAGCCTCTTCGAGGACTGAGACTGATCGATTTCTGGGGAGGCCTCCCCACCGGGTAAGCTCATGGAGTTGCTCGGCGAGGGAGGCTTTTCCGTCCTCCGTTATCGACGCGCTCCTCGTAAGTGGAACGGCCCGTCGTGGGCCGGGCGACCGTGACTGCACCAGTCGTCCTACGAGGAGTGAGCCCCATGGCCGAGATCAAGATCGCCGCATCCATCCGTACCGAGTTCGGCAAGGGCGCCGCCCGCCGCGCCCGCCGGGCGGGCCTGGTCCCCGCCGTCATCTACGGTCACGGTGCCGAGACGAAGCACGTGACCCTGCCGGGCCACGAGCTGCTGCTCGCGCTCCGCACCAAGAACGTGCTGATCAGCCTGGATGTCGAGGGCACGACCGAGCTGGTCATCCCCAAGGACGTGCAGCGTCACGTGCTCAAGGGCTTCATCAAGCACGCCGACCTGCTCACCGTCGTCCGCGGCGAGAAGGTCACCGTCGAGGTCCAGGTGCTCACCGAGGGCGAGCTGGCCCCCGGCGGCAACCTGCTGGAGCACGTGCTGAACGCGCTGCCGGTCGAGACCGAGGCCACGCACATCCCCGAGTCCGTCACGGTCTCCGTCGAGGGCCTGGAGGCCGGCGCGCAGATCCTGGCGAGGGACATCCCGCTGCCCCAGGGCACGACCCTGGCGATCGAGGAGGACGCGGTTGTCCTCCAGGTCCTCTCCGCGCAGGCCGAGGTCGCCGAGGCGGGCGAGGGTGCCGAGGGCACTGAGGCCGCCGAGGCCTGATCGGGCCTCCCCGTCCCGTCCGACCGCCGTCCCGCTCTCCGGAGCGGGACGGCGGTTCCTGTTGAATGGACCGTATGAGCATGAGCGCAGCGCAGCCCGCGCAGCCCACGGAATCCGCCCCCGACGGGCCCTGGCTGGTGGCGGGGTTGGGCAATCCTGGGCCCGAGTACGCCGGGAACCGGCACAACATCGGCTTCATGGTGGCCGATCTGCTCGCTGAGCGCATCGGCGGGCGTTTCAAGACCCACAAGAGCCGGGCCCAGGTGGTCGAGGGGCGGATCAGTGGCCGGCGGGTGGTGCTGGCCAAGCCGATGACCTACATGAACCTGTCGGGGGGGCCGGTGACGGCGTTGCGCGACTTCTTCAAGGTGCCGGTCGGCAACATCATTGCCGTACATGATGAGCTGGACATCGACTATCCGACGCTGCGGTTGAAGCGCGGCGGTGGTGACAACGGGCACAACGGCTTGAAGTCCATCACGAAGTCGCTGGGGCCGGATTATCTGCGGGTGCGGTGCGGGATCGGGCGGCCGCCGGGGCGGATGGATGTGGCGGCGTTCGTGCTGAAGGACTTCTCGGCGTCGGAACGCAAGGAGCTGGACTGGTTTGTGGACCGGTCGGCCGATGCGGTGGAGGCGCTGATCGTGGAGGGGCTGGAGCGGGCGCAGTCCACGTACAACAACTGACGCCGAGCGTTTTCCGGTAGGCCGCAGTGCCCGGTTCTGGTGATCCTGCGCCGTCGGTGCGCCCTCGGCTCCCGCACCGCTTCCTCCCCCGGCGCCCAGCAGGCAGCGCCGGCGTGCCGACGGGGGCGTGGACGGGCCCGGGGTGGGCCCGTCCACGGGTTCCCAGGAGTGTCAGCCGGTGTTGCGCAGGCCTGCCGCCACACCGTTCACGGTGAGAAGCAGGGCGCGGGCCAGCAGGGGATCCGGTTCCTCGCCCCGTGCGGCGGCTTCCCGCTGCCGGTGGAGGAGGCTGACCTGGAGGTAGGAGATCGGGTCGAGGTACTGGTCGCGGATGTGGAAGGTCTGGGAGAGGACGGGGCTGGCGTCGAGCAGCGCATCTTCGCCGGTGATGCGGAGGACTTCCTCGACGGTGAGGGCGTGTTCGGCCCTGATGATGTCGAAGATCCGCTTGAGGTGGTCGGGGACCAGGGTGTCGACGTAGTGCTGGGCGATCCTCAGGTCGGTCTTGGCGAGAGTCATCTCTACGTTGGACAGGAAGTTGCGGAAGAAGTGCCACTGTTCGTGGGCTTCGGCGATCACATCGGCGAGGCCGGCCTCGCGGGCGGCCTTGAGGCCGGAGCCGACGCCGAACCAGCCGGGGACGATCTGCCGGGACTGGGTCCAGCCGAAGACCCAGGGGATGGCGCGCAGGCCGTCCAGTCCGGCGCCGCTGTCGGGACGGCGGGAGGGGCGGGAGCCGAGGTGGAGTTCGGCGAGCTGGTCCACCGGGGTGGAGGCGAAGAAGTACGCGGGGAGGTCGGGGTCTTCGACCAGGAGCCGGTACGTGTTGTGCGCCGCGTCGGAGACGGTGTCCATGGCCGCGTCCCAGCGGGACAGGTCCTCGTCGGACTGCCGGGGGGCGGTGTGCAGCGCCGAGGCCTGGAGGGTGGCGGCGACGGTGAGTTCCAGGTTTTCCCGGGCCAGGGACGGGATGAGGTACTTGTCGGAGATGACCTCGCCCTGTTCGGTGACCTTGATCTCGCCTTCGAGGGTGCCCCAGGGCTGGGCGAGGATCGCGTCGTGGGAGGGGCCGCCGCCGCGGCCGACGGTGCCGCCGCGGCCGTGGAAGAGCCGCAGCCGTACGCCGTGGCGGTGGGCGACGTCGCGGAGGCGGCGCTGGGCGCGGTGGATCTCCCACTGGGAGGTGGTGATGCCGCCGAACTTCGAGGAGTCCGAGTAGCCGAGCATGACTTCCTGGACATCGCCGCGCAGTGAGACCAGGCGCCGGTAGGACGGGTCCGACAGCATTTCCTCCAGGAGCTTGTCGGCGACCTTCAGCTCGTCCGTGGTCTCCAGCAGCGGCACGATGCCGATCTTGGCGACTCCGGCGTGGAGGTCGATGAGCCCGGCCTCGCGGGCCAGGACGGCGGCGGCGAACACATCGTCGGAGCCGAGGCACATCGAGATGATGTACGACTCCACGACCCCCGGTCCGAAGCGTTCGAAGGCCTCGCGGATGGTGTGGAAGACGCCGAGGGTCTTGGCGCCTTCGGCGTCCAGCGGCGCGGGGGTGCCGGCGAGGGGGCGGCGCGAGCGCAACTCCTTGGCGAGGAGCTTGCGGCGGTAGTCGCGCGGCATGTCGGCGTACCGCCAGGATTCCTCGCCGAGGCGGTCGAAGAGCTGGCCGAGGGCGTGGTGATGGGCATCGGCGTGCTCGCGTAGGTCCATGGTGGCGAGCTGCAGGCCGAAGGCGGCCAGGGTGCGGATCGTGCGGTCCAGGCGACCGTCGGCGATGAGCTCGCCGCGGTTGGCGCGCAGCGAGTCCTGCAGCAGGCGCAGGTCGGCGAGGAGCGCGGCGGTGCCCAGGTAGTCGCGGCCGGGCTCGTGGGGGGTGCCCTTGGCAAGCCGCTCGCGGGTGTTGACGAGTTTCTGGCGGATGCAGGTGGCCTTGAGGCGGTAGGGCTCTTCGGCGTTGAGGCGCTTGTAGCGGGGGCTGATTTGGGGGAGGAGGGCCAGGTCGCTGTCGAGGGAGGCGAGGAGTTCTTCGCTGGCGCCGGAGTTGCGGATGGAGCTGGACAGCGCGGCGCGCAGGCCGTCGATCAGGGCGAGCGCGTCATTGATGCCGTGCTCGTGCTGGAGGATCAGCACATCCCAGGTGACCTCGGGGGTCACATTCGGGTTGCCGTCACGGTCGCCGCCGATCCAGGTGCCGAAGGTCAGCGGGCGCGTCTCGGGCGGCAGTGGCACGCCCACGCGCTCCAGCTCGGCCGCGAGGTCCTCGAGTACGTCGCCGACCGCGCCGGCGTGCAGCTCGTCCAGGTAGTAAATGGCGTTGCGGGCCTCGTCGGCGGGCTCGGGCCGGACGACCCGGAGCTCGTCGGTCTGCCAGAGCAGGTCGATGTTCTCGGCCAGCCGCAGGTCGGCGCGGCGGCGGTCACCGCTGTCGGCGCCGGCGGCGTGATCGGCGGGGGTGTCGAGGAGTTCGGCGACGCGGCGCAGCTTGGTCAGGACGCTGCGGCGGGCGGCTTCGGTGGGGTGGGCGGTGAAGACCGGCCTGACGTTGAGGTGCTCGACGGTCTCGCGCAGGTGCTGGGGGTCGGCGTCCTTGAGCCGGTCGGCGGTCCGGGCGAGGAGGCTGCCGTCGGCGGCGCGGCGGGCGCGCAACTCACGGCCGCGGTGTACCTGTTCGGTGACATTGGCCAGGTGGAAGTAGGTGGAGAAGGCGCGCACCAGCTTGGCTGCGGTCTGCAGGTCGGTGTCGCCGAGCAGTGCGGCGGCGGCTTCGCCGTCGGTACGGGTCAGGGCCCGGACCTTTTCGACGAGGTCAAGGAGTTCCTGGCCCTCCTGCCGTACGAGCGTTCCGCCGAGCAGATCGCCCAGGCGGCGGATGTCCGCGCGCAGGGGTGCGCTCTCGGGGGTGTTGTCGGCGCTGCTCACAGGTGCGGCTCCTATTGCAGTGTGGGGTGGCAATGTGGGGTGGCGGCTGCTTGATGTGCGGCTTTGGGCGGAGTGCGGACCGCGCTGTCCGACGGCACCAGGATAGGTCGATGGTCTTCCGGACACCTGGTGCGCCCGTCAGGCGGACTCTTTTGCTGCCGCCCGGCGCCTGAGGCCATAGGGGGACGCCTACGCTGGGGGACATGAGTACGACGGGGGAGTACGTACCCGCCGCGGCCGCTGTGCCCGCTGCCGGGGGCGCCTACTGGTGGCCGAGGCGGCGCAGCCTGGTGCTGGATGCGGTGTTGGCAGCCGTATCGGCGGTGGAGTGTCTGGTGGAGGGGGTCGCGTTCGCGCAGCGGGCGGATATTTCGCCGGTGCTGGCGAGCGTTTTCGGGCTGCTGGTGGGGGCGGCGCTGGTGTTACGCCGGCGCTGGCCGGTTGCCGTGGTGCTGTTGTCCATCGCGGTGACGCCGGCGCAGATGGGGATTGTGCTGAGCCTGGTCGGGCTTTACACGCTTGCCGCCTCGGAGGTGCCGCGTCGTATCACGGGCGTGCTGGCAGGCATGTCGGTGGTCGGCACGCTGATCGTCACTGTCCTTGGGCTGCACGGCGGCGGTTACGGTGCGCCGTTCGCCGCCGTGGCGCTGACGGCGGTGCTGTCGGCGGTGGGGATGACCGCGCCGCCGGTGCTGCTGGGCCTGTACGTGGGGGCGCGGCGGCGGCTGGTGGAGAGCTTGCGGGAGCGGGCGGACGGGCTGGAGCGGGAGCTGACGCTCCTGGCGGAGAAGGCGTCGGAGCGGGCCGAGCGCGCCCGGCTGGACGAGCGCACGCGGATCGCCCGGGAGATGCACGATGTGGTGGCCCACCGGGTGAGCCTCATGGTGGTGCATGCGGCGGCTTTGCAGGCGGTGGCACTGAAGGACCCCCGCAAGGCGTCCGCGAGTGCGGAGCTGCTGGGGGATATGGGGCGCCAGGCGCTGAACGAACTGCGCGAGATGTTGGGTGTCCTTCGGACGGATTCCACTTCTCCCGCATCTGGCTCTGCCGTGGCTCGGGACGCCTCCCCGGACCTGACTGGGAGCCCGGTCACGGTCCTGGCCCTGCCCGTCAGCAGCCAGCCGGATCCCGACGACGACGGGCCGTGTCTGGCGCAGCTCGACGGCCTGGTCGAGGAGTCCCGCGCGGCCGGTATGTGCGTGGAGCTGGTCGTGCAGGGCGCGGAACGTTCCCTGGCGGCCCGGGTGGAGACGGTGGTCTACCGGGTCGTCCAGGAAGCCCTCACGAATGTGCACAAGCACGCGTCCGGTGCCGCTGCGCAGGTGATCCTCGCCTACCGCGACACGGAAGTGGCCGTCCTCGTCCGCAACGGCCCTCCGGCGGGCGGCTCCGACGTACGGTTGCCCAGCGGCGGCAACGGCCTGCTCGGCATGCGTGAGCGCGTCACCGCGCTGGGCGGCGGTTTCGCCTCCGGCCCCACGGCCGAGGGCGGTTTCCGCGTGTCCGCGATGCTTCCGGCCTTGGCGGGCTGAATTTGGCGCCCTGCGCCGTTGCGCGGGGTGCGCTTTGTTCGGTGGTTGGGTCGGTGGCGCCTCCGGGGTGACTCTCTCCCCCAACCTTCGGCCGCACGCCGGACGGGCTGGGTTTTGGCGCCCTGCGCCGGGGGTGGGGTGCGCTTTGTCCGGTGGTCGGGTCGGGGTCGCCTCCGGGGTGACTCTCCCCCAGCCTTCGGCCGGGAGGTGCCCCCACGACTGTGTGCCAGGACCCGGCGTTCTTTGCGCCATCGCCACCGGCACTTGGGCGACACAGTCTGCGGGGACACCCCTGCACCGCCCCCTCCGGCCGCCACAGCGCCTTGCGGTGCGTCTCCCTTGCGGCCCAGACACGTCCTTGCCCGGCACGCGGTGCGTTGGTTTCACGGTCTCCCACCACGGCGAGACCGTCACGCGCCCATCCGGCCGGGAGGGGACGCGCCGGGGTGTCCCCGCAGGGGACGAGCACATGCACCCCGGGCGCCTTCACTGCGGACCCGCACGTGCGAGCCCCGAGGAGATCACCCCACAGCGGCCCCGACCCCCACAACGGATATCGCGTGGCGGCACGCACGACAACCCAGCCCGTCCGGCGTTTGTGGGGGCACCTCCTGGGGGCACCTCCCGGCCGAAGGCCGGGGGAGGTAGCTGGGGGAGGAACCGGCAGCCCCGGCAGAGGGGGCGGAACTGCGCTGGCCCAGCAAGGCAAACCCAGCCCGTCCGGTGTCAGGACAGCCCCGCACCGGGGGGACCCGGCGTCGCCTCGGCCGGCCCGGCGAGGGCCATGCGGTCGACGCGGTTGATGAGGAGCGCGTAGGCGAGGCCTCCCACGCCCGCCAGGGCGTAGGGGACGGGTCTGGGGGCGGAGCCCCCCACGCGGCGCCAGCCGCATGTCGGACGCAGCCGGGGAGGGGCGCGGTGGGGAGGCCCGTCGCAGGCGCCCCGACGCGGGCCTAGAGGGCGAGCCGGACCGGGGGGCTGCCGGTGAGGAGGGTGGTGAGCGCCCGGTCGATCGTGGGCCCGAGGTAATAGTCCCCGGTGTGATCGATGGCGTAGACGCGCCCCTGCGCGTCGATGGCGAGGTGCGCCTGGCCGCTGAGCTCCTCACCGAGGGGGCACACCTCGGTTTCGAGGGCGCGGCTGAGGTCGCCGAGGGTACGGGCGAGGTACAGCCCACGCATGGGGTCGATCAGCGCGGGGGTCGGGGCGACGGCCCCGCGAAGGGGCCCGGTGGCGGCCGGGAGGGTGAGGCCGCCGAATTCGGCCCAGGCCTCGACGGCGGCGGGGAAGACGGTGTGCTGGTGCCCGGCGGGGGAGGCGTACGCGCGTAGCGTGTCGGCCCAGAGCTCGGCCTGCCGTATGTCCCAGCGGCCGGGCTGCCAGCCGGCGGACCGCAGGGCATCGCTTACGCCCGCGGGGAAGCGAGTCTCCGTGCTGTGCTTCACGCGCCGTCCGCCCCCGGGTCAACCGCCCGTACGCCGAAGTGCGCCAGTAGGGGCGCGCATGAACGGCACGGGGGCGCGTAGGAGCCGTGCGTGGGGTCGCCGTCCTCGCGGATCCGGCGGGCCGTGAGTTTCGCGCCTTTCAGGGCCTTGCGGGCCTCGTTCCTGGTGAGGGGCCGGCGCGAAGCGCGCTTGCTGCGCCCGGCGTCGGCGGCGGTGAGGAAGCGGGACAGGAGTACCGGCTCCGGGCACCGTCCGGCGAACCGCTCGCGCTGGGCGGCGGGGAGAGTGTCGAGGACGTCCTGGACCAGCGGATGAAGCGGCGGCGGCTGCTCGGCCTTGCTGCCCGTGCAGGTCAGTATCTCGTCGCGGACGGAGAGAGCGGCGGCCACCGCAGGCAGGATCCCGTCACGTCGGTGCCGCAGCACGGGCGGCGGCGGATCGTCGTCCGCAGGGCCCCAATTGAGCCGCGGATCAGCGGCGGCGGTTGCCGCGTTCGCGGCGGCGGCATCGGCATCCGTCATGTGCATCTGTGCGTGTTCCTCCTGTCCGCCCTCCGAAGAGGACGCCCCCTTGCGTGCCCCAGCCTGCCAAATGTGCCTGGTGGTACGGAAGTCAGGTACTGGGATCGGACATAGCCGTGTGCGATATGTCACGGCGCCCGGAGTGCGGCCGGGCTACGGCCGGGGTACGGCCCTGCCCCGGGCTTACGCTCGCCGGACCCCCTAGGCTGTCGCCAACAGCCAGATTCAGCAGGGGGCATCCGCAATGACGACAGGTGGTCGGCTCGGGCAGCAGACCGTGCCACCCAACGCCGCCTACGCCGGGCAGTTCGTACGCTTCCCGGACCCGGTGCGCGCCACGCGCCACCCGAAGGGCGTATGGGTGGACGACGACGGCTACCCGGACTTCACCCCGTACGCCCGCGCGGCGGCCGAGATCGCCGAGCCGCCCGACGGCTTCGGCATCGACGAGCTCCGGCTCACCGACTACGTATCGGCCAACGCCGCCCACCACGCGGCCGGTCACGAACTGTGGGCGAGCCTCCCGACCGTCGCCACCCCGCACGGCTGGACCTGGCACCATGTCGTCGGCACCCGGCGGCTCGAGCTGATCCCTGTCGAGGTCAAGGCGCTGCTCCGGCACCACGGCGGCCTCGCCGCCTCCGCCACCGACCGGACCAAGCACGGCACCCGCCCCCTCCAGGACGCCCGTCCGGTCCATTTCGGTCTGCCTACCGACCCGGTCGCCGTCACCGAGGACCAGATCCGCGACGCAGAGGAGGAGCTCGGCTACCGGCTCCCCGGCGGCTACCGCACCTTCCTCAAGGCGGCCGGCGGCTGCGCGCCCGTCGGCGTGGCCCTCGACCCCGGTCTTGGACTCCTCGTCGACCAGCCGTTTTTCACGCTCCGCGACGAGGCCGCCGTCAACGACCTCGTCTACGTGAACAAATGCCTGCGCGACCACCTCACCAAGGACTATCTCGGGATCTGCTACGTCCAGGGCGGAGTGGTCGCGATCAAGGTCCGGGGCGAGGAGCTTGGCTCGGTCTGGTTCTGCGCGTACGACGACGTGCGCGACGGCGGTGACGTGGAATGGGAATCCCCGCAGGAGCGGGTGGCCGCCCTCCTGCAATCCTGCGGTGCGAACTTCGACGACTTCCTGCTGCGGCTGGCCGGCAACCCGCCGGAGCTCGGCACCGTTGCGAACCTGATGGTCGAGGGCGGCTTCGCCAGCGCCGTCCCGGTGGAGGGATAGATCCGGTCGTGGTCACTTTCGCACAGGCGCAGGAGCGCGCCGAACGGTGGATCAATGGTGACGTTCCGGCGTACGAGGCTCGTGAAGTGCGGGTCCGCGAGTTCGAACTCGGCTTCGTGGCCTGGTCCGAGCCGCGCGAGGGCGTACCCTCCGCAGGCAGCGACGACGCCCGGATCCGGCTTGTCATCGCCCGCGACAGCGGCGAGGCATCGCTGTGGCCCGGACTCCCCGTGGGCGAGGTCATCCGCCGCTATGAGGAGGAATACGGCGCCCATCTCGCGGACGCGGTCCCCGGGCCGCCCCAGCGGATCGATCTGGAGGCCACGTCGTTCCTGCTGAGCCCCCCGCAATGGCTCCAGGACGCCGCCGACAAGATGGGCATCCCCGACCGCCGTCGCTCCGGCTCCTTTCAGGGGGCCGATTCCGGCGAAACGGTTGTCCTGGGTGGCGGTCCGGCGGCTGCTACGGATGCCGGCCGGGCGACGGGTGGCGGTGGCGGCGCGGGTGTCCCGGGCCCGGGGTCCGCAGCGCACCGCCCGTCCGTTTCCAGTGCTTCCGGCGCTTCTGGCGCTTCGGCCAGTGGGTCCACCTCGGAACGTACGCCGCCGCCGGTATCGGCCACACCGTGGACCAACGCGAACAGCGCCGACGACGCCGAGTCGGTCGCGCCGCCTGCCACGGTCTTCGCGCCCCCGACGGCCGACCCCGATCAGCGGCCCCATGTCCCCCCCTTCCCGGGCGCCCCGCTTCCCCCGCCGTCCGGCCCCGCCGTTCCACTGCCCCCGCCGGCCGCCCTCGCGGCCCCGGCCATGGGTGGTCCGGGTGTGCCGCCTCCGCCTCCGCCGCCTCCGCCGACGGCGGTCCCGGGTGCGAGTGGTTACGGCTACCCGGCTGCGCGGAGTGCACCGGCTGCGCCTCCGCCGCCCCCTGCCGCCCCGGGGTACGGATACCCGGGTGCGCCGCCGGGCCGTCCCCCCGGCGCCGGGGACATCGCGGCGGCGCCGACGGCGAAGGCCGGGCGCGGGACCGTGCCGCCGCCTCCTCCGCCGCCGAGGGCGCCCGGTGGGGTGCCCGGTGGGGTGCCCGGGGGCGGCTACGTCCCGACGCGGGTTGCCCCGGCAGTGGACCTCAACGCCACACCCGCCCCCGCACCGCCGGTGCCCGGCGCACCCGCCGGAGGGTACGTGCCCCCGCCACCGCCCGCCGGGGTGCCGACGGTGGGCCCCGGCTATATGGCCGTGCTGCGGTACCGCGCGGCGGACGGCTCGGAGCAGCAGATCATCCGGCGCTCGGCGCCGGGCACCCCGCACCCGGAGTGGCAGATCCTGCATGAGCTGCGGGCGCTCGGCGTGCCGCCGCAGCAGGTGCTGGAGCTGCACACCGAGCTGGAGTCGTGCGAGCTGCCCGGCGGCTACTGCGCCCGTATGGTCCGCGAGACGTGGCCGCAGGTGCGGGTCAGCCACACCGCCCCGTACGGGAAGGACCACGCGGGCCGTCGGCACGGCGTGCAGCATCTGCTGACGCACCAGGGCGAGCTGCACCAGGTGGCCGGTGGCCCGGCCCGTCCGCAGCCGCAGCGGGTGCCGATGCCGGACCCGAACCAGGTGCAGCGGGCGCCGTTCATCCCCATCGAGGGGATCGGGCACGAGCTGGTGCAGGCGTTCGGACCGCAGGGAATCTTCCGGTTCGACCAGCGGGCGGCGGCCCGCCAGGGGGTGCCGGACATCGTCGCGCAGACGCTGACCTGGGTCGGCCTGCCGGTGGACTTCGGCCCGTTCTTCTGGGCCCAGGCCCAGCCGGGCCGCCCGGTGCCCACACTGGCCGAGCTGGCGGCGGAGCGCCGGGTCCGGCCGGCTCCGGACGCGGGCTCCTACCTGGTCATGGGCAGTGACTTCGGCCGCCAGATGTGTGTCCAGTACGGTACGGCGCACGTCGTCGCCGTACCGCTGGAAGCCGCCCCCGGCGGGGAGTCGAGCGTGCCGCAGTTCGTGAATTCGAGCCTGCCGGAGTTCGCGCGGTGCCTGGCGCTGCTGGGGCGGATGTGGCGGCTCCGACTCGGGCTGACGCCCGATCAGGCGGGTCGCTGGACGGTTGACTTCCAGGCCCAGCTGGCCGCCCTCGACCCGGCGGCGATCGCCTCGCCGGAGCACTGGTGGGCGGTGCTGATCGAGCAGATGTGGGACGGCCTGCTCTAGGGCCCGTCCGCCGTAGCGGCCGGACGGGCCCTAGCAGGGATCCGTCAGGTCCGGCCCTGCGGGAAACCCGCGGGAACAGCCGCAAGAGAGGCGCGCTCCGTCAGAAACGGCGGGGCGTGCCTCTTTCGTGTGTCGGTACGTGGACATTTCGTGCAAATATACAAAAGTGGTTGCTGTATGGCGAGGGATGAAAGGGGCCTTCCATGACCAGCACCGCATCACCCTACGGCTTCAGCGCCGCCCGGGTCCGGGGCTACCACCCCGAGCAGGTCGACCGCTTTCTGGAGGAGCTCTCCGAGGACCGCGACGCGGCCTGGGAGCGCGCCGCCCGGCTCACCGTCCTCGCCAATGACATGGAGGCCGAATGCGCCGCCCTCCGAGCCCAGGTCGAAGCCCTCGGCCCGCCCTCCTACGCAGCCCTCAGCGCCGGTGCGCAAGAACTCCTCCGCCTCGCCGAGACCGAGGCCGCGGCCGTACGGGAACGCGCCTCGGTCGAGGCGCGCAATGCCCGCGCCGCCGCCGAGACCGCCCGCCAGGCCCTCCTCGACCAGGCCCACGCCGCTGCCCAGGCCCGCCGCGCCGCCATCGAGGAGCACGAACGCCGCGTCCTCGACGGAGCCGGCGCCCACGTCGCCGAGCTGCGCCGCGAGGCCGAGCGCGAGGCCGCCGCCACCCTGGACGAGGCCCAACAGGTGCTCAACGCCGTCAGGGAGGATGCCACCCGCACCCTCAACGGGCTGAGCGATGAGCGCCGTGAGCAGCTCGAAACCCTGGAGCACGACCTCGCCGAACGTGCCGCCGGCCTCGAAAGCCGCATCTCCGAACTCGCCGCCTACGCCGAGGCACAGCTCCGCGAGGCCTCCCAGGTGCTCCACGCGGAAGAGGACGCCGCCCGCCGCCGCCAGGACGCCGCAGAGGCCGAAGCCGCCGAGCTTCTCGCCCAGGCCCGGGTCCGTGAGGACCGGATCCGCCGGCAGGCCGAGCGTTCGCTCCGCGAACAAGAGGTCCGCCAGGACGAGATCCGCGCGCACCTCACCCACATCCGCGAATCCCTCGCCACCCTCTCCGGCCGGGACCCCCGGGACAGACCGGACGCCCCGGAAGCCCCGGACACCCCGGACGCCTGAGCGGGCGTTTGCGTCTGGCGGCCGCAAGGCGGAGGAGGGAGGCGACGCGGAGCGTCGTCGACTGACGACAACGCCGCGAGCGCTGGTGCCAGGGCACGCGACGCCGCGGAGATCGGCCGGACAGGCCCTAGCCCTCGTCCCCCTCCGCGAGGACGGGAAAGCGGCGCGGCATGACAAAGACCAGCACCAGCACCGCCACCCCCGCCGCCAGCACGGCCCCCACATACACATGATTGACGGCCGCCCCGACGGCCCTCCGCACCGCTTCCGACGCACCGTTGAGCCCACGCAGCCCGGCGACACCCCCGGGCGTACCGGAAAGCGCCGCATTGGCGACGGCGCCGAAAACGGCAGCGCCCACGCTCTGCCCGACCTGCCGGCAGAACAGGATGGACGAAGTCGCCGTACCACGTTCGGCCCACCGCACAGTCGACTGCACCCCGACGATCAGCGGCAGCTGGAACAGCCCCAGGGCGCCGCCGAGCAGCAGCATGACCAGCGCCGGCTGCCACGCCGGGCCGCCGTTGGGCAGCAACGTAAGGGCCAAAAGGATCGCGGTACCGGCGGTGATGCCGATGAGCGCGGTGTCGCGGAACCCGATCCGCATATAGACGCGGTTGCTGAAGGCGGCCGACATCGGCCAGCTCAGCGACATGACGGACAGGACGAAGCCGGCCTGGACGGGACCGAGGCCGAGCACGGTCTGCCCGTATATCGGCATGAAGACGGTCGGCGCGATGATCACCACCCCGAGCGCGCCCAGCGCCAGATTCACCGAGGCGATGACGCGCCGCCGCCACACCCACCCGGGGATGATCGGCTCGGCCGCGTGCCGTTCGATCCATACGGTGACGACCGCACCGGCCGCACCCGCGCCGAACAGAATCAGCGACTGCCAGGACAGCCAGCCCCAGGCCACCCCGCCCTGGACGAGGGCGAAGAGCACCACCCCGCCCGACACGAAAAGCCCGAGCGCGCCGGGCCAGTCGACACTGCGCCGGGTCTGTGTACCGGCGGAGGACCCCGATTCGCGCAGGTGGCGGACTATGAGCAGCAGCGCCATCAAGCCGATCGGCACATTGACCAGAAAGATCCACCGCCAGTCGGCGTACTCGGCGAGAAGGCCGCCCGCCAGTGGCCCGGCGATGGCCGAGACCGCCCACACGGTGGAGATGGCGGCCTGTATCTTCGCCCGTTCCCTCAGCGCGTACAGGTCCGCCGCGACCGTTTGCACCGTGCCCTGGATCGCGCCGCCGCCCAGGCCCTGGATGACGCGGAAGGCGATGAGGCTCGCCATGTCCCACGCCCCGGCGCACAGCAGCGAGCCGAGCAGAAAGAGCGCGATACCGGAGATGAGCACCGGCTTGCGGCCGAACATGTCGGCGAGCTTGCCGTACACCGGCAGAGTCACCGTGACCGCCAGCAGATAGCCGGAGAAGAGCCACGAGAAGACCGAGAAGCCGCCGAGATCGCCGACGATCTGCGGGACGACGGTCGAGATGATCGTGGAGTCCATCGCCGCGAGCGCCATCGCGAGCATCAGCGCGGCGACCACCGGCCCGCGCCCCCGAGGAGGGGAGGCGCCCGTTCCGGCCAGTACGGCCTGCTGATGCTGCGGCATTGGGTGTGCCCTCCCATGGTATGTGTATGCCACACCCTTCCAGGTGGAACCTGGAGTCCGGTAGTGGGTTTCCGCGCCGGCCACGTTGCGTGCCGGTCGTCCGGGCTTGAGTCTCCCGCCACTGGAAGCCGCACACTCGGCTCCGAACCGCGAATCCGGACCGCGAGGTCGGGGTCAGGTCGGGCCGGGCCAGGTCCGCCGAAAGTCGCAGTCCCCTAGGGGATCCGGCGTGCTTTCTCCTACCCCCGATTCGTTCCGGCGAAGGAGGTGCGGCCCCCCGGGGCTCCCTAGAGTTCTGGTGGGGCTAGCCCCCCTGGGGATACGGGGCTTCGCACCATCGCCCCACCCCCCACCGCAGCGACAAGCTGATGACGCACGCAACGCTCATGAAAATCCGGGAGAAAACAGTGACAACGGCAGTAACCATTCCCAAGTCCGGGGGCAGCGGAGGAAGTACGGCTGTTGCCGCCAGCGGCCGCCAGGTCACCAAGGCGTACGGTGCCGGGGAGACCCGCGTCGTCGCGCTCGACGCCGTCGATGTCGACATCGCCGGTGGCCGCTTCACCGCCATCATGGGCCCCTCCGGGTCCGGCAAGTCCACCCTGATGCACTGCCTGGCCGGACTCGACACCGTCACCAGCGGGCAGATCTGGGTCGGCGGCACCGAGATCACCAAGCTGAAGGACAAGAAGCTCACCCAACTGCGCCGGGATCACATCGGGTTCATATTCCAGGCGTTCAATCTCCTGCCGACACTCAATGCGGCGGAAAACATCACGCTGCCCATGGACATCGCCGGCCGCAAGCCCGACCGGGAGTGGCTGGACAAGGTCATCGGGACCGTCGGCCTCGCCGACCGGCTCAAGCACCGCCCCAACCAGCTCTCCGGCGGCCAGCAGCAACGCGTCGCCGTCGCCCGCGCGCTCGCCGCACGCCCCGACATCATCTTCGGCGACGAGCCCACCGGAAACCTCGACTCCCGGGCGGGCGCCGAAGTCCTCGGCTTCCTGCGCAAGTCCGTGGACGAACTCGGCCAGACGATCGTCATGGTCACCCATGACCCGGTCGCGGCCTCGTACGCCGACCGCGTCCTCTACCTGGCCGACGGCCGGATCGTTGACGAGATGACCAGCCCCACCGCAGACACCGTCCTTGAGCGCATGCTGAATCTTTCTGGGGGAACCCCCCAGGCCCCCGCCTTCGACGCGCGCGGGAGGACGTCATGACCGTCCTCAAAACCTCGATGCGCAACTTCTTCGCGCACAAGGGCCGTATGGCGCTCTCCGCCATCGCCGTGCTGCTGTCCGTCGGGTTCGTCTGCGGCACCCTCGTCTTCACCGACACCATGACGGCGACCTTCGACAAGCTCTTCGCCGCCACGGCCGCCGACGTCACCGTCAGCCCCAAGGGCGCCCCCAGCGGCGCCGACCAGCAGACGACCACCAAGGCCGTCACCCTGCCCGCCTCCGTCGTGGGCGAGCTGAAGAAGGTCAACGGCGTCAAATCCGCCATCGGCAAGGCCGACAGCCAGTCCCTCACCGTCGTCACCGCCGCCAACAAGAACCTCAGCCCCACCTCCGGCGCCCCCACCATCGGCACCAACTGGGACCCGACCGAGCTGCGGTCCGTGGCACTCACCTCCGGCCACGCCCCGCGCGGCCCCACCGAGCTGATGGTCGACTCCGACACCGCCGACAAGCACCACCTCAAGATCGGCGACGAACTGCGGGTCATCGCGGTCCCCGGCGACTTCAAGGCGAAGATCACCGGCATCACCACCTTCAAGACCACCAACCCCGGCGCGGCCGTCTTCTACTTCGACACCGCGACCGCCCAGACCAAGCTCCTCGGCTCGGCCAACGTCTTCTCGAAAATCATGCTCACCGCCGACAAGGGCGTCAGCAACGACCAGCTGAAGAAGGCCGTCGCCGCAGACCTCGGCACCGGCACCGGCTACAAGATTCAGACGAAGGCCGAGTCCACCGCCGACAACAAGAACGGCATCGACTCCTTCCTCGGCGTCATCAAAACCGCGATGCTCGGCTTCGCCGGAATCGCCGTCCTCGTCGGCATCTTCCTCATCGTCAACACCTTCTCCATGCTCGTCGCGCAACGCACCCGGGAAATCGGCCTCATGCGCGCCCTCGGCGCCAGCCGCGGCCAGGTCAACCGGTCCGTGCTCGTCGAGGCACTGTTCCTCGGCATCATCGGCTCCCTGCTGGGGATCGGCGGCGGCGTCGGCCTCGCCATCGGCCTGATGAAGTTCATGGGCAGCACCGGCATGAAGCTCGACACCTCCGAACTCACCATCAAGGCCACCACCCCCGTCATCGGCCTGGCCATCGGCGTCATCGTCACCGTCCTCGCCGCCTACCTGCCCGCTCGCCGGGCCGGCAAGGTCTCCCCCATGGCCGCCCTCCGCGACGCCGGCACCCCCGCCGACGGCCGCGCCGGCAAGATCCGCGCCGCCATCGGCATCCTGCTCACGGGGATAGGCGCCGCCGCCCTCGTCGGCGCGAGCCAGGCCACCAAGACCTCGACCGGCGCGAGCCTCCTCGGCCTCGGTGTCGTCCTGTCGCTGCTCGGCTTCGTCGTCGTCGGCCCGCTGCTCGCCGGGGTCGTCGTACGGGTCATCAGCGCCGGCCTCCTCCGCGTCTTCGGCCCCGTCGGGCGCCTCGCCGAGCGCAACGCCCTCCGCAACCCCCGTCGTACCGGTGCCACCGCAGCCGCCCTGATGATCGGCCTCGCCCTGGTCGCGGGCCTGTCAGTGGTCGGGTCCTCCATGGTCGCCAGCGCGAGCGACCAGCTCGACAAGTCAGTCGGCGCCGACTTCATCATCGAGCCCTCCGGCGGCCAGCCCGTCACCCCCGAGATCGCCAAGGCGGTGAAATCCGCCTCCTACCTGGCCCACGTCACCGAGAACAAGTTCCTCGACGTCAAGCTCACCGCCCCGGACGGCTCGACGGAGAACACGTCGATCACCGCCGCCAACCCCACGTACGCCCAGGACCTCCAGGTCAAGACCATCGCCGGCAAGCTGCCCGACGCCTACAACCCCGGCGCCATGTCGGTCGGCGAGGGCTACGCCACCAAGAACCACATCAAGCTCGGTGACCAACTCACCGTCGCCTTCAAGGGCGGCACCACCGCCAAACTCACCATCAACGCCATCACCTCGAAGGACACCGTCTTCGACCAGGGCGCCATGTACACCAACATCACGACGGCGGCTCGCTACGTCCCCGCCGACAAGATGCCAATGAACTACATGATGTTCGCCGCCGCCAAGAGCGGACAGCAGGACGCCGCGTACCAGTCCCTTAAACAGCAGCTCAGCCGCTTCCCCCAGATCACGGTCCGCAACCAGGCCGATTACAAGCAGGTCCTCAAGGACCAGATCGGCCAGCTGCTGAACCTGATCTACGGCCTCCTGGCGCTCGCCATCATCGTCGCCATCCTCGGCGTCGTGAACACCCTCGCCCTCTCGGTCGTCGAACGCACCCGCGAGATCGGCCTCATGCGCGCCATTGGGATGTCCCGCCGCCAACTGCGCCGCATGATCCGCCTCGAATCCATCGTCATCGCACTGTTCGGTGCGGTGCTGGGATTGGGGCTCGGCATGGGCTGGGGCGCGACCGCCCAGAAGCTGCTGGCCCTGCAAGGTCTCGGGGTGCTGGAGATCCCCTGGTCGACGATCGTGACCGTGTTCATCGGCTCCGCCTTTGTGGGGCTCGCCGCGGCCCTCTTCCCGGCCTTCCGGGCGGGGCGGCTGAATGTGCTGAACGCGATCGCTACGGAGTAGCTAACGCGGCGGCGGGGGGTTGGCCCCGGCCTCAGCCTCAGGACGCCTGGGTCGACTTTATGAAGTCGGCCCAGGCGTTCGGCGTGAAGGTGAGTATGGGGCTGCCATCCGGGTCCTTGGAGTCGCGGACGTGGACGGCGGTGGTGGGGGTCGCGGCGACGCAGGACTCGCCCTCGTTGTTGCTGTAACTGCTCCTCGCCCAGGCGGATGGACTGCCTGCGTTCGATTGTTCGCGGAGCGTGACGTATGGCGCACTCGTTGTGCGGACCCGGACCCGGGTTGCCGGGCAACCGTTTCTAGGCGGCGGCTACCGTCCGTACGCGGAACTACCCGCACCGTACTCGATCGTGTAATCACCTCATTCCCACGTCCTTCGGCGGCGGCTGTCGGTGCGGCGAAGTACGCTGGGACACCCCGGCCCGTTCGACGTGTCGGGCGGTTCGCGTTGTTCGGTCATGTCACGCCGGCCACGGGCCCGCACGAATCACGCAGTATCACGTATCACGCATCACGTATTGGGACGGAAAGCCTTCATGAGCTTGAACGGCCTGCTCGACGTTGTCGTCAGCGACCCCGCACTTGCCGAGGCGGTCAAGGCCGCCGGTGACGGCAACCGCCCGAGTATCGACCTGGTGGGGCCGCCGGCGGCGCGGCCCTTCGCGATCGCGGCGCTGGCGGCGCGGACGGGGCGGACGGTGCTGGCGGTGACCGCGACCGGGCGGGAGGCGGAGGACCTGACGGGGGCCCTCCGGTCGCTGTTGCCGCCGGACGCGGTCGCGGAGTATCCGGCGTGGGAGACGCTGCCGCATGAGCGGTTGTCGCCGAGGTCGGACACGGTGGGGCGGCGCCTGGCGGTGCTGCGGAGGCTGGCGCACCCAAGTGCGGACGACCCGACGGCGGGGCGGGTGAGGGTGGTCGTGGCGCCGGTCAGGTCTGTGTTGCAGCCGCAGGTCAAGGGGCTGGGGGACCTGGTGCCGGTGAGCCTGCGCAGCGGGCAGAGCGCGGATCTGAACGAGATCGTGGACGGGCTGGCGGCGGCCGCGTACGCGCGGGTGGAGCTGGTGGAGAAGCGCGGCGAGTTCGCCGTACGGGGCGGGATCCTGGATGTGTTCCCGCCGACGGAGGAGCATCCGCTGCGGGTGGAGTTCTGGGGGGACGACGTTGAGGAGATCCGGTACTTCAAGGTTGCCGATCAGCGGTCCCTTGAAGTCGCCGAGCACGGGCTGTGGGCGCCGCCGTGCCGTGAGCTGCTGCTCACGGAGGAAGTGAGGGGCCGGGCGGCGGAGCTGGCGCTGCGGCACCCGGAGCTCAATGAGCTGCTGGACAAGATCGCCGAGGGTATCGCGGTCGAGGGCATGGAATCGCTGGCCCCGGTCCTGGTCGATGACATGGAGCTGCTGATGGACGTGCTGCCGGCCGGCAGCATGGCGGTGGCCTGTGACCCGGAGCGGGTGCGGACGAGGGCGGCGGATCTGGTGGCGACGAGCCGGGAGTTCCTGGAGGCGTCGTGGGCGGCGACGGCCGGGGGTGGCGAGGCGCCGATCGACCTGGGCGCGGCGTCGCTGTGGTCGATCGCCGACGTACGGGACCATGCCCGCGAGCTGGGGATGCCGTGGTGGTCGATCAGCTCGTTCGCCGCTGCTGCGACATCAGCCGACGCGCCGGCGGAGGAGCTGGACGAGGACACGCTGCTGCTCGGGATGCACGCGCCCGAGGTGTACCGGGGCGACACCGCGCGGGCCCTGGCCGACACGAAGGGCTGGCTGGCCGAGGGCTGGCGCACGGTGTACGTCACGGAGGGTCATGGCCCGGCGGCCCGGATCGTCGAGGTGCTGGGCAATGAGGGCATCGCGGCCCGGCTGGACCTGGACCTGTCGGCAGAGATCCAGCCGTCGGTCGTGCATGTGGCGACGGGTTCGATCGAGACCGGGTTCGTCGACGCCGGTCTGAAGCTCGCGGTGCTGACCGAGACCGACCTGTCCGGGCAGAAGTCCGCGACCAAGGACATGGGCCGGATGCCGTCGCGGCGGCGTAAGACGATCGACCCGCTCACCCTGCAGGCCGGCGACTACATCGTGCACGAGCAGCACGGCGTCGGCCGTTACGTGGAGATGGTGCAGCGCACCGTCCAGGGCGCGACCCGCGAGTATCTGCTGGTGGAGTACGCGGCGGCGAAGAAGGGCCAGCCCGGAGACCGGCTGTTCGTGCCGACGGACCAGCTGGAGCAGGTCACCAAGTACGTCGGCGGCGAGGCTCCGTCGATGCACCGGCTCGGCGGCGCGGACTGGACCAAGACCAAGGCGCGGGCGAAGAAGGCGGTCAAGGAGATCGCCGCCGACCTCATCCGGCTGTATTCGGCGCGGATGGCGGCGCCGGGCTACACCTTCGGGCCGGACACACCCTGGCAGCGGGAGCTGGAGGACGCGTTCCCGTACGTGGAGACGCCGGACCAGCTCACCACCATCGCCGAGGTGAAGGAGGACATGGAGAAGTCGGTCCCGATGGACCGGCTGATCTGCGGCGACGTCGGCTACGGCAAGACCGAGATCGCGGTCCGCGCCGCCTTCAAGGCGGTGCAGGACGGTAAGCAGGTCGCTGTCCTGGTGCCGACCACGCTCCTCGTCCAGCAGCACTTCTCCACCTTCTCGGAGCGGTACGCGCAGTTCCCGGTGATGGTGAAGGCGCTGTCGCGCTTCCAGAGCGACAGCGAGGCGAAGGCGGTGCTGGAGGGGCTGCGCGAGGGGTCGGTCGATCTTGTGATCGGCACCCACCGGCTCTTCTCGTCGGAGACGAAGTTCAAGGACCTGGGCCTGGTGATCGTCGACGAGGAGCAGCGCTTCGGCGTCGAGCACAAGGAGCAGCTGAAGAAGCTGCGTGCCAATGTGGATGTCCTGACCATGTCGGCCACCCCGATCCCGCGCACCCTGGAGATGGCGGTCACCGGCATCCGCGAGATGTCGACGATCACCACGCCGCCGGAGGAGCGGCACCCGGTGCTGACCTTCGTCGGCCCGTACGAGGAGAAGCAGATCGGCGCGGCGGTCCGCCGTGAGCTGCTGCGCGAGGGCCAGGTCTTCTACATCCACAACCGGGTCGAGTCGATCGACCGGGCGGCGGCGCGGCTGCGGGAGATCGTGCCGGAGGCGCGGATCGCCACCGCGCACGGGCAGATGGGGGAGAGCGCGCTGGAGCAGGTCGTGGTCGACTTCTGGGAGAAGAAGTTCGATGTGCTGGTTTCGACGACGATCGTCGAGTCGGGTATCGATATCTCGAACGCGAATACGCTGATCGTCGAGCGGGGCGACAATTTCGGGCTGTCGCAGCTTCACCAGCTACGCGGGCGTGTGGGGCGTGGCCGTGAGCGTGGTTACGCGTATTTCCTCTACCCGCCGGAGAAGCCGCTCACCGAGACCGCGCACGAGCGGCTGGCGACCATCGCCCAGCACACCGAAATGGGCGCAGGTATGTATGTGGCCATGAAGGACCTGGAGATCCGTGGCGCGGGCAATCTGCTCGGCGGCGAGCAGTCCGGGCATATCGCGGGGGTCGGCTTCGATCTGTACGTACGGATGGTCGGCGAGGCCGTCGCCGACTACCGGGCTTCGCTGGAGACGGGTGGCGGCGAGCCGGAGGAGACCCTGCTCGAAGTCAAGATCGAGCTGCCCGTGGACGCCCATGTCCCGCACGACTACGCGCCGGGGGAGCGGCTGCGGCTGCAGGCGTACCGGGCGATCGCGGCGGCGAATTCGGAGGACGACATCGCGGCGGTGCGGGAGGAGCTGGTGGACCGTTACGGCAAGCTTCCGGAGCCGGTGGAGAATCTGCTGATGGTGGCCGGGCTGCGGCTGCTGGCCAGGAAGGTGGGGGTCTCGGACATCACGTTGCAGGGCAATAACGTGCGGTTCGGGCCGGTGGAGCTGCGGGAGTCGCAGGAGCTGCGGCTGGGGCGGCTGTATCCGCGTACGGTCATCAAGAACGCGGCGAAGCAATTGCTGGTGCCGCGTCCGACGACTGCGCGGGTCGGCGGCAAGCCGGTGGTGGGGCGGGAGCTGCTGTCGTGGACGGCGGAGTTTTTGACGGTGGTGCTGGGCGGCTGACGCCGGGCGCGGGTGGCGGGGCGGCTGCGGCGGGCCCTTCCTCTCCCCGCCCCTTCCCGGCTGCGTCCGATTTGCGGCTGGCGCCGCGTGGGGGGCTCCGTCCCGGGCCCGCCTCCTACGCCCTGGCGGGCGTAGGAGGGACCCCCAGTCCTCAAACGCCGGACGGGCTGGAAATGCCACCTGGCTGTGGGCGGGCGTGCCGCAGGGCCGAGCGAAGCGAGATGGGGGCACCTCCTGGGGGCACCTCCCGGCCGAAGGCTGGGGCAGGGTGGGCACATCCCGGCCACAGCCCGCACATGACCTGGGGGTCCCCCCACGCCCGCAGGGCGTAGGGGGCGGGTCCAGGGGGCACAGCCCCCCACGCGGCGCCAGCCGCAAATCGGACGCAGCCGGGAAGGGGCGGGTCAGGGGAAAGGCCCGCCGCAGGCGCCGCGCCTTAGCCGAAGCGCCCCGCCACGTAATCCGCCGTGCGGTCGTCCTTGGGGGCGCCGAAGATGTCCGTCGTCGGGCCGTGTTCGACGATGCCGCCGGGGGTGCCCTGCTCCGCGAGGAAGAACGCGCACTGCTGGGAGACGCGGGCGGCCTGCTGCATGTTGTGGGTGACGATCACGACGGTGACCTCGCTGGCCAATTCCTGGATGGTCTCCTCGACGCGCCGGGTGGAGGTGGGGTCGAGGGCGGAGCAGGGCTCGTCCATGAGCAGGACGCGGGGGCGGACGGCGAGGGCGCGGGCGATGCAGAGGCGTTGCTGCTGGCCGCCGGAGAGGGCGCCGCCGGGCTGGCGGAGGCGGTCGCGGACTTCTTTCCAGAGGCCGGCGCGGCTGAGGCACTCCTGGACGAGGTCGTCCTTGGTCTGGCGGTTGGCGCGGACGCCGGTGAGGCGGAGTCCGGCGACGACGTTGTCGTAGATGGACATGGCAGGGAAGGGGTTGGGCTTCTGGAAGACCATGCCGATGTGGCGGCGGGCGTCGGTGAGGCGGCGGCCGGGGGCGTAGATGTCCTCGCCCTCGAAGAGGACTTCGCCGGCGAGCTGGGCGGCGGGAATGAGCTCGTGCATGCGGTTGAGGATGCGCAGGAACGTCGACTTGCCGCAGCCGGAGGGGCCGATGAGGGCGGTGACCTGGCCGGCGGGCATGTTGAGGGTGACGCGTTCGAGGACTTTGTGGGTGCCGAACCAGGCGGAGACGGCACGGGCGTCCAGGGAGGCGGGTGAGGCGGGTGAGGCAGGGGCGGCGGGGGCTGTGGTGGCGGTGGTCATGGCGGCGGCCTTTACAGGAGGTTGGGGAGGAGCTGGGTGGCCTGGCCTGCGACCTGGAGGCCGAGGACCATGACGAGCGGTGCGAACACGATCCAGGTCTGGTGGCGGCCCCAGCGGTACCAGGCCCAGACGGCGCCGGCCGAGGCGAGGGCGAGTGCCTGGAGCCACATGACCAGCGGCCAGGGGACGCTGGAGCCGCTCGCCATGGGCTCCTCGGAGTTCGGGAGGGTGCCGGACTGGATGGTGGCGGCGGGGGTTTGGTCGGTGGGGGAGACGAGGTCGGCGTCGACCCGCAGGATGCCCCGGGGGAGGTAGGGCGTGCCGGTGGCGGTGACCAGGACGAGGCGGCCCTTGCCTGCGGCGGGCGCGGCAGGAGCGGGGTCACCGGCCCGGCGGGTGTCCAGGACGCGGTAGCGGGCCTTGCCCTGGCCGGTGGTGACGGTGAAGGCGGTGCCGGGGGCCAGGTGGGCGAGGTCGCCGAAGGGGCCGCCGTATGCCGCGGCGCGGCCCATCAGCACACTGATGCCGGCCTGTCCGGGCAGCGGGGTGTCGCGGCGGTGGCCGGGGCCGTCGGCGAGGACGGCGGAGTCGGTGCCCTCCAGGACGACCTGGTGGAGGTGGAGCGCCGGGATGTCGATGAGCGCCACGGGCGTGCCGGGGGCGAGCAGCTGGCCCTGCTGATTGGTCTGGGCGACGGGCGCGGTGCCCTCGGCGAGGGTGGCGCGCAGCGCGTCGTGGGCGGACTGCTGGGCGGCGCGCTGCTGGATGCCGCTGAGCAGCAGGAGCTGTGCGGTGAGGCCGAGCAGCAGCGCGGCGAGGGTGAGCAGCGCGCCCCGGGCGAGCTGCCGCGCGGCGGGGATCCGGGGGATCTGGATCTGTACGGCGACCGTCACGGCGGCCGGCCTCCTTGGGACGGGTGGGGTGCGGCGGGGCCGGGCGGGCTTGACCTGGTCAAAGCCCGCCCGGTGGTTGGGAACCGGTGATCAGGTGGACTTGATGGTGAAGCTCTTGCCGGACTTCGCGATCACGGTCGTCGAGCCCGTGTAGAAGGCGTGCAGCACGTGCTTGCCCTTCTTGAGCTTCGGCAGGGTGATGACGACCTTGCCCTTGCTGAGGGTGCCGGTGGCGATGATCTTCGTACCTTCGTAGATCCGCACCTTGCCGCCGGGCACGGTGCCGGTGGCGGTGACCGTCACGGTGACCTTGGCCTGCTTGGTGTGGCTGATGGTGGCGGGCGCGGTGCTGGTGACGGCCGGGGTGGCCTTGGTGATCGTCAGCTTCGCGGTGGCGGAGGAGGCGTTGAGCTTGCTGTCACCGGCGTACGACACCGTGAGGGAGTGCGTGGCGACACTGAGGGTCCTGGGCAGGGCGACCGACGCCTTGCCGTTCTTGTCCAGGGTGGCGGTGCCGAGGGTCGTCTTGCCCTCCTTGACGGTCACCTTGCCGGTCGGGACGCTCGCGCCGGTAACGGTGACGGCGACCTTCGGGACCTGGCCGTACGCGGTGTTCGGCGCGGAGGCCTTGGTGGTGCTGGCGGTCTTGACGGCGGAGACCGTGCCGGTCCAGGTGGCGGCGGCGCCGGAGCCGGCGAGGTTGTCGGCGTAGAGGGCGACGCTGTAGCTGCCTGCGGCCAGGCCGGTGAAGGTGTACGAGGTGGTGGGGGCGGTGACGTCCTTGTTGGCGACGACGGTGCCGGCGGGGCCGGTCAGCACCGCGCGGTAGTCGGTGACCGGGAGGCCGAGGTCGAGGGGCGCGGCCCAGGAGATCTTGAGGCTGCCGGCGCCGGGGGCGGCGGTGAGGGTGGAGGTTCCGGGCAGGACGTTGGAGGAGCCGTCCTCCAGGCCGCCGAACTTGGCGTGCTTCGTCGGGTCGACCGAGCCGTTGTACGACTCGTTGACGAAGCCGAAGTCGGCGATGACGGCTTCGCTGGAGGCGGAGGCCAGGGCCGCCGGGTGGGCGGCGCCGCTGGTGACGAAGATGTCGTACAGCGAGTCGTTGTAGAAGATGCTGGTGGGGTCGATCGCACGGGTCGGGAGGACGTTGTACACGTCGCGGCCGAAGGTCGCGTTGTTGTAGTAGGCCTCGACCGGGGCGAGCTTGCCGCCCGCCGCGGTCTGGACGGGGGCGGTGGCAGTGGTGTCGCCGGAGAACGTGATCGAGGCCAGGTAGGCGCCGCCGGTCTTGGCGGTGGTGCTGTGGTCGGGGGCGATCCCGTTGTTCTGGGCGATCCAGCTGGCCGCCGAGAACGGCATCAGGTCGCCGTCGTTGGCGATGACGCCGTTGGCCTGGTTCTCCTGCGTCGGCTGCACGATCGAGCCGAGGCTGCCGTCCTGGACACCGATCGCGGCCAGGAAGAACTTGCGGGTGCCCGAGCCGGCCTGCGGGATGTACGGGGTGACGTTCTGCCCGTTGACCGTGATGGGTTTGCTGCTGGTGTAGATCTCGGCCAGCTGCGCGGCGGTGAGGTTCGCGAGCGCGGTGCCCTTGACGAGCATGCCGACCGCGTCCCGGGCGAACGGGACATAGGTGAGGGCGGTGATGCCGGGGCCGCTGACGCCCGGGCCGCCGGAGGAGCGGGCGAAGTCCACCTGGCCCGGGATGACGGTCCCGTCTTTGACCGGGAAGTTGGTGCCGGTGAGGGAGGAGCTGAGCGCCGCGCGGCCGGGGCCCGAGCCGTTGGGGCGCAGGAACGACGTGCCGTTCTGGCGGGTCGTGATGTTGGCGGTGGTGGAGCCGGTGCTGGGGTCCACCGCGTCGTACGAGGCGATGCCGGCACCGTTCGCGGTCACGGCGGTGGACGCGTAGCTGGTGCCGTTGACGGTCTCGCCGGCGAGGGCGTTCAGCACGTCCTGGGTGGTGTCGGAGCCTACGCCGACCAGCGTGCGGAAGGTACCGGACGCCGGGTCGGCGGAGGCCGGGCTCGCGAGCGTCAGGCTGCCGATCGCGACGGCGACCGTGAAGGCCGCGGTCGCGGCGGCCGTGGAGCGCTTCATGCGCATGAAAGGTCTCCTGCTAAGGGTAGTGAAAGCGGGTCGTGGCGCTGGTGGTGCTGGAGGTACTGCTGGTGGCGCGCGCGGACGCCTCGGGCGTTCGCGGTCTGGCATGGTGGTGCTGGCCGTCCGCCCCGACTGCCTTTCGGGGCGGACGGTCGTCTGTGGGTGCTGTCAGCCGAGCGGCGTGCCGTCCTTGCCACCGCGGCCCGGTACGCGCAGCCGGCGCAGGCGGCCCGGGAGGGTGAGGCGGGGCAGGACGGTGACGGTCCGGCCGCCCGGCAGATTCAGCCGTAGCGGCAGCGGTAGTGACCGAAGGCCGGCGCCGCCCGCCAGCGGTGCGCCGAACGCGGCGAGCAGTCCGAGCGCGGCTCCCACCGGCACGGCGTAGCGCAGGGCGTTGGCCGGGTCCGCGGGGGTGGTGCCGGTGGCGGTCGTCTCGACCGCCGTTCCGCCCCCGTAACTGGCGGTGCTGCTGGGGCCGGCGCTTGCGTTGGCGGAGGCGTTCGGGGTGGTGGCGCCGGTGGTTCCGGAGGTGCTGCCGTTTCCGGTGGTGGTGTTCGTGGTTCCGCCGGTGGCGGTGGTTCCGCTGCTGCTGGTGGTGGAGGAGTCCGAGGTCGTCTTCCAGTCGGCCAGCACGGTGGCGGCGCTGAGGGTCTTGGCGCGCAGTGCCTTGGACAGCGGGGCGTAGCCGGGGGGCAGTTCACCGGGGTTGGACCCGGTGGTCTGTCCGGCGCCGGCGGCGTACCGCAGGAGCTGCGCGTAGTCCTGACGGGCCGCGGCCTTGAGCTCGGCGGGCCGTGTGGCGGCGTACACCAGCTCGGTGAGCGGATAGGCGTTCTTGGCCTTCTGGGTGGCCGGATCGACCGGGCTGACGCCGCTGTCGGTGCTGCTCGCCGTCGCCGCGGCGACGGTCAGGGCCGTAGTGGTGGGTGCGACGAATTTCCCGGAGGCGTTGAGCAGCCGGGCGGTCTGCAGGCCGTACCGTGCGGCGGAGGCGGCGTCGGTGATGGTGAGCACGAAGCGCTGGCCGACCGTCTGCGGGCCGGGGCTCTGCCATGACGGGGGGCTGACGAGGGGGTTCCAGGTCGACTTCCACAGGGTGTCGGCGCGGAGCGTGTGCAGGGCGCCGGAGTGCATGTCGTCCACGTACGGGTGGAAGTCGGTCATGCACTGCTTGTCCGTGGCGCCGCTGTTGGCGGGGATGGTGCACCAGGGGTCGCTCTTGGGGTAGCTGTCGAGGGAGGTGTCGAAGGCGATGCCGGTGGGGTTCAGGTCGGGGTTGGTGCTGTAGTACGGGTTGACCCGCATGCCCCAGTCGTCGGGGACACCGGCGAGGAACTGCCGGGCCGTCTTGTCGGACTCCGCATAGGCCCACAGTTGCCGGGCGGTGTCGGAGCGGCCGAGTGCGGTGATCAGGTCGGTATCGGTGCCGGGGTTCTCGGCGACCGCGAGGTTGGCGAACTCCGGGTTGTAGTGCACGAATTCGGGGTCGCTGACCAGACCGGCGGGGTTGTTCAGAGTCCACGCGTAGCCCTTGGCGGCTTTTTGAGTGGAAGTGCCGCCGGAATGCTGGGTCGTCACCGAGCCCCAGGTGGAGCTGCGGTAGGACTCGGTGAGCAGTTTGGCGACGAGCCTCGGGGTGAGGTCGATGGACTGGACCTTGGTGCCCGACTGCTTCTGCACCGATTCCGGGGCCGTGGATTTCGCTCTTCGTTCGATGGTGAAGCCGATGACGGCGCCCGCGACGACGACCGGCGCATAGCTGGTTTTGCCGGTGGGCGCGCTGGTGCCGTAGTCGGAGCCGAGGGCCCGGGTGGTGAAGACCATGCCCGCGCTGCCGTCGGAGATGAGTTCGTTCCGGGCGTCGGGTTCGCCGAGCTGGGTGTAGCCGAAGACGGTGCCGGTGGAGCACAGCGACGCCTGCCAGCTGGTCATGGCGTCCGCGGCGAGCTCACTGCCGGTGGTGGCACGTTCGTTGGACCCCAGGGCGCAGCTGTTGCCGACCAGATTGAAGTCGAGCTTGATCGCGATGCGGTTCTGCCAGTTGGTGGAGGAGACCGGGGAGCCGGCATTGACCTGGGTGGGGTCCGCGTACGGCTTGCCGTCGAGGTCCAGGTGGCCCTGCGGAACGATCACCAGCCAGCAGGAGCGCGGCTTCGTGACACCGGATGTCCTGACGGCGTCGCCGCAGCCCAGCTGCGGGGCCTCGTTGGCGGTCTGCATCTCGAAGTTCTGCTGGCCGGTGCCGTCGGCACCGGTGCGGGCGAAGTCGACCTCGTTGGTGGTGTTGTAGCTGTAGAGGGCGTTGTTCTGGGTGCTGTTGGTGATCACGGTGCCGTCGACGGATTTGAAGGGCACTTCACCCTGGCCGAAGTTACCGCCGGCCCCGTAGCGGTTGTCCCTGCCGTAGTTGGCGGGGTCGGCACTGTAGATGACGGCACGGGTGTCGTCGTAGCCGTTGCCGGGCCAGGTGCTGCGTCCGGTGGTCGGCGAAGCGCCGTACTCGCACTGGGTGCGCGGTGGCCCGGGGTTGCTCGGGACAGTGCCGTCGTCGGCACCCCAGCACTGCATGATCTGGACGAAGTCGGTGTTGAACTGGGTGCCGGCGAAGGTGGTGGAGGTGCCGCCGGTCCAGGAGACGCTGACGCCCTGGCTGGTGAGGTGCTTGGTCTGGCCGACGGTGAACTTCATGCCGGCGAACTCGCCGCGGCCTGAGGCGGTGACGGCGGAGCTCTGGTCGGCGCTCGCCGCTGTCGCGGGCTGCGCGGCCTGGGCCACCACGCCGCCCAGCAGAGCGCCTATGGCGGCGCCCGCCGTGAGGCGCAGGAGGAGCCGGGCGCCGGGGTGCTGCCCCGGGCGGCCGTGGGGCCGGCCCGGGTACGCCGAGGTGTCCGGGCCCCTGCGCAGGCGCTCCCGGACAGTGCCCAGGGCCGTGCGCACATACCGAGGTGTCATGTCGTTGCTCCTCACGAGGACGCGTCCTCGCGGGCGCGGAGCACCCGGGAGACGACGGAGGGAAGCAGGATCAGTGCGAACACGGCAAGCACCGCCAGCAGCATCAGGGTCTGCGCGCCGCCCCAGCCGGCCTGCCCGGCCACGGTCACCGGCTGGGCGAGCGCGACGGTGCCGGCGGCGGTGGCGCCGCCTGTTCCGGTGCCGGTCGCCCCGCCCGAGGCGGAGATGGTCTGGCCGGTGTCGGGGTTGACCGAGGCCGCCCCGCCCGATGTGCCCCCTGCGGCGCCGCCGGCGCTGGAGCCGCTGGTGCCGCCCGTCGTCCCGGCGGTTCCGCCGGTCGTACCGTCGGAGGAACCGCCCGAGCTGCTGCTGGAGCTCGTGGCGCCGCCGCTTCCGGTGCTGCAGGGAGTCGCGCCCTGCTTGTCACAGGCCTGCGGGTAGGGGGCGGTCTTCGCGAGTTGGTTGGTGCCGTCGGAGCTGAAGGTGGGGTTGTTGCAGCTCTTGATGTTGATGTTCTTGGTCACGACGCCGGGTATTCGGCGGATCTGTTGGAAGCCGGCCTGGACCAGGTTGATCGGCAGGGGCGAATAGCCGAGTTTGGGGGCTTGTTGCTGGCCCTGGCACATGAAGTAGTAGGAGAAGGCGCCCAGCGTCCTGCCCTTGGCCTTGGTGAAGGTCCCCTGGACCTTGAGCGGGAGGATCATGTACGAGTAGCTGGACAGCGGGTAGTTGCGCCGGTCGGTGTCGGTGTACACGCCGTCGAGCTGCTGGGTGAGGTAGTCGGCGGACTTCGCATTGGTGTTGATCTTCGCCTTGAGCAGCGAGACCGCGACATTCTGCGCGGTCGGCTCGGTGTAGTACCCGGCGTGGTTCAGGACCTTGGCGGCCGGGTATCCCGCATTGCGCGCGTACGAGTAGTTGACGTAGCCGATCGCGCCCTCGCCGTAGCCCTGGGCGACGTACCCCGCCACACCCAGGTCACCGGACTGCGCGATCATCCCCGAGGTGGTCGGGTAGTTCGACGTCTCACCGCACGCTCCCGAGCGGCCGACACGACCGCAGTAGGCATTCCACAGCGCCTTGTGCTGGTTCGCCATCCACAGCGTGAACTGGGCGGTGGAGCCCGAGCCGTCGGAGCGGACCACCGGCACGATGGTGCGGTGCGGTAGCGCGAGCCCCGGGTTGTCGGCCTTGATCGCGGCGTCGTCCCAGTAGCTGATGGCGCGGGTGAAGATCTTCGTCACGACATCCCCGGACAGCCGGAGATTGGTGACCTTCTTTCCGCCGATCGTCAGGTGGTACATGAAGACCGTGCCGCCTGCCACGATCGGCATATACGCGTAACTGCCCGACGCCGGGCTCTCGGCCGCCGAGCCGTCCGTCGGGTGCGTCTGGAAGGGGATGTCGGAGACCGCGAAGTCCACGGTGCCGTTCAGGAACTGGCGGCGGCCGTCCGACGATCCGGTACCGGAGTAGCTGATCCGCATGCCGTACTGCGTGACATCGCGCCGCCACTCGTCCACCGCGTTCTCGGCCCAGGTCGACCCGGCCCCGGCGACCGGTGTGTAGCTGCCGGAAGCGGCGGCGGCGCCCGCGTCGGGACCGAGCAGCACGGACGCCACGACGGTGAGCAGCGCCATGAGGGCGCCGAGGGTGCGCCGGCGCAGCGGCACGGCACCGGGTCGCGGCCGGCTTGACGCCGCCGGGCGGCGCGGGCGGACCTCCCGCTGTCGCGGTGGCTGCTCCGATCGCGTCCGGCGATTGAGGACGGAACCAGCCCGTCCGGTGATTGAGGAAAAGCTGCGGGGAGCGAGGCGGCGGGGCATCAGGCGTTCTCTCCGTTACCGGGGGCGGGTTCCCACCCGAGCGGGGGCAGTTCGGGATCGTGCGGCTGCGCGAATCGCTCCGAATCGCGCCGGGAGGCGCGCTGCGTGCGCCGCGCCTGGCGCTTGTTCTGCTGGCCGGGGCCCCGGCCGCCGATCACCCGGGCGATCGCGAAGAGCACGAGGACCAGGGCCATCAGGACCGCCGCCGCGCCGAAGCCGCGGGCGATCATGGCGGGTTCGGGGGACTTGACGAAGGAGAAGACCGCGAGCGGCAGCGACACCATCGGGCCGTGCGCCGGGTCGGTGTTGAGCGCGGCGGTGTAGCCCGCGGTGAGCAGCACCGGGGAGGTCTCGCCGATGCCGCGCGCGGTGCCGAGGATCACCGCTGTGGCCAGTCCCGAGCGGGCGGTGGGGAGTACTACGTGCCATACGGTGCGCCAGCGCGGCGCGCCGAGCGCCTCGGCCGCTTCGGTGAGTGTGCCGGGGACCAGCCGCAGGACGACATCGGCCGCCCGGATCACGATCGGCAGCATCATCACGCTGATCGCGAACGCGGCCGCGAGCCCGGACTTCTGCAGGCCGAGGCCGAGGATCCAGGTGGCGTACACCATCAGCCCGGCCACGATCGACGGCAGTGCCGTCATCGCCTCGACGATGGTCCGTACGAACCGGGAGAAGCGCCCCGGCACTTGGTTGAGATAGACCGCGCAGGCCAGCCCGAGCGGGACGGTGATGGCCAGTGCGATCACGATCATGATCAGGGTGCCGAGCATCGCGTGGGCTATGCCGCCGTTGCTGAGCGGGTCCAGCGGACCGGCCTTCTGCATGTCCTGGGTGAAGAAGTTCAGGTGCGTGAGTGCGTCGCGGCCCCGGTAGAGGGTGAAGCCGACGACGAGGACGAGAGCGGCGAAGAGCAGCGACGCGGCCGACCACAGGACAACCGTCATCACCCGGTCGCGGACGGCGGGGCCGTCCTCCTCCAGGCCGACCAGCACCGCGTAGGCGGCGAGGAAGGCGAGGTACGCGATGACCACGAAGCCCAGCCCCCCGGAGAGCGGGGCAAGCCTGCCGAAGAGCAGCAGCGCCACGCACAGCCCGGACGCGGCGGCGCCGCAGAGGGAGAGCACGCCGGAGCGGCTCAGGCCGCCGATATGGCGCGGCTGGTCGGGGAGTTCGGGCGTGTCAGGCCCCTCGGGGGGTGTCGGCTCGGTGAGCGGTTGCGTTGTCTCTTCGACGACCGTCATCTCATGCCTCGCTCTGGGCGCCGGACCGGGAGCGGGCCACGATCGTCGACGCGGTGAAGTTGACCGCCAGGGTGAGCAGGAAGAGCGCAAGGCCCGCCGCCATCAGCGCTGACATCCCGAAGTCGGAGGCGTCGCCGTAGTGCAGGGCGATGAGCGAGGAGACGGAGTTGGAGCCGGTCTGCAGGATGTGCGGCTGGATGGTGAAGACCGGCGAGATGATCAGGTACACGGCGATGGTCTCGCCGAGCGCCCGGCCGAGCCCCAGCATCGTGCCGCCGATCACCCCGCCCTTGCCGTAGGGCAGGACCACCGCGCGGATCATGCCCCAGCGGGTCGCGCCAAGGGCGTACGCGCCCTCCCGCTCGCCCGCCGGGGCCTGCGAGAAGACCTCGCGCATCACCGAGCACTGGATCGGCGCCACCATCAGCGCCACCACGATCCCGGCGACGAAGGACGAGGCGGTGTAGACGCTGGCGGAGGCCAGCGGGTCGCCGGGCTGGGCGCCGTCCACCTTCAGGAAGGGGATCCAGCCGAACCAGTCGGACAGCCAGCGCGACAGCCCGATCACATTCTTCTGCAGGAAGAACAGCCCCCACAGCCCGTACACCACCGACGGCACGGCGGCCATCAGATCCACCATCGCGATCAGCGTGCGACGCAGCCGGCGCGGTGCCACGTCGGAGATGAACAGCGCGGTACCGAGCGCCAGCGGCAGCGAGATGACGACGGCGACGCCGGCGATCAGCAGGGTCCCGGTGAGGACGGCGGCGATGCCGAAGTGGTGTACGTCCGGTTGCCACTGGGCGGTGGTGAGGAAGGAGAAACCGGTGGCGCGCAGCGCCTGGGCGGCCCTCAGCAGCAGGAACAGGCCGACCGCCGCCATGATGGCCAGCACTGCTGCCCCGGCGGTGGTCAGTTGGTACCGGAAGATCCGGTCACCCGCGGCGCGGGCGGTGCCCAGCCGGCGCGGGATGTCGTCGTCGTACGATTCGTGCCCGTACGAGCCGGGTCTGCCAGACCCCGCGTCTGCAGATGCCATCGTCGCTGCTCTCCCCACCTCGGATGGGCGAGCCAAAGGCGTCGCACCGGGGGAGATTCAATGGTCGAAAGGTGGCTTTGTCGCCCATCGTTGGTTGGCCGGTAGGCGAACATTGAGTGTTCTCATGGTGTGATGACGGCATGAGGGTTTGGTGAAGTTTGCTGGGGCGGGTGGTGTGTTAACCGGTGCTCTTCACATCCAGCATCATGACCCAGTACCCGTCCTCGGCGGCCAGCATCGTGTAGGTCGCCTGGGGGTGCAGCTGCTTCGCGTAGTCGAGCAGCGCGGACTGCGAGGTGCCCAGCTGGTCCAGGGCGATGAAGGACGGTGTGAGGCCGGGGGCGTCACCCACCCAGAAGACCTGGGTGCGGTTGGTGAGGTGGGCGACGGTGCCGACGTTCCCCTCGACCGTCGCGCCGTCGGGGATCCGGCCGAGGACGCGGGCGGCGGCAGCGGCGCGCGGGCCCGGCTGGTAGGTGGCGGTGTGGGTGAGGTCGGCCAGCGGGAGCGTTGTGCTGAGTGCGAGGGCGGCGGCGAGGGTGGCGGCCGGGAGGTGGCCGGCGTAGGAGCGGAGGCGGCCGTGTGCTCGGGGGATGGCGTCGGTGAGGGCCAGGAAGGCGATGGGCATGAGGGTGGCGTTGTAGTGCCAGTCGGTGCCCCAGTAGTGGTCGTCGTTGGAGACGAAGCGCCAGGCGAGAGTGGGGAGTGCGGCCAGCAGGAGCGGGGAGCGCAGCGCGAGCAGGCCGCTGGTCGGCAGCAGGATCCACAGCAGGGTGCGGACCTTCAGGTTGGGGTTGGTGAGGAGGCTGCTCAGCGGGGAGCCGCCGTTCTCGCCGAGCTTGTTCCAGTAGTCGTAGCTGCCGCCGGCGTTGAAGGCCGGGATGACGACGGTGAAGGTGATCGCGCAGGCGACCACCCCGAATACGATCATCCCGACTGCGAAAGGTACCGCGCGCGGCTCGGCGCGGCGGGCCCGCGACAGCACGATCAGGCTGATCGCGGCGGTCGTCAGGCCCAGGTCCTCCTTTACCAGGACGAGGGGCGCGGCCCACAGCAGCGCCGTCCGCCAGCGCTCGCGCAGCACCGCTTCGAGGGCGAAGGCGATGAGCGGCACGGCGAAGCAGATCTCGTGGAAGTCGAAGTCCACGGCGCGCTGGATGCCCCAGGACAGCCCGTACGCGATGCCGATCGCGAGCCCGCTCCTGCGGCCGAGCAGACGGGCGGCGGCGCGGGTGACGGGGACGGCGGAGAGGGCGAAGAGCGCGGCCTGGGCGGTGAGGAGGGTGATGGGGGTCGGGAAGACCCGGTAGAAGGGGGCGATCAGCGCGGTGATGGGGCTGAAGTGGTCGCCGAGGATATTGACGCCCGGGCCCCTGATCTCGGCGATCGGCGCCTGGAGGTGGGCGTAGGCACGCACCGCCTGCTCGAATATGCCGAGGTCCCAGGACATGGTGGCCATGCGCCGGAAGCGGCATATGGAGAGCGCGGCATAGGCGGCGAAGAGCAGTATCGCCAGCCAGTACGGGTCCAGTCGGGGCCGGGTGAGCACGCCGGTACGGGACGCGACGACAGCCTCCGGCTCCGCGCCGGAGGCGGCCGGGGTGACGGCCGGGGCGGTGGAGGTGGTGACCACCGGGGTGATGTCGGTGTCGGCTGAGTGCGCGTAGGACCTTTTGGCGGACCTCTCGGCTGTCAAAGGACGCTCCCCTGGCGTGGTCGGCCTCTTCTAGGGGGGATACGCCTGACGCGGTCGTCCGGTTGACACCCTCCCCCGAAAAAGTATGCGAGAGCTTGCTGTGAGTTCGAAGAGGGGGGTGCGGAACGGCACGGACGGCCTTGCCCTACCGCAGGGCCGCGTAGGCGCGCGGCCCTGCCCGATGGGTCAGGCCTTGCCCTTGAGGGCGGAAACGATCTGCCCGGTCAACTTCTTCGCCGCGGCTGCGCCGTTGTCGCTGCCGCTGCTGGAGAGCACTGACACTACGGCCGTTCCGACGCGGGCCGCTGTCAACGTGGTGCCGCTCTGCCAGGAGGAATCAGTCAGCGTGATCGTGTAGGCCTCGTCTCCGAGGCCGGCCTCGGAGTGCTCGGAAACCTTTACTTTGCTGCTGGTCTGCGAGTCGGTGAAGGAGGGGCACGCGGAGGCGAGCTTGACCACCGCGCCGATCACCTTTTTGGCGGTGGTTCCGCGATAGACGTCGATCTCCTGGGCGATCTCGGCGGAGGTGCTCTTGTTGATGTAGTCGCCTTGTGCGAATGACACTCCGTCGATGCCGGTGAGGGCGATCCACGATGTGCCGTCGAGCTTGGTGCAGTCCGGCTTGGATACCGCGGCGACGGACGGCTCGGAGTAGGTGTCCCCGGTATCGCGTGTGGCACTGGAGTCGCTCGCGAAGCCGGCGGCGAAGAATGTCGCCGGTGCCAGCGCCTTCTTGAGCTGTGTGCCCGTAAGCAGGCCCGCGTTCGGGTCCTTCGCCGCGGCGGATGTGGCTCCCGTCGAGGCGGATGCCTTCGTGGAAGTGGAGCCGGACGAGCACGCTACGAGAGCCAGGGGCAGGGCCGCGCTGGCAAGCAACTTGGTGGCGGTGGACAGATGGCGCATAGCAGTTCGGCCCCAACGGTTCGGCGGTGTAGTGGTGCGGTGGGGTCAATGAGAGCAGAGAGTGTGAACCGAGTCAACGCGAGCCTATGAATTGGGTAAGTTCACGCTGTGAAGGGATCTCTGTCGCATTCGTGGGTATGATCACCACCACAGTCACAGCGCACAGAGGGGGCCAGGTGCCCGACAACGCAGCAGAAGTGACAGCCGCCGGGATCGCCCGGCTCGCCGGGGTCGGCCGCGCCGCCGTCAGCAACTGGCGCCGCAGGCACGGGGACTTCCCAAGGCCCGTCGGCGGCACCGACACCAGCCCCACCTTCGCGCTCGGCGAGGTCGAACAGTGGCTGCGCGACCAGGGAAAGCTCGCCGAGGTGCCGCTGCGCGAACGCGTCTGGCAGCAGATCGAAGGCCACCCGGCGGGCACGGCGGTCGCGCTGCGCCAGGCCGGCGCCCTGCTCCTGCTCGTACGGGACCGGCCGGCCGGCTGGCGGGACCTGAGCGCGCACGCGCTCACCGCCGCCCTCCAGGAGCTGCTCGCCCGCCGTTTCGACGGGCGGTTCCCGCTGGACACCCCAGTCGAGCTCCCATCACTGCGCGGCACCGCCGACCTCGCCGCCGAACTGGGCACCCGTCAGGCATACGAATTCCTGCTCGGCCGGCACCTCGACGCCAACCCCCGCCAGTACACCCTCACCCCCGCCGCCCCGGCCGAGCTGATGGCCGCCCTCGCCGGCCCCGTACGCACCGTCCTCGACCCCGCCTGCGGCACCGGCACCCTGCTGCGGGCCGCCGAAACCCCCGGCGCCCTGTACGGCCAGGACACCGACCCCGACCTCGCCGCGCTCACCGCACTGCGCCTGGCCCTGCACAGCGACGGCACCACCGAGGTCCGCGTCCGCCCCGGCGACAGCCTGCGCGCCGACGCCTTCCCGGGACTGCGCGCCGACGCCGTGCTGTCCCACCCCCCGTTCAACGAACGCAACTGGGGCCATGAAGAACTCGCCTACGACCCCCGCTGGGAGTACGGCTTCCCCGCCCGCACCGAATCCGAGCTCGCCTGGGTCCAGCACTGCCTGGCGCACGTCCGCGACGGCGGCACCGTAGTCCTCCTCATGCCCCCCGCCGCCGCCTCCCGCCGCTCCGGCCGCCGCATCCGTGCCGACCTGCTGCGCCGGGGCGCGCTGCGCGCCGTCATCGCGCTGCCCGCCGGCGTAGCGCCCCCGTACGGCATCCCGCTGCACCTGTGGGTGCTGCGCAGGCCCGGCGGCGGCAGCGCCCAGCCGCCCGCGCCGCACCTACTGCTGGTGGACACCGCCGAACTGGCGGCCCCCGGCGGCGAGAAGGCCCCCTGGCAGACGGTCCGCACCGCCGTCCTGGACGCCTACCGCGCCTTCGACCAGCACGGTACGACGCAGGAGCGGCCCGGCGTCAGCCGCGCCCTCCCCGTCATCGAGCTGCTCGACGACGACGTGGACCTCACCCCCGCCCGCCACCTCCCGCCCCCCGCCACCGGCGGCGCCGCGCAACTCGCCGACGTACGGGACCGGCTCGCCGCCACCCTGCGCCGTACGTCGGAACTCGCGCCGACCGCCACGGCCGGTGCGGCCGCCCGCTGGCCCAGCACCACCATCGGCGAACTCGCCCGCGCCGGCGCCCTCGTGCTCCGCGCGGGCGGCCCCGGCAGCACGGCAGCCGGCACCGGCACCGGCACCGCAGTCCTCACCGAACACGACATCGCCGTCGGCACCGCCCCCACCGGCGCCCTCCCCCCGGGTCCCGCGGAAGGCCCCGCGGAGGAGCCCGTGCTCACCGAGGCGGGCGACGTCGTCGTCCCCGTCCTCGGCCGCGGCTCCGCCGCCCGGGTCATCGACGAGGCCACCGCGGGCGCCGCCCTCGGCCGCAACCTCTACCTCCTGCGCCCCGACCCGGCCACCCTCGACCCCTGGTTCCTGGCCGGTTTCCTGCGCGGCACCGCCAACAACCGCCAGGCCAGCAGCTACGCCTCCACCGCCACCCGGCTCGACGTCCGCCGCCTCCAGCTCCCCCGTCTCCCGCTCGCCGACCAGCGCCGCTACGGCGAGCGGTTCCGCACCCTCGCCGCCTTCGAGGACGCCCTCCGGCTCGCCGGGCAGCTCGGCGAGCAACTCGTGCAGGGGCTGTACGACGGGCTGACGGACGGGACCGTACAGCCGGAATAGTCTGTGAACGGGTGAGCGACTGTCCGATGCGGCCTATACCCTCACGGTGTCAGCCGCATATCTGTCCAGGAGCAGTCATGAGCGCCCCCGGTCTCGTCCCACCGCCGCCGCCCGGCCCGAAGCCGCGCGGCGCCAGGGGCGTGATCGCCCTGCGGGTGCTCTTCGTGGCGATCCCGCTGCTCAGCATGGGCTTCCTGGCATGGGTCTCCATGCTTCAGCTGGCGCTCGTCCGCCGCCGGGTGCTGCACTGGGTGCTGTTCGCGCTGGTGCTCGGCCTGACCGTCGGGTTCTTCTCCATGATCAGCGGGGACGAGAACGACAACGGCTGGCAGTCCAACACCGGTATCGCCGGCGTCGTGTTCTTCTGGCTGGTCACCCCCGTCTACTTCCTGGTGATGGACATCCACGGGACCAGGAACCGCCCCGGGCCGCCGCCCGCCCCGCTCACGGCCCCGTACCCGTACGCGCAGCCCTTGCAGCCGGCCTCCCCGTACGCCTACAACCCCTACCGCGACGCGCCCGCACCGGTCCCCGCGCCCCCGCCCGCCCACCCCCGCATCGACCAGGTCCGCGCCGAGCTCGACGAACTCAGCGCCCTCCTCCGCAAGCAGGAGGGCGAGCATTGAACGGACGTCTCGTCGCCGGGCGTTACGAGCTGGCCACCGTCATCGGCCAGGGCGGCATGGGCCAGGTCTGGACGGCCTACGACCGCCGCCTGGACCGGCGCGTCGCCGTCAAGCTGCTCCGCCCCGACCGCGTCGCCGGCGGCGAGAACGTCGACGAACTGCGCCGGCGCTTCGACCGTGAATGCCGCGTCACCGCCCAGGTCGACCACCCGGGCCTGGTCACCGTCCATGACGCGGGCAACGACGCCGACGAGCTCTACCTCGTCATGCAGTACGTCGAGGGCGCCGACCTCGCCGACCATCTCGCCGAGCACGACCCCTACCCCTGGCCCTGGGCGGCCGCCGTCGCCGCCCAGCTCTGCGCCGTGCTCTCCGCCGTCCACGCGGTGCCCATCGTCCACCGCGACCTCAAGCCGCGCAATGTGATGGTCCGCCCCGACGGCACCCTCACCGTCCTCGACCTCGGCGTCGCGTCCGTCCTCGACACGGATACGACCAGACTCACCCACACCGGCACCCCCATAGGCACCCCCGCCTACATGGCCCCCGAACAGGCCATGGGCGGCGCCGTCGGCCCCCGCACCGACCTCTACGCCCTCGGCGTGCTCCTCCACGAACTCCTCAGCGGCAATGTCCCCTTCGCCGGCTCCACCGCCCTCGGCGTCCTCCACCGCCACCTCTACGAAGCCCCGATGCCGCTCCGCCAGGTGCGCCCCGAAGTCCCCGAGCCCCTCGAATCCCTCGTCCTCCGGCTCCTCGCCAAGGACCCCCAGCACCGCCCCGCCGACGCCCAGCAGACCTACCGCGAACTCGCCGCGCTGCTCCCGGCCCCGGGTGCGTACCAGCGGGTCTCCGGCCCCATGGACCCCACCCGCCCCTTCGTACGCCCCCACGCCCCCTGGCCCGACCGCCCGGCAGCCCCCGGCGCCGCGCAGCCCACCCCTGCCCCCGGCGCCGCGTCCTCCGGCGCCCCCGGCATCGCCGAGGCCGTCGACGAGGTCAAGCGCCTCCTCGACGCCGGCCGCATCACCCAGGCCGTCGACATCCTCGGCGGCGTCCTCCCCGCAGCCGCCGAAAAGCACGGCGAGCACTCACCCGTCATACGCATGCTCCGCAAGCAGTACGCCGCCACCCTCATGGAAGACGGCCAGTACCGCCGCGCCCTCCCCGAACTCCGCCGCCTCGCCGACGAACACGCCGCCGAATCCGGCCCCGTCGGCCGCCCCGCCCTCCAGTACCGCTACGAGGCCGCCCAATGCCTCGAACAGCTCGGCGAAGCCGCCGCCGCACTCGCCGAGTACCGCGTTCTCCTCCCGTACTTCGAGCAGTACCGCGCCACCGATCCCGCCCTCCCCCTCGACATCCGCCGCCGCATGGGCCACTTGCTGCTCTCCACCGGCGACCGCGCTTCGGCGCACGACGTGCTCTCGCGCCTGTTGTACGACGCGGACCGCGTGTACGGCCCGCACCACCCCTTCCCCCAAGAGCTCCGTCGCACGCTGTCCTGGCTCGGCCAAGTCCAGCGCTAATGTGTTTACGTGGGCATATCAAGGACGGGCACAGCACTGGTCGTCGCCGTACTCCTCGGCACCGCAGGCCTCACCGGCTGCAACCCCAACACCACGACCGGCAGTACGAGCGACAAGAACGCACCCAGCGGCAGCGCGCTCGCCGCCGTCAAAAACCTCACCGTAAAGGGCCGGGCGCCCAAAACGGGCTATTCTCGCGCCCAGTTCGGCAAATCATGGGTCGACACCGACCACAACAGCTGCGACACGCGCGACGACATACTCAAACGTGACATGACGTCGGAATCCTTCCGCGCCGACAGCGGCGGCAACTGCGTCGTCACCTCCGGCAAGCTCGCCGACCCCTACACCGGCACCACCATCAGCTTCACCCGTGGCAAGAGCACCGTCGACATCGACCATGTCGTCGCCCTCTCCGACGCCTGGCAGAAGGGCGCCCAGCAGTGGACGAAGGACAAGCGCGAGTCCCTCGCCAACGACCCGCTCAACCTCCTCGCCGTCGACTACTCCGCCAACCGCATCAAGGGTGACGCCGACGCGGCGACCTGGCTGCCGCCGAACAAGGGTTTCCGCTGCGCGTATGTGGCCCGGCAGGTCGCCGTCAAGAAGAAGTACGGCCTCTGGGTCACCGCCGCCGAACAGACCGCCATCCGGGACGTCCTGCAGACCTGCCCCAACGAGAAGCTGCCGTCCGCCGGCAAGCCGGTCGCCTCCGGCGGGGGTTCGGGGGTTGTGCCTTCCGCCTCCGGCGCGGGCTCTGCGTCTGCGTCTGCCTCCGCTTACGCGAACTGTGCCGCCGCTCGCAAGGCGGGAGCCGCCCCGCTCCACCGGGGTGACCCCGGGTACTCCGGCAAGCTGGACCGCGACGGTAACGGCGTGGCCTGCGACAGCTGACCGCGGTCCGGGGTTGGCGCCCTGCGCCGTTTGCGGCGCGCTTTGTCGGCACCGGGCGCGCCGGGGATGCCTCCCGCTCTGTCTGCCCTGGTTGCTGCTCCTCCCCCCAGCGGTGGCTGGGGGGAGGAGCAGCAACCAGGGCAGGGGGGCAGAACGGGGGCCCCGATACCTGGCGCCGCAGAGGATCGTTCCGCAGAGTGCTGGATCTGGGGGTGCCCCCGCCCGTATCGTCGATCACCGCCAGGTCGTGCACCGTCGCTCGATCCCTTGCCGGGAGGCAAAATGCTCCGCCGCAGGACTGCGCTCTCCTTCACCGCCGCCGCCGTACTCGCCGCCACACCATTGCTGACCTCGTGCGGGACGCCGCACCCGGGGGCCGCCGCGGTGGTCGGCGGGAAGCAGATCACCGTATCCACTGTGCAGGCCAGGGTCGACGCCGTACGCGCCGCGCAGCACGGGAACCCCCAGGCCGCGCAGCTCATCGCGGCCAGTAGTGATCTGCAGCGCAACACCGTGCACAGCCTCATCCAGGACCAGGTCATCGAGCAGGCGGCCAAGGATGCCGGCGTCAGCGTCAGCCCGCGCGAGGTCCAGCAGGCGCGTGCCTCTGCCGAGCAGCAGGCGGGGGGCGCCGCCCAGCTGCGGACACAGCTGCTGCAGACGTATGCGATGGTCCCCGCCGACATCGAGGAGAGCATCCGCTCCGACCTCACCCTCCGCAAGGTCGAGCAGTACTACGGCGCCGACGTCCAGACCGCCGCGGGCCAGGCCGAGATCCTTGATGTGCTTCGGAAGACCTCCGACAAGCTCGGCGTCGATGTCAATCCGCGGTACGGGAGCTGGAACGCCAAGAAGCTGACCCTGGACAGCACCAAGGAGCCGTGGATCACACAGGTGACCAAAACCAGCACCACCGCCTGACGAGGTACGTTCGTCGGGTGGACGCCACCGATCCGACGAACGCCCCCTCGCCCGGCCGTATCGTCATCCTCACCACGACCCACCGGGTCGCCCCCGGCCTGCTCTCCTGGGCCGCCTGGTCGGCCCTGCGCGCCGCCGAGCAGGTCATCTGCCCCGACCCGGGGCACCCGCAGCTTCCGTATCTGCGGGAGGCGGGGGTCAGCGTGGGGCACGCCGCTCCCACCGGCCGGGAACTGGTCGACCTCGCGGCAGGCGGTCGCACCGTCGTCTACATCCCGGGCGCCGACAATGACCCGGCACTGACGGACGAGCTGGCCCGCCTCGCGGGCTCCGGCCGGGTGCGGATGCCGGATCTGGAGCTGCTCCCGGGCTCCTACGACCTGCCGGGGGCCCGCCTGCTGGATCTCGTCCAGGTCATGGACCGGATCCGGGCCGAGTGCCCCTGGAGCAGCGAGCAGACCAGCGAGGCCCTCGCCAAGTACGGCGTCGAGGAGGTCTACGAACTCGTCGAGGCGATCGAGGACGGCGACCGGGACGCTCTGCGTGAGGAACTCGGCGATGTCCTGCTCCAGGTGGTATTCCATGCCCGTATCGCCCAGGACGACGAGGACGAGCCGTTCTCCATCGACGATGTCGCCGGCGGCATCGTCGACAAGCTCATCCACCGCCATCCGCATGTCTTCGGGACCGAGACCGCCGAGACCCCCGAGGACGTCCAGGCCCACTGGCAGCGGACGAAGGCCGTGGAGAAGCGGCGCGATTCCGTCACGGAAGGCATCCCGCTGGGCCAGCCCGCCCTGGCCCTGGCCGCCAAACTCGCCGGCCGCGCCCGCTCCGCCGGTCTTGACGTCCCGCTGCCCGACGCTGCCGACGAGCTCGGCGAGGTACTCCTGGCGCTGGCGGTCAAGGCGGCCGGCGACGGCCAGGACCCGGAGTCCGCTCTGCGCGCCGCCGCCCGCCGCTACCGCGACGCGATCATCGCGGCCGAGCGCGAGGACCGCGAGGACTGATCCTCAGACGACGTCGCCCTCGAACTCTGCCATCTGGGGGGCGTTGTTGTAGGTGGGGGTGTTGTACGAGCGGCGTGCGACCCCCCACCAGATTCTGGCCAATAGCAGCATCACGACCAGGGCCACCGGGGCGTAGTTGAAGTTGCTGACGGTGACCGGGCTGGCCTGGGGCAGGCAGAACACCACGCTGATGCACGCCACCCACACCACGGCCACCCAGCCGACCGGGCGGCTCCAGCGGCCCAGGTTCCAACGGCCCACGGGGAACCGGTGGCCGGCCCGCAGCCGGAGGTAGATCGGGATGGCGTAGGCCGGGGTGATGCCGATCACGTTGATGGCGGTCACCGCCGTGTAGGCCGTCACCGAGTACAGGGACGGCAGGGCGAGCACGAGCGCGGCCGCGACCGACAGCCACACGGCCCGGCTGGGGTTGCCGGTGCGGTCGCTCACCCGCCGCCACTGCTTCCAGCCCGGCAGGGCGCCGTCGCGCGAGAACGCGAACACCATCCTGGACGCCGCCGCGACCTCGGCGTTGCCGCAGAACAACTGTGCGCCGATCACGACCAAAAGCAGGATCTTGGCGCCGGTCAGGCCGAGGGCGTCGAGGAAGATCTGGGCCGGTGCCACCCCGGTGGAGGTGGCCAGCGTGCCGGCGTAGTCCTGGATGGCGAAGGTGAGCCCGGCCAGCAGGACGAATCCGGCGATCCAGGACCAGACGATCGAGTGCACGATGCCGCGGGCGGCGTTCAGGTCCGGCTCGGTCGTCTCCTCGCTGAGGTGCGCGGAGGCGTCGTACCCGGAGAAGGTGTACTGCGCCAGCAGCAGCCCGATGACCGCCACGTAGACCGGGCTGGACCAGCCGGTTCCGTTGGCGAAGTGCCCGAACACGAAGGACGCCGACTGGTGGTGGGAGGGGACGATGACCAGCGCTGCGACGATCGCGGCGACACCCGCCACGTGCCACACCACGCTGATCGAGTTCAGGGTGTTCACCAATCGCACCCCGAACAGATTGAGCAGCGCGTGCAACAGGAGGATGCAGACGTAGATGACCATGATCGAGCCGGGGGTGGGGTGGAAGCTCCACTGCAGGCTCATGAACGCGCCCGTGAACAGGGCTGCCCCGTAGTCGATACCGGCGATGGCACCGAGCAGCCCCAGCAGATTGAGCCACCCGGTGTACCAGCCCCACCGGGTGCCGCCGAGCCGGTCGGCCATGAAGTACAGGGCGCCGGAGGTCGGGTACGCGGAGGTCACCTCGGCCAGCGCCATGCCGACGAACAGGACCATGAGCCCGACCCCGGCCCAGCCCCACATGATGACGGCGGGGCCGCCGGTGCTCAGGCCGAAGGCGTAGAGGGTCATGCAGCCGGACAGGACCGAGATCACCGAGAAGGAGATCCCGAAGTTGCCGAACGGGCCCATTCGGCGAACGAGCTGGGGCGTGATGCCGAATGACTTCAGCTTCTCGTCGTCGTGCGGGTTCGGACTGTGGCTGGGTCTTGCGGTCTTGGACACAGGGGGTTCCTCCGGAGCAGGGGAGCGGGGCGTGGGCGGGACGGGGCGCTGGTGGCCGGCGGGGGCGCCCGGCAGGCCGGGGCGCGGCCGGTCACCGGTGTGGTCCGGCGGGCGGCGGCTCGCCGGGAGCGCCGCCCGGGAGGCAGGACTCGCGGGCCTCCAGGAACTGCTGCTGCCACCGCTCGGGATTGTCGGAGACGTATTTCCAGGGGGCCGGGGTGGCGAACGGCCCCACCGCGTGGAACACCTCCACCGCCTCGTCCTTGAACCCGCCTGCGTACAGCGCGTGGGCCAGGTGGTTGAGGTCCAGGAGCGAGCGGGTGTCCGGCTCCGAGGCGTCGAACCAGCCACGCAGGGCCCGCTCGGAGCAGTAGGTGACAGGCTGGCTGCTCCAGTACAGGAACAGCCCGTCCGTGGCGCCCTGCGCCCGCCGGGACCGGTAGGTCTCGGCATGGACGTACAGCGGCAGCATCAGCAGGGCCGATCCGTGGGGCGCCCATGACGCCACCCAGCGGGCGTAGCCGAGAGTGTCGTCCCCACGTGAACGCAGGACCTGGAGCATGCGGTGCCATGCTTCGCGGTTGTACGGGTCCCGCTGGCCGGCCTGGTCCAGCAGGCCCCAGGGGCCGGCCGGGAGCATGCGCTCGGGGGAGTGCGTCCAGTGCTCGGGGAAACGCTGCCCCGCGTCCGCCTCGGCCAGTGCCACGAGGCAGATCCAAGGAACGGGATCCGACTGCGCGGACTCGGCGGCCGTATGGCATGCCAGCCGGGCGTCCCCTGCCAGCTCCTCGGCTCCCTGGTGCCGCTCGCGATGGGCGCGGAGCGCCCGCTCTGTCGTGACCCTGGCGTACATCACCAGTGCGTCGAGGCTGCGCGGTTCCTCGGCCCGCCAGGTCTCCACCACCGTCGACCTGGCAGCGGCAGCCGCCAGTACCTGCGTTCGCCATGTCCGCAGCGTCCAGTCCGAACCGGTGCGGAGCAGTACCTCACGCATCGCGACCCAGCGGCCGGCGCGTAAGTCCTCCAGCGCCACGCGCAGCTGGTCGTCAAAGCCGGCAGGGTGGGTCACCACCCGGAATTCACCGCGGCCCGGCCGCGCCCGGGGCCGTCCGTCTCCCCGCATCAGCCCGTCCCGCCCGGTAAGCGCCGCCGGTCGGCGTTGGTTCTTCGCCGCAACGTCGGCGCGCCGTCTTGTGTCATGTATGCATAAGTCCGGTGATGGGTGAGTACGTTCGGTGGGGCGCAGGCAGTGTGTTGTGTGCGATCTGGGACGCTCCCCCAGCCTGGCGGCTGGGAGGTGCCCCCAGGTGTGGTGTCGGTGCGCGGGGCCCCCGCTCCACCGGTGAGACCAGGCGGAGGACCAGTGCGTCCAAGACCGTTCGGGACGTGCCGGTGGGCCAGGACACACTCCTGCTCACTGCCCAGGACGTCAGGAAAGGTGGCGGTGAGCCGGGTGGTTGGCACCGGGGATTCCAGGGGGTGATGGGGGATGGGTGGGGGTGTTCACTCGTCATGGCGGGCGGGACGGTTCGTCGCCGGGCCGGACGCGGTCTAGGCGGCGCGGGCAATGGTGGATGCGGGTGTGCTGCCCGTCGGCGCCGTTCGGCCGAAGAGCGCATGTCCGTTGCGGATCCTGGCGTCGTACTCGGCGAACATCTCCGGCCCCATCTGCGGGCAGCGCCGCGCATCGAGGCGGCTCGGGATCCCCGAACAGATATCCGAAGGCCGCCTTGCCCGTACGGTACTGGGTTCCCTACGCCTGCAGCAGTATTCTGGGAACTATTCGCAACCCTGTGGATCTGTTTGCGTTCGGGGAGTGTCCGGCCGGTACATCTCGCGAAGCTCGCAAGCCCCGGCCCCATAGGATACGGGTGGCATGCCGAGTCCACCAGGCGAGGAGCGGTTCGTGCGAGACATCGCCGTGTTCAGCGGCAGCGCTCACCCCGAATTGGCGGCCGAGGTCTGTGCGCACCTGGGAGTCGTGCTCAGCCCCGTGCGGGTCAACCGGTTCGCCAACGACTGCCTCGAAGTGCAGCTGCAGGCCAACTGCCGGGAACGCGACGTGTTCCTCATCCAGCCGCTCGTGACGCCCGTGCAGGAGAATCTCGTCGAGCTGCTGCTCATGTGCGACGCCGCCCGTGGCGCGTCGGCGGGCCGTATCACCGTGGTCATGCCGCATTACGCCTACGCCCGCTCCGACAAGAAGGACGCCCCGCGGATCTCGATCGGGGGCCGCCTGGTCGCCGACCTTCTGGTGGCCGCGGGCGCCGGCCGAGTGCTGGCCATGACCCTGCACTCCCCGCAGGTCCACGGATTCTTCAGCGTCCCGGTCGACCACCTGCACGCCCTGCGCGAACTGGCCGAGCACTTCCGCGGCTACGACCTGTCCAACACCACCGTCGTCTCGCCCGACCTCGGCAACGCGAAGGAGGCCGCTGCCTTCGCCCGCCTGCTGGGCGTCCAGGTGGCCGCCGGGGCGAAGCAGCGTTTCGCCGACGACCAGGTCACCATCAGCACCGTGATCGGCGATGTCGCCGGCCGAGATGTCATCGTCCTCGATGACGAGATCGCCAAGGGCAGCACCGTCCTGGAACTCCTGGAGCGGCTGCGCGAGCTCGGAACCCGCTCTATCCGGGTCGCCTGCACCCATGGGCTGTTCGCGGCCGGCGCGCTCAAGCGGCTGTCCGACCAGCCCGATGTGCTGGAGATCGTCTGCACCAACACCGTGCCGATCCCTTCCGGGGACCGTACCGGCAAGCTCCGGATCCTCTCGATCGCCCCGGCACTGGCCGAGGCCGTCCGGCGCATCCACAACGGCGAGTCGGTCAGCGCCCTCTTCGACCCGTCCTGATGAGGGTCCGCGACGCGCGGGCGGTAGCCACCCGGTGGGTAATCCACCACGCCGCCCGGGCCCCCGACTTCGCCGGCGCCTTCCTCAGCGGGTCGTCCGCCTGGCTGCCCGGCGACGCCGAACTTCCCGCCTCTTCGGACGTCGACATCATGATCGTCACAACCGACGCGCAGGCCCCGGCAAAACTGGGCAAGTTCCTCCAGGACGGCGTCCTCCTGGAGGCCTCCTACCTGTCCTGGGACGAGATCCCCTCCGCCGAGGCGGTGCTGGCCACCTACTACCTGGCCGGGAGCTTCCGGCGGAACGCCAATAGCGTCATCGCCGACCCCACCGGGCGGCTGACCGCGCTTCATTCCGCCGTAGCGGAGGAATACGCCAAGCGCCCATGGGTCCGCCTGCGCTGCGAGAGCGCCGAACGCAGGATCACGGACGGGCTGGCGCGCCTCGACCCCTCGCAGCCGTTCCACGACCAGGTGACGGCATGCATGTTCCCGGCCGGCGTGACCACCCATGTCCTGCTGACCGCGGGCCTGCGCAATCCGACCGTCCGGCTGCGTTACCTGGCTGCCCGGGACCTCCTCACCGAGTACGGCCGTCCAGAGTTCCACGAGGAGCTGCTCGGCCTCCTCGGCTGCGCCCACCTCACACGCGAACGCGTCGAGCACCATCTCCGCGCCCTGACCGAGGTCTTCGACGCGACCGCCCACCTGGCCAGAACGCCGTTCTTCTTCGCCTCCGACATCACACCGGCCGCGCGACCCATAGCCATCGACGGCGGCCACGACCTCATCCAGCGCGGCCACCACCGCGAGTCCGTCTTCTGGATCGTCGCCACCTACGCCCGCTGCCTCAAGATCCTCGCCCACGACGCCCCTGCGGCCACCCAGGCGCTTTTCACCCCCGGCTTCGGAGAACTCCTCGCCGATCTGGGCATCACCTCGCCCGCCGGCCTCCAGCAGCGCGCCCGGCACGTCCACGCCTTCCTGCCCCGCCTCGCCGAGGTCACCGAAGCGATCCTGGCGGCCAACCCGGCCATCCAGGACTGACCCGCGGCCGGATACGGTCGGTGGGTGAATGACCAGCTGCCCGCCCCGCTGATGCCCGAACTGTTCACCTGGGAGTTCGCCGCAGACCCCTACCCGGCGTACGCCTGGCTGCGCGAGCACGCGCCTGTGCGCCGTACGACGCTGCCCAGCGGGGTCGAGGCGTGGCTGGTGACCCGGTACGCGGATGCCCGGCAGGCGCTGGCGGAGGGGCGGCTCAGCAAGAACCCCGTGCACCATTCCGAGGGCGCCCACGCGAAGGGCAAGGTGGGCATCCCGGGCGAGCGTAGTGCGGACCTGATGACGCACCTGCTGAACATTGACCCGCCCGACCACACCCGGCTTCGCCGCCTGGTGTCGAAAGCGTTCACGCCCCGGCGTGTCGCGGAGTTCGCCCCGCGTGTGCAGCAGCTGACCGACCACCTCATCGACGGCTTCGCCGCGAAGGGCGAGGCGGACCTGATCCACGAGTTCGCGTTTCCGCTCCCTATCTATGCGATCTGCGATCTGCTGGGCGTGCCGCCCGAGGACCAGGACGACTTCCGGGACTGGGCGGGGATGATGATCCGGCACGGGGGCGGGCCGCGCGGCGGGGTGGCCAGGGCGGTGAAGAAGATGCGGACCTATCTGCTGGAGCTGATCCACCGCAAGCGCGGGGAGCTCGGCGACGACCTGATCTCGGGGCTGATCCGGGCGAGCGACCACGGCGAGCACCTCACGGAGAACGAGGCCGCCGCGATGGCCTTCATCCTGCTGTTCGCCGGTTTTGAGACGACCGTGAACCTCATTGGCAACGGCACGCACACGCTGCTGCACCACCCGGAGCAGCGCGCACAGCTCCAGGAGTCCCTCGCCAGGGGCGAGACGGCGCTCCTGGCGACCGCTGTGGAGGAGCTGTTGCGCTACGACGGTCCCGTGGAGCTGGCGACCTGGCGGTTCGCGACCGGGCCGTTGGTGATCGGGGGCCAGGAGATCGCGACCGGCGACCCGGTCCTCGTGGTGCTTGCCGCGGCCGACCGGGACCCGGCCAGGTTCGGGGGGCCGGACACGCTGGACCTGGCGCGGCGGGACAACCAGCACCTGGGCTACGGGCATGGCATCCATTACTGCCTGGGGGCGCCGCTGGCCCGGCTGGAGGCGCAGTGCGCGCTGGGGACGCTGCTGACGAGGCTGCCGGACCTGGGGTTGGCCGCCGGGCCGGAGGAGCTGCGGTGGCGCGGCGGCCTGATCATGCGGGGGCTGCGGACGCTGCCGGTGCGGTTCGCGCCGGAGCGGGCCGGAGGGGCAGCCGGCGGACGGTGATCGCCGGGTGGTCGGCGGGCAGCAGACCGGGCAGGTGACGCTGTACGGAGTCGTCGAGGCCGATCCTGCTCCCGGCGGCGAGTTGCAGGACGCCGCTGAACGAGCCGGCGGAGCCGGTGACGCGCACAAGTGCCCCGGAGGCCTCGGCGTCGGGGAGGCCCGCGATGGCGGCCCGCAGAGCGGCCGGGTTGACGGGCGGCACGGCCGGAGCAGCGCCCGTACCGGAAGTAACGGCGAAGGGGCGGGCCGGGGTGAGGGCCGCTGTGGCCGCTGTGGCGAGGGCACCGGTGAGGGCGGCGCGACGGGTGGGTTTGCCAGACATTGCGGCTCCGGGGATTCAGGTGGCCGGTACGGGTCAACGTCCCTGCCCCGAAGGAAAGTTGGGCCATCGGGGGTACCCCTGACCTGACCCTGGGCCAATCCTGATGTGACGGCAAGTCAGGTCCGTGACCCCTGCGTGATGATCGCTACATCAGCTTGTGATGCGATGGCCAGGACCGCTACGTTCTGCGGTCATCGCAGTGTTCTGAGAATCTCCGAAAGGCGATCGCATGCTCACCTCCGGCCATGGCCGACACCGCCGACCGCGCCAGGCCCCGACCGCGGTGGTCGCGGTCGCGGTCACGGGGGCCGGCATCGCCCTCCCGTTCCTCGCTGTGACCGGCGCGCAGGCCGCGGACACCGCGACCTGGACCGCGGTCGCGACCTGCGAGAGCGACGGCCTGTGGAGCGCCAACGTCGGCAACGGCTTCTACGGTGGCCTGCAGATCAGTGAGGAGACCTGGACGGAGTACGGCGGCACGGTCTACGCCGACCGCCCGGACCTGGCCAGCATTTCGCAGCAGATAACCATCGCCGAGAAGATTCTCGCCGTCCTGGGCCCCGACGCCTGGCCGGGCTGCGCGACCACCGCCGGGCTGACCCAGGGCGGCGGGATGCCGAGCCTCGACCCGGGCTCGGTGTCCCCCTCGGACCCGGCCGCGGGGTCGGGAGACGGCACGGTGTCCACCGCGCCCACGCACTCCCCGACGGCTACGGAAACGGCCTCCCCGAGCCCGTCCGCCTCCGCGTCGGCCTCCCCGTCCTCGGCGGCCACGGCCGGGACCGCCGGCCCCGCGCGGGGCCACAAATCGCAGACCCCGGCCCCGGCGCACTCGTCCGCCACGAACGGCAGCACCGGGAGCGCCGGGGCCGTCGGTGCCGTGCCGGATCTGGCGGAGACCGTCTCGGGGGCCATCCCGCGCGTCGTGTCGTCCAGCCAGGGACTTCGCACCACCTCGGCGACGAATGACAGCACATACGTCGTGCAGGTCGGTGACTCACTCTGTGGCATAGCCGCCGCACAGGATGTGAGCGGCGGATGGCGGGCGCTGTACAAGGACAACGCCGGTGTTATCGGTCACGACGCGAGCGTGATCCACCCCGGAGAGTTGCTTCGGCTCGGTTGAGCATGTGACAAGGCTCTCCCGGCAGTTGGGCGTTCGGGGGCCGTAAATGCCTCTGAATCGTCCGCTCCGACCTGGGATTCTGTGCAATTCCCATGCGGGGAAAGACGGTTGGCTGGTGATCTTGAGGTGTTTGTGGTCGTCGGCAACCCGTGCTTAACGTCGTGACTGCTCGCCACAGCGGGCCCCGCCGGTCAGGAACGCCGAGTCCTGCCGCCGACCGACGGGAACAGTCGACGCGAGAGCGCCGTAGGCAGGAGCGGGGGACCCAAGGTTCGCCGCCGGGTCCGGCCACGCAAGTGGGCGGAACCGGCTTGGGGTTAAGCAGCGCGGACAACGCGCTGCCGGGCAACTCACTCTGCCCGAACCCGACAGCTGACCTCGCAGGCGTCGGTGAGGAACTGAATTGATGCTTCGTCGTGCCTCCAAGGCCGTTCGTTACGCCACCCTCGGTGCCGTTGCCACCGCCACGATCACCACTCCGTTGATCGCCGCCACCTCCGCCTCCGCCGCCACCACCTCCCAGTGGGACAAGGTCGCCTCGTGCGAGTCCGGCGGCAACTGGTCCATCAACACCGGCAACGGCTACTACGGCGGCCTGCAGTTCACCTCTTCCACCTGGGCCGCGTACGGCGGCCACTCCTACGCCTCGCAGGCCAACCAGGCCGGCAAGGGAGCGCAGATAGCCGTCGCGGAGAAGGTCCTGTCCAGCCAGGGCAAGGGCGCCTGGCCCGTCTGCGGCACCGGCCTGACTTCCGGCGGCTACACCGGCAGCGGCAGCGGCAGCGGCAGCGGCAACAGCAGCAGCGGAACGTCGGCCCACACCGACTCCTCCGCGGCCGGCCGGTCCACGCACCGCGCCGCCAGGACCCCCTCGGCCCCGGCCCGCACCTACTCCGCGCCCGTTACGGTGAAGAAGGGCAACGGCGAGTACAAGGTCGTCTCCGGCGACACCCTCTCCAGGATCGCCGCAGCCCAGCACGTCGGCGGTGGCTGGAAGAAGCTCCTTGAGCTGAACAAGGACATCGTCGCCCACGCCGACCTCATCTACCCGGGCCAGCAGCTGCACCTCAGCTGAAGCTGAGCTGAACAGAGGTCGCATCCGACCCCATGCCGCCCCGGCCGGGCACGCCTTCCCCCGAGCGTGTCCGGCCGGGGCTTTTCCCTTCGGTTAGGCTCGTGTCGAAAAACAAGAGACATCCCCAAAGGAGACACACGTGCCGTCCATCGACGTCGTCGTAGCCCGGGAAATCCTCGACTCGCGAGGCAACCCCACCGTCGAGGTCGAGGTCGGCCTCGACGACGGCAGCACCGGCCGGGCCGCCGTCCCGTCCGGCGCCTCCACCGGTGCCTTCGAGGCCCTTGAGCTCCGCGACGGCGACAAGAGCCGCTACATGGGCAAGGGTGTCGAGAAGGCCGTCCTGGCCGTCATCGAGCAGATCGGTCCGGAGCTGGTCGGCTACGACGCCACCGAGCAGCGCCTGATCGACCAGGCGATGTTCGACCTGGACGCCACCCCGGACAAGTCCTCGCTCGGCGCCAACGCCATCCTCGGTGTCTCCCTCGCCGTGGCCCACGCCGCCTCCGAGGCCTCCGACCTGCCGCTCTTCCGGTACCTGGGCGGCCCGAACGCTCACGTCCTGCCTGTCCCGATGATGAACATCCTCAATGGCGGTTCGCACGCGGACTCGAACGTCGACATCCAGGAATTCATGATCGCCCCGATCGGCGCGGAGTCCTTCTCCGAGGCGCTGCGCTGGGGTGCCGAGGTCTACCACACCCTCAAGGCGGTCCTGAAGGAGCGCGGGCTGTCCACCGGTCTCGGCGACGAGGGCGGCTTCGCCCCGAACCTCGAGTCCAACCGCGCCGCCCTCGACCTCATCGTCGAGGCCATCAAGAAGGCCGGCTACACCCCGGGCCAGGACATCGGGCTCGCGCTGGACGTCGCCGCGTCCGAGTTCTACAAGGACGGCAGTTACGAGTTCGAGGGCAAGGCCCTCTCCGCCGCCGAGCTCACCGCGTACTACGCCGAGCTCGTCGACGCGTACCCGCTGGTCTCCATCGAGGACCCGCTGTTCGAGGACGACTGGGACGGCTGGAAGACCCTCACCGAGCAGCTCGGCGACAAGGTGCAGATCGTCGGTGACGACCTCTTCGTCACCAACCCGGAGCGTCTGCAGAAGGGCATCGACAACAACACGGCCAACGCGCTGCTGGTCAAGGTCAACCAGATCGGCTCCCTCACCGAGACCCTCGACGCGGTGGAGCTCGCGCAGCGCAACGGGTACAAGTGCATGATGTCGCACCGGTCGGGCGAGACCGAGGACGTCACCATCGCGGACCTGGCTGTCGCCACGAACTGCGGCCAGATCAAGACGGGCGCCCCGGCGCGGTCGGAGCGGGTCGCCAAGTACAACCAGCTCCTGCGCATCGAGGAGATCCTCGACGACGCGGCGGTCTACGCGGGCCGCTCCGCGTTCCCGCGCTTCAAGGGCTGACGTCGGCGCCGGGCGGGCTCTTCGGAGTCCGCCCGGCGGGCTGTGGCCGGTCCGGCCGCCGCAGCTGATATGCCTTCCCCAGCCACCTCCCCCAGCCTTCGGCCGGGAGGTGCCCCCAGGAGGTGCCCCCAGCGGTAGCGGCCGGACAGGCCCTGACCAGGAACCCCACGGGAGGTGACAAGTGCCGGATCGTTTTTCCACCGCGACCAGGCTGAGAGCCCTCGGCGCGCAGGCCCAGGCCCGCGTCTACCGGGCCACCGGCGGGCGCCCGGCTGTGCGGCGCAACAAGCTCACCGGCCGTGCGGCGCTGCTCGCGCTCGTCGTGTGCGCGCTGATCGTCGCCCTTGCCTACCCCATGCGGCAGTACGTTGCCCAGCGCTCGCAAATCGACGACCAGCGCGAACAGGCCAAGCAAGAGCAGAAGCAGGTCGACCAGCTCAGCGAGCAGAAGGCCCGCTGGCAGGATCCGGAGTACGTCAAGGCGCAGGCGCGCGAGCATCTGCACTACGTCATGCCGGGCGAGACCGGCTATACGATGGTGGACCCCTCCGCGAGCGCCTCGCCCTCCGTGCGCCACACCTCGGACGAGAGCGCCGCCCGGAACCCCTGGTACGCCAACCTCTGGAGCGGCGTCGACTACACGGACACCGCCGCCGGCCGCTGACGCGGCACCCGAATCCGTCAGACCGTCAATGACCCGGACGACCACGCACGGCCACGCACGGCCACGTACGACCCCGTCCGAAGAGAAGCGAAGAGAAGCCTCCAGGCATGGAAACGCCCCCGCCGAAGACCGAGCCCACCGCGCCGACCGACGCGGACGTCGCCGCGCTCAGGGAGCAGCTCGGCCGCCCGCCCCGCGGCCTGCGCGCCATCGCCCACCGATGCCCGTGCGGCAACCCGGATGTCGTCGAGACGGCCCCGAGGCTGGAGGACGGGACACCCTTCCCGACCCTCTACTACCTGACCTGCCCGCGCGCCGCCTCCGCCATCGGCACCCTGGAGGCCGACGGTGTCATGAAGGAGATGACGGCCCGTCTCGCCGAGGACCCGGAGCTGGCCGCCGCGTACCGGCGTGCCCACGAGGACTACATCGAGCGCCGCGACGCCATCGAGGTCCTGGAAGGCTTCCCGAGCGCCGGCGGCATGCCGGACCGGGTGAAGTGCCTGCACGTCCTCGTCGGCCACTCGCTGGCCGCCGGCCCCGGTGTGAACCCGCTGGGCGACGAGGCCATCGCGATGCTGCCGGAGTGGTGGCGCAAGGGGCCGTGCGTTATGCCTCTCGGCCCGCCGGATCCGGCCGACGGCTGGCAGGTACACCGCTCCGGCGGGGGCGGCGATCGCGGCTGGTTCGCGTTCGAGCCGCTCGACCGGGACGCCCCGGCAACCCCGGAAGCTCCGGAAGGAGACGCCAAGTGACCCGCGTGGCCGCCATCGACTGCGGCACCAACTCCATCCGCCTTCTGGTCGCCGACGCCGACTTCGCCACCGGCGCCATCAAGGACCTGGACCGCCGGATGACCATCGTCCGGCTCGGCCAGGACGTGGACCGCACCGGCCGGCTCGCCCCCGAGGCGCTGGAGCGTACCTTCGCCGCCTGCCGCGAGTACGCCGCCGTCATCAGGGAGCTCGGCGCGGAGCAGGTGCGCTTCGTCGCCACCTCCGCGTCCCGTGACGCCTCCAACCGCGAGGACTTCGTACGCGGTGTCGTGGACATCCTGGGCGTCGAGCCCGAGGTGATCACGGGGGCGCAGGAGGCGGAGTTCTCCTTCACCGGCGCCACGAAGGAGCTGGCGGGCCGCGACCATCTGGCCAAGCCGTATCTCGTCGTCGACATCGGCGGCGGCTCGACCGAGTTCGTGGTGGGTGACGAGACCGTCGAGGCGGCCTGCTCGGTCGACATCGGCTGCGTACGGATGACCGAACGCCATCTCGTCCGCGACGGCGAAATCATCGACCCGCCCACCCCCGGCACGATCGCGGCCATAAAGGCCGACATCAAGGCCGCCCTGGACCTGGCCGAGGAAACGGTCCCGCTGACCCGGGCCCGCACCCTCGTCGGGCTGGCCGGGTCGGTGACGACCGTGGCCGCGATCGCGCAGGGACTGACCGGGTACGACCCGGTGGCGATCCACCACTCCCGGGTCAGCGTCGGCCAGGTCCGGGAGATCACCGGGTGGCTGCTGTCGGCGAGCCACGCGGAGCGCGCCGCGAACCCCGTCATCCACCCCGGGCGGGTGGATGTCATCGGCGCCGGAGCGCTCGTACTGCTCCAGATCATGGAGCGGATCGGCGCCGAAGAAGTCGTGGTGAGCGAGCACGACATCCTCGACGGCATCGCCTGGTCACTCGCCTGACAAACGAACTTCGTGAATTTCTTCACATGAAGTTCCTGCCTCATGGTCCACTTTTCGTGGATCCCGGGGCGGGGGTGCCCCCAGGACCCCCTGAGGGCGGGTGTTTCAGGGGCATTAAGGACGCCCGTCGAGGGGTCCGTACATGTCGATCGCCGCTGCTCAGAGGGGGCGCTCAACGCCCGGTCCATGCGCCGGGTTCCCGCTCCGGGTTGTGGCTCTGATCACGAAGCGGCGCAGTGTAGCAGAGGGTATGGGGAAGCTTGTGAAGGGGCTCACGAGCTACCCCCCGGGGGGTGCTGGATACTCGATTCCATGAGCACAACGGAGCGTCCCAGGATCCTCGTAGTAGGCGGTGGGTACGTCGGCCTGTACGCGGCCCGGCGCATCCTTAAGAAGATGCGCTATGGCGAGGCGACCGTCACAGTCGTCGACCCGCGTTCATATATGACGTACCAGCCCTTCCTGCCCGAAGCCGCCGCCGGCAGCATCTCTCCCCGCCATGTCGTGGTGCCGCTTCGCCGTGTGCTCCCCAAGGCGGAGGTCCTCACCGGCCGGGTCACAAGCATCGACCAGGACCGCAAGGTCGCGGTCGTCGAGCCGCTCGTGGGTGAGTCCTACGAGCTGCCGTTCGATTATCTGGTCATAGCCCTCGGCGCGGTCTCCCGCACCTTCCCGATCCCCGGTCTCGCCGAGAACGGCATCGGCATGAAGGGCATCGAGGAGGCCATCGGCCTGCGCAACCACGTCCTTGAGCAGCTCGACAGGGCCGACTCCACGCAAGACGAGGACATCCGCCGCCAGGCGCTCACCTTCGTCTTCGTCGGCGGTGGCTTCGCGGGCGCGGAGACCATTGGCGAGGTCGAGGACATGGCCCGCGACGCCGCCAAGTACTACCCGAACGTCACCCGCGAGGACATGCGGTTCATCCTCGTAGACGCAGCCGACAAGATCCTCCCCGAGGTCGGCCCGGAACTGGGCGCCTGGGGTCTGGAGCACCTGCGCGAGCGCGGCGTCGAGGTCTTCCTCAGCACGTCCATGAAGTCCTGCGTCGACAAGCACGTGGTCCTCGCCAACGGCCTCGAGGTGGACGCCTCCACGATCGTCTGGACGGCCGGCGTCAAGCCGAACCCCGCCCTCGCCAAGTTCGGCCTCCCGCTCGGCCCGCGCGGCCATGTCGACACCGCCCCGACCCTCCAGGTCCAGGGCGCCGACTACATCTGGTCCGCCGGCGACAACGCCCAGGTCCCCGACCTCGCCACCGGCCCCGGCGCCTGGTGCCCGCCCAACGCCCAGCACGCGCTGCGCCAGGCCAAGGTCCTCGGCGACAACGTCATCTCCGGCATGCGCGGCTTCCCGCAGCACGAGTACAAGCACAGCAACATGGGTGCCGTCGCCGGCCTCGGCCTGCACAAGGGCGTCGCCATGCTGAAGTTCGGCAAGGTCAAGCTCCGCTTCAAGGGCCGCCTCGCCTGGTACTTCCACCGTGGCTACCACGGCATGGCCGTCCCGACCTTCAACCGCAAGTTCCGGGTCCTCGCGGACTGGACCCTCGCCGCGTTCCTCAAGCGCGAGGTCGTCTCCCTCGGTGCCATGGAGCACCCCCGCGAGGAGTTCTACGAGGCCGCCAAGCCCGCCCCGGCCCCCAAGGCCATGGTCCCGGCCCCGGCAGAGGCCGAGAAGGCCAAGGCTTCCTGACCAGCCGAGCCGGCAGTACGTTCCGAAGGGCGTCCGCCATCCGTGGCGCGGGCGCCCTTCGGCGTGGCAGAAGGCTGCAATCGGGATTAAGGTTGTAACGTGCATCTGTTTATCTAGGGATGGGAACCCTTCCCGATGGAGGTGCGCACTATGGCTGAAGCGGCCGGACGGCTGACCGCACTCGCCGAGCAAACGCTCGGCTCCCCCTTCCCGCTCCGCATCCGTGCCTGGGACGGCAGTGAGGCCGGTCCCCCCGACGCCCCGGCGGCGTTGGTCGTACGGAACCGGAAAGCGCTCCGGCGGTTGCTCTGGTCGCCCGGCGAACTGGGGCTGGCCCGGGCCTGGGTGGCCGGGGACCTTGACATCGACGGGGACTTCTACAGCGCGCTCGACGAGCTGTCCTCCCTGGTCTGGCACCGCGGCGACGAGGGCCGGCCGCCGCTGCGGCAGGCCCTCGGCGCGCTGCGCGAGGCGCTCGTGCTCGCCGGTCCAGGACCGGCCCCGGCGCCGCCGCCGGAGGAAGCGCGGCGGGGCCGCCGCTTCGGCCGGCACAGTCCGCGCCGCGACCGGGCGGCGATCAGTCACCACTACGACGTGGGCAACGACTTCTACGAGCTGGTCCTCGGCCCGTCCATGGTCTACTCGTGCGCCTACTGGGAGAGGGGCAGCGAGGGCACCCTCGAAGAGGCCCAGCGCGCGAAGCTCGACCTGATCTGCCGCAAGCTGGACCTCCGGCCCGGCCAGCGGCTGCTCGACGTCGGCTGCGGCTGGGGCTCCATGGTCCTGCACGCCGCCGAGGAGTACGGCGTCCACGCCACCGGCATCACCCTCTCCACCGAGCAGGCCGCCTACGCCCGCAAGCGGATCGCCGAGGCCGGGCTGACGGACCGTATCGACATCCGGGTCCAGGACTACCGGGCCGTCTCCGACGGCCCCTTCGACGCCATCTCCTCCATCGGCATGGCCGAACACGTCGGCCGGGAGCAGTACCGCGCCTACGCCGCCGTCCTGTACGGGCTCCTGCGGCCCGGCGGCCGGCTCCTCAACCATCAGATCGCCCGCCGCCCGCAGGCCGACGAGGGGGCCTACGAAGTCGACAAGTTCATCGACCGCTACGTCTTCCCGGACGGTGAACTCGCCCCGATCGGCTCCACGGTCTCCCGCCTGGAAGAGGCCGGCTTCGAGGTCCGCGACGTCGAGGCGCTGCGCGAGCACTACGCCCTCACTCTGCGCCAATGGGTCGCCAACATCGAGGCCCACTGGGACGAGGCCGTCCGCCTCACCACTCCGGGCCGGGCCCGCGTCTGGCGCCTCTACATGGCCGCCTCGGCGCTGTCCTTCGAGCAGAACCGCATCGGCGTCAACCAGGTGCTCGCCACCCGCACCCCGTCCGGCGGGGATTCCGGAATGCCGCCCACCCGTGCGGACTGGCTGACCTAACCCCCGGATTGGCACGAAAGGAGTCCAACTGGCCCGGCCCTCCGCGTCCGACGCGGGGGGCCGGCTGCGGTTCCGGACGCCTCGAAGATGAACCCGGCCCGGTCCGGGGGCAGTTGGCGTGTGCCTCGGTACGGGACGTATGTACGCCGTCGTCCCACTTGCGAATGACAGCCGCTCCGGACCGCGTTGCAGGGGGAAAGCGATTTCGCGTCACATGCGCGAGGCCTATGCCCGGGCCCCACAGGGGCCCGGCCTGTGGCCGACCGTCGAAAGTCGGCCTGATGGCCCATCAGTTGGCCATAAAATCAGACAACATGGCGCCGACGCCCCCCTGGCCGACCCGCCTTCCCGGATAGGCTCATGACGCGCTCATGCGTCGCCCTGCCCGGATGGTGGAATGCAGACACGGCGAGCTTAAACCTCGCTGCCCCTTGCGGGCGTACCGGTTCGAGTCCGGTTCCGGGCACTCTCCCGCCATGGGCGCGCACTTGGTCTTCCTGCCCAGGTACCCGCACTTCAGGATTGCACTCCTGATTGCCGATGAATTTCGTTTTCCGCTGCCGCGAGGATCGCGGCCCACGGTATCCGCACATTACCCGGTTCCCGGCGAGGCTCGTGCAGCGGCCACACATCAGGGCCGTGGACGAGCCGGACGCCGCCCCGCCGCAGCGCGGCGATGTGCCCTTCCCACGCGGGGTGACGGGCATGGGCGGCGTTGATCCGCGGGAAGAGGACGACGGGCACCCCAGGGGTCCCGATCGCCTCGGCGACTTGCGTCAGGGCCTGGTTGTCGCCGAATCCGGTCGCGAGCTTCGCCACTGTGTTGGCGCTGGCCGGAGCGACCACCAAGCAGTCGGCGTACGGATGGGGACGGGCCTCGGACGGCAGCCGGGGCTCGTCGCGGACAGGCAGGCCGGTCAGCTTCTCCAGGAGCTCCAGCTCCCTGATGTCGCGCAGCCAGCGGCCGGCGGTCGGGGTAAGGGTCACCGCCACCTGCCAGCCGTGCTCGATCGCGGGCCGCACAAGCCCGGTCCGCAACTCTTCCAGCCCATCGGTCGCACAGCCGATGGCCCCGAGCACTCCACGTCGTGCGGGCACCGGTCCCCCGTTTCCTGCTTGATCGGGTCGGTTCCGCCCAGCCTACGAAGGGGCCTGCCCGGGCGGCGCCGGTCCGCCCGCTGGTCACCTCTTCCCCTAAGAGGGCGATTCCGGGGAAGATCCCCCTTGATCCCCTTGGGTCAGCCCATTTTCTTTGCCAATCCATTACTGTGTATCGAAGCCGTGCAGTGCGGCCATGGAGGAGTGCGATGAGGAGCAGTAACCCGATCTTCTCCCGGCGGGGATTCTCCCGCGGGGACGGCGGCTACGCGGGCTTCGGAGGGCAGCCGCAGCAGGCCTACGGAGGTCCGAACCCTTACAGCGGTACGCCCGAACAGTTGCAGCAGATGTACCAGGCCCCGCCGGCCGGCCCGCTGCAGACCGGGCGCATGACAATGGACGACGTCGTCATGCGCACTGGCATGACGCTCGGCACGGTGGCGGTCGGTGCCGCGGTCGGCTGGTTCGCGCTGGCGGGCAGCTTCGGCGTCGCCATCGGTGCCATGCTCATCGCGATGGTGCTCGGCCTGGTGCAGTCCTTCAAGCGCGAGCCGGTGCCCGCGCTGATCCTGGGATACGCGGCCTTCGAGGGCATCTTCCTCGGGGTGATCAGCGAGCTTTACAACCAGCAGTGGTCCGGTGCGCCGCTGCAGGCCGTACTGAGCACGATGGCGGTCTCCGGGGGCATGCTCATCGCGTACCGGACCCGGCTGATCCGGGTCACCGCCCGGTACCAGCGGATCGGTATGGCGATCGCCATCGGCTTCCTGCTGTTGCTGGTCGTCAACATGGTTCTGGGCCTCTTCGGCGCCGACCTGGGTCTGCGCAGCGGTGGGCTCGGCATCCTTGTCGCCATCGTGGGCGTGCTGCTCGGTGCGTTCTTCCTGTCGCTGGACTTCAAGCAGATCGAGGACGGCATCCAGTACGGCGCCCCGCAGCGGGAGTCCTGGCTGGCAGCCTTCGGGCTGACGCTCTCCCTGGTGTGGATCTACTTGGAGATGCTGCGGCTGATCTCCATCCTGCGCGACTAGGGCCTGTCCGGCCGATCTCCGTGGGAGAAGGAGCGGGGTCTGGCGCCTGTGATCGCAAGGCGGAGGAGGGAGGCGACGCGGAGCGTCGTCGACTGACGACAACGCCGCGAGCTCCCCCAGCTACCGCTGGGAGGTGCCCCCAGTGCCAGGGCACGCGACGCCGCGGAGATCGGCCGGACAGGCCCTAGGCCCCCGGCGCTGTTGGGGGACAGGCTTATGGCAACGGGCCCTGGAAGTCGACGACTTCCAGGGCCCGTTGCCATATGCGTGCGGGCAGGCGGGCTACAGAAGTTTGCGCGCGGCACGCCTCAAGTCGTATTCGTGGACGATCGCCTTGGCGTGTCCATAGGACAGGTCGTGCTCGCTGCGGAGCCAGCTGACTTTCTCGTCGAAGCGGAGGAATGCGGGGCCGTCATCGACCGTGCGAAGCCATTCGCGGACCTCGCGGCCAGTGCATTGTGGGATGCGGGAGAGCAGGTTCCGGTGGGTTTCCTCGGAGAAGATCATTGACATTGGCGCCTCCGGTATGTGTGCCGGTTACCCCACCGTGCCTTAGCGGTCGGCCATTGGCAACAGTCGGCGGCATCCTCTTGCGGGTACGCGCCGGTAGGCTCCCCTTCATGCTCGACTGCGCTACTCTCCTCCGCGCTGTGGACCGGCTCGCCGGCCGCTTCCGCGCCCTGCCGCAGAGCCGCCTGCGTGGCGCAGTGGCGGAGGCGGGTCTCGCGCTCGCCCGTGAGCTGGCGGCCGAGGCGCAGCGGATCGAATTCCCCGGGCGCGAGGTGCGGATCATTCCGGACGAGGGGGTTTTCGTGGTCGGCGACCAGATCGCGGTGGCGGGGCATGAGCTGGCGGCGGCGCTTGAGCCGTATCCCGCGTACGAGGAGCGGCTGGACGCGGCGGTCCGGCGCGTAGAGGCCGTGGCCAAGGCCTGCGGCCTCTAGTCCCTGTCCGGGCGATCTCCGCGGCGTCGCGTGCCCTGGCACTGGGGGCACCTCCTGGGGGCACCTCCCGGCCGAAGGCTGGGGGAGGTAGCTGGGGGAGCTCGCGGCGTTGTCGTCGGTCAACGATGCTCCGCGTCGCTTCCTTCCTCCGCCTTGCGATCGCAGGCACCAGACCCCGCCCACGGAGATCGCCCGGACAGGGCCCAGGGCCTGCCCGGGCGCAGCGGCCAGGCCCTGGGCCTGGCCGTCAGAGGGACGCCACTACCCGGTCCGCCAGGATGTAGACGCTCTCCTCGCCATAGGTGAAGGTCAGGGCGTAGGCGCCGGCGATGGCCGAGCCGCCGAGGAGGACGGGGATCTCGCCGCGGTCGAGGGCGTCGGAGAGCTGGAGGGCGGTCTCGCGGTGGCCTGGGGTCATGCAGAGGGTGGTGCCGTCGGCGAAGACGTAGACGTCGAGCGTGCCGAGGGGGCCGGGGCGGACATCGGCGAGGGGAACGCCGTCGTCGGCGAGCTCGGCGAGGCGCTCGGCGGTCTGCTCCTGGTTGGCGACGACGGGGGAGGGGAAGCCGAAGTCGGGGCTGGAGGGGTGCGCCGGGGCCGGGAGGCCGCCGGAGTCCAGGCCCGCGAGGTCGGCCTGGCGGGGCATGTACGGCCCGAAGGGCAGTACCTCGTAGTCGGAGTGCTCCGCACCGGGCACGGGCCCGGTGGCGCCCAAGAAGGGCGTGTCGGCGCCCTCGCGGGCTTCCTGGGCGGCCCAGAAGGCGCGGGCCTCGGAGAGCTCCCGCTCGCGCTCGTCGGCGAGTGCGTCGGCGACGGCGGCGCGTATGTCGGTGGTGTCGGGGGCCGTACGGGCCCTGGGTACGGCGATGGCCGCCCGGGCTGCGGCGAGGTCCGCGCGCAGGGCGGCGAGTTCCCGGCGCAGTCCGTGTGCCGAGAGCAGGGCGACAGACCCCACGGCCCCGGCAGCTCCCGCGGCCGTAAGCAGAACGAGGAACATGGCGCTCACTGGTGTACTCCCGACTGTGCAATCCCGAGCAGGTTCGTCCTTCCGTTCCATAACTGTGCACTGAAACCCTTGGCCTTTGCACTGCGGAACGTCACCATTTGGGCGGATCTTTGACCCTCGCCCGAATGAGGAGGGCCCACCTGACCTGCGTAGAAGCGCGCCCCAGGAGAGAAAATCACATCCCGGGGGCGCTTCTATTGCGATTCGGGTCACACGCTCGATTTTAGGAAAGACGTTCGATAACCATGGCCATGCCCTGGCCACCGCCGACGCACATCGTCTCCAGGCCGAACTGCTTGTCGTGGTGCTGAAGGGAATTGATCAAGGTGGTGGTGATACGGGCGCCGGTCATACCGAACGGATGTCCGACAGCGATGGCCCCGCCATTCACATTGAGGCGGTCGATGTCGATACCGAGGCCCCGGTAGGAAGGGATGACCTGGGCCGCGAAGGCCTCATTGATCTCGACCAGGTCGATGTCGCCGATGCCCAGCCCGGCGCGCCGCAGCGCCTGCGTGGACGCCTCCACCGGGCCGTAGCCCATGATCTCCGGCGACAGGCCGGACACGCCGGTCGACACCACTCGGGCCAGCGGCGTGATGCCCAGCTCGCGCGCCTTCGAGTCGGACATGATCACGAGGGCCGCGGCGCCGTCATTGAGCGGGCAGCAGTTGCCCGCCGTCACCGTGCCGTCGGGGCGGAAGACCGGCTTCAGGCCCTGCACCGCTTCGAGGGTGACCCCGGCGCGCGGGCCGTCGTCCTTCGAGACGACGGTCCCGTCCGGGAGGGTCACCGGAGTGATCTCGCGCTCCCAGAAGCCGTTCTTGATGGCTTCCTCGGCGAGATTCTGGGACCGCACACCGAATTCGTCCTGCTCCTGACGCGTGATGCCCTTCAGCGCCGCCAGATTCTCCGCCGTCTGCCCCATCGCGATGTACGGGTCCGGGAGCAGCTCGTCCTCGCGCGGGTCGTGCCATTCGCCGGCGCCTTGTTCGGCGCGGGCGGTGGTGCGGCCCTCCGCCTCTGCGAAGAGCGGGTTCTTCGTGTCCGGCAGCCCGTCGGAGCTGCCCTTGACGCTGCGGGACACCATCTCGACGCCGGCCGAGATGAACACGTCCCCCTCGCCCGCCTTGATGGCGTGCAGTGCCATCCGGGTCGTCTGCAGGGACGAGGAACAGTAGCGGGTGATCGTGCAGCCCGGCAGGTGGTCCATACCCAGCTGTACGGCGACGATCCGGCCCAGGTTGTAGCCCTGCTCGCCGCCGGGCAGGCCGCAGCCCAGCATCAGGTCGTCGATCTCGCGCGGATCGAGCTGCGGGATCTTCGCGAGGGCGGTCCGGACGATCGTGGCGGTGAGATCGTCCGGGCGGAGATCCTTCAGGGATCCCTTGAACGCCCGTCCGATCGGCGAACGGGCGGCAGAGACGATCACGGCTTCGGGCATCGCGGGCTCCTCGGCGGGGCGGGACTCTCTCGGGACTCCCTGCGAAGTTACCTGCGCGTATCGAATGAGTCACGTTCTGCGCGCTGTGACGCGGGCCTCTTTCTGAGCGATCGCTTAGGGCGGGTGTCGGGGTGGGGGGTTTGCCTCACCCCCCACCGGCCGGTGGGCCCGCCCCACCACCGGCCCACCCACACAGCTGGGCACCGCCCGCGTCCCCGCTCAGCGCAGCGCGAAGCGTCAGGCCGGGGCGGGTTCGGTGGGGGTGAGGCGGTGGCGGCGGCGCCGTTTGAGCAGGGCCCAGCGGCCGCGGGGACCGGAGCCGGAGACGGTGCCGGTGGCGGCGGTGACTTCGGTGCCGCCTTCGGCGGCGGCTTCGACGGCGGCCTGGGCCACGGGCAGGAAGCCCTCGCCGCGCCGGGAGTCGGGCCGCTCGTCCTGCGCGGGCCAGAGCCCGAGCGTGGCGCAGACGGTCGGGAGCATGGCCATCGCGGCCGTCGCGTACCCCTCGGCGGAAGGGTGGTAGTTGTCCGGGCCGAACATTTCGCGGGGCCGGGCCTCGAACTCGGGCCCGAGCAGAGCACCGAGCGACACCGTACGGCCACCGAGGCCGACCACGGCGATGGTCTGCGCGGCGGCCAGCTGGCGGCTCAGCCGGCGGGCGACCCAGCGAAGCGGCTGGTACACCGGTTCGACCGACCCCAGGTCGGGGCACGTCCCGACGATGACCTCGCACCCCGCGTCGCGCAGCCGCCGTACGGCGTCGGCGAGGAGCCGGACCGACTTCGCCGGGGGCATCCGCTGGGTGACGTCATTCGCGCCGATCATGATCACGCAGACGTTGGGGTGCGGCGACTGCGGGTCCAGAAGGAGGGAGACCTGGCGCGCCAGGTCGGTGGACTGCGCGCCGGGATTCGCCACGTTCACCAGCTGTACGGGCCGCTCCGCGACGGCCGCCAGCCCCGACGCGACCAGCGCGGCCGGGGTCTCGCCGGCCAGCGCCACGCCCTGGCCGGCGGCCGTCGAGTCGCCGAGGAACCCCAGCCGGACCGGCGGCTCTTGCCCCGGACGGGCGAACGCCGCGCCGTAGCGGCCGTCCGCACGCGGCGGTACGTCCGCCGAGCCGCCGACGACCTTTCGCGCCAGCTGCATCTCGGTGAGCAGAACGCCGACGGCCATTCCGCCCAGCAGTCCGATGCCACCGCCTCCGTATGCCGCAGCGGTCGCGATGCGCCGGGCCACCCTTGCTCTCGACATCTAGCGGGTCCACCTCCCGAAGGTCTGAGGTATCCGTACAACAATTTGTTGCCCAATCATGTGTCCCCTGCAACGCCCATTACGCCAGCCGCTGCTGCGCCACGTACCAGGCGAGCTGCGTCCGGTTGGCGGTGCCGGTGGACTCCATGAGGCCGCGGATGCGGCGCTGGAGGGTGCGCAGCGAGATGCCGAGCTGGCCGGCGATCGCCTTGTCGGGCAGGCCGGACATGAGGAGGGAGAGCAGCTGTGCGTCGAGGGCCGGGGAGACGGGGAGGCCGGGATCGGGGTCGCCGGTGGGGAAGCGCAGCGGTGTGCCGCGCAGCCAGCGGTCCTCGAAGAGTTCGATGAGGGCGTCGAGTACGACCGACTGGTGGAGCAGGAGCAGACCACCTGAGGTGAAGTCGCTATGGCCGCTGACCAGCGGGAGGAGGGCGTGCTCATTGTCGACGATCATCAGCTTCAGCGGCACCCGCGGGGTGGCGCGGGCCTGCTCGCCGGGCGGCACGAAGCCGGGCAGTTCGGTGGCGCCCGGGTGGGTCAGCGCGCTGTTCTCGTACAGGGAGCGGTAGACGATGCCCGCGGCGAGCCGCTCCTCCTGCACGGGGTTGCCCTGCATGACGTAAGGGGGCCGGACAAAGGTCAGCACCTCCTTGCGGGCCTCGCGCTGGAGCTGGTCGATGCGGTGCTCCTGCTCGGCCCGGCCATAGAGGACCTCCGCAAGGTCGGGCGGCCAGCTGCGGGGCTGCTGCGGGGGCCCGGCGGCGAGGGCGGTCACGACGTCGCGCACCTCTGCCAGCTCGGCCTCCGCGGCGGCGATCCGGCTCAGCGCGGCCGTGTAGAGACGCTGCTCCTCGGGCATTTCACACCCCCAGGTGTCTTGGACGCGCCGCTGCGGACTCTACCGTCCGGTATGTCACAGGCGCGTGAAGCGTCATGGGGCCGCTGAGGCGCGTTGAGCTGACAGACGGCCCGGGGCAAGCGGTTTTGCGCTTACTCTGGCCTCACAATCTCGGAGAACCCGGAGACAACGGTGCAGTTCCACGACTCGATGATCAGCCTTGTCGGCAACACCCCGCTGGTACGGCTGAACAATGTGACCTCGGGGGTTCAGGCGACCGTCCTGGCCAAGGTCGAGTACTTCAACCCCGGCGGCTCGGTCAAGGACCGTATCGCCCTGCGCATGATCGAGGCGGCGGAGGAGAGCGGGCAGCTCAAGCCCGGTGGCACGATCGTGGAGCCGACCTCGGGGAACACCGGGGTCGGGCTGGCGATCGTCGCGCAGCAGAAGGGGTACCACTGCGTCTTCGTCTGCCCGGACAAGGTGTCCACGGACAAGATCAATGTGCTGCGGGCGTACGGCGCCGAGGTCGTGGTCTGCCCGACGGCCGTGGATCCGGAGCACCCGGACTCGTACTACAACGTCTCGGACCGGCTGGTCGCGGAGACGCCGAACGCCTGGAAGCCCGACCAGTACAGCAACCCCAACAACGCCCTGTCCCACTACGAGTCCACCGGTCCCGAGCTGTGGCAGCAGACGGAGGGGAAGATCACCCACTTCGTGGCGGGCGTCGGCACCGGCGGCACCATCTCCGGCACCGGCCGGTATCTGAAGGACGCCAGCGAGGGCCGGGTCCAGGTCATCGGCGCCGACCCCGAGGGCTCCGTCTACAGCGGCGGCTCCGGGCGGCCGTATCTGATCGAGGGCGTCGGCGAGGACTTCTGGCCGACCGCGTACGACCGCACGGTGGCGGACGAGATCGTCGCGGTCTCCGACAAGGACGCCTTCCAGATGACCCGGCGGCTCGCGAAGGAGGAGGGCCTGCTGGTCGGCGGCTCCTGCGGGATGGCGGTCGTGGCGGCGCTGCGCGTCGCGGAGCGGCTCGGGCCGGACGACGTGGTGGTCGTACTGCTGCCGGACAGCGGGCGCGGGTATCTGTCGAAGATCTTCAACGACGAGTGGATGGCCGACTACGGCTTCCTGGAGGAGGGCGGCCAGCAGGCGCGCGTCAGCGACGTCCTGGACCGCAAGGACGGCGGCATCCCGCACCTTGTGCACATGCACCCCGACGAGACGGTCGGCCAGGCGATCGAGGTGCTGCGCGAGTACGGCGTCTCGCAGATGCCGATCGTCAAGCCGGGCGCCGGCCACCCGGATGTCATGGCGGCGGAGGTCATCGGCTCCGTCGTGGAGCGCGAGCTGCTCGACGCGCTGTTCACCAAGCGCGCCACCCTCGACGACCCGCTGGAGCAGCACATGTGTGCCCCGCTTCCGCAGGTCGGCTCGGGTGAGCCGGTCGGCGACCTGATGGCGGTCCTCGGAGTGGCGGACGCGGCGATCGTGCTGGTGGAGGGCAAGCCGACGGGTGTCGTCAGCCGGCAGGACCTGCTCGCGTTCCTGGCGCAGGACGCGGCGAAGTAGAACGCCCGCGGCCATGTCGGAGAACTTCGCCGAAGTGGTACATCAGTGTCACGTACCGGCAGCACGCGCTTAACACGAGTCCGGCACATTGGTGGATGTCAGCAGGACGACAACCCAAGAATGTGGCGCCAAGGACCTCCGGAGCGGCTCCCGGAATCCATGGTTGCCCTGGATGCGAGAGCCCGGCCCTGACCCGGTCCGCGTCCCTCGCGGGGACCGCCGTCGTCCCGCCCCCCGGACAACCGGGGGTGCGGCGGTCCCCGCGCAATCTTCACCACGAGCGGCTCGCGCCACGGCGCGGGCCGCTCGTCTGGTTGAGTGACCCGCGTGATCATCATCGATGCTGATTCTGTGTCCGACGCTGTGGCAGCCCGCACCCGGCACCCGGCCGGACGGCCGTCGCCCGGCGCGGCCAGGGCGCGCTGATCGACGGGGCGCCGGTACGGACCCGTAGCGGCGCGGACGAATGCGGACACCGTACGGAGCCCGGCGGCCTTTGGCAGTGGGGTAAACCCCCCCGACCGGACCGGGGGCGGGCCCCGTAGAGTCGCGATGGCGTCCTTTGCGCCCTGACGGAAGGAGCGGACCCGTGTCCCTGCCCCTGCTGGCGGCCCTCACCGCGTCCGAGGGCGACCGCCCCGACGCGGTCCAGGTGGCCGGAGTCGCCCTCTCGCGCGAGCAGTTGCTCGGCGCGGCGGGCGCGGTCGCCGCCCGGATCGCCGGTGCGCCCGCCGTGGCTGTGGACGCGACGGCCACCGCCGAGACGGTCGTCGCCGTCGTCGGCGGCCTCCTCGCCGGGGTGCCGGTCGTGCCCGTACCGCCGGACTCCGGGCCGGCGGAGCGCGAGCACATCCTCCACGACTCCGGCGCTGTCCCGCTGCCCCCGGTCGACCTCGCGGAACGCGGCGACTGGGCCAGGCCCGGGACACGCCCGGACGCGACCGCTTTCATCCTCTATACGTCGGGTACCACCGGCGCCCCCAAGGGCGTCCTCATGCCGCGCCAGGCCGTCGCCGCCGACCTCGACGCCCTCGCCGAGGCCTGGGAGTGGACCGCCGACGACACGCTCGTACACGGGTTGCCGCTCTTCCATGTGCACGGCCTTGTGCTCGGTGTCCTCGGCCCCCTGCGCATCGGCAGCCGCCTCCTCCACACCGGACGGCCCACCCCGGCCGCCTACGCCGCGGCGGCAGGGACCCTCTACTTCGGCGTCCCGACCGTGTGGAGCCGCGTCACCCAGGACGCCTCCGCCGCGCGGGCGCTGCGCGGCGCGCGGCTCCTGGTGTCGGGCAGCGCCCCGCTGCCCGCGCCCGTCTTCCGCGACCTGGAGGCGCTCACCGGGCAGCGGCCCGTCGAGCGGTACGGCATGACCGAGACCCTCATCACGGTCAGCACGCGGGCCGGCGGCGAGCGCCGGCCCGGCTCCGTGGGCCTTCCCCTGCCGGGGATCCGGACCCGAGTGGCGGCCGAGCCCGGCGCCGAGATCGGCGAACTGCAGCTCACCGGTCCCACTCTGTTCGACGGCTACCTCGGGCGCCCCGAGGCCACCGCGGCGTCGTTCACGGAGGACGGCTGGTTCCGGACCGGTGACATCGCGGCCATCGAGCCCGACGGCATGCACCGCATCGTCGGGCGCGCCTCGACGGATCTCATCAAGTCCGGCGGCTACCGCATCGGCGCCGGCGAGGTCGAGAACGCGCTGCTGGACCACCCCTCGGTCCGTGAGGCGGCGGTGATCGGCGCGCCTCATGCCGATCTCGGGCAGGAGATCGTCGCCTATGTCGTCGCCGAGGGCGAGATCGGCGAGCGCGAACTCATCGACTTCGTCGCGGGGCACCTGTCGGTGCATAAGCGGCCGCGCAAGGTCCGCTTCCTGGACGCGTTGCCGCGCAACGCGATGGGGAAGCCGCAGAAGCGTTTGTTGCCGCCGGCCTGAGGGGTTTTCCCCCGCCCGCCCACCCGTTGCTCGACACCGTACGGGCCCACCCCCGCCCCACTCCCTGGGCTGTCCGGAAAAGTGCCTCTTGCCTCGACTGCATATGTTCATGCAGAGTCTCACTATCTGAATGGAGACAGGCGCGGACGCAAAGGTTTGAGGTCGCTCATGATGTTGTCTCAGATCACGGACGCCCGCGAGGGGGTCGTCGTTACCCTCGACGGCGGCCGAATGACTGTCGGCCACATCGCCGCCCTCGTGGACGGCGGAGCGCGTGCCGCGCTGGATCCGTACGCCCTCGAAGGCGTCCAGAGGTCCTGGCTCGCCGCCGCCGAGCTCGCGGCCGCGGGGCCCGTCTACGGCCGGACGACCGGTGTCGGCGTCAACCGCATGGTCGCGGTCGCCACCGGGGACATCGACAGCCACGGGCTCCGGCTGCTGCGCAGCCATGCCGGGGCGATCGGCGGCCGGGTGCCGGGCAGGGAGGCCCGGGCGATGATCGCGGTACGGCTCAATCAACTGCTGGCGGGGGGCGCGGGACTGCGCACGGAGGTCGTTGCCGCGCTCGCGCAGGCGCTGGCCGCGGGCGCGCATCCCGTAATCCACGAATACGGGGCCGTGGGCACCGGCGACATCGCGGCACTCGCCCAACTGGGCCTCGCGCTGGTCGGCGAACACCCCTGGGAGGGCGGGCCGCCGCCCGCGCCGATCGCTGTCGGCACGGGCGACGCGCTGGCACTGATCAGCAGCAATGCCCTCACCCTGGGCCAGTCGGCCCTCGCGCTGCACGAACTGCACGGCCTGCTCCGCGCCACGCACGCGGTCGGGGCACTGTCCCTGCTCGCCGTCGGCGGCTCGCTGGAGGCTTACGCGGCTCCTGTCCACGCCGCCCGCCCGCACCCCGGCGCGGTGACCAGCGCGGCGGAGATACGCCGCTTCCTGGGAGCCCCGGACTGCCCGGTGACACCGAGCGGGGTACGGATCCAGGACCCGTACGCCTTCCGCTGTCTGCCGCAGATCCACGGGACCGCCCTGGACGCGGCGGACGCCCTCGACCAGGTGCTGCGGATCGAGATCAACGCCGCCGCCGAGAATCCCCTGATCCGGATCGGTCCGAGCGGCCCGAGCGCCTGGCACCACGGAAACTTCTTCACCGCCCACACGGCGCTCTCCCTCGACATGCTGCGGCTCGCCGTGCTCCAGACCGCGCAACTGTCCACCGCCCGGATCGGCGCCCTCGCCGATCCGGGACTGACCGGGCTGCGGCCCTTTCTGGCCGACGGCCCGTCCGCCGGGTCGGGGATGATGATCCTTGAGTACGCCGCCGCCGGGGCCCTCGCCGAACTGCGAACCTGCGCCACACCCGCCACCCTCGGCAACGCCGTGCTCTCGCGCGGCCTCGAAGAACAGGCCAGCTTCGCCTCCCAGGGCGCCCGCCTCACCCTACGCGCCGTCACTGCCTTCCGACACGTGCTGGCCTGCGAACTTGTCACGGCGCTGCGGGCGCTGCGCCAGCACGCCCTGGTACCGGACCCGGCGCTGCCCGTCGGGCAGGCCTATGCGGCTGCCGCCGAGGCACTCGCCTCGGAAATGGCCGACCGGCCGCTCACCGGAGATGTCGCGGTGGCCGCAGGGTTGTTGGACGGGATGGGCGGACTGTGAACATGGCAGTGTGGTGAAAAACCGAAGAACCCACGGGGATAGCGTGAACGTTATGGTTCCTGAGAACGACGGCGCGTCGGCGCGTCTGATGAAGCTGTTCGAAGCGCAGCGGCTCACGCCCACTCAGCGCCGTATCGCGCACTGCCTCGTACGGCGTGCCGGGGAGGCGCCGTACCTGTCCAGCGTCGAGGTCGCCGAACTCGCGGGCGTCAGCCAGCCCTCCGTCACTCGGTTCGCTGTCGCCCTCGGCTTCGACGGCTACCCCGCGCTGCGCAAGCACCTGCGCGAGGTGGCGCCCGGCGCCGCGTCGCCGGACGCGGCCACGGATTCGTACAACGAGTACCAGGAAGCCGTACACGCCGAGATCGAGAACCTCCGGCATCTCGCCGCCCTGCTCGCCGACCCCGCGCCGGTCGCCCGCGCCGCCACCCTCCTCGCCGCCTCCCAGCCACTCCTGGTCCTCGGACTGCGCGCCGCCTCCGCGCAGGCGGCAGGCTTCGCCTACTTCGCGGCCAAGGTCCACCCGGATGTGCGGCTGCTCGACGAGGGCGGCACCATGTTCGCCGACCGGCTCGACGCCGCCGTGCGGGCCGGCGCCACCGCCATGATGTGCTTCGCGCTGCCCCGGCATCCGCGTGAACTCGTGGACGCGCTCGCCTACGCCAAGGGCGCCGGGCTGACCGTCGTCACCGTCGCGGACAGTGCCTTCGCGCCCGTCGCCGCCCACTCCGACCTGCTGCTGCCGGCCGCGGTCGGCACCGGCCTCGCCTTCGACACGGCATGCGCGCCGATGCTGCTCGGGCGGGTTCTGATCGAGGCCATGTGCGATTCGCTGCCGGAGGCGCAGGCGCGGCTGGAGGCCTTCGACGCGAGGGCCGCGGAGCGCGGGCTCTTCGTGGAGTAGCCGAATCGCGTCCGTCTTAACGCGATTCTGAGATTTGCTGAGTAACCTCCCCTGCAATCAGCCAGACGGACAAGAGGAGGACGGTCGTGACACGCGGGGCTTACGTCCTGGCACGAGTGGCGGTGATGATCCGCGTACCGGCGCGGTGGCTGTGGTGGCTGGGGGTGCTCGCCGCCGGCATCGGGCTCTTCGTACCCAGCCTCACGGGCCGCCGGATCGGCGTTCTCGGCGGCGCGGCGCTGTTCATCATCGCGGCGGCAATCACGTACGTGGTCCGGCGGAGGCGGTACGTCAAACTCGCCGACGGGGCGACACGGGCCGCGAAGTCGGCCTTCCTCCAGGACCGCCGGGTGACCGCCCGTATCTGGTCCCGGGCACACCGCTGGTGGCTCCTCGCCGCGTTTGCCGTCGCCCTCGGCTCCTCCGCCGCGGCCCCCGCCGCCGGCGGCATGCTCCTCGCCGGGGCCGGCGCGGGCCTGTGGGCCAAGGCCCGCTGGCTGGGCCGCTGGGAGCGCCGCCACGGCGCCCTGCTGTGGGTACGCCCGGAATGGGCCGCCCCCCGCGGGCCCGTCGGCCGCGGCGTTTCCGGCTACCAGTCCACCGGCCCCGCCGCGGGTGACGCCGGCCCCGGCGGTGCCCGCGTAGCCGTTGCCCGGGGCGGCCGCTAGCTCCTGCGCCGGGTTGCCCGGCGCGGCAGGTTGCCCGGCTGCCGGGGTGCCGGTTCCGCCCCCTCTGCGATGGTTGCCGATCCTCCCCCAGCTACCTCCCCCGGCCGAAGGCTGGGGGAGGTAGCTGGGCCCCGCCGGACGGCGCGCCCGGTGCAGGTCAGGCGGCGCTGCCGGGGCGCAGGGAGGTGAGGCCGTCCGCGTAGGCGGCGCCGCTCTCCGCGAGGAGTTCCTCGCGGGTCTGGGCTGCCCGGACCAGCCCGAACCGCACCGCGCCGCCAGCGCGAGCGAACCCGTAAATCGCCGGCCGCAGAAGCGAGTTGTACGCGAAGTGGTTCGAGAAGTAGTACGCCCCCGTGTCGAGCAGCGCGACATGGTCGCCCGCTTCCAGCCCCGGCAGCATGCGCCCCCGCGCCACAAGGTCACCCGCGAAGCAGCAGGGCCCGGCGACGTCCTGGACGACCCGCTCACCGCCCTTGGGGCGGCCGTACGCGTCCAGGGCCAGCACGCGCAGCGGCCAGGCGTCGGGCGCGAAGACGGTACGGGTGGCGACCTGGGCCCCCGCATGGGTGACCGCGATGCGCCGGCCGCCGGCGGACTTGACGTACTCGACGCGGGCGAGAATCGCCCCGCGCTTGGCGAGCAGCGAGCGCCCGAACTCGGTGACGATGGCGTACCGCCCGCTGAAGAGCCCGGGGACGGCGCTGCGCAGCAGATCGGCGTAGCGGCGGAAGCCGGGCCGGACGTCGTCGGAGTCGAAGTTGACCGGCAGTCCGCCGCCGATGTCGATGGTCGTGACCTGGGGGCGGCCGACGGCTGCGTTGATGCGCTCGGCGAGGTCGTGGACGGCGCGGACGCCGGCGGCCATGAGCTCCAGGGGCATCCCCTGGGATCCGGTGTGGACGTGCAGCCGGGTGAGCCAGGGCCGGTCGAGGTAGGCGCGCAGGACCCAGTCCTCCGCGCCCGGATCCCGTAGTGCGATGCCGAATTTCGAGTGGTCCGTGGCGGTGCTCATCGCCCCGATCGTGCCGCCGCCGATCTGCGGATTGATCCGCAGCCCGAGCGGGGAGCCGGTGGAGGCGGAACCGACCACAAGCGCGTCGATCCGCGCCAGCTCCTGCGGATTGTCCGCGTTGACGGCGATGCCCAGCGCCAGAGCTTCCCGCAGTTCGTCCACCGTCTTCGCGGGCGAGTCGAGCACGATGCGGTCCGCCGGTACGCCCGCGGCGCGGGCCAGCGCGAGTTCACCCGGACTGGCGACCTCCGCACCGACCCCGTGGGTGGTGAGCAGCCGCAGCACCGGTACGAGCGAGGCGGCTTTGACGGCCAGGGTGTGGGTGACGGTGACGCCGGGCGTGTCGAAGGCGGCGCGCAGGTCGGCCACGGTCGCCTCGATACCGGCCACGTCCAGCAGCCCGGCCACCGGCCGGTCCGGCCCGACCAGCCCCTGCTCGACTGCCGCGCGAAAGGCCACGCGCAAGGCCGCGCCCAAGGCGTCGTCGTCCACACTCATGAGGTCACCCATGAGGCCATCCCACCACATGCTATTGACTAGCAATATTCATCACGCCAGGATGTGAATGACTCAATCCAGTCACGAGGAGGCAGCGCCATGGCGGGACCGAGCGTCGCGAGGACGGTACGCGCACCACGCGGGAGCACGTTGAGCGCTCAGGGCTGGCAGCAGGAAGCCGCCCTCCGCATGCTGCAGAACAACCTCGACCCGGAGGTCGCGGAGCATCCCGAGAAGCTCGTCGTCTACGGCGGCACGGGGAAGGCGGCCCGCGACTGGCGCTCGTTCGACGCGATGGTCCGTACGCTGCAGAGCCTGAAGCAGGACGAGACGATGCTGGTGCAGTCCGGCCGCCCCGTCGGCGTCATGCAGACGCACGAGTGGGCGCCGCGCGTGCTGATCGCCAACTCCAACCTGGTCGGCGACTGGGCCAACTGGGAGGAGTTCCGCCGCCTGGAGGCGCTCGGGCTCACGATGTACGGCCAGATGACGGCCGGCTCGTGGATCTACATCGGCACGCAGGGCATCCTGCAGGGCACGTACGAGACCTTCGCGGCCATCGCCGCCAAACGCTTCGGTGACACCCTCGCCGGGACGATCACCCTCACCGCCGGTCTCGGCGGCATGGGCGGCGCCCAGCCGCTGGCGGTGACGATGAACGGCGGCGTCGCGATCTGTATCGACTGCGACCCGCGGGCCATCGAGCGCCGCATCGAGCACCGCTTCCTGGACGTACGCGCCGACTCCCTCACCCACGCGCTCGCCCTGGCGACCGAGGCCCGCGACCAGCGCAGGGCCCTGTCGATCGGGGTGCTCGGCAATGCCGCCGAGCTGCTCCCGCAGCTGCTCGCGATGAACGCGCCGATCGACATCGTCACGGACCAGACCTCGGCCCATGACCCGCTGGCGTACCTCCCGCTCGGCGTCGACTTCGCCGACATGGCCTCCTTCGCGGCCGAGAAGCCCGCCGAGTTCACCCAGCGGGCGCGGGAGTCGATGGCCCGGCATGTGGAGGCGATGGTCGGCTTCCAGGACGCCGGTGCCGAGGTATTCGACTACGGCAACTCCATCCGCGGCGAGGCCCAGCTCGCGGGCTACGAACGGGCGTTCGCCTTCCCCGGCTTCGTACCCGCCTACATCCGGCCGCTCTTCTGCGAGGGCAAGGGCCCCTTCCGGTGGGCGGCCCTGTCCGGCGATCCGGCCGACATCGCCAAGACCGACAAGGCGATCCTCGAACTCTTCCCGGAGAACGAGTCCCTGCACCGCTGGATCAAGCTCGCCGGCGAACGCGTCCACTTCCAGGGTCTCCCCGCCCGCATCTGCTGGCTCGGCTACGGCGAACGCGACAAGGCGGGCGAGCGCTTCAACGAGATGGTCGCCGACGGCACCCTCGCCGCCCCCGTCGTCATCGGGCGCGATCACCTGGACTGCGGGTCCGTCGCCTCCCCCTACCGCGAGACCGAGGCCATGCTCGACGGGTCGGACGCCATCGCCGACTGGCCGCTCCTCAACGCCATGGTCAACGTCGCCTCCGGCGCTTCCTGGGTCTCCATCCACCACGGCGGCGGCGTCGGCATGGGCCGTTCCATCCACGCCGGCCAGGTGACGGTGGCCGACGGCACGAAGCTCGCGGGCGAGAAGATCCGCCGCGTCCTCACGAACGACCCCGGCATGGGCGTCATCCGGCACGTCGACGCGGGCTACGACATCGCCGACGAGGTCGCCGCCGAGCGCGGCGTACGCGTGCCCATGCGCGAGGGGGACCCGGCGTGACCGCTGACAATCCAGCCCGTCCGGCGTCCGAGGACCGGGGTTTGGGGCAGAGCCCCAGCGGGACGGGGGAGAAGCGCGCCGCCGGCGTGCCGCCGTCGTTCCAAGAGATGTGGCGCGACCTCCTCCCCATCGGCCGCAACGCGGCCACCCGCGGCTACCGCCGCTACGCCTGGACCGGCGCCGACGCCGACTGCCGCGCCTGGTTCCGCGCACAGGCGCAGTCCCGCGGCCTCACCTACGAGACCGACCGCAACGGCAATCAGTGGGCCTGGCTCGGCGACCCCGCCGCCGGGGACGCGGTCGTCACCGGGTCGCACCTGGACTCGGTCCCGGACGGCGGCGCGTTCGACGGCCCGTTGGGCATCGTGTCGTCCTTCGCGGCGCTCGACGAACTCCGTACCCGCGCCGCCCGGCCGCCGCGACCGCTCGCCATCGTCAACTTCGGCGACGAAGAAGGCGCCCGCTTCGGCCTCGCCTGCGTCGGCTCACGCCTGGCGTCCGGCGCGCTCGGCGCGGCACAGGCACACGCACTGCGCGACGCTGACGGCGTCACCCTCGCCGGGGCGATGGAGCACGCGGGCCACGACCCGGAGGCCATCGGGCCGGACCCCGAACGCCTCGCCCGGATCGGCGCGTTCGTCGAACTGCACGTCGAACAGGGCCGGGCGCTGGCCGGGACGGACCACGCCGTGGGCGTCGCGTCCGCGATCTGGCCGCACGGGCGCTGGCGGTTCGACTTCCACGGCGAGGCCAACCACGCGGGCACCACCCGTCTGGAGGACCGCCGGGACCCGATGCTCACCTATGCCGGCACGGTCCTGGCGGCCCGTGAGAGGGCCCGGCTCGCCGGAGCCCTGGCGACCTTCGGCAAGGTGAGCGTGGAGCCGAACGGCGTCAACGCCATCGCCTCGCTCGTCCGGGGCTGGCTGGACTCCCGCGCGGCCGACGAGGACACCCTCGCGGAGGTCGTCGCGGGGATCGAGCGCGCCGCGGTGGAGCGCGGCGCGGGCGACGGGGTCCGGGTCCGGGTCACCAGGGAGTCGTTCACCCCGGTCGTGGAGTTCGCGCACGGCCTCCGCGACGAGCTGGCGAAACTGCTCGGCGGTGCCCCCGTTCTGCCGACGGGAGCAGGACACGACGCCGGAATCCTCTCCGCGTCCCTCCCGACCGCCATGCTGTTCGTACGGAACCCCACCGGGGTCTCGCACTCCCCGGCCGAGTCCGCCACCGAGGACGACTGCCTCGCCGGAGTGACCGCACTCGCCGACGTACTGGAGGGCCTGGCGTGTCGCTGACGCCGCAGACCTATTGGGCGGAACACGCCTGGCTCGGCACGAACGTGGAGCCGGGCGTGGTCATCGAGACCGCCGCCACCGGTCGCATCACCGCCGTCCGCACCAGGGCCGACGGCCCGCCCGCAGGGGCGGTGAACTTGCGCGGCCTGACGATCCCGGGCCTTGCGAACAGTCACAGCCACGCCTTCCACCGTGCGCTGCGCGGCACCGTCCAGGTGGGCTCCGGCACATTCTGGACCTGGCGCGAGTTCATGTACGCCATCGCCGGCCGGCTCACCCCCGAGAATTACTTCGACCTGGCCCGCGGCGTGTACGCCGAGATGGCCCTGGCCGGTATCACCTGTGTCGGCGAGTTCCACTACGTCCACCACCAGCCCGGCGGCAAGCCCTACGCCGACCCCAACGCCATGGGTGAAGCGCTGATCGCCGCCGCCGGCGAGGCCGGCATCCGGATCACCCTCCTGGACACCGCCTACGTCTCCTCCGGCTTCGGCGCCCCACCCGACCCGCACCAGTCGCGCTTCAGCGACGGTGACGCGCAGGCCTGGGCCGTCCGCGCTTGGGCGCTCAAGGGGAGCGACCACGCCCGGATCGGCGCCGCGATCCACTCCGTTCGGGCCGTGCCGGCCGAGCAGCTGGCCACGGTCGCCGGCTGGGCGGCCGAGCGCAAGGCCCCCCTCCACGTCCATCTCTCGGAGCAGACCGCCGAGAACGACGCCTGCCTGGCGGCCTACGAGCGGACGCCCGCCCAGCTCCTCGCCGAGCACGGGGTGCTGGGCCCCCGCACCTCCGCGGTGCACGCCACGCATGTCACGGCCGGCGACATCGCCATCCTCGGGACCAGCGGTACCACCATCTGCATGTGCCCCACCACCGAACGCGACCTCGCCGACGGCATCGGCCCGGCCAAACAGCTCGAACTCGCCGGGAGCCCGCTCAGCCTGGGCAGCGACAGCCACGCCGTCATCGACATCCTCGAAGAGGCCCGCGCGATGGAGCTCGACGAACGCCTCCAAACCCGCGTCCGCGGCCACTGGACCGCCGCGCAGCTGCTCCGTGCCGCCACCGAGGACGGGTACGCCTCCCTCGGCTGGCCCGACGCCGGCCGCCTGGAAGCCGGCGCCCTCGCCGACTTCACCACCATCGCCCTGGACTCCGTGCGCACCGTGGGCCCCCCGCCCCGCCTCGGGATCGAGGTCGCCGTCTTCGCCGCCACCAATGCCGACGTACGGCACACCGTCGTCGGCGGCCGCCATGTCGTCCGCGACGGCGCCCACCAGCTCGTCCACCACGTCTCCGCCGACCTGGCCGCCGCCATCGGGGCGCTCACCGCCCCCTAGGGCCGGCAGGGCCGGACATACGAGGAGCCGCCCCGTGACCACCACCGTCATCACCAACATCGGCAGCCTGGTCACCAACACCCCCGGGCTGGGCGAAGGCCCGCTCGGCCTGCTGCGCGACGCCGCCGTCGTGATCGACGGCGACCGCATCGCCTGGGCCGGGCCGGCCGGCCGGGCTCCCGCCGCCGACGCGTCGTACGACGCCGGGGGCCGGGCGGCGGTCCCCGGGTTCGTGGACTCCCACTCGCACCTGGTGTTCGCCGGCGACCGCACCGAGGAGTTCAACGCCCGCATGTCGGGCCGCCCGTACACGGCAGGGGGCATCCGGACGACCGTCGCCGCCACCCGGGCCGCGTCCGACGAGGAGCTGGACGCGAATGTCGCACGCTTCGTCACCGAGGCCCTGCGGCAGGGCACCACCACCATCGAGACGAAGTCCGGCTACGGCCTCACCCCGCACGACGAGGCCCGCGCCCTGCGCATCGCGGCCGCCCACACCAGCGAGACGACCTACCTCGGCGCCCACATCGTCGCCCCCGAGTACGCCGGTGATCCCGCCGCCTACGTCGACCTGGTCACCGGCCCGATGCTGGACGCGTGCGCGCCGTATGCCAGATGGGTCGACGTGTTCTGCGAAGAGGGGGCGTTCGACGGCGACCAGGCCCGGACGATCCTGACCGCGGGGGCGAAACGCGGGCTGGTCCCGCGCGTGCACGCCAACCAGCTCTCCTACGGCCCCGGGGTACGGCTCGCGGTTGAGTTGGGAGCGGCTTCGGCCGACCACTGCACCCACCTGACGCCCGAGGACGTCGACGCGCTGGCCCAGAGCGGCAGCACTGTCGCGACCCTGCTCCCCGGTGCCGAGTTCTCCACCCGCGCCCGGTACCCGGACGCCCGCCGCCTGATCGACGCGGGAGCGACGGTCGCGCTGTCGACGGACTGCAACCCCGGCTCCTCGTTCACCACCGCCATGCCGTTCTGCATCGCGATCGCGGTCCGGGACATGGGGATGACCCCGGACGAGGCGCTCCAGGCGGCGACGCTGGGCGGCGCAAAAGCGTTGCGCCGCACCGATGTCGGGCGTGTCGCGCCCGGAGCGTGCGCCGACATCGCACTCCTGGACGCACCCTCGCATGTACATCTCGCCTATCGCCCTGGAGTGCCACTGGTTTCCGCCGTATGGCGGCGTGGCGTGCGCGAATTGGGGTAGACCGTGTCATAATCGGGCGATCCGTCGCCGGGTGGGGTGGTAGGGGTTCAGTCATGACCTGCATGAGACGACGAAGAGTGCTGTCCGCGCTGCTGCTGTGCCTCGGCGCCGGGGTCAACACCACCGCGCCGGCGGGAGCGGCCCCCGCTCCGTCGCCGCTCGGGCAGGTCATCCCGGCGCCGGCCTCCGTACGCAGTACAGGAGGGGCGCCCTTCGTGCTCGAGGACGACGTCCGCATCCATGTGCCCGCCCGCTCGCCGGCAGCCAAGGCGGTCGGTGAGTACCTGGCCGGGCTGCTGCGCCCTTCGACCGGCTACGGCCTGCCGCTGACCACCGCCGCCGGGCGCGACGGCATTGTGCTGTCGCTGGGCGGCGACTCCGGGCGCGAGGGCTACCGGATGGATGTCACCGGCCGGGCCGTGGTCATCCGGGCCGCCACCGCCGCCGGGCTCTTCCACGGTGTGCAGACCCTCCGTCAGCTGCTCCCCGTCTCCGTTGAGCGGACGTACTGGCAGCCCGGCCCCTGGACCGTCGCACGGGGCACCGTCACCGACCGCCCCCGCTACGCCTATCGCGGCGCGATGCTGGACGTGGCGCGGCACTTCCACCCGGTGGGGGCCGTCGAGCGGTACATCGACGAGCTGGCGCTCTACAAGATCAACTACTTCCACCTCCACCTGACCGACGACCAGGGCTGGCGGATCGCCATCAAGAGCCGCCCCCAGCTGACCCGGCATGGCGGCAGCACCCAGGTCGGCGGAGGCTCGGGCGGCTACTTCACGAAGGCCGACTACCAGCGGATCGTGCGGTATGCGGCCAGCCGCTACATGACCGTCGTACCCGAGGTCGACATGCCCGGCCACATCAACGCCGCCCTCGCCTCGTACGCCGCGCTCAACTGCAACGGCGTCGCCCGCCCGCTCTACACCGGCACCGCCGTCGGTTTCAGCTCGCTCTGCGTGGGCCGCAAAGCCGTCAACACCTTCATCAACGACGTTCTCCGCGAGATCGCGGCCCTCACTCCGGGCCCCTACCTCCACATCGGCGGTGACGAGGCCCGCGCCACCAAACGGCACAGCTACGCCGCCTTCATGCGCCGGGCCCAGGCCATCGTCGGCAAATACGGCAAGACCGTCATGGGCTGGCACCAGCTCACCGGTGCCACCCCTGCCCGCGGCGCCATCGCCCAGTACTGGGGCACGCGCGGCGACGAGCCTTCCGTCGCGGCCGCGGCCCGGAAGGGCACCCGGCTCGTCCTGTCGCCGGGCAACCACGCCTACCTCGACATGAAGTACAACGCCCGCACGTCCCTCGGCCGGGCATGGGCCGGCTACACCGAGGTCCGCAAGTCCTACGACTGGAATCCGGCGACCTTCATCCACGGCGCCCCGGCCTCGGCCGTGCTGGGCGTCGAGGCGCCAATGTGGTCCGAGACCATCGGCTCCAGCGATGCCATCGACTACATGGCCTTCCCCCGCCTCCCCGCGCTGGCCGAACTCGGCTGGTCCCCGGCGTCCAAGCACTGCTGGTCCGACTTCCGCCGCCGCCTCGCGGCACAGGGGGACCGCTGGTCCGTGATGGGTATCACGTACTACCGGTCCCCGCAGGTGCCCTGGTGACAGTGCAGGAGGGCATACGTCAACCCCGGGCCGGGCCCCGGCACGGCGCCGTCCGGAAGCGTGTCTACTCGTCGACCATCAGCCCGCGGCGGAGCCGCGAGAGGGTACGGGTCAGCAGCCGGGAAACATGCATCTGCGAGATGCCGAGCTCCTCGCCGATCTCGGACTGCGTCATGTTGGCCACGAACCGCAGCGAGAGGATCTTCCGGTCGCGCTCCGGCAGCTCCGCGATCAGCGGTTTCAGCGACTCCACGTTCTCGATGCCCTCAAGATCGTGGTCCTCGTAGCCGATGCGGTCGGTGAGCGCTCCCTCGGAATCGTCCTCGTCGGCCTGGGCGTCCAGGGAACTGGCGGTGTAGGCGTTGCTGGCGCTCATGCCCTCGATGACTTCGGCGTCGCTGAGCTGCAGCTTCTCGGCCAGCTCGGCGACGGTCGGGGCACGGTCCAGCTTCTGGGCGAGCTCGTCACCGGCTTTGGCGAGGTCCAGGCGCAGCTCCTGCAGCCGCCTCGGGACGCGTACGGACCAGCTGGTGTCGCGGAAGAACCGTTTGATCTCGCCGACGATCGTCGGCATCGCGAAGGTGGGGAATTCCACACCACGGCTGAGCTCGAAGCGGTCAATCGCCTTTATCAGTCCGATCGTGCCGACCTGGACGATGTCCTCCATCGGCTCGCTGCGGGACCGGAACCGGGAGGCTGCGAACTTGACCAGCGCCAGATTGAGCTCGACCAGCGTGTTGCGGACGTACGAGTACTCGTAGGTGCCCTCTTCCAGGGCCTCCAGCCGTGCGAAAAGCGTCTTGGAGAGCGCACGTGCGTCAACGGGGTCGACCTCGTTGGGCGGGGGAATCTCGGGGAGCCCTTCCAGACCCACTTCCGACGCGCTGCCGACGGCGAGGCTTTCTGCGTCGAGCCGGGGTGTCATGCGTTCCTCCCTCGGGATGCGGATGTCTCCCTTCAACCCCTACCCGCTTTACCGTCGGTCTCGCAACCTTTGTTCGCGCCGTGTGTACGTAACTCACACAGGGCTCGCACATTCGGATTCGGGCGACTACCGTCGAGTTCGCGAAAAGCGTAAGGTGCGATGTGCGCATCGCAGAGACATCCAGGAGGGGCGCGCATGGACCGCGGGATGGTCGGTACGACCGGCCGGGACCGGCTGCAGGTCGCCGTACACAGGTACGCGATGGCTGCTGTCGTCACGCCTGCGGGGGAGCTGGACCACCATACGGCGGAGCTGCTGCGTGAGCCGCTGGAGCGCTGTGTCGAGGATGCGATACCCAAGATCGTGCTGGACTGTTCCCAGCTGGAGTTCTGCGACTCCACGGGGCTGAATGTCCTACTGGGGGCCCGGCTGAAGGTCGAGGCGCTGGGCGGTGCGATCCATCTGGCGGGGATGAAGCCGGCAGTCGCGCGAGTGTTCGAGGTCACGGGGGCGGACGCGATTTTCACCGTTCACGGCTCCTTGGACGAAGCTCTGAAGGAGTGACGGGAGCGCCGTGAGAGGGCAATCCCCGAATCGCACAGTTTCGTGCGGCTCCGGAGGTGTTCCGGGAGAGTCCCCGGGCAGGAGACCTGCTGGATCTGATGGACATCGGGTGAGGTGAGGCGCTGGTGAGCACCACGCGGCCCAACGCGGCCGACGACCGCGGCCCCGAACAGGGGGAGGTCGTCGTACCTCCGCCAGCCCAGGTGCGCAGGCTGCTCCTCTCCGGCGTGAGCGGCATCGTGCCGACCGCCCGTGATTTCACCCGGCAGGCGCTGCACGACTGGGGCTGGCTGCCCGCCGGAAGCGCGGACCGCCGGGCTGCCGCCGAGGACGCCCTGCTGGTCGTCTCCGAGCTGGTCACCAATGCGTGCCTGCACGCGGGCGGCCCCGAGGAGCTGCGGCTGTACTCGCAGTCGAAGGTGCTCCGCCTGGAGGTCGTCGACGGCGGCGCCGGGACCCCCGCGCCGCGTACCCCGCACCGCGCCGGGCGCCCCGGCGGGCACGGGATGTTCATCGTGCAGCGGCTCTGCCTGGACTGGGGTGTCGTACGGAATCGGGACGGCCGCCCCGGCAAGACGGTGTGGGCCGAGCTGGCCGCACCGGCGTAGTCCCCCGGCGGCGTAGCCGATCAGGGCGTAGCCCGTCGGGAGCAGCCTGTCGGGTGGAGCAGGCGTCCGCCGTGCGGCGCGCGGCTGGATGAGTCCTTGGCGCGAGCTTGCCGCTTCCCTTCCGTCCGCGGGCTGCCCGGCGTACCGTCTGGCATCAAATCTGATGCCCCGTCAGTAATTCTGGCGGCAGGGCGGAAGGGAGATGCGCCGATGTCTCATTCCAGGCGCAGGAAGTACGGGGTCATCGCCCGGGCCGGCGTACCGGCCCTGGTTCTCGCCCTGGCCGCGGTCGCCGTGGCGGCGCCCGCCGCGAACGCGGTGGTCGTGGGCGTCAAGTACGACTGTGTGACCCCGATCGGCAACAAGAGCGCCGTCTCTCCGATCGACATCACGGCCTCGAAGTCAGGCTCCTCCTACAAGCTGGTGATGTCCTTCCAGAAGGGTGTCTCGTCGAGCCCGGCCGAGCTGGGCAAGGGCGCGGTGAACCCGAGCGCGCTGATCGTGCTGGGCGGCGCCGACAGTGGCACGGTCAAGGTCGTGGGCGCGCCGAACGCCGCCGCGATCCCGGCCAACACCCCGATCAAGATCAACGATTTGTCGGGCACGTACACCCCGAAGAGCTCCGGCAAGGTCACCTTCACGGCCGGTGTTCTCACGATCAAGGCGCTCGGTACGACGACGACCTGTACCCCGGGCAACAGCCCGGGCCCGTCGCTGTCGCTCGACGTCACGGCATCGGGCACGTCTTCGACGACGTCGTCAAGTGCGAGCGGCTCCAGCGGCTCCAGTAGCTCGACCAGTTCAGGAGGCAACAGCGCCCTGCCGCAGACCGGTCCGGCGGACGACGCCATCGCGCTGGGCGTCGTCGGTGGCACGTTGCTGTTGCTCGGCGCGGGCGGAGCGCTGTGGCTGACCCGCCGTCATATCTGACGACTAGTCAGATTCAGTCAGGCGTGCGCATTGACTTCTCTTGGCCGCCGGACGTCAATGGCCGTCATCGGTACGGATACGGGACTCCGTGCCAGAAGCGCGATCAAGGGGAAATAATGATCGTAAGCATACGGAGTGTGGCAAAACGGAGACGGGGTCTCATCGCCCTGCTGGGGGCAGCAGCCCTCGCAGTCGGCGGCGGAACTGTCTTCGCCGTCCCCGCCTGCGCGGCGACGGCCGTCACTTTCTCGACGCATGTCGTTCCGCCGTCCATATCGGGGGTGCCCGCCTTTGACGCGGACGCCACCGCACAGATCACCGTCGACAACGCCACCCCGAAGGTCGGCGACACCGTCACGGTCACCTACGACGTCATCACGCCCCCGGCGAACAATCCGACGACCCTCGACATCCCCGCCGGAACGGTCCTCCCAAGCGGAAAGGTCGTACTCAACGGTGACCCGACGAAGACGGTCGCCGTAACCGGCACGCTCAACACCGAACCCGTCCTCGGCAAGGCGGCCTTCCCGCCCTTCAAGATGACCGGCACCTTCACGGTCACCGATCCGGGCCCGATCACTCTCTCGCCCGGCGACATCAACATCCACACCAGCTACATTCTCCCGCTGGACACCGTCATCACCGTCAACAACCCGCCCGCCCCGGTCTCCGAGACCATCACCGCCACCCCGGCCACCACCCCCAACAACCGCGCCATCACACTCGGCTCCGACTCCGGCGCGGCCGGGGCCTCGGTCACCGTCACAGGTAGCGGCTTCACCCCGGGCGCGACCGTCACCGTCGCCGGTGTCCAGGGCACCACCGCGACCGGCGAAGCGACCCCCGTCACGGCGAGCGGCTCGGGCGGTATCAGCGCGACACTCGCCGTCAGTGACCTCCACACCACCGGCATCATCGCCTTCGAGGGCGCGACATACGACGCGGCCACCGCCGCCGGACCGGTCGCCTACACCGTGATCGACAACACCCCGACCCCGCCCGGCAGCCAGAAGCTCACCACCTCGGTGAAGGCCGGCACCCTCTCCATGACCCAGGCCGGCGACACGGTCACCATGAGCTCCGTCAACTACGGCGAGGGCGGCGCCTCCACCGGCAACCTCCAGACCGTCACCGTCAAGGACTTCCGCGGCGGCGCCACCGGTTGGTCGCTCACCGGCTCCGTCACCGACTTCAAGGGCCCGAGCGGTGCCGTCATCGGCGCCGGCAAGCTCAGCTGGACCCCGGTATGCGCGACCACCACCGGCAGCCCCAGCACCTGCACCGCGGGTTCCCCGGGGACCGTGGGCTCCGGCGCCACCCTGGCCTCGGCGCCCAACGGCACGGTGACCGGCGGCCAGTTCACGGCCGACGCGGGGCTCTCGCTGGACGTACCGGCGTTCTCGGCCACCGGAAGCTACTCCGGAGTCTTGACCCTGACCCTAACCTGACGCACAGTCAGATACCTCGGACCGCAAGGAGGCAAGCGATGACTCGGGTTGTGGGCAGGCGTTCCGCAGGGCGGAACGGGTGGGCACAACCCGACCACCGCCCCACAGGTGGCCCAGGGGGCGGGTCCAGGGGCGCAGCCCCTGGTTCCGGGAAGGGGCGGGGAGGGGAAAGCGCCGCAGGCACCACCCGGCGCCACCCCACCCTCCGCACCTACGCCGCCGTACTCACCGCCGCACTACTGCTGGGCGCCGCCACCGGCCTGAGCACCGGCACGGCCGCCGCCGCCGACAACGGCCGCTGGTCCGTCTTCCCCGCACCGGCCAAGGCCGCAGGCAAGGGCCCCACCGCCCAGCAACGCCCGTTCTTCACGCTCGAAGGCGCCCCCGGCACCACCCTCAAGGACAAGGTCTCCGTCTCCAACCTCTCCTCCACCCCCATGACCTTCAAGCTCTACGGCGCCGATGCCTACAACACCCCCCGCGACGGCGGCTTCGCCGTCCGGGGCATCGACGACCCCGAGAAGGACATCGGCACCTGGGTCACCCTCGCCAGGTCGACGCTCACCATCCCGGCCCGCACCCGCGCCGACATCCCCTTCACCGTCACCATCCCCGAGAACGCCACCCCCGGCGATCACCCCGGCGCGATCGTCGCTCTCGACACCCACACCGACCCCGCCAAGGGCAGCGTCGCCGTCGGAGTCCGCCGCGCCGTCGGCGCCCGCGTCTACCTGCGCGTCTCGGGCCCGACGCTGTCGGCCCTCTCCATCGAGAACGTCCACGTCTCCCACGGCCAGCCCCTCGTCCCCGGCACCGGAGCCTCCACCGCGACCATCCGGTACACCCTGGTCAACCGTGGCAACGTCTCTGTCAGCCCCCGGATCGGGCTCACCGCCAAGGGGCTCTTCGGCCGCACTCTCCTCGACCGCAGCATCAAGGCCCTGCCGCAGGAGCTGCTCCCCGGCCAGAAGGCCGAGCTCACCGAGAAATGGGCGGACGCCCCCCAGTTCGACCGGGTGACCGTACGGCTCACCGCCGCCGACGACACCACCCGCACGACCTACACCGCCATCCCCTGGCTGCCCGTGGGCCTGGCCCTGGCCGCGCTCGCCGGGCTGGTGCTCTGGCTCGTACGCCGTCGAAGGCCCCGCCGCCCCTCCGGCCGGCCGGCCCCCGAGCCCGCCAAGGCCGGCATTGCCGTGGCGGCGGGGCGACCGCGGTGACCGAGGTGAGACACCCGCGGAAAATACTCTCCATAGGCGCCGTTCTTGCCCTGTTTCTCACCGCGATCGCTGTGACGCCTGCCTTCGCCGCCCCCGCCAAGCCGGCGGTCAGCCTTTCGGCCCAGCAGGCCCGCCCCGGCAGCATCCTGACCGTCACCGGCACCGGATGGCCGCACGGCGCCCTCCTCACGTTCCTCGTGTGCGGCCAGAACGCCATCGGCGGCACCAACGCCTGCGACAACGCCTCGGGGCGCGCCGCCACCGCCGACGCCCACGGCGCCTTCAGCCGCACGCTGCCGGTCGTCGCCCCGCCCAAGCCCTGCCCCTGCGTCGTCCATGTCGCCACCGTCCCGCCCGACACCGTCGTCGACGCGCCCTTCACCGTCATCGGCCACCCCGTCGCCGCGCTGCCCGCCGTGACCACCGGCGGCCGTCTCGCCGTCCTGACCGCCCGGCTGAAGGGCTCCAGCGGACTGCTCACCTGGTTCGGTGCCCCGCCGCGCCGGGAACTCGTCCTCACGGTGGGCAATCTCGGCGCAGACCCGGCCAAGGACCCGGTATTCGACGTCGGTACCTCGCACGGCGTCTACGCCCCGCAGTACGACCAACAGGCCTGGAACGGCACCGTAAAACCCGGCCGGAAAGCGGAGCTCAAGCTGCCCGTCGAGCTCGCCGCCGGAGCCCACGGCGACTACACCGTCTCCCTCAAGTACGGCGGAAAGGTGCTGGTCACCCAGGACTGGCAGGTCTCCCGCCCCTGGGGCGTCACCCTCTTCTGGCTGCTGCTCCTGGTCGTCGTGCCCTCCGCCGTCTTCCGCATCGGCATGGCCGTCGTCGACAGGGTGCGGCCGCGCGGGAGGGTGCGCCCGCGCGGGAGGGTCCCGGAGCCGTCGGCGAGCGTGGCCGCGCTGCCGTGGTTCACGCCGGACACCTCGCCGTACGTCCAGCCCTACCTCCCGCCGTCCGCACCGACGGAAGACCGCCCGATCCCGAAAGGACGCACGTGACGAACCACCAACGAACGCGACTCGCCTCGGTCGGTGTCGCGCTGATGATCAGCGGTGCCTCGGTGCTGATGGCCGCCGTACCCGCCTCCGCCGCCGAGGTCTCCTTCGCCACGGAGTGCACCCCGCCCTCGGCCTCCGGCCTGCCGCCCGTCGACGGCACGACCAAGGCCGACATCACGGCCCCCGCCACCGCGAAGGTCGGCGACGAGATCGAGGTCGTCTGGAAGACCGTCCAGGCCGCCTCCAAGAACCCCGACCTCATCGACCTCCCCGCGAACAGCGTCAAGCCCTCCGGCGAGATCACCGTCGCCGGCGCCCAGAGCGGCACCTTGGCTGTCGAGGGCCCCCGGGAGAACCCCGCGATCCCCAAGAACAGCGACATGGTGCTCTCCGACATGAAGGGCACCCTCAAGCTGACCAAGGCGGGCGACGTCACCCTCGCCCCGAGCAACTACACGATCAACGCCTTCTCGACCGACACCACATGCAAGCCCACCGAGGCCGTCCCGGTCGCCGCCACCATCCAGGTCACGGCCGCCGACGGCACCTCATCCCCCACCCCGACGCCCACGCCCACGCCCACCGCGACCGCCACTCCCACCCCCACCGCGAGCAGCACCGGTTCCCCCCCCAGCGGCGCCAGCTTCACCGGCAAGGAAGTCCAGGTCTCGTACGGCTGCAAGTCCCCGATCGGCGACAAGAGCGCGGTCTCGCCCGTCCAGATCAACGCCAAGGAGAACAGCGGCAGCTACGACCTGACCGTCCACTTCGCCAAGTCCGTGATGGACAGCCCCGCCGACATCCCCGCCGGCTCCATCAAACCGTCCATGCAGGTCGTCGTCGGCGGCGCCGACACCGGCAAGGTCGCCGTCGAGGGCCCCACGAACGCCTCCGCCATCAAATCCGGCGACCCCATCGCCATCCCCGACCTCACCGGCACCTACACCCCCGCCCACGACGGCAAGGCCACCCTCACCCCCGGCGTCCTCACCATCAACGCCCTCGGCACCACCACCACCTGCACCCCCACCCAGGACCCCGGGGTCTCCCTCACCCTCACCGTCGCCGCCCAGTCCGGCGGCATCACCGGCGGCACGACCACCTCCGGCGGCGGCACCACCACCTCCGGCACCACCACCTCCGGCACCACCGGCAGCCTCGCCGCGACCGGCTCCTCCGACCACGGCGCCCTCCGCGCCCTCGCCTTCGTCGCCGGCACGACACTGCTCCTCGGCGGCGCCATCTTCACCTTCACCCCGTGGAGCAAACTGCGCCGCTGACCGGGGTCACGTGCGTGCGAGCTGTCCCAGCTGTCCGGCGAAGCGCCTGAGCAGTTCGCGATCTGCCTCTGGATGGCAGGATGGTACGCGACCGAGGGCCGGACGGCGCTCGGCGCGACCATGCTGCTGGCCGCTCACGACCGGTGGTGGCCCTACAAGAAGTGGGACGCGATCCCGGATTCGGCCGTCCTGCAACCAACCCTGCGCCTGGTCGTCACCGACCGGGTACGGGAGCACTATCTGACCCAACCAATCGGCCCAGAGGCGGAGTGAGACGGTATGGCTGAGAGCGCGTTGGAGCAACTGCTCGGTCGCGCGCGGGGCCCCATGGGTCCTTCGGCGGAGCTGGACTTCGGAGTGGAATCCGGCCCCCTCTCCGAGCTGGGTGCGGTCATCTCCAGGATCAACGGATTCTTCCTGTTCAACGCAGGAATCCAGGTGTTCCGCGTCGGCGCCGAAGGTGCCGAGGGCCTGGGCCCGGACCTGCTGGCCTGGAACGACGAAGGCACCTGGAAGGACACCTACAACGGTCTGGCCGACGACTTGTTCTGCTTCGGGCAGGACATCTTTGGTACCCAATTCGGGATCGTCGGCGGCGAGGAGGTCGTACGGTTCGACCCCGAGTCGGCTCGCGTGACGCCCCTGGGAACCAGCCTCGAAGCATGGGCGCAATGGCTGCTCGCCGACCCGGACGTGAACGGCACGGCCTCCTTTTCTTACGCCTTCCAGCAGCAGAACGGCGCACTGGACCCGGGCGACCGTTTGGTTCCGCTGCAGTTCTTCATCGCCGGTGGCGGTTACGACTTCGACAACTTCGCAGTCCGCGACGCGGTCACCGCGATGCGCATCCGCGGCCCGATCGCCCAGCAGGTACACGACCTGCCGGACGGCGCGACGATCCGGATCAGCGTGGGCTGACCTCTACGGCCACCCTGAACGCCACGGCTGCGTACGCCGGGGCCGTCACGCGACTGCCCGCCCGGTGTCCAGCTCGAACCACAGCCCCTTCGCCAGTACGCCGAGTCGGTCATCGATGACCCCGCAGCCGTCCGACAACGCCCGTACGAGCCCGAGCCCGCGCCCGCACTCTTCGTGCGCCGCCGCCTCGCGGGGCTTCGGCAGGACGGTGCTGCCGTCGTAGACCGCGATCCGCACGCGGGCCCGCTCGGCGGTGAACTGAAGGTGCACTGTTCCGCTGGCGTGCTGGTGCACGTTGCTGACCAGCTCCGAGGTGCAGAGCGTGGCCGCGTCGGCCAGATGCCCGAAGCCGAGGATGTTGAGGACGCCTCTGACGAAGTCCCGGCAGAGCTTCGGCGCGACGGCCGCTGAGGGCATGAAGAGCGTGCAGGAGTAGGGAAGCTGGCTTCCGTTCAGGTCCATGAGAGCGGTACCTCCACAGGTCGGCGCTGACGGGGAGTTCTGAGGCAGACCGGCCTGCGGTGGCGTTGCCGCCCGACCATGGCATGGCAAGGTGATGCACTGCCGTCTTCTGGCAGTTGCGTTCAGTGAGTGATGCGATACTGAATGTACGCATTGCCGGTTAACGTGCGCAACCTGTTCGGTGAAGGATCTGACTTCGATGGTCGCCGGAAGGCACACTGTCTGCGAACGCCACCTGAAGGGAAGTCCGTTGGCACTCCGAACCACCATCACTGAACGGCAGCGACGTCTAGGTGTGGAGCTGCGCAAGCTGCGCGAGCGAGCAGGGCTTTCCGCAGTCGAGGCGGGGGAGTTCATCGGCATGGGCCGTGCTCACCTGAGTCATGTCGAGGGCGGTCGCACCGCCATCCCTAGTGACAGCCTGCGCACATTGTGTCAGGCCTGTGGGTGCACGTGCGAACCCTATATTGAAGCGTTGATCAGGATGTCGGAGAACACTGGCAAGGGGTGGTGGTCCGCGTATCGGCGTCGGGAGAACCAGTCGGCTCTTGATCTGGCGGAACTGGAAGCAGCGGCTGCCACCATCCGGTCGCACGAGACCCTCTTCATCCCCGGCCTCTTCCAAACGGAGGACTACATCCGTGCGATCCTCGCGAGCGTCGAGCCCGTTCGCAGCACCGTCGACGACGTGACGGCGTTCCGCCTCGAACGGCAGAGTGTCCTCACCGGCGAAGCTGCACCCACTGTCCATGCGGTCATCCACGAGTCCGCCTTGCATATGCACTTCGGCGGCGCGGATGTCATGCGCTCCCAATTGGTACGGCTCATCGAGCTGGCCCGCCTGCCGAACGTCACGATCCAGGTGATCCCCTTCCGGGCGGACGCATATGCGGCCTTCAGTGGTCCGTTCCTGCACCTCGCTCCGGCGCTGCCGGAACTCGGCACAGTGCTGCTTGACCATCCGGCCAAAGCGCTCCTTCTCCGGGACCCGGATGACCTGGCAAAGTATCAGGCAATGTTCGACCGGCTTGAGCGATGCGCGTTGCCGCCCATCGACCCGACCGCGACGCCGGAGTCCCACGCCGCGAGGGACTCCCTGGGCCTGATCCAGCACATCCTTTACGCACTCTAGAAAGGCAGAGTATGTCCCCGATCGAATGGCAGAAGTCCTCCTACAGCAGTGGTGAGGGAAGCAACTGCCTGTACGTCGCCATCACCCCCGGCGGAACGATCGGGCTCCGTGAGAGCGACGACCCGGACGTGATCGTCACCACCACCCCCACCGGATTCCGGTCCCTCATAGCCACCATCAAGACAGGAGAGTTCGACCAGTTCACCGACTGACAGTGCCGACTCACTTCCCCCTGATGGGCGGGTTGCGCGAGGAGTGGGGGCAGAGGTGTCGCCGCTGGAAGTCAAGGCCAAGGAGGCCGAACGGGCGGCGGTGTGCCTCGCCAGTGCGTGGTCGGCCCCATCTTCAGTGCTAGTTCGAATTCCAGTTTCCGGGCATTCGGGATAATTCTCTTCACTTCTTGCACTCAACGTATGGGTAAGGCCGTCACCCCGGTGTGGGCCTGGCGATGTTGCAGGTTGCATCACCGAGCAGGCCGACGTTGGCGTGTCAGTCGGGCGGGCATGCCGGTGTCCGCCTCGATCGCGACCTCCTGGTCGAACTAACGAAGGAGACGGCAGCGTGACGACTGATGCCCACGTGGGCTTCGACCCTGCGGCCACCCTCGATCAGATCAATGCTGCGACCGAGTCACTCCTCGAGACGGCGGTCCAGTTCACCGATGCCGATGTACGTGCGCCATCGCTATTGCCGAACTGGTCGCGTGGGCACGTCTTGACCCACCTGGCCCGCAACGCCGACGGCGGCCGTCGGCTGCTGATCTGGGCCCGGACCGGCGTGGAGACGCCGGAGTATCCGAGCCTGGCTGCTCGGGCCGAGCAGATCGAGGCGGGTGCGGGCCGGGATGCTGATCAGCTCGTGGCCGACCTGCGCGACAGCGCTGCCCAATTCGCCGCTGAGTACCGCAGGATGCCCCTCGCGGCATGGAAGCGGACGGTTCGCTGGACCCGCGGTCAGGAGCGTCCTGCCGCCCGAGCCGCCGATTCCCGGCTGTGTGAAGTGCTCGTCCACCACGCCGACCTGGGCTCTGGCTACACGCCCGAGCGGTGGCCGGCCGACTTCGTGCAGGCCATGATGGGCCGGGTGGTCGCCTCTTTCGGCGCACGTGAGGGTGCGCCCGCCATGCGGTTGCATGCCACCGACACTGGCGCCTCGTACGACGTCGGCGCCGTGGGGGCGGCAGTAGCGATCCACGGCCCGGAAAGGTCGCTCCTGGCATGGCTGATGGGGCGCTCCCAGGGCCTTGAACTAGCCGTGCAAGGCTGTGCGGTACTGCCCAAACCACCCTTCCTCTACTGATCACGAGACGCGAACAGAACCCCACACAGGGGTGATTGGGTGTCATCGCGGCACTGGTGCGGATCAGCCCATCCACAACTACGAGCAGTCACGAGCCAGTGCCGTGAAGGGCCCCGGAGCGGGGCGCTCCTGGGCCCTTCACGCGGATACCGACGAGGTCAGTGCACGTCGCCCATCAGGCCGACGACCTTCCTGCGGTACGCCAGGAAGGCGATGCCGGCCAGCGCGGCCAGGGCGCCCTGTACCGCGAAGGCGGTCTCCGACAGGAACGCGTTGCCGATGACCAGCTGGATGATGGCCGCGACGCAGTCGCCCGCGGTGACAGCCAGGAACCACAGGCCCATCACCTGGCCGGAGTACTTGACCGGCGCCAGCCTCGTGGAGACGGAGAGGCCGACGGGGGAGAGGCAGAGCTCGCCGACGGTCTGGATGAGGTAGACCATGGTCAGCCACATGGGCGAGACCTTGGTGCCGTCACTCGCCGCCGCCTGGGCGAGCATCATGACGCCGAACGACACACCGATGCTGACCAGGCCGTAGGAGAACTTCGCGGCGGTGCTGGGATTGCGGCGGCCCAGCTTCACCCAGAGCAGGGCGAACACCGGGGCGAGCGCCATGATGAAGAGCGGGTTGAGGGACTGGAACCAGCTCTCGGGGAAGTTGAAGCCGAAGAGCGTGGACGAGGTGTGGTCGGACGCGAAGACGGTCAGGGTCGAGCCGGACTGGTCGTAGATCAGCCAGAAGACGGCGGCCGCGATGAAGAACCAGATGAAGCCGGTCATCTTTGACTTCTCGTCCGCCGTGAGCTCCTTGTCCCGCCGGATCCGGGCGAAGTAGTACACCGGCAGGGCGAGACCGATCAGTGACAATGGCCACAGCACCCAGTTGATGGTGAAGGAGCCGGTGAAGGTGACGACACCGTAGAACGCCACGGCGAGGGCGAGCCAGATCAACGCCTTTCGCACCAGCGCCAGGCGCTCGGCAGCGGCCAGTGGGGTCGGGACGATGCTGCTGCGGTCGCTGAGGTGACGGGTGCCGATCAGGAATTGGCCGAGGCCCAGCGCCATGCCGACACCGGCCAGGGCGAAGCCGAGGTGCCAGTTCACCTTCTGGCCGACAGTGCCGATGACCAGCGGGGCGAAGAAGGCACCGAGGTTGATGCCGATGTAGAAGAGGGTGAAGCCGGCGTCGCGTCGGGGGTCGGTGCGGTCCGGGTAGAGGTGGCCGACCATGGTGCTGATGTTGGATTTCAGCAGGCCGGAGCCGATGGCGATGAATACCAGGCCCAGGAAGAAGGACGTCTTGACCGGCACCGCCAGCAGGAAGTGGCCGATCATGATGATCGTGCCGCCGATGGCGACGGTCCTGCGGGGGCCGAAGAGCCGGTCCGCGACCCAGCCGCCGGGCATGGCCAGCAGATACACCGTGGCGGTGTAGACGCTGTATATGGCCGCGGCCGTCGCGGCCTTGATGCCGAGACCGCCGTCGGACACGGAGGCCGTGAGGTAAAGGACGAGCAGCGCCCGCATGCCGTAGTAGCTGAACCGCTCCCACGTCTCGGTCATGAAGAGGGTGGCCAGGCCGCGGGGGTGGCCGAAGAAGGTCTTGCCGCCGGCGAGAGGGTTGTCCCGCGGGGCGGGACCCTTCGTCAGGCTGGACGCCATGGTCGATCCTTGCGTGCTCGGGACGGGGCGGCTTTCGTGGGGGCGCCGAATGTCCCGGAGGGGGGTGGGGGGGACAGAAAAAGGCTTTTAGCCACTTTATGGCACCAGAACGTATGGTATAAGTCGTCTTGAGACGTACTTCACAAGGCTTGACGCGCGCTCGCCCCGCAGGTCATCGCGGTCGGACTACCATCAGCGCATGACCCGCGTACTGCTCGCCGAGGACGACGCATCCATCTCGGAACCACTCGCACGCGCTCTGCGCCGCGAGGGCTATGAGGTTGAGGTGCGCGAGGACGGCCCCACCGCGCTTGAGGCCGGTCTGCTGGGCGCATTCGACCTTCTGGTGCTCGATCTGGGACTGCCCGGTATCGACGGGCTCGAGGTGTGCAGGCGACTGCGCACCGAGGGCCACAGCTTTCCGGTGCTGGTGCTCACCGCCCGCGCCGACGAGGTGGACACAGTGGTCGGCCTGGATGCCGGTGCCGACGACTATGTCACCAAACCCTTCCGCCTGGCGGAGCTGCTGGCCCGCGTGCGGGCGCTGCTGCGGCGTGGCGCGACCGAGGGCACGCCACAGCCGACGACCCAGGGTGTGCGGATCGACGTGGAGTCGCACCGGGCGTGGATGGGCGACGAGGAGCTCCAGCTCACGGCGAAGGAGTTCGACCTGCTGCGGGTCCTGGTGAGGGACGCGGGGCGGGTCGTCACCCGGGAGCAGCTGATGCGCGAGGTGTGGGACACGACCTGGTGGTCGTCCACTAAGACCCTCGACATGCACATCTCGTGGCTGCGCAAGAAGCTGGGTGACGACGCGGCGGCTCCGCGGTACATCTCCACGGTGCGCGGTGTGGGCTTCCGGTTCGAGAAGAACTGACTCAGCCGAGGATCTGCTGCCGATGCCCTGCCGGACACGGCCTAGGAGCGCACTGAAGATCTATGCCGGGCTCCCGGCGCCCGGCACGCCCATCTGCTGCGTTGGCCGAATCCCCAGATGCAGCTGGACGCACCGGACACCGCTCGCTGATCCGGCCTAGATCTTCAGCACACTCCTAGTCCTGTCCCAGCCCGGAGGGCACATTGCGCCGCCGACTGATCACCTCCACGCTCGCCGTGGTGCTTGTTGTCATCGCTGTCTTCGGCGTCTCGCTCGTCATCGTCGAGGCCCGGACGATCGAGAACAGCGCCAAGGACAGCGTGCAGTCCGAGGCTGTCCGGCTGGTCGGGATCGTGGAGAACCGGCTGGTCGGAAAGGAGAAGATCAACTCGGAGGTGCTGAAGCCGCAGATCACCCAGAACCGGTACGCGATCGTGAAGATCTCCGGTCGGGCGCCGATCGCCGTCGGCCCCCGCCCGACCGGCCAGGTGATCGCCAGTACGGCGTCGGGCGAGCACGGCGAGTCCGTGACCGTCGAGGAGCCGCGCAGCGTGGTCAGCGAGGAGATCGGCCGTACGCTGCTGATCATTCTGGCGGTCGCGCTGCTGGCGGTGCTGGCCGCCGTGGTCCTCGCCGTACGCCAGGCCCGGCGGCTCAGCAGCCCGCTCACCGACCTGGCCGAGACCGCCGAGCGGCTCGGTTCCGGCGATCCCCGGCCCAGGCACCGTCGCTACGGGGTGCCGGAGCTGGACCGGGTGGCGGATGTGCTGGATGGCAGTGCCGAGCGGATCGCCCGGATGCTGACGGCGGAGCGGCGGCTGGCGGCTGACGCCTCGCATCAGCTCCGTACGCCGCTGACCGCGCTGTCGATGCGGCTGGAGGAGATCATCGCCACCGCCGACGACCAGGAGACGGTCAAGGAGGAGGCGACGATCGCGCTGGGCCAGGTCGAGCGGCTGACGGATGTGGTGCAGCGGCTGCTGACCAATGCCCGGGACCCGCGGACCGGGTCGGCGGTCGACTTCGATCTCGACGATGTGATCAAGCAGCAGGTCGAGGAGTGGCGGCCGGCCTACCGCAACGAGGGCCGGATCCTCGTCCTCACCGGCACCAGGCGGTTGCGGGCCGTCGGCACTCCGGGGGCCGTTGCCCAGGTGCTGGCGACACTGATCGAGAACTCACTGATGCACGGGGCGGGCAAGGTCGAGATCCACACCAGGGTCATCGGCAATCAGACGGTCGTCGAGGTGACGGACGAGGGCCCGGGGGTGCCGCCGGACCTGGGGTCGCGGGTCTTCGAGCGTGCGGTCAGCGGCCGGAACTCCACCGGCCTGGGACTGGCCGTCGCCCGGGATCTGGCGGAGGCGGACGGCGGGCGGCTGGAGCTGCTGCAACAGCGGGCGCCGGTCTTCGCGCTGTTCCTGGGGAAGACGAGCCCGCCCGGTGGGAACTCAGGTCTCCTCGGCCAGGGCATCGACCCGGGCCCGACCCCGTCGGGCGGTTGAGGCCGCCCTTCGCCGGACCGGACAGGGCCTAGTTCCGGGTACGGGCGGCCTTGCCGGGGTGCGGCTCCGTCTGCACTGCCTCCAGGAACGATTCGGCTTGCTCCACCGCCTCCCGGGCCGGCAGCGCCTTGAAGACCCAGCTGCGGTAGGACCAGAAGCGGAAGAGGGTGGCGACGCCGATGCCGACGAACTTGAAGATGTTGCTCTGCACCTGGCTGTTCCAGCCCATGCCGTACGTCGCCGTGAACAGCACGCCGTTCTCGATCACCAGGCCGATGGCGCTGAAGAAGAGAAAGAGGCCGAGCTCCTTGCCGCGCCGCTGGCGGTCCCGGTCGCGGTAGGTGAAGTACCGGAAGCCGACATAGTTGAACACGATGGCGACGAGGGTGCCTATGATGCTGGCCCGGACGACCGCCAGGTGTGTGACGTGCCACAGCACGTTTGTGACACCAAGGTTCACAAAGATGCCGGCGATGCCCACGAGCCCGAATTTCGCGATCTCACGGAACAGCCTGCCCAGCCCGGCTTGTAGGCCCTTGGGACGGGCACTCAGCCCGGTCGAACCACCCATAGTGATCTTTTGGCCTTGTCTGTCCGGCGGATGTTGGAGGCCTTCATGCTAGCCGGGGCCTCTGGTACCCGCCGTTCGAGGGGTGAACCGTGCGCAGATATCCTTAAGACTGTGACATTCCCGGTAGTCGGCATCATCGGTGGCGGCCAGCTCGCCCGTATGACGCACGAAGCGGGCATCCCGCTCGGCGTCAGGTTCAAGCTTCTCAGCGACACCCCGCAGGATTCCGCGGCGCAGGTCGTGGGCGACGTCGTGATCGGCGACTACCGCGACCTGGAGACGCTGCGTGCGTTCGCCCGCGGCTGTGACGTCATCACCTTTGACCACGAGCATGTGCCGACCGCGCATCTGCTCGCCCTGGAGGCGGACGGCGTCGCCGTCCGCCCGGGGCCCGCCGCCCTGGTGCACGCCCAGGACAAGGGCGTGATGCGGGCCAGGCTCGACGAGATCGGCGTCCCCTGCCCCCGGCACCGGATCGTCGCCGACCCGGCAGATGTCGTCCGCTTCGCGGAGGAGGGGATGCAGGGTGGGGTGGTGGGAGCAGGCAGCGGGGTGGTGGGAGCAGGCAGCGGGGTGGTGGGAGCAGGCAGCGGTTTTCCCGTCGTCCTGAAGACCGTGCGCGGCGGCTACGACGGCAAGGGGGTTTGGATCGTAGGCAGCGCAGAAGAGGCGGGTGACGCGTTCCGGGCCGGCGTGCCGGTGCTGGCGGAGGAGAAGGTCGACTTCGTACGGGAGCTGGCGGCCAATGTCGTACGGTCCCCGCACGGGCAGGCCGTCGCGTATCCCGTCGTGGAATCGATCCAGGTCAACGGCGTATGCGACACGGTGATCGCTCCCGCGCCGGGGCTGGACGGCGAGTCGGCCGCCCTGGCCCAGCGGCTCGCCCTGACCATAGCCAAGGAGCTCGGCGTCGTCGGCCACCTCGCCGTGGAGCTCTTCGAGACCCGCAATGACGACGGGACCACCGGCCTTCTCGTCAACGAACTCGCCATGCGCCCGCACAACAGCGGCCACTGGACCCAGGACGGCGCCATCACGTCCCAGTTCGCCAACCATCTGCGGGCCGTCCTCGATCTGCCGCTCGGCGACCCGCGTCCGCGCGCCAAGTGGACTGTCATGGCCAATGTGCTCGGCGGCGACTACCCCAACATGTACGGGGCGTTTCTGCACTGCATGGCCCGCGACCCCCAGCTGAAGATCCATATGTACGGCAAGGATGTGAAGCCCGGCCGCAAGGTCGGCCACGTCAACACCTACGGCGACGATCTGTCCGAGGTGCGCGCACGTGCCCGGCACGCCGCCGACTACCTGCGAGGAACGATCGACGAATGAGTCTCTCCCCCGACTCCCCTGCCTCCCCCGCGGTCGGCATCGTGATGGGTTCCGACTCCGACTGGCCGGTCATGGAGGCCGCCGCCCGGGCCCTCGACGAGTTCGAGGTGCCCTACGAGGTCGATGTCGTGTCCGCCCACCGCATGCCGCGCGAAATGGTCGCGTACGGCGAGCAGGCCGCCGGCCGCGGCCTCAAGGTCATCATCGCGGGCGCCGGCGGCGCCGCCCACCTGCCGGGCATGCTGGCCTCCGTCACCCCGCTGCCGGTCATCGGTGTGCCGGTGCCGCTGAAGTACCTCGACGGCATGGACTCGCTGCTGTCCATCGTCCAGATGCCGGCCGGTGTGCCGGTCGCCGCGGTGTCCGTCGCCGGCGCCCGCAACGCCGGGCTGCTCGCCGTCCGTATCCTCGCCGCCCACGACACGGAACTCCTCGCCCGCATGCGGCACTTCCAGGACGACCTGAATCAGCAGGCCATCGACAAGGGCAAGCGTCTGCGTGCCAAGGTGGACGGCACCGGCTTCGGCTTCGCCAAGTAAGCGCCCGACAACTTACGGAGACCCATGACCAGGGATCTGCTCGCCCACGCCCGGGATCTGCTCGCCGCCCATCCCGTCGTGGACGGCCACAACGACCTTCCGTGGGCGCTGCGCCAGCAGGTCCGCTACGACCTCGACCAGCGCGACATCGCCACTGACCAGTCCGCGCACCTCCACACCGACATCCCCCGGCTCCGGGCGGGCGGTGTCGGCGCGCAGTTCTGGTCCGTCTATGTGCGCTCCGACTTCGCCGGTGACAATGCCGTCACTGCCGTCCTGGAGCAGATCGACGTCGTCCTGCGGCTCGTCGACCGCTACCCGGCCGACCTGCGGCTCGCCGTCACCGCCGACGACATGGAGGCGGCCCGCGCCGAAGGCCGGGTCGCCTCCCTCATGGGCGCCGAGGGCGGCCACAGCATCAACAACTCCCTGGCCGTACTGCGGGCGCTGCATGCCCTCGGCGTGCGCTACATGACGCTCACCCACAACGACAACCTCGACTGGGCGGACTCCGCGACCGACGTCCCCAAGGCCGGCGGGCTCACCGCCTTCGGCGAGGAGGTCGTCCGTGAGATGAACCGCACCGGCGTGCTTGTCGACCTCTCCCATGTCGCCCCCGACACCATGCGTGACGCCCTCCGGGTCACCGAGGCACCGGTTGTCTTCTCGCACTCCTCCTCCCGGGCCGTCTGCGACCACGTACGCAACATCCCTGATGACGTCCTGGAGCTGTTGCCCGGCAACGCCGGCGTCGCCATGGCCACCTTCGTCCCGCAGTTCGTCCTCCCCGCAGCCGCCGAGTGGATGGTCGGCGCCAACGAGAACATGCGGGCGAACGGCTTCCACGCGCTGGACCACACCCCTGCCGGGATGAAGATCCAGCACGCCTACGAGGCCGAGCACCCCCGGCCCGTCGCCACCGCGGCCACCGTCGCCGACCACCTCGACCACATGCGCGACGTCGCCGGCATCGACCACATCGGCATTGGCGGCGACTTCGACGGGGTCCCCTTCACCCCCTCCGGCCTCGACGATGTCTCCGGCTACCCCAACCTCATCGCCGAGCTGCTGCGCCGCCGCTGGTCCGACGCCGACCTCGCCAAGCTGACCTGGCACAACGCCGTCCGCGTGCTCCGCGACGCGGAGTCAGTGGCGGTGGAGCTCCAGGGCCGGCGCGGCCCGTCCAACGCCACGATCGACGAGCTGGACGCGTAGCGGCGTTCCCGCCGCGCGGGTGCGGCGTCGCTGCCGCCTGCGGCCGCGGTCATCGGTTCGTACTCCGGTGCCGTCCGCACGTCCGCACGTCCGCACCTGGCCAGGCCGCAGCTGCCGCTGGGTCTACTGCGACCGCGGCCGGAGGCGGCTACGCGTTCGGGCGGCCCATCGCCCGGAACGTCCACCCCGTCTTGCGCCAGAGCACCGGATCCAGCGCATTGCGCCCGTCGATGACATGACGCCGGGTGGCGACCGCGCCGAGTTCCGCGGGGTCAAGCTCGCGGAACTCCCGCCATTCGGTGAGGTGCAGGACGATGTCCGCGCCGCGTACCGCGTCCAGGGCGCTGTCCGCGTACCCGAGCGTCGGGAAGAGCTTGCGGGCGTTGTCCATCCCCTTGGGGTCGTAGACGGTCACCTGGCCGCCCTGGAGATGGATCTGCCCGGCGACGTTCAGTGCTGGGGAGTCCCGTACGTCGTCGGAGTCGGGTTTGAAGGTCGCGCCCAGCACCGCGATCCGTTTCCCCAGGAAGGACCCGGCGCCGCCGACGGCTTCCCGGGCCAGCTCCACCATGTGGCCGCGCCGCCGCATGTTGATGGAGTCGACCTCGCGGAGGAAGGTCAGCGCTTGGTCGACCCCCAGCTCACCGGCGCGGGCCATGAAGGCGCGGATGTCCTTGGGCAGACAGCCGCCGCCGAAGCCGATGCCGGCCCGGAGGAATCGGTGGCCGATCCGCTCGTCGTGGCCGATGGCCTCGGCGAGCTTCACGACATCGCCGCCGGCGGCCTCGCTGACCTCCGCCATGGCGTTGATGAAGGAGATCTTGGTCGCCAGGAAGGCATTGGCAGCGGTCTTGACCAGCTCGGCCGTCGGATAGTCGGTGACGACGAAAGGCGTGCCTTCTGCGACGGGCGTGGAGTAAACCTCCCGCAGCAGCCTTTCCGCGTTCTCCGACGCCACCCCGGCCACGATCCGGTCCGGGTGCAGGGTGTCCTTGACGGCGAAGCCCTCGCGGAGGAATTCCGGGTTCCACGCCAGCTCCGCCGCGGCCCCGGCCGGGGCCAGCTCGGCGAGCCGCGCGGCGAGCCGGGCGGCGCTGCCCACCGGGACGGTGGACTTGCCGACAACGAGCGCGGGCCGTGTCAGGTGCGGGGCGAGCAGGTCGAAGGCGCTGTCGACGTAACTCATGTCGCACGCGTATTCGCCGTGCTTCTGCGGGGTGTTGACGCATACGAAGTGGACGTCGCCGAACTCGGCGACCTCCGCCCACGAGGTGGTGAACCGCAGCCGCCCGCTGGAGCCGGGCAGCCCGGCCACATGCCTGCCGAGCAGTTCCTCCAGCCCGGGCTCGTACATGGGGATCCGGCCGGCGGCCAGCGTCTTGATCTTCGCGGGGTCGATGTCCAGCCCCAGCACCTCGAAGCCCAGCTCGGCCATGGCCGCGGCGTGGGTCGCGCCGAGATAGCCGGTGCCGATCACGGTGAGCCTGAGTGCCATGCGAGGTCCCTCCCGGGGGTGGCCGATTTCGTGGCTGAGCATAACCGCGGAGAGCGGTGGCAGGCCCGTCGCCACCGCCCGGCCTCTTGGGACCTCTTGCGCAAACCGTGGGCACGGGGGTGTCCCATCCCTCACAATGCGCCCTGAAGCACGTGTGGGGAACACGTGAAGATCGTGGGGGTGGGGGCTGTGGCACAGGTGGATCCGGCCGGCAGAAGCGGCGCCGAAGAGGTTGAGCGGGCAGAACCGGCGGAAGAAGCTGAGGCGGCGGAGGGGACCGGTGCCGCGAACGCCACCGGTGAGCCGTCGGCGGCCCCGGAGGACACGCCGCGCCGCAGGCGTACCCGCACCCGGCGGGTGCTGCTCGGGGCGCTGGTGTTGCTGCTGACCGGGATCCTGGCGATCGCCGGCACCGGCTGGTGGGCGGTGGAACACTACACCGGCAAGGTGGACCGGATCCCGAACGCGTTCCCGACCAATGTGCCGGAGAGCGAGCAGCCGAAGGCCGGCAAGGGAGGAGAAACGTTCCTCCTCGTTGGCGTCGACGCCCGCTCCGATCTGCCGACGACCGGCAAGAACGCCAAGGCCCCCGAGTGGAAGCGCGGCGCCCAGCGCAGCGACACCATGATGCTGGTGCACCTCCCGGCCGACCACAAGCACGCGTACGTCATATCGCTGCCCCGGGACAGCTGGGTGCCGATCCCCGGCAACGGCAAGGCCAAGCTGAACGCCGCCTTCTCCTGGGGCGGCCCGCCGCTCCTCATCGACACCGTCCAGCGCCTCACCGACGTCAAGGTCGACCACCTCGCCGTCATCGACTGGAGCGGCTTCCGGACCCTGACCGACGCCGTCGGCGGCGTCGACCTCGGCGGAAAGCACATGGACGGCGCCCAGGCGCTCAGTTACGTACGGGAGCGCTACAGTCTGCCGCGCGGCGACCTGGACCGTACCCACCGCCAGCAGGCCTTCCTGCGGGCCGTGCTGGCCAAGACGCTCACCGCGGGCAGCTTCTCCAACCCGCTCAAGGCGAAGAAGCTCCTCGACAACGTCACCAGCGCGGTCAGCGTCGACGACCGGCTCTCCGACGGTGACCTGCGCGACCTCATGTGGTCGGTGAAGGGCGTCCGGACTGGGGACATGGTCTTCATGAACGCGCCCGTCGCCGGCTTCGACATGATCAAGGGCCAGTCGGTCGTCCTCCTGGACCCCAACGGCACCTCCCAGCTCTGGGAGGCGATCCGGAACGACACCATGGCCGATTACGTGGCGACCCATTCGCTCGACCGGTTGTCGTGAACCTCCCATACGCGTAACAGCACGGGGCGTGGCATTCGTCTCCTGCGGCACGAGCGCCTCCCCGGAGGGGCCGTAACGCCCGCCACCTGTGACGTATGCATCAGAACTGCTTCAGAACGGCTACAGGAACCCCTGCCGGCGCGCGGAGCGGGCAGACTGCCTGCATGAACGCATGGTCCGACGGATGGTCCGACAACGCGAACTCCCCGCAGCAGCGGCAGCGCACCAGCGAGCCCCCGCTGCCGCCCGAGATGTCGCCGCGCCGCGCTGCTGCGAGCGGCGCGGGCGCCCTGCCCCGCCAGCAGGGGCGCGCGAGCGGCAGCCCCGGCTATCCCGGCGGCAACGGCCCGAGCGGGCCGCGCCGACCAGGGGTGCCGGGCAGCCGGGCCCGTAAAGTCAAGATCACGCTGCTGGCCCTGGTCGTGGCGCTGCTCGCGGTCTCGATAGGCACATACTTCTGGGCCGACGGCAAGGTGCGCCGTGAGGTGGACCTCAACAAGGTCGCCAACCGCCCGGCGCCGGGCAACGGCACGAACTACCTGATCGTCGGCTCGGACAGCCGCGAGGGCCTGACCAAGGCGCAGGAGCAGGCCCTGCACACCGGCGCGGCGGCGGGCAAGCGCACCGACTCGATGATGGTCCTGCACGTGGGCGGCAACGGGAACACCATGCTGAGCCTGCCGCGCGACTCGTACGTGACCATACCGGCGTTCACCGGCAGCACCGGCAAGAAGTACCCGGCCACCACCCACAAGCTGAACACCGCCTACGCGTGGGGCGGCGCCGAGCTGCTCACCCAGACCGTTGAGTACAACACCGGCCTGCACATCGACCACTACGCCGAGATCGGCTTCAACGGCTTCGTGAACCTGGTGGACGCGCTCGGCGGCGTGAACATGTGCCTCGACAAGGCGATCAAGGACAAGGCCTCCGGCGCGGACTTCAAGGCGGGCTGCCAGACGCTGAACGGCAAGCAGTCACTCGCCTTCGTACGCGAGCGGCACCAGGAGGCCACCCAGGACCTGGGCCGGATGCAGAACCAGCAGAAGTTCCTGTCCGCGCTGGCCCACCAGGCGGCTTCGCCGACCACCATCCTCAACCCGTTCACGCTCTACCCGGTGATCGGTTCCGGTCTTGACACCCTCATCGTCGACAAGGACATGTCCCTGTGGAACATCACCTCGATGTTCTGGGCCATGAAGGGCGTCACCAGCGGCGGCGGCAAGTCCATGACGGTGCCGATCTCCACCGCGAACCTGCAGACGCCGAGCGACGGTGTCGCGGTGAAGTGGGACATGACCAAGGCCAAGCAGCTCTTCTCCGAGCTCAAGAACGACGACAAGGTAACCGTCACCTCGAACTGACCGGGGCAGGTGAAGGGGCAGCGGCGCGGGGCGGGCGGCGGGACTGTGGGGAGTCTCCCTCAGGCCCGCCGCCGCAGCCGGTGCTGCAGAGCCGCCAGCCGCCGCTGCGCACGGAGCGACTCGACGTCCGGCGTGATATCCGCCGCCTCCTTGGCCAGCGCCGCCGCCCGGTCGGTGGCACCGAGCTCGAACGCGGTCTCCGCGGCCCAGATCAGGTAGGTCACGCGGTCCCGGGCGCGCCCGGGAGGGTGCAGGACGAGGGCACGGCGGAGCAGGGCGTCGGCGGTGTCGTACCGGCGCAGCAGGGCGTAGCAGGCGGCGGATTGCGCGGCGTATTCGGCCTCGTCGAAGTACTCGGCCCAGGGGGGCGCGGGCCGGTCGTCCGCGAGGGACATGGCGGACGCGGCGGCGGAGAGCAGGGACTCGCATTCCACGGCCCGGCCGAGCGCGGCGTGGGCGCGGGCCTGGCGCAGGGCGAGCATGGCGGTGACCCGGGGGGCCCGCCCAGGGCGCCGGTGCGGGCGGTGCGGGCGAGGGCGAGGGCTTCGGCGGGGCGGTCGGCGTCGAGGTACTGCAGGCTCAGGGACTTGAGGATGTTGGCGCCGAGAGCGCGGTCGCCGGCCGCGTGGGCGGCGGAGAGACCGGTCAGTAAGTACCGTTCGGCGGCGGCCTGGTAGCAGGTGTCCAGGGAGGCCCAGCCAGCCATCCGGGCCAGTTCGGCGGCGACGGCGAAGAGCCGGCGGCCAGTTGGGCCGGAGCCAGCACCGGCGCCGGGACCGGAGCTTCGCGCGATCAGGTCCGAGACCAGCTGTAACTCCGCGTCGACGACCGTACGGACCCGGCCTCCGCCCAGGGCCCGCGCCATCCGCCGCAGCGCCGGAAGCCGCTGCTCGAGCCCCTCCACGACCCCGGCCTCCACCTCCCCGCCGCTGTCGGGCGCGCCCGTGTCCGTGAACCAGGTGTCAGCGGCCGGGGAAAGCGCGAGCCACTCCTCCGCCACGGCCACCGCGGAGCCCTCCCCCGAGACGAGGAAGCCGCGCTGGTCCAGCAGCGCCGCGCCCGCCGTGGCACCGAGCGCGGCGACGCAGCCCTCCCGGGTCCAGGGGGAGCGCAGTTCGTCGCGTTCGCCGGCCGGGAGCCAGGCGGGCCAGGGCAGGACATCCAATGTGTCGTGCGGGACGCCGAGTTCGTCGGCGAGGGCCTCCTGGGTCTCGCGGTCGGGGACGACGCCGCGGTGCTCCCAGCGCCAGGCCTTTTCGCGGCGGGCGGACATATTGCCGACCCGGCGGGCGACGGCGTCGACCAAGTCCTGATAAGTCCAGCCGCGCTCTGCTCGTACGTAGCTGAGCGGGTGTGCGAGGGGTAGGCGACTGGGTAAGGGACTTCCTGCCATGGTGACCCCCGTCTTAGGCATTCAGCTCCGGGCACCTTAGCGCTCGTAAATCACCAGAGTGAAGGATTGCCGACATTCAGGAAGCTACAAAGAAGCTACGAAGACGGGGTAGTTGACGCCTGGGTGGCCATGATGACGTTGATCTATTTACATCCGTGCCCCCGCTGACCGCCCCAGCCGCTCCCTCCCCCACGAGGATTTCAACCATGCCCACACGCACACCCAGCCGCCACCGGGCGGCCGACAGGCCGCCGCTGGGGCGCACGTTCGCCACGCTGCTGGCCGCGGTCGTCGTCACCGGAAGCGCGGGGCTGTGGGCGGTCGTCTACGTGGCCCCCGAGCGCCGCCGTACGCAGGCGATCTGGGCGGCCGGGACGATCGCCTTCGTCATAACCGCCGCCGTCACCCTGGCTGTGTACGGACTCCATGCCGCACGCCACTACCGCGACCGCGTCGAGCTGTCCCGTGAGGACGCCGATCGGCTCGCCGACGAGGCACTGCCCGCCCTCGTCGGTCGGTTGCGCGACGGCGCGTCCGTCGAGACCGCCCTCGCCTCCGTGCGGACGCCCGACAATATTACCCATGTGCGCATCCTGAAGACGCTCGCCCAGGAGGTCGGCCGCGGTGAACGCATGCGCGCCGCCGCGATGTCCGCGTGCGCGAATGCCGCCGGACGGGTCCAGGCGCTGGCCACCAGCATGCTCGCCGACCTCCGGGAGATGGAACACCGGCACGACGAGGCGGTCCTCGGCGACCTCCTGCTCCTCGACCACCGCACCGCGCAGGCGGGCAGGCTCGCCGACTCCATCGCCGTACTGACCGGAGCCCGCTCCGGCCGCCGCTGGACGAAGCCCATCATCATGGAGTCCATTCTTCGCGGCGCGATGGGCCGCATCGGCGCGTACCAGCGGGTGCGGCTGCACTCCACGAGCTCCGTCGCCGTCGCCGGACACGCCGCCGAGGGTGTCATGCACGCGCTGGCCGAGCTGATGGACAACGCGACGAGCTTCTCGCCGCCCACCGCCGAAGTCCATGTGTACGTCGAGGAGGTCTACACCGGGGTCGTCATCACGATCGAGGACGGCGGCCTGGTGATGAGCGACGTCGCACTCGAACGCGCCCAGAAGGCCGTCTCGACCGCGCCGCTGGATCTCACCAGCCTCTCCGGTACGAGGCTCGGCCTCGCCGTCGTCGGCTGCCTGGCCCGCAAACACGGGCTGACGATCTCCTTCCGGCCCTCCTCGCGGGGCGGCACGGGGGTCGTGATGATGATCCCGCAGGAGCTGATCACACAGTCCCGCGAGCCGTCCCGGGCCCCTGGCGGCGCCGTCGCCGAAACGCAGCCCGGGGGTCAGCGGCCGGCGCCGGAGGAGCCCCGGGTCCCCGCCCAGGGCAGCCGGCGCCCCGTGCCCGCCCCCGCCCCGGCGCCCGCCCCCGCCCCGGCGCCCGCCCCTGCTCCGGCCCCCGTAGCTCCCGCACCCCCCGTCCAGGCTCGCCGCATCGATCCCCGCAGCGCCCCTGACCCCGACCGTCACCGCGACCGCGACCGCGACAGCGTCGAACACAACTACAGCGGAGCCGAGTTCGGCGAGAGCGGCCTGCCCAAGCGCCGCCGCGGCCAGACCCTCGCCGCCGCGCCGGACCCGGCCGCACCGGAGTCCGACGGGCAGCGCCCCGCCCAGCAGCCCGCACGCTCGCCCGGGGACAGCGGTGAGCGCTTCCTCGCCTTCCGCCGCACCGTCCAGGGCACCGCCGCCCCCACCACCGCCCCCGGCAGCGGTGCGCCGCGCTTCCCGGAAGGCTTCGGCACCGTCGGCGGCGTCGACCCGTGGGCCGACAACACACACGACACGACCGGCCGGAACACCGGCACCGGCTACGACACCGCTACCGGCGCACACGCTCTCTCCCCGACCCGCCCGGAGGGCTTCGGCACCAGTGGGGCTGTCGTCCCCTGGTCGGACGACCACCACGGCACGAGTGAAAGCGACAGTGAATGAACCTCACGGACCACAGCCTCGACTGGATGCTGGAGAGTTTGTTGCAGCGGACGCCGGGCACCCGGCACGCCCTGGTGCTTTCCAGCGATGGACTCAAGCTCTGCCACACCATCGGCCTCGGCCTGGACCAGGCCGACCAGCTCGCGGCGATCGCCGCGGGCATCCAGAGCCTGGCGCACGGGGCGTCCGTGGAGTTCGGGGACGGGACCGGCGGAGTACGGCAGGCGATGACGGAGTTCTACGGCGGCATCCTCTTCATCGTCGAGGCGGGCTCCGGCGCACATCTCGCGCTGATCGCGGCGGAGGACGCCGACCCGGGGGTGGTGGGCCACAACATGAACGAGTTGGTCGAACAAATCGGCGACTACCTCAGCGCCCCGCCGCGGCGCGCCCCGGGAACCGTATGAACCGCAGGGCCCCGGACGACGGACCGGAACGGCTGTACACCCTGACCGGAGGACGCAGCCGGGCCGGCCGACGCGCCTTCGACCTGGTCACCCTGGTGGTCAGTGAGTGCAATCCGGTGCCCGGCATGCAGTCGGAGCACGCCGCGATCCTGCGGATGTGCCGGCATCCGGTGGCGGTCGTGGAGATCGCCGCCGACCTGGGACTACCGGTCAGCATCGTGAAGATCCTGCTGTGCGACCTGCTCGACGCGGGCCGGATCACAGCCCGCCATCCGCGCCCCGCCCCCGTGAAGGCGGGGCTGCCCGACACCGAACTCCTGAAGCAGGTACTCGTTGGACTCCACAAGCTCTGACATGGCCGCCCGCCCTCCGCTGGAGAGCACCGCGGACAACGGACTGAAGATAGTGATCGTGGGAGGCTTCGGGGTCGGCAAGACCACGCTGGTCCAGTCGGTGAGCGACATCCGCCCGCTCAGCACGGAGGAGATGATGACCCGGGCGGGCGAGGGCATCGACGACACCGACGCCGTACGCCGCAAATCCGCCACCACCGTGGCGTTCGACTTCGGGCGGATCAGTGTGGACGAGCACACGGTGCTCTACCTCTTCGGCGCCCCCGGGCAGGAACGTTTCTGGTTCCTGTGGGACCGCCTCTTCGCGGGCACCCTCGGCGCGGTGGTGCTGGTCGACACCCGGCGGCTGGCCGACTCCTGGTACGCCATCGACCGCCTTGAGCAGCACGGCCTGCCGTTCATCGTGGCCCGGAACGTCTTCGACGGCCCCGCCCACACCACGGAGCAGGTCCGCGAGGCGCTGGATCTGCCCGCCGGGATACCGCTGGTCGACTGCGACGCCCGGTCACGGTCCTCCAGCAAGGCGGTGCTGATCACCCTCGTCCGGCACATCCATGCCCTGTCCGCCGCCCAGGAGGCCCGACTGTGACAAAACGGCCCCAGGGTGGCTGCCCGGTCCACCAGCTGGGCGGGGCGCGGTTCCAGCAGAACCCGGCCGAGCTCTACCGGGACATGCGGCGGCAGCACGGCGGTATCGCCCCGGTGCTCCTGGAGGGCGGCGTGCCCGCCTGGCTGGTGATCGGCTACCGGGAGCTGCACCAGGTCACCAGCAACCCGGCGCTCTTCGCCCGCGACTCACGCCGCTGGAACGCCTGGGGCCGGATCCCGCAGGACTGGCCGCTGCTCCCGATGATCGGCTACGAGCAGCCGTCGGTGCTCTACACCGAGGGTCCCGAACACCAGCGCCGGGCCGGCGTCATCAGCGACGCCCTCGGCGGGGTCGACACCTACGAACTGCGTGACCACTGCGAGCAGTTCGCCGACGGCCTCATCGACTCCTTCTGCGGAACCCGCCGGGCCGACCTGATCGCTGATTACGCCCACCCGCTGCCGCTGCTGGTCCTCGTCCGGATCTTCGGCATACCCGACGCCGAGGGCCCCGCTCTCGTACAGGCCATCAACGCCATGATGGACGGCGGCGAGGACGCCCTCCGGGCGCAGGAGCACCTTCACACCTCGATGCGGCAGCTGCTCGCCGCCAAGCGCCGCCGCCCGGGACCGGACATCACCTCCCGCATGGTGCACCACGTCGCCGGCTACACGGACGAGGAGATCACCCAGGACCTGATGGTGCTGATGGCGGCCGGCCACCAGCCCACCGCCGGCTGGATGGGAAACACCCTGCGGCTGATGCTCACCGACGACCGCTTCGCCGCCTCCCTGTCCGGCGGCCGCCGCAGTATCGGCCAGGCGATGAACGAGGTGCTGTGGGAGGACACCCCCACCCAGAACTTCGCCGGCCGCTTCGCCACCCGCGACATCCAGATCGGCGGCGCCCGTATCCAGACCGGCGACCTGCTGGTACTCGGCCTCGCCGCCGCCAACGCCGACCCCCAGGTCCGCCCCGACGCCCGGTCCCTGGCGGAGGGCAACAACGCCTACCTCTCCTTCAGCCACGGCGACCACCGCTGCCCCTACCCGGCGCAGGAGATCGCCGAGTCCATCGCCAGCGCCGGCGTGGAGGTGCTGCTCGACCGGCTCCCCGATGTCCGCCTCGCGGTGCCCGACGACGCCCTGGTCTGGCGCCGCTCCGCGTGGCTGCGCGGACTGTCCGCCCTGCCGGTCGAATTCACCCCCACCCCTGTTGTGGGAAGGGGCGCGGGCTCGCGCTGAGCCATCCCGTGCGCCGGCCGGCCCAGGGCCAGGGTCTGTCGTCCGGAGCCGCCGTCAGCCGATCAGATGCGTCGGCATGTTCGTGTGCGCCTCGATGACGCTGGCCGCCTGCTCCAGCAATTCGTGCGAGAGATTGGAGCAGGCCCGCGAGGCCGCTATCGACTCACCGATCTGCGGGTCCGGCTCGTCGGCCGGTGCCCGCCGCGAATAGCCGTGGCCCTTGAGCTGTGGTGCGCCCTGGCCGCCCAGCGACGCGGTGCAGGCGGTGTGGTTGCCGTCCTCCTCGAAGACCAGCTCTATGTTCCAGTTGTTCCGCATGATGGATCACCTCTTGAGGTATCGCGATCCCCGTCTCCAGGATCCGCCCGCCTCCGGCTACCCGGCAAGGGCACTCACTCCCCGGGCTCAGAGGCCGCGCGAATAGGTGCGGCGGCGTCGCGTGCCGAGCTGTGACATCAGCCGACTCCGTCGGCGGGGGCGCCTGGATGTGTTGTCGTCGGTGTCGGTCGACGACTCTCCCCCGGACTCCGTCCGGGAGGTGCCCCCACCTTCCTCCGCCCCGCCTATTCGCGCGGCCTCTTACCGCCGGGAGTCCCCGAACAGGATCCGGTAGATGATCAGCAGTACCAGCGCCCCGCCGATCGCCGCGCCCCATGTCGGCAGATCGTAGAAATTCTTCGTGATCGGCCGGTCCAGCACCTTAGCCGACAGCCAGCCGCCCACCACCGCTCCCGCGATCCCGATGAGCGTCGTCCCCACGAGGCCGCCCGGGTCCTTCCCGGGAAGCAGTATCTTCGCGATCGCTCCGGCGATCAGTCCCAGCACGATCCAGCCGATGATGGTCATGTCGTCTCCCTGCCCTCGTACGGTCCCGTCATGCTGACACCGGAACCTGGGTAATCCGGGTTCTGGTACAGGCCGGTAGTGGAGCTGTGACGGGACAGTTGCGATGCCGGGCCTAGGGCCTGTCCGGCGGATCTGCGTGGGGCGCCGCCGTGGAACCGCGGATCTCCAGGGTGGGGTTGACCAGTTGGACCCCTCCCGGGCGGCCCGGCTGTTCCATGCGGTCGAGGAGGCATTGCGCGGCGCGGCGGCCGACCTCGTAACTGGCATTGTCCACGGTGTTGAGCCAGAGATGGCGGATGCGGGAGAGGTAGGTGTTGTCGTAGCCCACCAGGGACAGGTCGCGCGGGACTTCGAGGCCGCCTGGAGGTCTGCGGGTCAGCCGGCGCCCGCTTCGTCGGCCTGGACGACCGGGCCGCCATGCCCTCGGCCGAGGCCGGGGAGCGCCTGTCCTGGCAGCGCTCCACCACCCCGTACGCCAACTTCCTGGAGCGGTTCCACGACGCCTACGCCGCCGAACTGAGCGCCTTCGTCGAGGTCGCCGCCGGGCGGGCGGACAGCCCGTGCACCCCTGCCGAGGCCCTGGAGGCCCTCTACATCGCCGAAGCCTGCGAGCGGTCCCGCCGGACCGGCGCACCGGTCGACGTCGCCGCAGTCCGCACGCGGTGAGCGGGCTCAGCGCCCTGGACATCACGCTCCTGGCGGTGGCGGCCCTGCTGGTCGGCTTCTCCAAGACGGCGATCGGCGGAGTCAGTTCCATCAGCATCGCCCTGTTCGCCGCCGTACTGCCCGCACGTGAGTCCACCGGGGCGCTGCTGCCCCTGCTCCTGGTCGGCGATGTCGTGGCCGTCCGTGCCTACCGGCGGCACGCGGACTGGCCGACGCTGATCCGGCTGTTCCCGTCCGTCGCCGTGGGAGTGCTGGTCGGCGCGGTGTTCGTCGCCTATGTCGACGACACCGTGATGCGGCGCACGATCGGCGCTCTGCTGCTGACGATCGTCGCGTACCACCTCTGGCAGCGCCGCAATCGCAAGGACCAGAAGGACCAGAAGGACCAGAAGGGCGAGAGCGCGGAGCCGTGGCGCAACCGCCATGCGGCGGCACTTGTCTTCGGCCTGCTCGCCGGGTTCACGACGATGGTGGCCAACGCCGGGGGCCCGGCCATGTCCCTCTATCTGCTGTCCTCCGGCTACACCAAGCTCGGGTTCCTCGGCACGTATGCCTGGTTCTTCCTGATCGTCAACGCCTTCAAGCTCCCCTTCAGCGCGGCCCTCGGTCTGCTGACGCCCCAGTCGCTCGTCCAGGACGCTGTCCTCGCTGTCGCCGTCCTCATCGGGGCGTTCATCGGCCGGGCCTGCGTCCACCGGCTGGACCAGAAGGTCTTCGAGCGGCTCGTCATCCTTTTCACGGCCCTCTCCAGCCTCAACCTGCTGCGGTGACCGGATCCGGGGCAGGACGGAAAGCCGGGCCCTACGGGCAGACGAAGTGGTCGCCGGTGACGGTGGCCGGCAGCGGCTGCCCGGCTCGCACCGGGGTGACGCGCCGGTAGTCCGCGCCCAGGGCGACGCGCATGACGGGACCCTGCCCCGGGACGGGCCTGAGCTCGGCGCCGGCCAGAGCTTCGGCGAGGGACCGTGCGGAGCGGTCCCAGCGGGGGTCGTAGCTGATGACGGTGCGCTTCACGCCGCCGGCGGTGGCGCTGTCGGGGGCGCGGGTGGTGTCGAAGCCGGTGGCGCGGAGCGCCTGTTCGGCCTCGGTGCCGAGGCCGGGAGTGGCGGTGCCGTTGACGACCTGGACGCGGATCGTTGAGGGCGGGATCTCGACCTCTTTGTACGGGTGCCGGGAGGCAGGGCGGCGGACGGCGAGGGGCTGGTCCTGGCGCAGCGCGGCCCAGAGCTTCGCGGCCTTGGCGTTGTCCCATCTGAGGGTCGAGCCGACGCCTTTCACCTCGTATTCCATCTCCAGGATCGGCACAGAGGTGAACTCGGACGACCCGGGCCCGAAGCCGCGTAGACCCCGCGCCAGGGCGATCAGATCGGTGGTCCCGAGGTCCTGGTCGGCGCGTACCGAGCCGAGGACGGCGGAGGCGACCCGGCCGAGCTTGACGGGGTTGGCCAGCATCCCGCCGTCGGCGACCCGGGCGACGACCTGGGCGAGGAAGCGCTGCTGGCGGTGCATACGGCTGAGGTCGGAGGCGCCGTCGAGGTGGCGGGACCGTACGTACTGCAGCGCCTCGCCGCCGTTCAGGGTGGTGGTTCCGGCGGGCAGGTCGAGGCCGGTGTAGGAGTCCTTCAGCGGGTGGGTGGTGCAGACCTGGACGCCGCCGAGCACATCCACCGTCTTCATGAAGGAGGTGAAGTCGACCTCCAGGTAGTGGTCGATGTGGACACCGGTCATCCTCTCGACCGTACGGACGGTGAGCTTGGGCCCGCCCACCGCGTACGCCGCGTTGATCTTCGCCGGCCGGGGCAGCTCCGCGTACGAGTCGCGCGGGATGCCGACGATGCTGGCCCGGGTCCGGTCCTGGGAGAGGTGCACCAGCATGATGGTGTCGGTGCAGTGACAGGGGGTGCCGCCCAGGTGGTACCGCTTCTTGTCGGCGGGGTTCAGTCCGGCCCGCTCGTCCGTGCCGACCAGCAGGAAATTGGTGCCCCGGGTCGGGCCGGGGCGGTTCTCGATGCCGCTGAAGGCGTCGACCCGGCTGATGCTGTCGTTCACTCCGGTGACGGCGATGTGGGCGATCCCGCCGGCGGTGAGGATGGCCAGCGACAGCGCGCCGACGAGGCGGGTGCTCCTGCGCGGGGGATGGGCGGATCCGGGGCGGACAAGGCCGATACGACCACGGACGGTGCGGCTGCGGCGGGGGAGCCTATGACGGGCAGGTGCCATGGGGCCCACGCTAGGAGTCGTACGGTCGTACGGACCGACGCCACCCGGCTGTGCGCGCTCGTATCATCCGTTCGCGGTAACGTGTGGCGCTGTGAACGCCGCTCCCGCCTCTTCCTCCCGCCATGTGCTTCCCGCAGTCTCCGTGATCATGCCGGTGCTGAACGAGGAACGCCACCTTCGCAACTCCGTCCGCCACATCCTGGAGCAGGACTACGCGGGCGAGCTGGAGGTTGTGATCGCCCTCGGCCCCTCCACGGACCGGACCGACCGGATCGCGGCGGAGCTCGTCAGTGAGGACATCCGGGTGCACACCGTCCCCAACCCCACCGGCCGCACTCCCGCCGCCCTGAATGCCGCCATCAAGGCGTCCCGGCACCCGGTGGTGGTCCGCGTGGACGGCCACGGCATGCTCTCCCCGGACTACATCGCCACCGCCGTACGGCTGCTCGACGAGACCGGCGCCGTCAATGTCGGCGGCCTTATGCACGCCGAGGGCGAGAACGACTGGGAGCGGGCCGTCGCCGCCGCGATGACCTCGAAGATCGGCGTCGGCAACGCCGCCTTTCACACCGGCGGCGCCCCGGCCCCCGCCGACACCGTCTACCTCGGGGTCTTCCGCCGTGAGGTGCTGGAGCAGCAGGGCGGCTACAACGAGGAGTTCATCCGTGCCCAGGACTGGGAGCTGAACTACCGCATCCGCGAGGCCGGCGGCCTCATCTGGTTCTCCCCCGAGCTGAAGGTCTCCTACCGGCCCCGGCCCAGCGTCCGAGCGCTCGCCAAGCAGTACAAGGACTACGGCCGCTGGCGCCGTGTCGTCATCCGCTACCACCAGGGGTCCGTGAACCTGCGTTATCTGGCCGCTCCGGTCGCATTGCTCGCCATCGCGGCGGGTGTGGTGGTGGGCGTGGTGGTCAGCCCGTTCGGCTTTGTGGTCCCCGGCGGGTACCTGGCCGCGATAGCGCTCGGTTCGCTGCCGGCGGGGAAGGGGCTGGGCGTGAAGGCCCGGCTCCGGGTCCCCGTCGCGCTGGCGACCATGCACATGTCGTGGGGCTGGGGCTTTCTGACCAGCCCGCGCGCGCTCGCCCGCAAGGTGATCGCCAGCCGCCGCCCGGCGGTGTCGGTGTCCTCCAGCGCCGGGTAGGTCCCGGAGAGCGGGGCGCGGGGCGGGGAAAGACCCGCGCCCCGCGCTTCACCCCACCGCTACCAGACGTAGCTCGGGTTCACCTTCATGCAGGCGTTCTTGTCGGACGCGTTCAGCGCCGCCGAGCTGTCCAGCACCGCTTTGGTGTCCGCGCTGGTGGACTTCGGGTACTTCGTGCCCGTCGTCCAGTCGGAGCCGACCACGAGCGTGATCTGCGAGACGGCCATGGACTTCTTCACCGCGTTGGTCGGCAGGTTCAGCGACTTGGCGACGGCCTGGGCGTTGGCCTTGAGACTGTCGGTGGGGTAGCTGATCGTCGTACCGGACTGGGACTTCGCGGTGGGGTCCGAGGCGGCCTTGGTGTAGCCGAGGGTGCTGAGCTCCGTGGCGATCGCCGAGGCGCGGCCGGAGACGGCGGCTGCGCTGGCCGTTCGGGTGCCGTTCTGGACGGTGACGGCGATGTCGGCCTTGGCGGCCGCGGTGGCGGTGGGGGAAGCGCTCGCGCTCGCGGTGGTCTTCTTCTTCGTGGTGCTCGTGAGGGAGGTGTCGTTCCGTACAAGGGTGAAGAGCTGGGTGGCGGCGCTGGTCGGCACGACGTGGGCGGCGGGGTCCTGCGGGTCGGCGCCCCACGGCATGGTGGTCATGGTGATGTGGTTGGTCGGGACCTTCTGCAGGTCGCTGGCCAGGCTGACGAGCTTGTCGACGCTGCCGAGGCCCTTGTCGACGGTGAGCGCCTTGGTGGCGGAGTCTGCGAGGTTCAGCAGCTTGCTGGGGTCGGTGAGCTTCGCGCCGGACTTGAGCTGGCGGACCATCGAGGTCATGTACATGTGCTGGGCATGGGTGCGGCCGATGTCGCTGCCGTCCTCGAAACCGTGCCGGGTGCGGAGCCACTGGAGGGCCTGCTGGCCCTGGATGGTGTGCTTGCCCTTGGTGAGCCTGAGGCCGGACTGCTTGTCGTAGACGTTGTTGTTGACGCAGACCGGGACACCGCCGACCGCGTCGGCCATCGACACGACACCGGCGAAGTCGATCATCATGAAATGGTCGATGGAGATGCCGGTCAGCTTTTCCCAGGTGGCGACCGTGCACCCGGGACCGCCGTGCTGGAGGCTGGTGTTGATCGTCCCCGTCGTCGTCGCGGGATATACGGTGCCGTTGTCGCCCGTGCACTTGGGGATGTCGACGCGGGTGTCGCGGGGGACGCTGACCACCGTCATGTTGCTGCGGTCGGCGGATACGTGCACCAGCATCTCGACATCGGCGAGCGGCGCCCGGGTGGCATCGGCCTTGGCCCCGCCGAGCTTCTGGTTCGCCGCCGAGGCCCTGCTGTCGGAGCCGAGGAGCAGGATATTGAGGGGGGTCTGGCCGGCCGCGTTCGCCTTGCTCTTCGCGGCCGTGCTGCTGCCCAGGTTGAGAGTGTCCTTCTTGAGATTGCCGTTGAGGTGCTGGATGTACGCCCAGCCCGCCCCGGCCGTCACGAGTATGAGCAGCGAGGCCGTTATCGCAACGTAGCGGAATACCTTCCGCTTGCCTTTCTTACGGCGCCGGCTGGCCGCCCGTCCGGAGTTCCCGCCCCGGTGTCCGCTGCCCGAGGAGCCCGGCTGCCGGGGCACCGATGGCGTACCGTCATCGTCCCTGTACAGAGCGTCGGACCCACCAGGGTCGCCGACATCCGTGGGGTTATCCACTCCGCCCTGCCGGACGCTGCCGTGGCGCATCGGTCCTCCCATAATGCGGGTCCACTACGGTCACCGGCCGCGAGGCAGCGCCGCTGATCCTGGGTGATTCTCAGCTACATGACTGTCAAAGTGCTGTGCGGATCCGCGCGGGCGCGGATTGATGGGGGTCACCATACATAAGGCTTGTAGACGTCCATGCATGCGTTCTTGTCGGATCCGTTAATTGCCCGCGCGCTGGAGGGAACCGAACCGGCACTTGGGAGGGTTTTGCTGTAGTCCGTACCAGCCCGCCAGTCCGCTCCGACCAGCAGCGTAATGGACGAGACCTGGACCGATTTCTTCACGACATTCTTAGGAAGCTTAAGAATCGCGGCGACCGCGAGGGCATCGGCCTTGCCCTGGCCGCCGTCCTTGGCAGGATAACTGAGGACGGTGCCCGCGCTCGGCTGCTGGGTGGGGCTGGCCGCGGCCTTGCTGAATCCGGCATCTGCGAGCGTCTTGGCGAGGGCACCGGCCCGGCCGCTCACCGGAATGCCGCTGCCCCCGGCGGTGCCGTTGATCACGGAGACGGGGATGGTGGCGGCGGGAGCGGCGGACGGGCCTGGGGGGGCAGCGCTCGACGTGGGCGTGGCACCGGACGTGCCGCCGGTGGCTGTCTTCGCCTTGCCGTTGGCGTCGAAGGGGATGTCGTTGCGGATCATCGACCAGATCCTGGCTGCGTCGGCTCCCTTCGGCACGAGATGGTTGAGGTTCTGCTGGTCCTGGACGACCGGCATGGTGGTCATGGTGATGCGATTGCTCGGGACGCTCTTGAGCTGCATGGCGAGGTCGCCGAGCTTTCGCACCGTACCGATCTCCTCGGACACGTCGAGGGCGCTGGTGGCGGTCTCGGCGAGCCCCAGCAGGCGTCCGGTGTCGGTGAACACGTATCGCGACTTCAGCTGGCGGATCATCGAGTTCAGGTACATGTGCTGCGCCTGCGCCCGGCCGAGGTCGTCGAAGAAGGCATGCCGGGTGCGCAGCCACTGCAGGGCGGTCCTGCCGTATACCTTCTGCTTGCCGGCCTTGATCTTCAGGCCCGAGCCGCCGGGGACGCCCGGCAACGGGCGGTCCCAGACGGGCTGCTTGACGCACACCTCGACGCCGCCGACCGCGTCGGCCATCTGCACCACGCCCGCGAAGTCGATCATCATCCAGTGGTCGATGTAGACGCCGGTGAGGTTCTGCCAGGTGTCCAGGGTGCAGCCCGGTCCGCCGCGGCCCAGCGTCTCGTTGATGATGGAGTTGGTGGTCGCCGCGTACTTCTGGTGCGTCTTGGGATCCTCGCACTCGGGGATGTGCACCCGGGTGTCGCGCGGGATGCTGACCACCGACATATTGCGGCGGTCGGCGGAGAGATGCACCAGCATCTGTACGTCGGCCAGCGGCTTGGCCCCCACGCTCTGCTTGCTGCCGCCGAGCTTCAGGTCGGCCGCCGAGTTCCGGCTGTCCGAGCCGATGAGCAGGATGTTGATCGGCGTCTGGCCTTTGGAGTCGGCCTTGGGCTTCGCGACATCGCTGCCGCCGCTGCTCCGTTTGCCCTTGCCGAGGTTTCCGTTGAGGTGCTGGTAGTACGCCCAGCCGGCCCCCGCCGTGCCGAGTATCGTCAGCGAGACGGTGATCGCCGCCCAGCGGAGTATCCGTCTCCTACGGCTCCTGGGCGCGCGCTCGCCGGCTCGCCGGAGGCTCGCCCCGTCCTGCCCGTCGGCCTGCTGGGGCAGTGTGTGTCTCCCGGCGGCCGCCCGGTCGTTGTACAGGCTGTCGTCCCAGCCGTGATCGTCCGGTCCCGCCGGTGAGCCGGCGGCCTCCCCCGTCCCGTTCTGCCGCGTGACTCCGTCCCGCATCGTGCCCTCCCCAGACGGGCCCGTACGGGCACGCCGACGCCCGCCGCGCCAAGTGGCACGGCCGTTAAGACGGCTCCACGAGCCGTGCGTTCCACTTCGTCGCTGAGCTGTTTCTTCCTTTGTTGCGGCGCTGTTTCCCGGGCTTCTCCGCCGTGCTACTTCGCGCAGACGCTGGTGTCGTTCGCCGTGACCTTCTGGACGCCGGACGGAGCCGTCGTCGGAGCGGTGATCGGTGTGCCGGCCGCCTTGAAGTCCTTACCGAGCGTGAGCGTCATGTTGGCGCGCGGCGCGGCGTCCTTGGTGCCTTCGGTCAGGGCGGAGGCGGGCAGGCCCATCATGGCGGCCAGGGCGCGGGCCTGGTCGGCCTGGTTGGGCGCGTACTGCAGCTTCGTGGTGGCGGTAGTGGCGGCGGCGTTGCCGCCGTTGGTGGAGCGGGTGACGCCCTTGGAGTTCTGCAGCCAGCTGACGGTGTCCTGGGCGGCGCCGAAGACGCCGCTGCCGTTGTAGATCTCGACGCGGACATTCACGGCGGCGGCCTTGGTTCCCTTGAGCTCGTCGGTGGCGGCGGACTTCGCCGCCTTCGCCTTCTTCGCCACATCGGTGAGGGAGATGTCCTGCTTCACCATGGAGAAGAGTTCCGGCGCCTTCGTCTCGTCGAGGACGACCGTGGTGTGCACCTTCTCGGCCGGGTTGTCTATCACCGGGACGGTCGCGAAGGTGATGTTGTTGGTGTTCACCTTGCTCAGGTTCTGGACCAAGGCGGCGAGCTTGGTGCCGCTCCCTATGCCGGTGTCGACGGTGAGCGCCTTGGTGGCGACATTGGCCAGATCGAACAGCTTGGTGGGGTTGGTCAGGGTACCGCCGGACTTCATCTTGCGGATCATCGAGCTCAGGAACTGCTGCTGGAGCTGGATACGGCTCAGGTCGCCGCCGAAGCCCACGCTGTGCCGGGTGCGGACGAAGGCCAGCGCCTGCTCGCCCTCGATGGTGTGCCGCCCCGCGCTGAGCTTGAGGTGGGAGTCGGGGTCGTCGATGTTCTTGGCCAGGCACACCTCGACACCGCCGACCGCGGTGGACAGGTCCTTCACCGCTTCGAAGTTGGCCATCATGAAGTGGTCGGGAGTGATCCCGGTCAGCGCCTTGACCGTGCGCATGGTGCAGCCCGGGTCGCGGCCGTCCTGGCCGAGGCTGGTGTTGAAGCGGACGTTGTCCGTACCCGGGATGATCTTGATGGTGCCGTCCTTCTGCTTTGTGGGACAGTCCGGGATGTTGGTGATTATGTCCCGCGGGATGCTCAACGCGGTCGCGTTGGTGCGGTCCTTGGAGACATGGAAGAGGATCGTGGTGTCGGCGTGGCCGACGCTGCCCGCGTCGCCGTACTTCTTGCCGAGGCCGACCCGGCTGTCGGTGCCGATGACGAGGATGTTGACCGGACCGCTGGACGTGGCGTTCTTGCTGCCGATGCCGGCGGTGTCGACGGTGCTGATGTTGCTGTTGAAGTGCTGGTAGACGAGATAGCCGCCGACGCTGACCGCGACCAGTACGAAGCCGATCGAACCGGCCGTCCAGATCAGGGCCTTCTTCTTCTTGGACTTCTTCGGCTTGGCCTTACGGCGGCTGGCGGGCGGCGCGGAGCCGCTGCCGGCGGCGCGGCGGCGCGAGGTGCCCGTGCCCGGAGGGGCGCCCTGGGAGCTGTCCTGCGGGATGCCCTGCTGCTCGCGCCGGTCCCGGCGCTCGCCCGGCTGCGCGGGAACGCGTCTGGTCGACGGATCGCCTGCGTCGGGCTGTGGGTCCAGCCGGAGTTGGTAACTGCCGGTCTCCGGATCGAACACCCACTGGTCCGCCGGATCGACGTTCCTACGGCCTTGTGTGTCCACGGTTGATTGAGTCCTCCGTCGTCGGCCGCCTCTTCAGGCCGGACCGCTCACACTAGTCCCACAGATTCACGTCCAGTGGCTCCGGTGACAAAATCCACTCGCCCACAACTGGACAAACCATCCAAACTCTCCGGGCTGTTGAGTATCCCTTTTGTTACGCTTGACCACAGATGTCACGATCGGCGGTGGTACCCCGGTACGCCGGCCCGGGCGTCCCGCCGGACTTCTCGGGGGACGGTGACGCGCTCGCCTTCCCGCCGGCGCCGGCAGTGCCGCCGGTCGGCTCGACTGTGACGTTTCCGTCCTTCCTCAGTGTCGCGAACAGCCGGCCGGCGGCGGGCTGCTTCAACTGGTCCCGGTTCGCGTCGTATATATACGGCTGGCGAGGCACCGTCAGGAACCGCACCTCGCTGGTCGGGGTCTTCTGCAGGCTCCGGGCGAGGTCGTAGAGCTCACTGAGCGAATCGAGCCCCGCGTCCGCTGTGAGCGACGAGGTGGCCGCGTCCAGCAGGGGATAGAGCCGCACCGGGTTGAGCAGCACACCATTGCTGCGGATTTTCTTCACCAGCGAGGCCAGGAAACCCTGTTGGCGCTCGATCCGCTGGGTGTCGCTGCCGTCCCCGATGCCGTGCCGAGCCCGTACGTAGCCGAGCGCCTGCTCGCCGTGGAGGACCTGCCGCCCGGCCGGCAGGTCCAGGTGCGCGTCCTTGTCGTGCACCGCGTGCGGGACGCACACCTCGACGCCGCCGACCGCGTCGACCATCTTCTTGAAGCCGGTGAAGTCCACTATGAGGTGATGGTCGACGCGGATGCCGGTGAGCTCCTCCACCGTACGGATCGTGCAGGCCGCGCCGCCGAACTCGAACGCCCAGTTGAACTGGGCGTGCTGGGCCCGGGTGTGGCTGCCGTCCGGGCGGCGGCACTTGGGGATCTGGACCATCAGGTCGCGCGGGATGCTCATGGCCGTCGCGCTGTGCCGGTCGGCGGCCAGGTGGAGGAGGATCACGGTGTCCGAGCGCTGGGTGCCGGTGTCCTGCCCGTACTTGCCGTTGCCGCCGCCGCGGTTGTCGGTGCCGATCAGCAGGATGTTCTCCACCCCGGTCGGCGGCGCCGAGGGACGCTGGGACTGCTCCAGTTGGAGCTCCTTGGCGGTCGCGGTGTCGGTACGGATGTTCCCGTCGAGGTGTCGGTACATGTACCAGGCCGTGCCGGCCCCGGCCAGCACCAGCAGCGCCGTGCACGCGGCGAGGGCGCGCGGCCACACCCTGCGCCTGCGGGGACCGGCCGGCAAAGTGGGGGATTCTGTGGGGTCCGGAGGCCGCTGCGGGGGAGTCGCGGGCGTGGCGGGCTCCCCCTGGGCCTCGTCCGGGGGCGGCGGCGGTTCGGCTGACGTGGCCATGTCTGCGACCGTCCCTTGCTGCGGCATCTGCTCGATACCCGTACAGACATCGGAACCCCGCGTGAGGTTGTGCGCTTGTGTTGTGCGATTCCGTCGTGATCCTTCGGTCCCCCGGGGCGCCGCGTTTGTCTTAGAGGCCGCGCGAATAGGTGGGGTGGAGGAAGGTGGGGGCACCTCCCAGCGGTAGCTGGGGGAGGGGCGAGGGCCGAGTCTGGCAAGGCGGAGGTGGGGGCACCTCCTGGGGGCACCTCCCGGCCGAAGGCTGGGGGAGGTAGCTGGGGGTGGGGGCACCTCCCGGCCGAAGGCTGGGGGCGAGGCGACGCGATGGGGGTGCCCCCTGCTCGAGCGGAGCCGAGAGCTTGGTGGGGGCACCTCCCGGACGGAGTCTGGGGGAGAGTCGTCGACCGACACCGACGGCAACACTTCCAGGCGAGAGCCATCGGCCAGCGACGCCGCCCCACCTATTCGCGCGGCCTCTTAGTGGGCCCGGCAGTAGGCGGGGCGGCGTCGGATGAGAAGGCGGTGCGCCTGTCCGGGGCGGCCATTAGGCCGTATGGGTGACTCTCTCCGCGTCCTGCCGCTTGACGAGCGCCTCCGGTGCGAGCTGGTCGAGGTTCCGGCAGAGCACGACCGAGCCGTTGACCGCCAGCGGGGCGAGCAGGCCCGCCGCCAGGCCCTGCCAGTCGTCGAAGGGGAGCCCGGTCAGCAGACGGGCGCCGGGGGACAGGCCGAGGCTCCGCGCGGTGGCGTGGGCCCGGTCGACGACCTGGGCGTTGGTCAGGTCCTCGCCACCGGGGAGTTCCAGTGCGGGGTCGCCGGGGCCGACCGGGGCGTAGGGGACGAAGCGGTCGCCCTGGCTCGGCACTTCGACCGCGTAGTCGACGAAGCCCGGCGGCGGCTGCGGGAAGCGGCCGCCGAGCGGGCGCAGTGCGAGCGCCACGCGTTCGCCGCGGCAGGCACGGGCGGCGTCGAGGTCATCGGCGCCGGGGCCGGAGACCACGAGATCGGCACCGGCCGGGTCGGCGCCGGGGGCGACGACCACTCCGGTGGAGAATCCGGCGAGCAGCCAGACCGCGGTCTGCCAGTGCGCGGGCAGCAGCAGGGCGAGGCGGTCACCCGGTTGGGCGCCCAGGTCGCCCTGGAGGAGATTGGCGGTCTTCGCCACCCAATTGGCGAAGGTGGCGACAGACAGTTCGACGCGCTCGCCGGTGGCGTCGTCGTAGAAGGTGACCAGCGGCCGGACGGGGTCAGAGAGCGCGTGATCCAGCAGGCCGGCGGGGGTGCGAGCAGTCGATGTCACCCGGCCCAGGCTACCCGCACGGTCTCTGGCGGCAGGTCAGGAACCAACCGACCATCCGTCAGATCTCAGGTGGCCATCCTTGAGGCTTATGTCACCATTTCTCCATGCGTGCTCTTCTCGCTTCCGCTGTCGGCGTCGTCTGCATCGGCGCTCTCGCCCTCCCCGCTCCGGCCGCATCCCCCATGTCTCCCGCTTCGCGGGCCTTGGCGGCCCATCCCGCCCATCCCGCCCATCCCGGTTCTCCCGCCCCTCCCGCCCCTCCCGGCTCTCCGGCCCCTCCCGCCCCTCCCGCCCTTTCCGGTTCTCCTGCCCTTCCCGCCCCTTCCGGTTATCCGGCTCCTCCCGCCCCTCCCGCCCCTCCCGGTTCTCCCGCTTCTCCCGGCTCTGCCGCTTCTGCTGCTTCAGCCGCCTTGGCTGCCCGCCCCGCCCTGCCCGCCGACGCCGGATCCACCCGTACGCTCCCGCTCGCTGCCCTCGGCTCGACCCGCGTCGCTGGCGCCCCGGTGGAAGAAGGCCTGCCCGCCCGTGCCGTCCGGCCCTTCTCCCTGCTCGGCGTCACCTGGGACGACTCCAGCGCCGACCTCAGCGGCCCGGTCCAGGTGCGCACCCGCGCGGCGGCCACCGGTGCGTGGTCCGGCTGGCAGGACATCGAGGCACACACCGACGATGTGCCCGACCCCGGCTCCGCCGACCAGACGGGCGGCCAGGTGCGCGGTGCCACCGCGCCGCTGTGGGTCGGCGACTCCGACGGCGTACAGGTGCGGGTCGGGCGCTCCGCCGGGTCCGCGCTGCCGCCGGGGCTGCGCCTGGAGATGGTCGACCCGGGGGACGATCCTCCGGACGAGCCGGACATCGCCCAGGAAGACACCCGGAAGGAGGAAGGCCCCGCGGCCAATCCGGCCGCTGCGGGCAGGTACCCGGATGCGGGCAAGGGCGTCATCCCAGCCGCGCCGGCCGACGCGGGTCAGTACTCGGCCGACCGGCCCCGGATCATCACCCGGGCGGGCTGGGGCGCCAACGAGCGGCTCCGGCACGGACACAAGATCTACACCGGTGGCATCAAGGCGGTCTTCGTCCACCACACCGCCACGGGCAACAGCTACACCTGCGCGCAGGCGCCCTCCATCATCCGGGGCATCTACCGCTATCACGCCAGGAGCAGAGGCTGGCGTGACCTTGGTTACAACTTCCTCGTCGACAAGTGCGGAAACATCTACGAGGGCCGCGCGGGCGGCGTCTCCCGGGCCGTCTACGGTGCCCACACCCTCGGCTTCAACAGTCACACCATGGGCATCGCCGTCCTCGGCAACTACCGCAAGGCCGAGCCGTCCGAGGAGGCGCTGGAGGCGGTGGCGGAGCTCGCCGCCTGGAAACTCGGACTGTACGGAGCGGACCCGGCCGGAACGACCTACCTGAAGTCCGGTGGCGGCAACCGGTACAAGAAGGGCAAGAAGGTCCGGTTCAATGTCATCTCCGGCCACCGGGACGGATACGCCACTTCGTGCCCCGGCGCAAAACTTTACGACGCCTTGGGCAGCGCAAGAAGCTATGCAGCCGATCTACAAGGGCGGTAGGTCGGCAAGAAGAACACATCTACATATGATTGGCCGCCAAACCGGCCAACCTGACCCAGGAAGTAGAGAAACAACTGGTGACTGAAGCGATCCTCTTGGTCGGCGGCAAAGGCACACGGCTGCGTCCGCTGACGGTGCACACGCCCAAGCCCATGGTCCCGGCGGCCGGAGTGCCTTTTCTCACCCACCAGCTGGCGAGGGCCCGGGCCGCGGGCGTGGACCATGTGGTGCTCGCCACCTCCTACCTCGCGGAGATCTTCGAGCCCTACTTCGGCGACGGATCCTCGCTCGGACTGCACCTGGAGTACGTCACCGAGGAAGAACCGCTCGGCACCGGCGGCGCCATCCGCAATGTCGCCCCGCTGCTGCGGTCAGCGCCGGGCGAGCCGGTACTGATCTTCAACGGCGACATCCTCACCGGGCTGGACATCCAGGCGCTGGTCACCACCCACCAGTCGGCCGGTGCCGATGTCTCACTGCACCTCACACGGGTCGCGGACCCCCGCGCCTTCGGCCTTGTGCCCACCGACGACTCAGGGCGGGTCACCGCGTTCCTGGAGAAGCCGCAGACCCCGGAAGAGATCGTCACCGACCAGATCAACGCCGGCGCGTACGTCTTCAACCGCTCCGTCATCGACACCATCCCGGCCGGCCGGCCGGTCTCCGTCGAGCGCGAGACCTTCCCCGGACTGCTCGCCTCCGGCGCCCACCTCCAGGGCATGGTCGACTCCACGTACTGGCTCGACCTCGGCACCCCGCAGGCCTTCGTCCGCGGCTCCGCCGACCTCGTGCTCGGCCGCGCCTCCTCACCGGCCGTCGCCGGCCGGTGCGGCGACTGCCTCGTCCTCGACGGTGCCGACGTCGCGGAGGACGCCAAGCTCACCGGCGGCACCTCGGTCGGCCGCGAGGCGGTCGTCGGCGCCGGTGCGACCCTCGACGGCAGCCTGGTGCACGCCGGGGCAGTCATCGAGCCCGGTGCCGTGATCCAGGACTCCCTCATCGGCGCGGGTGCCCGCATCGGTGCCCGTACGGTCCTGGAAGGCGTCGTCGTCGGCGACGGCGCGGTCATCGGCGCCGACAACGAACTCCGCTCCGGCGTACGCGTCTGGTGCGACGCCGTCATCCCCGACGGGGCCGTCCGGTTCTCGTCGGACCAGTAGGCAGGGCTATCGGGACGTACGTACGCGGCACCGGGCCCGCCGCACCTCACCGCTACGCTCAGGTGGTGCATCCAGAGCAGCCGCGTCTCACCCGCGCCACCGCCCCCAGCAGCCATGTGCGCTCGGGCCGTACGCGCCAGTGGGTGCCCGACGGCCCGCTCGACCTCGGGCTCACGCTCGGGCCTCTCCGCCGGGGCCCGGGCGACCCGGCCTTCCAGGTGGCCCTGGACGGCGCTGTCTGGCGCGCCTCCCGCACCCCGGCCGGCCCCGGCACTCTCCGCGTCGCGGCCGCCGGCGGCGGCGTCATCGCCGCCGAGGCCTGGGGCCCCGGCGCGGACTGGCTCCTCGACCGCCTCCCAGCGCTCCTGGGTGCCGACGACAATCCCTCGGCCTTCACCGCCCGCCACCGCCTCGTCCACGAGGCCCACCGCCGCCACCCCGGCCTGCGCCTGACCCGTACCGGGCTCGTGCTCGAATCCCTCATCCCCTCCATCCTCGAGCAGAAGGTCACCTCCGACGAGGCCTACCGCGCCTGGCGGCTCCTCCTCCAGCGCCACGGCGAGCCCGCCCCAGGCCCGGCCGGCACACTCCGCGTGATGCCCGGCCCGCGCTCCTGGGCCCTCATCCCCTCCTGGGAATGGCACCGGGCCGGTGTCGACAACAAACGCGCCGGCACCATCATCCGCGCCGCCCGTGTCGCCGCCCGGCTCGAAGAGGCCACCGCCATGGCCGCAGGCGAGGCCTTCCGCCGCCTCCAGGCCGTCCAGGGCATCGGCCCCTGGACCGCCGCCGAAACGCTGCAACGTGCCACCGGTGACCCCGACGCGATCACCGTCGGCGACCTCCACCTGCCCAACATCGTCGGCTACGCCCTGACCGGTGAGCGCCGCTCCGACGATGCCGTCATGCTGTCGCTTCTCGCGCCGTACGCCGGACAGCGGCACCGGGCCGCCCGGTACATCCTTCTTGGCGGCCGCATCCCGCCGAGGCGGGGGCCGCGGTTCACACCGGGGAACATCGCGGCGCTGTGAGCCGCCAGCCGAACGCTGGTTTCTGCTTCCGGCTTGCCCCCGGCGCCCCATATCGGCAGAGCCGGAGACCGCCTGATCTGGTAGACCGTGGCGCCGTTGTGGGGCCAAGGCCCAGAGGCCCGACGGCCACTGATGTCTGATCATATGATCGTGATTCTGGCGATCGCGATGATGTTCTAGCATCCGGTCCATGACTGACGGCACGGAACACCCGCCCGGGGCCGCCGCTCCCGGCCCTGAGGCGTCCAGTGGGCACGGGTCTTCGCGCCCGTACCCGCCGCAGGCCCCGCATCAGCAGGCGCCACCCTTCGCGCAGCCCGGGTTCGCGCCGCCACGGCCGCCCTTCGTGCCCTCCCACCCGGAGCCGGACTGGCAGGCACTGGCCGATCGCAACGCGGTGCGCGCGCGGCGGCGCAAGTTGTGGACCGGCGGAGCCATCGCCGTGGCGAGTGTGGCCGCTGTGGCCGCCGTGGCTGCGGGGACGCTGGCGATCAAGGGCATGAACAGTGACGACTCAAAGCCCAGCGCTCTCGGTCCGTCTTCCGCCACGTCGTCCGCCCGGTCGTCCGCCTCGTCGTCGGTGTCGCCATCCGTCCCACCGTCCGCCTCGCTCTCCGCCCCGCCGTCCGCCGCCCGGACGGCGACGCCGACAGTGACGGCGGCGCCCACTCCATCGCACACGCGTGCCCCCGTGACGACGCCGACCGTCCCGGGGAAGCCGAATGTCCTCGCCGACCACTCGGGGCAGGCAAACCTCCAGATGGCAGTAGCTCATGCCTGGGCGGTCCCTCGCGGCTGACTTCTACGGTCCCGGGTTATGGGCGGGCGTTGGGAGACTCCTGCGCCGGAGGCGCGGGGCACCGGCCACCCGCTCCGGGTCAGCGCACGGTGATGAACGACTCCGCGTCGCGCGCCGGGCGTTCGGGTGGGGCGACCGCCGGGCGCCCCACGGCGACCGCGCCCATGGGGTCCCAGCCGGCCGGAAGGGCCAGGACGTCGCGGACGACCTCGCGGCAGAACATCGTCGAGGACACCCACGCGGAACCGAGCTGTTCACCGGCGAGTGCGACCAGGAAGTTCTGGACGGCGGCGCCGGCCGCGACGACGAACATCTCGCGCTCGGCGGCGGCGCGTCGCGGGTCGGGGTAGGTGTGGGCTCCGTCAGCCACCAGACAGGGGATGACGAGATACGGGGCGCGCCGCAGGACGTCGCCGCGTCGAAGCCGGCGCGCGACGGACTCCTCGGAGAAGTCGTCGCCGCGCAGGTCGGCCGCCCAGGCGTCGCGCATGGCATCGAGGAGGCGGGTCCGGGCCTCAGCGGACTCCAGGAGGACGAAGCGCCAGGGGGTGGTGTGGTGGGGGGCGGGCGCGGTGACGGCGAGGGCGACGGCGCGGCGGACGGCGGCGGGGTCGACGGGCTCGTCGGTGAAGTCGCGGACGGTGCGCCGCAAAGTGACCGCTTCGCGGACGGCCTCGGAGGTGCCGAGGCGGAACATGTCATTGACGGACGAGCGTACGAGGGCGTGGGCGCCGGGCCCGTCGTCGGGGGAGAGCAGCCGGCCGAGCCCGCGGACGACGGCCAGCGGCAGTCCGGCGGCCTTGCCCTTGACGAGGTCGCCCGCGGCGGCGAGTTCGTCGGCGGTGGCGGTGATGGTGGCGTTGAGTTCATTGCCGTGGGAGTCGGTGCCGCCGCGCAGATCGTGGAGGACACGCAGCCCGGCGGCGCCGATGGCGACATCGGTGAGGCCCTCGCGCCAGGGGCGGCCGAAGGTGTCGGTGACGATGACGGCGATGTCGACGCCGAGGATGTCGCGCAGCCCCGCGCGGAGGCGCCGGGCGGAGTCGTCAGGGTCCTCGGGGAGCAGAAGGATGGTGCCGGCGGGAGTGTTGGAGGCGTCGACTCCGGCGGCGGCCATGATGAAGCCGTGCCGGGTCTCGACGATCCGGGTGGGCCCGCGCCGGGCGACGAGGCGGACCGTTTCGGCGTCGATGGCGGCTTCGCGGTCCTCGGCGGTGACGATGCGCCCCTCGGCCTTGCTGACGATCTTCGAGGTGACGAGCAGCACATCGCCGTCGGCCAGATCGGGATTCGCGGCGGCGATGAGCTTGGCAAGGTCGTCGCCAGGCTGCACTTCGGGGATGCCGGGCACGGCCCGGACCTCGTAGGAGTAGGAGGGCGCGCTCATCGCAGGACCGTCCTTTCTCATGCCCGTACCTCCTCGGCCAGGGTGAGAGCCTCGCGGGCCATCGTGGCGGAGGCTTTGACATCGGTCATGAGCAGGGGGACGGCCCGGCAGCGGATGCCGGCCGCCTCGACCTCGGGGACGCTGGCGGCGTCGACGGTGTCGACGAGCCAGCCGTCGAGCAGCCCGGAGCCGTAGTGCGCGGCGACGGCGGCGGCGGTGGCCTCGACGCCGACGGCAGCGAGGACCTTGTCGGCCATGCCGCGCACCGGGGCGCCGCCGACGATGGGGGAGAGGCCGACGACGGGCACTCCGGCCTCGGCGATGGCCTCGCGGATGCCGGGGACGGCGAGGATGGTGCCGATGGAGACGACCGGGTTGGACGGCGGGAAGAGGATGACGTCGGCGGCGGCGATGGCCTCCAGGACGCCGGGGGCGGGTTTCGCCTGCTCCGCGCCGACCGGCACGACCGCGTGGGCGTCGACGGCGGCGTGCAGCCGGACCCAGTACTCCTGGAAGTGGACGGCTTTGCGGCCTTCGGCGGGAGTGTCGATGAGGACATGGGTCTCGACCCGGTCGTCCGTCATCGGGATGAGCCGTATTCCGGGCTGCCAACGGGCGCACAGGGCCTCGGTGACGGCGCTGAGCGGATATCCGGCCTGGGTCATCTGCGTACGGACGATGTGGGTGGCGAAGTCACGGTCGCCGAGGCCGAACCACTCCGGCCCGACCCCGTAGGCGGCGAGTTCGGATTTGACCGAGAAGGACTCGTCGGCGCGGCCCCAGCCCTGCTCCTCGTGAATGCCGCCGCCGAGGGTGTACATCACGGTGTCGAGGTCGGGACAGACCTTCAGCCCGAAGAGGTGTATGTCGTCACCCGTGTTGCCGATGACGGTGATGTCCGCTTCCGGCTCGGCTGCCTTGAGACCGCGCAGGAAGCGCGCTCCGCCGATGCCGCCCGCCAGTACCACGATTCGCATGGGAACAGTCTGTCAGCCCGGTCCGACAGTGCTGTCCGCCAGCCCCGGTTTGCCGACCGGGTTTGCGGGCCGGGTTGTCAGTTCCGGACCGGCTCCTCGACGGTGGCGGCGTAAGGGGTCATCTCGGTGAGCCCGGGGAAGTAGATGTGCAGGCTGACGGCGGGCTCGAGGGCGTCGTTGACGATCTCGTGGATGTACTCGGGGGCGAAGACCTGCTGGCTGCCGGGGGTGAGGGTGCGGTGGGCCATGCCGGAGGTGTGGCGCCGGCGCTCGGTGAGGCTGCCCTGGAGCACGGTGAGCACTCCGGAGGAGCGGCCGTGGTCGTGCAGGCCGCTGCTCTGCCCGGGGACCCAGCTGAGCAGCCAGACCTCGTAGCCGGGGCCGGTCCGCAACCGCGCGTACCAGCGGCTGGCGGCGTCGTACTGGACCAGCGGGGCCCAGTGGGCGCGGTCGGCCGCGATCGTACGGGCCAGGCCCGCGAACTCGGCGACAGTGGCCGGGTGCTGGGGGACAGGCGGCAGGAGATGGGGGATGGCGAGCGGGTCGCCGGCGATCGAGACATCGCTGTTCATGCGGGAGAAGTCCTCGGAAGTAAGGAGCGTCGTCAGGCATATGGCTGTGCGGGCTGGGGAAGAACGATCAGCGGCAACAGCTGGAACAGCGACAGTGGGCTTCCACGGCGCACCGGAACTCGGCGAAGCGAGTCCGGGAAGGCGCGTGGTCCACTGGCATGCGTTCTAGCAGACCGGGTCGAGGGCGTATCTGTCAACTTGGCACCCGTTTTGTCGGTGATGATTCGCCTGATCCGGTTATTCCGTGTGGTGAAAGGTTTGTGCGGAGACGTGTGCGGATAGGTGGCGCTGCAACCGTCACGTACGCAGGAACGTCTCGTCTTGAAACGTCGTTGTGCTTTCGTGATCGGAGCGTGACCCGTGCCCGCCGGGACCACTGCGGGCATGGGTGATGTGCGCGCGGACGTTTGGGCTGATTTGAGTACTTACTGTCAGTCTTTGGTTCCGAGGAGTGAATAACGGGCCCAATAGCAGATCTCGGCTTGACTGGCCCGTATCGGCACACTTGTAATTTCACTCGTGTCGTTCCGCCGTCATCGGTAACGGCAACCACGGGGACGCAAAGACAGAGGGGCGCGCATGACCGAGCTGTTCCAGCTGTTGCAGGCCGACGAAGAGGCCGAAGAGGAGCTCGGGTGGCAGGAACGCGCGCTGTGCGCGCAGACCGATCCCGAATCGTTCTTCCCCGAGAAGGGGGGCTCCACTCGCGAGGCCAAGAAGGTCTGCCTCGCGTGTGAGGTCCGCTCCGACTGCCTTGAGTACGCACTCGCCAACGACGAGCGCTTCGGGATCTGGGGCGGCCTGTCCGAGCGGGAGCGGCGCCGTCTGAAGAAGGGCGTCGTCTAGGAGCGCACTCCTGGCAGGTGCCTTCAGCTGCCGCACGGGCCTGATTTTTCAGGGCCGTCCGGCGGCTGAGAGGCAGCCGGCCACCAGGACGCGGATGCCCGCATCCTGCGAGCCGTTAGTGTGGGGCCCCGTCCGAGACGCCACACGGCGTCCACCGCAGTCCAGCGAACCGGGGCCCGAACCTCGATGTCCGTGAACAGTTCAGCAGCGGCCCAGCACCCCGCGCAGACTCCTGAGTTTCCGCGCCATGTCGTCACCGCGGTGCTTGTCGCCCACGACGGCGCCCGCTGGCTGCCCAACGCGCTTTCGGGCCTGCTCTCCCAGGACCGTCCGGTCCAGGACGTCATCGCCGCCGACACCGGCAGCGCCGACGACTCCGCCCGTCTCCTCGCCGAATCCCTCGGCGACCAGCGCGTCCTGCACCTCGCCCGGCGCTCCGGCTTCGGCGCCGCCGTCGACGAGGCCGTCCGCGCCGCCGGTCCGGTCCCGATCGAGCAGCTGCCTTATCTGGTGCGCCAGAGCGGCTGGGACCCCGTAAGCCGCACCTGGAACGACGACGCCTACGACCAGCCCGAGCACCCGCACGGCGAACCCGTGCACTGGCTCTGGCTGCTGCACGACGACTGCGAGCCGGCCCCCGACGCCCTCGCCGCGCTGCTGCGGGTGGCCGACGCCGAAACCGCCGCAAGCCGTTCGGCCGCCGTTATCGGCCCCAAGCTGCGCAGCTGGTACGACCGGCGCCAGCTCCTCGAGGTCGGCGTCTCCATCGCCCGCAGCGGCCGCCGCTGGACCGGCCTGGAACGCCGCGAGCAGGACCAGGGGCAGCACGACCAGGTCCGGCAGGTGCTGTCGGTGTCCAGCGCCGGGATGCTGGTGCGCCGCGACGTGTGGGAGGAGCTGGGCGGCTTCGACCGCCGGCTGCCGCTCATGCGCGACGACGTCGACTTCTGCTGGCGGGCCCAGGCAGCCGGCCACACCGTCCTGATCGCGCCGGACGCCGTGCTGCGGCACGCCGAGGCAGCCTCCCGCGAGCGCAGGCCCGTCGACTGCGTCGGACGCTCGGCGGTCAACCCGCACCGAGTCGACAAGGCCGGTGCCGCCTACACACTGCTCGCCAACACGCGCGGCCCGATCCTCCCGTACGTCATGCTGCGGCTCCTCATCGGCACCGTGCTGCGCACCCTCGCCTATCTCGTCGGCAAAGCGCCCGGCCAGGCCGTCGACGAGATCACCGGACTGCTGTCGGTACTGCTGCGGCCGGGACGGCTGCTCGGCGCCCGGCGGCAGCGCGGCAAGGGCACCGTCGAACCGTCCGAGCTGCGGCCGCTGTTTCCGCCCGCCGGCGCGACCGTACGCGCCACTGTCGAGCAGGTCGTCAGCAACCTCTCCGGCCGCTCCGAGGAGGCCGCCTCCTCGGTCGGGCGGCACGGTGGCGCCATCGAGTCCGGGCCCGGCGGCGACGAGGACGGCGACTACCTGGAGGTCGAGCAGTTCGCGCTGCTCAAACGGATCGCCCGCAAGCCCGCGCCGATGCTCTTCGCCGTGCTGCTGCTGGTCTCGCTGATCGCCTGCCGCGCCCTCCTCGGCAGCGGCGCGCTCTCCGGCGGCGCACTCCTGCCGGCACCCTCCAGCGCCGGGGACCTGTGGGCCTCCTTCGGCGGCCAATGGCACGCGCTGGGCACCGGTTCCACCACGGCCGCACCGCCGTACCTGGCGATCGTGGCGGCCTTCGCCGGCATTCTGTTCGGCAGCACCGGGCTCGCGCTCACGGTGCTGCTGGTCGCCTCCGTCCCGCTCGCCGGGCTCACCGCCTACTTCGCCTCCCGCCCGCTGGTCGAGTCGCGGCTGCTGCGCGCCTGGGCGGCCGTCGCCTACGCCTTCCTGCCTGCCGCCACCGGCGCCCTCGCCGGCGGCCGGCTCGGGACCGCGGTGCTCGCGATCCTGCTGCCGCTGATGGCCCGCGCCGCGGTCTCGGCGGCCGGGCTGGAACTCGGCGCCGACGCGATCAGCCGCGGCGTCCGGCCGGGCTGGCGCGCCACTTGGACGTTCACGCTGCTGCTGGCCATCACCACTGCCTTCACTCCGATCACCTGGCTGATAGCACTGGTGCTCGCGGTGGCGGTAGTGGTGCTGCGGCTCGTGCGCGGCCAAGGGCAGCTCTTCGTCCCGCAGGTGCTTCGCTCACTGGCGGTGCTGGGCACCCCCATCGTCGTACTGGCTCCCTGGTCGCTCGGCCTGCTGGCCCACCCCTCGCGCTTCCTCGCGGAAGCCGGGCTGCCGTTCGGGGCCCGCGCCGCCTCAGCCTCCGGCCTTGTGCTGCTCAGCCCCGGCGGGCCCAGGGCGGCGGGCGGGGTGCTCTTCGCCGGCCTGGTGCTGGCCGCGCTCGCCGCCCTGCTGCGCGCCGAACGACGGCTCGCGATCCTCACAGCCTGGGCCGGCGCGCTGATCGGCCTGATTTTCGCCGTCGTCGAGAACGGCTCGGCCTGGGCCGGCCCGGCGACCCTCCTCTACGGGCTCGCGCTGCTCGCCGCCGCCACGATCGGCGCCGAGGGAGCCAAGGAGCGGATCGCCGCCTCCGGCTTCGGCTGGCGGCAGCCGGTCGCCGCCCTCATCGTCTTCGCCGCCGCCGCTGCCCCGCTGATCGCAGCCTTCGGCTGGATGGCGGGCGGCGCCGACGGGCCGGTCGAGCGCCGCGACCCGACACAGGTGCCCGCTTTCGTCGCGGAGGAGAGCAGCACCGCCGACCAGGCCCGCACCCTGGTGCTCGGCGGCACCGCCAGCCATGTCTCGTACACCCTCGTCCGCGGCGCCGGTGTCCAGCTCGGCGACGCCGAACTCGCCGCCGCGGCGGGCGACGACACACGGCTCGGCGGCATTGTCGCCAACCTGGTGGCGGGTTCCGGCGCCGACCAGGCCGGGCAACTCGGCGGCTACGCGGTCCGCTACGTCCTCGTGCAGAAGGGCTCGCCCCGCGAGATGAGCCGGGTGCTGGACAGCACCCCCGGCCTCTCGCAGCTCAGCCAGGCCGACGGCAGTGCCCTTTGGCAGGTCGACAACAGCGTCTCCCGGATCACCATCACCTCCAAGTCCGGGCAGCCGGTCGCGGTCGCCGCCGGCAAGGTCGACGCCCACACCACCATTCCGGCCGGCTCCGCAGGGCGGGTGCTGCGGCTCGCGGACACCGCCGCTGCCGGCTGGACCGCCACCCTGGACGGGGTGGCGCTGCCCCGCACCACCGTCGACGGCTGGGCGCAGGGCTTCGAACTCCCCGCCGGCGGCGGACACCTCGACGTCACATATCAGGATCCTTTCACCCACACCCTGTGGCTGTGGATCCAGGGATTCCTCGCGCTGGTCCTCGTCGTCATGGCCCTTCCCGGCCGCCGCCGTGAGGTCGACGACGACCTGCCGGAGGTGCTGGAGGCCGCCGCCGCGCAGGCCACCGCCGCGGACATCCCGGCACAGGCCACCGGCGACGGCCGCCGCGCCCGCCGGCTCCGCGCCGCCGCCGAGGCCGAGGCCGAAGGCGACGGTGAGGCCGCCGCGGCTGCGGCCGAGCCCGTCCCGGTGCCCGACACACCCGAGCTCGATCAGGAAGCCGACCCATATGCGGCGGTTCCGCAGCACCAGGCCGACCCCTACGCCCAGCAGCAATGGGGCGAGTACCAGGACGGCTACCAATACGCCCCCCAGTACCCGCAACAGGACTACGCCGACCCGTACTCCTACGGCCAGCAGGGGCAGCAGCAGGGCCAGCCGCAGACGTACGACCCGTACACCGGCCAGCCGCACCCGGCCCAGCCCTACGAGGCCCCGTACTACCCGACCTATGACCCGGACGCCCCGGACGGATATCCCGGCGACGGAAGCGAGCAGCGGTGAGCCCCGACATCCACGGCCAGAGCCCGCCGGCCGATCTCGGCGGCGTCGCGTTGCCTCTCTCATCCGCCTCGCGATCGCACGCGTCAGACCCCGCTCCTTCCTCCACGGAGATCGATCGGACAGGCCCCGGCGGCCGCACACGAACGACACGACCCCAGCCCGGCGCTACCGCCGGGGCGTCCTGGCAAGGAGCCTGGTGAACCGCAGCACCCTCTCCCTGATCGGCGTCACCGCCGCCCTCGCGGCGGTCACCGGCGCCGCGGCCCTCACCGGCGCCGGCACCCCGGAAGCGGCGACCGCCGCCACCGCGGCGCGGCTGCCCGTCCAGCGGTCCGCGCTGATCTGCCCGGCGCCGTCCAACTCGGACTTCGCGACGACGACATACACCGCCTTCACCCCGAAGGGCGATACGACGGCCAAGAACGGCAGCGCCCAACTGCTGCCCGCCGGCGGCAAGAGCACCAAGGCCGTCGCCCCGCTCAGCGAGCCCGGCAAGCCCGTCACCGCCAGCACCAACCGCACCGACGCACCGGCCCTGATCGGCACCGCCTCCGGCGGGCTGGCGCCCGGCTGGAGCGTGCAGCAGACCACCGTGATCGACACCGGCCCCGGGCGGGCGGTGCTCGGCGCCGCCTGCACCGCGCCCGACAGCGAGTTCTGGTTCCCCGGCGTGAGCACCTCCGCCACCCGCACCGACTATGTGCACCTGACCAACCCGGACGACACCGCGGCCGTCGTCGACCTCCAGCTGTACGGCCCGAACGGGGCCCTGAAGACGGCCTCCTCCGACGGCATCACCGTCCCGCCGAAGTCAACCGTGGCGGTCCTGCTCTCCACCCTCTCCACCGACAGGGTCGGCGACCTCGCCCTGCACGTCACCGCCCGTACCGGGCGGGTCGGCGCGGCCGTCCTGGCCAGCGACGCCAAGGCCGGCGGCGACTGGCTGGCCCCCTCCGCCGACGCGGCGAACAGTGTCGTCCTGCCCGGCATCCCGGCCGACGCCACCTCGGTACGCCTCGTCGCGTACGCGACCGGCAGCAACGATGCCGACCTCAAAGTCCAGCTCGCCACCGCCAGCGGCGACATCACCCCGGCCGGGCACGAGACGATGCACGTCAAGAGCGGCATGACGACCGCCGTGGACCTCGGTGCCCTCACCCAGGGCGAGGCCGGGTCACTGCTGTTGACCCCCACCGACGCGCAGGGCGCCGCGCCGGTGGTCGCCGCCCTGGAGATCACCCGGGGCAAGGGTGCCTCCCAGGAGACCGCGTTCATCCCCGCGACGGCCGCCGTCGGCTCCCGGGCCACGGTGGCCGACAACCGGTCGAAGGCCTCGACGCTCTCCCTCGTGGCACCCACCAGGACCGCCACGGTAAAGATCACGAGCTCGGCGGGTACGGGCGGCGGGTCGCCGGTCACCAAGACCGTCACCGTGAAGGCGGGCACGACGATGGCGGTCCAGCCGTCCGCGCCCACCTCCGGCAAGGGCGCCTTCGCGGTCACCGTCGAGCGGGTCTCCGGCGGCCCGGTCTACGCCTCGCGCGAGCTGGCGCTGCCGCTCAACGGCGTCCCGATGTTCACCATCCAGTCACTGCCGGACGACCGTGGCACGGTGGAGGTCCCCCAGTCCGAACAGGACCTGGGGATGCTGAACTGACAGCCGCCGGGAGAGCCCCTCACCCCTCCCCGTAGCGCGGATCCACGTTCTCCGGCGAGAGCCCGAGAAGCTCGGCGACCTGCTCGACCACCACATCGTGGACGAGCAGCGCCCGCTCCTCCCGGCTCTTCGCCCGGATCTCCACCGGCCGCCGGTAGACCACGATCCGGTTCGGGCTGTCCTTGCGCGCGCCGATCAGCCTGCCCAGCGGCACTTCATCGCCGTCTGTCCGGTTGGCGTCCCCGGCGCCACCGGCGTCCGCCACCGGCCACGGCACCTCCTGCACCGCGAACTCCACATCCGCCAACTGTGGCCAGCGCCGCTCCAGCCGGTCCGCCGCGTCTCGTACGAGGTCGTCGAAGAGCTCCGCGCGACTCAGCGCCAGCGGTACCTGCGGGGGCGCGATCGGACCGCGCATCCCGCGTCCGTGGCGGTCGCGGCGGCGTGGTCGGGGAGGCGGTGCCGGGGTGTTCATCACCTTCGAGGGTATCCGCCGGAAGGCCGGGTTATGCGGTGGCAGGGCAGGGGCGCTCGGGGCAACGATGTCGCAGAATGTACGCCTCTGCAGAGTTCCCGTCTCTGCTGAATCGCTACTGGTGCCCGCGCTGTGGACCATAATTGATGCCTTTGCTCTCATTGGTGACCGATGTCATCGCCATTCCGCCCTGCCGTTTCCAGTCCACCGCAGGTCAGCCCCGCCCGCCGCAGGCCAGACGTTCCCGGCGAACCGGGACGACACGACCAGGCGGCCCGGTGGTGAGTCGTCGCGGCCCGCTCAAGAGTGCGGTACCGTCCAACGTCGTGAGCCCTGTACGTCGCTGTTCGCGCACCGCGTGTGGCCGTCCCGCCGTCGCGACGCTGACGTACGTCTACGCAGACTCCACCGCCGTACTCGGCCCCCTCGCAACCTACGCCGAGCCACATTGCTACGACCTCTGCTCCGAGCACTCCGAGCGCCTCACCGCCCCCCGCGGCTGGGAAGTTGTACGTCTCGCCACTGACTCCGGCCCCTCCCGCCCCAGCGGCGACGACCTCGAAGCCCTCGCCAACGCCGTACGCGAAGCTGCCCGCCCCCCGGGGCGCCCCGACGCGGCCGGCCCGGTCGGTCGCGACGCCGACCCGATGGAGATCGCCCGCCGCGGTCACCTCCGGGTGCTCCGCTCCCCCGAGCCCTGAGCGCAGCGGACCGTGGGTTGCCGCGCCGGGCCACGGCCACAGGCCGCCAGAAGCGCCTCACCAGGTTGCGCGGGGCGGTAGAGCCCTCTCTCGGCGCCCGGCAGACGGCTGCTCACCCATACCGCTCGGCCGCGCCACCGACCTGCCCGATAAGTTGGCGGTAGCCCAACCGCAGTGAACGAACCAGACTGGAGCACGCCGTGGCCGACCTCTCCCAGCTTGTAAAGGCGTATGACGTCCGCGGAGTGGTCCCAGACCAGTGGGACGAGCCCCTCGCCGAAATCTTCGGCGCCGCCTTCGTCACCGTTACCGGCGCTGACGCCATCGTCACTGGCTACGACATGCGCCCCTCCTCTCCAGGCCTTTCCCGTGCCTTCGCCCACGGGGCCGCCTCACGCGGCGCGGACGTCACCGAGATCGGCCTCGCCTCCACCGACGAGCTCTACTTCGCCAGCGGAAGCCTCGGCCTGCCCGGCGCGATGTTCACCGCGAGCCACAACCCCGCCCAGTACAACGGCATCAAGATGTGCCGCAAGGGCGCTGCCCCTGTCGGTCAGGACACCGGCCTCGCCGAGATCCGCGCACTGGCCGAGCGGTGGATCGAGACCGGCCTGCCGGCCACGGACGCCACCCCCGGCACCATCACCCAGCGCGATGTCCTCGCCGACTATGCCTCCTACCTCCTCTCGTTGGTCGACCTCACCGCCATCCGCCCGCTGAAGGTTGTTGTCGACGCCGGCAACGGCATGGGCGGCCACACTGTCCCCACCGTCTTCGGCGGCCTGCCCCTTGACGTAGTCCCCCTCTACTTCGAGCTCGACGGCACCTTCCCCAACCACGAGGCCAACCCACTCGATCCCAAGAACCTCGTCGACCTCCAGGTTCGCGTCCGCGAAGTGGGCGCAGACCTCGGCCTCGCCTTCGACGGCGACGCAGACCGCTGCTTTGTCATCGACGAGCGCGGCGAACCCGTGTCGCCCTCGGCAATCACCGCCCTCGTCGCGGCCCGTGAACTGGCCAAGCACCCAGGGGCCACGGTCATCCACAACCTGATCACCTCCTGGTCCGTCCCCGAGGTCGTCAAGGAGAACGGCGGCACCCCCGTCCGCACCCGGGTCGGCCACTCCTTCATCAAGCAGGAGATGGCCACCACCGGCGCCGTCTTCGGCGGCGAGCACTCCGCTCATTACTACTTCCGCGACTTCTGGAACGCCGACACGGGCATGCTCGCCGCCCTCCACGTCCTCGCCGCACTCGGAGGTCAGGACGGACCACTCTCCGCCCTCGTCTCCTCCTACGACCGCTACGCGGCCTCCGGCGAGATCAACAGCACCGTCGCCGACCAGTCCGGCCGCACCGCCGCAGTCAAGGAGGCCTTCGCCTCCCTCCCCGATATCACCTTCGACACCCTCGACGGCCTCACCACTACCGCCCCCGACTGGTGGTTCAACCTCCGCGCCTCCAACACCGAACCCCTCCTCCGTCTCAACATCGAAGCCCGGGACCCAGCCACCGTCGCCCGCCTCCGTGACCAGGTCCTCGCCGTCATCCGCGCCTGATGTCTCAACCATGCCCTCCCCGGACGGATCACACCCAGGGCCCTCCCCGCGCCTGTGGATAACTTAGGACAGGCCCCCTGACCAGGTCCTCAATCATCGGACAGGCTGAATCAACGGCCCCGTCCTCCGACCGCCGCAGTACCGGACCAATGCGGCTCCACCCCGAAGTGCCCCCCGCCACGCGCGCCGCCCGCGGGGGCCTCCGCCCGTCCGTCCAGTCCCGGCACCCGGCCGTCCTCCGGCCCGAGCCCGGCTGAGTGGTCGGAAAACTCCCGCCCCAAAGGCGTAGGGCGCAGCCCGCTCCGCAGCGTTAGGCTGACCTCGCCGTATCCCCTCGTCCGAAGGACGCGACACCATGCCGCTCGTCGAAGCAAGCCTCCTGGAGATCCTCGCCTGCCCGGCGTGCCACGCCCCCCTCCGTGAGGACACCGACGCGAGCGAGCTCGTCTGCACCGCAGCCGACTGCGCCCTCGCTTACCCCGTACGCGAAGAGATCCCCGTCCTCCTGATCGACGAAGCCCGCCGCCCGGCCTAAGACAGGAAGCCAACGGACCGGAGGTCACGATGCTGGACGAGTCGATCCTCGACGACCCCGATGCCCTCGGCCGCGCGGACACCGGCGGCCTCCTGCTCGGCGTCGCTGCCGCCGGGGCCCGGGTGCGCACCGCGGCCCGCCTCGCGGCAGAGGCCGGCATTCCGGCCCTGCGTCCGGACGGACGACCGCGCAGCATCCTGGTCGCGGGCCCGGGCCCGACTGCCGCTGCCATCGCGGATGTGCTGGCCGCGTTGGCAGCCGGCAGCTGTCCCGTACTGCCGCTGCAGCCCACCGGAGCGGCCCCGCACGACCTCCGCTGGACGCTCCCGGGCTGGATGGGCCCGCTGGACCTGCTCCTCATCGCAACGCCCGCCGGTAAGGAGTCCGGGCTGGCCAACCTTGCCGAGCAGGCCTACCGCCGCGGCTGCACCGCTGCGGCCGTCGCACCGGCCAAATCACCGATCGCCGAGGCGCTGGAGCAGGCCCATGGCATCACCGTCCCCTTCGCCGGCGCACCCAACGCGTCCGAGCAACCCCCGGGCACCGAGGACGCCGGCGCGTTCTGGGCACTGCTGACGCCGCTCCTGGCACTCACCGACCGCATAGGACTACTGGCCGCCGCACCCGGCGCCATCGAGTCGGTCGCGGACCGGCTGGACGAGGTCGCTGCCCGCTGCGGCCCGGCGATCGCGACATACAGCAACCCGGCGAAGACCCTGGCGGCTGAGCTCTCCGAATCGCTGCCGGTGGTCTGGAGCGAGGGCCCGGCAGCGGCCGCCGCCGCTCGCCGCTTCGTGGCCGTGCTCGCGGCGCGGGCCGGCCGCCCAGCCCTGGCCGCGGAGCTCCCGGAGGCGCTGAAGGCGCACGAGGCGCTTCTCGCGGGCACATTCGCGGGTGGCGCGGGCCCGGACGACTTCTTCCGTGACCGGGTCGAGGACCGGGAGGCCCTCCGCGTCCGCATCGTTCTCCTGGAGCAGGTCGCAGGCCGGCCCGCTCCTGCGGCCCGCGAGCTCGCCCTGACTCACGACACTCCCCTGAGTGAGCTCGCCCCGGCGGACGGCGGATCTCTGGAAGCCGCCGCCGAGCTGCTCGCCCTTACGGATTTCACAGCTGTCTACCTGACGCTTGCCTCGGGCCAGCAGTCCTGGCCGTAAGCGAGCACTTCGATCACCTCACAAACCGGGAATGCCGAGTCACATGGACCGCCTCACCAATACCGTGCGCCCCTATGCCTGGGGCTCCACGACCGCCATACCCGAGCTGCTCGGCACCGAGCCCACTGGCGAACCGCAGGCCGAGTTGTGGATGGGCGCGCACCCAGGCACCCCGTCGCGGATTGATCGAGGCAGCGGCCCGGCCGCACTCAACGACGTGATCGACGCCGCCCCTTCCGCTGAACTCGGTGCCCCGGCCGTCGCCCGGTTCGGCCCCCGGCTGGCCTTCCTCCTCAAGGTCCTGGCGGCGGGTTCGCCACTCTCCCTCCAGGTCCACCCGGACCTGGCCCAGGCGCAGGCAGGCTTCGCCGACGAGGAGGCGCGCGGCATTCCCGTCGACGCTCCGCACCGCAATTACAAGGATGCCAACCACAAGCCCGAGATGATCGTCGCTCTCGCTCCGTTCGACGGGCTGTGCGGCTTTCGTCACCCGGCAGAGGCCGCCGCCCTTCTCGCGGGTCTCGGCGTGGACTCCCTCAAGCCCTACGCTGACATTCTTCATGCCCGCCCCGAGTCGGCCGCGCTCCGCGAAGTCCTCACCGCCGTCCTCACCGCCGACCGCGAGACGATGGCCGGCACCGTCACAGCCGCCACCGAGGCCGCCACCCGCCTCGCGGCTGAAGACGGCCCGCACGCAGCGGCCTACGCGGCATACGCCTCCATTGCCCACGGCTATCCCGGCGACCCGGGCGTCATTGCCGCCATGCTGCTCAACTATGTGCGTCTACAACCCGGCGAAGCCCTCTACCTCGGTGCCGGCGTCCCGCACGCCTACATAGCCGGCCTCGGAGTCGAGATCATGGCCAACTCCGACAATGTCCTGCGCTGCGGCCTCACCCCCAAACACATCGACGTCCCCGAACTGCTCCGCATCGTCCGCTTCGAAGCCACCGACCCGGGCGTCCTGCGCCCGGAGACGTCCGCCGAGGGCGAGGAGCTCTACGAGACCCCTATCGATGAGTTCCGTCTCTCCCGTTACATCCTGGCCCCCGGGACCGGCCCCCGCCTGCTCGCCGACCGTACGCCGCAGATCCTGCTCTGCACCGAAGGCTCGGTCCGGCTACAGTCCGCCGACGGCAGCGAACTGCTGCTGGCCCGGGGCGAGTCCGCCTTCGTTCCGGCGGGCGAGCAGGTCCGGCTGACGGGTGATGGCACCGCCTTCCGTGCCACTGTCGTAGCCTGACGAACCGCTCAGGACCGGGCCTGCAAGAATGACCGCTCGCAAAGGCTGAGCAAAGGCCGGGCCGAAGGAAGGGACATCCCGCACATATGAGCGCGTCAGGCGGAACCAAGGCGATCGTCGCAGCATTGGGCGCCAACCTCGCCATCGCGGTAGCCAAGTTCGTGGCATTCGCGTTCAGCGGGTCGTCGTCCATGCTCGCCGAAGGCGTGCACTCGGTCGCCGACTCCGGCAATCAGGCGCTGCTCCTGCTGGGCGGCAAAAGGTCCCAGAAGGCAGCCGACGAGGAGCACCCCTTCGGCTACGGCCGCGAACGGTATATTTTCGGCTTTCTCGTCTCGATCGTCCTGTTCACCATCGGCGGCGTCTTCGCGCTCTACGAGGGCTACGAGAAGATCCGGCACCCGCATGACGTCGAGCACTGGTACTGGCCGGTCGGCGTCCTCCTCTTCGCGGTCATCGCCGAGGGCTTCTCCTTCCGCACCGCTATCGCCGAGTCCAACGGGCACCGCGGCAAGCAGTCCTGGGTCCGGTTCATCCGTACGGCCAAGGCTCCCGAGCTGCCCGTCGTCCTCCTTGAGGACTTCGGTGCGCTCGTCGGCCTCGTACTGGCACTGTGCGGTGTCGGCATCGCCCTGGCCACCGGCGACGGCGTCTGGGACGGTATCGGCACGCTCTGCATCGGCATCCTGCTCGTCCTGATCGCCCTTGTCCTCGCCGCCGAGACCAAGTCGCTCCTCCTCGGTGAGGCAGCAGGCGCCGAGTCCGTCGCCAAGATCCGCGACGCCATCCTGGCCGACGACAGCGTCGTTCGCATCATCCACATGCGCACCCTCCACCTCGGCCCCGACGAGCTCCTCGTCGCCGCCAAGATCGCCGTCCACCATGACGACACCGCCGCCGAGGTCGCCCGCGCCATCGACGCCGCCGAAGCCCGCGTCCGCGAGGCCGAGCCAATCGCACGTGTCATTTACCTCGAACCTGACATCTACAACGAGTCCCGGGCCAACCCCGTGTAGATTCGTAGGCAGAGCCAGACGTCGCTGCTGATGGCGGTCGGGCGGTCCACATGGGTCGGCCGAGGGAGAGAGGGCCTCCGACGGGCTGAGCTGCGGCGAGGGGACGGGTATGTCCGCATGCCCACTCCGCGCTCGCGGCAGAAAAGCCGTTGTCCACCCTCGAACCATCTGCGAGGAGACTGAATGTCCTCCGTCACTAGCGACTTCAAGGTCGCAGACCTCTCCCTGGCCGATTTCGGCCGCAAGGAGATCACTCTCGCCGAGCACGAGATGCCCGGCCTGATGTCGATCCGCAAGGAGTACGCCGCCACCCAGCCGCTGGCGGGCGCCCGGGTCACCGGCTCTCTGCATATGACCGTGCAGACCGCCGTCCTGATCGAGACTCTGGTAGCGCTCGGTGCCCGGGTCCGCTGGGCGTCCTGCAACATCTTCTCCACCCAGGACCATGCCGCCGCCGCGATCGCGGTCGGCCCTGACGGCACCCCGGACAGCCCGCGCGGCATCCCGGTCTTCGCCTGGAAAGGCGAAACCCTGGAGGAGTACTGGTGGTGCACGGAGCAGGCTCTGACCTGGCCGGACAGCCCGACCGGTGGCCCGAACATGATCCTGGACGACGGCGGCGACGCCACGCTCCTGGTGCACAAGGGCGTCGAGTTCGAGAAGGCAGGCGCGGCCCCGGATCCCTCCACCGCGGACAGTGAGGAGTACGCCCAGATCCTCACCCTGCTGAACCGCACCCTCGGCGAGAGCCCGCAGAAGTGGACCCAGCTCGCCTCCGAGATCCGCGGTGTCACCGAGGAGACCACGACAGGCGTCCACCGCCTGTACGAGATGCAGCGCGACGGCTCGCTGCTCTTCCCGGCGATCAATGTCAATGACGCGGTCACCAAGTCGAAATTCGACAACAAGTACGGCTGCCGCCATTCCCTCATCGACGGCATCAACCGCGCCACCGACGTCCTCATCGGCGGCAAGGTCGCGGTCGTCTGCGGATACGGCGACGTCGGCAAGGGATGCGCGGAGTCGCTGCGCGGCCAGGGCGCCCGCGTCATCATCACCGAGATCGACCCGATCAACGCGCTCCAGGCCGCGATGGACGGCTACCAGGTCACCACGCTGCAGGACGTCGTCGAGACCGCCGACATCTTCGTCACCACCACCGGCAACAAGGACATCATCCTGGCCGAGGACATGGCCAAGATGAAGCACCAGGCGATCGTCGGCAACATCGGCCACTTCGACAACGAGATCGACATGGCCGGTCTCGCCAAGCTCCCCGGCATCGTCAAGGACGAGGTCAAGCCGCAGGTCCACACCTGGACCTTCCCCGACGGGAAGGTCCTCATCGTCCTCTCCGAGGGCCGCCTGCTGAACCTCGGCAACGCCACTGGTCACCCGTCGTTCGTGATGTCCAACTCCTTCGCGGACCAGACCCTGGCCCAGATCGAGCTGTTCACCAAGCAGTCGGAGTATCCGACTGGCGTGTACGTGCTCCCCAAGTACCTGGACGAGAAGGTCGCCCGTCTCCACCTCGGCGCCCTCGGCGTCAAGCTCACCACGCTCCGCCCCGAGCAGGCCGCCTACATCGGCGTCCCGGTCGAGGGCCCGTACAAGTCGGACCACTACCGCTACTGACAACGTCAGCAGCCAGTGCCACCACGCAGGCCCCCGCCCCCGGCGGGGGCCTGCGCCGCATCCCCATAAGGTCGATCCATGCCCCGCGGCCGCTACTCGTTCCACGACACCCATGACCACACCCCCCTGGGCTCTGAACACTTCCACTGCGCTCCAGGCCCCTCCGGCTGGCGCTACACCGCTCAGATCACCACCCCCGCCGGAGACCACTCCGGCTCCGTCGACCTGACCGTCGACGACCTCGGGCGCCCCATCCGCCTCGAACTCCACGCCGCCAGCTGGCAGGTCCGCGGCGCGGCGATTGACGGCGTCACCTGGGTCCGCACCGACCCCACCGGCGAACATGCCCAGGAAGGCAATGTCCCCGCCCACGCCTTCACCGGCGCCTCGCCCGCGTTCCTCATCGCCACAGCCCGGCTGCTCCGCCTGGAGCCCGGCGCCCCCGCCACCCGCGTACGTCTCGTCACCTTCGCACCCCCCGTGCTTGCCCCCCGGACCCTGGACCAGTCCTGGGTTCTGGTGAAAAGAGAAGCACACGCCACTGACAACGGCCTGCTGCCAGTCGACGAATACCAGGTCGCGGACCTCGCCACCGGTGAGGTGAGCACCGTTCACATCGCCGGCGACGTGGTCCTCTCCGCCCCCGGCATCGAACTCGAAGACCTCGAATCGCCCCCGTCGGTCTTCACCTGACGGACCCGCGGCGTCAAGCGGGTGGCGCGAATCCTGTGCCCCGTGCAGATGGCCGCTCGGCAGGGAGTACCGGCTCCACGGCAGGTCCAGCTCCAGCTCCAGCCGCAGGCGGGGCCACCGCCGCAAAAGGCACGACGGACTGCGGTGCCCCGAAAGCCCGCTGCGCGTCCCGCGCCTGCCGTTCGGCCACGATCGCCGCCAAAAACGCCGCCGGCGGCGTCCCCGGCGGCACCGTCACCGCCGCGCGAGCGGCAACATCAGCCGCCAGCCGTTCGCCCATCGCCCAGCCGACCTGCGGATCCAGTTGCTGTATACGGGTCAGATACTGTCGCACCGCGAGCCACAGCCCCTCCGGCACCCCCGACAGATCGGCCCCGGCCAACGGCCCGGCCAGCCACGGCGGTGGCGTCGGCAACACGTCCCACGCGCGCTGTACCGGAACCCGCTCCCGTACGACCAGGGTCCCCGCGAAAACATCACCCAGCCGCCGCCCCCGCGCGGATACCAGCGACGCGATGCACGCGATCACGCCAAACGACATCTGGATCTCGAACACCCCGACCACACCCCGCACGAGGGCATGCCGGAAGCGGATCGGACCGCCGTCGTCCCGTACCACCCGCAGCCCACACGCCAGTTTTCCCAGCGAACGACCACGCGTCAGTGTCTCCACCGCGATCGGCACCCCGATGAGGATGAGTAGCAACGAGGCCACGGACACCGCCGCAGCTGCGGCGGTGTCCAGGGAAGACGTTGCCGCGACCAGTCCGATCATGATGACGATGTAGCCACCCATGTACACGATCAGGTCCAGCGCCACGGACAGCGCCCGGCTCGGCAGCTTCGCGGGCTGCAGCCCGAGAGCCACTGCCTCGCCCGTCACCAGTTCGCTCACCCGAGCACCCCTCCTCGATATCACTCCCCGAACCCCTGCACGAACAGTCTGCCCCTTCTGCCAAGCTGGGACCTCACGACTTCCGCAGGAGCACCGGCACATGGACCTCGACGTATTCGTCGCCGCCCACCGCCACGAGTGGGACCGGCTGGACACCCTGCTGCGCCGCGGGCGCCGCCTCACCGGAGAAGAGGCGGACGAACTCGTAGTCCTCTACCAGCGCACCGCGACTCACCTGTCACTGGTGCAGTCCAGCGCTCCCGACCCCACCCTCGTGGGCCGCCTAACCACCCTCGTCGCCCGTGCCCGCAGCGCAGTCACCGCAGCCCGTACCGCGAGCTGGCGCGACATCGTCCACTTCTTTGGCAGCGCCTTCCCCGCCGCCGTCTACCGCACGCGCCACTGGTGGGTGCCGACGGCACTGCTCTCGACCGCCCTCGCCGCCCTGAGTGGCTGGTGGATCGCCGCCCACCCCGAAGTCCAGGCCACGCTCGGCGCGCCGGAGTACCTGCGCCAGATGACCCGCCCCGGTGGCGATTATGAGACGTACTACTCCAGCCACCCCGCTGCCTCCTTCTCCGCCCAGGTCTGGACGAACAACACCATGGCTGCCGCCATGTGCATCGTCCTTGGCGTTCTCCTTGGTGTCCCCGTCCTCTTTGTGCTGTGGCAGAACATCCTGAACCTCGGCATCGGCATCGGCCTCATGGGCTCCGCCGGGCGCCTCGACGTCTTCCTCGGCCTGGTGCTCCCGCACGGGCTGCTTGAACTCACCGCTGTCTTCGTTGCCGCCGGCACAGGCCTCCGCCTCGGTTGGACCGTGATCGACCCGGGCCCCCGTCCCCGCCGCGCCGCACTCGCCGAGGAGGGCCGCGCCGCCATCGGCATGGCTGTGGGCCTCGCGGCCGTGCTCTTCGTATCCGGTGCCATAGAAGGCTTCGTCACTCCCTCAGGCCTGCCGACCTGGGTGCGCATCTCCATCGGGGTTCTCGCTGAGTTGCTCTTTCTGGCGTATGTCTACGTCGTCGGCCGACGGGCGGCCCAGGCCGGCGAGACCGGTGACCTGGGGACCGCTGACCGGAGCGAGGCTCTGCCCACGGCTGCATGATGTGCTCGGTGTGCATCCAGGGGCTGTGACCTGCTAGTCTCCTGTTCGCCCCAAGGACCTGTTGACACAGGCTGACTGGGGAGGTAGATTTTAACGGTTGCCTCGAAGTAGACACAGTCGAGGCCAGCGGCTAGAATCTAGTCCGCTTCAAAGAAGATCGAGCGCATAATCCAACCCCGAGAGAATTCTCTGGATGGAACCGCGCCTCGCGATTTCGGAGAGGCACCAACCCCCGAATCGCATCGGATACGTTCTGATAGAGTCGAGGAAGCGCGAAAGCCGGAAGGCAGAAACGCTCAAATGGTAGGAATCCCGCCAGCGGGAATCGGGCCTGAAAGGGTCTGGTAGGCTGGGAAACACGAAGGGAAAGCCCGGAGGGGCCGGTGAGACGGTCTCGAAGGAAGCTTCCGTTCCTTGAGAACTCAACAGCGTGCCAAAAGTCAATGCCAGACTATAAAATACCCCGGGCAGGCCGGTTTCCGGTTCTGCTTGAGGTTCCTTTGAAAAAGTCCTTCCGCTTGCGGGAGGCGATTACACAGCGAGGATGTTGTGCGCCTCGGGCTTATTCCGCCCGGTGGTGCCGCTCTTGCGTGGTGCGATAAGCATTCATGGAGAGTTTGATCCTGGCTCAGGACGA
>NZ_SUMC01000170.1 GCF_005047355.1 Actinacidiphila oryziradicis
CCCGCGTCCTGGACGCGCACTGCGCGGCGATCGGCCGCGACCCCGCCGAGATCACCCGCTCCGCGCAGATCATCGTCGACTACGCCGACCCCGCAACCACCCGCGCCCACGTCTGCGCACTCGCCGCCGCCGGCATCCGGCACGTCGTACTCGCGCTGCCCCGCCCCTATCCGGAAAAGGCCGCCCGCTGGCTTGTCGACGAGATTGTCACCCCTGTCCGGGAGAACGGCGCCTGACCGGCCTTTGCAAGCGACACTGAAAACCTCCGTGGCTGACACTGAAAGCCATGCGAATGCCCAGGTCAGTACACCTATCGACCTTGAGAGATCCAGATAACAGCCTGCTCATCAGTCAAGAACTCCACAGGCATAGCCCGCAAAGTAGAACCGACCAATCAGCCGACCACCCGTAGCGATCAACCCGTTACAAATTCACGCCCCGCTGACATCAGACTGGTGAGGTCGCGTAATCAAGTGTCGCGAGTTCCGTCGGTGGCAGGGCTCGATGGGGTCGGCGACGTGTCGTTGATCTGTATGCGACCGCGCAGAAGCCGGTTCGCGTCGGCCGATCTCCGCTGCCACGACGGAGGGGTGAGCGACGCACGTCGTCTTCAACACCGGGGGTTACCGCGCGCCTTGCTCGCGTACCGCTTTCGCGGTCCCACCGGACGTTGCACGGGCGACGGGCACGGATTGGGGATTGAGGCCGTCCATCAGCAGATCGAGCAGCCGTTGGGCCTGAGCGTGGTGTCCGCGTGCCCCGGAGACGGAAAGGAGACCGAGGAGGGCGGCGGCGACGTCCTCGCTGCTCGTGTCGGCGCGGATCTCTCCTGACGCGGCCCCTGCGTCGACGAGGGTACCGATGGCCGACAGGATCTCGTTACGACTGTGGGCGAGCGAGATTTCCCCGGTGTCGATCATGGCGAGCAGGGTGTCCGTCATCCCGTGCTTGGTGGCGATCCAGTCCGCGAACAGATCCATCCACGAACGCAGGGCCCGTGCGGGCGGGTGCGTCTGGAGCAAGTCGCGCGCGCCGGTCGTCAGTCGCACGACCTGGTCCTGGTAGACCGCGTCGACCAACGCCTCCCTGGTCGGGAAGTGGCGGTAGAGGGTGGCCACCCCGACCCCGGCGAGGCGGGCGATCTCGCGCATGGACGGCTCGGCGTCCGACGCCGCGAATACGCGGGTGGCCGCGGCGAGCACGCTCTCGCGGTTGCGGATCGCGTCGGCGCGAAGCTGTTGTTGCTGCTGGGCAGGCGGGGAGGGGTCGGCGGCCATGATCTCGGGGTCCGCATCGGAACGGCCAGTGACGATTAGACGAGCCCGCCGGGCTCCTTAACGTCACTGGCCGTTCGGTTGCTGCTCAAGGGCCGGTGCTTCTGGGCCACCGCCGGCGGCTCCCTGGAGCCCGGGGAGGACTTCCCCGCCGCCGCCCGGCGTGAGGTGCTGGAGGACTCGGCATCGACGGCGTGAAGCTGGGCCCGCTGCTGGCCGAGCGCCGCCAGCAGCACCCCGTCGGCGGACAGCTCGTCCGCCGGGTCGACGCTCGCCGACATGATCTGCGGGAACACGCCCTATGGGGTGTCGCACGACGAGAATTACTTTAAATATCGCCTCGTACGGCCGGGCCACGGCGGCGCCGGGCGCTGCTGCGGCCCCCGCTGGCATCGGCGGGCCAGCTCTTCGCCGCTGCCTTGGCAGCCTGGAGTGCGACCCGGGCCAGGTCGATGCCACTGAACTGGGGCTCGGTCACGGGACGACCCTCCGGACGGGGATCTGGGCGGCGGTCGCGAGCGTCATCAGTCGTGGCGGATCGTCCGGGTTGGTGAGGAAGGCCCAGGCGCAGGTCCGCCCCGTGTGCCACGAGCTTCTGGTCGCGTACGAGCGGTGCCTGCTCGTAGTGCTTCGTCCAGTTGGCCGGCGAGCCGACTGCGAGCACCCCCGGCTCGTGGGTGAGCGTGTCGTACTGCGCGGCCCACTCGTCAACGAAACGGTCGGCTTCGGTCTCAGCTGAGTGCTCCAGGACGAATGAATACTCGGCAGGGCCTGGGTGACGTCGTGCCAGGTCTCCAGCAGGATGTCCTCCACCGCCTGCCGGTCGTGCCAGTCCGGTGATGCCGCCACCAGGACGGTGACAGGCCGGAGTCCGAGTCCGGGCCAGCTGCTGATGGAGCAGTCCTCGCCCAACAGCTCACGGATCCCGCGAAGGATCTCGGGTGATCGCTGCTTGGCTTCGTCCGGTGCCTCGGGGGTCAGGGCCATGGTCACCAGTTCCTGGCCGTGCCGTCCGAGCGTGACCGGCACGACCAGGTCTGCGAGGTCCCTGCCCAGCAGGTCGCCCCATTGCTGGATCTGCTGGCGGGGGACAACGTCATGTGAGACTGCCAGGCTGCCTGTCCGGTCTCACTGGACCTGGTGGTGTCTCACGTGTCTCAGTTGGTAGTCGGCCGATTCGCGGCGTACGTGGCCGGCTGTGCCCGGTTTTCGCCTTTCAGGGTGGATTGAGTCTCATCTGATCTGGCTTGTCTCATCAGGGCCGTGATGGTCGTTCCATGGACAGGACGCGTGCGGTTTCTGATGAGGCCCTGCTGCAGGTGGCCGGCTTCGATGTGGCCTGCGTGGAGGCCGGGGTCGAAGTCCGGCGACCGTTGAGGGGACGCGGTGGGGATCGCGTTCGAGGACGTGCCGCCGGTCCGTGACTTTCCGTCGTACCGGGGCCAGCGCCACGTCCCGGGCTTGTACTGGTCGGCGACGACGGGCCGTCATGTGGGGTTCGAGTCGTGGCTGGAGCGGGACCACGCGATGCTGCTCGACTTCGACCCGCAGGTGACGGGGTTCGCTTCGCAGCCGTTCTGGCTGTTCTGGCGCGATGAGACGACGCGGCGGGGACGGTCGCACGCGCCGGACTGCCTCGCGCGGGCCGTCGACGGGACGGGGCTGGAGATCGACTGCCGTCCGGTCGACTGGGTCGACCTGCGCTCCGCGGTGGCGTTCTCGGTGACGCGGCAGGTGTGTTAGGTGGTGGGTTGAGCTTATCGGCTGGTCAGGGGGCTTGATCCGGTCCGGGTGGCGAATCTGCGCTGGCTGGCTCGCTGGCCGGCTACCGGCATCCGCGGCACGCGGCGGCGCCCGGGACCGTCGCCGCGGTGAGGGCGGCGTTCGCGGCACCGGCGCTATCCGAGACCGCGGCCCTACGAGGCGGCCGGATTCTCGCGCGGCTTCGGTACGTGTCTTCAGTGCACCAGGAGTTCGATGGCGACCTTCAGGCGTTCGAGGTAGAACTCCCGTGATGCGGCCTGATGCTTGAGGCCGATCGATGCGCTGATCATCGTCTGTGCGACAGGGGTGGCCGCCTCTTGTCCTGACTCGACGGCGATCGCGTCTGTGATCAGTTCCTCGAAACGTCGCGGCGTGGTCTCGACGATCTCTCCGAGGAGGTCGGGGTTGTCCTCGACGATCACCGCGACATCGCGCGTCAGTGGGCCGATGTAGCGGCCCGCCCACTGGTCGAACGCTTCGACGAGGCGCTCTGGAAGGGGGCGGCCGGAGTCGGCCAGGACGTGTTCGACCGCTGCGATGTCGCGCTCCAAGGCCTGGGTGACCGCGGCACGGAACAGAGTCTCCTTCGCGGAGAAGAGGAAGTAGAGCCCGGGCCGGGAGATGTGTGCCGCCCGCGCCACTTCCTCCATCGAGGTCTTCCGGTAACCGAATCGCGCGAACGTGACCAGAGCGGAGTCCAGAACCATGGTCCGACGGTCGGTATCGGCGATTGCCCACGGCGGGGGGCCAGCATCGGGACTGCTCATGAGACGAGCATACGAGCGAGAGCCGAACTATACAAATCAAGTCTAGTACGTATAGTCGCTGCTATGACTACTCGCGAAACCATCTCCACGTCCTTCACCGCCTCCAGCACCGCGGACGAGGTGCTGCGGGACATTGACCTCACCGGCATCCGCGCGATCGTGACGGGAGGTTCCTCCGGAATCGGGATCGAGACGGCTCGTGCGTTGACCGCAGCCGGGGCGCAGGTGACGCTCGCTGTCCGGAACACGACTGCGGGTGACGCCGTCGCTGAAACGATCGAGAAGTCGACCAGAGGGATCCGGCCCCGAGTCGTCCGACTCGACCTCGCCGACAGGACCACCGTCACGCGATTCGTCGACGCGTGGAGCGGCCCGCTTCACCTGCTGATCAACAACGCGGGCGTAGTCACCGGTGGCCTTGAACGAACGTGTGAGGGCTGGGAGTTGCAATTCGCGACCAACCATCTCGGTCACTTCGCCCTCGCCGCCGGCCTTCACGACGCCCTGGCCCAGGGAGCGTCCGACCGCGACGGAGCACGGATCGTCTCGGTCAGTTCGACAGCGCACATGCGTTCCGGCATCGACTTCGACGACCTCCACTTCGAGCGTCGCAGCTACGACCCGCAGATTGCCTACGCCCAGTCGAAGACGGCGAACTCCCTGTTCGCCGTCGAGGCGACCCGCCTCTGGGCGTCCGACGGCATCATCGCCAATACAGTGAACCCCGGCGGTGTCGCGACGGGACTGCAGCGGAACTTCACAATGCAACAGAAGCAGTCGCTCGATGCGGCCGAGGCCGCCGGAGTCTTCACGTACAAAACGGTCGAGCAGGGGGCCGCCACCAGCATCGTCGCGGCCGTCGCCCCGGAGTTCGCCCACTCCGGAGGCCACTACCTCGACGATTCACAAGAGGCCTACACCGTGCCGAACGACGCCGACCTCGCGCAACACCCGCACGGCGTCAAGAAATGGGCGCTCGATCCCGCTACCGCCAAGCACCTCTGGGCGGTCTCGACCGATCTGCTCCGCGCCTGACCTCTCGATGCCACAGCACACCCGTGTCCGATCTTCCCCGGCCGGGCATCGACGAGCTGGCCGCCTTCCAGAAACTGACAGGCCCCCTGAGAACGAGACTCAGTCCGTCGCACCCAGACTGACAACCCGCAGGTCAGCGCGGCCATCGATCCAATCCTCGTTGACACGCGCGATCACAGGCCCACACACTGCACCGCCCTGACACACCCGAGCGAGGAACCGTCTCACGCGAGGACGACAGCCCCCAGCTCAGAGTCCACTCGCCGACCAACTTCATTGAGAACGGACAGTGGGAGGCCGCGGGCTGTCCACTGTCAGAGTCCCAGGGGAGGATGCGAGAGGTAGATCATTCGAATGGGGTGGGCGCTGTGGCTGACGGCGGTGGCATTGGATGGCTCCTGGAGCCGTATGTAGTTGAATGCGTGACGCTCGCGCGTGGTGTCGAGCCGGTTGATCTCGACCCGGACATCGACGGTGTCGCCAGGGTGGGCCGGGCCGGCGACTGGTCCTTTGCCGTTGAGTACGGCGACGCTGCTGGTTATACGGAGGCCGGATTGCGGGCCGTCTCACGCGACGGGGCGGAGGCGATCAGCTTCCTGATGACTTTTGCTCCTTCGGTATCGGTGAAGAGACCCGGCGGTGGGGACGGGAGTCCGACCTGCTGGTTCCGGCCCTGGAGAAGGTCGGTGTCCTCCCATGGCGGCAGGCGTGCGGTGCCTACAGACAGCGCGGTCAGCGATTGAGCATGCTGGCGATCGAAGAACACTTCGGGCTGCGGCTGCGAAAGCGGGACATCGTCGTCGGCAGGCTCCCCCTGTATCGAGTGCGGGAGTGGTAGGGGCGCACTCGGTCGGACCGATCATGCCGAGAGCCATAGCCGGACTGCGGTCACTTCGAAACGACACCGACGGACGACATACCTTGGGACGACGAGCATCATCCGCACGCGCCGGACCAGATCATTTGAGATTTCGGACTGCCACCTGTCGCAGTCGAACTGGTCGCCGCAGGTCACAGCCCTGGCTTCGGGCCAGCCCCTCTGAGAGCGTGGTGGTGAACCGTGCTGTAGCTCGATGAGCTGCGGTTTTCTGGTCGGGTAGGTGTGGTGACGGTCGGGGCGGGGCAGCCAGCGGATGGTTGGTTCTGTCCGGGAGGTGCGTGGTGCCGTCGGTGATCGCTTTGCTGGAGTGCCGTGAGGCACGGGCACGAGAAGAGCTCGAGTCCTGGCTGCAGGCCCTGCGGGAGGCCGAGGAGCACGCTGCTGCGGCCCGGCAGCGTGTGGAGCACGCGCGCATCGCCCGCGAGGAGGTGCTGCGCGCGCTGGCCGAGGAGGGCGAAGGCGTGGAACGGCGCGGGGGGAGCGGGCCGGGGACGGCATCGGTGCAGGCCAAGGCGAATGACTTGCCATCAGTGCCCGTGGCGGGACCGGCCGGTGCAGCGGTGCCGGTGGCTGTGCGGCAGACGGCGTCTGCGGGGGCGGGCGGGGGTGCCACCTACGACCCGCGGCCACCGCAGTGGCGGGCCGGCCTGGGCGAGGAGGTGCTGTCGGGGGTCTACCGGCAGGTCTTCGCGGCGGTCACGGCCGTTCCGGGGCCGGTGACCGTGCAGGAGCTGACGCGGGCACTTGGCCGGGATGCGACACGGATGAACGAGGTGGAGAAGGTGCGGCACCGCGCCTACGCGTTGGAGGCACGGGGCTGGCTGCTGCGCGAGCGGGGCGGGGAGTTCAGGGCTGCTGCGGGGCCAGCCGGTGGGCTCGCCGCTCCGGCCAGTGCAGTCGCTGCCGCGCCATCCGCCGGGTCAGGGTGAGCAGGCCGGCCCACCACACCATCTGCTCGTGGTGATCGGGGCGGCGCTCGTGGTCGCGGTTGAGCCTGCGGGCACGTGACAGCCACCCAAGAGTGCGTTCCACCACCCACCGGCGCGCGAGCACCACGAACCCCGTCTGTCCGTCGCCTCGTCGCACCACCTCGACCCTTACCCCGTGCCGGGCGAACGCCTGCGCCAGGGCCTTGCCCTGGTACGCGCTGTCGGCCCAGACCAGCTTCAGCAGCCGGCCCGGCGCGGCCATGAACTTCTCCAGCAGGTCCGGGGCAGCCACCGAGTCGTGCACGTTGGCCGGGGTCACGGTGACTTCCAGCAGCAGGCCCAACGTGTCGGTCAGGACGTGGCGCTTGCGCCCGTCGCGCAACTTCGCGCCGTCGTAGCCGCGGCTGTCGCCGGCCACGGTGTCCGCGCCGTCCACCGACTGCGCGTCGATGATCCCGGCGGTCGGCTCCGCGGGTCGTCCCCGCCGCTGCCGCTCGACGCGCCGCAGCCGCTGGTACAGCTCACGCACGTAACCGTGCCTGCGCCACCGCCGGAAGAAGTCGTACACCGCCCGCCACCAGGGAAAATCAGCGGGGACAGCACGCCACTTCGCGCCGTTGTCGACCACGTAGCGCACCGCGTCGAGCATCTCCCGGTGGCAGAACTCCTCCGGGCGCCCGCCCCGGCCCTCCAGCCAGGCCGGCACCGGCATCGAGGCGCGCACCTCGGTCCACTCCGCGTCCGTCATATCGGTGGGATAGCGCTCGGCACGCCGTCCCGCAGCGATCGCCCCGTACAAGTGCACGTAGCAGTCACACGCAAGAGGGGACGGAGTGGACCGCGCAGCGTTCTGGATGGTCAACTGGGATGGCAACGGGCCTCCTTGGACGAGCCGGGTCTCGACAACCACGTCTCTACCGAGGGGCCCGTTCTTTCATGCCCACCCCGCCACCGGCACCTGCGTGCGAGAAATCACCCGCACCCGGGCTACTCGAACGCCACTCGATTGGTCACCACGCTCTGAGACAGGACATCTCAAATTTCGTGTCGGAATCTCACGGCTGGTGCCGGATGGAAGTCGGATCCGACGTGGCGCTGAGACATGCAGGTGTCCTGTCGCATTAAAGCTGGCGGATTCTCACTCGGTCTCGTTCGTGCTGGCGGATTCTCAATGCTGTGGGCTCTGAGCGGCGGTGTCCTGGCTCATCGCATCCGGCGCGGTGTCGGCGGCGCAAGGTTGACGTTTTTGGCGCCGGGCTCACGGATGGTGGCGCCGACGGTGCTATTCCATGGATTCCGGCGACGGGATCGGCCAGGATCTTCCCGTGGACCGAACCGGTGACCTCGATCAGGCCGCTGCCGAGATCATTAAGCGTCACAGTGCGTGGCAGGCGTACGGCCTGTTGGCTGGCCCGATCACCTGGCGTGATGAATCCGCCCCCTGGCCTCAGCGGCTGGAGACCGACAGGTCCCAGGTCAGTGATCCCGACTCGGTCGGGATCCGAATCACCGGTCCCAACGACTCCGAGCTTCGAGATCGTTCTGTTTCGTGGCGGCTGGGCTGACGTGGACTACTTCGCAGGCGGCGACGACTTCGGGCCGAAGGACCGCGTCGGTTACCGGCGCCGCGCCGGGTGACGGGATTGGCGTCTGCGGGATGGTGCAGGTGCCGGTCTCGGGGTCGCAGGCCGCGTCCGTGTCGGCGGTCAGGATGGTGAGCTTGGGCGGGTTCACTGCGGGTCTCCTGTGGTGAGGGCTTGGGTGATCGCGTCGGCGTAGGCATCGGCTGTCGCGGCGCCCGGGATCGCCAGGCGTCCGCCGAGGATGGTGAAGGGGACGGCGGTGACGCCTGCCTCCCGGGCGAGCTTCTTGTCCGCGCGGACGGCGTTGGCGTACTCGTCACCCGTCAGGAGGGCCTTGGCCCGCGCGGCCGGCACCCCCGCCCTGGTGGCCGCGTTCGCGAGGTAGGCGGCCGTGTACACGTTGACGCCCTCGCCGAGCAGGTCGCGCTGGACGGCGTCCATGAACTCGCTGGCCGCGCCATGCTCGGCGGCCAGGTGGAGCATCCGGTGGGCGTCGAAGGAGCTGGCGACCGGGTGGTGGATGGCGTAGGGCTGTCCCTGGGCGCGGGCGAGCGCGGCCATGTGCTCCTCGAGACGGGCGGCCTGGGCCTGGTCGCCGCCGAACTTGTGCAGGACGTGCTCGAAGGAGTCGAAAGGCTCGGGGCCGGCGTCGGGGAACAGTTCGAGGGAGCGGTAGGTGACGGTGATCGCGTCCGCGTGCCCGGAGGCGGCGATCGCCTGGTCGATGCGGGGCTTGGCCAGGTAGCAGGCGGGGCAGGCGAAGTCCGCCCAGATGTCGATGTGCAGCATCGCCGGGTCGCCTTACCCGGCCAGGGCGGCGGCGATCGCGTCCGCTACCGGGGTGGTGGGCCGGCCGGCCAGGCGGGATAGGTCGCCGGTGGTGAGGGCGAGCTCCCCGGCGGCGATGGAGGCGTCGATGCCGGCCATGACGTGCGGGAGCGGGTCGGGCAGCCCGGCGCCGGACAGCATCGCTGCGTACTCCTCGCCGGTGACGGCGTGGTAGGGAACGTGCCGCCCGGACTGCTTGCTGACCTCGGCGGCGAACTCGGCGAAGCTCCACGCGGTGTCGCCGGACAGCTCGTAGACGGTGTCCTCGTGGCCGTCCCCGGCCAGGACGGCGGCGGCCGCTGCGGCGTAGTCGGCGCGTGATGCCGAGGCGAGCCGGCCGTCGCCTGCGGCGCGGACCAGCGCGCCGCGCTCCAGCGCGGCCGGGATGTTCATCGTGGCCATCTCGTGGTACAGGCCGTTGCGCAGCAGGCTGTACGGGATCCCGGAGGCGCGGATGGCGTCCTCGGTGGCGCGGTGGTCGTCGTTGACCGGGCCGCCCTGGAGGCCGAGGACGCTGGTGTAGGCGAACAGCGCGACGCCGGCCTTGACGGCGGCGCCGAGGACCGCCTTGTGCTGGGCGACCCGGTCCAGGTGCATCTCGCTGCCCGAGATCAGCAGCACCCGGTCGCCGGCCCTCAGCAGCCCGTCGAACGACTCCGGGGAGTTGTAGTCCGCGACGGCGACGGTGACTCCCCGGGCGGCGAGGTCGCCGGCCTTGGCGGGATCGCGGGCCACCGCGGTGACCTCGTAGGCCGGGACGGTGGCGAGCAGATGGTCGATGACCAGGCGGCCGAGCTTGCCGCTGGCGCCGGTGACAATGACGCTCACGTGGGAACTCCTAATTTGAGATACCATCAAGTTATCTGGACGGTGGCGAGCCTACCTTAAGTTGATGGCATGTCAAGATAATGGGGTTGCCTGCATGAGCAGCGGAGAGGGACTGGCCGGGGAACGGCCCCTGCGCGCGGACGCGCGCCGTAACATAGAGAAAGTGATGGAGGCCGCGGCGGAGGCGTTCGCCCGGGACGGGCTTGACGTTCCCCTGGAGGACATCGCCCGCAGCGCCGGCGTGCGCGCGGGCACCATCTACAACCGCTTCGGCGGCAGGGAGGGGCTGCTCGACGCGGTGGTCGCGGACGTCGCGGCCGGCTGGTTGCGAGCGGTCATCGACCGCGCCACCGGGCAGGGCACGGCATGGGGCCGGTTCACCGCCTTCGTGGAGGGGATGTGCGAGGAGCAGGCCGCGGACCCCGTCTTCAACGACGTCTTCTCCCGCCGCTACCCGGACGCGCCCGACCTGCGGGCGGTCTGCGACCAGTCACTGGCCTTCGGCGCCGAGCTCATCCGCGACGCCCAGTCCTGCGGCACGCTCCGGCCCGGCTTCTCCGCCGGCGACCTCGCGCGCATCTTCTCGGTCAACGCCTACCTCGTACGCGACCGCCCGGCAGGAGACGACGGCTGGCGCCGCACCCTCCAGTTCACTCTCGACGGACTTCGCGCCCAGCCTGACAGCACCTCAGAGTGACGCGGGACGCCCGCCCGGACGCTGCCAGGCACTCCGGTTCGCCCTGGGACCGGTTCTGCCTCCATCGCGAACGAGACTTCCGCGAAAGCCAGGTCGTTTGGGAACACCTGGGTCAGCGCTCTCAAACGACCTGGCATCCCAGCACGTCAGCGGTTCACCACCTGACAGATGCACTTCGACAGGACAGCAGGTCGCGCCTGCACCTCGTTCGCGTTGAACGCCGACGCCTGGAAGGCCAAGCGGCCGCGCCGGGAACAGCCGGTCCGGCCGGCACGGTTGCATCGACCGAGGGACCGGCGCCGCACGGGCGGGGAACACGGAGACCACAAGGTCGTCCGCCCCACCAGGATCCGGGCCCCAAGA
>NZ_SUMC01000171.1 GCF_005047355.1 Actinacidiphila oryziradicis
CAGCGGCCGTTCTCTCGTGCTTCGTGACTCGACATCTCGAAGCGTGGAGAACGGCCGCCCCTTCTGTCCCGGGAAGAACCGCAGATCAGCAGGTCGGGTGACCTGCGAGGTTAAACGTCAAGCTCAGAAGCCGTATTCCTATCGATCATGGATGCGGTTCTGATCGAACATCGGGCTTGGCCGGGTGATCTCCGGTCGCGGAGCGCATGAAGACAGGGCCTCCGGTGCAGCACGAGGGGTGTTGAGTCCAACCCGTGCGCCCCGGAGGCCCTGATGTCGCAGTTGTACGCGGTTACGTCCCTGGAGTTCAACTCGGCGCGCTCGGCGTGCGATTGCCTCGCTCACCGGTTCGGGAACGCGGCCGATCAGCCGGAGAGGGCCCCGGTCTACAACTCGGATATGACGGACGCCCAGTGGGCGGTGGTCCGTGACGAGATGCCGACACCGGGCTGGCTGGAGGGGAGGGGCGGCCGGCCGGAGGGCTACTGCCACCGGCAGATGATCGACGCGGTCTTCTACGTCACCGACAACGGCACGAAGTGGCGATCCCTGCCGGTGGACTTCCTGATGTGTTCTATGGAATCCGAGCGTCACGAGCCCGCGGGTAGGACACACGCCCCACCTGCGAGGATTCCATCGAACAAGGATTCTGTGGACTGCGACGGAGGAGCATTCCACAGAACGCCCTGGGACCGGGTCTACGCCTTCTCCCGCAGGTGGCGGAAGAATGATCTGCCCAAGGAACTGCACGACCGGCTGCGCGACAAGGTCCGCCTCGCCGAGGGCCGGGATGTGGAGCCGACCGCGGGGATCATCGACTCGCAGTCGGTGAAGGCGGCCGCCTCGGTGCCCGCCGCGTCACGCGGATACGACGGCGGGAAGAAGATCAACGGCAGGCGCCGGCACGTCATCACCGACTGTCTCGGCATGATCCTGATGGTCATGGTGACCGCCGCGGACGTCACCGACCGCCAGGCCGCCCGGATCATGCTGCCCGGGCTGCGGGAGAGGTTCCGCGAGCTCACCTTGGTGTGGGCCGACGGCGGATACACCGGCAGCCTCGTGGACTGGGCGAAGGAGAAACTGCAGCTCACCCTGCAGATCGTCAAGCGCAGTGACGACATGAAGGGCTTTGTGGTGCTGCCGCGCCGGTGGGTGGTGGAGAGGACATTGGGATGGCTGATGCGCTCGCGTCGCCTGGTCCGGGACTTCGAGACCCTGCCCGAAAGCAGCGAGGCGTTCATCTACTGGTCGCAGACCATGCTCATGAGCCGCCGCCTGGCCCGCACCACCCGCACGACCCGCACCACTGTGCCTGTCAGTTCGCCGGTGACGACGCTCGCGGCTTGAACCTGCCCTCCGGAGTCCGCTCCACCCAATGCCTCTCGGCCAGCCGCTTCGCTCTCGAACGCACCCCTTCGATCTTCGCCGCTGTCAACTCCAGCCCCCAGCCGGGCCGTCATCTCCTTCGCCTGCATGCCCTCCACGCCGAGCCCGGGCTCGGCCTCCAACAGCTCCACGATCTTCCGGTACTCCGACGACAGCGACTGAACCGTCATGCCCTCCCGCCGGTCCGGCACTCTCGACCGGGCGACCGGGGCCTTGCCCACCGCCGGCGGCGGCCGCTGACCAGGCACGTCCGGCGCCGGCACGTCTCTCACCCCCTCAGGAACGGCCAGGGCCTCGGACAGTTCTTCCCGCGCGATGACCCGGCGCTCCAGCACCATTTCGGCTTCACCGAGAGCGGCCAGGATCCGGTCCGCCTCCGCCTGAAGCTCCTCCACGGCCACCCGGGCCACCCGCTCCCGCTCCTCCAGCAAGCCCCTCACCGATGACACCGACCGCCTCCACACCGCCCTCGACGAACAGAACGGTCCAAGCCTCCCTCGGCAACACCGAAACCATGCCCGACCAGCGGAAAGTCAGCGATCACATCCGGAAAGACAAAAGCTTCTAAGCGACCAGGGAGGTCTCCAGGGCTCACTGATCGCCGAAGGCCCGTGCCTGCTGTGCCATCCTGCCTGCTCGGACCCCCGCGGAGCCAGCGCCCCCGCTACCCGCGCCCGACGGGTCTGTGCCGACCCACCTGCCTCCTGGAGCACGGGCTCACCGGCCGGGTTTCTGCCGCAGTGCCCGGCCGATGGCCTGGACGATGTCATGGGGCGCGCCCTTGGGGTCCAGGAGGGCCACACTGTCCACAGCTTTTGATGTCGACGCCTTCCCCGAGGACCTTGCAGTTCGAGAGGATCGCCCGCCCCGCCCGGGCCGCGAAGTCGCCCAGGACCTGGCGCCGGCGTTCGGCGGTATGTTCGCCCTGGAGCCAGTCGGACCACACCTTATCCGGGTACTTGTTGATGGGCGTCACTGGTTTGTCAGTGGGGCGGCGTCATGGGGTGTCACTGGTCGCGGACGGTTGAGGTGCGGTTTTTACGGCTCCCCTGTCGCTTCCGTGGGTCGTTGACCAAGCCTGATACATGCTCGCGGCAAAAACAATGCGCGCGCCGTGCGGCCCCGGAAGCGTCGAACGATTCCGGGGCCGTGTATCGCCGGGTGGAGGGGTGCTGATCGCCGGGTGAAGGGGTGCTAGATGGCGTGGGAGCCTTCGCCGAGCTGGAGGTCCAGAACTGCACGGCCTATCAGTTGGGGCTGGGGCTGCCAGGGGCTGGAGAGGGCACCGTCCTGGAGTTTGACGGTGTGCTTGTCGTCGACCTCGATGACGCCGACGCGCCGGTCGTGCAGCGCGAAGCTCCGGGCCTTGCCCAGGGCTTGGAAGGTGATCCTGGTGTCATCGAGGCTGCCCTCGCGGACGAGGAGGTCGCTCTGGCCGGTGAGCAGGCCGATGCGGTCGCCGTCCAGCTTCACGGTATGGGCGTCCGAGCGCCACAGGGAATGCCAGGTGGCGTCCTTGAGGGGGCCTTGGGTGACGCGGAGTTCATTCTGGTCGGTAATGACGGCCAATCGGTCGTTCTGGAGGGCGAACGAATGGACGTTGGGCACCTTCAACGCCCAGCCCGCGCGCAGATCGCCCTCCTTGACCCAGAGGGCGTTTCGCGTGGTCGGGTCGTTACAGAGGACGGCGATGCGGTCGCCCCACATCAGGATCTGGTAGATCTGGCCGGGAAGACTCGCGATCTCTCTCCAGTCGGGAGTGGCGAGGGGGCCTTCGGTGCCGTAAAGAATGTTGGTGCCCGCTTGCCGCGAGACGAGCATGCGGTCGCCTTCGATGGCGAATTTCGAGATGCTGTTGGGCCACTGGTTGCGCCAGTTGGCGGGGCTCAGGGTGCCTTCCATGACGTTGAACGAGCCGTCGAGGCTCAGGGCGGCCAGTCGTCCGGCGGACATGGCCACGGAGTAGCAGCCGGCCGGTATCAGGCTGACCGGGCCGGCGGAACCCTCCTGGGCGACGAGTGCGCCGGAGGCGGTGATCCAGGCGATCCGGTCGCCCTCCAGGGCGAACGCCGACGTTTTCGGGGTGGCGGGGATCTCGGTCCACGGGGAGGTGACGCGGCCCTCTTGAACGAACAGGCTCTGGGAGTAGGACCACGCGACGGCCCGGGGCGTGATCCCGAATATCGCGTACAGGTACCGGCACATCTCGGTGGACATCTCCACGTGGGGCCGGTTCCTGGAGGAGACGAAGTAGTCGGTGAACGGGGTGTCGGCCCCCTCGGCCGGAACGGGGGTGTAGGGGCCGCTGTTCGCCAGGTCGATCGCGCTGACAGTGGGGACGAAGCAGGGATTGTCGTAGTAGTGCTCGACGTTGGCGCCGCTGTCCAGGAGGGCTTTCGCGATCTGCCCGTTGTAGTCCGACGTACCGCCGGGCGCCCCGTCGTAGTTGACGGCGCCGCTGATTTTGCACCAGAGCTCGTTCTTGAATGGGAGCTGGAATGAGCTCAGTTGCCCCGCACCGGTGGGCAGCGCCCAGGTCTTTCCCTTTGTGGTATTCAGGTACATCGACCAGCTCAGAGTGAGAGCGTGGTCGGGAACGACCTTCCGGCCGTCGCCGGCGCCGTCGGCCAGCGCGATCCGCCGGGGGCGCTGGGGGTAGCCCGTGCCGTGGTTGAGCGCGCGCAGTTCGGCGTAGAACTGCCGGTGCAGGACGGACGGGCCGGTGTCCCAGGACTCGGCGGAGGGCGTGGAGTAGTAAACGAGTTGCTGGGCGGCCGGGGAGAGCAGCAGCGCGGCTTTTTCCTTGGCGGTTTCTTCGACTGTCGCCAGGCACAGGATCTGGTGTGCTCCGCCGGGAGGGACGTTGGCGCCCTGGTGGGGGGCGTCCAGGGACAGCCAGACATCGGTCTGGTGGTCGATGCCTTCCTGCTCCATGTAGGCCAGGGCGTACCGGGTGATGATGCCACCCATGCTCGCGCCGCCCACGATCAGCGGGTGCGGGTTCTTGGCGGGCTCGCGCGCCCTGATCACCCGTCGGACGCACTCGACGGCCGCGAACGCGTTGCGCTGGATGTAGTCGTGTCCGTTGCCGTAGGTGAGCAGCACCGCGTCGTAGCCGTGCTCCAGCATCGTTTGGAGGAAACGGTTCGTGTTCAGTATCTCGTAGATGTACTCGTAGTGATGGCCTGGGAATCCATCGGCGAGGACGATGGGATTGACCAGTCGGGTGTGTTTGGTCCGTCTGCTGTCGGAGCCGTAAAGAATGTAGGCGATTCCGGTTCCGACCTGCCCGAGGTAGGGGATCGTCGCCTGGAATTCCCACTTGTCGTCCCAGTGTGGTGTTCCCACCGCGCCGCCGACGTCGATCGAGAAGGCGGCTTCGAGGGTCTCGTCCGGATAGCCGGCGACGATCCGGACCGTTTTACCGCCGGGGGAATCGTAGGTGACGGGCACCAGCTCGCCGAATGCGACGGCCCGCGGACCGTTTCCGTCACCCGCGTCGAGGGTAAACGTCACGGGGCTGCCGCCGGTGTTGTGCAGGAACAGCTCTGGCGGGAGGCAGTAGGTGATCTCCAGGTCCGGCCACTGGTGGGGCAGGAAACCGAAGGTGAAGTCCGGCAGCGCCGGCAGGATCGCAGAGGCGAAGTAGGCGCGGGCGCCGTGAAGTTCGGATGCCAGGTCCTCGGAGGTGAGGCTCTCGGAGGCGAGGTCCGGAGAGGCCGGGTCCTCGGGCGGCGTCGCCGGGGCCTCGCCGCGCGCGTTTGCGAGGAGCAGGCTGGTGAGGCGCTCGGACAGATGGTTGTAGGCCAGGTCGGCCACCGCGATCGGCACCGCGCCCCGGGCGCGAACGGCCGACGCCCGTGACGTGATCTCGTCGGGAGTGGGCAGCGAGGACGATTCCACGGACCCCGGCAGGACACCTCGGTGGAGGTCGGCGTAGAGCTGCTGCCAGCGTGTCTGGTCCAGCGGATCGGCTCCGGCGGTGCCCCTGTGCTGTCGGATGTCCTGGAGCGCGAACGGCACTTCGCAGAGAATGCCGGTCGGCACCGTGGTGCTGTCCGCGAGCAGGCGCAGTCTTCGCAGGAAATCGCGGGATTCGGGTTCCTGATGTTCGGTCATGCCGAGCTCCTCCCGAAAAAGACGCACGCGTACCACCGAACAGGGCATCTGGAACGCGGAGCGGGCGCGGCTCTCCCCGAGGAACGCCCTGCGTCGGATGGAATGGTTCATCACAGCAACGGTCACTCACAGCCGACCGTGATTCCGGTGTTGAGGTGCACCGGCGAGCTACACGGAGTCTTCACCGTTTCCGACGGTCCGTCAAGATCTTTACAAGTAACACACAAATCGCTCACGGGGGCGTGCGCGCCGGTGCCGTGGGACCTTCCCCGCTCATTGCGGGTGCCGATTAATCATCCTTCCTGCTCAGGCGGCATGTTGGTACTCATGGAGGGTTCCGCTGAGTCGGTCCCGTCGTAGCTGTTCAGCTGAGGTGACGGGTCTTCAGGCTGCTACTGCGACGTGACCGGGCGTGAGGGCAGGCGGGAGCCACGCGCCGGTGGTGAAGAGCTTTTCCAGAGCGTCGAGTTTGTCCAGGCCCCACTTGCCGACGGTCGACAGGTAGGACTGGACGACAGCGAAGTCGATCAGTCCCTGGAGAGTTCTCCAGCAGCCGCCGGACGTCCGTTGCTGCACTTTGACGGGGCGTTGGTCGCGCTCAGCTTGATTGTTGCTGAAGGGAACGGCGAGGTCGGCGGTGAAGCGGAGGATCATGTCCTCCTGGCGCTCGAACCGCCCGAGTAGCGTGCGGGCCGCGTCGGCCAGGGGGCCCCGTTGGCCCAGGTTGTCATCCCGGCCACGCGCGAGCGCGCCGAGGTAGCGGTTGCGGATCCGCGCCAGGACGTGCGGTTCGAGGCCGGCAGCGCGGGCGGCGTGCGCGGCGGCGTTGGCCTCGCACAAGGTGGTCGCCATCGCCTCGGCCCACAACTGGCCTGCGGAGTCGCCCTCGTGGATGCTGTGCAGGTCACGCAGGAGGTGGGCCCCGCACCAGGCGTGCAGCAGGTGGTCGAGATGGGTGTAGCCGCCGTAGCCGTCGCGGACCATCACGCCGTCGAAGGCGGACCAGATGCCGCCCGCGTCTATGGCTTCCTTGGTGCGGTCCCCGACGTGCATCGCCGTGAGATAAGGAGTGCAGGCCACGTGCAGGTAGCGCGGGGCGCCCGCCGCTCGCGCGCAGGTTTCGTCCGCGTGAGCCACCGCAGCGGAGGCGATCAACTCCCGGACCCGGGGCAGGAAGTCCTGCTCCAGCAGGCGGGCGGCCTTCCCGCGCAGGACAGCGACCCAGCCGGCGGACACCGCAGACCCGAGCAGCGCCGCCAGCACCGAGGCGGCCCGGCGGACGGGAAGATGGTGCGCGCACACCAGCCAGGCCGCCCGCGCCATCAGCTTCGGCCCGTACTGCACCCGCCCGCGCGCCCACGCCGGGACCTCACCCACCGTGGTGGTGCCGCAGCCGGTATAGGTCCGCGACACGATCCGGTACTCGGTCACCCTCGGACGCGGCAGCGGAGGCGGGACGTCGAAGACCTGGTGACGGCGCTCATCGAAGACTGGGGCACCTGCCAGGGAGTCACCGCACCCGCAACATGCCTCCGGGTCCTGGACGAAGGTCTCGTCCGGGTCCTCGACCCGCTTGAGCGTGGTGCCGGGGGCTCCGTCCTGCTTGCCAGGACCGCGGCCCGAACGCGTCCGCGAGGACCGCTTCGGCGCGGGCTTGGCAAACGGAGCGTCCGAGGACGGTGGCTTGGAGGAGTTCGACGAGTCCTTGCCCAGCTGCCGCTCCAGCTCCGCAACCCGGGCAACCAGCCCCGCGACCTGCACCGCCTGCTGCTCGACCAACGCGGTCAACGCCGCGATCGTGGCGTCCTTCGCCGACAGCAGGAGCAGCAACTCCTCGCGCGTCGGCTCACCCCTGGACTCCACACCACAGAGCGTATCGATCAAGAACCGGCCAGGTCCAACGGACCGTCACCCCTGGCTGAACAGCTACCTCCCACCCGCATCAGTCCGCCTGAAAACCGCCCGGAAAAGCAGATAGGGGAGGCTTACGAATGTCCGCAATCAAGCTCCGAGAACACCAGGTAGTCGCGAATTCCCGTATCCGTAAATGGGTCGGATTCCCTGCAAGGTCAACTGTGCCCCCACAGGGGGCCCGTGCCACCCTCGTGTCAGCGACCGGATCCGGGAAGACCTACACAGCCGCCGTGGCCGCGCTGGACTGCTTCCCGGACGGCCGGATCCTGGTCATGGTGCCCACCCTGGACCTCCTGGTGCAGACCGCCCAGGCATGGCAGACCGTCGGCCACCGCTCCCCGATGGTCGCCGTGTGCTCGCTGGAGAAGGACGCCGTCCTGGAGCAGCTCGGGGTGCGGACCACCACCAACCCGATCCGGCTTGCCCTGTGGGTCGGGTCCGGGCCCGTGGTGGTGTTCGCCACGTACGCCTCTCTGGTGGACCGGGAGGACACGGACGCACCGACGGGCCAGGGACGCGTCCGGGAGCCGCTGGAAGCGGCCCTGGCGGGCGGAGAACGCCTGTACGGGCAGCGGATGGACCGATTCGACCTGGCGGTGGTAGACGAGGCGCACGGTACTGCCGGAGACGTCGGGCGGCCCTGGGCTGCCATCCACGACAACACCCGCATCCCCGCCGACTACCGCCTCTACCTGACCGCCACGCCCCGAATCCTGGCGGCGGCCCGGCCGCAGAACGGCAAGGACGGCCAGGAGCTGGAGATCGCCTCGATGCGAAGCGACCCGAACGGGACCTACGGCGAGTGGATTTACGAGCTCGGGCTCTCGGAGAGCATCGAGCGCGGAATTTTGGCGGGCTTCGAGATCGACGTGCTGGAGATCCGCGACCCGGACCCGATCCTTGGCCTGTCCGAAGAGGCCCTGCGGGGCCGGCGCCTGGCGCTGCTGCAGACCGCCCTCCTGGAGCACGCCAGCCGGCACAATCTGCGCACCGTGATGACTTTCCACCAGCGGGTAGAGGAAGCTGCGGCGTTCGCGGCCAAACTGCCCGAGACAGCGGCCGAGCTGTACGCCACCGAGGCATCCGACCAGGCCCTCGAGGACGCCGCCGCGCTGCCGCCTTCGTCGATCGACGCAGAGTTCTACGAACTGGAGCCGTTCCGGCACGTGCCCGCAGACCGGGTGTGGGCGAACTGGCTGTGCGGGGACCACCTCGTCAGCGAGCGGCGGGAGGTACTGAGGCAGTTCGCCAACGGCATCGACGCGGAGAACAAGCGGGTCCACCGGGCGTTCCTCGCGAGTGTTCGGGTCCTCGGTGAGGGCGTGGACATCGTGGGCGAGCGCGGCGTGGAAGCCGTGTGCTTCGCCGACACCCGCGGCTCCCAGGTCGAAATCGTCCAGAACATCGGCCGGGCTCTCAGGCCGAACCCGGACGGCACCACCAAGGTCGCCAGGATCATCGTGCCGGTCTTCCTCGCACCCGGCGAGAACCCGAACGACATGATCGCCTCAGCCAGCTTCCGCCCCCTCGTAGCCGTCCTCCAGGGCCTCCGCTCGCACGATGAACGACTCGTGGAGCAGCTCGCGTCCCGCGCCCTGTCGCGTGGCAGCCAGGAGCGGCGCACGCACGTTCAGCGCGATGAGGAGGGTCGAATCGTCGGGGCCGGGGAGGACGAGGACGTCGACCAGGAGCAGGACGAGACGCAGGCCGCGGTGGAGTCCGCGCTGCTGCACTTCTCCAGCCCACGCGACGCGGCGACGATCGCGGCATTCCTGCGGACCCGGGTCTACCGGCCGGAGTCGCTGGTGTGGCTGGACGGCTACCAGGCCCTGCGCCGCTGGAGGGCCGAGAACGAGATCACCGGCCTGTATGCCGTGCCGTACGACACCGAGGTGGAAGTCGGGGTCACGAAATCCTTCCCGCTGGGACGGTGGGTGCACCAGCAGCGGCGCGCCCACCGCGCCGGCGAACTGGAGGCGCACCGCAAGGAGCAGCTGGACACCGAAGGGATGGTCTGGGAGCCGGGTGACGAGGCGTGGGAGACCAAGCTCGCCGCGCTCCGCTCGTTCCGGCGTGCACACGGGCACATGGCCCCGCGCCAGGACGCCGTGTGGGGCGAGGGAGACAACGAGCTGGTGCCGGTCGGGCAGCTGATCGCCAATCTGCGGCGGAAGGGCGGACTGGGCAAGGACGCGGAGCGGGCCGAGGACCGAGCCAGGCAGCTGACGGCGATCGATCCGGACTGGAACTGCCCCTGGCCGCTGGACTGGCAACGGCACTTCCGCGTCCTCGCCGACCTGGTCGACGCCGACGGCACCCTCCCCGACATCCAACCCGGCGTCCTCTTCGAAGGCGACGACCTGGGGAAATGGCTGGAGCGGCAGACAGGCAACTGGGCACAGCTCTCCACCGAACAACAGGAACGGCTTGCTGGACTGGGTGTGAAGCCCGCTGAGCGACTCGCTGCGGCCCCGCCCAAGAAGAGCGCGGCTGGCGGTCCGGCCAAGGCCTCGGCAGCCTTCACGCGGGGCGTGGCAGCCCTGGCGCAGTACATCGCGCGGGAGGGCGCGGGCAGGCCGGTGCCGCGCGGGCACAGCGAAGAGATCGCCGTCGACGGCGAGGCCGAACCAGTGTCCCTCCGGCTTGGCGTATTTCTGAGTAACACCAAGGCGAGGCGGGACAAGCTCACCCGCGAGCAGCGGGCAGCGCTCGCCGAGCTGGGCATCGAATGGGCATAGTGCGACGAGACGCAGGCCAGGAGCACTGGGAGACCACCCCGAGCGCGCCAAGGCCCTGGCGGCGATCGACCCGGACTGGAACCCGAAGTGGCCAGTGGACTGGCAGCGCACCTACGCCGCCGTCCGGGAGTGCCTGAACTCCGGCGCCACCCTCGCCGAGATCCTGCCCGGCGTCACCCTGCACGGCCAGGACGTCGGGAAATGGCTGACCAAGCAGCGCTAGCACGTCGTCTGGAAGAGCCTGGTGCCAGAGCAGCGAGAACGTCTGGAGCAGCTCGGCGTCCGAGCCCACCACCGCCCCGGCCCCGACGTCCGCGAAGGCTCTGTGACCGTCCCCAGAGGCCACGTTGAGGCGCTGGAGGACGGCTCGGGAGAGGTGAAGCTGGGGGTGTTCCTGTCGAACACCAAGTCAAGGCGGGCCAAGCTCACCGCGGACAAGCTCCGCGGTCCTCGCCGAACTGGGACTCAACTGGGCGTGACCCGCATAGCGTCAGCCGGACGTGCTCGGGTGCTCGGGATGTGGTGGTGAGCCTCGGCCCGGCCCTATCTCATAGGCCGGAGTGGAGAGGACGGCCGCCACTCCCAGCAGTCGGCGCAGTCCTCCGCGTGCTCGGCGCCTCGGCCGTCCCGGAGGACGGGCGCCACCCGAGGCACATGGGCCAGGACCTCGGCCGCCTCTTCGACCTGCCG
>NZ_SUMC01000172.1 GCF_005047355.1 Actinacidiphila oryziradicis
GTCCCGGGTGCCTCGCTATGGTGTAGCGGGGGCGGTGCTCTGCCGAGGTGGCGGTAGATGGGGGGCGGGTGACGCGAACTCCTCGGCGATCTGCTGGACGGTGTAGTCACCGGAGTCCGCTCGCGGAAGCGGCACTCACCGCCCCGTGCGCCTGGACCAGCGCACGCCGACCAGGACCAGGTCGGCCACGAGGAGCACGGCGCCGATGACGAGCAGGTAGAGCAGTCCCTTGGCGACGGCGCCGATGATGCCCAGCACGATCGCGACGATGACCACAAGCAGGAACAGGACCATGGTGGTGCCTCCTTGGGGCAGGGTGGTCAGCGGCGGGCGAGCTGCCGCTCGCCGCCGGGTTGATAGGGCAGGCCGTAGTGCTGGAAGACCGCTTCTTCACTGGTGGCGGGGAGCACGTCGTCGGTGCCGGTCGGAGGGCAGTTCTTCACCAGCGACGTGGCGTAGTTGATCTTGACGTAGCCGGATCCCACGATCACGCCGTCCAGGGACGAAGACCAGGCGGTGCCGGGTGGGGCCGACCTGGACGGTGGCCATGGCCGGCTCGTCACTGCTGGTGTCGACATAGACCACCTCCAGAGCGCCGATCTTGTGCCCGTCGGGGTCGACCACGTCGTGGGTGCGCCACTCCCGCAGATCCGCTGCCTCGATCACCGCATCTCCCATCCACCGTGCCGGCGACCTGAGACAAGCCCTCGATCGCCTGGATGTCTCCGCTGTGACCTGTGCACTTCCAGTCTGCGCCTTGCGCGGCGACACCCGGGCACACACGCCGGGCGGTGGTCAGTCCGGCCAGGAGGATGTCGAGGCCGCGTTCGAGTTCGGTGGCGCCGTTGCAGGAGGCCACGCCCACTGGCCCCGCGGTGCCGCGGTGCCCGGGCATCGCCTCACCGAGCGGGTAGTAGGGGGTGTTCCGCCTTCGCATACCGGGCGACCAGCGCCAGCGCGTCGATGACGGGCCAGTGGCCGGTGTTGTTGGAGCGGAAGTCCAGCACGGACAACAGCTCGATCAGTCCCTCGCTGTAGTGGTGGTGTAGGACGCCCGAAGGGAGGTCTGCACGTGCGCCGATAGACGGGACCCTTCGTCTTGTACTCGTGCACCAGCTCCCGCAGCGTCTGCTCGCCTCCGCGCGCCGCCGGGAACACCACCTGCCGGACCTCGTGGTCCGGCTAGGCCAGGGACGCCTCGGCGATCTGGAACAGGAGGTTCTCCTTGCCCGAAACCCGCTTGAAGGCGTTGATCAGCTCGTTGGTCACCTTCTGTTCGGCCCGGGCCCCGATCCGTTGCACCGTGGCAATCAGCAGGTCGACCAGGCAGCCCGTCACCTCCCGCTCCCGCTCCACCAGCAACGCCGACAGCAGCGTCACCCTCGCCTCCGGCGCGCGGCGGCGGACCATCCCACTGATGCCCGGCCGACCGCAGCTGCCACGAGCCGTCCGGACGAGCGCACGGTGCCCGGTGGCATGCCGGACAGGTCAACCGCCGTCGAAGAGCAGACGGTCGTCGATGAACTGTACGGACTGCGGCCGGACCAGTTCACCGCTGCCCGCACCCAGTGCACTGCCCGGGCCCGACAAAGTGGCGACCGCGCGCTCGCGGCCCAGATGCGCCAGCCGGGTGTCGGTGTTGCACTGGAAGCAGAAGCATCTTGCGGGCTGGCACCGTAGTTGAATCATCCGGGGCTGGTACGCCCGCTTCCATGCTCGGCGCCCACGCCAACGGGCCCGGGGGCCCTGCACGCAATCGAGCCCACCATGACCCCCGACCAGGTCCACCACTGGCTGCAGAGCGCCGACTGCGCTGGCCCGCCAGGTCCTGGACTACCAACAGCACCACTGCCAGGGCGAGGCGGTCATCACCGCCAAGCAGCGCACCACCTGGAAACCGGCGATGACAGCTGACACCGGCGTGCGCCTCCACAGCTGCCCGCACCGGCTACCCCACACACGCAGGAGGCATCACCATGGCCACCAGCACCGAAACCGGCGAGGTCACCGGCACGAAGGACAAGGACTACAACCTGATCTGGTACATCGAGGCGTGCCTGAGCAACACTCTGCGCATCGAAACCTACATCCAGGACGCGGAACGCGAGAACGACACCGAACTCACCGAACTGTTCCGCAAAGCACAGGCCGACAGCCGCAAGGGCGCCCAACTGGGCAAGCGGCTGCTGCGTACCCGGCTCGGCGGCTGACATGCGCCTGAGGATGGCCAGCCAGCGCGGGGGACGGCGCCGCCTCTCAGCCCAGCTAGGAGCGTGTCCCCGTAACCGGCAACTGGCCGGGTGATCGTGATCAGTGGGATCAGTCGCGTGGCCCAGCCGGTGCCTGGCGGGCTGGTCGGTCCGTGATTCGGCGTGGTGCCACAGCCAGGGCTCCTCACGCGAGCACGCCGCCATCACGCCCCGCCTGCGCCTGGACATCGCAAGGTCCTACGCCCATCCACTGGCAGATCCTCACCAACTTCGGAGTCCTGCCGTTGGAATTCACCGACGAGGCCGACTACGAGCGGCGGGGGCCCAATCGCTACCGGCCGGTCCGGCAACATCGGCGCCGGTGGGCGGTCGCCGCTGCCAGGTGCCCGGCCGGGCGGGGCAGCGTGGCGTGGGCCGTAAGGGGGATGGCCGGCATCAACCCTGGTCGTAGCGGTCGGGCCACGGGCAGTGCCCGGCCAGAGTCGTCCACTCCCGGTCGTCCTGGCCGGGCACGAGCCGCCCCGCGGTCGCCCACCGGCGCGCCAGGGCTTCGAAGATCGGAGCGTCCACCGGGCGCGGGACCGTTTCGCCGCCGTGCGATGCGACCCGCACCCATCGTGCCGTCGTCGTCGTCATGCACGCCTAACGCCCAGCCGCCCCCTTGGGTTACCCCGCCCGGACAACCACCGCAAGGCCCCCGCGAGGCGCTTGCCAAACGCCGCGGACCTTCCCCGGCCGGGCCCGCCGCCGGATTCGTTCTCACCAAACCATTCAGGAGGAGTACGCGATGACAACGACCACGGATTTGGTCATTCCGGCATTGCAGGACGCCCGTGACGCCCAAGCTGCAGTCGTCGAGAAGTTCCAGGCGCACATAGCGGTCACCCCCGCCGGCGGCTACCGGCGGATCCTGGAGCGCCACGTCGCCGATGCCGAGGAGCACGTCAGCAGCATCGACGAACACATGGACCAGCTGCGGCCCCACGGTCTGCTCCAGGACGCCCTCGATGGGGCTCGTCACCTCGCCGGGCAGGCCATCCAGGTTGCCCGGCTGCCCCTCGACGTCGCCATGGCGGTACCGGCCGGTGTGTTGCGGGGCCGTGGTAGGGCCGCGGAGCGCCAGTTGTTGAAGAACGCCGAGGACGAGTACGCGACCACCGCCTTGGCCGTGGCTACCTGCCGGGCCGGCGAAAGCATCGCCCAGGAGGCCGACGACGCCGCCGGCGCGGACCTGCTCGGCTCCATCCGCCGCCACGACGAGGAACTGCTGCAAAAGCTCGCCGACAGCCTGAAAGAGCAGGCCGGGGCGGTGGTGGCCGCCGCGAACGGCGGCCGCGGTGGTGCGGAGTGGGCCGCCTCCACCGGGGCCGGTGAGGCGGTCCGTGGTGGTTGGAGCCGCCTGCGGGAGACGGTCGAGGAGAGTGGGCGGCAAGCCGAACAGTGGGAGCAACGGGCCGAACGTACGCTCGAGGGCGCGGTCGGGCGGCTGCCGGGCGTGAGCCGGATGCGGGGCGAGGTGCAAGGGGCCGCGGCCGCGGAGGACGAGCTGCCGATTCCTGGCTACGGCGAGCTGACCGTCGTTGAGGTCACCGGCTGGCTTCGGCACCTGTCCCAGGCCGAGCTGGCCACGATCGACGGCTATGAGCGGGCCCATGCGGGCCGTTCCACGATCCTGAACAAGATCGCGGACTTGCGCGGGGACGAGCCCTGGCCCGGTTACGACTCCATGAAGGCCGACGAGATCCGCACCCGGCTGCGCGAGGCCGACGCCGACCTCGCCCGGCAGGTACTTGACTACGAGCGCCGCCACCAAGAACGCACCACCGTCACCACGGCCGCCGACCACGCCGCCACATGACCGGCCGCAGTGACCGGTGACGGCAAGGACGCACGACAGGTCCCCTGACGGTCTCCCATGAGGCATCGGGCCACTCACCTGTCCTGACGGGCCTGCGCCTCTACGTGCCCAGCTCTCCTACCTCGACGGGGCGGGTGTGGGGCACGACGTCCTGTATCTGTACGCCACCAGCCCACACCACCACCGGCACGCCGGCGGATGGACTCAGGAGGTGCTGGCGCGTACGGCGTGCGAGCGGCTGCGGGACCGGCTGCTGTTCGCCGTCTTGTTCGACTCGGGCATGCGGATCGGGGAGGCCCTCGGGTTGCGGCACGAGGACTGGGCCGTCGCTGAGCGCGAGCTGTCGGTGGTGCCGCGGCTCAACGACAACGGCGCCCGCACCAAGTCGGCGACGACCAGGACGATCCCGGTCAGTGCCGAGCTGATCCGGCTGTATGCCGACTACATGCACACCGAGTACGGCGACCTCGACCTGTTGACTGAATTATCAGAACTGTCTGGCCAGTTCAGGGGACGGTGCCGGGTGGGTCTCGCTACGGTCCCGATCCATGATTCGAGAAGAGGACGATCTTCGGGACCTGGCCACGGTCGTGGTCCCTATAGCGGGGGCACTGCGCTCGACGGACGATCCATGGGAGCCCTACCGGCTGCACGACGTGTCGGGGCGGGTCGTTCCGTCCGTGTCTGTGTATCTGAACGACCTCCAGGCTGCGGGGCGGGCAGCGGCGACCCAGCGCTCTTATGGGATGGACCTGCTGAGGTGGTTCCGGTTCCTTCTCTGCACCAGTCAAGTCGGCGCCTCGACGAGCGCGGTAGCGAGGGGCCACGACGTGGTGCCCATGCCGGCGTCGTCGGCGTACGCATGAACGTGCCCGACCGCGCACGGATAGAGGTGCCCCGGCTACCCGGCCGCGCAAGAACCACTGGACGTGGCTGCGATCATGATGCAAATATATGCCTCATGGCACATAATCATGCAGTTGATGAGGGGTGCGCGTCGTTGACGTGGCCGGACGGCTTCCGGGCTTACACCGGCCATGGAGGGCTGCGCGATCGGGGAGACGACATCTCGATTGTGGCGTCGGACAGGCCGTCCGTCAGCGCTGCAATGTTCACTCGGAGCCGCTTCGCGGGGCCAGCTGTGGTGCTCAGCCGCGCGCACGCTGCCGGACAGCGTATCCGGGCCCTCAGTACATTGGCGCAGAACGCCAACGTTGCCACCGGGCGGCAGGGTGAGGAGAACGCCGCCGAGGTCGTCCGCCGGGTTGCCGGGATTCTGGACATCCCGGAAGACGAAGTGCTCATCGGCTCCACCGGAGTCATCGGACGCCCGCTGCCGATGGACACCATCCGAACACACTTCGACGAGACCGCGCAGCGCGGTCTGGCGGCGTTCGAGGCGGGACTGCTGGACGTGGCTCGCGCGATGATGACCACCGATACGCGGCCGAAGGCGGCTGTACGGACCGTTGGTCAGGCCCGCATCGTCGGCATTGCCAAGGGCGTCGGCATGCTGGAACCCGACATGGCCACGATGCTTGCCTACCTGTTCACCGACGCGGCCCTTTCCCCGGCTGACCTGGACATCGCGCTTCGCGGTGCTGTGGAGAAGACCTTCAACTGTCTGAGCGTGGACACCGACACTTCCACCTCCGACACCGTGGCTATGCTTGCCAATGGCGCGGTCGGTCCGGTCGACTTCGCGGCGTTCTCCCTCGCACTCGCCGACCTGTGTCTGGACCTGACCACACAGCTGGCTGGTGACGGGGAAGGCGCGACAAAGCTTCTGCGTGTCACAGTCGGCCAGGCCAGGGATTACGGGCAGGCCAAACGCGTCGCGAAGAGCGTGGTGAACTCGCCCCTGGTCAAAACCGCGGTGCACGGAGCCGACCCGAACTGGGGCAGGGTCGTGATGGCCATCGGCAAGAACACCGACGACACGGACATCGAGCCGAACAAAGTAACCGTGCGGTTCGGCGCGATCGAGGTATACCCCGAAGAGCCCGAACCGGACACCCTCGACCAACTCGTCGGCATCATGCGGCAGGACGAGGTCGACATCACCATCTCCCTCGGCCTCGGTGGCGCCACGGCCACCGTCTACGGCTGCGACCTATCCGAGGGCTACATCCGCGTCAACGCGGACTACACCTCGTGACGGCCGCCGATCGCAGTCACGGCCCCCGGGATAGCGCAACGCCCGACCACACAGTCCAAGCACGGCAGCCTCCAGCTGGACTCTGCGCGCCAGGCAACGTCTCGAAGCGCCGGTGCAGGCCGTGCACCGGGTTCTCGTCCCTCGTCGCGAGTTCGGCCGCGATCCGCGGCCGGGCCTCGGCGACGTACATCTTCACCCGCTGGTAATGGCCGGTGAAGCCGTACTCGGCAGCCAGCCGCTCGTGGATGACAGATGCCTTCAGCCTCGGCTCACGCCGCAGCCAGGTGTCCACCACGCCGGTGAACTCCTCGATCACCCGCGGCTGGGCGCCGGCCCGCGAGGGGGCCTTCGGCGGGAGGGCAGCGTGCCCGGCTTGCAGGTACTTCTTCGCGGTACGCCAGTCACAACCGCACCCACGTGCGATCTCGATATACGTGGCGGCGCCAGCCGCCTGCAGGACTCTGTCGCCCGATCCGCGGTGAGGGCCGATTCGATCAGCCTCGCCAGCACGTTCACCGTTAGCCGCTGGTCGGTTTCGGCAGGTCGGCCGAATCGGGCGACAGAGTCCTGCAGGGCGCGGAAACGGCGCAGGTTCATCCAGGTCGCCAGATCCAGGATCATGTGGGGCGATCACCCTTCGGACTCGTCGTACTTGCCGGTAGACGAACCGAAGGGTGATCCACGCGGACAGTCTGACGCCCGCGCTCGAAGCAGCAATCCACGGTTCCCGTGGCAGGCCCTCCAGCACCATGCTGACCTACGGACTGAAGCTCACCACAGAGGCAACGGCGTCGGCCAGGACGGACCCGATCATCCTGCCGCCCCACCCCAGCTCGCCGGAAGAGGCCAACCCAACCAGGCCAGCACCCCCCCGATTTTCCTCCCCCACGGAGAGCGGCGAAGCCGCACTGGATTGCTGACCAGTGGTTTCGCGGTCACCAATCCACGCCGAAGAACCATCATGATCAGTTCGGGCCGCTAGCGCCTTTACGCTGTGTCGACCTGGGACGACACAGCCAATCCGAGGGATGGAGGTTCAGGCGAACTCACGGGATTTCGTACACCAGTACTACCGCGTCAAGGCTGACTCGGCCGGTGAGGGACCATCCCCGCGGGTGCGGTGAGCAGCATCTTTCCGTCGCCCGCAACTCAGCAACATTCCCGCCCACCTCGCCCACCAGCGCCCACGCCTCATCGAAACCGTGTAGCCCTGCCGAACCCCCGGCTCCGCCTGCCCCGTCGCCCGAGCACGCTCCGACCAGCTGACCTACGCGGCGCGCGCCACCCGCCGGGTACCGACACCGCCCCGTAATCGACTACGCCGGCTACAACCCCCCACCGCCGGTACTGACCTGGTCCTGCGCCCCTGGCCCGGCGTGTACGACGGGCCAGGCGTCAGGCGCGTGCCTCAGGCGGAAGCGGCAGTGAGCTCCGCCAGTTCCTCCGCGGTCAGATCCAGCTCCACTCCCGCCAGCAGTGCGGGCAGCTGCGCGGTCGTCCGCGCGGAGGCGATCGGCGCGACGACGGTCGGCTGCGCCGCAAGCCAGGCCAGCGCGACGCTCGCGACCTCGGCCTCGTGGGCCTCGGCGATCTTGTCCAGCTCGGCCAGGACCCTGAGACCCCGCTCGGACTCGAGGTACTTGCCCGCGCCCTCGGCCCGCGCGCTGTCCACCGCGGTGCCCGGACGGTACTTGCCGGTCAGGAAGCCCGAGGCGAGTGCCCAGTATGGAACGGCCGAGAGGCCGTACTCGGCGACGGTGTCCCGGAGCGGACCCTCATAGGTGTCGCGGGAGACCAGGTTGTAGTGGGGCTGAAGTGCCACGTACCTGGCCAGTCCCTCCCTCTCGGAGAAGGCCAGCGACGCGGCCAGCCGCTCCCCGGTGATGTTGGAGGCCGCGATGGCGCGGACCTTGCCCTCCTTCACCAACTGGTCGAGGGCGGTGATGATGTCCTCGACCGGCACGGTCGGGTCGTCGAAGTGCGTGTAATAGAGGTCGATGTAATCCGAGCCCAGCCGGCGCAGCGACTCCTCGGCGCCGGCCTTGATGGTGGCCGGGGCAAGCCCCTTGTACTCCGAGTGTTGGCCTACCTTGGTGGCGACGATGATGTCGGAGCGGTTGCCGCGGGCGGCCGTCCACCTGCCGATGATCGTCTCCGACTCACCGCCCTTGTTGCCCGGTGCCCACGCGGAGTAGACGTCGGCGGTGTCTATGAAATTGCCGCCGGCGGCGGCATACGCGTCGAGTACGGCGAAGGACTCCGCCTCGTCCGCGGTCCAGCCGAAGACGTTGCCGCCGAGGGAGAGCGGGAAAACCTGGAGGTCGGAATTGCCCAGCTTACGAAGATCAGTCATAACCAAGACCAACCCCGCGCCCGGAGCTCTCTATTCCGGTTTCCGGGATCTGTTCACGTGCCGGAAACCCGGAAGGGTGGCCACCCGGCCCGGCCGGCCAGGGACCAGGCTCGCTGCCGGGCCAGGGACCGGGCGGCGCGGATCGCGGTAAGCGCCGTGGGGCCGGCCGCGGCCAGGGCGTCGACCAGAGGCGACACGGTCGGGTCCGAAACCACCAGGCCGAACAGAGCCGGCTCGACACGCAAGAGGGCGACATCGGCCAGGCAGTCCCCGCCCAACGCCAACGCCACCCGGCAGTCGGCCGCCGTGTGCACCCGGTGCCGGATGTCCGCGCGCACGCGGACCCGCCGCGGCTCACGCGGTGAGGGCGTTGTGGAGGGCTCGTACGGCGGGCTCGCGGTGGTGCTGGGCGGGAACGGACCGGTAGAGGTCCGTGGCACGGGCGCGGATGAGGCCGGTGCGGTAGTCGGCCGGAAGGGCCGTCAGGGCGGCGGTGGCGCGGCGGCAGGCTTGTTCGGTATCGCCGTCCCGGGGTGGGTACAGGCGGCGGCGTCGATGGTCAGGAGGGTGCGGGTCATGGTGCTGGTCGGGGCGGACAGCGCGAGCGCGTGGTCCTGGCTCTCCCGGGCCCGCCGGGTGTCGCCCAGGGCGGTGAGCGCGTGGCTGAGGTGGACGTGGTGCTTTTGTTCGCAGTGCCCGAACCAGGTGTCGGCCCGCTGCTCGCCGCTGAGCTGTTCCATGAGCCGGTTGGCGTCGGCGAGCGCGTGGCGGGGCGTTGTCAACTTGTCGGGCTGACGGGTTGGTTGAGGTGTGTGAGTCGTGGTGGGGCCGGGTGACTGGCCCTGGTTCAGGCCGTGGGGGGCAGGGTGGTGACGCCGGTGATGCGGTCCCAGATGGCGAAGCGGACGGTCATCTCGGCCCGGTACTCCGATGCGGCCATCAGATGACGTCGGGGCCGGAAATGGGGCGAGATCTGACTGAATGCGGCGAGGAACTTCTGGGCTGACCGGGGTGAGCGGAAGTACTTCATCGCGCGTTCGCGCTGGCGGGTGGGCTGATGCGAGTTCTCCGCCCGGTTGTTCAGCCCCTTGTGTGACCGGTGTTCCACCGAGCCCATCAGTTCCCGGTGAGCCGGCCCGTAGGAGCGGCACTTGTCGGTGACCAGCACCCGGGATACCCGGCGCTGCTTCTTCATGAGCTTGGCCATGAACCGCTTCGCGGCCTTCGCGTCCCGCCGGGACTGGACCAGGATGTCCAGCACGTCGCCGTCCTGGTCCACCGCGCGCCACAGGTACTGCCGCACCCCGTTGACCTTGATGAACACCTCATCGAGGTGCCATTTATCGCCGGCCTGCGGCCGGCGGCGGCGCAGTGCGGCCGCGTACTGCGGGCCGAACCTCTCGCACCACTGCCGGATGGTCTCGTGGGAGACGATGACCCCGCGGGCGAGCAGCAGCTCCCCGACCTCGCGGAAGGACAGCGGGAAGCGGTAGTACAGCCACACCGCATGGGAGATGATCTCCGCCGGGAACCGGAACCCCCTGTACGACGGCGACCCCGACTCCACCACAACCCCTCCCTGGGAAGATCAGCAAACCCGGCGATCATCCCAGACCCGAGACACTCTACTCAACTTGACGACGCCTGCCGGGGCAATGCGCAGCCGAGTAGCGGAGTAACCGTCAGGCGCCGTTCTCCCGGACAGGGGTGACAATCTCGTCGACAAGCCAGCGGGCGGCCTTTTCCGGATAGGGGCGGGGCAGCGCGAGTACGACGTGCCGGATGCCGGCAGCGGCGAGTGCGCAGACGTGGGCGCGGGTGGTTGCGGGGTCGGCGTAGTCGACGATGATCTGCGCGGAGCGGGTGATCTCGGCGGGGTCGCGGCCGATCGCCGCGCAGTGCGCGTCCAG
>NZ_SUMC01000173.1 GCF_005047355.1 Actinacidiphila oryziradicis
ATGAGATCGCTGCGCGACTGAATGGACGCCCTCGGCAAACGCTGGGATGGCGGACTCCGGCAGAAAAATTGCAGGAATTCATCGCGTCAGCTTGATGCGCTCACCACTTGAGACCGCCCCGCCCAACGCAGCGACTCGGATTTAGGCCTTTTGTGCGACCGCGCAAGAAGGGTTTAAGGATTGTTAGGACGTCCGACCACCCTTTTCCGGCGGTCGCCGAAAAAGGGTGCGGCAGATCGCCGTACCCTTCACGGCCGCCACGGGTACGCACTGGGTGCGCCCCCTCCATATTCGCGGCGCCGCGAAGAAGGGTTTCGGTGGGGGCGAAACCCTTCCCCGGACATAAGCCCCGACCGCTGTAATCGGCCGACCAAGCGGCCGGGGCCGTGCGGCCCGCCGAGCAACCGGACTGGGAGGGAGGGGCTCGGCGGGCGGCTTGTGGGAGCTATGCAGTTGGACTCGCGGCGCGGCCCGAGGCGGTCGCATTTCCCCGAGCAGCGCCTATTCAAGCCTGGCACGCCTCGCAATCTTGGGCATCTTCGAGGAAGGTGCGATAGGCCGTCTCGCGGACCTGCGCCCGGACGTGGGTGAGCCCCGACCGCGGGCACACGCGGCCGGGGCTCTTGCCGCCCCCTTCGGGGGTTCCGCGTCGGCGGCAGGGAGCGGCGGTCTATCGGCGCTTCGACCCCGGGTAGAACTGGGGCCAGCCGTCGCCAACGTGCTTCCAGTCGGCCATCGGGATGATGCGGCGTCGGGTCTTGCAGGCCGGGCAGGCGTAGGTGGTGCCGCTCGGCCCCGTCCCCCGCTCAACGATGCCGACCGCGACCGGGGCACGGGTGCGCGCTCACAGCAAAGCCCCTTCCGCCGGCAGCGCCCGCCACGGCCGGGTGATGGCCTCGCGGTACACGTCGTGGCGGCGGGTGTAGCGCAACGCGTAGAGGGTGATCTCCGGCAGGTGCTGCTCGCTGGTCGTGAAAGTCGCCGAGCGGATCATCATCCCGGTCATCGCGCTGCCCGGCGTGGAAGCGGACGAGCTGTGTGAGGACTCCTTCGCCCTGGAGGCGCTCGGACGCGTCTTCCTGGGCACCCTTCGCACCTGGGAGCAGGCCGGGCCGGACGCGGCGGGGGACATCGCCCGCTCGCGCACTGGATGCGCGCGAACGACGGGCGCGGCCTCACTCGGGGGTGGGCCCCTCTGGGCGGGTGTCGGTGGCGGGCGGGCTTGCGGCTGGTCGCATCGGTCCCGGCATGCCTTCGGGCGGAGGAGGCGGGGGGCGGAAGATTCGGTCTTCGAACACGCTCAGGGCGAGCATGAGCAGCATCATCAATGTCGGCACCAGCAGGGCTATCAAGATCAAGACCACGGTCGCCTCCTGAGGGGGCCAGGTGATCGCGCTCCACGGCCCCGACTGCGCCGCGCCGCGCCCTTGCATGACGTCTGCCGTTCAGATCTTGCTTTCGATCTCGCTGCGGCTGGCCGTTCACAGGGATGTGCCGATCGCGACCAGGTACACCGCGCCCACCAGCTATAGCTGCCTCCTTGCGCAGCCAACCGGCTCAGCTCAGCTTGGGGCCGAACGGAGTACGGCGCACGCCGGGCAGCGGCGTGCTCGCCCTCGGGCCCCGCACCGCAAGGAAGTGCTGCCGGGCACCCCTACGGCGGCGCGTAGGCCATTCGGGTGACGGGATGTTGCCGCAACAAATGGCCTGCCGATGCGTTATCCGGCGCCGCGACTTGACATGATTGGCTCAGAAACAGGCACTCGTCGTGACCCCGGGCTAGCATGCGAAGCGCCCCTTCCCCGGCAGCTCCATGCCGGGGAAGGGGCGCTGTCGTTCGTACGGGCGGTTATCCGAGCCAGACGATGTCCAGGACGGACAGGTGCCGCAAGGGGCGGTTGATGAAGTATATGACGCTCAGTTGGCCGACCGACGCGATGCGGACGTCCTCGCCCTCGGGGTCGCTTGCGTCCCACTGGCCGAACCCCCACGGGCCGAGGCTCGCGGCGTCCAGGACGCCGCGCACCATCTCGGCCGCGTGCTCGGGGAGCTCGGTGAGCACCTTCGCGGCCTGCGGGGACAGCCGGACCGCGTACGGCTGACCGCTCACCGGCCCTTCCCGAGGGCGTCTTCCAGGGCGACGAAGCCGCTCTCGTCCATGCCGGAGTCGATGAACGCGTCCACGGCCGGGGCGGAGTTGATACGGGACTGCCAGGTGTGCACGACCTCATAGAGCACGGTGAGGCGGTAGGTGCGCTTCGACTCCTCCAGGGCCTTCGCCCAGTCCCGCTCGAAGGCCGGCACCCACTGCGCGGCGCGGCGGTCGGCACGAAGCTGCGCGAGCAGCTCGGCAGGGGCGCCCGGGGCGGGCACGTACGGCGGAACGGGTGCGTGATCGGGCTGGGCGCTCACGGGCTCCTCCAGGCGGGTCTCATCGCCACGGTACGCGGGGCGCGCGGCGGTGGGGACGGACATGTGGTGATCCCTTTCCTGCGGGGCGTCAGTCGACGCCGTAGTCGTAGATCTCGGTGTCGTCGAACTGGTCCAGGACCTCACCGACGACAGCCCTCTCAACACCACTTTGAAATCCACTCTGAACACCACATCTATCTGTTTGTGCAGGTCAGGCTGCCCCACGGGCGGTGCGGGTGGCCGCGGGCGCCGAACCTTGAGGAAGCGAACGAGCAGGCCGCCGGGTCCGGGCGGCCCACCTTGTGGGGGGCCGGCCCGTTGCTGCTGCCGTTGCCGAGCTCGCCCGGTATCAGACACGTTGGATCCAACGGGCCCAATCCCTCGCGGCGCGACCGAGCGCTGGCACGATGTCCGTCATGCAGTCGCTCCCGGTCATCTGCCCCGCCGCCGCGATCCCGGACGCTACCGGGATCGCGGCGTTCAACGCCGCATACGAGGCAGCTCGGGCGGCGGGCGCGGTGTTCGTCTGCATCGCCCGCAGCGGACAGCGCTGGACGGTGAAGGCCGACACCTTCACGGCCCCGGCCCACGTGGTCGACGAGGTCGCGGCCGCCGCCATCCGCGAAGCCGCCGTCCGCCTGGTCCGCGACCGTGTGGTTCGCTCCGGCTCGGTCGCGGGGCCGGCCTACGTCGTGCTGTACGACGTGGCGGGCGAGGACTGCGCCCGCCAGCTCGCAGCCGCCCTGCACGCAGCCCTCTACGGCGACCAGGAGCCGCTGGCCTCTGCCATGGGCGCTGTCTCCTGAAATTGCCTGGCCAGCACCCGTCGCACACCGTGTTCCATGTCCTCAACCTCAGCTGTGCCGTGTCCAGGAGCCCGGCGGCTGGTTCCAGGACATCAATGAGCAACCCGGACCGTACGGCAGCTGGCACCCCACGGAAGGCGGCGCGGAACGATGCGCCGCTCCACCGCGCACGGGCCAGGCCTCGGCGAACTCGTGCGCCGCCGATCGCCCTGCTGCGGGACTGGCGCAATGCCCACCCCGACGCGCTGTCGCGGGAGGGGTTCCGATCGGCGGAGGAGGACCAGGCGCTGGCCGAGCACGAGGAACTGGCCGCTGAGGTGACGACGGCCGGGGAAACCTGGCGGGCCGGGTTCCACATCGGCCTGGACCACGCCGCGACCATCCACCTTCGACGTGGCCCTGTCCAACCTGCACCTACGGGGAGGACGGCAGGCCCCAGGGGGCTGCTGGACTACCTGCGCAAACCGTTCTGCGGCAGCGGGGGTCGCCGCGTCCGCCATCGCCGCCGAAAAGATCCTCTGCAAGCAGTCGATGGAGGGCCTGGGCGTCCCCACCCCCGCCTGGCAGGCGTGGAAGTCGGGTGAGGCGGCCCGCTGGGAGGGCCGGCCGGTGAATGGTCAAACCGGCGCTGGGGTCAGGGGGGCGTCGGCGTAGATAGTGGAGGCGAATTCCGCGATCTGCTCGTCGCTGAGGTTCTTGGCGAGGTTGGCTTCGGAGATCATCCCCACCAGCCGGTGGTCGTCGGCCACGTCGATCACGGGCAGCCGCTTGACCTGTTCGCGTTCCATGATCCGTAGGGCTTCGGACGCGGGGGAGTTGGCGTCGATCCAGTGCAGTGCCCTACTGAGGGTGCAAGCTTGGACGGTAGCCGGGTCCAGCTCCTCGGCGACGCACCGGACGGTGATGTCGCGGTCGGTGATCATGCCCTTTCGATGGCCTGCTCGCCGCCGCCGTCCTGCTCGGCGGATGGGCTGCGCCACCGGAGGGGGACCGCAGCGAGGGCATGTCGGGGATTGAGGCGGTGGTGCGGCACCTCGTGTGACGGCTCCGGCATGGGGCTGCCTGGTGTCACCCGGTCGGCCCTGGTGTCACTGGCCCGGGCCACCCTACGATCCCGGATGTGGACGACACCGATGCGGAGGCCTTCGACTTCCCGGCCGATCTCCTGCAGCTGCAGCGCGAGTTGGACGAGGCACGGGGCGAGCTGGCGCGGTGGTCGCCGGCCTTCTCCCGCCGGGGTGGTGACGAGCAGCGGGTGATCGACATGTTGTGGGCCCGGCAGTCGCAGTTGTCCGCCGCCGTGGCTCCGAGCACCCGTACTTCGCGGGCCGGGAGGGTCAAGGCTTATCTGGCGCTGCAGCGGGCAAGCCGGACGCTGGTTATGAGCGCCCGCCCCGCCGCATCGCCGGACGGTGTGGCAGTCACCCGTCCGGCCTAATCGCTGGGGCTGGAAGGGGGGCTGCTGGCGACTGGTGGCCGGGCGGGGCACTGCCGTGCGGGGTGGACGACCATGTCCGCGGGCTCGCGGCCGCGTCGTCTGCCGTGCGCGGCGGCGGGTGAAGGACCAGAGCCGGTCCAGCTCGGTGAAGCCCATGGAGTCGTAGAGCCGGTTGGCGACGGTGCGGTCGTGCTCGGGGTCGCCGGGCGGGGCGCCGTCGTCGACGTAGGCGATCACCTAGCGGGCGCCCTCGGCGGCCAGGCGCGTGAAGCACTGCCCGCGCACCGCGGCCGAGTCCGCGGCGGCGGCTTCCTCTCCCGCTGCCGTTCCTGACCGGGGCAAGCCACCGATCGGTCGCCGGCGGGCTGGGTGGGCTTGCCCAGTTCCTCCGGAGGGGACTTGGGCAAGCCCGCCCGGGGTCTAGGTCGCCCCCTACGCGGGCCGTACCGCCAGCACCACCACCGGGTCCGCCGCCGGGGAGACGACGGCGGAGATCCGCACCGCCAGGCCGCGGGCGAGTCGGCCGGCCTGGGCGACGGCGCCGAGGAGGACGGGCTGGAGGCGCTCGAGGCCCTCGACGAGCACCGTCTCGGAGGCCAGCAGCACCGGCTGGAGCGCCACCACGGCCTCGGCGAGCGCGGCGCTCAGGTCCGCGATCGGGGGGAGCGCGGCCTGGGTCACCTCGGCGCCCACAGTGGCGCCCCGGTCGATGAGCGCCGTCGGGAGGGGCACCAGCAGAGCCGCAGCCGTGACCAGGGAGTCGGCGATGCGCTGCAGCTCCGGCGCCGACTCCCGCAGCACCTCGGCGGTGGCCTCCAGCAGCGGTACGAGGGCGAGCAGCAGCCCCGCCACGAGACCCGCGACCGCGGGCAGCAGGGGGCCGGAGGCCTCGACCAGCCCGCCGACGGCGGTGGCGAAGTGTTCCAGCACCGGCTCCAGCGCCTCCAGGACGGGCGGCAGGCTGTTGCCGAGCGCCGCGAGCAGCGCCTGCGCGGGCTCGCTCGCCGGGTGGCCGACCAGCGGGGCGCCCCTTGTGCCGAGCCGCGTGACGGTGTCTACCAGCCGGTAGAAGGCCTCCTGCGCCTCCGGTGAGGCACTGGCCTTTGCCAGTTCGGCGGTGGTCTGCTGGAGCACGCGCAGCAGCTCGCCGCCCGAACCGGCGCGCGGATCAAGGGTGTTGCCCACGATGCGGGCGATGTTGCCCGCCGTGTCGAACAACTGTCCGCCGGCGTTCATCGCGCGGCCGACGACCGCCTGCACCTCACCGGGCCGGGTGGGCAGAGGACTGATCACAGCATTCCCCTCGCATCTTCCTCACGGACAGCGGCACCCTGAGGATGCCCGCGCCGAACCGTGTGAGAACGCAAAGCCTCCTGGCGTCGTCCCCATGGACCCCACAATGACGGCATCCCCCTGGCTCGGCCACACCGCCGTGATCGCCGCCGGTGTCATGGATCCAACGTCGCGGCGCCCACCATCCGTGCCGACCTCGACGGCTCGTACGCCGCCCCACGACGACGCAGCTTCCAGGTCTTCTGCGGGGTCTTCTCGACGCCGGACGCGTTTCCCGTAAACGTGAGGTCATCGGTGGTGGTCAAGGGGGGCGAGGTGCCCGACTACTTCCCTGGAGGGGTGTTCGTACGGCGCTCCCCGCGCCGCACGTAGTCCCGCACACCCGGCGGCGGCCGGGGGCCCTGAGCCGGGCAAGGCCGTCTGTCCGCCGCTCCCTTGGGGACCGCCTATCCGTGGGGGCGGATTTATGCACGCGCCCGGCACAACGGTGTTGGCGCGCTGCGGGTCACGGGGCCTGGCAGCGGGTTTCCCCCTGGGCTGTTCATCCGGTCCCCAGGCAGGCAGCAAGCGTGACAAGGGCGCGGCCTGCATAGGCCATGTGTGGGCTGTGTGGTCCGGTGCGTGATGTCCCGTCTTAGCTTGGTGGTGGGGCGTTTCACCCAGGCGAGTTTTCGTCGGCTTGTGCGCGGTGGAGTGATTCGAGGAGCTGGATGATCTCCTCGGCACTGAGCCCGTCGGCTCGGAGGATCTCGCCGCCCTCGCCGAGCTTGACTGTCTTGCCCTTGTTGCGCTCGAAGAACACCGTCAGTACCGCAGCGATCCCGCGGAGGCCTCCGGCTGCGCCGATAATGGTGACGACCTCGTTGGTCAGGCACGTCCCGTGTTGAGTGCCAAAAGTCTCGTACGTGCGCTGAGCTGGGCGTTCGCCGGACCGGCGTGATCTTGGTTAGGCGGCGTTGCGGTACTCGTGGATCAGTCCGCTGAGGACGTCATGGCGCTGGATGCGCTGCGCGGGGAAGGGGATGACGTCCGGGTCGTCGGCAGGAGCGCGAAGGTTCAGGGCGCGGTGCGGTCTTCCGGTGTTGTAGTGCTCGGCGTACTGGGCGAGGACTCGCCGGGCGTGCTGCTCGTTGTAGATCAGCATCCGGTCCGTGCACTCTGCTCTGGCCGTACGTATGAACCTCTCCGCGTGGGCGTTCATCTTCGGCGCCTGCGGCGCGGTCTTGAGGATCTCGATGCCATCGGAGGAGAAGACGGCATCGAATGCCTGCGTGTAGCGGCTGTCGCGGTCGCGCAGCAGGTAGCGGAAACCCGAGTCCCTCTCCCCCAAGTCGGCGAGAAGGTTCCTCGCGAGCTGGGTGGCCCACGCCGCCGTCGGATGAGCGGTCACGCCCAGGATGTGCACGGTCCGGGTGCCGACCTCCATGACCACGAAGGCGTACAGCCTGGTCAAGCCCGCGGTGTCCACATGAAAAAAATCCGCGGCGAGCAGGCCGGATGCCTGGGCGCGCACGAACTCGCGCCACGTAGGCCCCGTGCTGCGGCCACGTCGGGGCGCGGGGCCGAGGCCGGCGCTGCGCAGGATGCGGCGGATGGTGGAGGCGCCGACGCGGTGGCCAAGGCGCCGCAGCTCGCCCTGAATGCGGGTCGAGCCCCAGGTCGGGTTCTCCCGGGCCAGGCGCAGGATCAGGCCGGTGAGCTCCTCGGAGATCGGCGGCCGACCGGTGCGTGCGCGTTTCTGCTTCCACTTCCAGCGCAGCAGACGTCGGTGCCAGGACAGGAGGGTGCCGGGGGTGACCAGACGATGGCGACGCAACCTGCCCGGCAGGTGATGGGCCAAGGCAGCGAGCACCGCGCGGTCCGGCCACGTCAGGTGTGGCCGGACGCCGAGCTGCCGACGCAGCACCACGTTCTCGTGGCGCAGCGCGAGGAGCTCAGTGTCCTTGGCGGCCTCCGAGCGTGACAGCAGCAGGAGCAGTCCGAGAAGCCGGATGAAGATCAGGTAGAGCAAGCGCAACGCCATGCAGTCCGAGCATGCCATGATCGCCTGAACTGCAAAGGGCCTGATCACAGGCTACGCGCCAGTTTTGGCACCCTACAGGGTGGATGATGATCTGCGCCCGCGGGGTGCCGTGCTTAGGCGACATGCCCCACATCATGCTGTGCGTCGTACCCTGCCCACAGCTCTTCGCGGATTTCTGCCCAAGTCCGGCACTCATCCAGTTGGGGCAGGCCGTTCTCGGCGAGGTCTTCCAGCATGGCGGCGACGGCCTCGGCGCGGGCACGCTCGGCAGCGGCGGCCTGACGGAGGGCCTTGGCCTGCTCCGCGGTGGGCCTCTGGCCGGGCTCAAGCTCCGGCATGACGCTGTGGTGGGGCATGTGGTCCTCCGGCTTTATATCGGACGCTTGGCGGTCACCCGTTTTAGGCGCTAACCGTGTGGCGTGTGTCGCTTACGAGACATGTATCTACCCCGGCCACCGTACCGGGGTTAACCCGGAGGACGTGAAGTTTGTGCACGGGTTCCCCCGAGGAAACCCAGTAAGCCTCCGGGCACTCGGCTACCTGCGGGAGTGGGGTCGGGGGCTGGAAACGGAGCGCCACGCGCCACCGCGCCAGCCCCCGACCCTACTCCCGCAACCACCGACCGGGTGCGGGCGCCGATCACTGGGGACATGGCGCTGCAGGGCTGGGAGCCAGACGAAGCCCAGCTGTGGGCCGACGCCTTCGAGTGGACATCAAAACCAGCGCCCCAGGGCAGCGAGTTCGAGACCGGGCGGGCTGATGGCGGAGGTGGTCACTCGGTGTTCTCCTTGGAACGGGCCTCGTGCGGTACGGGGCAGGTGCCCGGCGCGAACGTGCCGAGTTCCGCGACCCGGTAGCCGTTCTTGTAGCCGCGTACGGTGGGCGACCGGCGGGCGAAGAAGGGCTCGTGGCGCGGTGGCAGCAGCCGTACAGCCCGGCCGCGCAGCCGCATCCCGGCGCGTACCGCCGCTCGCAACAGCGGGTTCGGGACCCGGTAGCCGAATGCCTTCAGCAGTGGGTCGTCCATGAGGCAGACCGTCGAGGCGCGCACGACGCGCCCCAGTGGGCCCGGGTACCACGAGGCGATCAGGCTCAGGGTGGCGTCGGAGACAGCCACACTGCTGTCGTCGTGGGTGAAGTGGGTGTGCTCGTAGTCGTCGAGGAGCTGTTCGAACTCCTCGTAGGTCTCCGGGATGTCCTGGATGTTCATGTGCGCGCCGAGCGAGCGGTAGTAGTTGGTGAAGGCGCGCACCTCGGTCGGGCAGTGGCGGCGCCAGCCGTAGGCGTCCATCCAGCGCTTGGGGACGACGACGAAGGTGGCCAGCACATACCGGAAGTCGTCGTTGGAGATCTCGTAGCGGCGGTGCATCTGGTTCATGCGGCGCACCGCCTCGCGGCCCTGCTGCGACGCGATGCCGTGCTCGGCAACGGCGTCGAGGATGAGGACGGTGTCGTCGTACCGCTTCTGCGGGCGCTTCGTCAGCTCTCCTGTGATGGCCAGGAGTTGGCCGACGCTGGGTACGGCGTAGGTGCGGTAGAGGGCGAAACTGAGGGCCTGGACGGTGTCCCAGGGGAATTCGTGGGCCGTGGAGATGCGGTGGATCTCCTCGTAGTCCCGCTCGGGGTCGAGATGTTCGATATGCCGGAGCCAGTGGTCGCGCCTGAGCCGCGTCATCGCTCTGCCCTCTCGGTCGTCGTGGCGGCGAGATCCCGGCCGATGATCTCCTCATGATCTCGGTGGTCCCGCCGTAGATGGTCTGGATCCGGGCGTCGAGGTAGGACCGCCCGATGGCGTACTCCGCGATGTAGCCGTAGCCGCCATGCAGCTGGAGGCAGCGAACGATCAGCCTGACACTCCTATCCGACGATCGTCCGCCGTTCATGAGAACCTGCACGTCACAGGCCATGGATGGGGTTTTCGGCACCCGCACCCCGTCACCGCCCATTAGGCGTGGGCGCGGTCGTGGGACCAAGCGCGCGTCAACCCGACGCCGGTGAGCATCCCGGTCACCGTGCACCGCCCGGTCTCCGCGATCAGACCCGTGACCAGCGCCGTGAAGGTTCGGAACGTCGGCGCGGTGAAGTTGCCCCGTACCAACTCCAGTACGGCGAACAGTGAAGCGGGTACAGTCGGCATCGCAGGTATCCCTCCCCGGGCGCGGTCGCCACACCACCGATGCTGCCGCGGCCCCGCCCACCACAGGCCCGAACACCCGGTGCCTCACCCGTCAAGGTGATCGCCGTCCGGCTCCCGCGCCCCGGGTGCGGCCTACCGGCGCGACCAGGACAACCGACGCCGCGGCTGCTCGGGGAAGGCAATGGCACAGTGGAAGCCGTCGTCACCGACGGCGCGCCGCAACGTCCGCGCCACCGCCTCGG
>NZ_SUMC01000174.1 GCF_005047355.1 Actinacidiphila oryziradicis
CCGCCGAGTTGTCGGCAGTTTCTGCAGGCCGGCGACGGATAGCTCGACACGACCGGCTCCATCAAGCGGCTCCGGCCGCAGTGGTGGCCGCGGGGCTCTACGACGCCGTTCCAGGAAATGGCGCTGATCGTGAGACCGATGCTGCGGCGTCGGCCAGCACCGCCGGCGGCTCGGCCATACCAGGCCGGCGTCCGGGCCTCCGCGTCGTTCTCGCGGAGCGTCCCGTTTGATCACCCAAGCCGGACGCTCCACGAGAACGACATTGACCTCCGACAGCGCGGGGCCGCGGCGAGGCGATCAGGCACACCTCCTCCGGGCGCGCAGGTCCTTCGGCCAGGCCCCTGGGCCAGGTCCTTCGGCCAGGCCCGTGGGCCAGGTCCTTCGGCCAGGCCCCTGGGGGTGGGGACGGCGGGCCAGGGAGGGCGCGCTCTCCCCTCCCGCATGCTCTTCATACGATCCCGCTCCTTGCCGTGCGCGGCGCAGTGTCGTCGTCACCGGCGCGGGTTCGGGCATCGGGCGCACCGCGGCCCTGCGGTTCGCGGCGGAAGGCGCCAAGGCGGATCCGGATCCTGGGCGATGCGGCCTTGGGGCCCCCTTGCGGTACCACAACGCGAGCGCGGGATGCGCCGCTCCCAGCCGCTCCAGGCAGAGCTCAGCCGCGCGGCCGGGATCGTCTGGTCAGGGTGGTGACTTGTGTTCAGGTTGTTGACGGGGCGCCGGGGCGGGCGGACACTCCCACACGTTTGCGTTCATCCTCTGAACCCGCAGGCGCGGACGTCCCTTTGGAGTACCCGTATGCGCATGCCCCGACTCGCGGTCGCAGCGGCGGCTGCCGCCGCCCTGGCAGTACCACTGACGGTCCCTGCCGCTGCGGGAGCCGTTTCCGGAAACGGCTCCCATGCTTCCAGACCCTGGCTCGACTCCTCGCTGCCGCTGGAGAAGCGGGTGGATCTGCTGCTGGGTCAGATGACCAACGCCGAGAAGGCGACGCTGATGACGTCGGTGGGGGTGCCGGCGGGGTCGCATGCCACCGGCTACACACCGGGCATCGACCGGCTGGGGATTCCGGGGACGCAGTTCACCGACGGGCCGGGGGGTGTGCGGGACGGACAGCCGGCCACCGCGCTGCCGTCGCCGGTGTCGCTGGCGGCGTCGTTCGACACCGCCCTGGCCCGGAGTTACGGGACGGTGATGGGGGCGGAGGCCAAGTCCCGGGGCTATCAGGTGATCTACGGGCCGATGGTGAACATCGTGCGTACGCCGCTGGGCGGTCGGGACTTCGAGACGCTGGGAGAGGACCCGGAACTGGCCGGGGACATCGGGGCGTCGGAGATCCGCGGGATCCAGGCCCAGGGAGTGGCCGCGCAGGTCAAGCACTACGCGGGCAACAACCAGGAGAACGCCCGGACGACGTCCAGCTCCGACATCGGCGAGCGGACGCTGCACGAGATCTACCTGCCGGCCTTCGAGAAGGCGGTGAAGGACGGCAAGGTCTGGTCGGTGATGTGCGCGTACAACAAGGTCAACGGTACGTACGCGTGTGAGAACGCGCAGATTCTGCGGGACGTGCTGATCGACACCTGGAAGTTCGACGGGGTGATCGACACCGACTACCCGGCCAACCACAGCACGGTGGCCTCGGCGCTGGCCGGCCTGGACCAGGAGTTCAGCGGGACGACGTACTTCCAGCAGCTTCCGGCCGCCGTCGCGGCGGGGCAGGTGCCGCAGTCGGTGCTGGACGACGCCGCGCGCCGGATTCTGCGGCTGGAGTTCCGCACCGGGCTGTTCGATCCGCAGACGCCGCCGGCCGTGGACTACGAGGCGGACAGCGCGTTCGCGCGGCAGGCGGCCGAGGACGGCAGTGTGCTGCTGAAGAACAGCGGCTCGGTGCTGCCTCTGGACACCTCGAAGCTGACATCGCTGGCGGTCATCGGGCCGGACGCGGAGACGGCGGTCACCGGCGGCGGGGGCAGTTCGGCTGTGACCCCCTACAAGAAGGTGGACCCGCTGACGGGGCTGCGAGCGCGGCTGGGCGGCGGTGTCGAGGTCACCTCGGTCAAAGCCGGGCAGGGCAACGGCTTCCCGCCGATTCCGGCCTCCGCGCTGAGCGGGCTGAAGGGCGAGTACTTCACCAACACGACCCTGTCGGGCACGCCCGCGCTGACCCGGGACGACCCGGCGGTCGACTTCGACTGGGGTACGGGGTCGCCGGCGGGCGGCATTCCCGCGGACGGGTTCTCGGCGCGCTGGACGGGGACGGTCACCGCGCCCGCGACGGCTGCGTACACGTTCGCCGCGACCAGTGACGACGGAAGCCGGGTCTATCTGGACGGCAAGCTGATCGTCGACAACTGGAGCGATCACGCGGCGCAGACGGTCAAGAGCACGCCGGTTCCGCTGACGGCCGGGGAGCCGCACTCGCTGCGGGTGGAGTACTACGAGAACGCGGGCGGCGCGTCGGTGAGCGTGGGCTGGTCGGCGCCGGGGGTGCCGGATCCGACGATCACGGCGGCCGCGCAGGCGGCGGCGAAGGCCGACGCGGCGGTGGTCGTGGTGGGCGACTCCTCCAGCGAGGGGTCGGACCGCACGACGCTGGCGCTGCCGGGCAACGAGGACGATCTGATCCGGGCGGTGGCGGCGGCGAACCCGCGCACGGTGGTGGTGCTGCGGGCGGGTGCCCCGGTGCTCATGCCGTGGCTGACGGACGTGCCGGCGGTGCTCGACATGTGGTACCCGGGCCAGGAGGACGGCAACGCGCTGGCGGCGCTGCTCACCGGCGACGCGGAGCCGGGCGGCCGGCTGCCGGTCAGTTTCCCGATGACGGACACGCAGACCGCGACGGCGGCCGCGCCCGGCCGCTACCCGGCGGTGGGCGGGGTCTACGACTACAGCGAGGGCCTCGAGGTCGGGTACCGGTGGTACCAGCAGGAAGGGCAGACGCCGCTGTTCCCGTTCGGTTACGGCCTGTCGTACACGACCTTCCGGCTGTCGCATCTGAGGACCGGCCCGGACCAGGTGGAGGCGACCGCCCATGGCACCGCGCCCGTTCACGTGTCGGTGGACGTGACGAACACCGGGCACCGGGCGGGGACCGATGTGGTGCAGGTGTATCTGGGGCACCCGAGCGGTTCCGGCGAGCCGCCGAAGGCCCTGAAGACCTTCGCCAAGGTGAGGCTGGACCCGGGTCAGACGAAAACGGTCCGGCTCACGCTGTCGCCGGACGACTTCCGGGTGTGGGACACAGGCGCCCACGACTGGACGGTCCTGAAGGGCAGTTACCCGGTGTACGTCGGCGAGTCGTCGGCCGACACGCCGCTGACCTCGGCGGTGACGGTGCGCAGGACCGTGGGCGTGCAGTACGTGGCCGTGTCCGCGGCCGCGACGACGGATCCGGGGACCGCGCAGACGGTGAAGACGACGTTCACCAACACCGGTGACTCCGGGGTGGAGAACCTGCGTCTCGGGCTGAACGTGCCGGCGGGCTGGACCGCGGTGCCCGCGGCCGGCGCCACCGTGCGCCGGGTCGGGCCGCACTCGTCGGTGACCGCCTCCTGGACGGTCACCGCGCCGTCGACCGCCGCGGCGGGGCCCGTCACGCTCACCGGGACGGCGTCCTTCGAGCTGGCCGGCCGGCAGACGCGTACCGCCGGTGCGACGACGACCGTGCCGTACGCGACGACGGCGGCCGCGTACAACAACGCCGGCATCAGCGCGGACAGCGATCCCTCGACGGGCAAGCTCGACCCGGGCGGCTACAGCTTCTCCGCCACGCAGTTGGCGGCGGTCGGCTACACGCCCGGGGCGACGGTGACGGCCGGCGGGCTGTCCTACCGGTGGCCGGACACGCAGCCCGGTCAGCCGGACAACGTCGCCGCGGGCGGGCAGGTGATCCGTGTGCACGGTCAGGGCTCGCAGCTCGGGCTGCTGGGCACCGGGATCGGGTCGGCGCATTCGGGGACGGTCAAGGTGATGTACACCGACGGGACGACCGCGGATCTGGCGGTGGATTTCCCCGACTGGTACAGCAACAAGGCCAGTGGGAACGCGCAGCTCGCGGTCACCACGGCGAACTGGAACCGGCCGCCGGGCGACACGCTCGGCAATCACGCGGTGAGCCTCTACACCACCGGCGGGGCGCTGGATCCGGCGAAGACCGTGGCCGCGGTGACGCTGCCGGCCGACACCGGAGTCCACGTGTTCGCGATCTCCTTGGGCTGAACCCCCGCGTTGCGCAGGGCCGCCGCTGCCGTCCACACCATCATCGGGTGGGCGGCGGCAGCGGCCCGCTCAGCCAGAAGGGGCGGCGCGCCTGTGAGCCGCCGGAGTGCGCGGGGTCAGCGCACCTGGTCGCGGACGCTGATGTTGATCTCGACGGCCTCCAGGCAGCAGTGGCGACTGCTCGCCGCCTGCCACAACCTCCGCAAGATCTTCCGACGCACCGGAACCGCCGGACTCGTCGCCCTGACCGGCTGACCAAGCCGGGCCTCGCAGGCGCGACCGTGACCGTTCCCATCGATCACCGCCAGCTGATCGGTTGCCCATTACTGGGGCACGCTCCTAGCCGGCGGCAATGTGCTGTCCGAGGAGCGCGCGGTCCGCGTCGCTGAGCCGGTCGGCGGCGAAGCGAGCCTGGTGCCAGTGCGGATAGATCAGATACGGCGCGCTGGCCTTGTCGAGCGCGGCGAACTCGTGGTCGTCCAGCGTGAGCTGGGCGGCGCCCAGATTGTCCCGGAGCTGGTCGTCCCGGCGAGCGCCGATCACCAGGGTGCTGACACCGGGCTTGCGCAGCAGATAGGCGAGCGCGACCTGGGCGGGCGAGACGCCACGGCCGTCGGCGACGCCGACCAGCACCTCGATGATGTCGTAAAGCCGCTCCCTGTCGCGGATCGGCGGCTCTTGCCAGCGGGGGTCCACTTGGCGGCTGCCCTCCGGGGCCTCGCGGTCCCGCCGGTATTTGCCGCTGAGCAGTCCTCCCGCCAACGGGCTCCACACCATGATGCCCAGCCCTTGGTCCAGGGAGAGCGGGACCAGCTCGTACTCGCTGTCTCGGGATTCCAGGGAGTAGTAGATCTGGTTGCTGACGAACCGCTGGTACCCGTGGGCGTCGGACACGGCGAGCGCCTTCATCAGTTGCCAGCCGCTGTAGTTCGACACGCCGAGGTAACGGATCTTGCCGGCTCGCAGCAGGGTGTCCAGCGCCTCCAGCGTCTCCTCCAGCGGTGTCTGCCCGTCCCACTCGTGGACGTGGTAGATGTCGACGTGGTCGGTGCGCAGCCGCCGGAGGCTGCCCTCCAGCTGGCTGATGATGTGGTGCCGGGACAGCCCCCCGTCATTTGGACCCTCGCCGACGACCATCCGCACCTTGGTCGACAGCAGCAGCTCGTCCCGGCGGCCCTCGATCGCCTCGCCCAGGATCTCCTCGGCCGCTCCGTTGGAGTACATGTTCGCGGTGTCGAAGCAGTTCACCCCGGCGTCCATGGCCATGGCGACCTGCCGGCGGGCGCCCTCCACGTCCGTACCGCCGAGGATGGCGAACATGCCCTTCCCGCCGAAGGTCATGGTTCCCAGGGTCAGGACGGAGACTCGCAGGCCCGAGTGTCCAAGTTGGCGGTACTCCACGATTCCCACTCCCCTCGGCTTGCACAACTGCCCGGCAAGATCCGGGCCGGTCGTGTGCCGGGCAGCCGCAACGCGGCCAGGCGGGCAGCCATGCCCGTCGGATTCTGCTTCCGCGGCGGAGGAGATCGCCGGGACTCGGCGAGCCGGCCGCCCGCGAGCCGACGCCCGGGACACACGGTCGAACGCTGTACCAATAATATCAAGGACCGGCGTCTACGGCAGCGGACAGCCGGTCCATCCGCAGGGAGGGCCCCTGGTCCGGTGACGTCCACACGCTCGATCGGTGTGAGGTCGTACAGCGCTGCGTCTTCACGGGTGGCCTCGGCCTCGGGGGCGGCGATCGGGGACCAGTGGCGGCGGCCTGCGGGAAGACCAACCGAGGTCGGCCTGCCGCTGGTGGAAGGGCGTGGTGCGCAGGGGCGAGGCTCGGTCGGGTCGAGGGGGTGGCGGATGCGGTAGGACTCGGCACAGACGCGGTGGCCGTGCTCGGTGATGAAGGAGAGTGCGAGCTGGGTGGCCGGGGCCGTGTACAGGCAGCTGGCGTGCCCAGGCCCCCGACTGGACACGCCAGCAGCCTGACCACTGCGACCCCGCGCCTCATAGCGCGGCCGGCCCGCGGCCTGACTGCCCGTCGGAAGGCGCCGATTGAAAGGCCCGGCCACACCTCCCGAGCGAGTCAGCGACCTTAGCGGTGGTGACGGTTGTGGTGCCGACCGAAGTAGTGACGGTGGTGACGGCTGTGGTGACGGCCACGGTCGTGGTGCCGGTCCTGCACCTGGGTGACGGAGGTGGCCCGGGCCGGAGCGGCCTCGGCCGTCGTGGCGGTCGCGAGCATCGCACCGCCTGCCAGGATGCCGCCGGCAACGGCGACGGCGAACGCCCGCGTCACGTTGGTTGCGCGCATGGTGTTACTCCTTCGTACTCGAACTGTGGAGCCCGGCCGACGTGGAAGTGCCTCTCGTAACTGCCCCGTCGGGGCTGGGGCACAGGACGCCGGAAAGGGAAAGGCCCCGGGGAACGGCGAATGTCCGCCGCATCGTCAGGTCCGATCCGCGCTCCGCACAGCCGGGCTGCTCATGTCTCAATTGGGAGCCAACACCATGGACGAGTCCGTGTAAATCAGAGGAAAGCCCAGATTCGCCTCTTATTGCCGCTTCTCCTCCCCATCTGCTCGGCAAGCCTGGATGAATGCCCAGGTCAGAGCCGCGCCCGGGGAAGCTCCCACATCCCGTATCCATCACCCCCGACGTAGAGGCAGATGGGTGAATCTGTGGTGAAGTCGGTGTCGGTTCAGGGCAGATGCCGACGAGGACGCGGCCTGCCTGCGAATTCGCTCGCTGGTCACGGCGCCCTTCTCGCCAGCCACAGGTCGTACGGGGCGATCCGCTCGTCGGGTGCAACCAGCCCCCATCGGGCCGACAAAATCAGTACACGGCCGGCCCGGGCGCCTTGCATGAGTGTTTCAGCGGCACGACGTGCGGCCCGATGGTAGCTCCCGGTGTACAGCTCACCCGCGGGGACCATAACGTTCGGGTCAGAGACCACCCCCTTGCGTCGACCACACGACGAAGCGCGCGGGTTCGCCGTTTCCTGGAGGTGGAGGGGGCCGAACCCGCGCGACGAAACCGGGTTTTCGGGGATCCGAAGGTCGGGTTGGACAGGCTTCGTAGGCGAGGACGAACGAGCACCACCTGTCGACGAGTTTGGGCATCACTTGTTGACCACGGAGCCGTCAATTTGATGAGAACTGACAGCACCCGGGGTGGGTGCGTCCGGCTGTGTCCATGGCCAAAGGGCGCCGTTGCGTGACGTCCTTGGATGTCGGCCGCCGTTGCCGCGTCTCCGGACGGCAGCCTTGCCTGCGGCGATGGATATGGATTTCGTCCGCCGGGCGTGCGGCGGGGTTCTTGGCCAGTGTCAGTGGACGGTGATGGTGACCGTCGGGGATACGGTCTTCCCGTCGGTGACTCGCAGCATCTCGGTGCCCTTCTTGATGAGGTTGACCCGCACGCGGTAGCTGCTGTCGTGATTCACAGTGGTGCTCGCGTGGAGTGTGGTCCACTTGCCCTTGTCCATTTGCTGCACGGTGAGTTTGCTGCCTGCCGCGATGCCCTTGGTCTTGCCGGTGAGGGTGACTGTCTGCCCGGGCTTGACCGACATCGTGTTCGCCTTGACGGTGATGGATGCCTTCGCCTTCGGACTTGGGGCGGAGACGCTTGCGGCTGCGACATTCGGAGTGCTGGCCGGAGCGGCGGTTGCGACTCCGGCGCCACCTGCCAACAAAGCGGCACACGCGGCCCCGATCGCGACAGTCCGGAAACGGTGCGCCTTCGTAGTGGCCTTCATGATGCTTCACCTCGTCTTTCCGCTGGATGTCTCTTACCGGGCCTATGGGATATTTGGCCGTATAAACCAGTAAACGCTCTCGTAAGTCCGAATGGCAGGCACAGATGCTGGCACTCGGATAACCACTCAGCCCGTCCTGAGGCGCGGTACGCGGGACGGGCCTGCCAGTGGCCACGCCTGCCCCCCCAAGTCATCTTCCTGGCCCCCGGAGCCGACGCCCGCAGGCCCCCCCGGAACGGTCCTCTCCCGCCTGGTCAGCGGTCCACGCGGTACGAGAGGTGCTCGTCACGGATCATGCGGCGGAGGCGGTGCGGGCTGCGGTGAGCGCCCGGCGGTGCGGGCCGGGGGACGGTGCGGTCAGCGCCGGCGCGGCATTCACGGCGTGGCGCTTGAAGGTGCTGCGGTGGACGTTGTCCATGGCGCGATCCGGAGATGCGGAGGGCGGCCACGAGCGTACGCAGGCCTGTGGCGACCGGCTGTTGACAGGCCATGACGGACATCACGCGGGCTTCGAGGTCATCGCGGGCCGCATCGGTTACCGCGTCCTGGCTGCTCACCTTCTTCGGGGCCGGCACGCGTTCGCCCTCGTCCGGGTAGCTGCACGCCAGCACGCCAGCACCCCGGGCACCGCGGTCAGCCGCGCGCTGGTGCATGCCATGCCGTGAGGCTACGAGGGGTGCCGATGTCCTGGCCGTGCGAGTGCCTGGCTCAGGTCGTTGGCTGCGATCCAATCCCCTATCAGTCCCATCTTCACGCCGGCGTCCCGTGCGAGTTCCTCGCGCGAGGCGCCGGCACTCCAGGCAGCGAGCACGGCAAGTCGCAAGTCGTCGACGCGTGCTGCCCGGCCGACCACGAGCGCGTCGGCGGAGGCAGCCGTCAACGCCTGGTCGTCTTCGGTCAACTGCTCCGCAGCCTGGCGCACCAAGGACCGGGCTTGTTGGAGGTGCGTGTCGTTCATCAGCTTTCTCCTTCCGGGCGGCACGCGGTCGGTCGCGTCACCCCGGCGGGGCCGCGCACGCGGTGGGGCTGGTGTCGGCGCCGCGCGCTGCGTTGTCGAGAACCTGCTGGGCGAGGCGGACGGCGATCGGGAGTGCCAGTTGGACAAGCACCCCTGCGCCTGCGGCGTCGGCGGCAATTCCCGCGGCCGGCTCCGCGTAGGCGATGGCACGCCGCACAGCGGCAGCGTTCCACGCCCGACGCGCGTGGCGCAGTACAGGGCGGAGGAGGTCGTTGACGGGGGCCTCGGGTACGGGGATGGTCAGCGTGCCGTTGGCCGCGTCGGTACGTGTCCAGGTCAGTTCGATGCGCATGGCTGTCTCCCTTGGGGACGAGCCTGATCCTGTGCGGCCGCGTGTGCCGCTGCCCTTGCCCTCTGCCGTCGCACACCTCGGAACTCCCCGGGGCAGGGCGCCTGGGGGAATCCATGGGTGGGAGGCGGGTGAGGGTGTCGGTCAGCGAGCGTGGACCGCGATCAAGCGTGACGGATGAGCATGCCCTGGAGCGGGCTCTGGACTGGGCCAGGGACTCATTTCCCTCACCTCCTCGCGGCCAGGACACACGCGGGTGTCATCGAACTGGTACAGGAACCCCCGCTGCGGGAGAGCGCCTCTCTCGTCGAACTTCAGAACTGCGCGGCGTATTCCCAGCCGGGGCCCGGGAGGGAATTTGGGCTCACCCCTTATGCCGAGGTGAGCTGTCCTGACCTGGGGCGTCTCTCGACGTTTGAGGTCAGTGGCCTGTGTCCGCGCAGAAGCGGCCGTCCCTGACCAGGGCCGCGATTACTTACGTCCACCACGCTGGGACAGCAACAGCCACAAACTTTCGAAGACGGCCCCCAACGCTGGGCCCCCCGGGATCGGAGCATGCCCGGCAGGGACGACCGCCACGGCATTCGGTTTCCTGAACGCTTGCGGACGGGTCGAGGCCCTCCACCGGCTGCTACCGCGGGCCGGACTCGCGCGGCGACGTCGACACACAGCTGGTGAGAGTCGCGGAATGTGACCGCCTACCGCTGGACTGCGGCTTCTACTGCTTCGGCGGCAGGGTCTTCAACTGTTGGGGGTTTCGCTTAGGGACCCTTTTGGATGCTGCGTAGCAGAGTGCGTGTGGATCTGTGGGTAATTCCGCCCCGCTTCCTGCGATGGTGTGATGTTTATGCCGGTTTGGGGTGGTGGGTGCCGCCGAGGCCGTAGGTTCTCTCGTCATGGAACTTCTTCGGTTGGCGGTGGCTGCGCGGCGGGTGGGTGTGCACCCTGGCACGCTGCGGTTGTGGGCGAACGAGGGCAGGGTTCC
>NZ_SUMC01000175.1 GCF_005047355.1 Actinacidiphila oryziradicis
TACTTCGACCAGACCTACCAAGCCATCGCCGGCCTGGTCTCCGACCGCGCGGCCATGCGGTAATCAACCACCAGCCAACCCGCCAGGCCAGCACAGCCCGACCTCAATCGAGCACCACGTCGTAAGTCCTTTGTGGTGCGGGGGTTGGGTCCGGCGTGGCAGCGTCGGCGGCATCGCGGGGAGGGGCGCGTGGAGCAGGGGCTGCTGGCGCTGCTGAAGCAGTACGAGGAGGCGGCCCGGCGGCGAGTGGAGGAGCTGCGGGCCGAGCTGGCCGCGCTGAACGAGCGGATCGCTGCCGCCGAGGGGGAGCTGTCCGATCTGGTGGTCACCCAGGCGACCCTCGCCCGCGTGCTCTGCGAACGCGACGCGGACGGAGCGGAGTTCGAGCTGGTGTCCGCACGGGATGCGGATCCGGACGATCTGCCCGGCTCCCTGCCGCCGGTTGTGCGCGTCGCGACCGGTGAGGTGCCCGCGGAGGGTGACTGGCCGGTGCTGGCCCTGCTGGCCAGCGCTAATACGCCGCTGCGGGCAAAGGAGATCTGCGAAGTGACGGAGGAAGCCGCCGACCACCGGCACGTTGAGACGCTGCGGATGCGGCTGAAGCGCATGGTGCGGCGCGAGTGGCTGGCCGAGCCGTCCAGAGGCCTGTTCGCGCTGGCCGATGGCGTTCGCGCACCCGATCGGCCCTGATCAGGCGGGCTCTTCCCCGCGTCGTGCCTGGTGACAAGCCCGCACCGACGTAAGGAAGAGCCCGATGCCAGCCTATGGCCCCACCGAGCCCGCCGGGGCGTTTCCCGCCGCCCGCGCCGCCTTCGAGCAGCTGCTCGCCGATCTGTTCGACCACCAGGGCGCCTCCCACGCCGAGGCGGAGGAGTTCATCGCCGCGCGCGGCCGCGAGGTGCACCGCCTGATGCTCCAGGAGTGGTTCGACCAGCGGGCCGGGCGCGAGGAACGCCTGCCGGAGGTCGCCGGATCCGACCAGGTGGTGCGGCACGCCGCCGAGCCGGGGCACAAGCGGCTGCTGTCCACGCGATTCGGCACCGTGGAGGTCGAGCGGATCGCCTACCGGGCCAAGGGAGCATCGAACCTGCACCCGGCTGATGCCGAGCTGGACCTGCCGACCGGGCGGCACTCGCACGCGCTCAAGAGGCTCGCCGCGATCGAGGCGGCGCGCGGCTCGTTCGAGCAAGCCGTGGAGGCGATCGAGCGTGCCACCGGCACGCACATGGGCAAGCGGCAGGTCGAACAGCTGGTTGAGCGCACCGCGGCGGACGTGGACGACTTCTACGCACACGCGCGCAGCAACCACTCCGGCTCCGGCTCCGGCTCCGGCTCCGGCTCCGGCTCCGGCTCCGAGGAGATGCTGCTGGTGCTCTCGGCGGACGGCAAGGGCATCGTGATGCGCCCGGAGGCGCTGCGGGAGGAGACCAGGCGGGCCGCCGCGAAGAAGGCAGCGGCCGGCGGCGGGCCTTTCCAGACGCGCCTGGCCGGCGGGGAGAAGAACGGGCGGAAGCGGATGGCCACCGTCGGCGCGGTCTACGACCTCGCGCCGATGCCGCGTGAGCCGGGCGATGTGATCAGGCGCGGCGACGCCGACCGCCCCGCACCCGCCGAGCGGCCCAGGGCGAGTGCGAAGTGGCTGACCGCCTCGGTCGAACGCGACGCCGACCAGGTGATCGCGGCAGTGTTCGACGAGCGAACGGCGCGACCCCGGCCGCGAGCGGGAGTGGGTGATGCTGGTCGACGGGGCCCGCCACCAGCTGGATGTGATCCACAATCAGTGCGATGCGCGCGGGCTCGAAGTGCGCCTCCTGATCGACTTCGTTCACGTGCTGGAGTACGCATGGGGCGCGGCCTGGTGCTTCTTCGCCAAGACCGACTCGGCCGCCGAAACCTGGGTCGGCGACATCGCGCTGGAGATCCTCCAGGGCCGGGCCGAGCAGGTCGCCGACGCGCTCGAAGCGCGGGCGGACAGGGAGGAGCTGGACGGCCAGCGGCGCTTCGGGGTGGACAAGGCGGTCGGCTACCTGCGGGCGAAGCTGCCATATCTGGGCTACGACATCGCCTTGGCGGAGGGCTGGCCGATCGCCACCGGCGTGATCGAGGGAGCGTGCCGGCACCTGGTGAAGGACCGGATGGACATCACCGGCGCCCGCTGGGGCCTGGCCGGGGCCGAGGCCGTGCTCAAGCTCCGCGCGGCGATCAGCAACGGCGACTTCGAGGAGTACTGGGACTACCACGTGCAGCGCGAGCACCTGCGGGTTCATGCCGTCCGCTACCGCGACGCCCTCGCACTCGCAGCATGATCACTGTCCCTCAAACCGAGCCGCACCCATCCGGTATTCGGCCGACACCACCACCGCGGCACCCTCGGCGACGTACGGCAGCAGCATCTGCAGGCCCAACCGGCGGTCTCCCATGACCATCCCGCCGCCGTGGATGTGGTACATGCCCGGCTTGGGGCGACTGTCGTCGACTGGGCTGAGGATCAGGACAGTGAGGTCCGGCGCGCCCTCGGGGCCGGGCACCTGCCGTTCCTCCACCCGCACAGCGCCACCGGCCGTCAGGTCGAGCGCCCCGGCTTCCGCCAGGCTCACCTCCCGGGCCATGGGGAGGGTCTCGGCCGACAGAGGCGGGAACGACTGCCGCGCCGCCTCCACGACGGGCGCGAGCTCCGGATCGAAGGTCGGCCTTGTGGTCACCTCTCCGAGAGAGCGTGCAGACACCTGGCCGGTCATCAGATTCCTTTCGTAGATGCTATGGGCAACTGACGCTTCTGAGTGGCGGTGGTGCCGGGTGTACTGGTCGTCAAGGTGATACGAGGCAAGGTCATGAAGCCGGGCTGTCGTTTGGGGCAGCCGTGATGTGCTCGGTTGTGACGTGTTCGCGTAGCCGGTGTTTCTGTATCTTTCCGGACCCGGTCATGGGGAATTCAGTGACGAACCGCCAGATTCGGGGTGTCTTGTGGGGTGCGAGATTCTGGCGTACGTAGGTGGAGAGTTCGTCCTCGTCGGCGGGCCGGCCGGCGGCGAGCCGGATGAACGCCCCTACCTGTTCACCCCACGTGGGGTCGGGGATCCCTACCACTGCGGCTTCGGCTACCGCGGGATGGTCGAGCAGGACGTGCTCGATTTCGCGCGGGTAGATGTTTTCGCCACCGCGGATGATCATTTCCTTCACCCGGCCGTCGATGCGGAGGTAGCCGCGGTTGTCCATGTTCGCGAGGTCGCCCGTGTGCAGCCACCCATCCGCGTCGATTGTCTCGGCGGTCTGCTGGGGCATGCCGAAGTATGCAGTCATCACGTGATAGCCCCGCGTGCACAGCTCGCCGGTTTCACCGCGGTCGCGAAGCTCGCCGGTGCGCGGGTCGACGATCTTTATTGCGCAGCCGGGCAGTGGCCGCCCGATCGTGCCCGCCCGGTCTTCCGGCGTGTCGTCCAGTGCGGTCATGGTGATGCCGGGTGACGCCTCGGTCTGTGCGTAGATGTTGGCCATGGGGATCCCGAGCGCGGATTCGGTGCGGCGGACCAGGTCGGGCGGGACGGTCGCCCCTCCGGACAGGGCGTAGCGCACCGAGGACAGGTCGGTCCGGCCGAAGCGGGGATGATCGAGCATGGCCAGGAGCATGGTGGGAACCCCGCCGAAGACCGCGCTGCGTTCGGCTTCGATCAACTCCAGCATGAGCGCAGGATCGAACCACGGCGGTATGACGAGGGTGCCCTGCGACGCGATCGTTGCCAGGGTGGTCAGGACGCAGCCCGCGGTGTGGAACAGGGGCATCGGGCTGACGAAGGACTCGCCGGGGCGCATATCGAAGGCGCGGACATAGGACAGCCGCGCGTTGTTGGTGATACCGCGATGGTGGAGCACGGCGCCTTTCGGCGTGCCGGTCGTGCCCGACGTGTACTGGATCTGCGCCGGATCGTCGGGGCTGACCGTGGGCAGTACCTCGGTCGGCGAGCCAGAGGCCAAAAACGCCGCCCACTCCTCGAACAGCACCGTTTCCCTCAACTGCGGGAGATCGGTACGCAGGCCGGCGAGCGTGTTCTCCATCGGGTTGCCGCGGTATTCGCGTACCAGGAAGACTCCGGCTGCCTCCGACTGGCCGAGGACATGCAGCAACTCGTTCTCACGCAGCATCGGATTTACCGTGACCAGGGTCAGACCCGCGAGCGCGGCCGCCATCTCCAGCAGGATCCATTCGGGGAGGTTGTTGGCCCATACCGCGACCCGTTCACCCGGCCGGAATCTGCCCAACAGGGCTCGAGCGGCCTGCTCGGCTTCGTCGAACAGCTCCGCATAGGTCCAGCGCCGCCGGGCCGCCGGGTCGGGAACGCCCTCGACGAGCGCGACCACGGACGGCGCCTGATCGACCGCGTCCCTCAGCAGTGAACCTACTGTCTGCTCACGCACCGGTTCGGACCCCACAGCGCCCAAGAACACTGATTTAGACAATTCACACACCTCGCAATGAGACCGCCAGAACCTTGCGGCAAGTCGGAAGCCATGGCGACGCGGCCGGGGTCGTCATCATGCTTGAAGGTCGCTGCTTCGTCCCCTGTCCGGGACCCTCCCCGAACCCGTTGCACGGATGCATCATGTTGCGGCCTCGTAGAACTCGCCTGGCGGCGGAGCTGGCCGCCTGATACTCCAGCAGCGTTTCGCTATCTGGCCTGGTCGAAGGCTGAGCTGGCTCGGGGAGGGCGATGGCGGGGAGTTGTGGAGTTACTCGATGACGAGCTGGACCGGGACGTTGCCACGAATGGCGTTGGAGTACGGACAGACCTGGTGCGCCTGTTCGACGAGCTCCTCGCCGGTCCCGCGGTCGACACTGCCGGGCAGTGTGATCCGCAGGACGACCGCGAGAGCGAGGCCTTCGCCCTGCTTGCCGATCGACACCTCCCCGGTCACGGTGACCTTGGAGAGGTCTACGCCGGCCTGCCGGCCCGTGATGCCGAGTGCGCTGGCGAAGCACGCCGCATAGCCGGCGGCGAAGAGCTGCTCGGGATTGTTCCCCTCGCCGCTACCGCCCAGTTCCTTCGGCATCGCGAGCTTGAGGTCCAGGGACCCGTCCGAGGCAATGGCGCGGCCATCACGACCATGGGTTGCGGTCGCGACCGCGGTGTAGAGGGTGTTCATGAGTGCGTCCTTCTGTGATGGGTTGACGGCCGACACCTGCCATGAGGTGCGGGGCCTACCGCGGGGTATGTCGAAGTCGCCCTCCCCGGCGCCAACGCGCAAGGTTCTGGCATGGACTAGGGGCAGGGGGCGTCGGGCCAGGCTCGTGGCGCCGAAGAGAAGGGGTAGAACGTTCGTTCTTGTTCAAGCATGCATGAAGAGAACCTGAACGTCAACACCGAACGTTCTACTTCGCGTTGGTTCGGGCGGCGCCGAGAGGCGGAACGCCAAGAGGCGGCAAGGCATCGGAGGGGCGGTAACGTGAGTTGCGGCCGCTCAGGAGCAGCGCGATCTGTGGCACACCAACGCACGATCGTGGCGCCTCGGCTTCCACGACGTGCGCGCGACCGGGCGTCGACGGGGACGTCGGGCTGGGTGGCTCTGCGGCTGGGCAGACCCCCGCCACCCGCTGGCTACACCTGTGGCACGGAGCGCAGCCCGTTCGCCCAGCTCATCGCGGCGTTGCACTTCCGCGCTGACCTGGGTGAACGCCTCGTTCTTGCGTGGACGTACCAGGGCCAGCAGGGCCTGCTTGAAGCAGCTCAACTTCCGCCATCGCATGTGATGTTCACACCTTCGCGTGCAGGTGATCTCACGTTCTCGCAGGTCAGGCCCGAGCATCAAAGAATGATGCTCCGAGGTCCGTACGCCCGAGCACCACTTTTTTGATGCTCCAGGGTCAGAAATTGATGCTCGGGGTGCCAAATTCCGGCGGTCCGGAGCACCAGATTTGGCGAGTAGCGAGACGAACAGCAACCACACGAAGCCCCAGACAGAGAAACATCGTCAGCTGTCGCGAACCTGCCATCTGGGGGGATCTGCTCGCTGATCTCGCCCTTCGGGCCGACTCGGCGGCCACATCCGCGCACCCAGGCCAACGAGACCCCAGTGACCACGCCCCGGTGCTGCCGAGGGGCCATAATCGGGGGATGGCCTTGGCAACAACTCCTGCGTCCGTCCCGCCCGTGCACGAGGTGCTGCGCGCCCGGTACGCCAGCCAGCTGCCGACGCACCTGGACGAGCTGACCGGCCCCACGCACGGCACCGTCGATCTGCTCCTGCACGTGGTGTGGTCTGGGCTGTCCTCCTTCGATCTGGACCGCCCGAAGCTGCGGAGCCTGCTGGACCTGTCGCGAAAGCTGGCCGGCGAGCGGCTGAGTCCGGGGGTGAAGGCGGAGCTGCGGCGCCGGGCGCAGGAACGGTCGTGATGTCGTGGCCGGGCTCGCGGCCTGACGGCTGCAGCGTCCGCGGTGAGCGGGGCGAGCGTGCAGGTGCGCACGAGGGCGGGCGAGAGGGTGTGGCTGAACGGCTTGTCCCGCTCCCGCATGCCATTATTAGATAGATCGTTCGGTATTGACGGTGGGGTCCGGGGTGGCTACCTTGAATGTAGCGAACGTTCCACACATGGGAGGTCTGGGAGGTCCGCTGGGCGTGCCCGCTGTCAACGGGGCGGGCGAGAACGGCCCTCGCGCATGGAGGGCGTGCCGGTGCCGCCGCGCCGGCCGCATCTCACACATACGTGACGCACCGCGGGACCGTCGGGCATGCCGGTCACCGGCCTCGTAAGGCCGCCGGCACCGGGATATGAGGGAAACGCTTGTTCAGCTCATCGCGGACCACATGTTCCGGCACCACCGGCACACCCGAGCGGATCCCCGTGGCGGTACACGCCCTGGACCCGATCCTGCCGCGAGGGCACGATCGGCCAGTTGCGCCGGCACCCGGAGATCGAACTCAAAGCGGAGAACGCCTCGGCCCCCGGCACGGTGGCGCTGCTCGTCGGCGACGCCCTGGACGAGGCAGCGCTGACCCGGCTGCGCCGCCTGGTGCGCGGCGACGGGGCACGCACGGTACTGGTCGTCAGCTCGCTCCGGGAGGCCGAACTGCTGCAGGTCATCGAATGCGGAGTCAGCGCGATCGTATGGCGCCACGAGGCCACCGCGACCCGACTGATACAGGCCGTACTGGCAGCCGCGCGCGGCGACGGAGACCTCCCGGCCGACCTACTGGGCCGACTGATCAACCAGGTCAGCGCGCTGCACCGCACCGCCGGCCCGTCCTCGCGGCTGGCCCCCCGCGAAGTGGACGTGATGCGCATGGTCTCCGAGGGCCTCGACACCAGCGAGATCGCCAGCAAGCTGTCCTACTCCGAACGCACCGTCAAGAACGTGATCCACGCACTGAACACCCGACTCCACCTACGCAACCGAGCACACGCAGTCGCCTACGCCCTGCGCGAAGGCTACATCTGAGAAGCCGTTGCCCTATCGGCCATGAGGATGGTCCTGGTCGAACATTGCCTCCCTTCTCGTACACCACGCTGTGCTGCTTCCGCCGTTCCGCACACGCAGGGGCCGGGCTTGCCCCTGTGCCCCACGGTTCCGCGTCGCGATGATCATCGTGTGACCGCTATGACTGCACAAAAGTCCATGAAAGGTAAACTGTGACGCTGTTCGAGCACCCTCTTGTCCCCGCTGGTTCCGCCGAACCGGCAGTGGAAGATACGGGCCGCATGCTGCAAATGATCACAGGATATTGGGTGACCCAAGTCGTTCGCACAGCAGCGGAGTTGCGCATCGCGGACCATCTGTACCCGGCCGGAGCCACCGCTGCGGAGGTGGCGGACGCCGAATCACTCGATCCCCAGGCGACGTTCCGGTTTCTTCGCGCCTGCGCCTCCCTCGGCCTGGCCTCCTGCCAGGACGGTGACCGATTCACCGTCACGCCGCTGCTGAAGACCCTGCGCACTGGTCACCCCGACTCGCTGCGCGACCTGGCGCTGTATGGCGGGACAGCCTCCCACTGGGCACCCTGGGGTAACCTGCCCGAGGCGATACGCACCGGCGCTCCGCAGGCAGTGGCCACCCTCGGCGCCCCGTTCTTCGACTGGCTCGCCGTGCGCCCGGACGATGCCGGAGTCTTCACTGCTGCCATGACCGCGATGACTCACGGCCTGGCCCATCAACTGGCCGACGTAATTGACCTGAAGGACGCCAGGACAGCCGTGGACGTCGGCGGCGCCAGCGGTAACTTCATCCACACCCTCATGCTGCGCAATACCGAGCTCACCGGCATGGTGCTGGACCTGCCCCACGCCGGCGCTGACGCCGTAGCGTCGGCCGAACGACTAAACGTGGCAGACCGGTTCACTTTCGTCAGCGGCGACTTCTTCGAGAAGGTCCCGACCGCCGACATGCACCTCCTGAAGTTCGTCCTCCATGACTGGGACGACGACTCCGGTGTACGTATCCTGCGCAACTGCCGCGACTCGCTCACGCCCGGCGGACGGATACTGGTGGCCGAACTCATCGTCGACCAGCTGGGCACGCCCGGGCTGCCTCCGCTGATGGACCTGAACATGATGACTCTGTCCACCGGACGGGAACGAAGCGTCGACGAGTTCCAGCGCCTCTTCCAGCGGGCAGGACTGAATCTCGCGAAGGTGTCCTCCTCCGCATCCCTGGTCTCCGTGCTCGAGGCCGTACCTGCCTGATCCGACAGCCGGACGCATCTCGACCGCGTCAGGGGTGGGGATCGGGCATCGAAAAGTGTGCCGTGCGTCCGAGAAACGTTGGCTGTCCGACAGGGGGTGGGCAGCCAATCCACATAGGATGCGGCCCGCAACGCTGGCTGGAATTACGGCGGTTCCCGTCCCTTGTCGAGTCGGGGGCGGTCAGTCTGAGGGAGGCAGTCAAGGAGCCGGGACTGGACCACAAGACGGTCCCTAAGTACCTCTCAAGCACGGCACCGTTCGCGCCGCCGAGGAGGACGTCGAACGGACCTTGTGGCCGACTCGATGATGCGCGGCGAGCAACTCCAGGACCATGTTGGTCTGTTGACGGCGGGCCTCGGCGTAGTCGATCACCACCACCAGCAGGCCTCGGCTGTTGGTCAGCAGGCTGTAGGTGGGGCGCTGCGGAGATCAGCTCGGTGAAGCCGGGGGCGTTCAATCTTTGGCCGTGAACCGGATCGGCGAATCCGCGGCTTGCGCCTGGGCGCTGGTCAGGCCGGTGCGTATCGCCGCTATCGCCTGCGACAGTTCAGTCCCGTCAAATCCCATGCTTCCCCTTGGTCCCATGATCTCGAGGAGCCAGTGTCCCTCCACCGCGCTGCGGCGACAGGGCACATCACGTCCAGCACCGGCCCGAATTGAACTTCCGACAGGGTGTGTCCATCTCGTGGTCGACTGGCACTCCGCCCACCGCTCGAAAAGGGTCCGGGCCTGGCTTGCTGCGCACCCCGACGATGTCGACCTGCACTTCCGGCCGCCGTACTCGCCCGAGCTGAGCCTGGGGCGAGCTAATCTATGCCGATCTCAAGCACAGCCTGCCCAAGCAGTACCGGGCCCGGAACCAGGCCGAACTCGCCGCCGAGACCGCCGGTTCTTCCGCAGGCGCCGGCGCCGCCAGGGATCGGGCGTCAGGTCCACACCGTTAGGCATGTCAGCATGATCACCGTGTGTGCAGCCGGTCCATTGCTGCCTGGCTGTCGTCGTCCGCGGCCGTCGAAGAGGACGTCGAACTCGTTCAGGGCGGACTTCCAGCGGTTGTTCCAGCGCTGGCGGCCTCGGCCGGTGGGGTCGAGGGCGAGGGTGGCGAGGTAGAGGCGTTTGAGGGCGGCCTGCTCGTTGGGGAAGTGGCCGCATGCCTGGACCGCACGCCGGTAGCGGGCGTTGAGGGACTCCATCGTTGGTGGTGTAGACGACCTGCCGGATGGCGTCGGGCAGTCCGAGGAAGGGCACGAACTCGCTCCAGGACCGCTGCCAGAGGGCACGGCATAGTGCCCCTTTTCGTGGCATTTCTGAGGAGACGTTGCTTGTCACGCATCCCTTCCATCCCCTGTCGGGGCGCCGGGTGCGGGTGTGCCGGACGGTGCGTCGCTCCGGCGGGCTGGTCTTCATCTGCACTGCCGGTGA
>NZ_SUMC01000176.1 GCF_005047355.1 Actinacidiphila oryziradicis
CAACCCATTCGACGCACCATCTTGATTCACCGCCGAACCACGCATGATCGCCAACACCCGATGCCCACGCTCACGCGCCACCGACAACCGCTCCAGTGCCACCACCCCGACACCCTCGGCCCAGCCGGTACCGTCTGCGCCGTCCGCGTATGCCTTGCAGCGGCCGTCGAAGGAGAGCGCGCCCTGTCGGGAGAACTCGATGAAGGAGGCTGGTGTCGCCATCACCGTGCCGCCGCCGGCGAGCGCCATCGAGCATTCGCCCTGGCGCAGCGCCTGCGCAGCCAGGTGCATGGCCACCAGCGAGGCCGAGCACGCGGTGTCGAGGGTCACTGCGGGGCCTTCGAAGCCGAGGACGTAGGACACCCGGCCCGAGGCCACGCTGAGCGACGAGCCGGTGAAGCCGAATCCGCTCATCTCCGGCTCGGGTGCCCCGATCCCGTAGCCCTGGTGGGACACGCCCGTGAAGACGCCGACGTCCGTTCCCTTCAGCGTAGCCGGGTCGATCCCCGCGCTCTCCAGCGCCTCCCACGACGCCTCCAGCAACACCCGCTGCTGAGGATCCATCGCCACCGCCTCACGCGGCGAGATCCCGAAGAACGCCGGATCGAACAACCCCGCGCCCTGGAGGAATCCGCCCTCGCTGATGCTCAGCTCGAGGTCGTCGAGATCCCAGCCGCGGTCGTCGGGGAACGGGGACATGCCTTCGCGGCCTTCGATCACCAGCTTCCACAGGTCGTCCGGTCCGGTCACTCCGCCGGGCAGTCGGCATGCCATACCGACGATCGCGATCGGCTCGTCGGGGTCCGCGACCACGACGGGGGTCGTCGTCAGACCCTGGGCACCGGCGACGACCCGATCGCAGAGCTCTTCGGCCAGGTAGCCGGCGAGGGCCTGCGGATTCGGGTAGTCGAACACTAACGTCGCCGGGAGCTTCAACCCCGTCGCCTCGCGCAGACGGTTGCGCAGCTCGACCGACGTCAACGAGTCGAACCCGGCGTCGCTGAACGCGGCCTCGGCTCGAATCGCCTCCGGCCCGGAGTGCCCGAGCACGAGGGCGACCTGCCTGCGGACGAGATCCAGCAGCAGCTTCGCCTGGTCGGCGGGCGTGAGCGCGGCCAGCCGCGCGACCAATTCGCCCTCGCCACGCCCGCCGCCGGGAACCGCTGCCCGCGCCAACTGCCGGCCCGGCCTCACCAGGCCGCGCAGCAGGTGCGGGACCTGTCCCCCATTGCCCGTGCCCGCGGCCGCAGCGGCGCGCATCCCCGGCAGGTCCAGCTTCACCGGTACGAGCAGCGCCTCATCGAGGGAGAGTGCCAGGTCGAGCAGGGCCATGCCCTCGGCCGGGCTGATCGCCTGCACCCCGCCGCGGCTCACTCGCGCCTGGTCGACCTCGCCCAGGTTCGCGGTCATGCCCGCGTCCTGCTCCCACAGGCCCCACGCCAGCGACAGCCCGGGCAGCCCGGCGGCCCGGCGGCCCGCCATCAACCCGTCCAGGCCCGCGTTGGCCGCGGCGTAGTTGCCCTGTCCCGCGGATCCGAACACTCCGGAGGCGGACGAGAAGACCACGAACGCCTCGAGGTCCGGGTAGCCTCGCGTCAGCTCGTCCAGATGCCGCACCGCGTCCACCTTCGGCGCGAACACCTTCGCCATCCGCTCCGGCGTCAACGCCGCGATCACACCGTCGTCCAGTACGCCCGCCGTGTGCACCACGCCGGTCAGCGGGTGATCCTGCGCCGCCGTGATATCGGTGAGCAGGGCGGCGACCTGGTCGCGGTCCGACATGTCGCAGGCCGCCACCGAGACCTCCGCGCCGAGGCCGGTCAGCTCATCGACGAGCTCTTGCATTCCAGCTGCGTCCCGGCCGCGCCGACTGGCCATCACCAGCCGTCGTACGCCATGCGCGGTGACCAGATGGCGAGCGACGACGCTGCCCAGCGATCCCGCGCCGGAGAGCAGAACGGTCCCCGAGCCGAACGAAGGCCGCTCGGCGCCCGCCGACTCCGGTTCCGCGACGCGCGCGAGCCTGGGCACGTACAGCGCGCCCGCGCGCACCGCGACCTGCGGCTCTCCGGACGCCAGCACGGCCCCCAGCACCGGATCGAGACCGGCGCCGAGGTCCGTCTCGAGACCAGCGCCGAGGTCTGTGTCGTGGTCCAGCAACACGATCCGGTCCGGGTTCTCGATCTGCGCCGCGCGGATCAGACCCCATACCGCGGCGCCGGCCGGGTCGATGACGACCTCGCCGACAGGCATCGCGCCCCGCGTCACCACCACCAGCCGCGACTGCTCGAACGACCCGTCATCGGCGGCGAACCAAGCCTGCACGGCCTCCAGCACCCGAGACGAGAGCCCGACCGCATCACCGTCGGCGGCAGAAGCCTCGAGGACCACGGCCGCGGGCACGTCCTCGTCATCGAGTGCTGCGATGTCGCCCGCGCAACCGACGGTGCTCCACGACGGTACGGCGAGGGCGGCGGCCTCGGTCGCCGCCGCCGCGGAGAGGTGCTCGGTCCAGTCCACCCGGAAGAGCGAGCCGGCCCGGCCCGCGCCCGCGGCGGCCTCCAGCTGCTCGGCCGATATCGGCCGCGACACCAACGAGTCCAGGGTGACGACCAGCCCGCCGGTCTCATCGACCGCTTCCAGCGACAACGCGTCACGGGACGGCCGACCCACCCGCACGCGCAACGCGGACGCGCCCGCTGCACACAACCGCAGCCCGTTCCACGCGAACGGCAAGCCCAGGCCGTCCTCCGCCGGGCCCTGCTCGCCCAGACCGCCGGCGACCGCGTTCAGCATCGTGGAATGCAGCGCCGCGTCCAGCAACGCGGGGTGGATGCCGAACTGCGCGCCGGACTCGTCCTCCGGCAACGCGACCTCGGCGAAGACCTCGTCGCCGCGTCGCCACACCGCACGCACACACCGGAACACCGGGCCGTAGCCGAAACCGGCGTCGGCCAGCACCTCGTACCCGGTACCGATGTCGACGGCGTCCGCACCAGGCGGCGGCCACGTGCCGAAGTCGAACCCTGACGAACCATCCTTCGCGGCCGTTGCCAACATGCCGTTGGCGTGACGCGTCCACGTCTCGTCGGATCCGCCCTCCCGCTGCGAGAACACCTCCACCGAGCGCGCTCCGTCGGCACCGGCCGCGCCGACCGTCACCTGGAGCCGAACGCCGCCGCGCTCGGGCACCACGAGCGGGGCCTCGATGACCAGCTCGTCAAGCACCGAACAACCGGCCTCGTCACCGGCTCGCACCGCCAACTCGACCAGGCCCGTGCCGGGAACGACCACGGTGCCGCCGATGACGTGGTCGGCCAGCCACGGGTATGTGCGCAACGAGAGCCGGGAGGTGAACACCAGCCCCTCGGAGCGCGGCAGCTCGATGGCGGCTCCGAGCAGCGGATGATCCAGCCCGACCTGCCCCAACGACACTGCGTCCGTCGCGGCGCCGTTCGACTGCAACCAGAAGTGCTGATGATCGAACGCGTACGTCGGCAACTCGACCCCGGCTCCGGCTCCCGCCGGCAGCAACGCGGACCAGTCCACCGAGCCGCCGCGCACGAACAGTTCGGCCACCGCGATCAGCAGGCTGCGCTGTTCCGAACGGTCATCGCGCAGCGCCGCGAGGCACCGGGCGTCCGGGGCGGACTCCTCGATCATCGCCGTGAGCGCCGCGCCGGGTCCCAACTCGAGGAACGTGCTGCCACCGAACTCGGCTGCCGCGGCGATTCCATCGGCGAACCGCACCGGGCGCCGTACGTGCTCGGTCCAGTACGCCGGATCGGCGTAGTCGCCGGGCTCCACCAACCGGCCGGTCAGGTTTGACACCACAGGCAGCTTCGGCTCCTGCCAGCTCACCTGAGCAAGCTCGGCTGCGAACTCGGCCAGCATCGGCTCCATGCGCCGCGAATGGAACGCGTGCGACACAGCGAGGCGCTTCGTCTTGTGGCCCTGCGCCCGCAGCTGCTCGGCTGCCGCGAGCACCGCGTCCTCGTCACCGGACAGCACGATCGCGGTCGGACCGTTGATCGCGGCGATCTCCACGCCGTCGGTGAGCAGCTCGCTGACCTGCTCGACGGTCGCCGCGACTGCGACCATCGCACCGCCGGCCGGCAACGCCTGCATCAGCCGACCGCGCGCCGCGACCACCCGCGCCGCATCCGCCGACGACAGCACACCGGCGACCTGAGCGGCCGTGATCTCGCCGATCGAATGGCCGAGCACCACATCCGGCCGCACACCCCACGACTCGAGCAGCCGGAACAACGCGTACTCGACCACGAACAGGCCCGCCTGGGTGTAGACGGTCTGATCCAGCAGCTGAGCAGCATCACTCGCACCGCCCGCGCCGTCGACGCCGCCCGCGCCGCCCCACAGCACATCGCGAATGGGACGTTCCAGGTGGGTGTCCAGGAGGTCGCAGGCTTCGTCGAACGGGGCGGCGAACGAACGGCCGTAGCGCGCGTACAGCTCACGTCCCATGCCGACCCGCTGCGAGCCCTGACCCGGGAACACGAACACCGTCTTGCCGCCCGATCCGGTCGGGCTGCCGGTCGTCGTCACCGCGATCGGGCTCTGCCCGCCCCGCGCTACCGCGCCCAGCCCGGCCAGTGCCTCGTCACGGGAATCGGCGATCACCACCGCGCGCTCGGACAACAGCGCGCGCCGATCGACCAGTGCGGCGGCGACGTCCGAGAGCGCGAGGTCGCGTCCGTGTTCGAGCAGTCCGCTCAAGCGCTCGGCCTGGCCGGCCAGCGAACCGGCGCTCTTCGCCGACACCACCAGCGGCATCGGACCCTCATCGACGGACGCCGCGACCGCGTCCTCGATCTGCGGCGCCTCCTCCAGGATCACGTGCGCGTTCGTACCACTGATCCCGAACGACGACACGCCCGCCCGCCGCGGACGGTCACCGCCGTCTCCCCGCGGCCACGCCCGCGCCTCGGTCAACAACGCGACCGCGCCATCGGACCAGTCCACCTGGGACGTCGGTTCGGTGACGTTGATGGTGGCGGGCATGGTCGCATGACGCATCGCCTGCACCATCTTGATCACACCCGCCACGCCGGCCGCGGCCTGTGTGTGGCCGATGTTCGACTTGAGCGATCCCAGCCAGAGCGGCTGGTCCTGCTTCCGATCCTTGCCGTAGGTGGCCAGCAGGGCCTGCGCCTCGATCGGGTCGCCGAGGGCGGTCCCGGTGCCGTGCCCCTCCACGAGGTCCACGTCCGAGGCGGTCAGGCCGGCGGTCGCCAGGGCCCGGCGGATCACCCGCTGCTGCGACGGGCCGTTGGGCGCCGTCAGCCCGTTCGACGCGCCGTCCTGGTTCACGGCGGTTCCCCGGACGAGCGCCAGCACTCGATGGCCGCGTTCCCGCGCCACCGACAACCGCTCCAGCACCACGACTCCGCAGCCCTCGGACAGCACGGTGCCGTCAGCGCCGGAGGAGAAGGACTTGCACCGACCGTCGGCGGCGAGGCCGCGCTGCCGGGAGAACCCGATGATCGTGTCCGGCGTCGCCATCACCATCACACCGCTGGCCAGCGCCAGCGAACACTCGCCCTGACGCAGCGCCTGCCCTGCCAGGTGCATCGCCACCAGCGAGGACGAGCAGGCCGTGTCCACGGACACCGCGGGGCCCTCGAAGCCGAACACGTACGACACCCGGCCCGACGCGACACTCGAGGCCACGCCCGTGCCCGTGTAGCTCTCGACCTCGGCCGCGACCACACCGCCGCCCACGCCGTAGCCCTGGCTGGACGTCCCGGTGAAGACACCGACATCGGCGCCCTTCAGGCCGACCGGGTCGATACCGGCGCTCTCCAGCGCCTCCCACGAGGTCTCCAGCAGCGCGCGCTGCTGCGGGTCCATGGCGAGCGCCTCACGCGGCGAGATGCCGAAGAACGCGGGGTCGAACAGACCCGCGCCGCGCAGGAAGCCGCCGCGGCTCGTGTACGCGGTGCCCACACGGTCCGGATCGGCGTCGAAGAGCGAGTCCAAGTCCCAGCCGCGGTCCTCGGGGAACCCGGAGACGGCGTCGACCCTGCCGGCGACCAGATTCCACAGGTCGTCGGGCGAGGAGACTCCGCCCGGGTAGCGGCAGGCCATCCCGACGATCGCGATCGGGTCGGCCGTGCCGTCGCGCGCGTTCTGCTTGCGCAGCGTGTGCAGCTCCGCCGTGACGCGCTTGAGGTATTCGAGCAGTTGATCGTTCGTAGCCATGTCGTTTTCTTCAATCCCTATTTCTACAGACGCCCGAATTCCTCGTCGATGAAGCTCATGACCTCGTCGGCCGAGGCGAATTCCAGTTGCTCGGCGGCCGTCGGCTCCGCGGTAGCCGCGTCCAGCGGCTCGGGCTCGCCGAGACACCTCGTCACGAGGCCCCGCAGACGCAGCGCGATGTCCGATCTCGTGGAGGCGTCGAGGCTCAGGCCCTCGATCAGCGCCTCGACATCCGCGATCTTCGAGGTCACGCGGGCGAGCGTGTTGTCGCCGAGGTCGAGTTCGTCGCGGAGGTGGTCGGCCAGGGTCTGCGGGTTCGGATAGTCGAACACCAACGTCGCCGGGAGCTTCAGCCCGGTCGCGTCACGCAGGCGATTGCGCAGCTCCACCGACGTCAGCGAGTCGAACCCGGTGTCCTTGAACGCGGCATCGACCGGAACCGCCTCGGCCCCCCCATATCCCAGTACCAGCGCGACCTGACCGCGCACCACGTCCAGCAGCGCGGCCATCTGCTCGGCGGGCGCGAGTCCGGCCAGCCGCTCGACCAGGCGCTGCCGCGCCCCGCCACCGCCGCCCGCCGCGCCGGTCAGCGCCGCCTGCCGCCCGGGCGAGACCACACCGCGCAGCACAGGCGGCACCGCTCCAGCAGCCCGCACCGCGCGCACATCGAGAGCCAGCGGCACCAACAGGGCTTCACCCGAGGCGATCGCGGAGTCCAGGAGCCGTCCCGCGCCGAGCGCGGAGACGTCGGAGACGTCGTTCGGCTGCCACGCGACCGCCACGCCCGGCAGTCCGGCGGCACGGCGACGCGCCACGAGTCCGTCCAGGTATGCGCTCACGGCAGCGAGGTCGCCTTGGCCCGCTGCCCCGAGCACCCCTGCAGCAGAGGAGAAGACGACGAAGGCGCTCAGACCGTCCATCGCGCGTGTCAGTTCATCCAGGTGCCGGACCGCGTCGATGGCGCTGCTGCCATTACTACCGCTGTCGACCGAGTGCACGATGGCGGCCAGCGGGTACTCGTCCGGGATCGACGCCAGCAAGGCCGCCACCTGCTCGCGATCCGACATGTCGCAGTCTGCGACGACCACATTGGCGACGGATTGCCCGAGATGCCGGGCGATCGCTCCGTTCCCGCTGACCAGCACCGTCGCGTCGGAAGCGAAGACCACGTCGGACGCGGGCTCGGCGACGCGCGCCAGCCTCGGCACGAACAGCTTTCCTGCGCGGACCGCGATTTGCGGCTCATCGTAGGCGAGCACCGTGCCCAGTTCCGGCAGTTCATCGGCCGGACCCAGATCAAGCAGGACGAGCCGGTCCGGATCCTCCGCCTGCGCGGCGCGAACCAGACCCCATACAGCGGCGGCTGCCGGATCGACGACGTCCTCGGGGCCGAGGACCTGCATCGCACCGCGCGTCACGATCACCAGCGGGGACAACGCCTTCGAGTCGGCCGTCGCCAGGAACTCCCGGACCCGGTCCGACGCTTCCAGGCCGTCACCGCCGCCAGCCTCGAAGACGGTGGCGGACTCCGGCGTCTCGGCGGGGAACGACAGCGTCGGCAACTCCGTCCAGTCCAGCCGGAACAGCGATTCGGCCACCGCAGTCGAGGAATGCACCTGGTCCATCGACACCGGCCGCGAGACCAGAGAACCCATCGTGATGACCGGGCCGCCCGCCTCGTCGGCGGCCTCCAGCGACAGCGCGTCCGGGCCGGAAGGCACGACCCGCACCCGCAACGCGGTCGCGCCGGCGGCGTGCAGCTCCACGCCGTTCCAGGCAAAGGCTAGTGCTGGCAGCGCATCCGAGTCTGCGTCGCCTCGAGCGGATGCCCTGAACATGCCGGTCTGCAGCGCAGCGTCCAACAACGCGGGGTGGATTCCGAACTTGTCGGCGGCCTCGCGGCCTCGCAGATCCTCAGGCAGCGCGGCCTCGGCGAAGACCTCCTCGCCACGCCGCCAGACGGCACGCAATCCCTGAAACGCCGGACCGAAGCCGAACCCTGATTCGATCAGATCCGCATAGAACGTGCTCATGTCCACCGGCTCGGCACCGGCCGGCGGCCATGCCGTGAAGTCGAAGCCCGTGCTGACGGCCGACGTCGTCTCCACCGCCACCGCCAACGTGCCGGTCGCGTTGCGCACCCACAGCGAGCCCGCCTCGTCGTCCAGCTGGGAGTAAACGGCAACCGAGCGCGATCCGTCGGTCTCGGCCGCGCCACCCAGCACGACCTGGACGCGCGCCCCGCCGCGTCGCGGCACGACGAGGGGAGCCTCGATCACCAGCTCCTCCAACACCGAACACCCGGCTTCGTCCCCCGCCCGCACCGCCAACTCGACCAGTCCGCTCCCGGAGAGAACCGCCGAGCCGCCTATCGCGTGGTCGGCGAGCCACGGATGGCTGAGCAGCGACAACCGTGAGGTGAAGAGCAGCCCGTCGGACTGCGGCAGAACCGCCATCGCGCCGAGCATCGGGTGACCGGTGTCAGTCAGGCCGACCGACTCCGCGTCCGTGGCGGGCGCACCCGCCTGCACCCAGTAGTGCTGGTGGTCGAAGGCGTACGTCGGCAGCTCGACACCGGCGACGCCCGCCCCCTCGGGCAGCGGTTCGGTCCAGTCCACCGGCACGCCATGCACGAACAGCTCGGCCGCCGAGGTCAGCAGGCGGCGCAGACCGCCCTCGTCGCGCCGCAGCGATCCGGTGGCGATGATGGTGGCATCGTCGCCGATCTCCGCGATCGGCTGCATCAACACCGGATGCGCACTGGACTCGATGAAGACGTTGTGTCCCTGAGCGATCAGCGTCTCGATCGCGGGCGCGAACCGCACCTGCCGGCGCAGATTGCGGAACCAGTAGTCACCCTCGAGCGCCCCGGCATCCTCGATCCACTCACCGGTGACCGTGGACAGGAACGGAATCCTCGGAGCCAGACTACGAAGATCCACGAACGCCTCGGCGAGCGCGGTCTGGATCGCATCGATGTGACGGGTGTGCGAGGCGTAGTCCACGGCCACGCGCCGAACCCGCACGCCCTGCTCTTCGAAAGCCTTCAGCGCCTCATCCAGCGCATCAGCGTCGCCAGCCAGGACGACCGACGAGGGCCCGTTGACCGCAGCCACCTCGACACGACCGGCCCAGCGCTCGATCCGCTCGTGGGCCTCAGCCTCGGACAACGCCACCGACGCCATGCCGCCGTGACCGGCCAGGCTCTTGCCGATCACCTGGCTCCGCACGGCCACGATCCGCGCGGCATCCTCCAACGACAACGCACCCGCCACACACGCCGCCGCGATCTCCCCCTGCGAATGCCCCACCACCGCATCCGCCACGACACCGAGCGATTCCCAGACCGCAGCGAGCGCCACCATCACCGCGAAACTCGCCGGCTGCACCACATCCACCCGATCCAACGCCCCACCACGCAACACATCAGTCAAAGACCAATCCACCCACGGCTCCAACGCCGCCGCACACTCAGCAATCCGAGCCGCGAAAACCGGCGACGAATCAAGCAACTCACGACCCATCCCCACCCACTGCGAACCCTGACCCGGAAACACCAACACCGTCTTCCCAAGGCCCCCGGCGCGACCCGACAGCACGTTGACAGCGTCCTCGCCACGCGCGACGGCACCCAGACCAGCCAGCGCTTCATCGCGCGATCCCGCGATCACCACCGCACGCTCGAGGAACAGCGACCGCTGCCCGACCAGCGCGCCCGCCACATCGGTCAACGCATCCCCCTCACCGAGGAACACGCCCAACCGCCCAGCCTGACCAGCCAACGACCCCGCGCTCTTCGCCGAAACCACCAACGGCACCACACTCGCGTCACCAGACGACGCGGACT
>NZ_SUMC01000177.1 GCF_005047355.1 Actinacidiphila oryziradicis
CTCATCAAGCTCGAAGCCCGCAACGCCTTCGGCTTCCGCAACCGCGAGCACCAACGCCTACGGTCACGCTGCGCGACCACCAGGCGGAGCCGCAGAGAGGCGAAGCCCGGTTAAATTCGAAGACCCGGTTTCACGATGGTGTGCATGTCGGCGAATTCCTGAGCCCAGTTGCGGGCGCGATCATCGGGAACCGGCCACGGCAGGTCGATCGGGCTGTGCATCCTTGTATTCTGGCAGTGCGTCGGGCCTTGTTGCAGGGTTTTTTGGCAGTGTCATTCCGCGTTCCCGAAGGGATGTTCCGGCCGGGGCTGCATGGGCAATGAACGCACCCGGGGGTCAGGGGAGGCGATCTGCCGGCGGAGCTGCCGGTTCTCCACCTGCGACTGGTGCAGGGCGCCAACCAGCGCCTCGACGTCGGACCGCAGCTGCTTGAGTTCCTTTGCGTCCTCGGCCCGCATCTCCTTGAGTTTGGTCACTTGCCGACGGAGTCGTTTCTCGTTGTCCGGCATGGCCCCCCGCGCGCGGACCTCGTCATAAAAGTCGTTCTTCAGATCCAGGTGGCGCTGGGTGAGCGCGTTCCGGGGAACCTGGGCTTCGGCGGCCAGCGCGACGATGGTCAGCGCGCCGTTGGAGTGCTGGGGTTTGCCCTCCAGAATTCGGTCCATGGCGGCGCGGATGCGGTCGCGTTCGTCGAGTGCCGGGCTCATACGGGGTTCTCCTGGGTGGTGATGCGGGCGTTGTGGTGTTGGTGGACCAGGTCGCGGAAGGCAGCGGCCCGGCCGCGGAGCCGGTCCGCGAGGGGGACGGGGACCAGGCCGGAGGCGGCTTGCTCTTCCAGAGCTCCGGCCTGGGCGGTGAGTTGGGCGGCGTGGTGGTCGGTCCGGGCGATGTTCGCGCAGGTGGACACGCATCGGTTCAGGGTGGGGGTGTCTCTGGTGTCGAGGCGGTGGCAGAGCGCTTTGTCGCGGTTGTAGACACACATCAGGAAGGCGTGCGGGTTGTCGTGGACGGCCAGGGTGGGGTTGCGGAGGATGTCTCTGGCCTGGCGGGCGGTGCGGATCGACCCGGCGAAGGCCGGCGCGTGGGCGGCGGCGTGGATGGCGCGTCGCGCGGCCGGCCCGGAGACACCTGTTCCGGCGGCCAGGTCCTCGTGAAGGGTCGCCAGGGCATCGGCAGTGGCGCGGGCTGTCTCGACGTCGAGCAGGTCGTGAATGCCGTCGCGGCTGCGGGAGGCGTATCCGGAACTGACGGCTGTGCGCATATGGCCGTACTGAATCGCCAGCGCGACCAGTCCACCGGGGCGCCGGGCGATGTGCCAGGCCAAAGTTCGACGGAAGCGCTCGGTGCCGACGGCTCCGTGCGGGTCGGCGGGGATCGCCTCTCGCGCCCGGTTGGATGCGGTGGCCAGGGCGGAGGCCCAGGTGATGAAGTCCTCGACCCGTTTGGTCACCGTGGCCCGGCTCAAGGAGCCTGGATAGGGGCGGTGCAGGGGGAAGTCGTGGGCGGCGGCGTCGAAGAGCAGTCCGCCGTCGGGCGCCATGCGTTCGAGGACGCGGATCGCGGTGGCGGCCGGTGGGATCGCGACCCAGGGGACTTCGCGCATCTGGCCTTGGGAGACGTGGTTTCCGTCCTCGTCCCGGGCCGATTTGAAGACGTGTCCGTGGATCAGCGGGCGGCCTTCGTCCGGGTCGGGGCAGCAGCCCGACCGCAACCCGAGAACCTCCCCGGGACGCATTCCTGTGAGGAATGACAGGGCTATGAAGCAGGCCGTCCCGAGGTGCCGCATGAGGCCCGCGATTTCCGCGTAGTCGAGGTGTTCGGTCCAGGGCTGTCCGTCGATACGGCCTCGGATCGGGGTGGGAAGAGGGCAGGGGCCGGGAAACTGGAGCTTGTAGTCCAGCCAGGTCGTGCGCCTCAGCCGCGAGTTCACCTGGCTGACCGAGGCCCCGGTGATCCCGGCGATGTAGGTGTTGGCGACAGCTCGCTGTCCGGCGTGCGAGAAGGTGGGAAGCCGCAGCCCGCAGGCGAGGAGATCGCCGAGGTAGGCGTCCAGAGCGGCCTTCGACTCGCTGCTGCCGCAGGTCTGTTCGGCCCGTTCCCGCAGTTGGCGGCTGTCGGCCCAGGCGGTGAGGATGTCCTCGGCGAAGTCGTCGACCATGCGAAGCGCCCAGATCAGCAGCGGCCCCATGGTGGCGGGCGTGATCGGCTCGGCGCTGTTCTCGCCCCGGGCCGACGCCGGCGGCAGGTAGTCGTCGATGCCCTCGCGGTTCCAGGGCGGCTCGGTGATGCCTAGCCCCTGCCTTTCGCTTGGGGCCTGTTGCGCTGGGCTGATCGCGCTGGTGGTGGTTGTGGGCTGTTCATCGCCGGGTGGGCATGGCGGGGGCCCGGCGCGCGGGCCGGGTGCTCCAGGGTTCTTCGGGTCGTGGGCGGGCAGCGGTGGGTTTGCCGGTCAGGTGGCCGGTCGGGGCAGGGCCGCCAGGCGGCCGAAGGCCGTGGTCAGTTCGTGGCGCCAGGGCCAGGTTTCGGCGATCCGCAGGTGGATGCGGCGGGCTGCTCGGGTGATGCGGGCGGCGGCGTGCAGCAGCCGGTAGCGGAGTTTCTTGGGTTCGGCGTCGGCGAGTTCGCTGTCCAGCAGCAGGGTGCGGGTCCAGGCGAGCAGGTCGATCGCGGTCAGGGACAGCTCCAGCCATACGGTGTTGACGGCGAAGTGGCGGGAGGGGAAGCGGCCGAAGCCGGTGGTCTTGCCGCAGCGGATGCGGTCCTCAACGCGGGCGTGGGCACGGTGGCGGACCTCCAGGAACTGGAGCGATCCGCCGCTTCCGTGGGGAGTGTCGGTGAGGAAGGCCTGGTGGCGCATGCCCTCGTCGAGGTCGAACAGGGACAGCTGGGCGCCGGGGTGGGGCCGCTCGCGCCGCACGATGATCCGGGTGCCGTCGGGATAACCCGGCAGGTCGACCATGCCGGTCAGTTCGGCGACCTGCGCCCCGTCCCGCAGGGAGCCGTCCTGTTCCAGTGCGGGGTGCCAGACCTGGTCGGGCAGGGCCCGGATCGCGCGGCGGACCGGTTCGGTGACGGCGTATCCGACGGAGAAGGATGTACGGATGCCCCGGTCGCGCTGGGCTCGCACGTGGGCCAGGAACGCCTTGGCGCTGCCGGCGCTGTCGGTGCGGATGAGGATGTCGGTGCCGTAGCGGTGGGCGTCGGGGATCTGGGCCAGGGCCGCGTCCAGGACGGTGATGTGGTCGGCGGCTGTGTTTGCTCCGGCGTTGCCCGGCCGGAGCAGGCCCGACAGTCCCTCGCCGGTGTTGTCCAGGAAGCACAGCAGCGGGTGGAAGCCGAAGCCGCGCTTATAAGTCGGGGCTGCCTGCTCCTTGTCGGAGTGGCAGGTGACCAGGGTGGCGTCGAGGTCCAGGACCAGGCCGGGCAGGTCACGTCCGCCTGCACGGGAGGCCGGGATCCCGTGTCGGGTGTCGGCGGCCTGCAGCCAGGCGGTCTCCCGTGCGGCGGCGCGGGCCGCGCGCAGGGCGGACAGTGTTGCCGGGCCGATGTCGGCCAGCAGGCGCCAGGCGGTGGGGGTGGAGGCGACCGGGCCGAACACGCCGGGCTGGTCGCGCAGAACAGCGAGGTCGGCGATGGCCTCGCCGCCGTCGGCGAGCATCACCGCCAGGTCGGCCGCGACCCGTCCGGGGTCGTGCCCGGTTCCGCGCGGCCGCAGGCGACGTAGCGCGTCGGTGAAGGCGCCGGTCAGGCCGGTGGCGTCGGCGAGGTCCGCCAGCAGGCGGGATCCGGCATGGCTGACCACTCCGCGACCGTCGGCCGAGACGACAAGCTTGGGACGTGACCCGGTAGTGTGCACTTCGAAAGTGCCTTCCCGCTGTGGTGACGGAAGCCCTGGACAAGCCTCATCGTCCCAGCTCAGAACAATGCCGGTGACTTAACAGAACGCTGCTGGTCAGACGGTCCTCGGTGGTTGTTTTGGGGGGACTTCATCCTTCGTGACGCTGGGTAGTTCGTCACGTTCTGGTGATGATCCAGGCAAGCGCCGGACGCAGTAACGGAGCCCCCAGTAGGACAGAAGATCGACCAAGATCCGACTGTCTAATAGGGGCTCCGTTGGGTGCTCAGTCTGCCATCATGCCCGTTCTTGCCGCGAGTGCCGCCAGTGCCGCCACGCCGATTTCGGGGCGTAGAGCGTGGATTCCGGTGGGCGAGCGGTTCGGGGAACGGATCCGCCTGGGTGTGCTGACCCGCTGGCTCACACCGGAGATCATCGACGAGGTACTGGAGAGCACTGGCCGCGTCGAACTTCGACGACGCCTGCTACCCGCTCGGGCGGTGGTGTACTTCGTCCTGGCGTTGTCCCTGTTCGGTAGTGCCGAAAGCGCAGTTCAACCCGGATATCGTGCGGTGTTGCGGACGCTGACGGAGAAGCTGCGACATCTGCCGGGGCTCGGATTCCAGCGGCTGCCGACAAGCTCGGCGCTCACCAGGGCCCGCCGGCGGCTGGGCGAGAAACCACTGCGTGCGTTGTTCGAGGAAACCAGCGGTCCACTGGCGACTCCCGAGGACCTTGGGGCGTACGCCTTCGGGCTGCGGCTGGTCGCCTGGGACGGCACGACCCTGGACGTGCCGGACACCGAGGAGAACGCCGCGGCTTTCGGATTCTCCAACCCGGCCATCAACACCTGTGGAAGTCCGCAGGTCAGGCTCATGGCGCTGGTCGAGTCCGGGACTCACGGGCTCATCGACGCCGCATTCGACGGCGTGGAGCGCGCCAGTGAGTATGTCCTGGCCCGTGCCCTTCTGGCGGCCCTGACCCCGGACATGCTGCTGTTGGCCGACCGCTACTTCGTCGGCTACGAACTATGGGCCGATGCCCGGGCGACCGGTGCCCACCTGATCTGGCGGGTCAAGAAGGGGCAGGTCTTCACACCCCTGCGCGTCCTGCCGGACGGCTCCTACCTGTCGATCATGCCGACCCCCGCGGAGACCCGCCGCCTGGGCGCCGACCGCGCCGCAGGACGCGCCGGGGACGGCACACCCCAGGGTCACCTGGTCCGGATCATCGACTACACCGTGCGCAGTCGCGCCGAGGACGGGTCAACTCGCCACGATACCTTCCGGCTTGTCACCAGTTTGCTGGACCACCGGCGGGCTCCGGCCCGGGAACTCGCCATCATCTACAACGAGCGCTGGGAGATCGAAAACAGTTTCGCGGAACTCAAGAATCGCCTGCGCGGTGCCGGCTTCACCCTGCGCTCCCGGTCGCCCGAACTCATCACCCAGGAGGTCTACGCGCTCCTGACCGTCTACCACGCACTGTGCGCCCTCGAACACGAGACCGCCCGACAGGCCGGCATCGATCCCGACCGGATCTCCTTCAGCGTCACCGTCCAACTCGTCCGCCTCCGCGTCCCCAGCCAGGCCGCCGCCACCGCCAACCGACTCCGCTGGACGCTGGAAGAGGTCGCGACCGAACTCCTCGACGATCTTCTCCCCAGCCGCCGGGACCGACGCTGCGAACGCGTCAAGAAGCCACCGAAGAACAAGTTCGCGATCAAGAGGCGAGACCAGCCGCGCACTCCCAGTAACGTCCACTACGCGTTCAGAGTCACCAAACACCGGCCCCTACCTGCGGAAACGGCTTAAGTCACCGGCATTGCCAGCTCAGAAGGCACTTTCGCTTTCCCGCTCATGATCTGGACACGGCCGCAAGTGAAACGCGCAGGCTAGCGCTTGAGGTGGCCCGAAGGTCAGCGAGTCTCTCGCTGACCTGCCCGGGAGGTCTGCGAGATACGGCCGGAAGAGACAGTAGGTCCCCCTGAGAGCTGTTCGTAAGGGGAAATTCCTTTCCTGCGCCTGTGCCTTGGACTGATCAAGGATCAGCCGCCCCCGAAAGGCTCGCCTCCTACGCGTCGATCAGCTCGTCCCAGTGCTCTCGCGTCCACTCGCAGGCTGCGTCCAGCGGGCCCAGCAGGCCCAGGCCGAGCGGGCCCAGGCCGAGCGGGGTCAGGGCGTACTCGACACGGCGCTCTGTGCCCTCGTACTCCTCCCGTACGACGAAACCATCCCGCTCCAGCCTGCGCAGGGACTGGGTCAGCGATTTAGCCGTGACGCCACGCAGCGGGACCTTGAGCTCCGAGAATCGGCGCGGGCCGTCCTGCAGGCACCGCAGGATCAGCGTGGCCCACTTGTCGCCCACGCGGAACGGCACCAGCGGGGACGGACAGACGGGGTCGAACATCTGGGGATCCAGTGGGGTCCGTTCGGCCTGCGGCTTCGTCATGATTCACACCGTAGGGCGGTATCCGATCGGAAACCAGCCCTCGGCCTACGCTCCCGCCCATGGAAGCGAAGAGCAGCAGGATCATCGTGTTCGGGTCGGGCGGCCGGGTCGGCCGCGCGGCCGTGGCGGAGGCCCGGCGGCGGGGCCACGAGGTCACGGCGGCCGAGCGGGCCGACGGGGAGGTGACAGACCCAGCAGCTGTGGCGCGGCTCGCGGCCGGGCACGACGCGGCGATCGTCGCCGTGTACGACCCCGGGGCGCGCCCCGGGGAGTTCTTCCCCGCCGTCGCCCGCGCCCTCGCGAAGGGGCTCCCGGCGGCTGGGGTGAAGCGGCTGGTGTCGGTCGGGCTGGCGTCCGTACTGCCCACCGCATCCGGGGACTTGCTGATGGACACCCCCGGGTACCCGCAGGAGTGGCGGGAGTTCTACGTCGGCCACGGCGCCGGCACCGAGGCGCTGCGCGCGGCCGCGCCGGAGGCGCTGGACTGGGTGGTGCTGAGCCCGGCGGGGGACTTCGACCACGAGGGCGGGCCCTCCGGCGGGTACGCGCTCGCCCCGGCCGCCGCCGACAGCCGGATCACGCCCGGGGACTTCGCTCGCGCGCTGCTGGACGAGGTCGAGGTCCTGACCCTGCACCGGACCCACGCGGGGGTGTCCGCCGTATGACCAGCACGGTCCACGACAACCCGACCCCCTGGATCGCCGACCACATCCGCCGCTTCGAGGAGACCGGCGGCCACCCCCGCCCCGGAGTGGCCGACCTGCTCCTGACCACCCGGGGCCGCAAGTCCGGCCTGCTGCGCCGCACGGCGCTAGCGTACGTCCGGGACGAGGACGCGTACGTCCTGACGGCGTCCAACGCGGGCGCGGACCGCCATCCAGCCTGGTACCTGAACCTGCTGGCTACCCCGGAGGTCACCCTCCAGGTCAGCGCGGCCACCTTCCCGGCGACGGCCCGGCCGGCCACGGCGGCCGAGTCAGCCCGCCTGTGGCCGGCGGTCGTGGCCGCGATGCCTTCGTACGCCGTCTACCGCACCGCGACGGCCCGGGAGATCCCCTTGGTCCTGGTCACCCCGGCGGGGCGAGCGAGCTGAAGGTCACCCGAACGAGTTCCGCCCACCGATACCCTGCACGCAGAAAGTGCCTTCCGCCTGGACCGACAGAACCCCTCGACAAGGTTCATCGTCCCAGCCCAGAAGGCACTTTCGCGTTACCGCTCATGATCCGGAGCGCGATCAGCTGGTGCTGGACGCTGTTGCGGCTGAGCCCACGCCCGCGTACCAAATGAGAGCCGTAGCCGATGAAGTCCTCGGTGGTGCAGTCCGTGAGGGAGGTGACTCCCCGCTTCTCCAGCCATTCGGCGAAGGCCCGCCAGGTGAGAACGGCCTGGTAGATCTTGTTCGCGCTCTGGCGTGTGCGCCAGGACGGGTGCCGGTTGGTCAGGAAGCTGTCCGGCAGGGCTTGGTTGATCAGCCGGAAGGCGACGAGCTGGAGTTCGGGCCGGAAGGACGGCGGGACCTTGACCCAGTGGATGCGGTGCTGGTCAGCGCTGGGGTTGGCGTTCAGCGGTTCCAGAGTCCAGACCGGATCTCCGTAGCGGGAGACGGGGCCGGTGTAGCCGGTGACGATCCGGGCGGGCGCGATGGTCGGGGTGTCGGGGCCGGGCAGTGGGGCAAGCTCGGCGGCCAGCGCGGTCACAGGTCGAAATGTCCTTTCAGAAGGTGCTCGATGTGTTCGCGGTCGACGGCGGTGACCTGCGTCAGCGCGTCCTGCCAGACCTCGGTGCCGAGGCGGTGCCGCAGGTCGTCCAGGCGGGCGTGGGCGTCGGCCCAGTCGGCGTCCCAGAGCCCGAGGTCCATGACCTCGCGCAGACTGGCGACGGCTCGGTGAAGGTAGGCCAGCCGGGGGTGATGGGCCGGGGTGACACGGGCGTTCGGGCAGGCGGTGCAGAGCAGAAACGATGCCCCGCAGCCGGATCCGGTGGGGGTGAAGGGGCTGTTCTTGTAGTCGGTGCAGCTGGCGGTGGCGGTCTCCAGATCGCCGGATCCGGGCGTGTCGGCGAGCTGGGCCCGCAGCACGGTTCGGCGGGCGTGTTCGAGCGCATCGGTGATGCCGTCGGCGATCACGGGAATGGCGGCCTGGTGGGCCTGGGGCTCGGGCAGCACATAGACGCGGTCGTGGGTGTCCTCGCTGTTTTGTCCCGGCTCGCGCCGGTGCAGGACGTTGACGGTCAAGCGGAGCCGTCGCATCGGCGACCCTCGCATGCCCTGTTTCTGGGCCCAGCACTGGGCGGCGTTGTTGTGCAGGCCGGCGCCGAACATCCCGACCCAGACCTCTTCGGGGTGCGCTCGCACTTTCGGCATGGTCTCGTGCCAGACCAGGAGGCGGTCGAGGTCAGGGGCCCGCTCGGCGACGAGCGCGCGGGCGGCGGCGGTCGCCTCCAGGGCCTGGGTGATCAGGCGCCCCGGGGAATCGGCGCCGAAGTCGGTGAGATTCCGCGTCTCGAAGTGCCGGCCGCTGCCGCGGCGGCGTTTCTCCAGCTCGATCCGGTAGATCGGGAAGCCGCCATCCTCTCCGGAGTCGGGCGTCGCGCGGGGCACCGGCATCTCGGAGACGGTGGTGGCGTTCAGCCCGTGGTCGATCACCAGCAGCACGGCGAGCGCGGTCGCCTCGTCCCGGCTCAGGAAGAGCCGCCGCCAGGTGAACTCCGCCCGCCCGCCGCCCAGGGCGAACACGTAGCGGGAGGTCACCCGAATCCGCCCGTCGGTGCCCTGGTAGCGCGGAACGTGACCGGTGCGGGCCAGGGTGTCCAGGGCCTCGCCGATCAGCCACTGCCTGGTGCCCGGCTCGACGGCGCCGGACCGCCACTTCAGCAGCTGTTCGCGGTTCTCGCTGATCCGCAGGTAAGCGGCGCGGAACATCCGCTGTGCGGCGACACGGATCTGCTGGAAGTCGTCCGGACCGTAGGCGGTCTCCTGCTTCTTCACCCGGGGCAGACGCTTGGCCATGGCCTCGCGGACCGGCTCGGGCAGCCCCGGATCCCTCCGCAGCAGGGCCGCGATCCGGTGGTAGTGCGTGCGGCCGGCAACGGTGACAGGACGGCTCAGCCTCCATGAGTTCCAGAGCGTGACGGTCAGGCCGCCGACGTCCTCGGGCGGGTGCTCCTGCTCGGCGAGGAACCGGGCGAAGACCGTGAGCGCCCGCCAGTTCGCCATGCTGGCCCTGAGGGTGTTCCAGCCGCCGCCCGGTGTGCACCGGGCGGCGAACACCGTCGCCCAGGACTGCCGCATCGCTGCCGCGATCGGCAGGCTAGCGAAGTCGTAACTGCGGGTGGTGCCCTGGACGCTGCGGTGGCGGACCAGGAGGCTGCCCGGCTCCAGGACATCGGGGCCACGGTGGGGCTGGTCCGGCAGGACGGCCGGGCGGCCGCGCCGGCTCATGCGACGTCCATCCGGTCGTCCAGGTCCTGGATTCCCTCGGTCTCCCGGGCGATCCGGGCGAACAGCGAGGTCATCCGCTCTTCCGTCATGCCACCGTCCTGGTCGACGGGCTCGGCGAGCAGGGACCGCAGTTGCAGGTCGGCGACCGGGGCTAATGGTGACGTCGGGTATCGGAACTGTCCGAATGCCTTGGTCACAGCGGTGAAATGGGAGTGCGTCCCGGTGGGGATCCCGGCAGGATGCGATCATGGTTGCCCCCTTGGACGTCCCGCGCTTGGT
>NZ_SUMC01000178.1 GCF_005047355.1 Actinacidiphila oryziradicis
TCTGTCGAACCCGGCGCCCCCACCTCCGGGATTGTCGGCCGCAGGCTCGCCGCCCTCGACGCCGAGATCGACCGGCTGGCCAGACTGCGCGAGAGCCTCGCGCGGCGTGCGTCCGGAGACGACTGACGCCGACCGCTTCAGCCTCTTGCCACCCGATTGGAGCCACTGGCAGAGGCACCGCCGCCGTTTGGTGACAACAAGCCGCCTGTGTGACGACTATCGTGCTTCGGCACATCACAGCAATGGTGTGACTGAGCACTTCAGGTGGCGAGCTGAGCACTGCGGTTGGCGAGCGAGTTGATCTCTGTTTGGTGACGGTATATGCGTTTGTCGTTGCAGGGCGGTGTGCATAGGGTCGGCGGCATGGCGACACGGCTTGTTCAAATTGCGATGAATGCTCGGGATGACTCCGCGCTCGGCCGGTTCTGGGCGGAGGTGCTCGGCTGGAGCGTTGACAGCGAGGAACCCGGCGTGACCAACCTCGAACCCGTGGGCCTTGTCTATCCCGACCCCGTCGCCGTCTGCGTCGATGTCCTTCGCGTCCCGGAACCCAAGACGGTGAAGAACCGTGTGCACATCGACCTTGCCACCACCTCTGCGGCCCATCAGGCAGAGCTGGTCGCGCGCCTCCAGGTTCTCGGCGCGACGCCCGCCGACGTGGGCCAGGGCGACGTCCCGTGGACGGTCCTGGCCGACCCGGAGGGCAACGAGTTCTGCGTCCTAGAGCCGCGATCGATCTACCGGGACACCGGGCCGATGGCCGCGGTCGTGGTCGACTGCGCGGATCCGCGGGCCATGGCCCGGTTCTGGGGCGAGGCGATGGACTGGACCCTGCACGAGGTGACCGACGATCATGCGGTGCTGCGCTCCGCCAAGAGTGTCGGCCCGTATCTGGAGTTCCTCCGCACACCCGACGCGAAGACCGTGAAGAACCGCATCCATCTCGACCTCTGCCCGTACCCCGGTGACGATCAAGCGGCCGAGGCGGCCCGACTGCGGGCTCTTGGCGCCACCGACATCGACCTCGGCCAGGGCGACGTGCCGTGGACGGTCCTCACCGACCCGGAGGGCAACGAGTTCTGCGTCCTCACCCCGCGCTGACACGGAGCCTTAACGACACCCCGACACATGAGCACAAGGGGCGCCAACTCAGGTGCTCAACTCGCCAACTGAAGCGCTCAGTCACAAATGGAGCGCGCCCCTCGCGCGTACCCCAGGTCAGATGTCGAGCTCGATGTAGTCAATGTCGGTGAACTCCACCAGCAGGCCTTGGGCGCGGCGGCCGTGGTCCTTGAAGTAGATATCCTGGAGGCCTTCGGCGGCGATGTTCTGCAACTGCTGCTCGGTGGCGCCGGCGGCCTGGGCGTCGAAGAGCCGGGCGGCGTACGGGGGCGGCAGGTGCTGGGTGATCAGGCGCAGGCGGCCGTCGTCGGTGGTGCCGAGTGCGGCAGTGAACCCGAACCGCGCCCGGGTCTCGATGACGATGCCGGTGGCGGTGGCGGCCTGCTTCTTCGCCTTGCCACGGACCTTGGGCTGCCAGCGCTTGCGCACCGCCGAGGCGAGGCGGCCGGCGAGGTCCTTGCGGGGCCGCCTGAGCTGGCCTTTGAGGTAGCGCTCCACCGTGCGCTGGGAGACGCCCAGAAGCTGCGCCACGGCCCGCGTTGAGCCCTTCTCCTGCTTGACCAGGAAGCGCATCTGCGCCTGCGCCGTCTTCGGGATGGGGCGGGTGAACGCCTTCGCTTCGGCCTTATCGAGGCTGTCCCCGAGGATGCCCACCGGTGTCTGCCTACTCTCCGTTGTCCGCGACGGTGACGACGCCGTCCTTGATGTGCCGGGCCAGGTTCACGCCCTCCGGACCGTGCTCCTCCAGCAGGCCTTCCGCCCACAGGACGTCCTGGGTCCCTTCGAGCTTGACCATCCCCGGCGAGACCCCGAGGCGGAAGGCGCCGGGCAGCGGCTTGCCGTCCGGCGTGCGCGGCAGGAAGTCCAACGGGCTCGGTCCGTCGGAGGGGTACACGGCGCAGTCCGAATTGATCGCGACCGGGTACAGGTCCGCCGCGGTGGCGAGCTTGAGCATCTTGCGGTGCATGTTGACCCGCGCGGTGGAGATGACCGCGGCGCGGATGTCCGGCCGCCACGTCGGCCGCTGCAGGGCCGGCCAGGGCTCGCCCGACCGCCAGCCGCCGCCGCGCGGCCGCTCCCTCAGCTTCCCGATCCCGCCCTTGACCGTGGCCTTGATGGCCGACAGGACGGCGGCCTGCCCCGGGTCGACGTCCTTGTGCACGGCCATCGCCGCGAGGAACTCCTCCTCCGCCATGCCGGGCACGACGCCCAGCTGCTCCATGGTGGCCATGTAGGCGTCGCGCAGCCGGGTGTACCAGGCGTCCAGGTAGGAGCCGTGCTCGTACCGCAGGTACGCCTCGATCGGCTGGACCTGGTAGCCGAGCTCCACCGCGTACGCGACGGTCGGTGTGGCATACCAGGCCGGACCCGTCGGCCGGTGCCCGGCCGGGGTGAACGGCGACGGCAGGCGGGGGTCGAAGTCGATGTGGGAGAGGTCCACCAGCCAGGAGCCGGGCAGCGCCTTGTCGAAGGCCGGCGCCGTGAGGTGCACCGGTGCGCTGAGGCCGACGTTCAGCCGGTTGGCGGCGGCGGCGAACGCCATGTTGACGTCGATGCCCACCACGAACCGCTTCGTGCACTCCTCATCGGTCAGGGCGCGGGACCACGCGTACGCCTCCTCCTGCAGGACCTGGTCCGGGGTGCGCTGATGGAACCTCGGGTAGAGGGCGGTGACGAGGGGGTGCCCGTCCGGTGCCTCCGGCGGCGCGCACTCCACCGGCTCCGTCAGCGAGCCCGGGTTCGGGCCCGACACCCAGGTGCCGGTGTCTTCGTCCTTCACCGCGCGGGTCGGCGGGCGCAGCGCGGTCATCAGCTCCAGGCCGCAGACGGCGGTGGAGCCGCGTGGGGTGATGACCATCGTGGCGTAGTCCCCGAGCAGTTGGGCGAGTTCCGGCGGCGGGAGCTGGGCGATGTCGCCCCAGGAGCGGGTGTCGAGCGCGTTCCAGGGCAGGATCGCGAGCTGCACGCAGTGGCGCTGCCCACCCGTGGCGGGGCGGTAGATCCTCGCCCACGGGCCGAAGCCGCGGCGGGTCAACTTCCAATTGGACCTGGTCAGTTGCTTGACGACCGTGTGGTCCTCCGGGAGCCGCAGGCCCTGCCGGTCCTCCAACGTCGCGGGCAGTGCGAACCGTTCGGCGGCCGCAGCGGTGATGACGATGAGCGGGTCGGCGTCCTTGCCGTTGCGGTGCAGCCGCGCCGCCCCCAGCTTCGCCTCCTTCAGCGTCCAGTCGACCAGAGCGCCGATCGTCTTCGCCGGGCAGTCCAGCACCAGGCCGCCGACGCAGTACGCCGACCCGTCGCCGTCCAGCACCGCCAGCGGCCCGCCTGCGAACCTCGGATCCACGGCCGCCGGGGCGGCCGCAGGCTTCTTCCCCACGGCCTTCTTCACCGCCGGACCGCGCGATGTCGACGACGGTCTGGTGCTCGCCGCCGCCTTCGCGGGAGCCGGCACCGACGACGCCGCGGCCGGGGGCGCAGCGGGTGCCGGCTCCGGTGCGGCGGGCCTGGCGAGGGCCTGCGGCACAGCCGGGGTGCTGCTGACAGGCCGGGGTGCGGGGTGGCGCGCGGCGAGGCCGTCCAGGAGCCGGATGTAGGCCGCCCGCTTCGGCGGCCGCGGCTCCGTCCGACCCGCCTCCCAGCCGGTCACCGTCTCCCGCCGAACCCGCAACGCCTTCGCCAACTGCTCCTGGCTCAGCCCGGCCGCCTCGCGCAGCCGCTTGCGCTCATCCGGATCCGGCAGCGGAGCAGCCGCCTCCTCCAAAAGCGCGTCGACCGCGGCGAAAAGCTCGTGTTGCTCGTTGGACACGGGGGTTACCTCCGTTCCGCATTGTAGCCGAAACACACGTGGATCGCACGTGAAACACACAACGATTTCGGGACGCGGCACCGGGCCGGGCCTGGAGGGGCCGGCCAGTGCCGACGACCGCCAAGCGCCCCGCCGGTGAGCCGCGCCGGCCGCAAGCCGTGCCACACGCACGGGCTTCCCAGGGTCTCAACTCACCGGCTACCTGGGGAAACAGGGACTCTCGTCCCAGGTCTGTGTCGCAGGCTCGGCGTGCCGCTGCCGTGCCGTGCGCGGGCCCGCTCCAGACGCTGGCCGACGCGCGGAAAGCAGCAACTTCTCCATTGAGGGCCGAACAAGCCCCCCACAAAGTCCGTCCGTCGTTCTCCCTGTTCGCTTGCCCGGTCGAGGCTCGGGGGCTGGCGCCGATCTGGAGGAGGGCCGGGGCCGGGGCAGTATCCGCCGGGTCGCCTGGGCGGCGTCGGGCTCGTCGACAGGCCCACGCTGGCAGGTCGATGAGGGTGACAAGTCGCGGTCGAACAAACACCCTAGGTGATAGCCTCGTCCCGCCCAGAGCTGAGGCGACAACAGATGCTGGCACGCGGAGGAGACATGGCCAAGAAGTGGGAGGCCGATCCTGCGGCGTCCTTTGCGCGGCGGCTGGGCAAGTCGTCGCACGAGCTGGGGCAGACGTCCGGTAACGCCAGCTGCCCGGACGTCTGGGAGTTGGACAACGGGGACGTCGCCGTCATCGGGGCGGACCTGACCACCTCCTACGAAGGACGGCTGCCGGACGGGGTGAGCGTTGATCCCGGGGAGCGGCTGGTCATCATCCCGAGGGCAACGATCCTTGCGGCCAAGGCGGACATCCCGGATGCGTAGCCCGCTCGACGGCGCCACGGGAGAGCGCATGGCGCTCGACGCCTACTACGCGGACTTTGAAAAGCACTTCTGGAACAGTGCCGACCTTGGATTCTGGAAGCTGGAGCGGCAACAGTCCTTCAAGGAGCCCGGCTACGACAGCTGGGAGGCGTTCGCGCGCGGCGAGTGGGAGGAATCCCTGCGCCTGCTGGAGGCGGGCCGCGCGGACATGGAGGAGTACCACCGCAAGATCGACCGGCACGGCTTCCTGGCCCGGCGGGTCCGGGTGGTCGAGGAACCTGTCAGCGACTATCTGCAATGGGAACTGCACGCGCTGCGCGTCCGGGAGCAGTGCGGGGGGACGGTCCACGTCATCGGGGCGGACCAGGTGGCGCGGTTCGAGGATGACGGCCCGCTCCCGGAGATTTACACGCTCGGCTCGCAGGTTATGTACCAGGCGGTCTACGACGAGCAGGACGTCCTGGAATCCACGCGGAAGTTCGTCGACCCCCACCTCATCCTGCACTGCCAGAAGTTCATCGAGAGCCTCTACGACGCAGGCGAGCCGCTGGAGGGTTGGTTCGAGCAGCACGTAGCGACCCTGCCACCGCCGCCGCGCCAAGCCTAGAGATGGACGACACCGCTGGGCACGTCAACCGGTTCGAGGGCTCGGCTTCGGCGCACGGTGTCGTGCAGGCCAGGGATGTCCACGGCGGGGTGCACTTCCACCAGCAACCGCGCCCCGACCCGACCCTCGTTCCCCGCCAGCTCCGGGGCGACGTGCGCCACTTCGTCAACCGGGCCCGGGAGCTGACCCGCCTCGGCCGCCTCGTGGCGGACGGCCGCGATGAACCACTCGTCGTGCCTGTGGCGGTCATCACCGGAACCGCCGGGGTCGGCAAGACCTCGCTCGCCCTGCACTGGGCACACGCCGTCCGGCCGCACTTCCCGGGCGGCGAGCTGTACGCCAACCTGCGCGGCTACGCCGCCGGCTCTCCGGCATCGCCGCAGGAGGTACTGGGCCGGTTCCTCGAAGACCTCGGCGTCCCCGCCGCGCAGGTTCCGGTGGAACGGGAGCGCCGCGAGACGATGTTCCGGTCGCTGCTGGCGGACCGGCGCATGCTGGTGGTCCTCGACAACGCGGCGGACAGCACGCAGGTCCGCCCGCTGCTGCCGGCGACCGCGGGGTGCCTCGTCGTAGTGACCAGCCGGGACGACCTGTCCGGCCTGGTCGCCCAACAGGGCGCGCTGCGCTTGGAGGTGACGACCTTCCCGACGACGGACGCCGTCGCACTGCTGCGCGCCACCACCGCCGACTACCGAGACCGCGACCGGCGCGCCGACCTGGCGGAGCTGGCCCGGCTGTGCGCGGGGCTGCCACTGGCACTGCGCATCGCCGCGGAACGCGCGGCGGGCTGGCCGTCGATGCCGCTCGGCGAGTTGATCGACGACCTGCGCGGCGAGTCGGCACGGTGGAACGTCCTGACCGCCGATGCCGAGGAGGGGTCCGACGCGATGCGCAGCGTATTTGAGTGGTCCTACCAGGCACTGCCCGACCCTGCGGCCCGGTTGTTCCGGCTCCTGGGCCTGCACCCCGGAAACGAGTTCGGCCTCCCGGCCGTCGCGGGCCTGGCCGGGATCGAACCGGCGCAGGCACGCTCCTTGTTGGACACCCTGGTCCGTGCCCATCTGCTGGAGCGGCGCCCGGCCGGGCGCTACGAGTTCCACGACCTGCTGCGGGCCTACGCGGCCGAGCTGGTCCGGCAGCAGGAGAGCGAGGCGGACCGGACCGAGATCCTCCGGCGCTGTCTCGCCTGGTACCTCCACACCGCGGACGCGGCGCAGCGCGCCATCGCGCCGTACGACAGTCACGTCCTTGACGATCAGATCCCGGCACCCGCGGCGCTGCTTGCCTTCGACGGTTACGGGTCCGCGTTCCAGTGGTACCGGAGCGAGAGCGCCAACCTTGTCACCGCCACCCGCGTCGCCTCTGGCGCCGGATTCCCCGGGATCGCCTGGCGCCTGGCCGTGGTGCTGCGTGCCATCTACATGCACCACAACGCGTTCGACGACTGGGTCACGACCGCCCGGATCGCCGTGGACGCCGCCGCACGCGCCGGAGAACAGGCCGGGGAGGCGGAGGCGCTGGAAAACCTGGGCAAGGCCGCCTTCCAGGCGTTGCGGCTGGAGGAGGCCGAGGAGTGCCACCGCGCCGCGCTCGCCATCCGCCGGCGTATCGGCGACCGGCGCGGCACGGCGGTGTCCGTCAACGCCCTCGGCCTGCTCGGGCTGCGCCGCCGCCGGCTGGAGGAGGCCAAGTCCCACTTCGCCGACAGTGCGGAGATCTTCAGCGAACTCGGCGATCGCCGCTGGACGGCACTGATGCGGAGCAATCTCGCCGAGACGCTGTGCGAACTCGGCCAGAGCGAGGAGGCCGGGGAGATCGTTGAGCAGGCGCTGGCGGACTTCCGCGAACTCCGGGACCACTTCGGCGAGGGCAACGCGCTGTTCCTGCTGAGCTGGGCGCGGCGGGAGTCGGGAGACCTCGAAGCAGCCGGCCGCGCGATCGGCGCCGCCTTGTCGATCGCCGATGGCGAGGACAACCAGGTCTGGCGGGGGCACTGGCTGGTGGAGTCGGCGAAAATCGAACGGACACGGGGGAATCCGGAGGAGGCCCTGCGCCTGTGCCAGGAGTCCGCCGCCGTGCAGCGGCGACTCGGCGACACCGCCCGCGAAGCCGCAGCGCTGGACGGCGCGGGCGAGGCATGCCAGGCACTCGGCCGCTTGCAGGAGGCGGCGAAACTGCACCACCGCGCCATCACCGTCTACCGCGAGCTCGACGCCCACTGGAAGCTCGCGGGAGCCCTGGAAAATCTAGCCTGCGCACTCGGCCCCCTCGGCGAACGCGACTCGGCGCGTGCCGCCCGGCAGGAGGCGCTGCGCCTGCTCAGCCCGCTCCAGGACCCGCAGGCGGTCGCGCTGGCCCAGAGGGTGGCCCGGCACCTGAGGGACGGCGGTTAGCCGTTCGCTGCCACGGGCTCCGAAGCGGTGATCCACACGGGGCCGTCGGCGCAGTCCAGGCGGGGACCGTCTGCGGGGGTGAGGCTGGTGCCCAGGACCTTCAGCGACCGGCCCCCCGACGGTGGCGACGGGGCCGAGGCGCGGGCCCATGAACCGGAAGGTCCGCACCTGGTTGTGCACCTCGCGCGCCGTCTTCGTGGTGTCCACGACGGAGAACTCCGGCTCCATCAGTCCCGCGTGGCTGACGCCGTCGGCGGCCTGCGGTTCACCGGCCAAGGGGTCCGGTGCCCGGTCCAGGGCGACGGCGAGCAGGCCGCGCAGCACCGGGGACAGGCCAGTCCACAGGCTCTCGGGTGTCACGTCGTCCGGAATCGGGATGCCGTCCTGCTGGGCGAGGACGGGACCGGCGTCGAACTCCTCGTTCATGCGGTGGACCGTCACGCCCAAGTACGGATCCCCGTTCCGGATCGCCCACAACACCGGGGCGGGGCCGCGGTATTTGGGGAGCATCGAGCAGTGAACGTTGACCACGCCGTACCGCGGGATACCCAGCACGGATCGTGGCAGCCGCCACGAGAACCCGTAACAGATCAGGAGATCGAGATCGTAGCCGCGCAGCGCGGCACCCAGCCCTTCGGAACTGCCCGGCAGCAGCAGATCCGTCCCCGCGGGCAGCGCCGCGGTGATCCGGCCCACGACACCGGCCGCGCCCTCATCCGTAGCCGTCCCGGGCCGCATGGAACGGGAAAAGGCATAGACGACAGGATCGTGGCCCGCGCCGACGCACGTCTCACGCAGAGCGGCGAACTCCGCCACGCCGAAGGAGATCAAGCCGATGCGCATGCCGTCCGCCATGCAGGTCAGCATAGGGGGACGGCCTGAGGTGGCGAGCTGGAATCCGACGGGAGCCACGTGCTGCGCCCGCCCTACGCCCCACGTGCTCACGCACGCCTGCCGCCCGCCCGCGTGGCGTTGCCCCATAGGGGGCAGCATGCTTGCGCCCGCTCCCCGTTCCGTGAGGATCATCCGTCATGCCGCCTGCCACCCGCCATGCCCCGATCGTGCTGCTTGCCGCGCTCCTGCTGGCGGGGTGTAACTCGGCCACGGGTAGCGCGGACAACGCCCCCTCCGGAACGACCACACCCACCAGCGCCACGGCCGACGGTTCGGGACGGACGATCGCCACCGGCCCCGGCCCGCAGACGCACTACACCGTCCAGCAGCAGCCCCCGGCAGGCAGCTGCCACTACCAGTACGACAACAAGCAGCCGCTCGAAGACCCCGCCTGCACCCCCGGCGCCATCTCCCCCGCCGTCACCCAGGCCAACCTGACGACGACGATCTGCCGCAAGGGCGGCTACACCTCCGGCATCCGCCCCTCCGCCTCCATCACCGGCAAAGAGAAGAAGCTCAACGCCACGTCCTACGGCTACACCGGCCCCATGCGCGACGCCGAATATGATCACCTCCTATCCGGCGCTGTCACAAGCATTGCGTGCGTGTGACCTGCTGAGAGCGTGGGCGGCATGCCGCTGACGGCGGGTAGAACGCTACGGCCGAGTGTTGCGGCCCTCGCGCTGCCCGTCATTGGGCGGTCTCAGGCGGCCCTGACTGCTCGGGAGGCCTCTATCAGGAGAACGGCCGCGGCGCGGGCCTGACGGGCGGGCTCGGGGGATCCCGCGATGGCCGCCGTGGTCATGGCG
>NZ_SUMC01000179.1 GCF_005047355.1 Actinacidiphila oryziradicis
CGGCCCGGCGAGCACTCCGCGCTCGGCCGGGGATACGTCGAGGCATCCACGCCGAACATCAAAGGCTCGTCCGGGAGCTGGCTCACCAGCAGGGATCGCAGCCGCTCTTCGTCGACCGCTCCGCGAGCCAGAGCGTCATACAGAGCACCGTGCCCGCGTCGGAAGTTCGACTGCAGTGACAGTTCGACGAGCGAGGTTACCGGACCCTCAGCGCACAGCACCGCGTCAGTCAGATCGAACAATGTGTCGGCCCGGGCCGGCAGGCAGTCGTAGAAGTCGGCACGGAATCGTGACAACACGGACAAGGACTCGACGCGGGTGGCGTCATCAACAACACTCATTGCAGCGGCCGTTCTTGTGACACCTTCGAGCTCGACACCCGAAGGATCACGGACGGCCGCGCTTGCTGTCAGGGGAATGGGGAACCCCGACGAGAAACGATCTTGGCGAGCTTAAATCTCAAGCTTTGAGATCGGGGCGAATTCAGGGTGTGGCGATGCCCCACCGCCGTGTACGTACCGAGAAAGGACCGAGTCGGCGGCCATCGGTCCGTCCCGTTTTTACGCTCATATGCGCAAGTAGGGGTCCGTTGTCAGTGCGAGCTTGTACCTTCGCACCGTCAGATTCAGTGTCCAGGGGGGACTATGGTCGATCTTGATCCACGCCGATTGTTCAGCTCGTCACAGCGACAGGAACTCTACGAGCTTGCCGAAGGGCGCTGTCAGCGTTGCTTCGAGCTGTTGGGGCAGGGCTGGCACGCGGACCATCGCGTCTCCTGGGCTGACGGAGGCCCGACCGAGGTCGAGAACGGGCAGGCACTGTGCAGTGCCTGCAACATCCTCAAAGGACGTGACATGAACTACCGCGACACCTTCGTTCCCCGTCCGTTCCAGGCGAGCGTCATCGACCGCGTGCTTGAGCGAATTTCTGCCGGTGAGGACCGCACGGTGGTGCTCGCCTCGCCCGGATCCGGCAAGACACTGGCGTACCAGTCACTGGCCACACGGCTGATCCGGGAGGGGATGATCGACTACGTGGCGGTCTTCGCCCCCCGTACGGCATTGGCAGAGCAATGCGAGACCGAGTGGATGGTGACGGACAAGGACGGAAACGTCCTGGGCGGCCTATGTGAGCTGTTCGACGCCACCAGGCGGCTCGGGAAGATCCGTCACCGCGTCAACGAGGTGCCGCTGGTCCCCCCCAACGAGCGGAACAGCGGTTTCGTCGCGACCTACAGCGCGCTGGTCACCAACGAGGAAACGTTCACTAAGTGGGCTGGCCGCCACCAGGGGCGGTTCCTTTTGATCGCCGACGAAGGCCAGTTCTGCGGTGACGACGCCGAGGGCGGCGGCACGCGCGCCGGCGATCTGATCAAGAAGATGCACGAGTTCGCACTGCACACGCTGCTGCTGACAGGCACGCCCTACCGCGCCGACAACCAGAAGCTGATCCTCGCCGACTACGAAACTCATGAGACGGATCCCAAGAAGCAGCAGCTGGTGCGCCACGCGGAAGCCACCTACGCAGACGGCATCGCGGAGGGTTACCTGCGGACGTTCGAGATGAAGCTCACCGACGCCCGCATCTCGAAGCGCACTATGGCCGCCCCCGAAAGCGGCCGCGGCGACAGCCTTCTGGAGTTCAACCTCTCTGACGACGGCAGCGAGCTGATGCCGGCGCTGAGGGACGAGAAGACCTGGAAGCCCTTGGTCGACCTCGTGGTGAGGTCGGTGCGAGACAAACAGAAGTTCAACGCCGCATACCGCGGGCTCATCTCCTGCATGCAGCAGGCCGAGGCAAAGAAGGTCGTCAAGTACCTGCGGGAGAGTCACCCGGATCTGCGGGTGGGACTGGCGGTGTCCGCCGACTCCGGCGCTGCCGGCCAGGCCCTCGCGGACTTCAAGGTCCAGCCGATGGATCTCCTGGTGACCGTCCGGATGGCGTTCATCGGCTACGACTGCCCGCAGATCGCCGTCGTCGGGGTTCTGACCCACTACCGCGACGGCGGGCACCTGATGCAGCTCATCGGGCGTGGTCTGCGGGTTTGGAAGGGGGGGCCGCCAGCGCGCCAGCAGTCGTGCATCATCGTCGCCCCCGACGACCCCAAGATGCAGCGCTTCCTCGATCTGATGCGGGACGAGGCGCTGCAGGGACTGCGGATCATCGAGGAACGCGGCGAGGAGGAGGAGCCAAAAGAACCCGGAGAGCCGGTTCAGGAGACTTTCTCGTACGTCGAATCGTCGGTGGCGACCACCACCCGAGCAGCCAGCAACGAGGTCGACGTCGAGGCGGACGAGTTCCTCCTGATCGAGGGCTACAAGGTCATGGCGGACTCGGGCGAGGACGCGACCAAGCTGAAGAAGATCCTTGAGTTCGCCGGCATGGAGGTGCAAAAGCCTGTTCCCAGCCCCCGGGAGGAACCGTCCGCGGCACCCGTGGCGCAGGCCCCGAAGACCGATCGTGCCCAGATCGAAGAACTCAAGTCCAAGGCGAGTGACGCCGTCCGCAAGGAACTCGCCCGGCGCGGTGTCACACCGGACAAGCCTGGCTACCAGGAAGCGGTGACCAAGGCGCAGTACGCGCTGAAGCAAGCGTGCGGCTTCAGCGCGGACGAGGCCAATACGCTGCAGAAAGCGGACAAGCGACTGCGCGCCGCCCTGAACATCAGCCAGTACCTGGCTTAGGAGATACACATGACCGTGCGCGTCGAGTCGAACAGCTACCTAACGGAGGAGCAACAGAGGGTCTACCAGCTTCGCAGCAGCCTCGAACGCAACGGGGGCACACCGGGCGGGTTTCTGGATCTGTTGGCCGCGGTCGTCTCGGACGGTACATGGCGCCAGGTCCCCGCTGGCGTCAACGCCGACGCGCCGTTCACGTCGTTCAGCGACTTCATCGAGGCCAAGCCGCCCTTCGGGCTTGGGCACAAACCTGAGTACGTGCTGAAGGTGCTTCAGGTGCCTCACCCACACGAAGGCGTTCCCGAGATCCGGAAACGGATGAACGCGATGCGGGCCGAAGTCCAAAAGATGCTCGCGCAAGAGGGCATCACTGGGTATAGCGAGGAGCAACGCGACCGGGACATCACGGCGTGGGCGGCCCTCGACCGCTCGGGCGGCTGGTGGCTGGCGTTCTTCGTGGCCTGCCAGGTCTCGAAGGGCGCGGACGGCAACCGAAACTCCGCTGGCAACGGCAAGGCCGACGGCCTTCCCAAGATCTCAGCTGCCGAGTTCGCGCGGAGGTCACGCACGTCGGCTGAGAGAGTACTGCGCTACCTGCGCGCCTGGGAGGCGGCGAAGGAGGCCGGGGTGGTGCAGCTTGGAGCTGCTGACCTGCGACCTGGCAACGACCCGATGGAACTCCCCAGCGACGAGGTGTGGGGACGGTTCTACGGTCCGCGCAATGGAGCCGCCTCGGAGCGCGGCGCCCTGATCGCTGCGGCGGCAGAGGTAGCCGGCATCCGGCCCACCAAAGCGCTGGAGGTGAAGGAGAATCCCACTGCCCTCAAGGTAGCGATCATCGCCGACCAGCGGACTGCCGAGGCGGCCAAGGAGGCGCTTGACGTCCGAGCCGCCGAAGCACGCAAGGTCGAGCGTGCGCAGTACGTCCGGCAGGTTGCCGGAGACGGCAAGGCGAAGACACCGGCCGGCCTCCCCATCGAGCTGCCCGCCCAGGCCAAGGCGAAGGCCGCCGCCTACGTGGCAGTCGTCGAGGACGAGAAGGCCACCCCGGAAGCGGTCGCCGAAGCGTACGAGGCAGTCCAGGCCCTCATCGTCGAGACGGTTGCCTCCGATCCGGAGATCACGATCCGCGAGCAACGGACCCGCTTCACCAAGACGCTCACGAGCACCGTGAGGAGCATTGAGTCCATCGACCCGGACGACCTGCTCGCCGTTGCGGACGACGGTCTGCGCGCCAGTATCGTCGCCGCCCAGAAGCGGATCAACGAGCTCGCCGACCTCCTTGCACCGCCGGCTTCCAGCCATCGCGACGCTTAGCAGCTCCGTATTCGGTCAGGGAGGCCCTGCACGCTGCCGTGCGGGTCCTCCCTGATCGAGCCGCCCCTCCGCCCGGGGAAGGCCTGCGCCGTGCTCGCGGTCATGCCGCCCATGATGCCGGGCGGGATCCGGTGTCCGCTCCCACTGCACCGGATGCCCGCTGCACGGCCCCCTTCGACGGGGTCAGCTCGTGGTGTAATCCCGCCGGAGCGCTTCCAGTTCCTTGAGCCAGATCGCCTCGTTGTCGCCCTTGCGGGTGGCGCCGTACGGCGGCCGTCTGGCGAGCTTGTAGAACCCGGCCGAGGGACGCAGTTCGTCCTGGAGGACCACCAGGGCTGAGATCAGCGGCTTGCGGCCGTCGGGGCTCTCCTGGACGGAGGCGTCCTCCAGCAGGAACGGCAGCGGGCCCTGGTAGGCGGGAACCGCGTGATGGTCGGCGATGAGCAGCGCGCTCAGGTCGCCGTAGGTCAACGGCCGGCAGCCGCTGCGTGCCCGGTCCTTCAGGATCTCCACCACGGCTTCCAGAGCCGCCTCGTAGTCGCTGTCGCCACGTTTCACGGTGTCACGCTCCCGCTGCCGCACGGGGAGTCTCGGCGTACGTCTGGAATAGGACTCCCGCCGTGAGCCTGTGGTGGGTGAGCTGAGCCGCGACGGCCTGCTCATCCTTCCAGCGGCCCGGTCCGTCGCCGAGCGCGACCGCGTACGCCACCACGGCCGTCTTGAGATCCTCCAGCTTCTGCCCGGTGATCACGCGCATCCCCGGGACGGCGATCGCTTTCGGGTCGAGGACACGGCTGGGATGGACCATGACCGCCAACGCGTCCACGCCCGGGTGCTGCTCCTGGTCCCAGCGGACGCTGCCGCCGAGCTGGTCGAGGTCCTTCTTCACGATGGTGTCGGTGGTGCAGCCGGTCTTCAGCTCGGTCACAGCGTGCCGGTCGGCGGTCAGCGCCCACAGGTTGTCGGGGCCGGTGCCGTACAGCTTCTCAGGGCGGGTACTGGTGAAACCCAGGTGCTCACCGAGCCCCTGCCAGGCGGCTTCGGCGTCATTGGTGCGCTCCTCGTCCCACACGATCTCTTCCAGCAGCGCACGCACGCCCAGCACCAGCAGCCTGCCGTCCTCGTACGTCTCGCCCAGAAACTGTGCGGCGGCCCGGGCTTGCACGGCGGCGGCCCGGATCTTCTCGGGCGGGGTGCCGGCAGCGGCCTTCAGCACGAAACCGTTGTCCTGCACCGCGCCGGCCAGAGCACGCTGCGCAGCCCCGGCGTCGGTCAGGTGGATGTAGGCCGCCTTCTGCTCCATCATCCAGCCGCGCAGAGCGTCATCGTCGTCCAGCCCGTTCATGGTCCGCTGCAACCGCTCGGCGGCGGCGCCGCTCTGTCCGGCGGAGGCGAGATCGAAGGCCTCACGGGCGGCCACGGCTTCGGGCCGCACGATGCTGGTCTCGGCATAGCGGACCTCCGCGAGCACCCGGCGGCTGCGCTCCAGCCACTGGGGATCGCGGCCGAGGCAGGCGCCCAGGGCAGCGCGGATGCCGTCCAGCCCCTCGCCCTTGATCTGGTCGGCGATATCCCGGCTCAGGCCCAGCTGGGCTCGGGTGGCGGGGGAGAACAAGCTCAGGTGGAGCCGGTCGCTGGTGGCCACTCCGAGGTTGGCGCCGAGCAGGAGAACCGCGCAGTGGTCGTCGCTGTCGCGTACGCCACGTCCCATGCCCTGCTCGATGCGCTGGACCTCGCGGGCGAGCCGGGCTGGGCTGTTGGCCAGGGCGACGGCCTCACGGCGCTCGACGGCGTCCATCGGGCGGGGGATGCCGTCCAGGATCAGCAGCCGGCAGGCGTCGCGGGGGAGGTCGATGCCGTCGTACTTGTTGACCAGCACCACCAGGCCGACGTGCCCGGCCTTCAACTCGGCGACGCCCGCCGCCAGCTGGCCCACATGGTGGATCCGGGCGGCGTAGGGCTTCCATGCCTCAGCTGCCTTGTCGCTGGGCACGAGGACAACGACGTTGATCCGCGGGGAGTCCTCCACGCCGTCGCCGTCGCGGTCGCCGAGAGCGAACTGACCGGCCATGACGCGTACGGCCTCGTCATCGAGGGACGGATTGAGCGCGATCGGTGCCAGGATCATGCGGTCGCCGAGGTCGGAGGCCCGGCCGGGCGTGACCGGCCGGGCGACCAGCTTGGGATCGGCGTCCAGGTCGGTCACCAGGACGCTGTCGTCGGAGAGCGTGGCGGTCAGGTACACCCGGCGGGCTGCCCGGGCGAAGGCCGGGATCATGCGGATCGGCGGGCACGGCGGCCGGATCTCCACGCCGCGGCTGGTCACCGTGGCCGCGCACAGTTTCAGGTCCTCCGCGATCAGCGGCCACTCGAACTTGAAACCGTAGTCCTGCCGATAGGGGTGGAGCAGGGCCATGACCTCTCTCTGCCGGTTGGCCCAGGACCAGAACGGGATCCGCACGGCCGCGGAGTAGTCGCCGGCCTGGATGTCCTGCCAGCCCTTGGCCGACTGGTGTTGCAGGTCTGCGGAGAACATCGCCAGCAGCGCCTCGTACGCGGGGTGCAGGGCCGGGATGGTAAGCCGGAACTGGCCCTCGGTGGTCGCCAGCGCCGCGTGCGCGTCGTCGACGACGACCAGGCCGAGGTCGATCCTCTCCCGGCCGTCGCCGACGACGCCGAACACCGACATGCCGTTGATGAGCTTCTGGAAGGTCGTGACCAAGATGGCCTGCTGGGAGCGGAACGCCATATCGTTCGGGTCGTCGCAGGTCGCCAGCGTCAGCTTGCGCGCCTCCGCGCGGACCTGCGAGGCCAGATAGGTGTCCGGCGCGAGGTAGACGGCCTTTCCGATGCCCTCGTTGAGGGTGCTCTGCGCGATCAGTAGGCCTGCGGCGGTTTTCCCGCCGCCGGTGTTCTGCTTGATCACCACATCGCGGTCGTTCCTGCGCTGGAACCATCCCTCCAGCACTTCGCCCTGCTCCTGGCGCAGATAGGGCCAGGGCCGATTGGTCAGCGCCGCGAAAATCTCCCTCGGGTGCAGCAGGGGTTCCTGGTCTCCCGTACCGATGCGGCTCCAGTCCAGCCCCATGACATGCTCCCCCATTCCCCGAGCGGCACCCTTGCCGCTGGCGAAGGCAATGATCCTCCGGCGGTGACGAGTTCACGAACCCGCTGGCCAGGCTGTAAGTCTCCCGGCCTTGAACACGTGCCGCGCCAGCAGCTCGGCTCGGGCCTGGCGGTCGCCGTGGCCAGGCGCTCGTATGCTCGGCGAATCAGTACGACGCTCAACTGCCCCGCACACGGCACCGAAGAAGGACACATGACGGTGGATGAGACCCAGCTGCGGCTGATCGCGGAGTACCAGCGGATGCGCCGGGAACCAGCGGCGCGTGCGAAGGCGCGGGGCGTCTGCTTCAACGGGTTCCTCGCTCAGGTCCTGCGGCACGACGGGCTGGACGCTGTCAGCGATCAGCGGGGGCTGCACGGCCGTGACGAGACCGACGTCGTCTTCTACTTCGACGGCACGCACTACATCCTCGAAGCCAAATGGACGAAGAAGCGGGTCAGCGACGATCCGATCGGAAAGCTCCACCGCCGCCTGCGGACCCGTCAAACCGGTGTCCGCGGCGTGATGGTCTCCATGTCCCGCTACACCCGCGACGCCCTGAACACGGAGGAGAACTTTGCCGACGTCATCCTGCTGGACGGCTCCCACGTCGAAGCCATGGTCTGCGGCCTGCTGCCGCCCCAGCAACTCCTTCATCAGATCCTGTCCGTCACCACCCGCCGCGGCGGCTCCTACGTCCCCCTCGCCGACCTGCTCCGCCCCGCCATGACCCCCGACCTCCCCCGACTGCGCCCGACCCTCGCGGGATCGGACGACCCGGTGACCGTCCAAGCCGGCCCGGGCGTCACCGTGACACCACTGCTCACCGCCCACGGCCCATGGACCGACACCGCGTCCGGGATGGCGGTCACCAAGAACGGCGACCTGCTTTGGACGCTCGACAGCGGCATCCTGCGCGTCGCCCCGGTCACCGGCACCACGTCCTGGCACGACACCCTCCAGCTCTGCTACGGGCCGGTCATCCCGCGCAGCGACGACACCCTGATCGCCGTACGCGCAGGGGCAGCACTGCGCACCGGCCCCACCGGAATCACCGCCCTCGGCGGCGGCTTCAACACCTTCAGCTACGCCCTGCCCGGGACCGGGGACGACGCCTGGGTGTTCTCCAGCACCGGTCCCACCGGCGAGGTGTACAAGGGATCCCACACCCTTACCCGCCTAGGGGACACCCTGGCCGACAGCGCTCCGCACTCCATCGAATTCTCCGGTGGGGTCCACCAGGCAGCCATCACGCCCGCCGGAACGGTCTACCTGTCCGGCGGCGGGGACAGCGTGACGGCGGACCTCGCGCCGAGCATGGACGGCAACACCGGATGGTTCGCCTCCGTCCCCGTCGTCACGCCGACCACCTCGCTCGTCCTCGACGACCACACCGTGCTGCTGGCCGGCCGTGTGGGCAACGGCATCGAGACCGCCGTGTACGCCGCCGACACCCGCACCCGCTCCTACAGCCAACTGGCGCGCCTGCACGGCACCTACGACCTCACCGCCGTCGCCCGGGACCGCGACGGAGCCATCTACCTCCTCGCCGACATCCGGGGGAACAGCCCGACACCGCACCCGCACCTTCTCCGCCTGACGCGGTGATCCTCTACCCAGAGGGGCTGTCCGTGGTCGCCAAGACAGCTGGGCCGACTACCTCGCAGCATGCAAGGCCACCGAATAGCGCACGGTCGGGACACTGTGTGCGTGATCCGGAACAGATCGTGCCGGAGGGGCGACCCGTCTCTCAGTGCTCCCCGACTAGAGGTGCCGCGCTGGAGCGGAGATCAGTTGCAGTGGCGAGCCCTTCGGCCGATGCTGGAGGTGAACCCCAATGTCTAGAGATACGGGGCCCAGAGATGAGTCCCAATCGCAGGCCACGCGCGGAGACCGTCTCCACGGGGGAAAAGCTGCTCGGTTTTTCTCGAAGTGAAGTCCGGGAAGCAGCCGAGAGGGTGCGGGCCCGTACCGGTGCGAGTTCCTTGCGCGCAGTTCGTGTCGGTGAGGTTGTCGCGGAGCTGCGGGGCACGCCGAATGCCCCCCGAGCCGAGGGCCGCCTCGCCCGTGATCGACTCCGTCGAGAAGTCCAGAAGGTTCTTACCTCTTCAGCTAGAGCCCAACCCCGGAGACAAGGTGGGGGCAGGCTTAGCCCTGGATATTCAGCGGAATTGGGTGATCTGACGCCCCGATAGCAGAATGGTGCCGCTGACCTGCGAGGATGCGAGTGTCTACGTCGTATCCGCTGCAAGAATCAGGGCACCAAT
>NZ_SUMC01000018.1 GCF_005047355.1 Actinacidiphila oryziradicis
GTGGCGGCCCCTCCAACGCTGGATCGGACGCCGCGAGTACTTCGACCAGACCTACCAAGCCATCGCCGGCCTGGTCTCCGACCGCGCGGCCATGCGGTAATCAACCACCAGCCAACCCGCCAGGCCAGCACAGCCCGACCTCAATCGAGCACCACGTCGTTAGCACGCTCCGCAGCCCGGGCGGGCTGGGCCGACAGCCGGAGCCCAGATTCGCGGCGATGGCAAGAGGGGCCGAATCGTCTGGATCAGCATGTATCAACACAAGACCGCCTATATCTCTAAATGGTGTATTTTTGAACGATGATCTCTGAGCGCGCGTTGCCGGCCGATTGGCTGGACCGCCTGGCCGACGCGAACGACGCCATTTCGGCTGTCCGGAACACACCTCGCAGGCGGGACGGCCATGGTGGACAGCCCTGAGGACGTGGTGCCCAACGCAGCGCGGGGGTCCATGGAGATGACCGGTGCGGCGATAGCGGTGGTCGACGCGGATGGCATGGTGGTTGGGTGGACGCAGGCCGCTGAGCGGCTGGTCGGCTACTCGGCCGCGGAGGTGGTGGGCCGGCCGGCCGCGGTCATGCTGCCCTCTGCCGAAGACCGGGCGAAGGCATCCGCCTTCGCGCGGCGGTGCCGTGCCCGCGGCCGCTGGTCCGGCCTTGCGGCACTGCGCCACCGCGACGGCCGCAGGCTCGATGTGAGCCTGCGGGTCTCCCCGCTGTCCGGGCAGGACGGCCGGGCGCAGTGGCTGGTCTCGGCGACCGGCATGGCCACGGTCTCCTCCTGGGCGGCGAACGGATCGGTGCTGGAGTCGCTGCTCACCCGCGCACCGATCGGCATCGGCGTCCGCGACCTGCAACTGCGCTGCACCTGGGTGAACGACACCATGGAAGTCCAGGACGGCATCCCCCGCGAAGAGCGGCTGGGACGCCGGCTGGCGGAGGTACTGCCCGGCGGAGAGTCCCAAGGAGAGGCCGAAGCGTGCGAGGGGGTGATGCGGCGGGTGCTGAACAGCGGCACCCCGGCGGTCGACCACCCGTACCGGGCATGGCCGCCGGCGGATCGGCACCGGGAACACGCGTTCTCGGTCTCCTTCTTCCGCATCGAGGACGCGGACGGCCACGCGCTGGGCGTGTGCATCATGAGCGTGGACGTCACCAGCAGGCAGCGGGCGCGTGAGCGCCTGGCGGTCCTCAGTGAGGCCAGCACCCGTATCGGCAGCACCCTGGACGTCATGCGGACCGGGCAGGAACTGGCCGACCTCGCGGTGCCCCTCCTCGCCGACATCGTCACCGTCGACCTGGCGGAATCGGTCCCGCTCGGCGAGGAGCCCCTGGCCCGGCTGGGCCCGGACGCCGGGCGCATCCCCGCCTTCCGCCGCGCGGGCCTGGCATCGATCCGCCCCGGGGCCCCGGATGCCTGGTGGACACGGGGCGAGACGGTCTTCGTCCCGCCGACCTCGCCCTTCCTCCGCGTCCTGTCCTCCGGGAAGTCCCACCTGGAACCGGTCATAGACACCTCCCCCGGCACATGGTTCGACCACCACCCGGCACGGGCGGAGAAGATCCGCGAGTGCGGGATTCACTCCTGGATGATCGTTCCGATCCACGCGCGCGGCACCGTGCTGGGCATAGCGGTCTTCGTCCGCACGGAGGACCCGGTGCCGTTCGAGCAGGACGACCTGCTCCTGGCCGAGGAACTCGTCACCCGGGCCGCACTGTCCCTGGACAACGCCAACCGGTACACCCGCGAGCGCGCCGCGGCCCTCGCCCTCCAGCGCAACCTGCTGCCCCAGCATCTGACGGGCGGATCCGCCGTCGAGGTGGCCTCGCGCTACCTGCCGGCCGACCTCCACTACGGCGCCGGGGGTGACTGGTTCGACGTGATCCCGCTGTCCGGGGCCCGGGTGGCGCTGGTCGTCGGCGACGTGGTCGGGCACGGCATCAACGCCGCGGCCACCATGGGCAGGCTCCGCACCGCCGTGCACACCCTCGCCGACATGGACCTGCCCCCCGACGAACTCCTGGCCCACCTCGACGACCTGGCCATCCGCCTCATCGAGGAGGACGCCGACGCGAAGGACAAGGAGGGCATCGCCGCCGCGGTCCTGGGTGTCACCTGCCTGTACGCCGTCTACGACCCCGTCACCCGGCGCTGCACGATGGCACGCGCCGGCCACCCCCCGCCCGCCATCGTCGACCCGCACGGCCACGTCACCTTCCCCGACCTCCCCGCCGGAACCCCCCTCGGCCTCGGCATGGTCCCCTTCGAATCCGTCGAGCTGGAACTGCCCGAGGGAAGCGTGCTCGCCTTCTACACCGACGGCCTGGTCGAATCCCGCGACCAGGACATCGACACCGGGATGCACCGCCTGGCCACCGCCCTGGCCCACCCCCGCCTCCCGCTGGAAGACCTCTGCTCGGCCCTGCTGGACACGCTGCCGGCCGCAGCGCCCTACGACGACGTCACCCTGCTCCTCGCCCGGACCCGCACCCTCAGCCCGGACCAGGTGGTCTCCTGGGACCTGCCCACCGACCCGGCCGTCGTCAGCACCGCCCGGTCCCTGGCCCTCCGCCAACTCACCCAGTGGGCACTGCAGGAGCTGGTCACGACCACGGAGCTGATCGTCAGCGAACTGGTCACCAACGCCATCCGCCACGGCACCGGCCCCATCCGCCTGCGCCTGATCCGCCACCAGCTCCTGACCTGCGAAGTCTCCGACACCAGCAACAGCCTCCCCCGCCTGCGCCACGCCCGCACCACCGATGAGAGCGGCCGCGGACTCTTCCTCATCGCCCAGCTCTCCCACCGACGGGGCACCCGCCACACAACGGACGGCAAAACCGTCTGGGCCGAACAGGAACTGCCACCCGGGACCTGAGGAGGGGCGGCGCGCGGCCGCGGCCCGGGATTCGGGCACGTGCACGGCGGTCAGCACGATGGCGGCCACGCCGATCGGGATGTTGATCCAGAACACCGACCGCCAGCCGGCGGAGGCGACCAGCAGGCCGCCGGACCCGCCGCGCGCCGGGGCCTCACGGCTCCGGCGCGGCGGGGGGGGACTTGGTGGATCAGGCGGTCACGGGCGGCTGCGCGGGCTTCACGACGGTGTTGACGAAGGCGCCGAGGGCGCGCCCCATCTGCTCCGGGAGGTGCTGGGGGCGGTGGGGGCGGTCACGATGCGGAATCCCTTTCGCAAGAGCGAACTCTCAGGAATGCAGAGGACTCTCGCCAGTTTATGCAAGTCCACTCTCTCCATGAGAGTCAACCCGCCGCAGCGGCCCGTCCGTGCTCCATGACGCCATCGGTCCACCTCTCATCCGCGATGGATAGCGAGTTCGCTCCCATGATGATAGTGAACTTGCGCGAGTGACGCCATTGTGCCGGGCACAGTGGCCATCTCCTGCGGCAAGCTGCTTCCTTGGAACAGAGACCACGTCGTGTCTCCGCGCATATGGGGTGTCGGCGCCATCATGCTGGGGCTTGGAGCCACGATCGGGATGACCGCTTCGCGCACGTTCATGCTTGGACCGGTCGCGGCCGTGTGTGTGGCACTCTGCGGCATCGGTCTTATGGGTTTGTCCACGCGCCCCGGTCCTATCAGCCGTCCCTGACGAAGGCCGTCGCACCGGCCGGCGCCGAACCTAAGGTTGGTAGACGTAGGCAGTGGTGGTGCTCAGGGGTACGAAGCCGAGCCGGTGCAGGATCGGGCGGCTCTGGTCGGAGGCGTCTACCTGTAGATAGCGGTAGCCGCGTTCGGCGGCGATGCGGGCGCGGAAGGCGATCAGGGCCCGGTAGATGCCCCGGCCGCGCCAGGGCGCCACGGTGCCGCCGCCCCAGAGGCTGGCGAATGGGGTGCCGGGGTGCAATTCCATCCGTGCGGCGCATACCGGCAGGTCACCGGCGATGGCGACGACCGCGGCGATCGTGTCCGGACCCTCGGCGAGCTGGGCGAGGAGTTGATGCCTGAGCCGGGAGCTGTCCGTACCGAACGCCTGCTCGTGGACGTCGGCCATGAGATCCACGCCGGCCGGGTCGGTCACGGGGCGGAGGTGGACGCCCTCGGGTGGTTCGGCGTCGGTGGGCAGGTCTTGGATCCGGGCGACCATCAGCGTTTCCTCGGGCTCGGGCGTGAACCCGGCCGCCCGTAGCCGTCCCGCGAGGTCGGCGGGTCGGTCGTGGGCGTAGAGCTTCCACTCGAACTCATGTCCCAGTGAGGTGAAATGCCGCACCTGTGCCGCGATCGCCTTGTCGGCGGTGTCGTGGTCCAGGTCCGACCAGACGACGCCGTTCCAGTCGCGGTCCGTGCCAACCTGCCGCACCACATCACCGACCCGCTCGACCCGGACCCCTGGGCCATCGGGCCGCGCGCCCCGCCGCATCTGGCGGTCGAACATCCCCAGCACCGCGTCCATGTCCATCCGCCCACTCCAGCAGCGGACGGGCAGACACGGCAACCGGATTTCCGCGCCGCCGCGGGGGAGCAGCCTCGTGCCCGCAACGGGGTGCCTGCGATGGGGCAAAAGGTGGGAAGTCATCTTGTCAGCCCAATGGCGCGTACCCAGACGCTTTCCGCTGCGGTTACGTACGTATGACCAGGAATCAGAAGCCGGTCATACGGACGGAAACGGAGCTGCAGCATGGACGACACGCCGATGAGGAACGTAAGCCGCCGCATTGTGCTGGGAAGCGCACTCGCTTTGGGCGCGTCGGGCGCCGGGCTGGTGCGGCCCGCGTATGCCGCCCCAGGGGAGACGGGGCCGGAAATCGCGGCGTGCGCGGATTGGGGGGCGCGGGAGCCGAAAGGGGAGGTGCAGATGCTGGAGTGGCGTCCGGAGAAGATCATCGTGCACCACACGGCGACGGCGAACACCGACGACTACTCGCTGGACCGCGCCTACACGCTCGCCCGGGCGATGCAGAAGAATCAGATGGATGTACGGGGGTGGCTCGACACCGGCCAGCACTTCACGATCAGCCGTGGAGCGTATGTGATGGAGGGTCGCCACGAGAGCCTGACGGCACTGCGGCGCGGTTCGCGGATGGTGGAGGGCGCGCACTGCTCGGGGCAGAACTCGGTCGCGATCGGGATCGAGAACGAGGGGACCTACGTCGAGGAGGAGCCGCCCGTGGAGCAGTACGCGGCGCTGGTGGGGCTGTGCGTGCACATCTGCCGGCAGTACGAGGTGGCTGCCCAGGAGATCTACGGCCATCGGGACTTCAACACCACCCAGTGCCCGGGCGATCAGCTCTACGCGCTGCTGCCGAGGCTGCGCCGCGACGTGGCGGATCGAGTGGGGGGCGGACCGGGGTTGGGGAGGCCGCTGGGCTGAATATGCCGCGCCACTGAGCGTAATACCCCTAGGGGGTATATCGTGGTAGATCCGTGGGAACACTCACATGGCACACCTGCCCGAAGGAGAGCAACACCATGACCGTCACCTACTCCGTCTCCGGCATGAGCTGCGGTCACTGCGAGTCCGCCGTCACCAAGGAGGTCGCGTCCCTGCCCGGCGTTACGGAGATCAAGGCGGATGCCAAGGCGGGCACCGTGACCGTCGACTCCGAGCAGCCGCTCGACGACGAGGCGGTGCGCGCCGCCGTCGACGAGGCCGGGTACGAACTGGTCGGGAGGGCGTGATGGATGCCGTTGAACTGGCGATCGGCGGTATGACCTGCGCGTCGTGCGCGGCGCGCGTCGAGAAGAAGCTCAACCGGATGGACGGGGTCACGGCGACCGTCAATTACGCCACCGAGAAGGCCAGGGTCGACTACGGCGGCGGTGTCGCGGTCGGCGATCTCATCGCCACGGTCGAGGCGACCGGCTACACCGCAGCGCTGCCGGCGCCTCCGGAGGGACCGGAGGAGTCGCAGACGCCGGGGAATGAGCCCGGTGATCCGGCACCACTGCGGCAACGGCTGGTCACCGCCGTCGTCCTCGCTATACCCGTGATCGCGATGGCGATGGTGCCCGCGCTTCAGTTCCGTAACTGGCAGTGGCTATCGCTGACGCTCGCCGCACCCGTGGTGCTCTACGCGGCCTGGCCCTTCCACCGCGCCACCTGGGCGAATCTGCGGCACGGGGCGGCCACGATGGACACGCTCATCTCGGTGGGCACGCTCGCCGCGTTCGGCTGGTCGGTGTGGGCGCTGTTCTTCGGCGACGCCGGAATGCCCGGTATGAAGCACCCCTTCGAGCTGACGGTGTCCCGGGACGGCGGCAGCGGGAATCTGTACTTCGAGGTGGCCGCGGGGGTCACCGCCTTCATCCTCGCCGGGCGGTACTTCGAGGCCCGCTCCAAGCGGAGGGCGGGGGCCGCGCTGCGGGCGCTGATGCAGCTGGGCTCCAAGGACGCCGCTGTGCTGCGTGACGGGCGCGACGGCCGGGAGACTCGGGTGCCGGTGGCCGAACTGCGGACCGGGGACCTGTTCGTGGTGCGGCCCGGCGAGAAGATCGCCACGGACGGTGTCGTACGGGAAGGAAGCTCCGCCGTCGACGCCTCCATGGTCACCGGCGAATCCGTGCCCGCCGAGGTCGGCCCCGGGGACGCCGTCACCGGGGCCACGGTGAACGCCGGGGGCCGGATCGTCGTCGAGGCGACCCGGGTCGGCGCAGACACCCAGCTGGCCCGGATAGCCAGGCTGGTGGAGGAGGCCCAGAACGGCAAGGCGGCGGCCCAGCGGCTCGCGGACCGCATCTCGGCGGTCTTCGTACCGGTGGTGATAGCGCTGGCCCTCGGCACGCTCGGTTACTGGCTCGCGACGGGCGCCGGGGCCACTGCCGCGTTCACGGCGGCGGTCGCGGTGCTGATCATCGCCTGCCCCTGCGCCCTCGGGCTCGCCACCCCGACCGCGCTGCTGGTCGGCACCGGGCGCGGCGCCCAGCTGGGCATCCTCATCCGGGGGCCGGAGGTGCTGGAGTCCACGCGCCGGGTCGACACGATCGTCCTCGACAAGACCGGGACCGTGACGAGCGGCGTCATGACCCTCGTCGAGGTGCTGGTGGCGGACGGTGAGGACGAGACGCAGGTGTTGCGGCTCGCCGGAGCCCTGGAGCACGCCTCCGAGCACCCCATCGCCCGCGCCATCGCGGCCGCGGCGCAGGAACGTTCCGGCGTCCCGCTGCCGGTGCCGGAGAAGTTCAAAGCCCTGCCCGGACTGGGCGTCGAGGGTGTCGTTGACGGCCACACCGTCGTCGTGGGCCGTACGCAGCCGATGCCGGAACAACTGGCAGAGCGCCTGGCGGCGGTGGCCGGGGGCCGTACCGCCATCGCCGTCGGCTGGGACGGGCAGGCCCGCGCCGTTCTTGTCGTCGCGGACGCCGTCAAGCCCACCAGCGCCGAGGCCGTCCGCCAGCTGCGGGCCCTGGGGCTCACTCCGGTACTGCTCACCGGCGACAACGAGGCCGTCGCCCGGGCCGTCGCCACCGAGATCGGCATCAGCGACGCCGATCACGTCATCGCCGAGGTCCTTCCGGAGGACAAGGTTTCCGTCATCCGGCGTCTCCAGGCCGACGGCCGCACCGTCGCCATGGTCGGCGACGGCGTCAACGACGCCGCCGCCCTCGCGCAGGCCGACCTGGGCCTGGCGATGGGCACAGGTACGGACGCGGCCATCGAGGCCGCCGACCTCACCCTCGTACGGGGCGATTTGCGGGCCGCGGCCGACGCTATCCGCCTCTCACGGAGGACGCTGGGCACGATCAAGATCAATCTGCTCTGGGCCTTCGGCTACAACGTCGCCGCGCTGCCGCTCGCTGCGGCGGGGCTGCTGAACCCGATGATCGCGGGCGCCGCAATGGCGTTCTCGTCCGTTTTCGTCGTCGGCAACTCCCTGCGCCTAAGGCGTTTCCAGACACTGGCCGCCAACCGGACGTAGCGTCGAGGGCGGTCGGCTCCTGCCGGGCGGCGGCATGAAAGGCACGCCGCAGGCCGGCGGCGGTGCGCGACACGCCCGGGCGGCTGCCGTGGGCACCGCATATGAGCGCGCGAGGGCCGGCCGGGAAGGCGGCCAACGGCACGAGGAGCCCTCAAATCTCCCCGTCGAGAAGGGCCGTCAGCGCCACGTCGACGTCAAAGTCGTGTACTTCGCGCCCGGCGGGCACGGCCTCGTACGCCCGCGAGAGGAACGCGCTGACGGCCGCGCTGGCTATCTGGACCAGCGCGGTGCCCTCCGGCGCCCGCAGCTCGATCATGGTGCTGTCGGGGCCGCAGGGCCAGACATGCACGTCCCCGTCCCCGGCCGGCCCGCGCAGCCCGGCTGCGAGCAGGTTGCGGGCGAAGGTCCAGGTGACCTCCGCGCCGTCCGCCGAGACGGCGGCAGGGAAGGTGACGTAGGCCGCGAGCGGGTCGTCATGGTGGTAGCGCAGCGTTGCCGTGACGTCGTGGTCGCGCGCGCCAGGTGCGCAGATCCGGGCCTGGACGGACTGATCGATGTCAGTGAGCATGTCTGGCACCCCTTTATGTGGCCTCATGGACTTGCTACTGACCACTAAGACTTGGAATCACTCCAACTCATTACGCGACTGTGACAACCATTTTGTGTGATGTGCGCCATAGCCTGCTTGGCTTTTGCCGCGTTGAATCCCACCGTTCGGAAGGGGATGTGCCATGACCGCAGTCGAGGCCGGAGACACCGACGCATACGCCCTTGTCTACGCGGAGCAGCATCCGCGTCTGGTGGCCTACGCGCGAACCCTGACCGGGAACTCCTGGCAGGCCGAGGACCTCGTCGCCGAGGCCCACTTCCGGGTCTGGCGGCGGCTCTCCGCCGGCCACCGGGTCGACAACGCACCCGCGTACCTGGCGGCGACGGTACGGAACCTCGCCGCGACGGTGGGCCCGGCGGCGGCCCGTGAGATACCCGACGGCGATCTCGCGGCCGTAGCCGCCGTCGGCCAGCAGCAGAGAGGCGCCGACGACCCGGCGCAACGCGTCGCCAATGTGGACCTGCTGGGCGCCGTACTCAAGCAGCTCCCTGAGCGGTGGGTGCGGGCCCTGTGGCTTTCGGAGGCGGAGGACCAGCCCCTGGAGGCGGTCGGGCGGCGGCTCGGTACGAATCCCAACGCCACGGCCGTACTCCTCAACCGGGCCCGGGAGGGCCTGCGGCAGGCCTTCCTGCGGGCCCATCCCGGCGCTCCGGCCGATCCGGCCTGCGCCGACTTCTGGAACCGGCTGCCCGCACATGTACGGGACGCCGACTCGCCGCGCTATGCGACGGTGGTGCGGGCGCACACGGAGGAGTGCGCAGACTGCCACACCCGGATGCTGGTGCTGATGCAGGCCAACAACCGGCTGCCGGCGCTGGTCGGCCCGGCGCTGCTGATCGCCTCCACGGGTGGCGCACTGCGCTTCTTGGTGCCGACGGCAGCGGGAGCAGGGGCGGGTGCGAGCGCGGGGACCGTTGCGTCTGCGAAGGCCACGGGTGTCGGGGCGGGGGCGGCCGCCGGGGGCGGTACCGCCGGGGTGGCCGGGACGGCGGGGATCGCCGTGATCGGCGCGGCCATCGCGGTCGCCGCGATGATGGCGGGCGGGAGCCCGGCGAAGACGGACGCGAAGACACATGTGCGGCCCGCCGGCGCCGGCCGGCCCTCCCTCGCGGCGAAAGCGATGCCGTCCGCGACGGCGACCGATGGGGCCGCGTCCCCTGCCACGGTCGCTGCCACGAGCCCTGCCACGCCCCCTCCCGCGACACGAACGCCGACAGCAACGCGGTCCGAGTCCGCGAGCCTGGCAGCCGCCGTCACGGCCCTGCCCACCTTGACGGCCGTTTCCGTCCCGCCTGTCATCGCCGCCACAGCCGCCCTGCCGTCGGTCTCCACGACGGCCCTCGTGCCGAGCCCGGACCCCACGGTGGCTCCGGCCAGGACTCCGGCCCGGGCATCGACGCCCACTCAGACGCCCACTCAGACGCCCGAGCCGAGGCCCACGGCTACGGCTACGGCCGAGCCGGAACCGACTCCCGAGCCCAGCGTCCCGCCGACTCCGACTCCGACTCCGACGCCCACTCCCCCGCCGACGCAACCACCGTCACCGTCACCGACGCCGCCACCGACGCCGCCCACTCCCCGGCCGCCCTGCTTCATCCCGGCGCCGCGCAAGGGCTGAGCCGCCGTCAGCGGCTCGTGTGAGCCTCGACACAGTCTGGCGGCCGGTCAACGTCGAGGTGCTGGGCGGCTGGTTGGGGCTGGGCGGCATACGCGGGAACTCAGCGCGTAGTGCACGCCCGGTGGATAACGGGGGCTCTGGTCACAGCCCCCGGGGGCTGTGATGTGCGGGAGGTGCGCCCCCACAACGGCGGTAATTTCAGCCCGTCCGGCGTTTGAGAACCGGAGTCCGGGGCGGAGCCCCCCGTGGCGCCAGCCGCATATTGGACGCCGTCGCGACGGACGCCCGCCGGGCGGACCCGGCGAGCGCCTCCGCGTTACCGCGCGAACGTCAGCCGACGCGTGTCAGCTTCGATCCGAACGACGGCGCGGACAGCCCAGACTTCAACGCCACCGGCACGCTGGTCTGCCCCTGGCCGCTGCCAAAGCTCAGCGTGCCGACCTCGGTGCCCGCCTTCGCGGAGTGCGGGAGGCCGCCACTCACAGCGGCGAGGGTGAGCTTGGCCTTCAGACCCGCCCAGCCGATCGCCGTCAGGTCCTTCGTGGTGACGACGGGGGTCTTCCCGCCGAGCCCGTCGTCGACGTAACCGACGACCTCGCCCTGCTTGACGACGGTGGCGGAGGTGAGCCCCTGCTGCGCCGCGGTGATCAGGTTGTAGCTGTTGGTGAGCGCGAGCTGCAGGCTGTCGTAGACCCGCGCGCCGCTCTGCTGCTCCAGCACGACGCCGAGGATCAATTGCGTCTTGCCGTCGACGGTCTTCGTCGCCCCCCACATCAGGGCGCCGCCGGCCGGGGTACTGGAGCCGGTCTTGATGCCTATGACGTTGGGCTTCACCAGCAGATTGTTGTTGTTGTAGATGAGCCCGACACCCGGGATCTTCATGTTGGGGGTGGCCACGATCTGACGGAAGACATCATTCTTCATGACCTGTTGCGCCAGCTTCAGCTGGTCCGTCGCGGTGCTTTTCGTGGTGTCCTGGATGCCGCTGGCTCCGGTGTAGGTCGTGTTCTTCATTCCCAGACCGGCGGCGGCCGTGGTCATCTTCTTCACGAACGCGGCCTCGGTGCCGGAGTCCCAGCGAGCCAGCAGCCGGGCGATGTTGTTGCCCGAGGGAATCAGCAGCATCGAGAGCAGCTGACGCTCGGTGAACGACTGGCCCTCGCTTACCGTCGCGATGGACTCGTCCGGGGACTTGGACTCCTTCGCGGCCGTCGCGTCCACCTTGATCGTCGGGCCGTTGGCGCTGCCATTCAGCGGGTGATCCTTCAGTATGACGTAGGCCGTCATGACCTTGGTCACGCTTGCGATCGGCACCGGCTTCTGCGCACCCTCGCTCCCCAGACTGCCCAACCCCTCGACCTCGACGACAGACTGGCCCTTGCCGGGCCAAGGCAGCGTCAGCACGCTCCCCTGGAAACGGTACGACGGCGCGCTCGTCAGTGTCAGCACCGGATCCGGCAGCGGGCGCAGCGCCTGTGCCACCGCCACCACGATCAGGAGCAGCACCACCAGCGGCGTCCAGATCTTGAATCGCCGCACCACGCTGCGCAGCACTGTCTGCCGGGGCGGCGGCGTATTCGTCAGCTCCGCCAGGAGCTTCAGCGACTCCTCCGGCACCGGCGGCACCGGCATCTGCTTCGTCTGCTCCCGCGGCTCGGGCACGGGCTGGCTCGTCGTCGCCGACATCCCACCGCCGCTCGCCCGCTCCGCCGTCACCAACGGCACGAATGTCCCCAGCCCGGAGACCGCGGGCTTCTTCTCGCCCTCGGCGGTGCCGTAAGGGGCGCTTGCCGTACCGGCCTTGGCGCCCTTGCCCGGCTCGCCGTCCGCCCTCCGGCCGGATTCCTCGGTGGTGGTGCCGCCGGTATCGCGGGAGGCGGCGGCTGCCGCGTTCCCGGGCGCGTCCTTGCCGGGCGCGTCCTTGCCGGGCGCGTCCTTGGGTTCGGCATCCTCGCTGTCCGCCGCCGGCTCAGGGAGGCCCGAAGGTGCGGCCACCTCATCCGCGATCTCGTCGTCGGCCTCGGCCTCGGCAGTATCGGCGTCGCCAGAGGCTTCAGAGGCGCCCTCAGCGGCAGTTGGCGGCTCCGGCGCATCCGAGAGCGCCGGAGCCTCGTCGGAGGCGCCTGCGGGCGCTGAGGCGGCTTCCGAGGCGTCGGGGACGACGGAGGGGGACTCCCCCGGCTCATCGGTGGGCTTATCACCGGCCGATACGGGTTCCGGCTCCGGGTCCGACACGGCATCCGGCGCAGCCGGGGCACGTTCCCGACCCGCCTCGTCCTCCGCGGCATCCGGGGCGTCCGAAGTGGCCTCCACGTGGGCGCCCGCGTCGGCTCCCGGGTCCGGCTCCAACTCCATCTCCGGGTCCGGGGCAGGCTTGGCGTCCGGGGCGGGCTTGGCGTCCGGGGCGGGGCTCGACTCGGGGTCCGGAGCCGAATCGGCTGCCGGGTCCGGGTCGGTGTCCCGGCGAGCCTCCGTTTCACCCGCGCCCGCGTCCTCGCCCCCGTCCCCGTCCCCGTCCCCGCCCGCGTCCCCGTCCGCGTCCGTGCCGGAAGGCTCTTCCGCACCGTTCGTATGCTGCGCGCCCCTCGTGCCCGCGAGCCTGGGATCTGCCACCTTTTCCTCGGTGGCCACCCCCGACGATTCCTGCTGCTCCGCCCTGCCGGGGGACTCGCCCGCCACGCAGACCTCCTTCACAGTTCACGCACATCACGCGAGGTCGTCGTATGACGCCCCGTTCACCCAACACCAGTGTCCAGCCCCCAGCTGAGAAGGCCATAAGAGACCCGCCGCTGTCCCCCGCTCCCGGGGGAGACGAGAACGACATACCTACCGGTTCCCACCGATAAGACAAAGGCGCCCTCGACAGGCACCTGTGAGAGGCGTCACCCTGTCTGTCATCCACGCGGGGAGGCTTGGATGGGCAGGAGCCGCAGAAGTATTCCGGAGGAGCTATTGCTGCTCGCCTTGGACCCGACAACGGGCACCACGGCGCAGCCGCAGTCGCTCGACCTAGGTCTCGCCGGGGCCCAGCTAGTAGAGCTGACCCTGGCCGGACGGATAGCCCCTGACGGGGATCGTATCGCCGTGGTGCACCCACGGCCGACAGGAGATCCGACTTTGGACTCCGCGCTCGAACTGCTGCGCCGTCGTGGCAGTCCGGTCCGCGCCGTCCACTGGATTGGCGGGCCCCGGCTGGGGCTGCGTCAGACATATCTCGCGCATTTGGAGCGATGCGGCATGGTGCATGCCGTACCGGGACAGATGTGCGGGGTGCTGCCGACGACTCGCTATCAGGCGAGCGACAGCGAGGTCAGCCGGGATATCAGAGCCCGGCTCGACAACGCGATCCGCACCGGCGTACCGCCGGACCCGCGGACCGCGGCGCTGGCCGCTCTCGCCCACGCGGTGGGGCTCGGAAAGCACCTTTACCCGGGTAACGAAGGCCGGTCGTCTCGATCGCGCCTGCGTGACCTCATTCGGTACGACCCCATGGGCGGCCTTGTGGCACACGCCGTCATGGACGTACAGAACGGAGCCGCGGCACAACCGAAACGCCCCGCCGCCCAGGGGCGGCCAACCGCCGGACAGGGCATGGCCCGGGCCGGTGCCCGCTGAGCATTGGCGGCACAAGCCAGAGCCGTAACGATCGCAAAACCCGCATGAAGGGCAACAACAAGCCTCACCAGCCACTTGGTACCAGGACGGACCGGTGTCCGGCAGCAGGGCCCGGACACCGAGCAAGTACCCGTCCCCAGCGACCTGGTCACGGGAGCCGCTGTAACGCGCGGGGCAGGTGGACCCGGATTCACCCGGGTCCACCGCCCCGCGCGTTCGGCGTGCCCGAAGCGGTAGGAGAAGCTGGTAAACCTGAGGTCGTACACGAAGTTCATACCTGAGTTCGTACGACCGTTTTCCAGCGCAGCGATGACCAAGGGTGGCAGTCTGCTGACCAGTAGTACTCGTCACGTAGTACTCGTCACGCCCCTGAACCGGAGGTGCACTTCCCGTGGCCGCCAACGCGAACCCCACCGTCAGGCGACGCCGACTCGGGTCGGAGCTGCGCAAACTGCGCGAGCAGAAGGGGATGACAGCCGAGGAAGTCGCGGCCCGGCTGCTCGTTTCCCAGTCCAAGATCAGCCGCTTGGAAAACGGCCGGCGCAGTATCAGCCAACGCGATGTGCGCGACCTGTGCGGTGTGTACGAGGTGGCGGACAGCCGCCTCGTCGAATCGCTGATGAACATGGCCAAGGAGTCCCGTCAGCAGGGCTGGTGGCACGCCTTCGGCGATGTGCCGTACAGCGTCTACATCGGCCTTGAGACGGACGCGGATTCGCTGCGCGTCTATGAGCCGCAGGTAGTGCCCGGGCTGCTGCAGACCCCCGCCTATGCCACCGCGGTCAACCACGGCACGCTGCCCGAGGCGACGCCCGAGGAGGTGGAGAAGCGCGTCCAGGTCCGTATGAAGCGGCAGGACCGGATCACGGATCCGGAAAATCCGCTGCGCCTTTGGGCCGTCGTGGACGAGGGCGCCTTGCGCAGAGTCGTCGGCGATCGCCAGATCATGAGTGAACAGCTCGAACATGTCGCCAAGCTGAGTCTGCTGCCGCACGTCACGGTCCAGGTCCTGCCGTACAGCGTGGGGGCGCATCCCGGGATGTTCGGCAAGTTCGCGATCCTGGAGTTCCTCGACACCTCCGATGCCAGCGTGGTGTATCTGGAAGGCGTGACCAGCGATCTCTATCTGGAGAAACCGAATGATGTGCAGAGTTACGGCGTCATGTACGAGCACCTACGGGCCACGGCGCTGAACGCCGAGCAGTCGCGGCAGTTCATCCTCGATTTGGCCAAGGAGTACGCCCGCTGACATACATCGTCGGGGCGAGCGGGCGGTAAGGTACACCCTCCCCACCTGTCGGCGGAAGTATCCTTTGGAATATGCCACCCGATAGTGTGAGCGAGTAGCTCGCCCGGCGATGTTGCGGCGTAGCGTCAGTGGGGCCAGAAGCATTCAACGCTTCTGTACAACTCATTGAAACTGGAGCAAGTATGGCGATCCGTCAGGGGAAGCAAGCAGACTGGAAGAAGTCTTCGTACTCCAAGGGCGACAGCGAGTGCGTGGAGGTGGCGTCGCCCACATATGCGGCAATCGCCGTGCGCGACTCCAAGGACCCGCATGGGCCCGTGCTCGCGTTCTCGCCGGAGTCCTGGTCGGCCTTCGTCGCCGACGTAGAAAACGGCCAGTACAACATCGGCTGACAGCCGCACGCAGCAGCACAGCAGCACAGCAGCACCATGGAAGCCCTCTCGACCGGCTCGCCGTCGTGGCCGAGGGGGCTCGCCCCTCGGAAGCCGCGCGAATGGGTGGGGCGGCGTCGCGGGCCGAGCCGCGGCATCAGCCGACTCCGTCGCCACCCGGCCCACCTATTTGCGCTGCCCCTTGATTGATTGGTGTGGCGAATATCAACAACTCGATGTTCGTTATTGATCAAATGGCATCGATCTTGTCATTGGCGGGTCGTGGTCCGTGTCAGCGCAGCTGATCCGCATAAGTGTCGGTGCCGGGAATCGTCGGAATGAAGGGCGCCACCAGCTCGATCCGTCCCGGCCCGGCGTCCAGCCCGGTGAAGTGCTCGTCCCACACCTCACGCGGATCCCGTTGCAGGAACCAGAGCAGCGTCAGGCGGGTGTCGACGCCCTCGACCTGATTGACGTAAGACATGCGGTCCAGCGGCAGCGGCGTGGGCCGGAAAACGGTCACCATGGCGGCCGGTGAGCCGGCGCCGAGCTGCTTGGGTAGGTGCTTGACGCGCAGCCACTCCAGCAGTTCCGCCCGCTGCTCCGTCGATTCGGCGTCGATGACCTCGACGACCAGCCCGGTGTAGGGGTGGTCGAGGGCGTGGATGTCGCGCGGTCCGGCGGCGCCGTCGCGGTAGACGGTGACGGCGTGGTCGTGGAAGGCGGTGAAGACGTGGGTGCGGTCGCGGTATACGCGGGCGTCACGGTTGAGGCGTTTGTTGATGGCGACGGTCCAGCGCATGTGCTCCTCGTACCGCCCGGCGGTGAGCCAGTACAGGGAGAGGTAGCAGCCGGCGGTGACGGGCTGGGCCACGGCGGACTTCTCGGGGTAGCGGAGCAGCTGGAGTTCGCGGGGGGCGACCCAGCGGCGGCCGGCGAAGATCCAGGGCATGGCCATGGCTCCGGCGATGAAGTGATCGTCTTCGTACCAACGGTGGTAGCCGTGCTCATGCCCAGGATGGGGCTCAACCATGGTGATCAGGGCATGCCCCACCCCCGGCCCGTACGGGCCCACGGAGGCCAGCTTCGCATACAGGCCCGCATAGGTATCCGCCTGTCCGTCGTCAGCCATGCACACCCTCCCACCGAAACCCATTCATCTGACGATACGTCAGGGAACCACTCGCGCGGAATACGCGGGCGACGCACGAGGCGACGCGGATGCGGGGGCACGCGGCTGTCCAAGGCGCTGGCTTTCCGTGGTGCGCGTCCCTACTCTGACGGACAGTCAGACTTATCAGGGGGTGTCGATCGTGCCGATCATGCTGCTGCGGGACAGGACAGTCGTGGTGTCGGGCGTCGGCCCAGGGCTCGGACAGCGGATCGGGGCCGCGGTCGTACGGGACGGCGGAAACGCCGTACTCGGCGCCCGGACGGAGGCGAACCTCGCCAAGGCGGCGCAGGAGATCGACCCGCAGGGCGCGCACACCGCCTGGCGGGTGACCGATATCGCCGACGAGGCGCAGTGCGCCGCGCTCGCCGCGCTGGCGGTCGAGCGGTTCGGCGGGATCGACGCCGTTGTGCATGTCGCCGCCTGGGACTCGTACTTCGGCGGGGTGGAGGACGCGGACTTCACATCCTGGGCGGGCGTGATCGACGTCAACCTGCTCGGTACGCTGCGGATGACCAAAGCCTGCCTGCCCGCCCTCAAGGAGCGCGGCGGCGGCTCGGTGGTCTTCATCGGGACGCAATCCGCCGTCGCGGCGCCGACCCAGGTGCGGCAGGCGGCGTACGCGGCGTCGAAGGGCGCACTGACCTCCGCGATGTACTCGCTCGCCCGCGAGGTGGGACCTTACCGGGTCCGCGTCAACACGGTGCTGCCCGGCTGGATGTACGGGCCGCCTGTGCAGGCGTACGTACAGTTCACCGCGCACACCGAGGGCGTGCCCGAGGACGAGGTGCTGAGCCGGCTCACCGAGCGGATGGCGCTGCCCGAGCTGGCGACGGACGGCGATGTGGCGGAGGCCGTGGTCTTCCTCGCCTCCGACCGGGCGCGCGCGATCACCGGGCAGTCGCTGCTGGTGAACGCGGGCGAGCTGATGCGTTAGAGGCCGCGCGAATAGGCGGGGCGGGTGAAGGTAGGGGCACCTCCTGGGGGCACCTCCCGGCCGAGGGCTGGGGGAGGTAGCTGGGAGTGGGGGCACCTCCCGGCCGAAGGCTGGGGGCGAGGCGACGCGGAGCGTCGTCGACCGACACCGACGACAACACTTCCAGGCGAGAGCCATCGGCCCGCGACGCCGCCCCACCTATTCTCGCGGCCTCTTAGCTGGGCGCGTTTACTGGACGTCGTAACCGGCGAAGTACCCGCTCATCGTGGGTCGCTGGTCATGCCCACGGCAACACCAAAGAAGGTCAAGTGCGAGTAAAATCGTTCGCCTTCCTGATCCTCGTTCACATTGCTGAACGCAGGAGCTCTTGACCGTCCCCCCTCACAGGCTGTTCAATCTGGGGCGCCGCCCCAAGGACGCGCGTACCGGCGAAGTACGTATCCGTTCACAAGGCGGACCCCTGGAGGGGCCATGAACAGTCTCGACTGGACCGTGCTCATCGGCTACTTCGGCGTGATGGTCGCCATTGGCCTCTGGTCCCACAAACGCGTCGACAACGTCAGCGACTTCTTCACCGCCGGCGGCAAGATGCCCTGGTGGCTGTCCGGCATCTCCCACCACATGTCCGGCTACAGCGCCGTCATGTTCACCGGCTACGCCGGTATCGCGTACAAATACGGCGTCACCTCCTACGTCACCTGGTCGTTCCCGATCGCGATCGGCATCGCCATCGGCTCCGGCCTCTTCGCCCCGCGGCTGAACCGGCTGCGGTCGCGGCTGCACGTCGCCTCACCCCTGGAATACCTCAAGACCCGTTACAACGTGCCGACACAGCAGGCGCTGGCGGCCTCCGGCATACTGCTGAAGATCGTGGACGTCGGCGCCAAATGGGCGGCGATCGCCACCTTGTTGTCGGTCTTCACCGGCGTCTCCCTCAACCAGGGCATCCTCATCACCGGTGCGATCACCGCCATCTATTGCACGGTGGGCGGCCTGTGGGCGGACGCGCTCACCGAACTCGGACAGTTCATCATCCAGCTGGCGGCCGGGGTGGCGATGCTCATCGCCGTACTGGGCAAGATCGGCGGCCTCAGCGGGCTGTGGACGGTGTGGGACAAACTGCCGCACGGGCACACGCACCCCACAGCCGGGCCGTACACCGTCACCTTCCTGCTGGCCTATCTGTTCATCAAGACCTTCGAGTACAACGGCGGCATGTGGAACCAGGCCCAGCGCTACATGGCCACGTCCGGCCCCCGAGAGGCGACCCGCTCGGCCCGGCTCTCCTCGGCCCTCTGGCTCGTCTGGCCGCTGGTGCTCTTCTTCCCCATGTGGGTCGCCCCGCTGCTCGTGCACCCGCAGAAGCCGGACGCCTCCGACTCCTACGCCCTTCTTACGGAGCAGCTGCTGCCGCACGGTCTGCTGGGGCTGGTCGTTGTCGGCTTCTTCTCCCACACGATGGCGATGTGTTCCTCGGACGCCAACGCCATCGCGGCGGTCTTCACCCGGGATGTCGCGCCGGTGGTCTCCAAGGCGGCGCGTGCGTGGACAGCGCGGGCCGGGCTCGTGGCGGCGCGGGTGGCTACGGTCTCCTTCCTGGCGCTGTCGATGGCGGTCGCGACGCAGGTCAACTCGCCGACGTTCAAGGACATCATCACCATCGTCATCAAGTGGGTGGCCGGGCTCATGGGCCCGATCGCCATTCCCTTCATGCTCGGGCTGCTCAGGCCGTTCCGTAAGTCCGGCCCGACGGCCGCACTCGTCAGCTGGGCACTGGGCCTGTTCGCCTTCTGGCTGACCAACTACGGCCTGGACGGGGTCTCGCTGCAGATCCAGATCGTCACGCCGCTGGCCACCTCCCTCGTGCTGTACATCCTTATCGGCTTCATCAAGCCCGAGGACACACCTGAGCGCGATGCCGTTCTGGCGGTCATCAACTCCGACGGTGATGATTCCGCAGCGGTCTCCGTCCCGGCGCAGACGGACACCGGCGAGACCGTTGCCCATCCGGCGGCGAAGGACTGACCTGCGGCGGGGAGCGCAGGACAGGCGACGGCCACCCACCGGTGCGAACCGGTGGGTGGCCGTGGTGCGAAGACGCCTCAGCTCTTGGTGAGACGCCAGGTCTTGCTGTCGATCAGGATGCAGATGCTGGGCGACATGACGATGGTCCGCAGGACCCCGGTGCGGGTGTCGTAGTCGATGCCCTCGACCTCGAAGGTGCCCGTACAACCGCTGGTCAGCGGGAGTTGACGCAGGGAGGTGACATGCCCGGTGACGGTCTGGCCGGACAGGGAGGCGGACAGGTCGATCTGCAGGAGCGGCTTGGTGATGCCGAAGAGCGTGCCGTCGGGATCGTCGGAGTCGCACAGCAGGGTGGTCGCGGAGGAAAAGTCGCAGCCCTGGACGTCCCGTACGGCGTGGTCGAGGTTGATGGTCGCGGCGAGCGGGAGGTTGGCGGAGGGGGAGGTGCTCGCGTTCTCGCCCGGCGTGGGGTAGACGAGGAGACGGGTCATCGTGCCGTACTCACCGGAGACCATCCACTGCCCGTCCGGCGAGATCGCGGCGAAGGAGTTGTTGAGGGCTTCCCCGGTCGCCAGGGTGTGGGTGTATTCGGAGTAGGTGCCGTCCGGGGCCTGGACCCGGAACATCTTCGCGGTGCCGGAGTCCTCCTGGTAGGGCTCGATGTAGTAGCCCTTCGCGGAGGCGTCCGGGTCGCCCACATGGTTCCATCCCTCGGCGCTGACGCCGGCGGGGATGGTGCCGATGCCGGTGTACCGGTTCGCGCTGCCCGTCGGTAGGTAGATGGACGCGAGCCCCTGGCTCTCGGTCAGCGGGTCGGCCCGGTCCGAGCCGACCGTTGTCCAGGTGTCCGCCGCGGAGGCCGGTGCGCCGGCTGCCAGGACCATGGTCAGTGTGGTGAGGACGCCGAGCGCCATCCCGCGTTGCAGTAACCGCCTTATTCGCATGGGCGACTTCTATCGCACGGGCCCCACCATGAACAGTCATGTACCGGTCAGGCTGATGACGGGAGCCGGAATTAGCGGTCACCGGAGCATACGCGCCGCGCAGGGCCGGTGCCCGGGTCGTTTCCATGGCGAAGTCGACCGCCGTCGCTGTCGCCGGAGTGGTCGACGGCCAGTAGGCCGGGCGGGGGCCGGCGTCACCGTACGCGAACAGCGCCGCCGGATCATGACGCGCACCTTCCGGGTCGTCCGCAGCGACCGCGAACGGCCCATCGAAGTGTCGGTCATGGCCAAGGCTGGACATCTGTACGAGCTGCAGTACGAATTCTCATAGCGCTTGGAACGTGATCGCGATCCGGTGGACACCCCGTGCCGAAAATTGACAGGATCTGTTGGTTACGTGGGGTGCTGGCTCGGCTTCCCACCGAAGTCAGATGGATGTCGAGGTCCTGGTGACGACCGCCGGAGTGGAGCCGCATACGGTCGAGCTCTGCGGGAGGACCGGCGCCAAGGTGATCATCGCCTGAGGGTTTGCCGCGGGCCGTACGGCTCTATGCGTTCGGGTACCGTTCCAGCCACGCCGATGAGGCGCCGGCCGGGCCGTGCAGGGCCGGGGCCTGGGTCATTTCCATGGCGAAGTCGTCCGCGATCTGCAGGATCGTGCCGCGTCCCTCCAGCTCGGCGACCCACGCCGGGGGCAGCGCGGTTTCGCCGTGCTGGACGCCGAGGAGGTTGCCGCAGACCGAGCCCGTCGAATCACTGTCGCCGGAGTGGTTGACGGCCAGCAGCAGGCCGTGGCGGACGTCTTCGGCGACGAGGGCGCAGTAGACGGCGATGGCGAGGGCTTCGTCGGCGGTCCAGCCTTCGCCGAGGGCCTCGACACGGTTCGCTGTGGGGAGCCCCTGGCGTACGGCGCCGAGGGCGCGGCGGAGGGCGTCGGTGGTCTCCTCGTGGCCGGGGCGGGAGCCGAGGACGGCGAGGGATTGCTGGACAGCGTGGTCGAGGGCTTCGCCGCGGGCCAGGGCGTGGATGATGACGGCGAAGGCGCCGGCGGCGAGCATGCCGGTGGCGTGGCCATGGGTCTGGGCGGCGCACTCGATGGCGAGCTGGAAGACGAGCTGGGGCTCCCAGCCGACGAGGAGGCCGAAGGGGGCGGAGCGCATGACGGTGCCGCAGCCCTTGGAATTGGGGTTCTTGGGCTGGTCCACGGTGCCCATGCGGTCGTCGCCGAGGCCGGCGAGGCAGGCGCGGCCGGGGGCCCGGCGTGAGTAGAGCCATTCTTCGCGGGCGAGCCAGCCGGTGTCCTTGCGGCGTTCGTCGGGGCCCCAGTCGCTCTGGGTGGCGGCCCAGCGGAGGTAGGCGCGGTGGACGTCGGTGGGCGGGTGCCAGGCGCCGGAGTCGCGGCGGACCTGGGCGCGGATGAGGCCCTCGGCGGTGAAGAGGGTCATCTGGGTGTCGTCGGTGATGGCGCCGCGGCGGCCGAAGGCGGGCACGTAGTCGGTGACGCCCTCGGCGCCGTATGCCTGGCGGATGGCTTCGAGCGAGTCGAACTCGATGCCGGCGCCGAGCGCGTCACCGACGGCGCCGCCGAGCAGACAGCCTCGTACCCGGCTGCGGAAGTCCTGTTGCTGAGCCCGTCCCCACACTGCGGTCATGGTGGCGACCTCCTCGGACATGCCAGTACTTCCCCCGTCAGACGCAGCACTTTAATTGACTGCGTTCGGCCATAGGCGAGCAAAAGGTGAAAGTTCGCTGCTACGCGTCGAGGACTGGTAGCAGCTCCGGGAGGTGCCCGTCCGAGGCCAGCCCCGCCGCCTGGCGCTCCGCCGACACCTCACCGTAGGTCGTGCCGCGCTGCCGGGCCGGGCGGCCGGCGAGGTCGGCGATGGCGACGAGGTCCTGGATGGAGCGGTACGAACCGTAGCTCGACCCCGCCATACGGGAGATGGTCTCCTCCATCAGCGTCCCGCCCAGGTCGTTGGCGCCGGAGCGGAGCATCTCGGCGGCGCCCTCGGTGCCCAGCTTGACCCAGCTCGTCTGGATGTTGGGGATGTGGGTGTGCAGAAGCAGTCGGGCCATGGCCGTCACTGCGCGGTTGTCGCGGGCGGTCGGGCCGGGGCGGGCGATGCCGGCGAGGTAGACCGGCGCGTTGGTGTGGATGAAGGGGAGCGTCACGAATTCGGTGAAACCGCCGGTCTCCTGTTGGATCTCGGCGAGGAGCCGCAGATGGCCGAGCCAGTGGTGGGGCTGGTCGACATGGCCGTACATCATCGTGGAGGAGGAGCGGATGCCGAGTTCATGGGCGGTCTTGATGACTTCCACCCAGGTCGCGGTCGGCAGCTTGCCCTTGGTCAGGATCCACCGCACCTCGTCGTCCAGGATCTCGGCGGCCGTGCCGGGCATGGAGTCGAGACCGGCCTCCTTGGCTGCCGCCAGCCATTCGCGGATCGACATGCCGGTGCGGGTGGCGCCGTTGACGACCTCCATCGGCGAGAAGGCGTGCACATGCATGCCCGGGACCCGCTCCTTCACCGCCCGCGCGATGTCGAAGTACGCCGTGCCGGGCAGGTCCGGGTGGATGCCGCCCTGCATGCACACCTCGGTCGCGCCGACCTCCCACGCCTGCTCGGCCCGGTCGGCGACCTGAGAAAGGGAGAGCGTGTAGGCGTCGGCGTCGGTGCGGCGCTGGGCGAAGGCACAGAAGCGGCAGCCGGTGTAGCAGACATTGGTGAAGTTGATATTCCGCGTGACGATGTACGTGACGTCGTCCCCGACGGCGTCCCGGCGTACGTCGTCCGCGATACGGCACAGCGCGTCCAGCGCCGCGCCGTCGGCGTGCAGGAGCGCCAGCGCCTCTGCGTCGGTGAGCTTCGTCGGGTCGTCGGCGGCCGTGACCAGGGCGGTACGGACGTCGGCTTCGATCCGGTCGGGGACCATGCCGGGGGCGGCCTGCTCCCGCAGTGCCTCCCAGTCGCCGTAGACGTCGTCGAAGTCGTCGCGGCGGTCGGTGGTACGGCCGGTGGTGTCGATCGTACGGTGCAGATCGGTACGGCCGGTGGCGGAGAAACCTTCCTCCGGCTCCTGCCAGGGCAGGCCCTCCGGCTTGGCGGCCTCGTCGGCGAGCGCGCTGTCGGCGTCGGCCAGCGCCCGTACGTGCGGCACCAGGCGGGGGTCGAGCCAGGGCTCGCCGCGCTGGATGAACTCCGGGTAGATGGTGAGCCGTTCGCGGAGCGCGAAGCCGGACTTCGCCGTCTGCGCGGCGAGTTCGTCGATGTGCGGCCACGGGCGCTCGGGGTTGACGTGATCCGGGGTGAGCGGGGAGACGCCGCCCCAGTCGTCGATGCCGGCCTCGATGAAACGCGCGTACTCGCCGTCCACGAGGTTGGGCGGCGCCTGGACCCGGGCCGACGGCCCCAGGATGAGGCGGGCGACGGCGATCGCGGCGGCCAGCTCGTCCAGTTCGGCGTCGGGCATCCCGCGCATCGCCGTGTCCGGCTTGGCACGGAAGTTCTGGACGATCACCTCCTGGATGCCGTGGTACTGGCGGGCGATCTTGCGGATCGCGAAGAGGGATTCGGCGCGCTCGTCATAGCTCTCGCCGATGCCGATCAGGATCCCGGTGGTGAACGGGACGTTCGAGCGGCCCGCATCCTCCAGCACACGCAGCCGGACCGCCGGGTCCTTGTCCGGCGACCCGTAGTGCGGGCCGCCCGGCTCGGACCACAGGCGGGTCGCGGTGGTCTCCAGCATCATGCCCATCGAGGGGGCGACGGGCTTGAGGCGCTGCAGGTCCGTCCACGACAGCACCCCGGGGTTGAGGTGCGGGAGCAGGCCTGTCTCTTCGAGGACGCGGATCGCCATCGCACGTACGTAGGCGAGAGTGTCGTCGTAGCCCTCGGCCGCCAGCCACTCTTTGGCCTCCGGCCAGCGGTCCTCGGGGCGGTCGCCGAGCGTGAACAGGGCTTCCTTGCAGCCCATTTCCGCTCCGCGGCGCGCGATGTCCAGGACCTCGTCCGGGGACAGATACATGCCGTGGCCGGCGCTGCGGAGCTTGCCGGGGACCGTCACGAACGTGCAGTAATGGCACTTGTCCCGGCACAGCCGGGTAAGCGGGATGAAGACCTTCCGGCTGTACGTGATCACGCCGGGGCGGCCGGCGGAGGTCAGTCCCGCGTCCCGGATGCGGGCGGCAGTGGCGGTGAGGTCGGTGAGGTCGCTGCCTTTTGCTTGCAGCAGCACCGCGGCTTCGGCCGTGTCGAGTGCGACTCCGTCGCGGGCGCGCTTGAGCGCGCGGCGCATTCCGTTGGCTGTGGGCGGTGTCTGCGTCATGCCCAGAGCATAGGTCGGGGGTCGCTCTACGGTGGTTGTTGACTGCGTCACGGTGCGCCTGCAGCACTAGCTCTGCTGGGGTTGCCGATCCGTTTTGGCGCCCTGCGCCGTTGCGCGGGGCGCGCTTGTTCGGTGGTTGGGTCGGTGTCGCCTCCGGGGTGACTCTCCCCCAACCTTCGGCCGGGAGGTGCCCCCACGACAGTGTCGCCAGCACCCCCCGCACCATGCGCCATCGCCACCGGCATACGGCGACGAAGTCTGCGGGGACACCCCTGCACCGCCCCCTCCGGCCGTCACGGCGCCTCACGGTGGGTTGTGTCCCGCGGTCACCCCGGGGGTTGCCCGGCGCGCGGTGCCTTTGGTCTTACGGTCTCCGCCCTGAGCGGCCGTCACGCGCCCATGCGGCCGGGCGGGGACGCGCCGGGGTGTCCCCGCAGGGGACGAGCACATGCACCCCGGGTGCGTTTCCTGCGGACCCGCACGTGCGAGCCCCGAGGAGATCACCCCACAGCGGCCCCGACCCCGCGACGGACATGGCGCGCCGGCACGCACGACCACCCAGCCCGTCCGGCGCTTGAGGACGGAGCGGCAACCATCGCAGAGGGGGCGGAACCCGCACGCCCGCAGCCGGGACAACCTGCCGCGCCGGTCCGGCCGGACAAACCGCACCGGGGGTACCCGGTACCGTTGCGGCCGGGCCGGCGAGGTTAACCCATTACGGGGGACTGCCTGAGCTCGACGACGAGCTGAGGGGTGAGCAGTTCGCCGGTACGGTCCGCGAGGACGGCCATTTCGTAGCCGACGAGACCGACATCGCACCCTTCGCCGGTGAGGACGCCGAGGCAGCTGCCGTCGCGGATGCGGGTGACCATCATGAAGCCGCCGAGCATTTCGATCATGACGAGCTTCATGCCGCGGTAACCGTGGGTGCTGGCGGCGTTCTGGGCGAGAGCGGTGATGCCCGAGACGACCGCGGACAGATGGTCGGCACGATCACGTCCGAGGCCGTCGGAGGCGGCCATGAGGAGACCGTCGGAGGAGACGGCGACGGCGTTGGTGACGCCGTCGGTGGTGCGGACGAAATCGGAGATCAGCCAGCCGAAGTTCTGTACTGCGGTGGTCACGTGGGTGCGTCCCTATCTGGATTCGCCACGGGCCACGCCCGCGCGGAAGCCGTTGAGCATGGAGGAGACCTGTTGCGGAGTGCGCGGCTTGGCGGCCGCCGCCGCAGCGGCGGCGAAGGAGGGTTCGGCGGCGTCAGCGGTGAGGAGCCGGGCCGGGAGGGTGACGAGGGCGGAGACGCCGCCGCCGGGGGTGTCGGAGAGCAGTACCTCGACGCCGAGGCGGCCGGCGAGGCGGCCGACGACGTAGTGGCCGAGGAAACGGGTGGGTGCTACAAGAAACGCCTCCTCGCCGGCGAGCCGGGCGTTGGAGCGGGCGAGATCGGCGGGGTTCATGCCGACGCCGTGATCGATGACAGCAAGACAGTACTCGGCGCCGTCGCGCCAGCCGTGGATATCGACGGACTCGTCGGGCGGGCTGAAGGAGAGCGCGTTCTCGACGAGCTCGGCGAGGAGGTGCGAGAGTTCGGCGACGGCGTGGCCGCGCACCCGGCAGCCGTCGATGTCGGCGACGGCGACGCGGCGGTACTGCTCGACCTCGCCGAGGGCGGACTGGACGAGTTCGAGGCTGCTGGCGGTGCCGGTGCGCGGGCGCGGGGTGCGCTCGTCGACCAGCACGAGCAGGCTCTCGGCGTTGCGGCGCATACGGGTGGCGAGGTGGTCGAGCTCGAAGAGCTCGCCCAGCGCTTCGGGGTCGAGTTCCTTGTTCTCCAGGGTGGTGATGAGGCCGAGCTGACGGCGGATGAGGCCCTGGTTGCGGCGGCCGAGGTTGGCGAGGGACTCGGAGGTGTTGCGGCGTAGCACGGCCTGTTCGGTGGCGAGTCCGACGGCGGTGCGCTCGACGTTGCGCAGGGCGGCAACGACTTCAGTGATCTCCCGGGCACCCCGGCGCGGTGCGGCGCCGGGTTCGGGTGGCGTCGGGATCTCGCCGGACTGGATTCGAACCACGGTGTCCGGGAGCCTGTTGCGGGCGATCTCGTCGGCTTCCTGGGCGAGCGCGTCGAGCGGGCGGGTGATGGAACGGGCGGCGAGCAGAGTGGCGGCGGCGACGAGTGCGGCGGCGAGGAAGGCGTAGACGTGGAAGAGGATGAGGCTGCGGGTGGCCTGGTCGCTGAGGGTCTGGGCGCGGGCGCTCACGTCGCCGGCGACCCCCAGCTGGACGCCGTACAGGTCGTTGTCGAGCGCGCCGGTCGCCAGCCACCAATTCGCCGGGTCGACGTTCAGCGCCGAGCCGTCTGCGCCGCCCTCGGCCTCGGTCTCGGCGGCGTCGACGCGCTTGGCGGAGGGGGTGCTGAAGGCCTTGTCGAGGGCGGTGCGCTCGGCGGCGGTGGCGGCCTTGCGGTAGCGGTCGATGGCGGCGACGCGGACAGCGCGGGCCTCGGTGAATTGGAGGAATTCGGAGCGCCGGAAGCTCCCGACGGCGAAGACGCCGTTGAGCAGGCTGCGTTCGAGGGCCGCGGACTCCTTGGCCTGGGCGAGTGCCTGGACGGCGGCGAGGCCGTCGCGCAGCTGGCGGTCACCGCGGGTGGTCGTGTCGGCGGCGGGGTCGGCGTTGATGAGGGCGGTGATCGCCGTCGTGTAGAAGCGCAGAGTTTTCGCGCGGTCGGCGATGTTGGAGTCGACGTCGGCGCGGGTGCCGGAGAGCAGGTTGAACTGCTGGAGTGTGCTCTGGACGACGGGCTCGTTGCGCAGCTGGCGGCGGAGAGCGTCCACGCGCTCACGGGCGCTGACCATTTGCGAACGGTAGCGTTCGTCGCCGCCCAGCAGGCCATTGGTCGTGCCGCGTTCGGCCTGCAGTTCATGGACCAGGCTCTGGATGTCCAGCGACACGCCGATCTCGGCGCGGGTCTGGCTGGCGTCGCGGTACAAGGCGACCTGGCTCTTCACGGCCAGGACGAAGATCACCAGAAGCAGGCATGTCGGCACGGCGAGGACGACGGCCATCCGGCCCCGGATGGTACGCCAGCCGAATACCGTACGTACGTTCCTCACCGTGCGGCCCCGGACGAGGGACGATATCTGCGGCTTCCCCCACCTCGTCATGCGGCCCGAAGATAGCGGTTCTGCGGCGAAGTGTGGTTTCTGATCAATAAAGGTTCGGTTGCGACCTCATCACCCTCCGGCAGTGGACACGGTGCGGGTGTGCCGGCCGGACCGCAGTACGGTGCCGGGGATCGCGCCAGTGACCTTGTCGTCGCGAATGGTTTCGACGCCGTTGACCCTGACGCTATGGATTCCCTGTGCCCGCGAATCCAAACGCGGGCTGTCCCCGGGCAGGTCGTGGACCAGCGTCGCTGTCCCCGCCGCTATCCGCTCGGGGTCGAACAGCACCAGGTCCGCGTGGTACCCCTCCGTGAGCCGGCCCCGGCCGCGCAGCCCGAACAGCCGCGCCGGGTCGTCCGTCAGCATCCGTACCGCGCGCTCCAGCGGGACCAGTTTCCGGCCGCGCAGGCAGTCGCCCAGGAACCGGGTCGTGTACGGCGCGCCGCACATCCGGTCCAGATGGGCACCCGCGTCGGAGCCGCCGAGCAGCACATCCTCGTGTTCCCAGGTGCGGCGGCGCAGTTCCCAGCTGTCCGGGTCGTTGTCGGACGGCATCGGCCAGAGGATCGTGCGGAGGTTGTCGTTGGCGCAGATCTCGGTGAGGGTGTGGAAGGGCTCCTGGCCGCGCTCGGCGGCGATGTCCCGTACGACGCGGCCGCTCAGGCCGTTGTTGACCTGGGAGTACGTGTCCCCGATGACGTATCGGCCGAAGTCGGCGAGGCGCCGGAAGACTCCTGCCTCCGGGCTGTTCGCGCGGCGCAGCATCTCCGCCCGCACGGCCGGGTCGCGGAGCTTCGCGATGCGGTCGGGGACGGGGAGGGCGAGGATGTCGCCCCAGCCGGGGATGAGGTTCAGCGCGCAGAAGGTGCCGAGCGACATGTTCATGGGGGTCAGGATCGGCATCGTCAGCGCGACGATCCTGCCTCCCTCGGCGCGGGCCCGCTCGGAGGCGGCGAGTTGGCGCGGGACGCGCTGCGGGACGGCGGCGTCGATGGTCAGGACGTTCCAGTTGAGGGGCCGGCGGGCGGCGGTCGTCATGCCTACGAGGAGGTCGATCTCGGCGTCGGCGAACTGGTCGAGGCAGCCCGCCGTGATCGCTTCTATCTGGGTGCCCTCGTGCTCGCCGACCGCCCGGGACAGGGCCAGCAGTTCGCCGGGGCGGGCGTGCCGGGACGCCACGGGCTTGCCGTCGCCGTCGGAGTGGGTGGAGGACTGCGTCGTCGACAGGCCCCAGCCGCCGGCCGCCATCGACTCGTGGAAGAGGGCCAGCATCTGGTCGAGTTGGGCGGGGCTCGGCTGCCCGCCGACCGCGTCCGGGCCCATGACGTGGCGGCGCAGCGCGCAGTGGCCCACCATGAAGCCCGCGTTGACCGCGATCCGGCCCTCGAGGGCGTCGAGGTACTCGGCGAACGATGTCCAGCTCCAGTCCACGCCGTCTTCGAGGGCCTTGAGGGACATCCCCTCGACCTTCGACATCATCCGGCGGGTGTAGTCGGCGTCCTTGGGGCGGGCGGGGTTCAACGGTGCCAGGGTGAAGCCGCAGTTGCCGCCCGCGACGGTCGTCACTCCGTGGTTCATGGACGGGGTCGCGAAGGGGTCCCAGAACAGCTGGGCGTCGTAGTGCGTGTGCGGGTCCACGAATCCGGGGGTGAGGATCAGCCCGGTCGCGTCCTGTGTGGTCTTCGCGGTGCCGGCCGCGCCGGGCTGCTGGGTGATGGCGGCGATCAGGCCGTCCCGTAGGCCGACGTCGGCGGTGTACGGGGGCGCGCCGGTGCCGTCCACCACGGTCGCGCCCTTGATCAGGTGGTCGAGCATGTCGCGGTTTCCTCTCCGAGGGGGTGGTGTGCGGGGGTGCCGGTGGCTCTGCCCGGGCCCCGGTGTGCATGTGCGGGCCGGTGGTCGGGTTGTGCCCGCCCTCCCCCAGCTACCTGGGAGGTGCCCCCATCTCGCTTCGCTCGGCCCTGCGGAACGCCTGCCCACAACGTGGGTAATTCCAGCCCGTCCGGCGTTTGAGGACCTTGGGGGTCCCTCCCACGCCCGCCAGGGCGTAGGGGGCGGGTCCCCCCACGCCCGCAGGGCGTAGGGGCGGGTCCCTCCCACGCCCGCCCAGGGCGTAGGGAGCGAGTCTGGGGCGGAGCCCCCCACGCGGCGCCGGCCGCAGTCGGACGCGGTCGGGAAGGGGCGGGGAGGGGAAAGCGCCGCAGGCGGTCGGGTACGGCCCCCGGCCGGGGCGTGCCGGCAGGCCGCTGCCGGGTGAGGCCCCGTCCCGGCCGGGGGCCAGGGCGACGGTCCGGGAAGGCGCCGCCCAGCCAGGGAGCGCCGGCGCGCCGTTATGCCCCCGCTGCCGCGCGGAAGCGGGTGGTGCGGTGGACGGGGTCGGTGTCGATCTCGGGGATGACGTGCTCGCCGATGAGGCGGATCGTGCGGAGCGTGTCCTCGTAGGGGACACCGACCGGCAGCCCGAAGGAGAGCTGGTCGGCACCGGCCGCCTCCCAGCGCTTGCACTGGGCGAGCACTTCGTCCGGGTCGCCGCAGATCATGAGTTCCTCGGCGATGAGGAACTCGATGATCTCCTCGTTGTAGTCGGGGAGCAGTTCGGGCCACTGCGGGATCCCCTCGGGACGAGGGAACGTGTCGTGGTAGCGGAAGAGCAGCGACTGCAGGTAGTTGAGGTTGGAGCTCGCCGCGATCTGCCGTGCCTTCTTGCCCGTCTCGGCGCAGATCGCGGTCGAGGTCACCATCACGTTGTCGTTGACGTAGTCACCGATCGGCTCGGCGTCCCGTACCGCTGTCTTGTACGAGTCGACGACCCATTCCATGTCGGAGACCTTCTGCACGCTGAAGCCGAGCACCCCGAGCCCCTTCTTGGCCGCCATGGCGTACGAGGACGGCGACCCGGCGGCGTACCACATGGCCGGGTGGGACTTCCCGTACGGCTTCGGGAGGATCTTGCGCGGCGGCAGGGACCAGTGCTTGCCCTGGAAGCCTTCGTAGGTGTCCTGGAGCCACATCTTGGGGAATTCGGCGATGGTCTCTTCCCAGATCTCCTTGGTGTCGTTCATGTCGCTGATGCCGGGCAGGAAGCCGAGGATCTCGTGGCTGCCGGCGCCGCGCCCGGTGCCGAATTCGAAGCGGCCGGAGGAGAGGTGGTCGAGCATGGCGACGCGCTCGGCGACCTTGACGGGGTGGTTGACCTGCGGGAGCGGGTTGAAGATCCCGGAGCCGAGGTGGATGCGTTCGGTGGCGTGGGTCAGGTAGCCGAGGTAGACGTCGTTGGCGGAGAGGTGCGAGTACTCCTCCAGGAAGTGGTGCTCGCTGGCCCAGGCGTACTTGAAGCCCGACCGGTCGGCCTGGATGACGTACTCCGTCTCCTCCATCAACGCGTGGTGCTCGGCCTGCGGATCGGTCCTGGCCCGGCTGGCGGGCACGTATCCCTGTACGAAGATCCCGAATTCCACGGGCGTTCACCTTCCCTGGCTTCTTCCCGGCTTCCTTCTATCTGACGCATCGTCAGATATGAGACTCTAGACCACCTGCACCCCGGCCAGCCAGCCCCCGTCAATGACGAACGGCTGCCCTGTGATGTACGAGGAGTCCTCACTCGTCAGGAACAGCGCCAGCCGCGCGACCTCCTCCGGCCGCCCGATCCGGCCGAGCGGCACGAGCTTGGCGTAGAACGCGTCCAGCGACTCGCTCGGTCCGGCCTCGGCGGGGTTGGTCATGGGGGTATCGATGGCTCCCGGGCACATCGCGTTGACCCGGATGCCCTTCGGCGCCAGCTCCAGCGCCGCGACCCGGGTCATGCCGACGACCGCGGCCTTCGTCGCCGCGTACGAGGTGAGCAGAGTCATGCCGCTCAGCGCGGCATATGACGCGGTGTTCACGATCGTGCCCCCGCCGGCCGCCTCCAGGGCCGGGACGACGGTACGCATCCCGAGGAACGCACCGGTCTGGTTGACCCGCACGACCTCCTCGTACTCCTCCAGGGGCGTGCGGGCCAGCTCATTGAAACGCAGGATCCCGGCGTTGTTGACGAGACCGTCGAGCCGCCCGAAGGCCTCGGTGGCGGCGGTGAGCGCCGCAGCCCAGTCCGCCTCCCGGCTCACGTCCAGGTGGACGTACCGGCCGCCCACCTCCTCCGCGACCGCCGCGCCCCGCTCGTCCAGCACATCCGCCAGGACGACTCCCGCACCCTCCGCGGCGAACAGCCGCGCCTCCTGCTCACCCTGGCCGCGCGCCGCGCCGGTGATCAGCACAACCCGGCCGTCCAGCTTGCCCATGGCTCTCCCCTACTCGGTGAGGTACGGCGCCACCCCATCGGCGAACGCCTCCATCTGGTCCGTCAGCTCATCCCTGCTCCGGCTCCGGAACCGCACCTGGATCTGGTCCACCCCCATCGCGCCATAGGCACGCAGCGATTCCGCGAGCCTTTCCGCCTTACCGCGCAGCGTCCGGCGGCCGGTGTCCCAGTCGGGCTCCCCGACATACAGCGGCTCCGCGATCGCCCCGATCGTGAGGGGCCGCACCTCCCCGCGCAGCTCCCTGAGCTCCCGCAGCCGCGCGATCTGCCCCGGCAACCGATGCCTCGGGTCGCCCTGCGGCAACCACCCGTCCCCCTTCAAGGCCGCCCGCCGCACCGCCGCCGGGGACGAGCCGCCGACCCATACGGGCGGGGCCGGCTGCGCGGGGCGGGGCCGCTGCCCCAGGTCCCTGAACGCGAAGAACTCGCCCTCGTGGGAGGGGAACTCATCGGCGAAGGCCGCCCTGAGTGCGTCGATCACCTCATCCAGCACCGCCCCTCTCCTTTCGAAGTCCGCCCCCAGCGCCTGGAACTCCTCCGGTACGTGACCCGCCCCGACCCCGAGGATCAGCCGTCCGCCGGAGAGGTGGTCCAGCGTCGCGTACTGCTTGGCCGTCGCCAGGGGGTGCCGCAGCCCGGCCACGGCCACATGGCTCAGCAGGCGTACGTTCACGGTCGCCGCGGCGAGGTAGGCGAGCGTCGCCACCGGGTCGTACCAGGTGGTGCCCATCGCGGCGGCGAGCCTGCGCGGGATCGCGACGTGGTCGCAGCAGGCGATGTAGTCAAAGCCGAGGCGGTCCGCCGCGCGGGCGACGGCGAGCAGGTCTGCGGGGGTCGCCGAGGCTTCCCACGGCTCCGCGAAGAGGGTGCTGAGTGACTGGACCGGCAGCTGGATCCCGTAGGCGGTCATGCCGCCATCGTCATACCTGACAGACCGTCAGACAAGGGGTATGCCCGCCGGTTCCGTCCCGGGCCGGCGCCAAGCCGCCCGGACCCCTTCGTGGCACCGGTCGCCACCCGCCACGAAAGAGCGTCGCCGCGGCGAATCGGAAATGAGCCATTAACATAAATTTACATGTGAGAAACAACACCTTCACGACCGACCGCCTCCAGTGGCCCCCTGTAGCACATCGATAGATAGTTGCCTTAGGCACCTTGAACCCCCACTTCAGAGGAGCTGATCACTATGTGCGGCATCACCGGATGGGTGTCCTACCGCAGGGACCTCACCACCCACTCCCCCGCCCTCGAGGCGATGACCCGGACCATGGCCTGCCGTGGCCCCGATGCCCATGCCACCTGGACCGATCACCACGCGGCCCTCGGGCACCGTCGGCTCGCGGTGATCGACCTGCCGGGCGGCAGCCAGCCGATGACGGCGGAGACCCCCGACGGCACCGTCGCGATGGTGTACTCCGGCGAGGCCTACAACTACACCGAACTGCGGGCCGAGCTGCGCGGCCGAGGCCACCGTTTCGGCACGGACTCCGACACCGAGGTCGTGCTGCGCGGCTACCTGGAATGGGGCGAGGGCCTGGCCGACCGGCTCAACGGAATGTATGCATTCGCCATCTGGGACACCCGTACCCAGAAGCTGGTCATGATCCGGGACCGGATGGGCATCAAGCCCTTCTACTACTACGAGACCGACGACGGCATCCTCTTCGGCTCCGAGCCCAAGGCGATCCTCGCCAATCCGCTCGCCGCCCCCGTCGTCGGCCCCGACGGCCTGCGGGAGATCTTCACCTTCGCCAAGACCCCCGGCGCGGCCGTCTGGGACGGCATGCGCGAACTGCGCCCCGGGCACTTGGCCGTCCTCGACGCCGGCGGTCTGCGGGAGCACGCCTACTGGCGACTGGAGGCCACCGAGCACACCGACGACCAGGCGGCCACCGTCGCCCACGTACGCGAACTGCTCGATGACATCGTCGCCCGCCAGATGGTGGCCGACGTGCCGCGCTGCACCCTCCTGTCCGGCGGACTGGACTCCTCCGCGATGACCGCGATCGCGGCCCGGCAGCTGTCCGCCCAGGGCGAAACCGTACGGACCTTCGCGGTCGACTTCGCCCAGCAGTCCGAGAACTTCCGGCCCGAGGACATCAGCCCGACCCAGGACACGCCCTACGTCCACGCCATGGCCGAGCACATCGTCTGCGAACACCGCGACATCGTGCTCGACGGCTCCGCGATGGCCGACCCGGCGCTGCGACGCAAGGTGATCGCCGCCCGCGACATGCCCACCGGCGCCGGGGACCGGGACCACTCCCTCTATCTGCTCTTCGCCGCGATCCGCGAGGAGTCCACCGTGGCCCTGTCCGGGGAATCCGCCGACGAGGTCTTCGGCGGCTACCCCTGGTTCCACGACGAGCGGGCCCTCCAGGCCGACACCTTCCCCTGGCTCGCCGGGGAGAGCCTGGCCAACGGCTTCCGGGAGATCCTCCCGGACGACCTCGCCGCCCGGCTCGACCTGGACGCCCATCTGCACGAGAGCTACCTGTCGGCCCTCGCCGAGACCCCCTTGAAGGACGGCGAGAGCGGGCTGGAGAAGCGCATGCGGCAGATCTGCTATCTGCACCTCACCCGCATGGTGCAAGCCCTCCTCGACCGCAAGGACCGGATGAGCATGGCCGTCGGCCTGGAAGTGCGGGTGCCCTTCTGCGACCACCGGCTGGTGCAATACGTCTTCAACACCCCCTGGTCCCTCAAGACCTTCGACGGCCGCGAGAAGAGCATCCTCCGCGCCGCCACCCGCGACCTCCTCCCCCACTCCGTCGCCGAGCGCAAGAAGAGCGGCTACCCCGCCAGCTTCGACCCCCGCTACATCGGCGCCGTCCAGTCCCAGGCCCGTGACCTCCTCGCCGACGGCCACCCCGCCCTGGAGCTCTGCCACCGCGAACGGCTCACCGCCGCGGCCTCGGCCGGTCTGGACAGCATCACCTCCCGGCAGCGGCATCTGCTGGAGCGGGCCCTGGACCTGGCGGTGTGGTTCGACCTGTACAACCCGGTCGTCAAGACGGGCTGACGGTTCCCTCGTCCGGACGAACGGCATCGGTGGACCTGCGGCGGTCTCGTTCGGCATGCTGGGATCGGTGACGTACCGAGCAAGGAGACCACCCATGAGCGCGCTCACCGTCGACCACGAGCCGGACAACGGCCACGGCTACGACTGGGACGAGCTCGTCCGGATCTGGGAAGAGACGGACGGGCCCGAGGGCTGGAAGGTGGAGGTCATCGAGGGGATCGTCACCATGGCTCCGCCGCCAGCCAGCGACCACAACGACACGATTGATGAGCTGCAGCGTCTGCTGTACACCGTCATCCCCAGGGACTGGGGTATCTACCAGACACAGGGAGTATCCGTCCCCGGACGCAGCGGGCTGTACATCCCGGATCTCGCGGTCATCCCCAAGACAGCCCTCAAGGCCCCGAACAACCGAGTACCGGCCGGCGAAGCCCGACTGGTCGTGGAGGTCACCTCGAAGGGCAATGCTGCCCAGGACCGGGTCGCGAAGCTGCGCGGCTACGCCCACGCCGGGGTGCCGCTGTATCTGCTGCTGGACGCCTGGCACTCCAGCAGCCCCACGGCCTCCCTCTACGGGCAGCCGGAAGCCGGTACGTACCGGCTGCTCTGCACCGTCGTATACGGCGAGGAGATCCGGCTGCCCGAACCGTTCGAGCTGACGATCGACACGGCGCTCTTCCCGATCAGCTGACGCGCGTCCGCGTGACCCAGCGGCTCAGGACGAACGAGCGGCTGTTCACGACGCTCTTCGCGCTGCCTGATCCGGGATCGTCACCGCCAGCCGTGGAAGCATCCGCCCCGGGATGGCACCGGAGGGGGCTGTTCCGATTCGGACGGCCCCCATCGCCAGGTAGAACGGTTCGGCGTTCGGGTCGGCATCGATGGTGAAGCGTTCAAAGCCGAGCTCCCGGGCGGTGGCCACGGCGTGTTCGAACAGGCGGCGGCCGACGCCCCGGCCGATGGCGTCGGGTTCGACGAACATCATGCCCAGGATCCCCTCGGGCGGGCTGCCTTCCAGGGTGACGAAGCCCAGGATGCTGCCGCTTCGCTCCGCCACTGTGGTGCGGCAGGGCTCGAGCTCGTGCGGCAGCATGGTCAGCTCGTCCCGGCAGGCGGCCATGAATGTCTCGTCGTACCCCCAGTGGGCTTTGGAACGCATTGCGAGCTCGGTCAGTAATTCCGCTTCGGCCAGTGCGGCAGCTCTGATCAACATGCTCAGATCCTTTCCTGCTCTCGCTCGTTTCGTCAGGTGAGCCGTTCACCAACGTCCGGCATACGAGGGAAGCACCACACCCATGCACGCACAAACGCTCCGCGCCGGACTCGGCCGCCTGCTCCGGCGGCCCGCACGGCCCAACACCGTCTTCGGCGGCGTCTACGGCGCCGTCCTGGCCAGCTCGATGGCGGCGGCGCTCACGCAGCACGGCGAGACGGCGCGGTCCGACCGGCTGTACGACGCCGCCTGGCTGCTCATCACCGCGACCGTCTCCGCCGTCGCGCATGGCTACGCCCGCGTCATCGCCGAACGCGGGGAAGAGCAGAGCGGCCACGGGCACGGCCGCACCGCACTGCGGGTGATGCTGACCGAGTGGCCCCTGGTGCTGGCCACGCTGCCCACCGTAGGGCTGTTCGCGGGCGCCGGATGGGGCTGGTGGCCGTCCGGGGGCATCAAATCCGTCGCCTTCGCCGTCAACATCGTGCAGCTGATGGGCTGGGGCCTGTTCACCGCCCTCTCGGCGGGGCGGAGATGGGGATCCGCGCTGGTCATTGGTGCCGGGGACGCGCTGGTCGGGGTGTTCGTGGTGGTGGCCAACGCGTTCGTGAAGTAGGGCCTGTCCGGCTGATCTCCGTGGAAGAACGAGCGGCCCGCCGCGCTGGGGGCACCTCTGGGGGCACCCCCGGCCGGAGGTTGGAGAAGATAGCTGGGGGAGGCATATCAGCTGCAGCGGCCGGAAAGGCCTAGCGCGCCGGGTCAGGCCGCGGCGTCGAGGAGGGCGCGGTGGGCCGGGTCCAGGGTCAGGTCCATGGCGGCGACGGTCTCGTCGAGCTGGGCGTCAGCCACCCTGCCCTGCCCTGCCCTACCCTGCCCTGCGCTCGGCGGGGGTGGGGCGGGGCGGGCCCGTACGGGCACTAAAGCGACGCAGTCCGCCCAGTTCCGAGCTGGCGAGGAAGGCGGACGACCACGCGGCGGCAGCCGCAAATCGACCGCAGCGCCGCCCGCTAGGGCCCACCCCGACCCACCCGCACACGTGGGCGCCTTAGAGGCCGCGCGAATAGGTGGGGTGGAGGAAGGAGCGGGGCGAGGGGCAAGTCTGGCAAGGCGGAGGTGGGGGCACCTCCCAGCGGTAGCTGGGGGAGGAGGCGACGCGATGGGGGTGCCCCCTGCTCGAGCGGAGCCGAGAGCTTGGTGGGGGCACCTCCCGGACGGAGTCTGGGGGAGAGTCGTCGACCGACACCGACGGCAACACTTCCAGGCGCCGCCCATCGGCACGCGACGCCGCCCCACCTATTCGCGCGGCCTCTTACGGCGCCGAGCAACGGGCAGGCGCTACGGGCGGGCAAACAGCCCGTCAGCCGTGAGCCCCAGCAACTCGATCGCGTTCGTGCGGACGATGCGCTCGACGACGTCGGGCGAAAGGTGCGCCATCTGGGCCTCGCCGACCTCGCGGGACTTGGGCCAGGTGGAGTCGGAGTGGGGGTAGTCGGTCTCGTAGAGGACGTTCCCGGCCCCGATGGCGTCGAGGTTCCGCAGCCCGAAGGCGTCGTCGAAGAAGCAGCCGTAGACGTGCTCACTGAAGAGCTCGGAGGGGGGCCGGAGGACCTTGTCGGCGACGCCGCCCCAGCCGCGGTTCTCCTCCCAGACCACGTCGGCGCGCTCCAGGATGTAGGGGATCCAGCCGATCTGGCCCTCGGCGTACATGATCTTGAGCCCGGGGAAGCGGTCGAACTTGCCGGACATCAGCCAGTCGACCATCGAGAAGCAGCAGTTGGCGAAGGTGATGGTGGAACCGACGGCCGCCGGGGCGTCGGCCGAGGTGGAGGGCATGCGGGAGGAGGAGCCGATATGCATGGCGATGACGGTGCCGGTCTCCTCGCAGGCGCGGAGGAAGGGGTCCCAGTCGTCGGAGTGGATGGACGGCAGGCCCAGATTCGGGGGGATCTCGCTGAAGCAGACGGCGCGCACGCCGCGTGCGGCGCTGCGGTGTACTTCCGCGGCCGCGAGCCGCGCGTCCCAGAGCGGGATGAGGGTGAGGGGTATGAGCCGCCCCTGCGCGGCGGGGCCGCACCATTCCTCGACCATCCAGTCGTTGTAGGCGCGGAGGCAGAGCAGGCCCAGGTCGTGGTCCTTGGCCTCGGTGAAGGTCTGGCCGCAGAAGCGGGGGAAGGAGGGGAAGCAGAGGGAGGACTGGACGTGGTTGACGTCCATGTCGGCCAGCCGCTCCGGTACGGAGTACGAGCCGGGCCGCATCTGCTCGTAGGTGATGGCCTCCAGCCGCACCTCGTCCCTGCTGTAGCCGACGGCGGTGTCGAGCCGGGTGAGGGGGCGGCGCAGCTCCTCGTAGACCCACCAGTCGGCGAGCGGGCCGCCGTCGCCGGGGGCGCCCATGCGGGGCGCGAACCGGCCGCCGACGTAGCTGATCGACTCCAGGGGGGCGCGGACGATGCGGGGGGCGGTGTCGTGGTACTTCGACGGGAGCCGGTCCCGCCAGACATTGGGGGGCTCGACCGTGTGGTCGTCCACCGAGATGATCCTGGGAAAGGTGGTCTCTATGGCGTCAGCGTCCATGGAGACCACGCTAGCGCTAATCTGACGATGCGTCAGCAATGCACCGGCAGCAGGATCCGCCAGACCGCCTCCTCGATGCCGTGGACGGCGGCGATCCAGCCCACGCTCTCCTGCGACGTGCCCAGCCGCGCCGCGTGGGCGAGTTCAGCCAGCACGACACCGAGGTCGCCATGGCGGATCGGGGGCTCGAGGCGGCCGTCGAGGGTGCCGTCGGGGACGTACCGCTGATAGGCGTCAGCCGTACGGAGCACGCCGACCGGCTGCCAGGACTCGGCGAGCCGCCAGAGCGGGTCGCCGCCGACCCGGCGCCCGTCGGCCTCGACGACCGGGGTGCGGCGGCGGTCGAGGCCCAGCGACTTCAAGGAATCGCCGCCGGTGAGCACCGCGTGGACGTTGGTTCGCTCGGCGGCGTGCTTGACGGCAACCGCACCACCGGACGGGTCGGCACCCGCCGGGCCGAGGGGCACGAACGGCACCGCGGTCATACCGGCGTAGAGGCACCCGTACAGGGCCCCGGCCAGATCGGTGCCGGGCGGGTAGGCGAGCATGACCCGGCTGCCGGGCGGCAGCAGGACCCCGAGCCGGGCGGCGACCGCGCGGGCGCGCAGGTCGAGGTCGGCGTAGCTGCACGTCGGGTGGTACTCGGAGCACCCCGGGTACGGCATCCCGGTGGGCTGCCGGGCGGCCCGCCGGCGGAGCATCGGCCCGGGGAGCCGGCGCACACTCACCGGCGAGCCGCCGGGGCCGTTTTCGTCGTCGGTCACGGCCTGCGGCGCGCACAGTGAGCACATGAGCGGCCCCTCACTCCCTTCCGGGCACGAATCGAACTGGATCGATCAACACAGCACAGCCCCCGCGGCAGCACAGATGGAACCTCAAATTCCCGACAACAATCGGTGCAGCGCCCCCCGAAGGCCCCCTACTGATGACCCGGAACGGTTGACAATGCAAACTGGCACAGGCGGTAATGCCGGACCGGCCGGCACGACCGCCATGCGGACACTCTTCCGGTTCGCGATGAACGATCGATATACGGCGCCGGATACGCCACCAGTCGCGATCACCGGCACCACACAGGGGGCAGGAGATGACCAGCGGAACGGAGCCCGGACTGCGATTCGCAGTTCTCGGCCCGGTAAGGGCATGGCGCGACGATCAGCCGATCCCGCCTGGCTCCCCGCAGCAACGCGCCCTGCTGGCAGCGCTGCTGCTGCGGCGCGGCCGTCCCGCCACCCCCTCAGAGCTCCTCAGCGCGGTATGGGGCGACGACCCGCCCGCCACCGCGCTGGCCGCGCTGCGCTCGTACGCCTTCCGGCTGCGCAAGGCACTCGGCGCCGACTCCCTGACCACGGTGGACGGTGGCTACGCCCTCCACCCCGGACCCGGGTTCGACCTCGCGCTGGCCGAGCAGTACACCGCCGAGGCCGAGCAGGCCAGGGGCGCCGCCGACCTCAACAAGGCCCGCGCCAACCTGGTCCGGGCCCTGGCGCTGTGGGACGGCGAGCCGCTCGCCGGGCTGCCGGGCCCCTACGCGGAGACCCAGCGCACCTGGCTCGCCGAATGGCGGGTCCAGCTCGCCGAGACCCGCCTCGATCTGGACCTGCAGGTCGGCTGCCACGCGGAGGCGGTGTCGGAACTGACCGCCCTGTCCGCCGAACACCCGCTGCGGGAACGGCTGCGGGCGCTGCTGATGCTCGCTCTCTACCGCAGCGGACGCCAGGCCGAAGCCCTCGGGGTCTACGCCGACACCCGCCGCCTCCTCGGCGAGGAGCTCGGCGTCGACCCCGGCGCCGAGCTGCGCGACCTCCACCAGCGCATCCTCGAAGTCGACCCGGACCTGCTGATCCCGCCCGCCCCGCAGACCGAGTCCGTTTCCGAGCCGGTACACCCCGCCCAACTCCCGGCGACCGTTCCCGACTTCACCGGCCGCGACGCCTTCGCCACCGAGCTGAGCGAACAGCTGGCGCTCGCCGCGGACGGCGGCCCGGCCCCGGCCCCGGCACGCCCGGCCATCGCGGGCACCCAGGGGACCCAGCGCGGCCTGGTCGGGCGACAGCGCACGCCCGGCGCCGGCGTGAGCGGCGGCATCATGTCCGTCTCCGCCGTCGCGGGCATCGGCGGCGTCGGCAAGACGACGCTCGCCGTACACGTCGCCCACGCGGCGTGCGACGCCTTCCCGGACGGGCAGTTGTACGTCGACCTGCAAGGCACCGACGCCCGCCCCGCCGAGCCGGAGACGGTGCTGGCCTCCTTCCTCCGCGCACTCGGCGTCGCCGACTCCGCCATCCCGGACAGCCTCGCCGACCGCTCGGCCCTCTACCGCTCCACCCTCGCCGGACGCCGCGTCCTGGCCCTGCTCGACAACGCCTACGACGCCGCCCAGGTCCGCCACCTCCTGCCCGGCACCCCCGGCTGCGCGGCGCTGATCACGAGCCGGGTCCGCATGGTGGACCTGGCGGGCGCCCATCTGGTCGACCTCGATGTCATGAGCCCCGAGGAGGCCCTGCAGCTCTTCACGAGGATCGTCGGCGAGGAGCGCGTCACCAGCGAGCGCCAGGCCGCCCTCGATGTCGTCGCAGCCTGCGGGTTTCTCCCGCTCGCCATCCGTATCGCCGCCTCCCGCCTGGCCACCCGTCGCACCTGGACCGTCTCCTTCCTGGCCGGCAAACTCGCCGACGAGCGACGGCGCCTGGACGAGCTCAAGGCGGGCGACCTCGCCGTCAAGGCAACCTTCGAGCTCGGCTACGGCCACCTCGACCCGGCCCAGGCCCGCGCCTTCCGCCTCCTCGCCCTCCCCGACGGCCCCGACATCTCCCTCTACGCGGCCGCCGCCGTCCTCGACATGGACCCGTACGACGCCGAAGAGCTCCTCGAGGGGCTGGTCGACATCAGCCTCATAGAGTCCGCCGCCCCCGCCCGCTACCGCTTCCACGACCTCCTGCGGCTCTTCGCCCGAGACTGCGCCGAGCGCCACGAGACTTCCGAGTCACGCTGCGCGGCGCTGTCCCGGCTGCTCAACTTCTACCTGGCGTCGGCGTCGGCCGTGTACGAGCTGGGGAATCCCGGCGACCGCATGCTGGACCACCTGGCGCCGGTCAGCCGGTCGGGGCTGTCTTTCGCCAGCTCCGACAAGGCCCTGGAATGGCTGTTCTCGGAGGCCCCCGGCCTGCTCGGGGCCGTCCAGCAGGCCGCGAGCGGCGGCTGCGATGGGCCGCTGCATCATGCGGCGGACCTGCTGCTGGTGATGCAGGACCTCATGGAATCCGGCATCTACACCCGCCAGTCGGAACGTGTCACACGTGCCGTCGTGACCGCGGCCACCGACTGCGGCCACGTGCTCGCCGAAGGCCGGGCCCGGACGTTCCTCGCGATGCTGCTGAACATTTCGGGCCGGTTCGCGGAGGCGGAGGCGGAGGCGCAACGGGCACTGTCCCTCGGACAGGCCGCGCAGGACCCCCTGACCTGTGCCTACGCGCCCAACCTGCGTGGGATATTCGCGCACAAGGGGCACCGGTTCCGGGAGAGCGCGCAGTTCCACTCGGAGGCCCTCGAAGCATTCCGTGCGGACGGCAACAAGCACGGCGAGGCCGCCGCCCTCAGCAATCTGTCCCGCCCCCAGCTGGAACTGGGTGACACGGCAGCCGCGGTGCTCACCACCGAGCAGGTGGTGGCGATCTACCGGGACCTGGGTGCCGGCTTCCGGCTCGGCAACGGCCTGTATGCCATGGGTATAGCGCTGACCGCCACCGACCGTCTGGACGAGGCACAGTCCTGCCTGACCGAGGCGCTGGGCATCTTCCGCGAAGCGCGGCAGCGCTTCTGGGAGGGGATGACGCTGTACCGGCTGGCCAAGGTGCACCTGGCGGCGGGCCGGTGGCGCGAGTCGGCGTCTCTTGCGGAGCAGGCGGTGGTCATCATCAGCGAGACCGGTGGCGAGTGGCGCAAGGCGAACGCGCTGACCGTACTGGGCCACGCTCTGACGGGTATCGGGCAGTCCCTGCGTGCTCGGGCGTGCTGGCAGGACGCGCTCAGCGTCTTCACGGCCCTGGGCTCGCCGGAGACCGACGAAGTCCGTCGGTTCATCGGCGACGGGCCGTCTTCCGCCATCGCGGTCTGACACCGCTGACCGGACCGCCGCCTTCGGCGGACACCACCCGGATCCGCTGTTTATCGATTGATTATCGTCGACTGCCACGATTCCATCATTGCGAGGGCAGTCCACCTGGTGGCGTACGGGGGTCGCCACCAGGTGGGCACCCACGCAGGCACGTCTCAATCACCCACGGGGAGGAACAACATGACTACTGAAGTACCGGCGGGCTCGGACCCGGCAGAGGACACAGGCACCATCACGCCCGACAACAGCCACAACGACGGGACCACCGGGTCCGAGACGATCCTCGCCGCTGACGAGGGGACAGTGGTCAAGCCGAACAACAGCCACAACGACTCCGAGCCCGTCTGATCGGCGACGAGCCGCGATAGGGGGGAGCGGGGGAACACACTGCAACCCTGAGGGCTCCAGAGGACCGGCCGTGACGCGGAGGGGGCGTCACGGCCGGTCGTTCGTGCGTTGCGAATTGGCCGGTTCTCGACTCAGGGAAACACTTGCGCAGCCGGGGGGGGTGGCCGTTAGCGTCGAGCTGTCCCTGCGGCCACATCGGCATCGGGAGCAACACAGGTCGAGTACGTGCGCCCGGCGGCTTCTGAGCTGTCAGAAATCTGCTCCCCACCTTGGAGAAGACATGAAACTTGCACAGAAAACCGCCATCGTCCTCGCAGCCCTGCTAGCCGCCGCCGCAGCCACAGCGATCCCGGCCGCTGCGGCCGCTAGTCCGGACAACAACCACGTCGACATCGTCATCCCGGACAACAACCACGTCGACTGACGCAGGTCTCGGGGCGGCCCCAGCGACCACCGCTGCGGCCGCCCTGCCGCACTCCCCGGACCCACACAAGCAGGCCGGGTCAGGCGCACCGCCTTCCCACGAACGGCCACAACAAGCCGGACGACGCGTCGATCTGCGGGACGTGGAGCGGCTCGTAGGATATGCCTCGCGAACTGGGGCACTCACTGGATCACCCCACCCGGAGCCCCCCGCCCGCGCAGCTCGCCCTTGAGCACCTTGCCGCTCGCGTTGCGCGGCAGCTCGGGCACGAACTCCACGACGCGCGGCACCTTGTAGTTGGCCATTTCGCGCCGGGCCCAGGCGATGACCTCGTCCGCCGTCAGAGCGGAATCGGCCCGGCGGACGACATAGGCCTTGCCCGCCTCCCCCAGCCGCCGGTCCGGGATGCCGACTACGGCGGCATCGGCCACATCCGGATGACGCAACAGGGATCGCTCGATCTCCGCCGGATAGGCGTTGAAGCCGCCGACGATGAACATGTCCTTCAGCCGGTCGGTGATCCGTAGATTTCCGTCGGCGTCCATGACACCGACATCGCCGGTGTGGAGCCAGCCGTCGGGGTCGACCGCCTCAGCCGTCTCCTCCTCGTCCTCGTAGTAGCCGGACATGACGTTGTAGCCGCGCACAAGCACCTCACCGGGCTCTCCGGGGCCCGGTGCCGCGACCTTGACCTCGGTGCCGGGGATGGCGCGTCCGGAGGTGGAGGCGACGACCTCGGCGGCGTCGGTGCGGCGGCACATGGTGACGGTGCCGGAGGCTTCGGTGAGGCCGTAGGCGGTCAGGACAGTGGTGATCTTGAGCTCGTCGCGGAGCCGCTCGACGAGTTCGAGGGGGACGACGGCGGCGCCGGTGACGACCAGGCGCAGGGCGCTCAGATCGTAGGACGCGCGCGCCGGATGGTCGAGGACGGCCTGGTGGAGGGTGGGCGGGCCGGGGAGTACGGAGACTCGCTCGGTGGCGATGTTGGCCAGTGCCGTGCCTACGTCGAAGACGGGCTGAGGGATCATCGTCGCGCCGCGCATCAGGCAGGCGATGATGCCGGCCTTGTAGCCGAAAGTGTGGAAGAACGGGTTGACGATGAGATAGCGGTCGCCCTCCGTCAGGCCCACCACCTCGCTCCAGGTCTCGTAGACCCGGAGAGTCTGGGCATGGGTGATGACCACGCCCTTTGGGTGGCCGGTGGTGCCGGAGGTGAAGGTGAGGTCGGAGGGGTCCGCGGAACGGACGGCGTCTGCCCGGGCCCGTACGGTCTCCGGGGGTATCGCGTCCCCGTCCGCGAGGAAGTCCTTCCAGGTCCGGTAGGCCGGGCTGCCCCCCGGGGCGGGCGCGGGCGCGGCGTCGGACAGTACGACGACCTGCTCCAGATCCGGCAGCGGCCGCTCGGCGACCACCCGCCGCAGCGAGGCGACGTACGAGGTGCCGAGGAAAGTGCCGGTGATGAACAGCAGCTTCGCCCGGGTACGGCGCAGGACATACGCCGCTTCCGCGCCCTTGAAGCGGGTGTTGAGGGGTACGAGGACGGCTCCCGCCGACACCGCGCCGAGCGCCGCCGTGATCCAGTCCGCCGTGTTCGGTGCCCAGACGGCGACCCGGTCGCCCGGTGCGACACCCGCCGCGATGGTGGCGGCCGAAGCCCGCTCCACTCGCTCGCCAAGTGCGGCGTAGGAGATCCGGGTCCGGCCGTCGACGACCGCTTCTCGGCCGGGGAAGCGGTCGGCGGCCGACCGTACCAGCCGTGGAATGCTGCCCCACTCCAGGTCACCGCGCATGAGGTCCCTTCCCGTACCGGTTACTGACTATCCGTCAGATTAACGGTAACCTGACGGAATGTCAGCCTTGAAGGATGCGACAGCCATCGTCGGCATAGGGCAGACCGCCTTCGCCAAGCACCTGCCCGAGTCCGAGAAGACCCTCGCCTGCCGAGCCGTCCTGGCCGCCCTCGACGACGCCGGAATCGACCCCTCGGAAGTCGACGCCCTCGCCTCGTACACCATGGAGGAGACCGACGAGGTCGAGCTCGCGAAAGCCGTCGGCACCGGCGACCTCACCTTCTTCAGCCGCGTCGGCTATGGAGGCGGCGGCTCCTGCGCCACCATCGCCCATCTCGCCGCCGCCATCGCCACCGGCCAGGCGAGCGTCGGCGTCGCCTGGCGCTCCCGTAAACGCGGCTCCGGCCCCCGCCCCTGGACGAACACGGTGACCCAGCTCCCCACCCCCGCCCAATGGACCCGGCCCTTCGGACTGTTGCGCCCATCCGACGAGATCGCGATGCTCACCCGCCGCTATATGCACGAATACGGGGCGACCCGGGACCACCTCTTCAACGTCGCCCTCGCCTGCCGCAACCGCGCCAACCAGAACCCCGCGGCCACGATGTACGAGCGGCCGATGACCCGTGAGATGTATATGACCGCCCGCTGGATCAGCGAGCCCCTCTGCCTCTTCGACAACTGCCTGGAGACGGACGGCGCCCTCGCCTGCGTCGTCGTCGGCGCGGGACGCGCCCGGGACTGCCGCCAACCGCCCGTATATGTGCACGCCGCCGCGCAGGGACTGCCCGCCCAGCACCACGGCATGGTCAACTACTGGACCGACGACCCGCTGTCCGGCCCTTCCTGGGCAGCCGCCCGGCACCTGTGGAAGTCCGCCGACTTCGGGCCGCAGGACATACATGTCGCGCAGATATACGACGCGTTCACCCCCCTCATCCCGCTCTCTCTCGAGGGCTACGGATTCTGCGGACGTGGTGAGGGCGCCGCCTTCACCGAGGGCGGCGCCCTGGAAACCGGCGGCCGGCTCCCCATCAACACCAGCGGCGGAGGACTCTCCGAGGCCTACGTCCACGGCTTCAACCTCATCAATGAGGGCGTCAGGCAGCTTCGCGGCACCTCCACCGCGCAGATCCCGGGCGCCGCCACCTGCCTGGTCACCGCCGGCGAAGGCGTGCCCACCTCCGCATTCCTCCTGAGGAACTGACATGCTGCGACCAGTGGCCGACCCCGACGGCACCCCCTTCTGGGAGTACGCCCGCGCCGGCGAACTCCGCGTCCAGGCCTGCACTCCCTGCGGACGGCTCCGCTTCCCGCCCCGCCCCTGCTGCCCGCACTGCCACTCCTTCGACAGCCACTGGCGGCACCTGAGCGGCCACGGCCGCGTCTGGTCCTACGTCATCGCCCATCCCCCGCTCCTCCCCGAGTACGCCGACCAGGCCCCGTACAACGTGGTCATCGTGGAACTGGCCGAAGACCCCGCCATCCGCCTCGTCGGCAACCTCGTCGCCCGGCCCGACGCACGGCTCGACTCCGTCGACCCCGCCCGGATCCATATCGGTGCCCGCGTACGGGCCGTCTTCCACGACGGGCTGCCCCGCTGGCTGCTGGAGCGGCCATGACCGTCCGGTGCGAGAAGAGCGACGACGGCGTCGCGATCGTCACCCTCGACCGTCCCGAACGCCACAACGCCATCGACCTCGCCGGCGCCCGCGAACTCACCGCTCTGTGGCGGGAACTCCGGATGACCGACGACATCCGCGCCATCGTCCTCACCGGCGCCGGCCGGCACGCCTTCTGTACGGGCATCGACCGCTCCGCCGTCGTCCCCCAGCCCGCCTCCCCGTACTCCATCGACGATCCCCTCCTGCGCATAGGCCCCAAATCCAACGACCTCTGGAAGCCCGTCATCGCCGCCGTCAACGGCATGGCCTGCGGCGGGGCCTTCTACCTCCTCGGCGAAAGCGAATTCCTCATCGCCGCCGAACACGCCACCTTCTTCGACCCCCACACCACCTACGGCATGGTCAGCGCCTACGAAGCCATCCACATGGCCCAGCTCATGCCCTACGGCGAAGTCATGCGCATGTCCCTCATGGGCACCGCCGAACGACTCGGCGCCGCTCGCGCCTATCAGACCGGCCTCGTCAGCGAAGTCGTCCCGGGTCCCGAGCTGCTGAGCGCGGCCCTCCGCTCGGCCGAGGTCCTCGCCTCCTACCCCACGGACGCGGTGCAGGGCACCGTACGCGCCGTCTGGTCCGCCCGCGAAGCCGCCCGGACCCAGGCCCTGGCCCACGCCCCGCACCTCATAGCCCTCGGCAGTCTGTCGGCCGAGCAGCAGGCCGGGCTCTTCGCCGTGCGCCGCCCGGATTTCCGGGTGCGGTGAACGGGCGGCTCGCGGTCCGGTCAGGACTCGCGGTCCGGTCAGGACTCGCGGTCCGATCGCCGTAACTTCACACCAACGTGGTCGTTGCACCTTACGACCGGCCGGCATTCCGTTCTCCCCGCCGGCCGGTCCATTCATGCCCCGCGCCTCCGGCGGGCTTCGCGTGGGGGCCCCAGGTCCTCAAACGCGGACGGCCCGCACGTAGAACCCGGGCCCGGGACAGCGCCCCCCCACGCGGCGCCAGCCGCATATCGGACGGAGCCGGGAACGGGCGGGTCAAACAGCCAACAGCAACGGGTGGGCCGGCTGGCAAAACCCCTCAAGCGCGCCGTGCAGCGGCGCCCGTTCCCTTCACGGCGTCCAACGCGTAGACACACCGGTCCTTGCTGCTCGCGTACACCACACCCCCCATGACCACCGGGGACCCGGTGATCTCACCGCCCGTCTCCAGCTTCCACCGCAATTGGCCGCCCCCGGCGTCCACCGTGTACAGACAGTGGTCCTTGGACCCGAAATGCACGCGCCCATCGGCCGTGACCGGCGCCCCGACGATCTCTCCCTGAGCCGCGAAGCGCCACTTCGGCGTGCCTGAGACCGCGTCAAGGGTGTACAGGGCAGACCCCGCCCCGAGCATGACGGAGCCGCCCGCGACGAGCACAGGCTCGACGGACTGCCGTTGCTCGGTGGCGACCCGCCACCGGTCCCTGCCATCGACCGGATCGAGGGCATACACGGTCCCGAGGTAGTCGGCGACGTAGATTCCGCCGCCGGTCACGCCAGGCCCGGGCACGTAGGCGGGCGGCCCGAACATGACCGCGGGCGCGTCGAAACGCCAGCGCTCACCGCCGGTGCGGGCGTCAAGCGCGAGGACACGGTTGCCGGCCGTCACATATACGGCGCCGTCCGCGACGACCGGGCGTGTCGGCATGCTGCCGGGCGCACCGGTCTCGCTGGTGGGGTACGACCAGTGCTCGGCGCCGGTAGTGGCGTCGAGGGCGTGGAGCCGGCCGCCGCCGTGGAAGTAGACGACACCGTCGACTACGCCGGGGCCGGACTCGGGGGTCTCGAAGTCGGTCTGCGCGCCGCCGCGCTCCCAGAGCAGCCGGCCGCCGGCGGCGTCCCAGACCTGGACACCGCCGCCGCGCGTGCCGGTGACGACGGCGCCGGCGTCCGCCCGCAGGGAGTAGATCCAGCCGTCGACCGCGGTACGCCATCGCTCGGTGCCGTCGGAGGCGTCGAGGGCGTAGACGCTGGGCCCGTCCGAGGCGTGGATGCGGCCGCTGTCGACGGTCATGGTCCAGGCGACGTCACGGGTCTTGAACTGCCGCCGGCCGGTGGCGACGTCGAGCGCGTGTACCTCGAAGGAGGTGACGTAGAGCCGCCCGCCGGAGACAACGGGGGTGCCCCACACATCGTTCGACATGCGGAACCGCCAGGGCCGCCACTCCCCGCCGGGGGGCTGTGCCTGCCCGGGCAAGGCCTTGGGGGGCGGGTTGCCGACGGCATGAGCACCACCGCCACCACCGCCGGCCCCACCCTGGTCACCGGGCGGACCGCCACCGGCTCCGCCGCCCCGGTGGGTCCAGCCGAGGTCCGGTGCGGGCCCCGCCGCCTTCGCCGTGTGGTCCTTGCGGTCGGCGACCCGCAGGCCGGGCCCGATCGGCGCGGAGCCGGCCAGTTGCACCGGCCCGGCTTCGGCGGCGTTGCCGGCGTGCCTGCCGCCACCGCCCTCGGGGACCCGCGGCGAGGCCGGAGCCGCGGCCGAAGCAACCGGCGGGGCGGCCGGCAGGGCAGCCGGAACCGGCGGCGGCAGCTGTGGCATGGGCGGCACCACTGCGCCCTTGGCCGCCGCGGCGGCGCCCGCACCCGCCGCGGCCACCGCCGACCGGCCGCTGCGGCGCTCCTCTATCATCGCCACCGCCCCGGCCGGCAGCCACGCGGAGGCCGTACCGGTGTCGTCACCGGCCGAGGAGAAGAGGTGCGGCGCGAGCTGCGCCTGGAGCTCGGCGGGGCTCGGCCGCTGGTCGGCCTCCATCCGCATGCAGGACTCGATGAGCGGCCGCAGCTCGCCCGGCAGCCCGGCCAGGTCCGGGCCTTCCCGGAGCAGCATGAAGACGGTCTCGACCGGGTTGGCGCCGTGGAACGGCGCGTGCCCGGTCGCCGCGAAGACCAGCGTCGACCCGAGTGAGAAGACATCACTCGCGCCAGTGACGCTCCGCGAGTCCCGCGCCTGCTCGGGCGACATATATGCGGGCGTTCCGACCGCCACGTTCGTCATTGTGAGCCGAGTGTTGGAGACCCCGGACGCGATACCGAAGTCGATCACGCGGGGCCCGTCCTCGACCACCAGTACGTTGGACGGCTTGAGGTCACGGTGCACGAGCCCGGCCCCGTGGATGGACTGCAGGGCCTCCGCGACCCCGGCCGCGAGCCAGCGCACCGCCTGGGCGGGCATCGGCCCGGAATCGTTGACGATCTCCTCCAGCGAGGGCGCCGGCACATACGCCGTGGCGAGCCACGGCACCGCCGCGCGCGGGTCGGCGTCCACGACGGCAGCCGTATAGAAGCCGCTGACCGCGCGGGCCGCCTCCACCTCGCGGGTGAAGCGGACCCGGAAAAGCTGGTCCTCCGCCAGCTCGGCGCGCACCGTCTTGATCGCCACTCGCCGGCCGGACGCCGAGCGGGCGAGATAGACCAGCCCCATGCCGCCCGAGCCGAGCCGCGCGAGCACCTCGAACGGGCCGATCCGTCTTGGATCGTGCTGCGTCAGCTGCTGCACTGCCCTGCCACCTCCCCGTGGGTTCCCCCCAGTCCCGGGGTACGGAACTGATTCTTCCTGGGATGAGTATCCGTTGCGAACCCGGGGCCGTGTCGACACGCTCTTAATGAGACACGTCACCAGTGGATACGCGTGGTAGCGAAGCGTTGTTCAAGCGGGTTTCTCACCCCTGGTGGTGCTTGTGTCGATGACCGCGAAGTTCGCCCCTTGATTGTCGACCACGGTCGCCAGGCGGCCGAACGGCGAGTCCACCGGGCCCATGGTCACCCGGCCCTCCAGCCGGCTGACGGTCTCTGCGGCCCGGTCGGCATCCTCGACGCCGAAGTAGACCAGGAAGTGGGCCGGCAGCTCTTCGGGGAAGCCCTCCCCCATCTCGAAGCGCCCGGCGACCGCGCTCCGCGGTCCGGGCGGCGAGCCCGGCGGCGAGTAGATCTTGTAGTCCATGCCGGGGGTGCCCTCGAGCTGCTTGCCGTTGAAGCCGAAGACGCTCTCGTAGAAGGCGTCGACGGCTTTCGCGTCCCGCGTGTAGACCTCGGTCCAGCTGTACGAGCCGGGTGCGCCGGTCACCCCGAAACCGGTGTGCGTGCCCGCCTGCCAGACGCCGAAGACGGCGCCGCCCGGATCGGCGGCCATCATCATCGTCCCGTACGGCCCGACGGCCATCGGGTCCATGATCACCTGGCCGCCGGCGTCGCGGACCTTGGCCGCCGTCGCGGCGGCGTCGGACGAGGCGAAGTAAATGTTCCAGACGGTCGGCATCCGGCCGTCGGGCTTGGGCGCGAGCGCCGCGACGTTCTTTCCGTCCCGGCGGAACACCTGGGTGTAGTAGCCGTAATCCTTCTCGCCGTCCTGGAAGGTCCAGCCGAACAATTCTCCGTAGAACCGCTTGCCGGCCTCCAGGTCGGGGAGCATGGCGTCCGCCCAACAGGGCACACCATCGGCGTATCTCGCCATGGCTCGATCCTCTCGATTGACGGAGTTAGACGGAGTGTCTGACTTGACACGCTATCGGGTGATCTCGCCAGGCGCGCAGGCTAAATTCGAACACTTATCCTTCCCCATTTGCAGCCGCCGAATCGCGCGCTGATCAACAGCCCGTAAACTGACGGCATGACAGGACAAGTTCGCACCGTCGACGGCCGTGTGGCAGGGCGTCGAGGACAGGCGACGCGGCAGAAGCTGCTCGACTGCCTCGGCGAAATGCTGAGCACGTCCCCGTACCGGGACGTCAAGGTCATCGACGTAGCCCGGATGGCAGGTACCTCCCCCGCAACGTTCTACCAGTACTTCCCGGACGTCGAGGGCGCAGTCCTCGAACTCGCCGAGGAAATGGCCACGGAAGGCACCGGTCTGGCCACTCTCGTAGCCGGTCGCTCGTGGGTCGGCAAGTCCGGCGCTCAAGCGGCCGAGGAGCTGGTGGACGGCTTCCTCTCCTTCTGGCGCAAGCACGACGCGATTCTGCGCGTCGTCGACCTCGGTGCGGCGGAAGGGGACAAGCGGTTCTACAAGATCCGCATGAAGGTCCTCAACCCCGTCACCAATTCCCTTACCGACTCCATCAAGGAACTCCAGGCCAAGGGCCGCGTCGACAAGGAGGTCAGCCCTGCCGCCATCGCGGGCTCGCTGGTCGCCATGCTCGCCGCCGTGGCCGCCCACCAAAAGGGCTTCACCAGCTGGGGCGTCAAACAGGCCGAGCTCAAACCCAATCTCGCCCTGCTCGTGCATCTCGGCGTCACCGGCAAAAAGCCGCCCCGATAAGTGATGACGCCACTCTTAGCCAGTCCCAGCCGCCCACAGGTCCTGCCTGCAACGACGCGGGCGCCGACCGGCCCTCGGGGGAGGTCGCCGATTTGGTGCCCGCGTCTACTTCTTGCTGCCGCAATCACGCACAAGAGGATCCCCACCGGCGCGCACAGGACTGGCGACGCTGAGCCCGCCGCAGTCGCGAACGCAGGCCGCACCCGGCGCCAAACCGCACCCCGGCCAGTGGCAGCCACACCGGACTCCCGCCGGACAGGCCCTAGCGCGGCGTGAGCCGGAAGAGCCGGATCTCCCGGGCAACCCGGGCCGCGTAGGCAGCGTACGGCGGCCAGAAGCGCAGTAGCGCCTCCCAGGCGGCCTCGCGCTCGGCCCCGCGCAGGAGCTCGGCGCGCACAGGGATGTCGCGGCCTTTCCAGCTGATCTCAGCGTCCGGATGCTTCAGCAGGTTCGCTGTCCAGGCAGGATGGTCCGGCTGCCCGAAGTTGCTGCCGACCAGCACAAACGTGCCGTCGGCCACGGGCATGCACGCCAAGGGCGTACGGCGTGGCAGCCCGCTCTTCGCGCCTGTGGCGGTCAGCACGACGCCTGGCAGCAGCTGCGCGCTGATCAGCACCTTTCCGCGAGTGAGGCGGTGCACGAACACGTCCATCGCGGGTAGGACGTGCGGCGCCACCTTGGCGAAGCCGCGCGTCGAGGACACCCTCTGCACAAGCCGCACGAGTCCTGCCGGCTTCCTCATGCTCATGCTGCCACCAACCCCAACCCCAGATTCTCGAAGAGCCGCGCCTGCCCGGCAGCCCGGGCCCGCAGGGCATACCCGGGGCCGAACAGCAGTTCGTCCGAAACCGCCCTCTTGAAGTACAGGTGGGCATGGTGCTCCCAGGTGAAACCGACTCCGCCGTGCAGCTGGATCGCCTCGCCCGCGACAGCACGCAGTGCCGCCAGCGCCTCCGCCAGCGCGAGCGGGCCACTGACGGCTCTGCCGTCGTCCGTGTCGCACCCGGCGTAGTACGCCGTCGAACGCGCGGCCTGTAGCCGTACGTAAAGATCGGCCAAACGGTGCTTGACCGCCTGGAAGGAGCCGACAGGCCGCCCGAACTGCTCCCTGGCCCGGACATATGCCAGGGTCGTGGCAAGCGCCTGGTCCGCCGCGCCGACCGCTTCGGCGGCGATCGCAGCCGCCGCGAGAGCACCCGTAAGGGCGAGGGCGGGCCCCGGATCGGGACCGTCGGCCGCATCCGCCGCCACGTCCGCCGCCGCGTCCGCCGCCTCGACGCCGCCGAGGGGCTCCGCGGGCACGTCCCGGAGTTGGATCCGCGCCTGGGCCCGGGTCTCGTCGAGGGCGGTCAGCCTGGCGCGTACGAGGCCGGGCGCGCCGCCGTCGACCAGGAAGAGCCGGATCCGGCTGCGGGCGTAGCCGCCGGTGTGCGCGGCGACCAGCAGCAGCCCGGCGGTATGGCCGCCGAGGACCTGCCCGGCCTCGCCGTAGAGCCGCCAGGGGGCGCCTGGGGCATGCCTCGCCTGGATGCCGCCCGCACGGCCGTCTCCGGCCCAGTCGCCGCTGACCCGGTCGCCTCCGGCCCAGTCGCCGCTGACCCGGTCGCCACCGGCCCCGTCGCCGCTCGGAGCGGTGAGGCCGAGGGCGGCACCCAGGGGGCAGGGCACCGCGAGGGCAGCGGTGACCGCGCCGGAGGCGATACGCGGGAGCAGGGCGCGCCGCTGGGCGTCGGTGCCGAGCGCTTCGATCAGGGGGGCGGCCAGCACGGCCGTGGGAAACAGCGGGGAGGGCAACAGGGCTCGCCCGGTTTCCTCGCAGGCCAGCACCAGCTCCGTGGGCCCGAAGCCGGCGCCGCCGTACTCCGCCGGAAGGGCCATCCCGGGCAGGCCGAGCGGCCCGGCGAGCGAGCGCCACAGGGCCTCGTCGTAGCCGGCGGCGGTGCGCACCGCCGCCTTGACCTCGTCGGGGCCGCAGCGTTTGCGGAGCAGTTCGCGCAGAGTGCGCCGGATCTCTTGCTGCTCATCGGTGAACGCGGCATCCATCGGTGGGCTCCTCCCCGGCACAAATCTGATGTACCGTCAGATACATGTCCCAGGGTAGCCGCAGTGGCCGCGAACGCAGCCGTACGGGAAGCCGCAAAGTCGCGGTCGTAGGAGTCGCGCTGTCGGACTGCGGGCGGGTCGACGACGCGACGCCGTACGCACTGCACGCGCAGGCCGCCCGCCGGGTGCTCGCGGACTGCGGACTGCCGCGCCACGCCATCGACGGCTTCGCCTCCGCGGGACTCGGCACCCTCGCGCCCGCTGAGGTCGCCGACTATCTGGGCCTCCGTCCCACCTGGGTCGACTCGACGTCCGTCGGTGGCGCCACCTGGGAGGTCATGGCGGCGCACGCCGCCGACGCGATAGCCGCGGGCCATGCCCGCGCCGTCCTGCTCGTCTACGGATCCACCGCCCGCGCCGACCTCAAGGCGGGCCGCCGCACCGCGAACCTCTCCTTCGGCACGCGCGGGCCGCTGCAATTCGAGACGCCTTACGGCCACACGCTGATCGCCAAGTACGCCATGGCCGCCCGGCGCCATATGCACCAGTACGGCACGACACTCCCGCAGCTCGCGGAGATCGCCGTCCAGGCACGCGCGAACGCGGCCCGCAACCCCGAAGCCATGTATCGGGCCCCGGTCACCGTCGACGACGTACTGTCCGGCCCGGTGATCGCCGACCCGTTCACCAAACTGCACTGCTGCATCCGCTCCGACGGCGGCTGCGCGGTGCTGCTGGCCGCCGAGGACTACGTGGCCGACACCGCGAAGGCGCCGGTGTGGGTCCTCGGTTCCGGCAGCGCCGTCTCGCACACCGCCATGTCGGAGTGGGAGGACTTCACGGTCTCCCCGGCCGCCGTTTCGGGCCGGGCCGCCTTCGCCCGCGCGGGCGTCTCCCCCGCCGACATCGATTTCGCCGAGATATATGACGCGTTCACATACATGACCCTGGTGACCCTTGAGGATCTCGGCTTCTGCCCCAAGGGCGAGGGCGGCGCCTTCGTGGAGAAGGGCCGCCTCACTATCGACGGCGAGCTGCCTGTCAACACCGACGGCGGCGGGCTCTCCGCCTGCCATCCTGGCATGCGCGGGCTGTTCCTGCTGGTCGAGGCGGTCCGCCAGCTGCGCGGCGAGGCGGGTGAGCGGCAGGTGCGGCGGGCCGGCGGCGGGCTCCCGGAGCTCGCGGTCGCTTCCGGCACGGGGGGTTGGTTCTGCTCTTCCGGCACTCTGGTGCTGGGCCGGGGCTGAGACTCGTACAAGTTGAGTATCACTACTCATGCCGCACCGGGCGGGCGCTGCGACGCTCAGCACATGGACGACAACCTGGGCTCCGCCCGCAAGATCGTCGCGACAACCGTCGGCAACCGGGCATCGGCGGTCTACCTGGCCATCGTCTTCGCCGGTCTCGCGTACGCCGGGATCGCCATGTTCGTATACGGTCCGGACGCCGCGATGGCCGGAGTCGTACCGGCGCTGCTGACAGCTCCGACCAGCCTCGCTCTGATCGGGCTGCCGATCGTCGAAGCGCACGCAAACGGCCTGGTCATCGTCATCGTCGCTGCCCTGGTCAACTCCACGGCGATCGGACTCCTCGCGCGCCGGCTGGGTCGCCCCGGCCGGGCGATGACGCTCCCGCATCGTTAGCCACGGGCGTAACGACCGCCCATACACGGCGACGCTCGTTATTCTGTCCGCATGCTCAAACGGCTCGCCCCGCTCCTGGCTTGCGCGGTCATGCTCGCGACGTTCCTCAACGGTCGCGAGGAGCCCGCCGCCACCCCCGCCTGGACCAACAGCGCCGCTGCCCGCTTCTGGACCGCCGACCGCATGGCGGACGCCATACCGGCCTCCTCCGGTACCGCCGCCCACTTCGAGGGCATCCCCACTGTCGGCGTGCTCTTCTCCGTCGACGACGACATGCACGCCCACTACTGCACCGCCAGCGTCGTCCACAGCCCCAACCGGGACCTGATCCTCACCGCCGCGCACTGCGCCCCCGGCACCAACACCGCCTTCGTGCCGCAATACACCTCCGGTGCGAAGCTCCAGCCTTTCGGCGCCTGGGCCGTCGCCCAGGTCTACTCCGACTCCCGCTGGACCTACTCCGGCTCCGGCTCCGACTACGACGTCGCCTTCGCCCGCGTCCAGGCCGACGCCAACGGCGACCGCATAGAGGACCTCACCGGCGCCAACCTCCTCACCCCGACACCCTCCTACCGGAACAAGGTCACCGTCGTCGGCTACGCCGACGAGGACGCCGACGCCGACCCGTCCGGCGAGGCCATCGCCTGCACCACCACAACCTCGCAACTCGCCGACCACGATCAGCTCCGCATCGACTGCGGCGGCTTCTACAGCGGCACCTCCGGCAGTCCCTGGCTCCTCGGCTACAACCCCCTGACCCACACCGGCGAAGTCATCGGTCTCATCGGCGGCCTCAACGGTGGCGGCCCTGACGACCGCACCTCCTACAGCCCCCGCTTCGGCACAGCCGTCCAGCAGCTCTACGCCCAGGCCACCAAGGACTAGACAAGGGCCGGACAAAGGCTAGGCACGAGGCGCGGGTGCCGGGTCGGTGGAAAGGCGGGCGTGGAGGTGAATGTCGCGCATGCCCCCGGCAGGGTCGATCATCGCGCCGCGAAGCAGACCCTCGAAGGCGTAGACGCAGCGGTGGGCGACCCCGCAGGAGGCCTCGTTGCCCACCGCGTGACCCAGTTCCAGGCGGTGCAGGCCGAGGTCGCGGAAGGCCCAGCGACTGACCGCCTCCAGGGCCCTGGAGGCCACCCGGCGGCCCCTTGCCTCGGGGAGCACCCAGTAGCCGACCCGGCCGCAGCGCATCCTGAAGTCGATCATCGCGACACCGATGTGGCCGAGGACGATCCCGCCCTCGGCTCCTTCCCCGTCTCCGTTCCCGTCCCCCGTGACGGCGTACGTCGCCATGGTGCCGCGTTCCCAGCCCTCGGCCCGCTCGCGGATGAACCGGATCGCGTCGTCCTCGTCGTGAACGGGGTGCAACGGGCTGTTCCAGCGGCGGAAGTCCGGGTCCGTGAGCCCTCGGAGGGCAGCGTGGCGATCCGTCTCCTCCCATGGCCGCAGCAACAGTCCGTACGCCTTGAGCTCAACAGGAGTCAGCACACAATCATTCAAACAGTCGGCCGGAAGACCCGGAAGACGGGGACGGCCGTGCCGTCGGCTCCTCCGGGGCGGAAGTGAACGTACAGGTCCATGCCGACGCGCAGCGCGAACCCGGGGCATCCGACAACCTCGGTCATCATGCGGGGCCCCTCCGCGAGGTCGACGACGGCGGCGGTGTACGGCAAGCGCCCGGAGAAGGGCGAAAGATCGTTCATGTGTACGACTGACCACGTGTAGAGCGAGGCGCGGCCACTCGCCCGCTCCCAGTGGACGTCCTCGCTCCAGCAGCGCGGGCAGAATTCGCGCGGGTAGTGGTGCGCGGCTCCGCAGCCGGCGGCGTGGCAGCGGCGGATGAGAAGCCGGCCCTGGTTCGCGGCGTCCCAGTAGGGGCGGGTGAAGGCGTCGGCGTCGCGGGTCACAGGAAGAGCTCCCAGGCTCTGTCGAGGGACCAGGTCTGCCAGCTCATGGCGAGGAGGGCGACGAGCGAGATGAGCGCCATCATCGCGTTCTGCCCCTGCTCGGCCCAGTCGTGGATCATCAGCACGAGGTAGAGAAGGTTGAGTGCGAGGCCGCCGGCCAGGGCGATGGGGGTGAGCAGACCGCCCGTCAGCCCGAGGCCGATGGCCAGTTCGGCGTAGACCACGACATACGCCATCACCCTGGGGCGCGGTGCGACCACCGCCCCGAAGCCGCCCTGGACGAAGCTCCAGCGGTGCTTCGCAGCGACATCAGCCGCCCACGCGATCCCGGTGCCGCGCCGGAGCCAGCCCTTCTTGTCCTTGTGCCGCCAGCTCTCCAGCCACCACAGGCCGAGGCCGATGCGCAGCACGGCAAGCCATTCGGCTCCGGTCAGCCAGATCGTCCGCATTCATCTGACGATACGTCAGTCAATCGGATGCGGAAAGCCCGGTGCGAAAAAGCCCGGTGCGGAAAAGCCCGGCACGGAAAGCCCTCAGCGCAGACGGCAGCCGCCGCTGGCTACGCTCACCTCCAGCACCACGCCCGCCCCTCACCCTTCACCTTCGAAACGCCCCGGGAGTCTCCATGACCGGCACCAACACCGCATCCCCTGACGCGATCGTCATCGGCGCCGGGCCCGGCGGGCTCGCCACCGCGGCCGCACTCCAGGGACTCGGCGTACGCACGCTCGTCCTGGAGCGGGCCGAGGCCGTCGCCGCGTCATGGCGGAAGCACTACGACCGCTTGCACCTGCACACCACGAGACGGTTGTCCGGGCTGCCCGGATTCGCGATCCCGCGCGCCTACGGCCGCTGGGTCGGGCGGGACGACGTGATCCGCTACCTGGAGCAGTACACGGCCTTCCACGGCCTGGACATAGCCACCGGCATCGAGGCCTCCCGGATCGAGCGGGCGGAGGACGGGACCTGGCTCCTCCCGGCCACCGGCGGCCGCCGGCTGACCGCCCGCGCCGTGGTTGTGGCCACCGGCAACAACCACACCCCGCACGTGCCGGAATGGCCCGGCCGGGACACGTACAGCAGGGAGCTGCTGCACGCGGCCCGTTACCGCAACGGGCAGCCCTACGAGGGCCGGGACGTGCTGGTCGTCGGCGTCGGGAACACGGGAGCCGAGATCGCGGTCGATCTCGTCGAGGCGGGTGCGGCCCGGGTGCGGCTGGCGGTGCGGACAGCGCCGCACATCATGCGGCGGGCCACGGCCGGGTGGCCGGCCCAGGCGACCGGGATCCTGGTGCGGCGGCTGCCGACGCGACTGGTGGACCGGGTGGCACCGTACGTCGAGAAGATCAGTGTGCCGGACCTTTCGGAGTACGGGCTGCCCCGCCCGGACAGCGGCCTCTACTCGCGGGTACGGGACGGGGCCATCCCGGTCCAGGACGTCGGAATCATCGCGGCGGTGCAGGCACGGAAGGTCGAGCCCGTCCCGGCCGTCGAAGGCTTCGACGGCGACAAGGTGCTGCTCGCGGACGGTTCGAGCATCGGGCCGGATGTCGTCATCGCCGCCACCGGCTACCGCCGGGGGCTGGACGAACTGGTGGGCCACCTCGGCGTCCTCGACGGGCACGGCCGGCCCACCGTGCATGGCGCGCGCACGCCGCCCGGCGCGGCAAATCTCTACTTCACCGGCTTCACCAATCCCATCAGTGGCATGTTCCGCGAAATGGCCATCGACGCCCAGAAGATCGCCCGCGCCGTCGCCAGGGGCAAGTGACCCCGGCGATTACGCCCAGCCCGTACTTCCGGTCCGCGATACCGATCCGCAACCCCGGCCGGTAAACCCCGGCCGGCAGCCCGGCCCGCTCCCGCTACTTCCTGACTACCAGTCAGTTCAGTAACCTGACAGTACGTCAGTTCTGTTGACCCTCGACCAGGAGCGGGCGGCCCCCATGCTTGGATCGACCTACAGCACCCGCGATACCGGCCCCGGGCGGCCCACGCGGCACCCGGACGACCTGGATGTGAGCGGCCGCCCGTTGCACTCCGCCGTCCCGGACCTGGACCGGCTCTTCCGGCCCCGGACCGTCGCCGTCGTCGGTGCTTCCGACACCGAGGGCCGGCCGAACACCGGCATCACCCGGCAGCTGCTGGCCTGGTCCGAGCGGGTAGGCGCCCGGCTCTTCCCGGTCAACCCAGGCCGGAAAGCCGTCTTCGGCCTGCCGTGCCACGCTTCGGTCAGCGACCTCCCGGAGGCCGTCGACCTGGCGGTGCTGCTCGTCGCCGATCCCCTTCCCGTCATCGAACAGCTCGGCGGGACCGGGACCCGCTTCGCCGTGGTCTTCGCAGCCGGGTTCGCCGAAACCGGCGAGGAGGGCGCGGCGGCCCAGGACCGGCTTGCCCAGGCCGTCGCCCGCGCCGGGCTGCGACTGCTCGGCCCGAACACCAACCTCAACGCCTTTGAGAGGTTCCGGGACGACCTGACCGGCCCGGCCATCGCCCTCATCACCCAGTCCGGCCACCAGGGCCGCCCCCTCTACACCCTCCAGGAACTCGGCATCCGGCTCAGCCACTGGGCCCCCACCGGCAATGAGGCCGATCTGGAGATCGCGGACTTCATCTCCTATTTCGCGGAGCGGCAGGAGATCGGCGCCATCGCGGTCTACGCCGAAGGCCTCAAGGACGGCCGCTCCTTCGCCCTCGCCGCCGACCGCGCCGCGCGCAACAAGGTGCCCGTCGTCATGGTCAAGGTCGGCCGCACCGAGACCGGGGCTCGGACCGCCGCCTCCCACACCGGCAAACTGACCGGCTCCGACGCCGTCGTCGACGCCGCCCTCAGGCAGTACGGCGTGATCAGGGTCGACGGGCTCGACGAGCTTCAGGACACTGCCACGCTGCTGGCGCGGGCCCGGCCGCCGGTGAGCGACGGCGTGGTCGTCTACTCCATCTCCGGGGGCACGGGTGCCCACTTCGCCGACCTCGCTTCGGCGGCCGGGCTTCCGCTGCCGGCACTGAGCGACGCCAAGCAGGCCGAACTGCACCAGTGGATACCCTCCTACCTGAATGTCGCCAACCCCATCGACAACGGCGGCCACCCGGTCGGCGACTGGCGCGGCCGCAAGATCATCGACGCGGTCCTCGCCGACCCGGACGTCGGTGTCCTCATCTGCCCGATCACCGGACCGTTTCCACCCATGAGCGACAAACTCGCGCAGGACCTGGCCGATGCGGCGGAGGCGACCGACAAGCTGGTGTGCGTGGTGTGGGGCTCTCCCCTCGGCACCGAGGACGCCTACCGCACCACTCTCCTCGGCTCCTCCCGCATCGCCACCTTCCGCACCTTCGGCAACTGCATCACCGCCGTCAAGGCCTACCTCGACCACCACCGCTTCACCTCCTCCTACCGCTCGCCCTTCGACGACGCCCCCCGGACCCCCTCCTCCTCCGCCCGCAAAGCACACGGCCTGCTCAGCCCCGGCCGCCGGCTCAGCGAACACGCGGCCAAACAACTCCTCCGGGCCTACGGGATCCGCGTCCCGCGCGAGCACCTCGTCACCAGCGCGGCCGGATCCGTCCGCGCCGCCGCACTCGTCGGCTACCCCGTCGTCATGAAGGCCTCCGGCCCGCACCTCACCCACAAGACAGAACTCGGCCTTGTCAAGACCGGCCTCACCTCGGCCAGCCAGGTCCGTGACGCCTATCGCGAACTCGCCGACATCGCCCGCTACGAAGCCATCGACCTCGACGGCATCCTCGTCTGCCAAATGGTCGGACGTGGCGTCGAGATGGTCGTCGGCATCTCCCCCGACTCCCTCTTCGGCCCGACCGTCACCGCCGGACTCGGCGGCACACTCGTCGAAGTCCTCAGCGACACCACCGTCCGTGTCCCGCCCTTCAGCCCCGGCACCGCCCGCGCCATGCTCCGCGACTTGCGCGGCCGGCGGCTCCTGGACGGCGTCCGCGGCGCGCCCCCGTCCGATATCGACGCCCTCGTCGACACCATCCTCCGTGTCCAGCGCATGGCCATGGAACTCGGCGACAGCCTCGCCGAACTCGACATCAACCCCCTGATGGTGCTCCCGCACGGCCAGGGCGCGGTCGCGCTCGACGCCCTGGCCATATGCCGGTGACCCTCGCGGCACGGGCGCGGTCGGGTCGCACCGAGCCCGGCATGCCTTGTGTCGTACGACAAGGAGCCACATCCCCATGACATCTCCCTCCGGGAAACTCTCCGTGACGACAGTTGTACTCCAAGCCACTGACAACGCCGTCTCGTGGATCACGCTGAACCGCCCCGAGGCCATGAACGCCCTCCTCCCCGAGCAGCGCGAACACATCATCGGCCTGCTGGAGGCCGCCTCCGCCGACCCGGACATCCGGGCTGTCGTCCTCACCGCCACGGGGCGGGCGTTCTGCGCGGGCGCGGATCTGCGCGGCGGCTCGGCCGGGACCGGCGGCGAGCGCGTCCCGGGCGATGTGGCCCGTACGATCCAGCGGGGGGCGCAGCGTCTCGTCGCGGCGGTGCTGGACTGCGAGAAGCCGGTGATCGCCGCTGTCAATGGCACCGCCGCCGGGCTCGGCGCGCATCTCGCCTTCGCCTGCGACCTGGTACTCGCCGCCGAGAGCGCGAGGTTCATCGAGGTGTTCGTCCGCCGCGGCCTTGTCCCGGACGGCGGCGGTGCGTATCTGCTGCCCCGGCTGATCGGCGCGCAGCGCGCGAAGGAGCTGATGTTCTTCGGCGACGATCTTCCGGCGGCCGACGCCGAACGCCTCGGCCTGGTCAACCGCGTCGTCCCCGCCGACGATCTGAACAAGACCGCCCGCGCCTGGGCCGAGCGCCTCGCCTCGGGCCCGACTCGAGCGCTGGCACTCACCAAGCAGCTGGTCAACTCCTCGTCCGACGCAGACCGGGCGACCGCGTTCGCCGCCGAGGCGGCCGCCCAGGAGCTCAACATGACCACGGCCGACGCCCTGGAAGGCGTCCAGGCGTTCGCCGAGCGGCGTGCGCCACACTTCCGCGGCCGCTGACCGCCGCCTTCCTTGCCGGCGGGCGGTACGGCCGGTGCTCGGCGGTCTTCCGATCTGACGCATCGTCAGGTTAAATGGGCGATGTGATGGGACACGCAGCGATGGCGGACGCCGCTGTTCGCTACCTGAGATCGGTCGGGGCGCCCACGGCGGCGGCCCCCGTCGAGCCGATGCCGCCGCCGGAGCTGCGGGCGGTGCGGCCGGACGAACGGACGCCGGTCGGCCAGGGAGAGTTCCGGCGGGTGCTGGGAAACTTCGCGAGCGGGGTGACGGTGGTGACAGCGCCGGGACCGACGGGGTTCGCGTGCCAGTCGTTCGTCTCGTTGTCGCTCGAACCCGCGCTGGTGGCGTTCATGGTGGGCCGTACGTCGGCGACGTGGCCGCGGATCGCCCGGGCGGGGGTCTTCTGCGTCAACGTGCTGGGAGCGGACCAGGAGGAGGCGTGCCGGGCGTTCGCGGTCAGCGGGGCGGACAAGTTCGCGGGAGTGGCGTGGGACCCGGCGCCGGTCAGCGGGTCTCCGCGCATAGTGGGTGCCCCGGCGTGGATCGACTGCGCGATCCACTCGGTGCACACAGGGGGCGACCATCTCGTCGTGGTGGGCCGGGTCGATGCTCTGGGCTGTGCCGACGACGGCGAGCCGCTGCTCTTCCACAAAGGCCGGTTCGGCCGCTTCACGCCATAGCGGCGGGCGCGCCGGCCACGGTGGTCCGGCGCCGGATCACCAGCGCCATCAGTGCGGCGATCGCGCACAGGCCGCCGGAGCTGTACCAGACGACGTCGTAGGTGCCGAAGGAGTCACGGACCAGCCCCGCGACGAAGGCGACGATCGCCGCACCGATCTGGTGCGAGGCCAGCACCCAGCCGAAGACGATCGGCCCGTCGGCACCGAAGTGCTCGCGGCAGAGGGCGACGGTCGGCGGTACGGTCGCGACCCAGTCGAGGCCGTAGAAGACAATGAAGAAGAGCATCGTCGGGTGCACGACGTCCGAGAAGAGCATCGGCAGGAACATCAGCGACACACCGCGCAGCCCGTAGTAGACGGCGAGCAGCCGCCGGGCGTCGAAGCGGTCGGTGAACCAGCCCGAGGCGATGGTGCCGACGACGTCGAAGATCCCGATGACGGCCAGCAGGCTGGCTGCGGCGGTGACGGGCAGGCCGTGGTCGTGTGCGGCGGGCACGAAGTGAGTGCCGACCAGGCCGTTCGTGGAGGCGCCGCAGACGGCGAAGGTGCCGGCGAGCAGCCAGAACACCTTGGTGCGGCCGGCGGTGGTGAGCGCGCCCAGGGCGCGGCGGGCAGCGCCGGTGGAGGAGACAGCCGGGGTCGCGTAGTCGGGCCCGGCACCGTAGGGGAGCAGACCCACGTCCTCGGGGCGGTCGCGCAGCAGCCACAGGACGAGCGGTACGACGGCGAGGGCGCAGAAGGCAACGGTGAGCGCGGCGGTGCGCCAGCCCGAGTGGTCCACCAGGATGGCGACAAGTGGCAGGAAGACCAGTTGCCCGGCCGCGCCGCCCGCGGTGAGGATGCCGGTGACCAGGCCGCGGCGGGTGATGAACCACCGCTGTGCGATGGTGGCGGCGAAGGCCAGCGCCATGGAGCCGGTGCCGAGGCCGACGAGCAGGCCCCAGCAGAGCATGAGCTGCCAGGCGGAGGTCATGAAGACGGTCAGGCCGCTGCCCGCCGCTATAAGGAGGAGCGCGCAGGCGACGATGCGGCGGATGCCGAAACGCTCCATGAGAGCGGCCGCGAACGGCGAGGTAAGACCGTAAAGCAGCACATTGATGGAGACGGCTGCCGAGACCGTGCTGTGCGACCAGCCGAACTCAGCATGCAGCGGGTCGATGAACACGCTCGGCGTAGCGCGGAAGCCGGCCGCACCGACCAGGGCGACGAAGGCCACCCCGGCCACGAACCAGGCGCGGTGCGGGCCGCGGCGGCGGACTTCGGCCGGTGCGGGTACGGATGCGGAGAGTCCGGGGGTCTGCGTCACCCTGACAGCTTCGGGCAGTCGCTCACGGCAAACGAGTGGCCTGATGGCCATGATGTGCAAGGATCGGGCCATGGCCGCCACACCGCACCGCATCGCCGTCGTTGCACAGCACGGCGTGATCCCCTTCGAACTGGGCATCCCCGCCCGGATCTTCGGCGGCGCCCGCACGCCCGAGGGAAAGGGCCTCTACGAGGTGCGGACCTGCGCCCCGTACGGCCCAGGGCCGGTCCGCACCGACGCCGACTTCGAGGTCAACGTCCCGCACGGGCCGGAGCCGCTGGCCGATGCCGAGACCGTGATCTTCCTCGCCTCGCACGAGCGGACCAGCTCCCACACCGAGGGCCGCCTCAGTGAGGAACTCGCCGCCGCCTTCGCCCTGATCCGTCCGGGCACCCGGCTGGTCTCCATCTGCACCGGCGCCTATTTCCTCGCCGCCGCCGGGTTCCTCGACGGACTGCGCGCCACCACCCACTGGAACAGTGCCGTCCACTTCCAGCAGACCTTCCCGCAGGTCAAGGTCGACCCCGATGTCCTTTACGTCGACAACGGCGACATCCTGACCTCCGCAGGCGTCGCCGCGGGCATCGACCTCTGCCTCCACCTGGTGCGCCGGGACCACGGCACCGCCGTCGCCAATGTCAGCGCCCGCCGTACCCTTGTCCCTCCGCACCGCGAGGGCGGCCAGGCCCAGTACATCCAACGCCCCGTCCCCGACGGCGGCCCGGCGACCACCGCTACCGCCCGCGCTTTCGCCCTGGGCCGCCTCGACCGGCCGCTGGCACTGCGCGAACTCGCCGATATGGAGTCGATGAGCGTACGCACCTTCACCCGCCGCTTCCGTGAGGAGACCGGCGTCAGCCCCGGCCAGTGGCTCACCCAGCAGCGCGTCGAACGCGCCCGCCAGCTCCTGGAGTCCAGCGACCTGACGGTGGATCGGATCGCCCGCGAGGCGGGCTTCGGCACGGCCGCCTCCATGAGGCAGCATTTGCAGGCTGTGCTCGGCGTGTCGCCCAGCACATATAGGCGCACGTTTCGCTGAGGCGGCACCGGCGAGCGCGGTCAGAAGACCAGCACCGCCCGCGCCACCCGGCCGTGCTCCGCGTCGTCCACGGCCTTAGCGAAGTCCTCCACCGGGTAGGTGCGGCTGACCAGTTCGTCGAGAAGCAGCCGCCCGTCCCGATACAGGTCCGCGTAGAGCGCGATGTCGCGCTGCGGCCTGGACGACCCGTAACGGCAGCCCAGGATCGCCTTGTCCAGATACATGGACGACACCAGGAAGGACGCCTCCGCGTCGGCGGGCGGCACCCCGAGCAGGATCGCCTGCCCGTGCCGGTCGAGGAGATCGACGGCCTGGCGGATGAGGCCGGCGCTGCCGACGCACTCGAAGACGTGGTCGGCGCCGCGCGGCAGCAGCTCCCTGACCGCGGCGGGCGAGCCGACGAAGTCCGTGGCACCGAACTGCCGGGCCAGGGGCTCCTTCGCCGGATTGTTGTCCACGGCCACGATCCGCCGCGCGCCGGCGATCCGCGCGCCCTGGAGCACATTGAGCCCTATGCCGCCGGTTCCGATGACGACGGCCGTCTCGCCGATCCCGATCCTCGCCCGGTTCAGCGCGGCGCCGACGCCGGTCAGCACTCCGCAGCCGATCAGCGCGGCGGAGGTGAACGGCAGCTCGGGCGGAACCGGCACCGCCTGCACCGCCTTGACGACGGTGCGTTCCGCGAAGGCCGAGTTGGACGCGAAGTTGAACAGGCGCTGTTCGCCGCCCTGCCTGGTGAAGGGCCGTCCTGGCCGCCCGATGGCGCTGCGGCACATGGTCGGGCGGCCACGGTCGCAGTCGGCGCACGTACCGCAGTTGGCGAGGGTGGAGAGCGCGACATGGTCGCCCGGGGCGACATGGCCGACACCGGGTCCTATCGATTCGACGGTGCCGGCGCCCTCGTGGCCGAGCACGACCGGCACCGGGAAGGGGATGGTGCCGTCGATGACCGACAGGTCGCTGTGGCACAGCCCGGCGGCCCGGATCCGGACCATCACCTCGCCCGGCCCGGGGTCGCGCACCTCCAGGTCGTCGACGACCTGGGCGTTCGTACCGTCGAAGATGACGCCTCTCATACCCCTCTTCACCGCTTTCGCCGACTTCACCACACCACCGCCTGGAGCTCGCTGTAGGCCTGCAGGCCGAACGACCCGCCGTCCCGCCCGACGCCGCTGTCCTTGAAGCCGCCGAAGGGCGCCTCGCTGTGCCGCTGCACGGTGTTGATGCCGACGTTGCCGCTGCGCAGCCGGGCGGCGAGATGCCATGCGCGGCCCGTGTCGGCGGCGAAGACGTAGTCGTACAGGCCGTACGGGGTGCCGTTGGCGATCTCCACGGCCTCGTCCTCCGTCCGGTAGGGGATCGCCACGACGACCGGGCCGAAGATCTCCTCCTGGGCCACCGTCATGTCGGGGGTCACGTCCCCGATCAGCGTGGGGGCGGCGTAGAAGCCCAGTTTGAGGTCGGGTCGGTCGCCGCCGGTCACCACTCGGGCGCCCTGCTCGCGCGCGCCCGCGATGTACGCCTCGACACGGTCACGCTGGGCGGAGCTGATCAACGGGCCGACGACCGTGGAGTTATCCACAGGGCTCCCAATTTTCAGAGAGCGGGCGTATGATTCAAGAGCAGTGATCACATGCTCGTACTGGTCCCGGTGCACCAGCACTCTCGTCGGTGCTGTACAGATCTGACCCGAATGGAATGCCCATGTCGAACCGACAGCTGATACCGCACATCTGAGGACCGAGGCGTCCGCGTCGGGCAGGACGACCGCCGCTCCCTTGCCGCCGAGTTCCATCAGGGTCCGCTTCATCGTCGCGCCCGCCGAAGCCGCGATCGCCTTCCCGACCGCCGTCGAGCCGGTGAAGCTGATCATGTCGACGCCTGGGTGTGCGACAAGCGCCTCGCCCGCGACCACTCCCGTGCCGGTCACGACATTGAACACCCCGTCCGGCAGCCCGGCTTCACGCATGATGCCGCCCAGCAGCAGACACGTCAGCGGGTCCTGCGGGGCCGGCTTGGCGACGACCGTATTGCCCATCGCCAGGGCGGGCGCGACCTTGCCCGCCAGATTCGCGAGCGGAAAGTTATAGGAGGTGATGCAACCGACCACACCCACCGGACGCCGTACCGACGCCGCGCCGATCAGCCCGCCCGGGGCGAGCGGGGTGGACCTCATCGGCTGCGGCGCCAGCGGGACCGTCCCCGGCTCGACGGCACCACGGGCGTAGCGGCGGAACCGGTCGGCCGCCGGCGGCACCTGCATCGCCTTCGTGACGCGGATCGTCGCGCCGGTCTCCGCCTGGAGCAGCGGCACGAGTTCCGCCGCGCGATCGGTGATGGCGTCAGCGATCCGGTCCAGCACCGCGGCACGCTCCACCGGGGCGGTACGGGACCAGCTGTCGTACGCCGCGCGGGCTGCGCGCACCGCCGCGTCCACATCCGCCCGGTCCGCCTGCGGGGCGTGGCCCACAGTCTCCTCCGTCGCCGGGTCGGTGATCGCGTAGTGGCCCGCGGCAGGCTCCTGCCAGTGCCCGGAGATCCAATGCCCGTATGTCCTTGCACTCGTCGTCCTCAGACCCGTTGTCACACCCGTGGCTCCTTCGGGAGGCCGAGCACCCGCTCGGCGATGATCGTGCGCTGGATCTCGTCCGAGCCGCCATAGATCGTGTCCGCGCGGCTGAAGAGAAAGGAATACTGCCTGTCGTCCAGTTCGTACGGTTCCGGCTCCGACCAGTCCGTCGGGCCGAGGGCCGCGGCCGGACCGCTCACGGCCATGGCCAGTTCGCCGAGGCGCTGGTGCCAGCCGCCCCAGAGAAGCTTGGCCACGCTGGGCGCGCCTGGGTCCTCGGCGCCGGGGGCGCCGGAGGTGCCCGGGTTCCCCCGGGTCCCTAGGGTCCGCAGGGCGTTCCACCGCATGGTCTTCAGCTCGGCCCACTGACGGATGATGCGGTCGCGCAGGACGGGGTCGGCGGCGGCGCCGGATGTGACGGCGTGCGCCACGATGTCGCGCAGTTCGCGCTCGAAGCCGATCTGCTGGACGAGCGTGGACACTCCACGCTCGTAGCCGAGCAGTGCCATGGCGACGCGCCAGCCGTCGCCTTCGGCGCCGACGAGGTTCTCGGCGGGCGCGAGGGCTCCGTCGAAGAAGACCTCATTGAACTCGGCGGTCCCGGTGAGCTGGCGGATCGGCCGCACCTCGACGCGGCCGGGCTGCCGCATGGGAACCAGCAGGAAGCTCAGACCGTGGTGGCGGGCGGCGGCGGGGTCGGTCCTGGCCAGGACGAAGCAGAAATCGGCGTGCTGGGCGAGGGAGGTCCAGATCTTCTGGCCCGTGACACGGTAGCTGCCGTCGGTGTCGCGGCCTGCCGTGGTTCGAATCCCTGCGAGATCCGAGCCGGCGTCCGGCTCGCTGTAGCCCTGGCACCAGAGTTCCTCACCACGGGCGATGGGCGGGAGGAAGCGGTCGCGCTGCGCTTGCGTGCCGTGGGCCAGCAGTGTCGGCGCGAGCAGATTCTCGCCGATATGGCCGGCCCGGCCCGGGGCGCCGGCCCGCGCGTACTCCTCGCCCCAGGCGACCTGCTGGGCCGGGGTGGCCCGGCGGTTGCCGTAGTCGCCGTCCCAGCCGAGGCCGATCCAGCCTGCCGCGCCGAGTTCGCGCTCCCAGGCCCGGCCGTTGGGTCCGCCGGATCCGCCCGGCCCGGCGGCGTGTTCGGCGAGCCAGGCGCGGGCTTCCGCGCGGAAGGCCTCCGCCTCCGGGCCGAGGGTGAAATCCACGGTGCGCTCCCTTCGTGTGTCGCGCCGGAGAACTAGGCGTTGGGCCGTCCGTTGGCGGCAGCGGCGCGCCTCATCTCTTCGAGCTGCGCGAGCATCGGCATGGGGTCCACGCCGACGCTTCGGGGAAGGAAGTCCGCGATGCGCTCAGGCGTCCAGGGGCCGTCGCAGGCGTAGGCGGAGCGGAGTTCCCGGGGCTGGGCCCAAACAGCGATCTTGGGTCCGGCGACGGTGTAGACCTGCCCGGTGATGTCGTGGGCGCGCCCGGAGAGCAGGTAGACGACGAGAGGGGCGACGTCCTCCGGCTCGCCGATTTCGGTGAGTTCGGTTGGCACGCCGGCGGACATGCGGGTGCGGGCGACGGGGGCGACGCAGTTGGCGGTGACGCCGTAGCGGTGCAGGCCGAGGGCGGCGCTGCGCACCAGGGAGATGATGCCTCCCTTGGCGGCACTGTAGTTGGCCTGGGAGACGCTGCCCTGGTGGTTGCCGCTGGTGAAGCCGACGAGGCTGCCGGAGCCCTGCTTGCGCATGGCCGCGGCGGCCGCGCGGAAGACGGTGAAGGTGCCCTTGAGGTGGGTGGCGATGACGGGGTCCCATTCCTCCTCGGCCATGTTGAAGAGCATGCGTTCGCGCAGGATGCCGGCCACGCACACAGCGCCGTCGATCCGCCCGTATGTGTTGACAGCGGTCGAGACGATGTGCTCGCCGCCCGCCATGGTGGAGACGTCGTCCACCACGGCAACCGCGTCGCCGCCCGACGCGGTGATCTCCTTGACCACGGCGGCGGCCACCTCACCGCTGGGCGCACGGCCGTCGACGGCGACCCCGTAGTCGTTGACGACCACGCTCGCGCCCTCCGCCGCGCAAGCGAGTGCCACCGCGCGCCCGATGCCCCGCCCGGCACCGGTCACGACGACGACTTTCCCGGCCAGAAATTTACCCATGTTGCCCACGTCGTTGCCCACGTCGCGTCCCGCCCCTTCCAGAGTTTCTGACGGACCGTTAGATTCAGGATTCTAGGCCTACGACCAGGAGGCGTCGATGCCACTGCCGGCCGAGTTCCACGACATCGCGAAGCGCGTCAACAACTGGGGCCGCTGGGGCGCGGCCGACGAGATCGGCACGCTCAACCTCATCACCGACGAAATCGTCCGCGTCGCCGCCGGCACCGTCCGCTCCGGACGCCGGATCCCGCTCGCGCTCCCCCTGCGGCAGGACGGCGTGCAGACCGGAATGATCCCGGGCCGGGTCAACCCGCTGCGGACGATGGTGGCGCTGAACTTGGAGATGTTCGGCCCCGGCACCGTCGCCACCAATGACGACATAGTGACGATGGGACTGCAGGCCGCCACCCACTGGGACGGCCTCGCTCATGTCTCGCACTCCGGCCGGATCTACAACGGCCGCCCGGCCGGCACTGTCACCGCCCACGCCGGAGCGGCCTTCAGCGGCATCGCGACGATGACCACGCTCACCTCACGCGGCGTACTGCTCGACGTCGCACGTGCCAGGGATCTCGACCGTCTCCCCGGCGGCCACGCCGTCACGCCCGGGGATCTCGACGCCGCCGAGGAGCTGGCCCGCACCACCGTCCGCGCCGGCGACATCGTGCTCATAAGGACAGGGCAGATGCAGGTGTATCTGGCCGGGGACCCACAGGGCTACGCGTTTCCGTCGCCCGGCCTTTCGCTGCGGACGCCTGAGTGGTTCCACGCGCGGGATGTCGCGGCAGTCGCCAATGACACGCTCACGTTCGAGATCTTCCCGCCGGAGGTCGAGGATCTCTGGCTGCCGGTCCACGCGCTCGACCTGGTGGAAATGGGCATGCCACAGGGCCAGAACTGGAACCTGGAAGCGCTGTCGCAGGCCTGCGCCGAGGCCGGACGGTACGAATTCCTGCTGGATGCCACACCCGAGCCCTTCGTCGGCGCCGCCGGAAGCCCGGTCGCACCGGTGGCGGTGCTCTGAAGAGCGGCTACATGAGCGAGCGGCTATGTCAGCGCCGCGGCGGCCTGCGGCGGCACCGAGGTCCCCGGGAGCGCCGAACGGTCGATCTCGCACCAGATCTGCTTGCCGGCCCCTTCGGGCTGCCAGCCCCAGCGGTCGGCGAGCCCGTCCACCAGCTCCAGGCCGCGGCCACCGGTCTCGTCCCGGTCGGCGTGCCGCTGCCGGGGCGGGCAGTCGCTGACGTCGGCGACCTCCAGCCGTACCGTGCCGTGATCGACGCCCTGCGCGGCGGACGGGACAAGCATGCGCAGCACAGCCGGGCAGCCGGTGTGCACAACCGCATTCGTCACAAGCTCGGAGATGAGCAGGATCAGCGTCTCGGCGAGCGGCTCATCCGCCCCTATACCGGAGCCCAGGAGCCGCGAGCGCGCCCAACGACGGGCCCGCCCCACTTCCGCGGGGTCGGGACCGACCTCAAGTTGAACCTGAAGCACCTGCACCGCTCACACCATCCGAACCGGCGGACACATCGCCTCGCACATCGACGAGGAGACCACTGAGATCACCGTGTGTGACCTCATCAATACACAGCATGATTGACTCGTAGTCACCCCAACAAGGGCTTCGGGCATATTCCAGCGCAAAGGAGTATGCGCGGTGCATACTGTGCGGTGCTCTTCACGAGAATTCGAACAACAAAGCCCGGAAGGTGCCCAGTTCAGACGGGCAGCACACACCGCCGCAGCGGCAGCCACTTTGGCCCCACTGGGATAGTTGCGTCCCAGAACTACTCGCACCCGATGGAGCGTACCCGAGGAGGACCCCGACTCCACTGCGTGACAAGTCACACCTCGGACACAACCTGATATCGCCACTTGATCACCACTTATCCGCGATGAATCCGGCACAACGCCAGAAAGCACCGCATATCACCCATCGCCTATCCTGCCGCCCGCGCAGTCGCCCACCCCGTCACCCGGTCGCCCAACTGCTCCGCGAGCATCTCTTCGTACGCGGCCGCTCCCCCACCCCTCGCCGCCAGCACCCACGCCCGTTTGATGTGCAAATGCACCTCTGCCTCCCAGGTGAACCCCATCCCCCCGCAAACCTGCAGGCAGTCGCGCGCATTACGAGCCGCCGCCTCGTCCGCCAGGAGCTTCGCCGCAGCCGTCTCGTACCGGTCGCCGGTCACCGCCGCCGCGTACACGGCGGTACGGGCCAACTCCAGCCGTACGAGCATGTCCGCGCACAAGTGCTTGACCGCCTGGAACGCCCCGATCGGCTGCCGGAACTGCTCACGCGTCCGCGCGTGTTGTACCGCGATCTCCAGCGTCCGCGCCGCACTGCCCACCTGTTGCGCGGCGGTGAGCAGCACGGCTTCGCCGCTCGCCGGCGCCACTGGGCCGCCCAGTGCGCGGTGCAGCGGGGTGAGCGGGTCCACCGAGCGGATCGGCTCGGCCGCCTCGTACGACCCGAGTACGTGATCGGCCTCCGCCAGCCACTCGATCAGCTCGCCGTCCACGACCGTGACCACCGTTCCGCCGGTAGCCGCACCCGGCACCAGCCCCGCCGCCAGGTGCGTGGCCACCAGAGGGCCGGGCAGCAGGAGCCGCCCGGCCTCCTCGAACAGCAGCACCGCCTCCGGCGTCCCGAGCGCCGCGCCCCCGGCGGTTTCGGGGAGACGGAGTGAGAAGAAGCCGCCGGCTCCCAGCCCGCGCCACAGCGCGCGGTCGAGCCGGGGCGCCGGCCCGCCGCTGGTCCCGGCGGGCGCAGCTTCGGCCAGCGCCTCCCGCAGTCGCTCGGGCGGGAAGAGCCTGGCAAACATCTCGCGGGCGCCCGCCCGCAGCGCGCTCTGATCGCTGGTGAGCCGGAAGTCCATGGTCAGCGCTCCTCGGTCCGCCGGTCCGGCCGCCGGTCCGGCCGCTGTTCCGGCCGCCGGTCCGGCCGCCGGTCCGGACCCCGCCCCGGCCCCTTCGGCAGGCCGAGGATGCGCTCGGCGACGATGTTCTTCTGAATCTGCGAGGTCCCGGCCGCGATCGTGTACGACAACGACGACAGCCGCCCGGCGGTCCACTCATGTTCGCCGTCCAGCGCCAGCGACGGCCCCAGCACCTCCGCCGCCGCGTCGTACAGCTCCTGCCGCGCGTGCGAGTAGCGCAGCTTGAACACCGAGCCGCCGACGCCCGGGGCGCCCTGGCTGACGTTCCACTGCGTGAGCCGCCACAGCACCGAGAACTCCGCGGCCAGCCGCCCCAGCCGCCGCCGCAACGCCACATCGTCCCAGCGGCCGTTCGCCCGCGCCGCCCGCGCCACCTCGCCCAGCACCCGCCGGCAGCCGACGACCTCGCCGACGAAGGCCGTGCCGCGTTCGAAGGACAGCGTCACCATGGTCACCCGCCAGCCGTCGTTCTCCTCCCCCACCCGGTTGGCGGCCGGCACCCGCACCCCGTCCAGGAACACCTCGGCGAATTCGGCCGTCCCGGCGAGGGTACGCAGCGGCCGCACCGTCACCCCTGCCGAGGACATCGGCAAAGCCAGCCACGAAATCCCCCGGTGCCCCGGGGGGCCGGTCCGCACCAGCAGCTCGCACCAGTCCGCGACCTCCGCGTGCGAGGTCCAGATCTTGCTTCCGCTCACCACATACGTGTCCCCGTCCCGCACCGCCCGGGTCCGCAGTCCCGCCAGGTCCGAACCGGCCTCCGGCTCGCTGAACCCCTGGCACCACACCTCGTCCCCGCGCAGGATCGGCGGCAGCCACCGCCGTCGCTGATCGGCCGTTCCCTCGGCGGCGATCGTGGGCCCGGCGTGCAGCAGCCCGACGAAGTTCGCGCCTGTATAGGGAGCCCCGGCCTGCTCGGTCTCCTCCAGGAAGATCAGCCGCCGTACCGCCGGGGCATCCCAGTGCGCCTCCGCGTACCCGGCGTCGTACAGCATCCGCTGCCAGCCGGTGTCGTACGCCCGCCGCGCAGGCCAGTCCGCCGGGTCGGGCTTCGGCGGAAGCTTCGGCAGTACCTCACCGAGCCATGCCCGCAGCCCGTGCCGGAAGGATTCTTCCTCCTCGGTATATGTCAGGTCCAACGGTCCGGCTCCAGCCCCAGCATCCGGATGGCGTTGCCGCGCATGAGCTTGTAGACGGTCTCGTCGTCCAGCCCCTTCACATGGTCGAGCGCGACCTCCTTGGTGTGCGGGAAGGTCGAGTCGACATGCGGATAGTCGGTCTCGAAGGTCGCGTTGTCACGCCCGACGACATCGATCGACGCGACCCCGTGCATGTCGCGGAAGAAGCAGCAGAACATCTGCCGGTAGTAGTACGTCGACGGCGGCTCCGGGATCAGGTCCCGCACCCCGCCCCATGCCCGGTGCTCCTGCCACACGTCGTCGGCGCGTTCCAGGGCGTACGGGATCCAGCCCATCTGCCCTTCGCTATAAGCGAGCTTGAGCGTCGGGAAGCGCACCAGCACCCCGCTGAACAGGAAGTCCATCATCGACGCCATGGCGTTGTTGAAGCTCAGGCTGGCCTGCACGGCGGGCGGGGCGTCCGGCGAGGCGGCCGGCATCTGGGACGACGAGCCGATGTGCATGTTGATGACCGTGCCGGTCTCCTGGCAGACGGCGAAGAAGGGGTCCCAGTACCCGGAGTGGATGCTCGGCAACCCCAGATAGGTGGGGATCTCGCTGAAGCACACCGCCCGCACCGCGCGCGCGGCATTGCGGCGGATCTCGGCTACGGCAAGCTCCACGTCCCACAGCGGGATCAGGCAGAGCGGGATCAGCCGCCCGCCGCTGTCCCCGCACCACTCCTCGACCATCCAGTCGTTGTAGGCGCGTACGCAGGCGAGCGCGACCTCTTTGTCATGCGCCTCCGCGAAGGTCTGCCCGCAAAAGCGCGGGAAGGTCGGGAAGCAGAGTGAGCCCTCGACATGGTTGAGATCCATGTCGGCCAGCCGCGCCTTGGGGTCCCAGCAGCCGCGCCGCATCTGCTCGCGGGTGATGCCCTCCAGCGTCATCTCGTCGCGGTCGAAGCCGACGGCCGCGATGTTCCGCTTGTACGGGAACTTCAGGTCCTCGTAGATCCACCAGTCGGTCGGCGGTCCGTCCGGGTCCATCGTGATCCGGTACTTCCCGGCGACGTACTCCAGCTCGCCGATCCCGGCGGTGAGCGGCCGCGGGCCCCGTTCGCGGTACTTGGCGGGGAGCCAGGTCTCGAAGAGGTGCGCAGGCTCGATCACATGGTCGTCGACGCTGATGATCCGGGGCAGTTCCATCGGGCCTCCCCTATTTTCTGACTGACCGTCAGATATAAGGTACGCGTACGACACCGAACGCGCATCCCCCGAGAAACCGGCGAGCCCACGGACCGTCGGCCGAGGCAGCGGAGGGCCCCATGCCCGCACCCACCCCACCGCACATCCCGCACACCCGGCGCACCCTTCACACCCCGCGCACTCCGCACGAACTGAGCGCGTCCCCCACCCTCTGGGCCCTCATCGCCGCCCGCGCCGCACTCACCCCGGACGCCCCCGCCCTCCTGGACACCGACGACCGGCGCCTCACCTTCGGCGGGCTCGCCATCCGCGCCGAGCGCGTCGCCGCCGGCCTGTACGACCTCGGGGCGCGCCCGGGCACCCGGTTCGCCTGGCAGCTGCCGACCCGTATCGAGTCCGTCGTACTCTCCGCCGCCCTCGCCCGGCTCGGCGCGGTACAGACGCCGGTCATCCCCATCTACCGCGACCGCGAGGTCGGTCACATCCTCGGCCACACCCGGCCGGACTTCTTCGCGATACCCGGCCCCGGCACCTGGCGCGGCTTCGACTTCGTCTCGATGGCCCACCGCATCGCCCTCACCCTGCCCGAGCCGCCGCTCGTCCTCACCGCCTACGACGGGCTCCCCGACGGCGATCCCGCGGTCCTCCCCGCCCCGCCCGCCGACGACACCGGCACCGCCGTCCGCTGGATCTACTGGACCTCCGGCACCACCTCCGCCCCCAAAGGCGTCCTCCACACCGACCGCAGCCTCATCGCCGGCGGCGCCTGCCTCGGCCACGCCCTCGACATGCGGCCGGACGACGTCGGCTCGATCGGCTTCCCCTACGCCCATATCGGGGGCCCCGACTACCTCGTCATGCTGCTCCTCTACGGTTTCCCGGCCCTCCTCGTCGAGCACTTCGCGCTGCCCGACGCGCTCCCCGCCTACCGCCGCCACGGCGTCACCATGGCCGGCGGCAGCACTGCCTTCTACTCCCTCTTCCTCGCCGAACAGCGCAAGCAGCCCGGCAAGCCCCTCATCCCCACCCTCCGCCTCCTCTCCGGCGGCGGCGCCCCCAAGCCTCCCGCGCTCTACCACGAAGTCGCCCGCGAACTCGGCTGCCAACTCACCCACGGCTACGGCATGACCGAAGCCCCCATGATCACCATGGGCTCCCCCCGCGACCCCGCCGACCGCCTGGCCACCACCGAGGGCCGCCCGCCCGCGGGCATGCGACTGCGCTTCGCCTCCGACGGCGAGGTCCTCCTGCACGGCGAAGCCGTCTGCCACGGCTACACCGACCCGGCCCTCACCGCCGAAGCCTTCGACTCCGACGGCTTCTTCCGCACCGGCGACCTCGGCCGGCTCACCGAAGACGGCTACCTCGTCCTCACCGGCCGCCTCAAGGACGTCATCATCCGCAAAGGCGAGAACATCTCGGCGAAGGAGATCGAGGAACTCCTCTACGCCCACCCCTCCGTCGCCGACGCCGCCGTCATCGGCCTGCCCGACCCCGCCCGCGGCGAACGCGTCTGCGCCGTCATCGAGCAGCCTCCCGGCTCCGAACCCCTCGCCCTCGCCGACCTCACCGCCTACCTGCGCCAGGCGGGCCTCGCCACCCACAAACTCCCCGAGCAGCTCGAAGTAGTCGACGCCCTGCCACGCGGCGGCACCCTCCGCAAAGTCCTCAAGTACCAACTGCGTGAGCGCTTCGCCAGGTCGTGATCGCACTGTGCGGCCCGATGCGGGAAGCTTTGACACCACTGAAGGCAGACCGCAGGGAGCGCCGCATGAACCGCCGCACAGGCCTGATCCTCGACTTCGGCGGGGTACTGACCACCAGCGTCCCCTCCTGCGCACTCGGCTTCGACCGCCGTGCCGGCCTGCCCGACGGCACTTTCCTGTCGTTGATCGCCAAGGACCCGCAAGGCGCCGCACTGTTCGCCGACCTCGAACGCGGGGCGATCACCCAGACCGAGTGGAACGAACGCACCGCCGCCCTGCTGGGCATCGACGGCACCGACCTGCTCCGCCGGGCGCTGGAGGACCTGCGCCCGGAGCCGTCGGTCATCGCCGCCGCCCAGACCGCCCGCGCCGCCGGGATAACGGTCGGGATCTTCTCCAACAGCCTCGGCGCCGGGCCGTACGACATCTACGATGGCTACTACCTCGATCGGCTGTACGATGCCGTGCTGATCTCCGAAGACCACAAAGCCCGCAAGCCCGATCCGGCCCTCTACCGGACCATGCTCGACCTCATGGACCTTCCCGGCGAGGCGTGCGTGTTCGCCGACGACACCGCCCGCAATCTGCCGCCCGCAGAAGAACTCGGCATCGCCACGATCCTCGCCAGGGACCCGGCGGACACGATCGCGCAGTTGGAAGCCCTCCTCGGACTCCCGCTGACGGGACATGACCAGGTCGTGGCGAGCTGATCGTGACCGGTCGTCAACGGTCCGGGCGACGCCCCGGCAACGGACCCGGCAACGGACCGCGGCCCCGGCGCGCACCGCACGCGTACCAACTCGTGACACTACCCGTGCCGCAGCCGCTGTAACCTCCTTCTCATGTGCGGCCCGCCGGGCCGCGGGGAGGGGGGATCGTGACGGACCGGTCCGAGGCCTCAGAGCGTCTGGCGCTCGGTGAGAGCGCCCTGCAGAGCGGTGAGCTCACCGTCGCGCGCGCCCATTTCGAGGCCGCCGAGGCACTGCTGGCCGACGAGCCGCTGCCACGGCGGGCGGCGGCGGTACGGGGAATCGCGGTGACCCATCTGCTGGCCGGGGAGGTGCGGTACGCGTGCGTGCTGCTCGAGACGGCGATCGAGCAGTTGGAAGCGAAGGGTGGGCCCCGCAGTCCGGAGACGGACGACGCGCTGTTGTTACTGCACACCGCGTCCATTGCCCCGTACACCGACCTGGGGGCATACGCACGCGCCGCACAGGCCGCCGAACTCGCCCTCGCTCTGGTGCCGCACGCCACTGACCAGGCGCTGGTCGCCCGTGCCCACCGAAGCGTCGCGCGGACGCTGATCGCCACCGGCCGGATCGCCGAGGCCGAGGCATCGCTCGCCACCGCCCAGGAGCTGTACGAACAGCTGGGGCCGCATGCCGAATTGGCGCAGGTCCACTGGATGCGCGGATATGTGCATGCCCAGGGCGGCGACCTCGCCCGTGCCGAGACCGAACTCCGTACCGCCCGCGACATGCTCTCCGCCGACGGGGCCGCGCTGTATACCGTCCAGGTCGAGGTCGAGCTCGCGGACGTCCTGCGCCGCCGAGGGTTGCGGGCCGAGGCCGAAGAGCTTCTACGGTCCCATCTCGACCGGCTCAGCCCCTGGCACGGCGCTGTCCACGCCGGCGGCGTGCACCGCCTCCTCGGCCAGATCGCCGAGGAACACGGTGACACCGAGGGCGCCGAGGAACACTACGTGTCGGCCCTGGCCCTCCTCGAACGCGCCGGTGCCGCCGGCGACCTGGCCGACATCTGCCGTCTGCTCGGCGATCTCTTCCGCCGCACCGGCCGCGTCGAAGCCGCCCTGGGCGCCTACCGCACCGGCCTCGGCCACAAGGCCGCCATAGGCACGACAACGCTGGGGCAGGCGTGATCGAACCGGGGGGCGCGGCCGCCGCCGTGGACCGTACGCCGTCAGCCGCTACGCGCTGAGCGGCGGCGCGGCCTCGTCCGTCGCCGCCTCAAGGTCCGGGTAGACCTCAAAAAGGCGCCGCACGCCCAGCGCGGACAGAACGCGGTTGACGTGGGAACCGTCCACCGCCCCGCCCTCGGGAAGAATCAGCCGGAGCCGTCCCGCGCAAGAGCGCATCAGGCGCCGTGCGGCGATGAGAACGCCCACCCCGCTCGAGTCGCAGAAGCAGACCTCGGCCAGGTCGAGCACTATATGACGCCGGCCGTCCGCAACCGCGTCATGAACATGCTGACGGACCGCGGGTGCGGTCACCAGGTCCATCTCACCCGAGACGGATACGATGGTCCAATCATGTTGTTGGGTCTGCATCACCTTCAACGCCATTGGCTCCGGCCTTTCCTCGGGTCCTCGGTCCTCTGGCAGCGGTCCGACTGACCCTACGCCCTGCCCCCGCCCCTTCCCCGCAATCTTCCGGTCACACCCGGATAACGCATTATCAAAAGCGGTCCCTTCTGGCGGCAGGTTGCCGCAAAGGGACGTGCGCCGTCAGAACCGACCGTTACATTCGATCTGACCGGCCTTATATGGCACGGTCGGTAGGACTACGGGCAAAACGGCGGGACAGCGCAGGGGCGAGACGGCGAGAAGGGGACATCCGCATGACAGCGGCAGCAGCACCACCCCGCTGGGACCGGAAGATGCAGCAGCGCCTCGCCCGCGGCGAGGAAGCCGCCCTCGGCGAGCTGTACGACCGGTTCGCGCCGCTGGTGCACAGCCTGGCCCACCGCGTCATGGACGACGAGGACGCGGCCGCGCAGATCACCCGCGAGGTCTTCGGCTACATATGGGAGAACCCGGACGCCTACGACCCCAAGCGCGGATCGCTACGTTCCTGGGTCGCCGGCATCACCCAGCGGCAGGCCGTCCACCGGCTGCGCCAGGCGTCGTGCCCGGACGAGAGCAACCCGGAGGAGATCGAGGCCCGGATCCGGGAGGCCTCGGCCGCCGCCCGCGCCGACTACATCGTCGACTCCATGCCCGCTCCGCTGCGCGCCGCCCTCGATCTCGCCTACCGCAAGCATCGTGACTACCGGCAGACCGCCGCTGTCCTGGGCGTCACCGAGGACGAGGCCCGCCGCCGGCTGCGGCTCGGACTGCAACTGCTCTCCACCGCCGTCGACCAACCCCGGCGCGGAGGGCTGCTGTGAACGGCCCGGCACCGGGCAACGGCCCGCATCTCGGTGGCGGCTCCGAACTGCCCTGCGTGCCGCAGCCCCGCGTGACACTCGAGAACGGGGACGCCCCCACCGGCCCGGTCCGCAGCAGCGTCGGACCGCTACCCAGTTTCGACCACCAGACCCTCCGTTCCCTGCTCGGCGCCTTCGCGCTGGGCGCCTGCTCCCGCGACGAGGGCCTTGCCATAGAGGTCCATCTCACCGACTGCGCCGCCTGCGCCGACGAGGCGCTGCGGCTGAGCGACGCCGTCGGCCTGCTCCATCCCGAGGACTCCCTCGACCTCGATCCATTACTACGCGCCCGGGTCCTGGAGAACTGCCTCGGCCGCCGCCCCGCCCGGATCCCGGTCCCCGAGTGGGCCGCGCCCTACGACGCCGAGACCGCGCGGCTCGATGCCTTCCTCGCCGACCTCAACGAGCCCGAGTGGCACGAGCCGGTCAGGCTCTCCTGGTGGAAGGGCGAGCGCATCCTCACCCTCTGCGGCGTCCTCTCCCACCTCGGCTCCGTCGACGGCCTCGTCGCCGCCTCGCTCGGCCTCGACGACCCGCTCGGGCCCGGGTCGCCCCGTACGATGCTCGACCGTACGAACAGCGCAGCCGAGCGGTGCCGCGCCCACCGGTCCTCGCTCGTACGGGACAGCTGGCGCACCCAGACCCGTGACATCGTGCGCACGCTCTCCTTCGCCGGCTCCGGTACCGGCGGGCTGCCCGTCGACTACGCCGACTTCGTGCTGCCCATGCGCGACGCGCTCGTCGACCGCGCCTTCGAGTGCTGGATACACGCCCAGGACATCGCCAACGCCCTCGACTACCCGGAGTACGGCCCGCCCTCGGCCCGCCACCTCAACAAGATGGTCGATCTCGCCGCGCGCATGCTCCCCAGCGCCCTCGCCGCCCGCCGCCGCGCCGGCCTCACCAGCTCCCCGGTCCGCCTCGTCGCCGCCGGCACCCCGGGCCGCTCTCTGCACCTCCACATCGAAGGCAACGGCGGCGGCCACTGGGACATCTCCCTGGACTCCCCCGGCGCCCTGGCCTCCCGGGACAACGCCATCGCCAGCATCGCCCTGGACAGCGTCGACTTCTGCCACCTCGCCGCCGGCCACATCGAGCCCGAACGCGTCGCCGTCGGCCAGGAAGGCGACACCTCCGCCATCCGTGACGTCCTCTTCGCCACAGCCAGCCTCAGCCGCCTCTAGGGCCTGTCCGACCGCTGCGGCCCTCGTCAGGCGAAGACCACGGTGCGTCGGCCGTCGAGCAGCACCCGGTGCTCGCTGTGCCACTTCACGGCCCGCGCCAGTGCCTGGCACTCGACATCGCGTCCCACGGCGACAAGCTGCTCGGGGGTGACCTGGTGCCCGACCCGCTCGACTTCCTGCTCGATGATCGGGCCCTCGTCAAGGTCGGCCGTCACATAGTGCGCGGTGGCACCGATCAGCTTCACGCCCCGCTCATGCGCCTGGTGGTACGGCCTGGCGCCCTTGAAACTCGGCAGGAAGGAATGGTGGATGTTGATGATCTTCCCGGAGAGCTCCTTGCAGAAGTGGTCCGAGAGAACCTGCATATACCGGGCGAGCACCACCAGCTCAACGTGCTCCCGCTGGACGAGCGCAAGCAGCTCCGCCTCCGCCTCGGCCTTGTTCTCCTTCGTGACCGGGATGTGCCGGAAAGGGATGCCGTAGGCGCCGACGAGCGCCTCGAAGTCGGTGTGGTTGGAGACCACGGCCGCGATCTCGATCGGCAGCGCACCGATGCTGGTCCGGAAGAGGAGATCATTCAGGCAGTGGCCGAACCTGCTGACCATCAGGACGACCCGCATCCGCTCCTCGGAGGGATGGATCCGCCAGTCCATGTGATATGCGTCACCAACGGCGGCGAAGCTGGCCCGCAGCTTCTCCAGCGTGACCGGCGACTGCCCCGAGAAGTGGACGCGCATGAAGAAAAGGCCCGTGTCGCGGTCCCCGAACTGCTGGCTGTCCTCGATGTTGCAGCCGGTCATGAAGAGATAGCTCGACACGGCGTGCACAATGCCCGTCTTGTCGGGGCAGGACAAGGTCAGCACATACTGCGACTCGTTCACCGGAAAAGACTCGCACACACCCCGCCCGGCAGGGAAAACCCGTCCGTCAGGCGGTCAGGCGGTACGCGTGTATATCGCGAGTACGTCCAGCGAGCGCGGCGGCGCGTCCGGGTCCTCCCCGTCGGCCGTGGCCAGCCGCACATGCGCCTCACGGGCGGCACGGACGGCCTCCGGCCAGCCGTGGTGCTCCAGATAGGCGGAGACGGGGGCGTCCGCGCCGACCTGGTGCAGGATCTTCAGCACCCGCAGCACGGCGACATCGATGAGCGCCGCCTCCTGCGAGTCCCGGAAGACGGTGCCGACGTACTTCTCGGCGGACCAGTTGTCCAGCCAGGTGTCCTCGACCAGCCGGTAGACGGCATCAGTGACGTCTCCGTAACCGGGCCGCCCGGCAAGCCAGCACTCCTGCTGGAAAACCGGGTCGCTGATCATGTGCAGCGCCGAGCGCACATTGGTGCGCCAGCGCCACCACGGCATGTCATTGAGCGGCATACCGCCCATCGTGATGGAGCGGGCACCTCGACGGGAAGACTTCTCCGAACTCTGCACAGTGCACGATCGTACGTTCCATGGAAGCAGCGCTCCTAATTCACCCTAAAGTGACCCGTTGTTAACCTATGGTCACCCCGGCGTTGGGGCGGGCGCGGAATCTTCACATCACATGACTGACCGTGGTATGGGTTCAAGCGCGGGCGGACGCATGCGCAAAGCCGCCCGGTTCATCAGCCTGTTGACCTGCGGCGCGCTGCTCAGCGGCTGCGGCGGGCTTTCGGCGTCCTCGGGGAGCCCGGCTCCGATCACCGTCATGACCTGGGCGCCCGAGGGCACCAAGGCGACCAACATGCCGGGGATGCCGGCGATGGCGGAGGCCTACGCCAAGTACATCAATGCCAAGGGCGGCATAAACGGGCACAAGTTGAAGGTGCTCACCTGCAACGAGCACAACGACAGCGTCGCCGTCGCCAATTGCGTCGACCGCGCCTCCCACGCGGGGGCGGTCGCCGTCGTCGGCTCCTACAGCGAGCACGGCGCCAGCTTCTCCGCCGCCCTGGAGACGGCCGGCATCCCGTATATCGGGGGCTACGGGATCACGCAGGAGGAGTTCGCCAGCCCCGTCTCGTACCCCGTCAACGGCGGCCTGCCCGCCCTCCTGGCCGGCAACGGACAGCAACTCGCCGCCAAGTGCTCCAAGGTCTCCCTCGTCCGCCCGGACACCACCGCCGGCGACCAGTTCCCCGGCTTCCTCGACGCCGGGCTGCGCAATGCCGGCAAGAGCGACGCCACCGACCTGAGGGCCCCCGACGACGCCACGGACTACACCTCCGCCGCCCAGCAATCCATCGGCAACGACGCCAGCGGCCAATGCGTCACCGCCGTCCTCGGCGACGCCACCGCCACCTTCTTCGACTCCTTCCGGCGCCTGCGCGAAACCGACTCCGGCACCGGCACCGAGCACGCCCCCCGGGCCCACATCGCCTCCGTCCTCGGCAGTGTCACCCAGTCCACCGTCGACAGCACCGGCGGCAGCACCAGCCCCCTCGAAGGCGCCCTCGTCACGTCCTGGTACCCGCCCGCCGCCGACACCGCCTGGGCCCCGATGAAGCAGGTCATCCAGAAGTACGCCTTCAACGACGACCGCATCGACGCCAACGACCCCGGCGTCCAGACCACCTGGATCGCCTACACCGCCTTCACCCAAGTCGTCGCGTCCCTCGGTCACCAGGCCATCACCGCCACCAACGTCATGCGCGCCTTCGGCTCCGCCCACGGCATCTCCACCGGCGGCCTCACCCCGCCCCTCGGCTGGCGCGACGCCGACCTCCTCCCCGTCCCGGACCTTCCCCGAATGGTCAACGCCAAGGTCACCTACCAAGTCGTCCGCAACGGCCGCCTCGTCGCCGCCCGCTCCGGCTTCGCCGACGTCAGCGGAACCCTCGAAACCACCCCGCAGTAGCTGGAGCCACCGGGGGCGGGAAAGTAGTCAGAGCTGGGTGAACTGGCGCTGCGTCAGGCCGTACTTCTTGGCGATCACATTCCACAGCCCGACGGCTGTCCGCTTGGCCTGCGTCGCGGTGCCGCTCTCGCGGTTGCCGGCCGCGGTCTCACTGGTGCTGCGGGCGGAACCGTGCTTGCACACCTTGCCCTTGCCGGATGCCTCGCCGGCCCAGGCCGCGTAGTGGGTGTCGGCGGCGGCCGAGGCCTTCCAGGCCTTGTTGAGGGCGTCGGTGAGGGCCTGGTTGTCCGGCAATTGGTCCACGGAGAGGGCGCCGAGCCGCGTCACTAGGTCGTTGCGCTGGGTCGCTGCGTTCTGCAGATCCGTGGCGGCCTGGCCGAGGTTCTGGCAGGCCTTGATGCTCGCCACGGCGCTGATCACGGACGAGCGGCTGTTGCCGCTCTCCTTCAGGAGGGCGTCCAGCTTCCGTGCCTGCGCCTCCTCACCGCTCGCACCCCCAGCCGACGAGGACGCGGAGGACGATGGTGTCGCGCTCCCGTTCCCCGCCGCCGCGGAATCTCCGCTGCTGCCGCTGCTGAGCACGGCCCCGGCTGCCAGGCCGACCAGCGCGCACCCGCCGACGACTATGCCGATCACCGCAGCAGGCGAAAGCTTCTTGCGCCCACGCGCGGCCGACGGCCCGGGCTCGTAGGGCGACGGCGGCTGCTGCTGGAACTGCGGTGGCTGCTGGTACGGCGGCTGCTGCTGGTACGGCGGCTGCTGCTGGTACGGCGGCTGCGCCGGAAGCGGGGCGTCCGGCCGCTGGTACAGGTGGTCGAAGTCGTCCTGCGGCGGCGGCTGCTGCTGGGGCTCCTCGTAACGTGGCAGATGCTGAGTCGCGTCTGCCACACCGGCCGGTATGGCCCCCTGCTGATAGGGCGGAAGGAGCTGGGTCGCCCCGTCAGGTATTCCGCCAGGTATTCCGCCAGGTATTCCGTCAGGTATTCCGTCAGGTACTCCGCCAGGCGTTCCCGGCCGTATGCCGAAGGGCGCGCTCGCCGGCGCCGGCGGACCGGCCACTGCCTCCGGAGGCAGGGGCCCCGGCAGCGGCGCGGGGGCCTGCGGATACGGCGGAAGGAACTGAGTGTCGTCCGCCGCGCCCGTCGGCGCGGACGCCTGCGGATACGGCGGGAACATCTGGGTGGCGCCCTCGTCCGGCTGCGGGGCATACGAGACCGGATACACCGGGAACTGCTGGGGCTGCTCGCCCGCCGGCCCCCATGGCTGGCCGGCCGCCGGTACGGGTTCCCACGCCGGGCCCCCGGACGACGGCAGCACCACACCCTCGTGCACCTGCGGCGGCGGACTGTACTGCCCGTCCGGCGTCTCCTCGCCACGCCCGCTGTGCCTCACCGGAACTCCTGCCTCCACCGCGCCTATGGAATCGTCAGCTCACGCTACCGGGTCGCCTCCCCGCTCGGCCACGTCCACCTCCTTCACGGGCGCTCGCCTGCCCCGGCCGACCACCGCCCAAACGCCCTCCCACAAGCCATCACACCCGCTGAACCACCCCGGGGATGTCGGTCCCGTAACGATTTCGTCCGGCCGCCGGAAACCCGCCCGTCAGTGAGATGCCGGGCCGGGCCGGGCGGCGGAGGGGCCGTTCATGACCGGCCGGACGCCGCCGGACAGGCTCTAAGCGGCAGCCTGCTGCTCCTCCAGCCGCGCGCTGAACTCCCGAACCACCGCCTCCTGAGCGTACGGCTCCAAGCGGTGCCGGAAGTCGTCCAGATACTCCGCCCCGCGATTGGACCGCAGTCCCGACAACAGCTCAACGGCCTGCGCGCCGTTGTGGCACGCCTGCTCGACCTCGCGCTGCTGGACCTGCGCCTGAGCCAGCACCAGCAGTCCGATGGCGCGCCGCCGCACCTTGTTGGGGCCGTGCCCGGCCAGGGCCTCCTCCGCGCGGCGGACGGCCTGCTGGGGCTGGACCAGGTCGCGGTGACAGTGCGCCAGCTCATCCGCGAGATAGGCCTGGTTGAAGTGGGCGATCCAGTCGGGGTCCTCGTCCGGCTCGGACCGGCCGAGGGCCTCTATCGCCTGTCCGGCGACCGTGGCGCACGCCCGTGCGTCACCGAGAAGCGCGTGGCCGCGCGCCTCGGCGGCGTAGAACATCGCCTGCGCGGTCGGCGTGACCTGCCCGCGGGCGCCTTCCTGCGCGGCCCGCGCGAGCTGCGCGATCTCCCGGGGGTTGCCCAGCGAGGCGGCGAGGTGGCTCATCCCTGCGGCGAGCACATAACCGCCGTACGCCCGGTCGCCGGCCGCCTGGGCGAGCCGCAGGGCCTGGATGTAGTACCGCTGGGCGAGCCCGGGCTGGCCGGTGTCGACGGCCATGTAGCCTGCGAGCTCGGTCAACCGTGCCACGGCCGCGAAGAGCTGACGCCCCGTCGACTCGCGGTAGGAGCCGGCCAGCAGACCCGAGACCACGCTGTTCAGGTAGTGGACGACGACGGGCCGGACGTGTCCGCTGCCGAAGCGGTGGTCGAGGTCCTTCAGAGCCGCCGTGGTGGCCTTTACGGCCTCGACGTCGGACGGGCCGACCCGCGGCCCGCCGGAGCGCGCGACCTGGCCGTCGACCCGGGTGATCAGCCAGTCGCGGCTGGGCTCGACGAGCGCGGAGGAGGCGACCGTGGAGCCGGAGAGGAAGTCCCGGCGCCCGATGTCGCTGCGCCACAGCTCACAGACCTGCTCGATCGCGCCCAGCACGGTCGGCGCGAAGTGGAGTCCGACGCCGGTGGCGAGATTCTTGCCGTTCGCCATGCCGATCTCGTCGATGGTGACGGTGCGCCCCAGCTTGCGGCCGATCGCCTCGGCGATCATCCCCGGGGCCCGGCCGCGCGGTTGCTGGCCGCGCAGCCAGCGGGCGACGGAGGTCTTGTCGTAGCGGAGGTCGAGGCCGTGTTCGGCCCCGCACATATTGACGCGGCGGGCCAAACCGGCATTGGAGCAGCCGGCTTCCTGGATCAGCGCCTGCAGCCGTTCGTTCGGCTGTCGCGCCACAAGTGGTCGGGCGGCCATCGGTGGTTCCCCCTCTTCACTCCATCACTGCGGGCATCACTGCGGGCCTGCGAGCAAGATCTCTGCCCAGTACGCAATACACGAATTCGCGCCACTCTTTACAATCTGCTGCATGGTGTACGTCAACATGCCAAAAGCTGACTACCCGCATCATGAGGGACGCTTTGCCGCGCGCCCCCGCCCATGCATCTGTGCGCCCGGCATGAGCCGCGACGTCACCCCGTAACCCCCGTCCACAAGCTCCGTTGTGCTGGTCGTGGAAGACACCATCGGAGCCCCGCGGCAGCTCACCGGCCAACTGCTCGACACAGCGGTCCGATATGCGGAGGAGAGTCACTGGGAAGTGCTCTCCGGCACATGGCTCGAGGACGAGCACGGCGGCAGCCCCCGCTGCTCCTGCGCCGCCCCCGCGTGCCCCGCTCCGGGCGCCCACCCGACCCGACCCGACTGGGCCACCCAGGCCAGTGGCAGCGCGGTCGCCGTACGCCACATGTGGCACAAACAGCCGCGCTCCTCGATCCTGCTCCCCACCGGCCGCACCTTCGACGCCCTCGACGTCCCGGAAGTGGCCGGCTGCCTCGCGCTCGCCCGCATGGAGCGGATGGACCTGCCGCTCGGCCCCGTCATCTGCACCCCCGGGCGCCGGCTCGTCTTCTTCGTCCTGCCCGGCGCGACAGCCAAGGTCCCGGACCTCCTGAGGCGCCTGGGCTGGCCCCCCTCCTCCCTCGACCTGATCGTCCGCGGCGAGGGCGACTACATCCCCGCCCCGCCCACCCGCATGGGCAACTCCGGCTCCGTCCAGTGGGCCCGCCAGCCCACCGCCCTCAACCGCTGGCTCCCCGACGCCGAAGAGCTGCTCAGCCCGCTCGCCTACGCCTGCGGCCGCGAAGCAGCGGCGGTGCGCAGCCGCTAGCGGCTGGGGGGCCGAATGACGGGGGCGTTATGCCCACCTGAATCGACGCAAAGCGGGCACAAGGCCCTCGTCATTCGGCGACCACGAGACCTGCGGCCGCGGGCCGCCACGTACGCTGGCCCCGTGCCCAACGACAATGCCCCCGCGGTGCAGGTCCACGGCCTGTGGAAGCGGTTCGGCCAGCAGATCGCGGTGGCCGGGATCGACCTTGAGCTGCCCGCAGGGCACTTCATCGGGCTCGTCGGCCCGAACGGCGCCGGTAAGACCACCACCCTCTCCATGGTGACCGGCCTGCTCCGCCCCGATGCCGGCACCGTGGAGATCGGCGGCGCCGACGTATGGCGCGATCCGGTCGCCGTGAAATCCCGGATCGGCGTGCTGCCCGAGGGCCTTCGCCTCTTCGAGCGGCTCTCGGGCCGCGAACTGCTCGCGTACACGGGCCGGCTGCGCGGCATCCCCGGTGCGGAGACGGACCGGCGCGCCGCCCAGCTCCTGGACGTCCTGGACCTCTCCCCGGCCCAGAACAAACTGGTCGTCGACTACTCGACCGGCATGCGCAAGAAGATCGGCCTGGCGGCGGCCCTCCTGCACAACCCGGAAGTGCTGTTCCTGGACGAACCGTTCGAGGGCGTCGACCCGGTGTCGGCGCAGGTCATCCGGGGCGTGTTGGAGCGCTACACCGCCTCCGGCGCGAGCGTTGTCTTCTCCTCGCACGTCATGGAGCTGGTGGAGAGCCTGTGCGACTGGGTGGCGGTGATGGCGGCCGGCCGGATCGTCGCGCAGGGCCCGCTCGCGGACGTACGCGGAGCGGCGCCCAGCCTCCAGGACGCGTTCTTGTCGCTGGTCGGGGCGACCGGCCGTACGGGGGGCCAGGACCTGGACTGGCTGGGCAGCATGAAGGGGCCCCAGTGACGGGCACCTTCATCCGGCTCAAGCTGGCGGTGATCCGCAACGGCCTGCGGCAGTCCACCGGCCGGACGATCGGCTGGGTGCTCGGCACGCTCTTCACCCTCTTCTACGCCCTGGCCACGGCCGCCGGGATGATCGCGCTGCGGGGCGACGACTACGCGCCCTCGGTGGCGGTGACCCTCGCCGTGGCGCTGGGCATCGGCTGGGCGGTGATGCCGCTGTTCCTGTTCGGCGGGGACGACACGCTCGACCCGACCCGGCTGGCGATGCTGCCGCTGCGGCCACGGCCGCTGATAGGGGCGCTGCTGGTCTCCTCGCTCTTCGGGGTCGGCCCGGTCTTCACGGTGCTCGCGACGGCCGGTGCTGTGGCCGCGCTTGCGCACGGTGCGGCGTCCGTCGTCGCCGGGGTCGTGGCCGTACCGCTGGTGCTGCTGCTGTGCGTGGCTCTGTCGCGGGCGGTGGCCGCCGCCAACACGCGGCTGCTCACCAGCCGCCGGGGGCGCGATCTGGCGCTGCTGAGCGGGCTTTTCGTGGCCGTGGGCGCGCAGTTGGTGAACCTCGGGGCGAGCACGCTGGCGTCCTCCGACGGGCTGCACCGGGTGCGGTCCGTCGCCTCCGTCCTGCGCTGGGTGCCGCCCGCCCCGGCGGTGGACGCCGTACGGGCGGCAGCGGACGGCTCGTACGGCCTGGCCGTGGCGGAACTGGCCTGTGTGGCCGCTGTGCTGGCCCTGGTGCTCTTCTGGTGGCACCGCAGCCTGTACCGGCTGATGGTGTCCCCCGACGCCTCCACCCTCCGGGTGTCCGAGGCGAAGGCCAGGAAGACCCGCTCCACCGGCCTCTCCCGCCTCCTCCCCGCCGGCCGCACCGGCACCGTCATGGAGCGCCAGTTCCGCTACGCGTGGCGGGACCCGCGTGCCAAGGCCGCCTGGGCGACAGCCCTGGCAGTCGGGCTGCTGCTGCCGGTGGTCTCGGCCGTGCAACACGGCAGTGTCTACTCCTCCTGCTGGGCGGCCGGGCTGCTCGGACTGCAGATGTACAACCAGTTCGGCGCCGACGGCTCCGCCTTCTGGACCGTCGCCGCCACCATCTCCACCCGCCGCGACGCATCCGCCGAACTCAGCGCCCGCGCCCTGTCGATCGCCGTCGTCGCCATCCCGTACGTCGCCGCTGTGACGATCGGCGCGGCCCTCCTGCTCGACCGTGCGGGCGCGATCCCGGAAACCCTCGGCCTCTCCTTCGCCCTCCTCGGCGCCCTGATAGCCACCGGCACCTTCGCCAGCGTCCGCTTCCCCTACGCCGTGCCTCACGACAACCCCTTCGGCAACGCCGCCCCGGGCCAGGGCGGCCTCGCCACCCTCTCGGTCTTCGCGGGCGGCGCGATGGGCAGCGCGCTGTGCCTCCCGCCGCTCGCCGTGCTGATCTGGCTGCACATCGCGGGACACCACGGCTGGCTCTGGCTGCTGCTGCCGGGCGGGGCGCTCTACGGTGCCGCGCTGGCGGTCGGCGGGCTCCGCTTCACGGCACCACGGATGGTGGGGCGGCTGCCGGAGATCCTGGCGGCGGTCAGCAGTGGATGACCGCCGCCGCGCGGTGCCCTCAGAGCGCCGTGGGTTGTGAGGGCGGACTCTTCCGAGCCGCCTCGTCGAGGAAATCCCCGACCACCGCGCACCAGGCCTCCGGCTGGTCCCAGGGCGCGAGGTAGCCGGCCTCGGGTATCTCGGCGTACGCCCCCCGGGGCAGCACCCGGACCATCTCCTGGGCCTCGGCACGGCCGAGCTCACCGTCCCAGCCGCGGACGACGAGAGTGGGGCAGCGGACCTGTGAGAGCTCGTCCCAATGGGCGTCGTGGACCCAGGCCTCGCGGGAGCGGAGCATATGGCGGCGGGCGAAGACGGGACGCCAGCCGTCGCCGCGCTCCTCCATCAGCTCGGCGAAGAACTCCCCACGGCTAGGGCGGGGGCGTTCGATACGGGGATCGTCCTCGCCGAACCACCGCCGGACATCGGCGAGGGTGGTGAAGGGCAGGGGCCAGGACTTGAACCAGGCCTCCCACTCGCGCTGGCTCTCCTCGCCGAGCGCCGAGGCACGCATGTCGCAGATGACGACCGCCGAGACGAGGTCCGGCCGCCGGGCCGCCAGCTGCCAGCCGGTGAGGGCGCCCATGGAGTGGCCGATGACGGCGACCGGGCCGAGGTTCAGCTGTTCGATTACGGCCTCCGCGTCGGCGACATAGGCCTCACGGCTGTACGGGCCCTCGGGCTTGGCGCTGCGGCCGTGGCCGCGCTGATCTAGGGCGACCACGCGACGGCCGGGCGCGAGGCTGCGGGCGGTGGCGGCCCAGTGGGAGGCACGGCCCATCAGGCCGTGGAGCATGAGAACGGCTGACTGGGTGGCTGGGCCGGCGTACTCGGGATCGGTGTGCCGGTGGGGATCTGCGGGGTACTCCCAGGCGGTGAGCGGGATCTCACCCGCTCCGGTCACCTCGACGCAATTGGCCATGCGCCGCACCCCCTCCGCTCAAACGTTCGACTCGCTCGTAGCGCCCAGGTTATCGAACTTTAAATCGAACAGTGCCTTCACTCACGCAACATCGCTCTATCGAGTGACATCACTCAGGGATTGTTCTTCCGCACCAGGGGGAGGACTCCTGCGGGACGCGGGCTGAAGGGGAAGCAGACCGCGGGGAGTACCCGGAGAGCTCGGGGTTCCGGGTCCTCCAAGGGGGATCAGGGGAGGGACAAGGGGAGGAGGGGCCCCGGCACCGTAAGGCGCCGGGGCCCCCGCCCGATCCGCTACCGCTTCGCCACGAAGACATGCGAGGCGACATCCACGCTCAGCTCCGCGGCCTCGCCGCCACTGCCGACCAGCACCCCGCCCGCCGACGAGGTCACACTCACCACCGCTCCCGGCTGCACCCCGGCCCGCCGCAGCGTGTACATCAGCTGCGCATCGGTCTGGATCGGCTCCCCGATCCGCCGCACAACCACACTCGCCCCGGTCTCCCCGGGCTCCAGCTCATTCAGGCTGACCATGCCCGCATCCAGGAACGGGTCGGCCCGGTCCGTCTCGCCCAGCTCCTCCAGGCCCGGGATGGGATTCCCGTACGGCGACTCCGTCGGATGCCGCAGCAGCTCCAGCACACGGCGCTCGACCGCCTCGCTCATCACATGCTCCCAGCGGCACGCCTCCGCGTGGACGTGCTCCCACTCCAGGCCGATCACATCGACCAACAGACACTCCGCCAGCCGGTGCTTGCGCATCACCCTCGTGGCGATCCGCCGGCCCTCCTCGGTCAGTTCCAGATGCCGGTCGCCGGCGACATGCACCAAGCCGTCCCGCTCCATCCGCGCCACCGTCTGGCTGACAGTCGGGCCGCTCTGGTCGAGCCGCTCGGCGATTCGGGCGCGCATCGGGACCACACCCTCCTCTTCCAGCTCCAGGATGGTGCGGAGATACATCTCCGTCGTGTCGATCAGTCCGGACATGCGCGCCCCTCGATAGCTAGTGCGTGGCCCTGTGCCAATTCTGACGCATCCCACGGACAACCGGCCCCGACATGGACTCCTTGACAGTGTCATGCCGCGCCCAGCACCGTTCTCCGCATGGATGATGCCGCCAGCCAGTACTTCGACGCCGCCATAGCCCTGCTCCGACGCGCCCGCGACGAGGAGTCCGCCGGCATCGCCGCCGCCGCCTCCGCGCTGGCCGACGCCGTCGCCGACGGCGGCCGCATCTTCGCCTTCGGCGCGGGCCATTCCTCCCTCGCCGCCCAGGACCTCGTCTACCGCGCCGGCGGCCTGGCCCTCGTCAACCTCCTGGCCGTGCCCGGCGCCGTCGGGGTCGACGTCATGCCCGCCACCCTCGGCAGCGCCCTCGAACGCGTCTCCGGGCTCGCCGCCACCGTCCTCGACGCCTCCCCCGCCCGCCGCAGCGACGTCCTCATCATCGTCTCCCTCTCCGGGCGCAACGCCCTCCCCGTCGAGATGGCCCAGCACGCCCGAGCCCTCGGCCTCACCGTGATCGGCGTCACGTCCCTCGCCTACGCCCGGACCGGCTCCCGCCTCAAGGACCACTGCGACATCGTCCTCGACACCAAGATCGCTGTCGGCGACACCGAACTCTCCCTCCCCACCCTCCCCGCCCCCTTCGCCCCCGCCTCCACCGTCGTCACCAGTGCCCTTCTGCAAGCCGTGGTCGCCACCGCCATCGCCGCTCTCGCCGAACGCGGCATCACCCCGCCCGTCCTCCGCTCCGGCAACGTCGACGGCGGCCTGGACTGGAACCGCCGCGTCTTCGCGGATTACGGCGACCGAATCTTCTACCAGCACTGACCCGAGCGACCCGCACCACGACGGGCTGCCGCGGTGTCTGTGACCGCAAGGCGGCGCGGAGGCGGGAGCACCTCCTGGGGGCACCTCCTGGGTGTAGCTGGGGGAGGTAGCTGGGGGAGGCATATCAGCCGCAGCGGCCGGACGACGGGCCGCTACCCCAGGCGGCCGGTGAGGTCCAGCGCCACGGCGACGCGGGCGGCGACATCCTCCGCGAAAGCGGCGTCGGCGCGTTCGAAGGGCCGGCGCCCGGCGCCGCGAAGGAAGGTGACGACGCCGAGAGTGCGGCCCCGGCTGCGCAGCACCGCGCAGAGGCCGTGCACAGTGCCGGGAGGCCACCGCCGGGCGGCGGCCCATTCGTCGATCCGCCCGGCCGCAGCCGGATCAGCCGCGGCGTACGCGCCAAAGCTGGCGCGTACGGAGCCGGGCCGCTCGACGGCCTGAAGGGCGGGATGCCCTTCGCCGTAGCGCACCGGAATCGCCCCGGCCAGCGGCAGAACGGGCCCGGAGGCGCCCGCCGGAGTGGCTGCGGCGCGTACGAGGCGTCCGCCGTCCCCGAGGACGTCCAGCAGCGCGTGCTCCGCGAATCCGGCGAGGGCGAAGTCGAGGAAGCAGGTCGCGGCTTCCATCGGCTCCTCGAACTCCGCCGCGGCCAGCGCGGCCCGGTGCAGCTGGTTGCTGCGGAAGCGCAGCTGGGAGGCCTCCTGCTCGGCGAGCTTGGCCTCCGTGACGTCGTGGAACAGCCACCCCACCCCCAGGGGCACGGGTTCCTCGCCAAGCGGCGAGCCGAGCCGTACGAAGCCGCTGCGCCAGCAGTACCGCTTGCCGCTGGTGTCGTCACGCAGGCTGACCCAGAGCTCGCTCGGCGCCGGCGGGGCGCCTTCCGCGAGGACGTGCTGCAACGCGCTCTCCAGCTCCTCGGCGCCCTGGTCGAGGAGTTCGCCGAGGGGCCGGCCGAGCAGCGCGTCGCGGCTGCTGTGCAGCACCTTCGCGGCGTACAGGTTCACCACGGCGGGCCGCAGGTCGGCGTCGATGAGCACCACCCCCGACGAGGTGTCGTCGAAGAGGGCTTCGCTCAGCGCGATCGACCGCTCCAGATCGATCTGGGCGTGCACCTCGGAGAACGCGCAGTACACCCCCGCCGGATGCCCGTCGGCGCCGTGCACGGCCGCGGACTGGGTGCGCACCAGCACGCGGCGCCCGTCCTTCGTGAGAAGCGCGAATTCGTGCACCTGCCGGCCGGGGCCGTCCATGACGGCGAGCAGCAGCGCCAGCACCTCCTCGGCGTCGGCCCTGCGGGCCGCCCATCCGGCGAAGCCGTAACGGCCGACGGCCTCATCGGCGGACCAGCCCAGGATGCGGGCGGCCTCCGAGTTCCAGTGCGTGACGACCCCGTCGCGGTCGAAGGCGCACAGACCGGCCTCCATACCGTCGAGAAGCGCGGCGAGCAGCTGCTCGTCACCGTCACTGAGCGGCGTCGCATCGGAAGACTGCACGTTGCACCATTCAACTCGCATGTGACCCAGAGCACATCCGATTCGCCAAAATCTCTTAAATGGGTTGTGCCGGGCGGATCGTCTTCTTAGGCTGGCGAGCACACACGAAGGGAGGTGGTCCGCTTAATGATTAGCAACCGGACGCGTGAGGTGGCTGCGGGCTAACGCCGCGCACCTTGCTCGCCGCACGGCGGGCCGAAATCCCACGCAGACACCCGACCCGCGGGCTCGCCGGCACGTCCGGCCGGTGCTCGGCACATATGTGCCGGGGAGCAGCCCGCGGGTTGTCTGCGTTTTACGGCCCACGGCGTTTTGCGGCCCACGGCGTTTTGCGGCCCACGGCGCGGTTACGGCGCCAGGCGTCGTACGGTCCAGATCCCGGACGCGCCGTCACCGGCATCGGCACCGGTCACGGCCTCGTACAGCAGCCGGTCGTGCAGCCTGTTCTCCCGGCCCTGCCAGAACTCCACGCGTGCCGCCCGCACCCGGAACCCGCCCCAATAGGGCGGCACCGGCACCTCCGTACCCTCCGGATAGCGCGCGGCGAACTCCGCGTAGCGCCGCTCCAGCTCCTCCCGCGAGCCGACGACCGACGACTGATCGCTCGCCCACGCGCCGATCCGTGAGCCGTAGGGCCTGTTGTGGAAGTACGCCTCGGTCTCCTCGCGCGACACAAGGGAGACGCTGCCCGCGACGATCACCTGCCGGGCGATCGAATGCCAGGGAAAGAGCAGCGAGGCCTGCGGGTTCACACCCAGGTCCCGCCCCTTGCGTGAGCCATAGTTCGTGTAGAAGACAAAGCCGCGCGTGTCGTAGCCTTTCAGCAGGACGGTCCGCGAGCTGGGCCCGCCGTCGGCGTCGGCCGTGGACACGACCATGGCGTTCGGCTCGGCGAGGCCACTGTCGGCGGCCTCGGTGAACCAGCGCGCGAACTGCGTGTACGGATCAGCGGCCAGCAGGTCCTCGGTGAAGCTCTCGGCGCGGTACTGCTTGCGCATGGCGGCGGGGTCCTCGTGTGAGTGCTGCACGCGGATATCTTGCAGCACCACTGGGGCCTCTTGACGTCAAGAGGTACGGTTTCTGGGCACCGTCGACCGCCTCAAGAGGAGCCGCCTGATGTCCGACTTCGTACCCGGGCTCGAAGGAGTCATCGCGTTCGAAACGGAGATCGCCGAACCCGACAAGGAAGGCGGTTCCCTCCGCTACCGAGGCGTTGATATCGAGGACCTCGTCGGACATGTCTCCTTCGGCAACGTCTGGGGCCTTCTGGTCGACGGCGCCTTCAACCCCGGACTGCCGGCCGCCGAGCCGTTCCCCATCCCGGTGCACTCCGGTGACATCCGCGTCGACGTTCAGTCCGCGCTCGCCATGCTCGCCCCCGTATGGGGCCTGAAACCACTGCTGGACATCGACGCCGAGCAGGCCCGCGACGACCTCGCGCGGGCCGCCGTCATGGCGCTGTCCTACGTCGCCCAGTCGGCCCGCGGCCAGGGGCTGCCCATGGTGCCGCAGGGCGAGATCGACAAGGCGCACTCCATCGTCGAACGCTTCATGGTGCGCTGGCGCGGTGAGCCCGACCCGAAGCACGTCGCCGCCGTCGACGCGTACTGGACCTCTGCCGCGGAGCACGGCATGAACGCCTCGACCTTCACCGCCCGGGTCATCGCCTCCACCGGGGCCGATGTCGCGGCCGCGCTCTCAGGGGCTGTCGGCGCCATGTCCGGGCCGCTGCACGGCGGGGCGCCTTCGCGCGTACTCGGCATGATCGAGGAGATCGAGCGCACCGGCGACGCCGTCGCCTACGTCAAGGCCGCCCTGGACAAGGGCGAGCGGCTGATGGGCTTCGGCCACCGCGTCTACCGCGCCGAGGACCCCCGGGCACGCGTCCTGCGCCGTACCGCGCGCGAGCTCGGTGCCCCGCGCTTCGAGGTGGCCGAGGCCCTTGAGAAGGCTGCCCTCGAAGAGCTGCACGCCCGGCGGCCCGACCGGGTGCTCGCCACCAACGTGGAGTTCTGGGCGGCCATCGTCCTGGACTTCGCCGAGGTCCCGGCGCACATGTTCACCTCCATGTTCACCTGTGCCCGCACCGCCGGCTGGTCGGCCCACATCCTCGAGCAGAAGCGCACCGGCCGCCTCGTCCGCCCCTCGGCCCGCTACATCGGCCCCGGCTCCCGCGACCCCCGCGACATCGAGGGCTTCGGCGACATCGCCCATTAGCGAGCCCGTCAAAGAGCCCCTTGTGGATCAGCCCGGGCCCCGGGCCGGGGCCCGGGTGTCACAGCCCGTCGGCCAGGACCTCGGCGAGGTGCCGCGCCCGCACTCCCGCCAGCTCCCCGATCTGCGTGCGGCACGAAAACCCGTCCGCCAGGACCGCCGTCCCGTCCCCTGCGCCACGGACCGCCGGGAGCAACTGCTCCTCCGCGCAGGCGACGGACACGTCGTAGTGCCCGCGCTCGAAGCCGAAGTTCCCGGCCAGTCCGCAGCAGCCGGCCGCCAGCCCACCGTTCAGACCCGCCCGCTCCCGCAGCCGGCGCTCGGCGGCGTCGCCGAGGACAGCGTGCTGATGGCAGTGGGTCTGGCCGACAGCGGCCCTGTCGAGCCGTGGCGGCACCCAGTCGGGCGCGTACTCCTCCAGCGCCTGCGCGAATGTCCGCACCGAGCCGGCCAGTGCGGCCGCACGCGGCTCGGCCGCGCCCAGCAGCTCGGGCAGGTCGGTTCGCAACGCCGCAGCGCAGCTGGGCTCCAGCACGACGACCGGCAGCCCGGCGTCGAGCAGCGGCCCGAGGTCGTCCAGGGTGCGCCGCATGACCTTGCGGGCGTGGTCGAGCTGCCCGGTCGACACCCATGTCAGCCCGCAGCACACCCGCGTCGCGGAGGGGAGCAGAACCCGTAGCCCGGCGGCCTCCAGGACGCGGACCGCCGCTTGGCCGACCTGCGGTGAGAGGTGATTCGTAAAGGTATCGGGCCACAGCACGACGGTGTGCCGGGGTTCGCTCCGGCCGGGGAACTCGGGCTTTGCGCCCTGACGCGTCCGGCGCCACCAGCGAAGAAACGATTCCGGGGCCAGCTCCGGGATGCGGCGCTCCGGTGCGATCCCGGCGAGCCGTTTGCCCAGCGCGGCCAGCGGGCGGACCCGTGCCAGCGCGTTGAGGGCCCGCGCCACGGGCGCTGCCGCCCGCAGCCACACCGGCAGCCACCCCATCGTGTAGTGCGATGCGGGCCGCAGCCGCCCCTCGTAGTGGTGGTGCAGGAACTCCGCCTTGTACGTGGCCATGTCCACTTCGACCGGGCAGTCGGAGCGGCAGCCCTTGCAGGACAGGCACAGATCGAGCGCGTCACGGACCTCCTCCGAGCGCCAGCCGTCCCGTACGACGTCCCCCGCGAGCATCTCGTGGAGCAGCCGCGCCCGGCCGCGCGTCGAGTGCCGCTCCTCACCGGTGGCGCGGTACGACGGGCACATCACATCCGTCCCGCCCGGTGCCGCGGTACGGCACTTGGCCACGCCGACGCACCTTCGCACCGCCGCCGAGAAATCGCCGCCATCACCCGGATAGGTGAATTCGACATCGACCGGATCACGGGGCAGGACCTCGAAGCGGAGGTTGGAGTCCAGCGGATACGGTCGTACGAGCATGCCGGGATTCAGCCCGCCCGCCGGGTCCCACAGGTCCTTGAAACGTCCAAAGAGAGCCACGATCTCGTCGCCGTACATCTTCGGCAGCAGCTCGGCGCGGGCCTGCCCGTCGCCGTGCTCGCCGGAGAGCGAGCCGCCGTACGCGACGACCAGGTCGGCGACGTCCTCGGAGAACCGGCGGAAGCGGCGCACACCGTCCGCCCCGATGAGGTCGAAGTCGATCCTGACGTGGATGCAGCCGTCGCCGAAATGCCCGTACGGCGCCCCGCGCAGCCCGTGCTCGCCGAGCAGCGCGCGAAAGTCCCGCAGATACGCGCCGAGCCGGGCCGGGGGCACCGCGCAGTCCTCCCACCCGGGCCAGGCCTCGCTGCCGTCCGGCATCCGAGTGGCGGTGCCGGAGGCATCCTCACGTATCCGCCACAGGGCACGCTGTGCCGCCGGGTCCGTAACGACAACGCCGACCCCGCCGGACGCCAGGCACAGCTCCTCGGCCCGGGCCCGCGCCTCCTCCGCCGTATCGCCGCCCGCCTCGGCGAACAGCCACGCCGCCCCCCGCGGCAGCAGCCCCGCCTCCGCCGGGCCGACCAGATCGGCGGCCATCCCCTCCACCGTCAGCGGCCGCAGCGGCAACAGCCCCGGCACCGCGTCGGCCGCCGCGGCCTCGTCCGGGTAACCGAGCACCGCCAACGCCCGCGCTCCGGGCGCCGGCACCAGCCGCACCACCGCCTCCGTGAGCACCCCGAGCGTGCCCTCACTGCCGACGAACGCCCGGGTCAGATCGGCGCCCCGTTCCGGAAGAAGCGCGTCCAGCGCATAACCGGAGATCCTGCGCGGCAACTCCGGAAACCCGGTCCGCAGCAACGCGAGATTGCCGTCCGCCAGCCGCCGGACCGCCTCCCGCAGGCCCGCCGGAGGCTCCCCCGTCCGCACCAGCTCCCCGCCGTACGTCAGAACCTCCAGCTCCCGCACATTGTCCGCGGTCGTCCCCCACGCCACCGAGTGCGAACCGCACGCGTTGTTCCCGATCATCCCGCCGAGCGTGCACCGGCTGTGCGTGGACGGATCCGGCCCGAATGTCAGCCCGTACGTCCCGGCCGCCGCCCGCAGATCGTCGAGTACGACACCGGGCTGCACACGAGCCGTCCGCGCCTCCGCGTCGATCTCCGCGATCCGCCGCATATAGCGCGTGAAATCGAGCACCACCCCGGTCCCCGTCGCCTGCCCGGCGATCGACGTCCCCCCGCCACGCGCCACCACAGGCACCCCCCGTTCCCGGCACACCGCGAGTGCCGCCGCCACATCGCCCGCGTCGCGCGGGGCGACAACACCCAGCGGCACCCGCCGGTAGTTCGACGCGTCCATGGTCACCAGCGCGCGGCTGCCGGCGTCGAATGCCACGTCGCCGCGCACATCGCGGCGCAGTGCCCGCTCCAGGTCCTCGTGATCAGTCATGTCCCCATACTTCCCGCCGCGGCCCGTGAGGAAGAAGACCTGCCCGACCGGCGTACCGCAGCGGCGACCGGCTGTCTCATCCGACGGACAGCGGCCCGAAACGACCCCGTAACCGACTACGCTGCGCTTGTGGCCGAGATCCAGATTCCCGCTGACATCAAGCCCGCCGACGGACGCTTCGGCTCGGGCCCCTCCAAGGTGCGGCCGGAGGCGCTCAGCGCCCTGGCGGCGACCGGTACCTCCTTGCTCGGGACCTCTCACCGCCAGGCGCCGGTGAAGAACCTGGTGGGCCAGGTCCGTGAGGGCATCCGGCAGCTGTTCTCACTGCCCGAAGGATACGAGGTGGTGCTCGGCAATGGCGGTTCCACCGCGTTCTGGGACATCGCGACGCACGGGCTGATCCAGCAGAAATCGCAGCACCTCACCTTCGGCGAGTTCTCCTCGAAGTTCGCGACGGCCGCCAAGCTGGCCCCGTGGCTGGACAACCCCACCGTCATCAGCTCCGACCCCGGCACCCACCCGGAGCCGGCCGCCGAGGCGGGCGTGGACGTGTACGCCCTCACCCACAACGAGACCTCAACCGGTGTCGCCCTCCCCGTCAAGCGGGTCGCGGGCGCCGACGCCGGGTCCCTCGTCCTGGTGGACGCGACCTCGGGCGCGGGCGGTCTTCCGGTCGACATCACCGAGACCGACGTCTACTACTTCGCGCCGCAGAAGTCCTTCGCGGCGGACGGCGGGCTGTGGCTGGCCGCCTTCTCCCCGGCGGCACTGGAGCGGGCAGCACAGATCGCCGCATCCGAGCGGCACATCCCGGCGTTCTTCGACCTGCCGACCGCGATCGACAACTCGAAGAAGAACCAGACGTACAACACCCCCGCCCTGGCCACCCTCTTCCTGCTCAACGAGCAGCTTGAGTGGATCAACGACCACGGCGGCCTCGACTGGGCCGTCAAGCGCACTGCCGACTCCTCCTCCCGTCTCTACGGCTGGGCCGAGAAGTCCGACCACGCCACGCCGTTCGTCACCGACCCGGCCAAGCGTTCCCAGGTCGTCGGCACGATCGACTTCGCCGACAGCATCGACGCCACCGCCATCGCCAAGGTGCTCCGCGCCAATGGCATCGTCGACACCGAGCCGTATCGCAAGCTCGGCCGCAACCAGCTGCGCGTCGCCATGTTCCCGGCCGTCGACCCGGCTGACGTAGAGGCGCTCACCGCGTCCATCGACTACGTCATCGAGCGGCTCTGAAGGATCCCCACCGCCGCCACCGCGCCACCGCCGGACACTCCCGGCGGACGGCGCGGGGCGCGGCACCCCGGCCCGTCAGCTCTTGCGCCGCAGGGCCCGGCGCCCCGCCACACACTCCCGCTCACTGCCCAGGAACGGTACGACATCCTGCTGGATGCGGCGGCACACATCCGAACGTCCCGGGCGAACATCGCCTCGCCGCCGCCTTCGCGGACTCGATGCAACAGGCGTGGGACATGGGAGCGCCATATACAGCCAGGCCCTCTTGATTCGAGTGCACTCAAAGAGATTGGGTGGTGACCATGGAGTACACACAGCTCGGACGTACCGGTCTCAAGGTGAGCCGACTGGTGCTCGGCACCATGAACTTCGGCCCGCTGACCGAAGAGGCCGACAGCCACACGATCATGGACTCCGCGCTCGACGCGGGCGTCAATTTCTTCGACACTGCCAATGTCTACGGTTGGGGCGAGAACAAGGGCCGCACCGAGGAGATCGTCGGCAGCTGGTTCGCCAAGGGCGGCGGCCGTCGTGAGAAGACCGTCCTGGCCACGAAGGTCTACGGCAGCATGGACGCGAACAACGCGAGCTGGCCGAATGAGGACAAGCTCTCGGCGCTCAATATCCGGCGCGCCGCCGACGCGAGCCTGAAGCGGCTCGGCACGGACTACATCGACCTGTATCAGTTCCACCACATCGACCGGGCCACGCCGTGGGACGAGATCTGGCAGGCGATCGATGTCCTCATACAGCAGGGCAAGATCCTCTACGTGGGATCGTCCAACTTCGCCGGCTGGAACATCGCACAGGCCAACGAGCTGGCCGCTCGGCGCGGTCTGCTCGGCCTGACCAGTGAGCAGTGCCTGTACAACCTGGCCGAGCGGCGCGCCGAGATGGAGGTCATCCCGGCGGCACAGGCCTACGGCCTTGGGGTGATCCCGTGGTCGCCGCTGCAGGGCGGACTGCTGGGCGGGGCGCTGCGCAAGGAACGCGAGGGTGGCGCATCCCGTTCGGCGACCGGGCGGAGCGCGGACGCGCTGAAGAACACGGCGCTGCGCGAGAAGCTGCAGGCGTACGAGGACTTGGTCGCCAAGCACGGTCTGGAGCCCGGTGACGTGGCCCTGGCCTGGCTGCTGACCCGCCCGGGGGTGACCGGCCCGATCGTGGGGCCGCGGACGACGGAACAGCTGGACTCGGCGCTGCGGGCGGTGGAGCTGGAGCTGTCCGCCGAGTTCCTCGCCGAGCTGGAGGAGATCTTCCCGGGTCCGGGCCCCTCGCCGGAGGCGTTCGCCTGGTGAGCCCGAGCCCGTTAAGGCCAAACCGCCGGAGCCGCCGGTGACCCCGGTGCAGGCGGCGAGGATACGCCCGGGTGGCGAGGAGGACATCCCCCTCATACTCGCCATGCTCGACGGCGCCGTCGAATGGCTCGTCGTCCACGGCCGCAGTGGCCAGTGGGGCACCGAGCCGTGGTCGGCCCGGCCGGCAGGCGTCAAAAGGGTCGGCGAGATCGTAGGCGCAGGGACACCGTGGATCGCGGAGATCGACGGCGTCCCTGCCGGGACCATCACCCTCTCGGGGGAGGCGGCACCATACGTTCCGGCGGCCAAGGAGCCGGAGGTCTACGTACACCTCCTGGTGACGGACCGCCGCTACGCCGGGCGTGGTGCCGGCAGCGCCCTGCTCGCCCACGCTCGCGAGGAGACCCGGCGGCTCGGCATCGGGCTGCTGCGGGTCGACTGCTACGCGGGCAGTGAGGGGCGGCTCGTCGACTACAACGGGGCGGAATGGCTTCGTGCCTGTGCAGCCCTTCACCGTCGGCGCCTGGCCGGGCCAGCTGCTGGCACAGCGCGTAACGGAGTGACGTCCGGGGTCGCCCGGCCGAAAGCCGGGCGACCCCGGACAGTTGGGCGGAAGCGCCGGCGTGGCGGACGATCTTGGTTGCGCGAAGCAGGCGCGACGTAGAACCTGCCCGGCTACCGGACGGCGGCCGCCACGACCACCACGGCCAGCATCAGCACCAGCGCGGCGGTCATCACTCGGGTACGGGTCTTCGGATCCACGCTCCGAGGTTATCCGGCCGCGTCACTGCCCCGGTCGGTGCCCCAGGGTCCAGGCCCGCAGCGCCTCGTAGCGGGGCTGGGCGCCCGGCACCCCGGGGGCGGGCGGATGGCTCCGTACGAGGGCGATGGAGGCCGCCGTCCACTCTCGGCCCTGGAACGGGGCCAGCCGGTCGGCGAGCGGGCGCAGGGGGACCGCCGAGCGGTTGCGGGCGATCGTGAGGTGCGGGTGGAAGCGCTGCTCCTCGGCCACGGCGGTCCCGGCGCGGCGGGCCGCGGCTTGCACGGTCCCGGCGAGCCGGCGCAGGGCAGCCGTGTCACCGTCCACCCCCATCCAGAGCACGCGGTCCCCGAACCGCCCGCCCCCGGCCAGACGCAGCACATATGGCGCGTGGCGCCGTGCCGCCCGGGCGAGTCGCTCTTCGAGGCCGGGGAGCAGTGCCTCGTCCACCTCGCCGAGAAATGCCAGTGTGAAATGCCAGCCGGTGGGCGCGGCCCAGGTCAGCCGGTCACTTTCCGGCACGGCCCGCAGCGGCCTGACGGCCGCGCCGAGCTCATCCAGCGCCTCCTGCGGGGGGAGCACCGCGACGAACAGTCTCATCGCCCCACCCTGTCACCCGGAGCGCCCGGAACTTCCGGAGCTGCTCAGGACTCCCGCCTAGGCCGCGGCCGTCAGGCTCGGCCGGTCCTCACGGGGGACGAGAGCGAAGAGTTTGCGGTCCTTGCCGAGGCGCAGGTCGACCTTGACCCGCAGACCGCCCGCCCGGGTCAGGGCCAGCCCGACGCCGACCGCGGCTGCGGCGGCGATCAGGCCGCCGGCGAGAAAGCCGACGCGGACGCCGTAGGTGTCGGTGACCCAGCCGGTGATGGGGCCGCCGATCGGGGTGCCGCCGACGAAGACCATCATGAACAGACTCATGACACGCCCGCGCATGACGGGGTCGGTGGCGAGCTGGACACTCGAGTTCGCCGTGGTGTTGAACGTCAGGCTGAACGCGCCGATCGGCACGAGGAGCACTACGAAGAGCCAGTAGGAGGGCGAGAGCGCGGCTGCCATCTCCAGGACGCCGAAGGCGAAGGCGGCGCCGACGAGCAGCCGCATGCGGGTGTTCGAGCGCCGGGCGGCGAGGAGTGCGCCAACGACCGAGCCGACAGCCATGAGGGAGTTGAAGGTGCCGTACATACCGGCATTGCCGTGCCAGACGTGCGAGACGAAGGCGGAGAGCCAGATGGGGAAGTTGAAGCCGAAGGTGCCGATGAAGCCGACCAGGACGATTGGCCAGATGAGTTCCGGGTGCCCGGCGACATAGCGCAGGCCTTCACGCAGCTGCCCCTTGCCGCGCGGTGTCCGTTCGACGACGTGGAGTTCCGATGTCCGCATGAGCAGCAGCCCGGCCATGGGGGCGGCGAAGGACACACCGTTGAAGAAGAAGGCCCAGCCACTGCCGACGGCGGTGATCAGGACACCGGAGATGGCCGGACCGATGAGCCGGGCGGACTGGAAATTGGCGGAGTTCAGAGAGACCGCGTTGCGGATGTCGGCAGGGCCGACCATCTCGGCGACGAAGGTCTGGCGGGTCGGGTTGTCGACGACAGTGACGAGGCCGAGCAGGAAGGCGATGGCGTAGACGTGCCAGACCTGTACGTAGCCGCTGAGCGTGAGCGCGGCGAGGATGAGCCCGAGCAGTCCCATCGTGGACTGGGTGGCGAGCAGCAGCTTCCGCTTGGGGTAGCGGTCGGCTATGACTCCGCCGTAGAGCCCGAAGAGCAACATGGGCAGGAACTGCATCGCGGTGGTGATGCCGACCGCGAAGGAGGAGCCGGTGAGGCTGAGCACCAGCCAGTCCTGGGCGATCCGGGACACCCAGGTACCGGTGTTGGATATGACCGCGCCGGATGCGAAGAGCCGGTAGTTACGCACCTTCAGCGAGCTGAAGGTGCCTTGCTTGCCCGGGGGGATGGCGGGGGTAGGTTCGGGTGCGGCGTCTGATGCGGCTGCCGAACTCAATCGGTGTTCGCCTCCTTGGACGGTTCTTCGTGTGCGTTACTCGTCGTGTGTGTTGGTACGTGTCGGTACGTGTTGGTACGTGTTGCTCGTGGCGTTCGTTACAGGTGTGCGAGCTTCTCCAGTACGGGGGCGGCCTCGCGGAGCACGGCCCGTTCCTTCTCGTCCAGCCCCTCGACAAGCTGTGCCAGCCAGGCGTTCCGCAGGCTGCGGCTCTTTTCCAGCATCGCCTCGGCCTGTTCGGTCTGCCTGACAACGACCTGGCGGCGGTCGTCCGGATGGGGGTCCCGGCGGACCAGGCCCTTGCCTTCGAGCATCGCCACGATGCGGGTCATCGACGGCGGCTGGACGTGCTCCTTGCGGGCGAGCTCTCCGGGGGTGGCCGAGCCGCAGCGCGCGAGGGTGCCCAGCACCGACATCTCGGTGGGGCTGAGCGACTCGTCGACCCGCTGGTGGCGGAGTCGGCGCGACAGCCGCATAACGGCGGAGCGCAGGGTGCTCACCGCGGCGAGATCGTCCTCGGACAGTTCCATCACATCCATCACGATCCTTAGCTTAGCTCATTACCAACCCTAAGGAAACACTGCCGCAGCGCCGTAAACACAACTGTGCCCGAAGTCACCCATCCGGGTGATTTCAGGCCGGAAAGCCACGCGCCGCCCACATCACAACCCGAGCCTGGGCTCCATGGCATCGACAGTGCTCAGCATGCGCATGGACGGGGACTTGCTGGACCGCCTCCGTAGCCACGCCGCCAAATCCGGAATGAGCGTCCAGGACTACATAGTCCGGACGCTCATTCGGGACGACTTCGACCAGCGTTTCCAGTCCGCCGTCGAGGAGACGGAACGCTTCTACAAGATCACCTAAGCAGGATCACGTAAGCCGGATCACGTAAGCCCCAGCGCCGGCATCAGGTAGTAGAAGGCGAAGACCGCCGACACCGCGTACAGCGCCACCGGCACCTCGCGCCCCCGGCCCGCGGCGAGCCGCAGCAGGCAGAAGGCGAGGAAGCCGATGCCGATGCCGTTGGTGATCGAGTACGTGAACGGCATCAGCAGCATCGTCAGGAACGCCGGGATGGCGATCGTGAAGTCGCTCCAGTCGATGTCCCGGATGCCGCCCGCCAGGATCAGGAAACCGACCGCCAGCAGCGCGGGAGTGGCCGCCTGCGCGGGCACCATGGTGGCCACCGGCGTGAGGAAGAGCGCCACCACGAAGACCAGGCCGGTGACGATCGATGCCAGCCCGGTGCGGGCACCCTCCCCGGCGCCGGCCGTGGACTCCGCGAAGCAGGTGTTGGCGGAGCTGGAGGAGAAGCCACCGGCGGCCGTCGCGATGCCGTCGACCATCAGCACCTTGCTGATGCCGGGCAGGTCGCCCCGCTCGTCCAGCAGGTGCGCCTCGTCGCTGACGCCGAGGATCGTCCCCATGGCGTCGAAGAAGCACGACAGCAGCACGGTGAAGACGAAGAGCACCCCGGTGACGATCCCCACCTCGTGGAAGCCGCCGAAGAGACTGACCTTGCCGATCAGCCCGAAGTCGGGCGACGAGACCGGATCGCCGGGCCAGGAGGGGACGGTCAGGCCCCAGTCCGCGGGCTTGATGGCGGCGACCGCGTTCACGATCAGCGCCAGCACGGTCATCGCCACGATGCTGATCAGGATCGCGCCCGGTACCTTGCGGATGATCAGGGTCAGGGTGAGCAGTGCGCCCAGGATGAACACCAGCACCGGCCAGCCGGTCAGATGACCGTCGGCGCCCAGTTGCAAGGGCACGGTGGTGTGCGCGGCGTCCGGCATACGGGAGACGAAGCCGCCGTCGACGAGGCCGATCAGCATGATGAACAGGCCGATACCGATCGCGATCGCCTTCCGGAGACCGAGCGGCACCGCGCTCATCACGCGCTCCCGCAACCCGGTGGCGACCAGCAGCATGATCGCGAAACCGGCCAGCGCCACCATCCCCATGGCGTCCGGCCAGCTCATCCTCGGCGCCAGCTGAAGGGCGACCACGGTGTTCACTCCGAGGCCTGCGGCGAGCGCTATCGGCACATTGCCGACCACACCCATGAGGAGCGTGGTGAAGGCCGCGGTCACGACGGTGGCGGTGACCAGCTGACCGTTGGCGAGATGGTGACCGTACTTGTCGGTACCCGAGCTGAGAATGATCGGGTTCAACACGATGATGTACGCCATCGCGAAGAAGGTGGCGAGGCCTCCACGGATCTCCCGGGGGACCGAGGAGCCCCGCTCCGAGATCTTGAAGAAGCGGTCCAGAGCGTTGCGGGCGGGCGTCGGGGGCAACGTGGCGGCGCACGTCGCAGCGGGGGCCGAAATGGGCGGCATGGGGGTGCGGATTTCCCTTGCTTATGGATGTTCGTACGAAAGAATCCGGCCAAAGCCGGATCGTTTCAGTATGAACACATCATCCGACCAAAGCCATCTCCGCGCGTAGACCCGGCTCCACCTCTCCCAACAAGTCGACCGCGTAGGCTGTCCGCATGAGCAAGTGGATCCCCGAGCGCGAAGCCCCGGAGCCGCTGGAGGCGAATGACGTCGCCACCGTCACGATCGGCACGATCGTGTGGTTCGTCCTCTTCCTCGTCCAGCTGCCCTTCTACGGCTGGTACGCCGACCACGGCCACGCCTGGTGGATCTGGACCTGCCTCGCCGGCGCGGGCCTCGGCCTCATCGGCCTCGTCTATGTACGCGCCCGCCGCGACGCGCTCCGCCGAGAGGCGGAAGCCACCAGGGACGAGGTCGGCCCAGCGGCATAGCCGCACCCTGAGATCTCCCTCACCCTCCGCCCGCCACCAGGTGCGCCCGTCGCCGGGCACGTAACGTCGAGGTCATGACGGTCGACGAGCTCTCGGAGCCGACAGGCTCACAACCAGGGGCGGGCGGCCGGACGACAACCGGCCTGACCGGCGCGGAGGTCGAAGCGCGGATCGCGCGCGGAGAGGTCAACGACGTCCCCGTACGCTCGTCGCGCTCGATGACCGAGATCGTCAAGGCCAATGTCTTCACCCGCTTCAACGCGATCATCGGCGTCCTCTTCCTCGTCATCCTGGTTGTCGGCCCCATCCAGGACGGCTTCTTCGGCATTGTGATCGTCGCCAACACCGCGATCGGCATCGTCCAGGAGTGGCGGGCCAAGAAGACCCTCGACGGCCTCGCCGTCATCGGCGAGGCGAAGCCCACCGTCCGCCGCGACAGCACCGCTGTCCAGGTCTCCGTTTCCGCCATCGTCCTGGGCGACCTCATCGAGCTGGGCCCCGGCGACAAGGTCGTCGTCGACGGCGAAGTGAGCGAGGCCGACTGCCTGGAGATCGACGAGTCCCTGCTTACCGGCGAGGCCGACCCCGTCCTCAAGCGCACCGGCGACCCGGTCAGGTCCGGCAGCTTCGTGGTCGCCGGCGGCGGCGCCTTCATCGCCACCAAGGTCGGCCGGGAGGCCTACGCCGCGCAACTCGCCGAAGAGGCCTCCCGCTTCACCCTCATCCACTCCGAACTGCGCTCCGGCATCAGCCAGATCCTGAAGTACGTCACCTGGATGATGATCCCGAGCGCGATCGGCCTGGTCGTCAGCCAGCTCATCGTCGAGAGGCACAACTGGCAGGAAGCCGTCCGCCGCATGATCGGCGGCATCGTGCCGATGGTCCCCGAAGGCCTGGTGCTCCTCACCTCCGTCGCCTTCGCGATCGGTGTGATCCGGCTCGGCCGCAAGCAGGTCCTCGTCCAGGAGCTCCCCGCCATCGAAGGGCTCGCCCGGATCGACGTCGTCTGCCTCGACAAGACCGGCACCCTCACCGAGGGCGGCATGGACGTCACCGAGCTGCGCCTCCTGGGCGCCGCCGACGAGCACCGCACGAGGCAGGTGCTGGGCGCCCTCGGCGCCGCCGACCCCCGCCCCAATGCCAGCCTCCAGGCCGTCGCCGACGCCTACCCCGTCCCGATCCCCGAATGGCACCGCACCGATTCCCTCCCCTTCTCCTCCGCCCGTAAATACAGCGGCGCCGCCTTCAAGCAGCCCGACGGCGAAAGCAGTACGTGGCTGCTCGGCGCCCCCGATGTCCTCCTCCGGTCAGGAAATCCCGGGAACCCCGGTCATCCGGCCGACCCCGCCACCGGCCCGGTCCTCGCCGACATCGACCACCTCAACGCCCAGGGCTCGCGCGTCCTGCTCCTGGCCCGCACCACCAAGAGCCTCGACGACCCGGACCCCGCCGCCCCCGCGTCTCTCACCCCGGCGGCCCTCGTCGTCCTCGATCAGCGGCTCCGCGCCGACGCCGCCGAGACCCTCCGCTACTTCGGCGAACAGGGTGTCCAGGCCAAGGTCATCTCCGGCGACAACGCTGTCTCCGTCGGCGCCGTCGCCGCCAAGCTCGGCCTCCCCGGCGCCGAACGCACCACCGACGCCCGGGACCTCCCCACCGATCGCCCCGCCATGGCCGCCGCCCTCGACGCCGGCACCGTCTTCGGCCGCGTAACCCCGCAGCAGAAGCGCGACATGGTCGGCGCCCTCCAGTCCGGCGGCCACAACGTCGCGATGACCGGCGACGGCGTCAACGACGTCCTCGCCCTCAAGGACGCCGACATCGGCGTCTCCATGGGCTCGGGCTCCGAAGCCACCCGGGCGGTGGCCCAGATCGTGCTCCTGGACAACAGCTTCGCCACCCTGCCCTCGGTCGTGGCGGAGGGGCGGAGGGTGATCGGCAACATCACCCGCGTCGCCACGCTCTTCCTCACCAAGACCGTCTACTCCGTGCTCCTCGCGATCCTGGTCGCCCTCTGGCAGGTCCCCTACCCCTTCCTCCCCCGCCACCTCACCCTGCTGTCCACCCTCACCATCGGCATCCCCGGCTTCTTCCTCGCCCTCGCCCCCAACAAGGAGCGGGCCAGGCCCCACTTCGTACGGCGCGTCATGCGGTACTCACTGCCGGCGGGCATCATCGCGGGGGCCGCGACCTTCATCACGTATCTCATCGCCCGCCACCACTACACCGGCGCGGGAGCGCTCGACGCCGAGACCAGCGCGGCGACGCTCACGCTCTTCCTGATCTCCATGTGGGTCCTGGCCATCGTCGCCCGCCCCTACACCTGGGGGCGCGTCACTCTCGTCCTGGCCATGGGCGCGGGCTTCGTCGTCGTCCTCGTCACGCCTTCGCTGCAGCGCTATTTCGCCCTCAGACTCGTCGGCACCGAGGCTCCCTGGGCAGCGGTCGGTGTCGCGGTGGTCGCCTCGGCGGTCCTGGAGGTGGTCTGGCGCCGGGCCGGCGCCGGAGACGGGCCGGCCACCACGGGGGAAACGGACGCCGGGCCGCCCACGAGGGACGACCCGGCGCCGGGTGACGCGGTACGGCGTGAACTGTGAGCCGTGAGTCAGGGCGCCGGCGGTGCCGGACTTCACCGTCTTGACGGTGGTGTAGGCGGTGGCGCCCTTCTTATGGAACTGCAGCTTGTCAATCAAACCAGCGGTCCCGCGCCAGCTCCTCCGTACGCGTCGGGTCCTCCAGGAGCGCGGCCACCTCGAAGCGGCGCTGCCACTGCCCGGCGGCCCAGGCCAGGCCGGCCGCGACGCCCTCCAGGGTGGCGGCGTGCAGGGTGCCGTCCACCCAGCGCCAGTCGAGTTCGATGCGTTCCTCGGTGCCGTCGGCACCATCGGCAACGAGTAGCTGCTCGTGCTCGATGTACGTCAGCGGGGCGCCCGGAAGCAGCTCGCGGACCGCGTCCGGGACGGGGTGCGGCTCGCCGTCGGAGACGACGGGGACGTCGTAGGCCTCGGAGAGACGGCGGACCTGGAGGAGCTCGGCGAGGTCGGCGGCGCGGTGCGGGGGTACGGGGAGCAGCGGCCGGCCGGCGGTGAGGGGGAGGAGGTCGGGGGCGTCGGCGATGAGGGCGTCGGAGGCGTCGACGACGAGGACCCGGCGACCGTCGGCGACGGCGCGGAGTTCGTCCGGGAGGGTGACCTGGTCGGGGTCGAGCTCGGCCAGGGCGGCGTAGAGCCGGTGGAGTTGGGCCGGGGTGACGGGGAGGGAGGGGTCGGCGAGGCGGCCGAGGAGTTCGGCGGCGCCGCCGGGCTCGCCCAGCAGCGCGTCCACGGAGGTCCGAACCCCGAGGGCGCGCAGCACCTGGTCGTCGGCGGCGCCTGCCTCGGCGTCCTCGTACAGCCCGGCGAGGAGCGGGTCGCCGCCGGCGGCGCGGAGGCCGACGGGCCGGCGGCCGTCCAGGACCGGGTGGTCTCGCAGCCACCAGGCGGTGTACGGGCGGACCGACTCGGTGGTGCCGTCGGGCAGCAGGACCCGCAGCGTGGAGGTGATCGCGTCCCGGAGCGGCGGCTGGGAGAGCATGGCGAGAGCCTGCGGCCAGGCGTCGTCATCGACCAGGTCCAGGTCCCGCACCGCGATGATCTCGGTGGCGACCGGCGGCACATCGGTCTCCGGGAGCTGGTCGAGGACGTCTTCGCACCACACGTCCACGGCGTCCAGCAGGCCGGCGTCGTCCGGCTCGGCGAAGTCGCTCTCGCGTGGCTCCAGCTCGTCCGGGTCGAGGACCACGTCCGCCGCCCGTACGAGGGCGAAGGTGGCCAGCACACCGCAGGCGGTGAGCGGCTGCTCGCCCCACCGCGTGGCGAACTCGGCGTCCACGGAGGCCAGCTCGCCCTCCCGGATCACCTGTGCGAAGGCGCTGCCGGGCAGCACCAGTTCGCCGGCCGGCGCGGGTTCGCCCTCGTCGTCGGGGAGGGCGAGGGCGCCGAGCCAGGGCTCGTCGCCGGGGGCCAGATTCGCCTCCCGTACGAGACCGAGCACGACTTCGGCGAGCTCCTCCGGGTCGAGGGCGCTCTCGTCCCCGTCGACCATGTCCCAGGCCTCGTCGGCGTCCAGGGACTGCGCGACGGCCGCCCGGACCTGCGGGGTCGTCAGTACGGCGCGCGGGGTGGCGGGGGTCGCCCCCAGCTTCTCCAGCAGCGGGTGGGCGGCGTCCGGGTGGGCGACCTTCAGGCCGAGGCGGGCCAGCTCGGCGAGGTCGGCGCCGCCGCCGCTGAGCGGGAGCAGCACCTGGCGCGGGCCGATGGTGGTCCGGCCGTCGGCGAGCGGCACCGGCAGGCCGGTCAGCCGGTCGGGGTCGCTGCCGGCGAGGGCGTCGTACAGCCGCCGCCACCATCCCGCGGGGCGTTCGGCCCCGGCCAGCCGGTCGATGGCCTCGCCGAGCGGAAGGCGGGCCACGCCCAGGGTGCGCAGCTCGGGGCGCCGCTCCAGCCCGGCGGGCAGCAGGTTGGGCAGCACTTCGGCCAGTACGTCGACGGTGGCGGCGTTGGCCGCTTCCAGCACCTCGGCCTCGATGGGCCGCAGGGCCGCGCCGGAGCCGCCTGTGGTGCTCGCTTCGGTGTCCATGACGGCCAGGTCGGAGTCCAGGTCCGCCGCGCCCTGGCCGCCGTCCGCCTGCGGCACCGCCCGGGGCAGGAACGCCGTACGCGGCAGTCCCGCCAGCACCTGCCGCCGCAGCTCCGCGTCCAGCACGCCCTGGCCCAGCGGGCCCGGCACCAGGTCGACGATGCCCGGGCCGACCGGCTGCCAGTCGCGCAGCAGCGTGACGTAGGCCTCGGCGGCCCGCGCCACCAGGAAGTCCGTCAGCGGGCCCGGGGCCGCGTGCCGGCGTGCCGGGTCCAGCGGGAACGACGCGATGAGCAGCGCCGGCAGCCCCAGCGGCTCGTCCGTAGGCGTCGGGGCGTGGACCACCGGTGCCGTACCGGGCCGGTCCGGGGCGCCGTCGCCGCCCACCGGGACGGCCCAGGTCACGGACCAGAACGGGCGCAGCCGCTCCTCGACCGGGCGGTCGGCGAGCAGCTCCGCCCCGAGCGGCCCGTTCGCGCTCTCCACCCGCCACCGGGTGGCGCCGTTCGCGGTGTCCTCCACCACGACGGTGCCGTCTTCCTGACGGCGCGTCAGGGTCCGTACCCCGTCCGGCGTGTCGATCACGATCTCGGCCAGCCCCGGCAACGCCAGCAGCAGCGCGTCGTCAACGGCCGCGAGCAGCCGCCCGGCCAGGTCCTCGGCGGCGCCATCGCGCAACGGCAGTACCACGACGGTGTCGTACCCGTCCGGAGCGGTGCCCTCGGCGGGTAGCGGCAGGCGCAGCAGCGGTACGTGGCCGTCGCGCCGGCGCAGCTCGTCCGCGAGGCTCTCATTGCCGGTCGCCGCCTCGTACGCCAGGTCGCGGGCCTCCGCGAGGGACCAGCGCACGCCCCCGTGCCGGCCTACGACGGCGGGCTCGTCACTCACGGCCAGCACGGCCGAGAAGCCGACACCGAAGCGGCCGACGGCCTGGGTGGCCTCCTCGCGTTTCGCGCTGGCGCGCAGCGTCGCCAGGGACTCGACGCCCGCGGCGTCGAGCGGGGCGCCGGTGTTCGCGGCGGCGAGGAGGCCCGGCTGGAGGTTCAGGCGCAGACGGCCCGGCACCTTGGCACGGATCGCCGCGTCCGCGGCGTTCTGGGCGAGCTCCACGACGAGGCGGTCGCGGTAACCGCCGAGTGCCAGGTCCTCTTCCGCGTTCGCGTCCTCCCGGAAGCGGGCGGGCGACGCCGCCCATGCGTCCAGCACGCCTCGGCGCAGCCTTGCGGTCCCGAACGGGTCGGCTCCACCGTCCGGCTGCGGCCGTACCATCGCAGTGCCGCTCACGTCGTCTTCTCCCTCGCCTTGCGAACCCATGCGCGGCGCACGTTACCGGGTTGCGCTGCGCTGGGCCGGACGGCGGTCCCGGCTACGGCCCGCTGGCCCCAGCCCGCTGCCCGCCGCCCGCGCCTTCGGCGCCCCGCATCGCGCCGGGCCCCACCCCATTGTCGACCGCGAGCCGGTGCCAGGTGCCCGGTGGCCAGTGCCCGCAGCCCGGTGACCGGTGCCCGCACCTTCCGCGCCCCGCGCTGGCGCAGGAATGCCCGGCCAGGGCAAAGCGCCGCCGCCGCGTACTTGCGGGCCAGCCGGGCGCAGCCCCGTGACAGGGGGCGGGCGGGCGGGAAAACATCCCACCGCCCGCCGGGAGTCAGGAGTGGCCGAGCTCTTCGGCGGGGGTGGACTCCTCCACGGACGCGTGCCGGTCCGGGTGGAGCGGCAGTGCTTCCACCGCTGTCTCGTCCAGCACGGGCGGCGGCGGTCGCAAAGGCTTGGGCATGACGGCGGCCTCGGAGTGGCCGCCGCAGCCGTAGGCGAGGGAGACGACGCGGCCGTCGGCGGGAGAGAACTCGTTGGCGCAGACACCGAAGGCCTGGCGCAGGGAGCCGGCCATCGGCACCAGGAAAGCGCACGTCACGCAATTGGCGGGAGCGGCCTGGGCCATGGGCGTCTTGGGGCCGTAGTCCTCCTCCCAACGGTCGGCGGCGACGTGCAGGCCGTAGCGGGACAGGACGCGGGGGCGCCCCATGCCGATTTCCTCGGCGACGGCGCCGATAGTGCCGACTGCGGGGGGTGTTGCGGGGGGCACCTCGATCTCGTCGGCGTCGAGGAGATCGGAGAGGGGATCACTGACGGGGTAGTCGGAGTCGCCGATCCAGCCGGGTTCGAGACGGAGATCCTCGGCCTCGGTGGGCAGCAGATCGCCGGGCCCCATGTCACCCGGACGGAGTCGTTCGCTCCAGGGAACCCACTCGGGGGCGAGCACGGAATCGTCGCCGGGCAGGAGCACGGTCTCGTCGAGGGTGATGGATTTGGCCCGCGACGCGCGGGTCAGGGTGACGGCCCAGTGCCACCCCCGGTAGGCGGGCTGCCTGCAGTCGAACAGGTGAGTAACGACACGGTCGCCCTCCGCGACCACCCCCAGGTGTTCTCCGACCACATCGGGCCCAAAGGCCCCTTCCACCGCCGAAAGAGCCACTTCAACCGCCTCGGCGCACAGGCGGTCTGGGGTACGGCTTCGCATCGCAGCACTCACAAGAATCGATTCTCTCCTACGCCGACTCACGCGTACGCCGGCCGGAGGGCGGGCACCGGCAGCGGAGCGGACCTGCGGACCGCGTCGACGCAACCGGCCGTCCCGGACGTCCTCGGGCGTACCTGTTGGCTTCTATTCTGCGGGATCACAAGCCACCCGCGCGCACCACGCTTGTTAAGGAAAGGGTACAGAAGTGCTCCCTTGGGGCAGTATGGCCTGCGTGGCACGTGCTGTGACCTCCGGACCCGGGCCGATTCGCAAGGCAGGCCTTGCTGTCGGGCGCGCCGTACAGGGCGCCGGATCCGCGCTGCGCCGCCGGATCCGCCGGTCGACACACGCGGGTGGCGCGGGCGAGTCGGGGCTGGCGAAACTGATCGAACTACACGCCGTGAATTCGGCGGGCGACATGATGATCACGATCGCGCTCGCCAGCACGGTGTTCTTCTCCGTCCCGACGGGCGAGGCACGCGGACGGGTCGCACTGTACCTCCTGGTGACCATGGCGCCGTTCGCGCTGCTCGCCCCGGTCGTCGGTCCACTGCTGGACCGGGTGCCGCACGGCCGCCGCGCGGCCATGGCGATCTCGATGCTTGGCAGGGCCATGCTGGCGTGGATGATGGCCGACATCGTCTCGGGCGCGGGCCTGGAGCTGTATCCGGCCGCGCTCGGCGTGCTGGTCGCGTCCAAGGCGTACGGGGTGGTGCGCAGCGCTGTCGTGCCGCGGCTGCTGCCGGGCCGTACGACGCTGGTCAAGGCGAATTCCCGGGTGACGCTGGCGGGGCTGCTGGCCACGGCCGTCGCGGCGCCGGTCGGCGGGATGCTGCACCTGATCGGGCCGCGGTGGCCGCTGTACGGGGCGTTCGTGATCTTCGTCGGCGGTACGGTGCTGTCCTTCTCCCTCCCGCACAAGGTCGACTCGGGGAAGGGGGAGGCGCCGGCGCAGCTCACCTCCGGCGAGCGCGTCCACCTGGGCCACTACAAAGAGCAGCAGCAGCGCGCGCCGAGGCCGGGGCGGCAGATCGTCGACCCGTCCGTGCTCCACGCCCTCCAGGCGAACGCGTCACTGCGGGCGTTGTCCGGCTTCCTCACCCTCTTCCTGGCGTTCCTGCTCCGCGAGCACCCGGTCGGCGGCCTGAGCGCCGCCTTCTCCCTCGGCGTCGTCGCCGTCTCGGCCGGCGCCGGCAACGCCTTCGGCACCGCGCTGGGCTCCTGGTTGAAGGCGCGCGGTCCCGAGCGGATCATCGCGACCGCGCTAATGTGCGCGCTGGCCACGGCCTGCCTCGCGGCCGTCTGGTACAGCGCGGTCACCATCGCCGCCGTCGCGGCGGTCGCCGGCATCGCCCAGGCCCTCAGCAAGCTCTCGCTGGACGCGATGATCCAGCGCGAGGTCCCCGAGATAAGCCGCACCTCGGCCTTCGCCCGCTCCGAGACCGCGCTCCAGCTCGCCTGGGTCATCGGCGGCGCGATCGGCATCCTCCTGCCCCTCAACGGCACGGTGGGCATGTCGGTGGCCGCGAGCCTGGTGGCGCTGGGCTTCGCCGTCTCCGTACGGGGGCTGCTGGGCACCCGGCGCACGATGTCGTCGGTCACCGGACGGGCTTGAAAGGCCTGGCCGGGACGGTGGCGAACACGCGGCGTGGCACACCCCCGCGCAACCGCGTCACCACCGCCCGGTAGCCTCACCACATGAGCATTCGCCGCCGTGCCGCCGCCCTCGGTGCCGTGTCCCTCGGGCTGGTCGCCCTCGCAGCTTGCGACAAGCCGACCCCGCTGGCGACCGTCACCGTCGGCCAGAAGACCGTGACCACCGAGGCCACGAAGAATTGCTATCCGGACAACAACAAGACACTGTCGACCGCTGCCTTCACCGCCTGTCTCAATGCCGCGCCCACGAAGAGCATCACCGTCCACGCGGGTGACAAGGTCCGGATCGGTGTCGACCCGAAGATCTCGGACAAGGGCTGGCTGGTGGCGGCGGGCGTGTCGCAGAAGACCGACCTGCTGAAGAACAAGACGTACTGGTCGCTCGACGGTGACAGCCTGTTCGTCGACTCCACGACCGGGACGACGGCGAAGTCCGTTGTCCTGAACATCGTCGAGAGCGACGGCGGCAAGTCCTACCTCGGCGTCTGGAAGTTCAAGCTCGTCAAGTCCCCGGACTAGGCGTTGCGTCTGCTGGTGGTGACGGCGGTGACGGCGGAAGAGGAATCCGTCGCCCGCGGCTTGGGCTGCCTGCTGGAGGACTCCGGGACGCGTCCCGTCCCCGGCGGCAGGCTCCGGCGCCTGGACCGCCCGGGGGCGCCGTCCGGCGGACTGCCGCCCGGGCTGCGTTCCGCCGATCTGCTCGCCGCCGGGGTGGGTCCGGCCGCCGCCGCGGCCGGCGCCGCCGCGGCACTGACCGGGGCGGCGCTGGCCGGTGAGCCGTACGGGCTGGTCATCTCGGCCGGGATCGGCGGCGGTTTCGTACCGACGGCGTCTGTCGGCTCGGTCGTCGTCGCCGACGTGATCGTCGCCGCCGATCTGGGCGCGGAGACCGCCGAAGGCTTCACCCCCGTCACAGAGCTCGGCTTCGGTACCGTGGAACACCGGCCGCCCGAGGCCTTGTCCCGCGCCGCCGCGCAGGCGGTCGGCGCCGTGTACGCGCCGGTTCTCACCGTCTCCACCGTGACCGGCACCGCCGGGCGCGCCGCCGCGCTGGCCGCGCGTCATCCGCGCGCGGCGGCCGAGGCGATGGAGGGGTTCGGGGTAGCGGAGGCGGCGGCCGCACACCGTACGGCCGTGCTCGAGATCCGGGCGATCTCGAACCCGGTGGGCCCGCGCGACCGAGCGAACTGGCAGATCGGGCGGGCGCTGACGGAACTGGCCGACGCGTTCGGCAAGCTCGTTCCCGTACTGGACACACTGGATGCACTGGACACACTGGATGCACCGGACGCTCTGGATGCCCTGGATGCCTGGGAGGCACGTACTCGATGACCTCGACGACTGAAACGCTGCGGATCGCCTACTCGCCGTGCCCCAACGACACCTTCGTCTTCCACGCGTGGGCGTATGGGCAGGTCCCCGGCGCGCCGCCGATCGACGTGGCCTTCGCGGACATCGACATCACCAACGGCATGGCCGAGCGCGGCGAGTTCGACATCCTGAAGGTGTCCTACGCCGTCCTGCCCTGGGTGCTCGACGAGTACGCCCTCCTGCCGTGCGGCGGGGCTCTGGGCCGCGGCTGCGGGCCTCTGGTACTCACCCGGGAGGCCGGGACGGGTGCGGAGCTCACCGGCAAGACCGTCGCCGTGCCGAGTGAGCGCTCGACCGCGTATCTGCTCTTCCGCCTCTGGGCCGCCGCCGAGGTCCCCGGAGGAGTCGGGGAGATCGTGGTGCTGCCCTTCCACGAGATCATGCCCGCCGTGCGGGACGGCAAGGTGGACGCGGGCCTGGTGATCCACGAGGCGCGGTTCACCTACCAGCAGTACGGACTCCACAAGGTCGCCGACATGGGCGAGCACTGGGAGCAGACCACCGGGCTGCCGATCCCGCTCGGCGCGATCATCGCCAAGCGGTCACTGGGCAGCGAGAAGCTGCACGCGCTGGCCGAAGCGACCCGCGCCTCCGTGCGCATGGCGTGGGACGACCCCGAGGCCTCGCGCGCGTATGTGCTGGAGCACTCGCAGGAGATGGACCCGAAAGTGGCCGAGCAGCACATCGGGCTCTACGTCAACGAGTTCACCGCCGACCTGGGCGACGACGGGTACGCGGCAGTACGCGGCCTGCTCACCCGCGCCGCCGCCGAAGGCCTGGTGCCACCGCTGAGCCCCGACGCGCTGACGTTCTAGGATCACACCAGCGCTCAAACGCCGGACGGGCTGCTCGCAGAGTGAGCCGGTCCGGCGACTGAGCGCAAACAACGGTCATACGTCGGTCATACGTCCAGTTGGTCGGCCACCACCCTGAGCACGGAAGCGATCTTGTGCCCGTGGGCCTTGTCGGGGTAACGGCCGCGCTGGAGGGAGCGGGCCACGTCTTCCAGGAGCGTGGTGAGGTCCTGGACGATCGGCAGCAGTTCGTCCGGCTTGCGGCGCTGGGCTGCCGCGACCGAGGGCGCCGGGTCGAGGAGGACCACCGAGAGTGCCTGGTCGCCGCGCTGGCCTGCGACGACACCGAATTCGACGCGCTGGCCCGGCTTGAGGATGTCGACCCCCTCCGGCAGCACCGACGAGTGTACGAAGACATCGCCGCCGTCGTCGCGGGAGAGGAAGCCGAAGCCCTTCTCACCGTTGAACCACTTGACCTTGCCGGTAGGCACGTCAGACCTCGTCCTTGGAGTAGATAGCTGGGATGGAGCTGGATAGCAATACAGCGGGTCTGGTCTCAGACCCGCCTGCTCATAGGCTAATGGCCCCGGGCCCCCTGTCCAGACGCCGTGATGGCTCTCATCTGCACGCGACCTACCCTGGTCAGGTGAGCGACGAAACCCAGAAAGCCGGCGATCTGCTTGTGCGGATCGGAGCAGTCCTGTTCGTGATCGGTGCGTTCGGCACATTGGCCACGATGATCCCCTTCTTCATCGGGACCAATCCGCTGCCGACGCCCGCGTACTTCGTGTCGATGCTGATGGGCGTCGGCTTCGCGCTGGCCCTGGGAGGGCTGCTGCGATCGGCGCTGGCTCAGCGCCGTACCTGACCGTTGCCCCGGTGGCCGGCCAGCCAGCCGGGGAATTCGGTCAGGCTGTCCAGCACCACATCGGCCCCGGCCGCGCGCAGCTCGTCCGCGGTGACCGGGCCGGTGGCGACGGCGACGGAGAGGGCGCCCGCAGTGCGGGCACCGCGGACATCACCCGTGTGGTCGCCTACGTACACCGATACGCCGTGCTCGGTGAGCGCCTCCGCCTTGGCCTCGGCCCAGAGCCAGCCGATCACCTCGTCGACCTCGATGCCGAGGTGGCTGAGGTGCAGCTTCGCGTTGGGCTCGTGCTTCGCCGTGACGACGATGACCCGGCCGCCCGCGGCGTGGACGGCGTCGACGGCCGCGCGGGCACCGGGCATGGCCAGGGTGGGCTCGATGGCGTAGTCGACGTAGAGGGCGCGGTACTGGTCTGCGATGACCGGGAGGTCCTCGGCGGGGAACCAGTGGATGAGCTCGTCGTCGAGCGGCGGCCCGAGGCGGGTGATGGCGAGGGCGGAGTCGATGTAGACGCCGGTCTCGGCGGAGAGCCGGTCGTAGGCCGCCTTGATGCCGGGGCGCGAGTCGATGAGGGTCATGTCGAGGTCGAAGCCGACGGTCAGCGGGGCGGACGGGGGAACGGGAGCTTGGATGGCCATAGCAACTATTGTCGCCGCACCCGCATCGCATAGTTAGCTACGGCTAAGCTAACCTCCTCTGCATACCGTACGCCGTGCCCCTGCGCCCGCCCGTCCGCCGCCTCGGCTGGATCCTGACCGCCGCGCTCCTGCTGTCGCTCACCGGGCTGCTCAGCCTCGCCGTCGGCAGCCGCCCGATCGCGCCGGGCACGGTGCTGGACGCCCTGCTGCACGGCGGCACCAGCGACGACGCCACGGTCGTACGTCGCTACGGGTGCCCCGCACCATCATCGGCTCACCGGTTCGCTCAACGGCCGCGGGTACGACCAGGCCGGGCCGCTGGCGGTGGTGCTGCTGATCGCGCTACCGTTCGTCGCCTGGGCGACCCGCGCGCAACGCGCGATGGCGTTCGACGACGACACGGCGACCGCGCTCGGCGCAAGGCTCGGCCGGGTCCGCCTGGGACTTGTGGTGCTGGGCGTGGTGCTGGCATCGGTGGCGACCGGCGCCGCCGGGCCGGTGGCCTTCGCCGCGCTGCTGGCGCCGCAGACGGCGCACCGGCTCACCCGTACGACGCAGATCCCGCTGCTGGGTTCGGCGCTGACGGGCGCCTTGATCGTGGTCGTCGCCGATCTGCTGGCGCGGCGGCTGTTCGCGCCGACGGAGCTGCCGGTGGGGGTGCTCACGGCGGCGGTGGGCGCGCCGTACCTGATGTGGCTGATCACCCGTAACCGTACGAACTCCCGTGACGGAGGCAAGATATGACGCTCTGAGCGTTACGTATACAAGTATGAGTACGGGTACGCGTGCCAGTCCGTATACGAGTACGAGTAGGGGTACGCAACGGAAAGGGTCCGTATGTCCATGCGCATGTCCTGTGCACTCACCACCGTCGCCCTGGCCGCGACCGCCGTCCTCACCGCCTGCGCTGCGGGCTCGGGAGGCGAGGGCTACGGCAGCGGCTCCGGGCCGTCGCACGGCACCCACACCCTCAGCACCGTGATGGGCGAGGTGAGGGTCCCTGACGACCCCAAGCGCGTCGTCGTCCTCGACACCGCCGAACTGGACTCCGCCATCACCTTGGGCGTGAAGCCGGTCGGCGCGACCAGCACGGGCACCGGCAGCGGCTTCCTGGACTACCTCGGCAAGGACCAGACCTCCGGCATCAAGGACGTCGGCCGGATCGGCGCCCCGAATCTGGAAGCCATCGCCGCCCTCGAACCCGACCTGATCCTCGGCAGCGAACTCCGCGACGCCGACCACTACGCCGAGCTGTCCCGGATCGCCCCGACCGTCTTCACCGAGTCCACCGGCGCCCCCTGGAAGGCCGACTTCCTCGTGCACGCCGCCGCCTTGGGCAGATCCGCCGCGGCCAAGAAGGCCATCGCCGCCTATCGCGCCCACACCGCCCAGGTCACCGCCGCGCTCGGCGGCGCCGACGCCGCCGCCAGGACCAAGGTCAGCATGGTCCGCTTCGTCGAAGGCGCCGACATCCGCCTCTACGCCCGGGAGAACTACATCGGCACCCTCCTCGCCGATGTCGGCCTCGGCCGCCCCGCCGCCATCGACCAGGCCTCGGACGGCTTCTCCCTCGGCGTCAGCCCCGAGCAGATCGACAGGGCGGACGGCGATGTCCTCTTCTACTCGACGTACGGCGATGCCAAGGCCGCCAAGGAAACCGTGACAACCGGCGGTCCGCTGTGGAAGAAGCTCACCCCGGTGAAGAACCACAAGGCCTTCAGGGTGGATGACGAGCTCTGGTACCAGGGCATCGGCTACACGGCGGCCGACAAGATCCTCGACGAGCTGAAGGCGTATCTCGCGACGTGAACCGCCGCCTGCCGCACCGGAGCGGACGCGGCGTCAGCCCCCTGGGCGGCGGCTGCGCCACAGCAGGAACAGGGCGGAGCCGACCGCGGCGATCCGCACCATCGCCGGGACGGAAGCGACGATGGCCGTGTCCAGGTGTCCGTTGGCGATCGGGCGGCCCCATCTGCCGTCCATGCGCCCCCACAGCCACACCAGCGTGCCGCCCACAACCAGGCCCGGCAGGCCGACCGCCGCGAACTTCGCCTCGCGGCGGGACAGACGGCGCGAGGTGTAGGCGATGAGCCAGCCCAGGGCCAGGGCCACCCAGGCCCCCAGGATCGCGCCGACGACCAGCGACGCGGCGCCGAGCAGCTCCAGCGGGCTGCTGCGCCGCCCCGCCGTCTTCTCCGCCACGGCTGGATATACGGATTCGGGCTTGCGCCGTCTCAGCCGCACCCTCAGCCGGCGCCGCCGGCGGGCTTCCGGCTCCGCATCAGTATCCGGATCGGGCTCGGCTCCGTCCGGGTCCTGCGCCGCCTCCGGCTCCTTGTCCTCCGAGAGGCCGGGCAGCGGTATCGTCAGCCCGCCGGTCATCCCCGGGGGAAGGCCGACCGTCTCTCCCGACTGCCACCCGTGGCTCGCCGGATCCCCGACCCGCCACCATTGCGGCTCCCCGCTCCGTGGCGCGGGCACATCCACCTTCGGCGACGACTTGGACAACGGCACCATCGGCGACTCCGGCTCCGGCGGCGGCCCCTGCCTCCCCCGCGCACCGGCTGCCGCCTTCACCACCTCGTCCGGCGAACCGAGCCTGCCCAGGATCCGCCGCACGGTCGTGGCGCTGGCGCCCGGGCCGCGCTCCTGCTCGATGTTGGTACGCAACTGCGCGACGAGCTGCGCCCGCTGGCCCGCCGTCAGCGCGGTCTGGGCCAGGTCGCCGACCCGGCTGAGGTAGTCATATACAAGCTGGTCACTCTCGACGCCCATGGCTCACCGCCCCATTCGCCCCGGCCCGGCACCGTACCGCCGCCAGATTAGCCCCTCCGGGACCACCTACCTCAGCCCCGGAGCCCCGTTGTGGGCAGTCGTTCCACAAGGCCGAGCGAAGCGAGATGGGGGCACCTCCTGGGGAAGGGTGGGCACAACGCCTGCCACCGGACCGCAGGCTTGGACAAGCCCCGGCTACCCGGCCGTCCGGCGCCCCGCGTAGCACCGCACCCCTGACTGGCCGGCCGGCCTAGGAGTGCGCTCCCAGGTCGTCGGCGAGTTCCGCGACTCCGGTGATCCGGTGCAGGGCGAAGGTGCGGACCGCGTCGGCGGTGTGGTCGTACGCCGTCACGAAGCCGCCCTCGACCCGGACCGGGCCGATCACGCGCTGGCTGGCGGAGCCCTCCGCGTTGACGTAGCCGATCCACACCGAATCGCCGGTCAGGACGGCGGCCTGCATCGTCGCGAGGGTCTCGGCGGCGGCGGACCGGGGCAGCCTGCCGTTCCCGTCGGCCGGCGCGGGCACGGGCGCGGCTCCGCGGTGTACGGCGGTCGAGGCGCGGTCACCGGCCCGGATCGCCTTCACGGCGGCGCCGAGCAGGGTCGGGTCGGGCATCGGCGGGCCGTCCGTGACGGGGACCGGGGGGGTACGCGGCGGGGTGCGGCGGGCGTCGGGGCGGGTGATCAGTACGTCGCCGTCGGCGGACTCGGCGGCCGGTGCGAACCCCATGGCGCGCAGCCGGTCCAGCAGCACCGCCGGGTCCGTCTGGGCGGCCAGGACGGTGGGCGCCAGCCGTCTCAACCCGAGGCCGGACGCCCGGCGGTCGGCGAGCAGCTCGCTGAGCAGCGCGTCGTCGTCGCACCGGAGGTACGCCGAGGCCGCGCCGACCCGCAGCCGCCCGTGCCGGCGGGCCACATCGTCGATGAGATAGCTGAGTGGCTGAGGCACAGGGGTGCGCGAGTGCGCGGCGAGGAACGCGTGCAGCTCCGCTGCCGTGCGGCCGGCGTCGAGCGCCCGGCGTACGGATTCGGGGGTGAAGCGGTAGACGGTGGCGCCGCCCTTGGACTCGATGTCGGCGAGCACATTGAGGGTCTCCGCGAGCGGTGCTTCGAGCGGCCCCGGGGCGATCGCGGTGAGATCCGCCTGCAGCATCACGTAGTCGAGCGCCTCGGGCAGCAGGGGGGCGAGCGCGGCGGCGGCCTCGGCGGGGTCTGTGCCACCGGCGGCCCGCCCCTTCTCGGCGCCGGGCTCGGCAACGGGGCCCAGCAGCGCCCGTCCGTGTGCCGACAGGGCGCCGCGGCCGGTGATGCCGAGGAGCTCTGCCTCTGTCGTGGTCCAGCGGACCAGGTCGGCACGCAGGGCGTCCATGGTCACGCCGCCGCGCAGCGGGCGTTCCCAGCGGAGCCGGGCCAGCAGCCGGTCGGGGGCGACTGCGGAGCCGGCGGGCAGGGCGGCGAGGAGTTCGAGGGTGCGGCGGCGGACCTCGGGGGCGAGGGAACGGTCGAGGTCGGGGCCGAGCGCGGACAGGGCGCGCCCCTTGGCGTCACGCGTGCCGACCAGGCCCGCCGTGCGGGTGGCCGAGAGCCAGGCCGTGGCGAGGCCGGTCCAGCGGCGCTCGGCGGGGAGCCGCAGCCAGTCGTCGTACCCCGGGGTGGGCGCGTACACCTCGTCGGCCTCGCCGTCGGAAGCGACGAGCCCGGCGGCGTACGCCAGCTCCAGCCAGAACGCGGCGACGGGCTCCGGCACATCCAGCACCGTCGCGATGCGCTTCAGGTCCCGTACGCCGACGCCACCGGCGCGCAGCAGCGGCGGACCGCCGGTGTCCCACTGCTGCAGCAGCTCCTCGACGGTCCGCACGGCGGCGAACGCCTGCCCGGCGGCGTTGGCGTCCACAGCCTGTGGATCCCGCGCCACCGTCTCCACCTGCGGCGGCAGCGGCTCCGGCGTACGGTGCACCCGGCCGCCGCGCAGGTGCAGGGCGGCCTCGCGGGGCAGTAGGACGTTGCGCCGGCCTGCGGGGAGCAGCAGCCCCCGGTCGAGCAGCCACCGTACGGGCGGCGAGGTGGCGGACGCGTCCGCCACCTCGCCGTACGGCGGGCCCCACACCAGCTTGCCCAGCACGGCCTTCGCGGCCTCGGGCGCGCCGGACAGCAACTCCGTCATCCGGGGGCCGTCGGCGAACAGCGCGGCCAGCGACCCTGCCGCGCTGATCGGGTCGTGCGTCGCCGGGAGCCCGGCGGCGGCCACGATCTCCTGGAGCCGCCCCGGCGACATCCCGGCCGTCGCCTCGGCCACCGTCGGTCCCAGGCCGGTCGGGGAAGGCGCGCCCGAGCCCGGCGCCAGCACGTCCCGGGCGGTACGGACCAGGCGCAGCCGGTCGTCGCCGCCCCAGACCAGCGCCTGCGTCCGCAGCACAGCGAGCGCCTGCGGCAGCGCGGCGTCCAACTCATCCAGCCCTGTAGCGGCGTCGTCGCGGCCCTCCCCCGCTATCAGGCCCCTGAGCGTCCCGTACGCGCAGCCGTCGGGCGCCACGGCCAGCGCTTCGGCGGTCTGGAGCGTAAAGCGGTCGAGGCGCTCCAGGGCCCGTACGACCGAGGCCCGGGTGGCGGCCCGGGTGGCAAGCTGGGTGAGATCGTTCGGGACCGGGGAGAGCAGGTCGGGGCGCGCCCGGAGCAGCGCGGACAGCGCGCCGTCGCCGCGGGCGCGGAGATCTTCGGCGAGGGTCCGGGGCTGCTCGATGGTCATCCGACCAAATGTACCGGTGTACCGCGCCTTACGGGATGCCCCACGGGCCCCGGCCGGCCCGCGGTCCCCGGCCCGAGCACGCGCCGGGCCACCCCGGCCGCCGTAACGGGGAAAACCGCCGGACCTAGGTCGTATCCGTCGCGCCCCGGGTACGGCGCAGACGCGGCCGGTGCACCGCTTTGCCCATGAGGCGGCCGACCAGCAGCCAGCCCAGCAGCGCGCCCGTCGTGTTCATGATGACGTCGTCGATGTCGAACGCCCGGCCCTCAACGATGGCACCCTGCGCCAGCTCCACCAGCACCATCACCAGCGCCGTGGTGATCAGCACCCGCAGCAACCCGCGCGCCTTCGGCGCCAGCACCGGCAGGAGCACCCCGAAGGGCACCCCGAGCAGCAGATTCCCGCCCACCTGGCGCAGCGCACCGGCGACGGTGTACCGGTCGAAGTACTGGCGCAGGGACCTGCCCGGATGCAGATTCGCGTGCGCTATACCCACGGAGGCCGGCGAGGGCGTGAGCGTCGCCCTGGCCAGCAGTACCGCGAAACCGACCATTGCCACAAAGGCGACCGCCATCGCCAGCCACCGTGCCGCCACCACGAGCCAGGCTTCCCTGGGTGGTTTCGGTTTCGGTTCCGGCGCCGGTTTCGGCTTCGGTACCGGCTTCGGCTTCGGCGCCGGCTTCGGCTTCGGTACCGGCTTCGTCGCCGGAATCGTCTTCGTCGCCGTACCCTGCGTTCCTCGTCGCAACGTGATACGTGACACGGAACCCCCTTCGTAGGCCGACTCGCCGCAGGGCGTCTACCCGGGCCAAGCACCAGTACTCGCCCGGACGCATGCCGAGCCCTGAACAGCCGTCACCTTTTCGCGTTCCTTCCTCGTCACGGGTCGTGACATAAGGAAGACGTCAAGACGAGCGAAATTACCTTATGAATACCTTTCATTGGTTCTTGCTGGAGCTTGTCCGTTTTTATCCTGTTTACAGATTGGACTTCGTCCAGAACAGGACCAGGTCTCTCAGGATCGAATCACCGGAGGTTCCCGAAGTGACGGCACAACACGAAGCGCGCCCCACCCTCACCACCGAAGCGGGCGCGCCCCTGGCGGACAACCAGAACACCGAGACGGCCGGTCCTGGTGGGCCGCTGCTCGTGCAGGACCAGCAGCTCTTCGAAAAGCTCGCGCACTTCAACCGGGAGCGCATCCCGGAGCGCATCGTGCACGCCCGCGGCGGTGGCGCGTACGGCACCTTTACGCTGACCCGGGACGTCAGCCAGTGGACCCGGGCGAGGTTCATGTCCGAGGTCGGCAAGCAGACCGAGACGTTCCTGCGCATGTCAACGGTGGCCGGCAGCCTCGGCTCGGCGGACGCGGTGCGTGACCCGCGCGGTTTCGCGCTGAAGTTCTACACCGAAGAGGGCAACTACGACCTCGTCGGCAACAACACCCCGGTGTTCTTCATCAAGGACGCAAGCAAGTTCCCCGACTTCATCCACACCCAGAAGCGCGACCCGTACACGGGCTCTCAGGAGGCTGACAACGTCTGGGACTTCTGGGGGCTGTCGCCGGAGTCGACGCACCAGGTGACCTGGCTGTTCGGTGACCGCGGTATCCCGGCCTCGTTCCGCAACATGAACGGCTACAGCTCGCACACCTACCAATGGAACAACGCCCAGGGCGAGGTCTTCTGGGTCAAGTACCACTTCAAGACCAACCAGGGCATCAAGAACCTCACCGCCGAAGAGGCCGCGGTCCTCGCGGGCACCGACCCGGACAGCCACCAGCGCGACCTGCGCGAGGCCATCGAGCGCGGCGAGTTCCCGTCCTGGACCGTGCAGGTGCAGATCATGCCGGCCGGCGACGCGGCGACCTACCGCTTCAACCCGTTCGACCTCACCAAGGTGTGGCCGCACGCGGACTACCCGCCGATCGAGATCGGCAAGCTCGAACTCAACCGCAACCCCGACAACGTCTTCGCCGAGGTCGAGCAGTCGATCTTCTCTCCGGCCCACTTCGTGCCCGGCATCGGACCGTCCCCGGACAAGATGCTGCAGGGGCGGCTGTTCGCCTACGCGGACGCCCACCGCTACCGCGTCGGCGTCAACGCCGACCACCTGCCGGTCAACAGCCCGCACGCCACCGAGTCACGGACCTACGGACGCGACGGCGCCCTGTACGACGGCCGCCACAACAGGGCGAAGAACTACGAGCCGAACAGCTTCGGCGGCCCGGCCCAGACCGACCAACCGCTGTGGTCGACCACCGCGGTCACCGGCTTCACCGGCAACCACGCCGCTCCGACGCACGCCGAGGACAACGACTTCGTCCAGGCCGGCGACCTCTACCGGCTGATGTCGCAGGACGAGAAAGACCGCCTGGTCACCAATCTGGCGAACGGGATCTCCGGTGTCTCCCCCGACCGTGACGACATCGTCGACCGGGCCATCGGCAACTTCAGCCACGCCGACGCCGATCTCGGCAGGCGGCTGGAACTCGCGGTGAAGGAACTGCGCGGCTAATAAAGGCAGACGGCCGCGACGACCGCCCGTTCCGGGCGGTCGTCCCTCCCGACGCTCACGCCCGTCCAACAATTCCGCAGCAACGCCGCGCGGACCGTCGCGCACCCTGCCGCGAGCAACCGACGGCGCCGCCGTCAACCCGGCCCGCGGCTCCGGGCCCCGCAGGCAGCCCGCTGACCGTTGCCGCGCCCATGCCAGCACCAAGGGCCCCGCCGGATTTCCCCGGCGGGGCCCTTGGCATCGTTCACGACGCCGCGGCACCCGGCCGCCCGTCCAGCGGCTGCGCGGCTCGGCGGTTCGCGCGAAGTGCGCTCCTCCATGTCCCGCGATAGGCGAACATGGACAGTGGCCCGCATCCCGGGCCCGGTGGCCGGGGAGCCTTGCCCCGACCGCGCGGGGCATAGCCCGCACCGCGGCAGGTGTTTCACTTGTACGTGATGACCATATCTGTGAGGTGTGCGTGTCCTGCCTAATCGTCCAGAGCGACAAGACGCTGCTGTTGGAGGTTGACCACCCGGACGCGGACGCGTGCCGCCGCGCCATCGCGCCCTTCGCCGAGCTGGAGCGCGCGCCGGAGCACATCCACACCTACCGGGTGACCCCGCTGGGCCTGTGGAACGCCCGCGCCGCCGGGCACGACGCCGAGCAGGTCGTGGACGCGCTCGTCGCGTACAGCCGCTACCCCGTACCGCACGCGCTGCTCGTCGATGTGGCCGAGACAATGGCCCGCTACGGGCGGCTCACCCTCAGCAAGCACCCCGCACACGGCCTGGTGCTGACCACCACCGACCGCCCGGTCCTCGAAGAGGTGCTGCGCTCGAAGAAGATCGCCCCGCTGGTCGGCGCCCGCCTCGGCCCGGACACGGTGGCCGTGCACCCCTCCGAGCGCGGCCAGATCAAGCAGGCGCTGCTGAGGCTCGGCTGGCCGGCCGAGGACCTCGCCGGTTACGTCGACGGGGAGGCGCACCCGATCGAGCTCGACGAGACCGGCTGGGCGCTCCGCCCGTACCAGAAGCAGGCCGTCGAGGGCTTCTGGCACGGCGGCTCGGGCGTGGTGGTGCTGCCCTGCGGCGCCGGGAAGACCCTGGTCGGCGCGGGCGCGATGGCCACGGCCAAGGCGACCACACTGATCCTGGTCACCAACACCGTCTCGGCCCGGCAGTGGAAGCACGAGCTGGTGAAGCGGACCTCGCTCACCGAGGAGGAGATCGGCGAGTACAGCGGCACCCGCAAGGAGATCCGCCCGGTCACCATCGCGACGTACCAGGTCCTCACCACCAAGCGGAAGGGCGTCTATCCGCACCTGGAGCTGTTCGACTCCCGGGACTGGGGCCTGATCGTCTATGACGAGGTGCACCTCCTTCCCGCTCCGGTCTTCAAGTTCACCGCCGATCTGCAGGCCCGCCGGCGGCTGGGGCTCACTGCCACGCTGGTCCGGGAGGACGGCCGCGAGTCCGACGTCTTCTCGCTCATCGGCCCGAAGAGGTTCGACGCGCCGTGGAAGGAGATCGAGGCCCAGGGCTACATCGCCCCCGCCGACTGTGTCGAGGTCCGGGTCAATCTCACCGAGTCCGAGCGGCTGGCGTACGCGACCGCCGAACCCGAGGAGAAGTACCGCTACTGCGCCACGACGGCGTCCAAGCGCCGGATCGCCGAGGCGCTGGTCCGCAAGCACATGGGCGAGCAGACCCTGGTGATCGGCCAGTACATCGACCAGCTCGACGAGCTGGGCGAGCACCTGAACGCGCCGGTCATCAAGGGCGAGACCAGCAACGCCCAGCGCGAGAAGCTCTTCGAGGCCTTCCGGACCGGTGAGCTCTCCGTCCTCGTCGTGTCGAAGGTCGCGAACTTCTCGATCGACCTGCCCGAGGCGACCGTCGCCATCCAGGTCTCCGGCACCTTCGGGTCCCGGCAGGAGGAGGCACAGCGTCTGGGCCGGGTGCTGCGGCCGAAGGCCGACGGCCACGAGGCCCGTTTCTACTCCGTGGTCGCCCGGGACACGATCGACCAGGACTTCGCGGCCCACCGCCAGCGCTTCCTGGCCGAGCAGGGGTACTCCTACCGGATCATCGACTCGGACGACCTGCTGGCGGACGAGGCGGACGAGGACCTGGCGGGCGAGAGCGGCTAGGGCCTGTCCGGCGAGGCCGGCTCAGCGCCGGCACCCCGGGGCGCTCGGGCGCCCCGGGTCACCTGGGGGTGCCGTCGGTGCCCAGTACGACGACGCGGAAGGCCGTATCGGCAAAGACCCGGATCGCGCGGAACGCGGCGCCGAGCCGGAGATATGGATGGTGGTGGGCGGCCTCCGCCCTGAGGGCGGTGCTGCCCCTGGGGGGGTTGACACTCGCGGTAGCCATGTCCCCAATGGTAAGAAATCAGCCGGTCGGAGTACATAAGCCCATGGGCGGAGATCGCCGGCGCCGCGCCTGCGACCTGAGGTGGAGCAATCCCTTCCGGGGGTACATCCAAGGGGCCCCGTGCCCGCCCCCTCAGGTAGTAGGGGCTACCCGCAAGGGGTCCCTCCGAAATGCGTTCGCGCCCGCCCGGGAGCGGGCGTAAACTCCTCCCTCTTGCCGCCTCCCGGACAGGGAGTGCCGCCGGCCGGACGGAAACCGGTCGGCATCCGAGTCGCCAATCGCACCCAGCACAGCCGGCTCGCTGTGCTCTGCCCTGCCCTGTGTACCGCCCGGAGGCAACACCGTGTCCGCGCACGCCCAATCCCAGCCACAGCCACAGCCCGAGTCCCAGTCCCAGTCCCAGCCCCAGTCCCGGCCGCAACAGCTCCAGCCCGGCCCGCTGGAACGCGAACGCGCCCACCTCGCCTCCTCCCGCACCGCGCTCCGGGCCATGCGTGAGGACGTCGAGTCGCTCGACATCACCGATGTCACCGGCAACTGGGTCACGGCCAAGATCCTCACCGCCGAGTTCGAGAACCGCATCAAGGCGCTGGCCGATCTGGTCCACACCCCGCTCTTCTTCGGCCGCCTCGACTACCGCGAGCACGAGGCGGGCCACCGCTTCTACATCGGCCGCCGCCATGTCCACGACGCCCACGGCGACCCCATGGTCATCGACTGGCGCGCGCCCGTCTCCCAGCCCTTCTACCGCGCCTCCCGCACCAACCCGATGGACGTCGCCCTCCGCCGCCGCTTCGGCTACACCGGCGGCGAGCTCACCGCGTACGAGGACGAACACCTCACCGACCCCACCGAGGCAGACACCGGCAGCGCCCTTCTCCAGGCCGAGATCGAGCGCCCCCGCGTCGGCCCCATGCGGGACATCGTCGCCACCATCCAGCCCGAGCAGGACGAGATCGTCCGCGCCGGGATCGGCGGCACCGTCTGCGTCCAGGGCGGTCCCGGCACCGGCAAGACCGCCGTCGGCCTGCACCGGGTCGCGTACCTTCTCTACGCCCACCGCGACCGCCTGGCCCGCACCGGCACCCTCATCATCGGCCCGAACCGCTCCTTCCTGCACTACATCGAGCAGGTCCTCCCGGCACTGGGCGAGCTGAACGTCGCGCAGGCCACCGTCGACGACCTCGTCGCCCAGCCCCACCTCCCGGTACGCGGCACCGACACCCCGGCCGCCGCCCGGATCAAGGGCGACGCCCGCATGGCCCAGGTGCTGCGCCGGGCCGTACGCTCCGGAATCCGCATCCCCACCGAGCCGGTGGTCGTGGTGCGCGGCTCGCGCCGCTGGCGTATCCCGGCGTACGAAGTCGAAGAGCTCGTCCGGGAGCTGACGGGCCGTGACATCCGCTACGGCGCCGCCCGCGAGGCTCTCCCGCAGCGCATCGCGCACGCCGTCCTGGTCCGGATGGAACAGTCCGGCGAGGCACCCGACGACCGCGTACAGGACGCGGTGGCCCGCAACACCGCCGTAAAGGCAGCGGTGAAGGCGGCCTGGCCGCCCGTCGACCCGGCGAAGACGGTGCTGCGCCTGCTCGCCGACCCGGAGTTCCTGGCCGCTTCCGCCGAGGGCATCCTCACGGAGGACGAGCAGAAGGAGATCCTCTGGGCCAAGCCCGCGCGGGGCCTGGCCTCCGCCCGCTGGTCCGCCGCCGACACCGTGCTGATCGACGAGGCCGCCGACCTCGTCCAGCGCACCCACTCCCTGGGCCATGTGGTGCTGGACGAGGCCCAGGACCTCTCCCCCATGCAGTACCGCGCAGTCGGCCGGCGCTGCTCCACCGGCTCCGCGACAATCCTCGGCGACCTCGCCCAGGGCACCACCCCCTGGGCCACCGCCACCTGGGCCGAGGCCCTTGCCCACCTCGGCAAGCCCGGCTCGGCCGTCGAGGAGCTCACCCGGGGCTTCCGCGTCCCCCGCGAGGTCATCGCCTACGCCTCCCGGCTGCTCCCCGTCATCGCCCCCGGCCTGGCTGAGGCGACGTCAGTACGCGAGTCGGCGGGCTCGCTCACCGTCCGCTCCGTCCAGCCCGGGGAGCTGGCCGACGCCGTCCTCGCCGCCTGCCGCGACGCCCTCACCCAGGAGGGCTCCATCGGCCTCATCGCCGCCGACGCCCGCATCCCGGCCCTCGCCGAGGCACTGGGCGCCGCCGCCGTGCCGTATCTCTCCCCCGGCGAGGAGACCACCCCCGACATCCGTCTCACCCTCGTCCCCGCCACCCTCGCCAAGGGCCTCGAATACGACTACGTCGTCCTGGACGAGCCCGCCGCCGTCGTGGACGGCGAGCCCGACGAGCGCACCGGACTGCGCCGGCTCTACGTGGCCCTGACCCGCGCCGTGTCGGGGCTGGCCGTGGTGCACGCGGCGCCCCTGCCGGAGCAGTTGGGAGCGCGCTCCTGAACGGTCGCCCCTTCCGGGGGTGAGCAGGACGGCCACGGGGACAAGCCCTGGAGGGCAGACGCGCTCTGCCCCGCCTCAGCTCGGCGAGATGGCGAAGCGGCCGCCCGCCGCGTGGTGATCCCCGGCACGCGGCACTCACCCGACGCGCGGGGCGCCCGGCCGGGAGAGCCGGCGCCCTGACCGCGTTCCGGACGTCGCTGACCCGGCAACAGGTCGTCACGCTAGCCGAGCGCAGCTCGTAGCGCGGTGCGCAAGTGGCCGTCCGCGTCGGCGAGGAGCTTCGCCGACGTGCGGGCGTCGACGCCGGCGAGAATGGTGAGGATGGCGTCCTTCACCTCGCCGCCGGTGGCGGTGAGGGCGGCCTCGATCTCCTCGTCCGGCGCGTCCGTCGCCAGGGCGACGATCCGGCGTGAGCGGGCGCGCAGCTTGTCGTTGGAGGCGCGGACGTCGACCATCAGGTTCCCGTAGGTCTTGCCGAGGCGGATCATGGTGATCGTCGAGAGCATGTTCAGGACCAGCTTCTGGGCTGTTCCGGCCTTCAGCCGGGTGGAGCCGGTGATCAGCTCCGGGCCGGTGACGATCTCGATGCCGTGGTCGGCGGCTGCCGCGAGCGCCGATCCGGCGTTGCAGGACAGGCCGACGGTGAGCGCGCCGAGCGCGCGGGCGTGCCTGACGGCGCCGACGGCGTACGGGGTGCGGCCCGAGGCGGAGACGCCGACGACGGTGTCGGCGGGGGTGAGCCGCAGGCCGGTGAGATCGGCGGCGGCCTGTTCGGCGCTGTCCTCGGCGCCTTCGATGGAGCTGACCAGGGCGGACGGGCCGCCCGCGATCAGGCCGAGCACCTGGCCCGGGGCGGTGTTGAAGGTCGGCGGGCACTCGCTGGCGTCCAGCACACCGAGCCGGCCGGGGGTGCCGGCGCCCGCGTAGACCAGGCGGCCGCCTTGGGACATGCGCTGCGCGATGGCGTCGATGGCGGCGGCGATCTGCGGCAGCCGGGCGGCGACGGCGGCCGGGACGGAGGCGTCCTCGCCGTTCATGAGGCGGGTGATGTCGAGGGTGGAGAGGCGGTCGATCTCCGAGAGCTCGGGGCGGAAGGCCTCGGTGGTGAGGCCTTCCAGCTCGCGGCGGAGATCGTCGTGCGGCGTCGTCATCGCATGGTCCGGATCATGCAAGGAAAGCTATTTTCGTGCCGAGCGGGCGTCAACCACGGCTGCGCGACAATGGACAGCATGGAGGACGGTCTGGAAGGCAGGGACGGCGTGGACGGTATGGGCGGCGTGGATCTGGAAGCGGCTCTGCACGCCGCGCGTGCACTTGTTCTGGCGGACCTCTCGGCGCGCGGCGTCGCGGACGCCGAGGTTGTCTCCCTTGTCGAGGACGCGGTCGCCCAGCGGCGCTGGTGGGTCCAGCAGTGGCCCGAAGGGGTCGGCTTTGTCGCCGGGCTCATCGCGCAGGACGTCCAGGACGCCCTCCTGGAACGGTACGGCCGCTGGCCGCTCTGCCCCCGGTGCGAGGAGCCGCACGCGCTCGCCGTCGAGCCGGAGCTCGGCCCCGACCCGCACTGGGTGTGCGAGTCACGCGGCACGGTCGTCGCCCCGGTCGGCCGGCTGGGGGCCTAGCTCCGTGGCCGTTTACATCGATCAGCCGACCTGGCCGGGCCACGGGCGGCTCTGGTCGCACCTCGTCAGTGATGTCTCCTACGAGGAACTGCACATCTTCGCAGCCCGGCTCGGGGCCCCTGCGCGGGCCTTTGAACGGGACCATTACGACCTGCCCAGCGAGCGGTACCGCTCGGCGGTCGACCTCGGTGCGATCGAGGTCGGCAGCAAGGAGCTCCTGCGGAGGCTTACGGAGGCGGGTTTGCGGCGCCGCAAGCGGGATTTTCCCATCGCCGGACGGGCTCATAGGACGGGCTCATAAAATGAGCCCGTCCGGCGATTGAGGACAAGCGGCCGCAGGCCGCGCAACCCGGGAAGTCAGCGGCCCGGGGCGGCGAAAAGCAGCTCCAGCTCGGTGGTGAGATTGCGGCGGGCGGTCCGCTCCCAGCGTTCGTGGCCGAGCGGGGTACGGAAGAGCTGGGGCAGCGCCAGGAGTTGCTCCAGCACGGCCGCGCGGCCGGTGCGGAACGCCTCGTCCGGGACGAAGCCGTACTCCTCGCGGACGGCGGCGGCGTAGGCGGCGTACCCGGCCGGGTCCCCGGCGAGAACGGCCAGGTCGGCGTCGCAGAGGACTTCGCCGTTCGGGTCGCCCGGGGCCGGGTCGTGCGCGGTCGTCAGGCGTACGAGGCGGGCCACCTCGGCCGTGAGGGCCTGCGGGACACCGGCTTCCGGGAGAGCGCGCTCGGCGAGGCGGGCGCTGCGCTCCTCGTTCCCGGAGCGGTCGGGGCGGTAGACGGCGTCATGGAACCAGGCCGCGAGCAGTACGGCATCGGGGTCGGCGGCATGGCCGGAGAGCTCTTCGGCGCGGCCCAGGACAGCGGCGAGATGATCGGCGGTGTGGTACCGCCGCTGGGGTTCGGCCCACCGGCCGAGCAGATCCTCCCCGTACGGGGCGGGGTCGGGGGCGTCTTCGGCCTGGCACCGGCGCAGCAGGTCGCACCAGCGAGTGAGCAGGTCCCTAGGGGTGGCAGCCATGGTCTCCATTGTGGCAGCCTTGGGATATGTCTAGACCAATCTTCGAGGTGATCGCCCTCGGCGCCGACGATGCCGTCGCCGCCCAGGAAGGCGGCGCCGACCGTCTTGAGCTGGTCGCCGACATCGCAGCGGACGGCCTCACCCCCTCACCGGACGTCTTCGCGGCGGTGCGCGCCGCCGTACGGATCCCCGTCCGGGTCATGCTGCGCGCGACCGACGGCTTCCGGATCGACGACCCGGACGCCCTCTGTCTGGCGGCTGCCGCCCTTCGCGCCGAGGGCGCCGACGAGTTCGTCCTCGGCTTTCTGGACGAGCACGGGGCCGTCGATCTCGACGCCGTACGCATGCTCGTCGACGCGATCGGCGGTGCGCCCTGGACCTTCCACCGCGCCCTCGACCACGCCGCCGACCGCGACGCCGTCCTGCGGGCCCTGGCCGGGCTCCCCGGCCTCGACGCCTGCCTGACCGCCGGGTCGTCCCAAGGCGTCGACGCCGGGCTGCCGGTACTGCTCGCGGAAGCGGCGGACTTCCCCGCCCCGCTCCGCCTCATGATCGGCGGCGGCCTGCGCCGCGACCACCTCCCCGCGCTGCTCGCGGCCGGCATCGACGCCTTCCATGTCGGCGGCGCCGTCCGCCCTGCGGGCTGGACCGGCCCGGTGGACCCGGCGGTGGTACGGGAATGGCGCGACCTCCTGGACGCGCCGGTCCCGATCGCGTGAATCCCACCACCGCCCGGCGGCCCGCTCAGTGCAGGATGCGCAGCGCCTCCGGGGAGAAGGGCGTGAGCTCGTCCGTGCGGCCGGAGAGGATCTTGGCGGCCCAGGTGGGATCGGCGAGGAGGGCGCGGCCGACCGCGACGAGGTCGAACTCGTCGCGTTCGAGGCGGTCGAGCAGGGGGTCGAGCGAGCTGACGGCGGCCTGCTCGCCGTTCGAGCCGCCGAGGAATTGCTTGTCGAGGCCGACGGAGCCGACGGTGATGGCCGGCTTGCCGGAGAGCTTCTTGGCCCAGCCTGCGAGGTTGAGGTCGCAGCCGTCGAATTCGGGGAGCCAGTAGCGGCGGGTGGAGGCGTGGAAGGCGTCGGCACCGGCCTCGGAGAGGGAGCCGAGGATGGCTTCCAACTCGTCGGGGGTCTCGGCTATCCGGGCGTCGTAGTTCCCGGCCTTCCACTGGGACAGCCGGAAGAGGACGGGGAAGTCCGGGGAGACGGCCTTGCGGACGGCGGCGGTGATCTCGGCGGCGAAGCGGGTCCGGGAGGCGAGGTCGCCGCCGTAGGCGTCGGCGCGGTGGTTGGTGCCGGACCAGAGGAACTGGTCGATGAGATAGCCGTGGGCACCGTGCAGTTCGACGCCGTCGAAGCCGAGGCGCTCGGCGGCGGCCGCCGCGTCGGCGAAGGCCCGGATGACGTCGTCCAGGTCGTCCTGGGTCATCGCCCGGCCGGCGTCGGGGGTGCCGTCCAGGGCGTAGCCGGAGGGGCCGACCGACGGCGCGTCAGGGAAGGGCGGCGAACCGGCCTTACGGGACATTCCGACGTGCCAGAGTTGCGGCATGATCTTGCCGCCGACCTGGTGGACGGCTTCGGCGACGCGGGCCCACCCGGCCAGCGCGTCATCGCCGTGAAAGCGCGGCACGGCGTCGCTGTACCCGGCGGAGGGGTGGTCGACGAAGGTGCCCTCGGTGATGATCAGGCCCACCCCGGCCGCCGCGCGGCGGGCGTAGTACGCGGCCACGTCCTCGCCGGGCACGCCGCCGGGCGAGAACTGACGGGTCATCGGCGCCATGACGATCCGGTTCGGGACCGTCAGAGCACCCAGGCTGAACGGACGGGACAGCGTCTGAATCGCACGGGCGGCGGGACCGCTGGTTGTCACCGTAAAATCTCCTCGATCGGCTGCACGGACGGTGCCCGACCGGCACCGTCCGCCCTGGCCAACCATCCGGGCACCCACCGGAATTCCCGCTACCGGCCGCACGCCGTCCCGCGGGCCACCCGTTCAGTGCGGGAAGCTGTGCGTTTCCAGCTCGGCCCCGAAGGGTTCCGGAAGCGCGATCGGTTTCCCGAAGGGCACTTGGACACAGCTCTGGTAGACGCCACCGCTGGGTTCGGAGAACAGGGTGGTCGTGGGACCGCCCTCGTGCCATCGGTCGATCAGCAGATACAGCGGCACGGGGGCGTGCGCGTATCCCCACAGCTTTTTCGTACGGTCGTCCCTGGCGTTGCTCTCCGAGGTGACCTCTACGACCAACAGGGCGACCGCCGCGTCCGGGGACGCGTTATCACCCGGATACGTATCGGCGAGAAGGGCGCGCTCGATCACAACCAGGTCGGGGATGTAGAGCTTCTCCAGCGGAGCGATGTTCACCCCAAGCGTCTGATAGATGCTCTGTCCGTCCGGTAGGCAGCGGTAGAGCGCTCGTTGCACATCTTCAGCGATGACGTTGTGCTTCGGGGCAGGTGGTGGCACCAACACGATCTGACCCTCTTCGATCTCGGCGCGCCAACCTTCGGGCACGTCCAGCTCCTGCCACGTGCGCACCAGGTAGTCCCATCCCTCGTAGGACGCCCGGCTGGGCTCGACCGGCGCAGCAGACATTGCGGGGTCTCCTTTCTGTGGCCCTGACAGGGGCGAGCGTAGATCGGCAAGGTCGCGGCCGGGGCCGCTTCCCATTAGCGTCCCACGATCGGGTTGACCAGCGCACCGAACCTGTGAGCCGGCCGGTGGCCCGCACTTTTCCGGCCCGTACGAGGTCGGAGAGGGCGGTGGGGGAAACGACCGAGGGCGGCACCCCCGTACTGGGGGTGCCGCCCTCGGTCGTTACGTCCGTTGCAGCTGCGAAGCTGAACCGCTGGCCCTGGCCGGGTCAGAAGTCCATGTCGCCGCCGGGCATGCCGCCACCGGCGGCGGCGCCGGCACCGGCCTTCTCCGGCTTGTCGGCGATGACTGCCTCGGTGGTGAGGAAGAGCGCGGCGATGGAGGCCGCGTTCTGCAGGGCGGAGCGGGTGACCTTGGCCGGGTCGATGATGCCCTCGGCGATGAGGTCCACGTACTCGCCGGTCGCGGCGTTGAGGCCGTGACCCGGGGTGAGGTTGCGGACCTTCTCCACGACAACGCCGCCCTCGAGGCCGGCGTTGACCGCGATCTGCTTCAGCGGGGCCTCAAGGGCCAGCTTCACGATCGTGGCACCGGTGGCCTCGTCACCTTCGAGCTCGAGCTTCTCGAAGACGGAGGACGCCTGGATGAGGGCCACGCCACCACCGGCGACGATGCCCTCCTCGACGGCGGCCTTGGCGTTGCGCACCGCGTCCTCGATGCGGTGCTTGCGCTCCTTCAGCTCCACCTCGGTGGCCGCGCCGGCCTTGATGACGGCGACGCCGCCGGCCAGCTTGGCGAGGCGCTCCTGGAGCTTCTCGCGGTCGTAGTCCGAGTCGCTGTTCTCGATCTCGGCGCGGATCTGGTTGACGCGGCCCGCGACCTGCTCCGGGTCACCGGCGCCGTCGATGATGGTCGTCTCGTCCTTGGTGACGACCACCTTGCGGGCGCGGCCCAGCAGGTCGAGCCCGGCGTTCTCCAGCTTGAGGCCGACCTCCTCGGAGATGACGGTGCCACCGGTGAGGATGGCGATGTCACCGAGCATGGCCTTGCGGCGGTCGCCGAAGCCCGGGGCCTTGACGGCGACGGACTTGAAGGTGCCACGGATCTTGTTGACGACCAGGGTGGAGAGAGCCTCGCCCTCGACATCCTCGGCGATGATCACCAGCGGCTTGCCGGACTGCATGACCTTCTCCAGCAGCGGGAGCAGGTCCTTGACCGAGGAGATCTTGGAGTTGACGATCAGGATGTACGGGTCGTCGAAGGACGTCTCCATACGCTCCAGGTCGGTCGCGAAGTACGCCGAGATGAAGCCCTTGTCGAAGCGCATGCCCTCGGTGAGCTCAAGCTCGAGCCCGAAGGTCTGCGACTCCTCGACGGTGATGACGCCTTCCTTGCCGACCTTGTCCATGGCCTCGGCGATGAGCTCGCCGATCTGGGGGTCAGCGGCGGAGATGGAGGCGGTGGAGGCGATCTGCTCCTTGGTCTCCACATCCTTCGCCTGCTCGAGCAGCTGGGCGGAGACGGCCTCGACGGCCTTCTCGATGCCGCGCTTCAGGGCCATCGGGTTGGCACCCGCGGCCACATTGCGCAGACCTTCGCGGACCAGCGCCTGGGCGAGGACGGTCGCGGTCGTCGTGCCGTCACCGGCAACGTCGTCCGTCTTCTTGGCGACCTCCTTGACCAGCTCGGCGCCGATCTTCTCGTACGGGTCCTCGAGCTCGATCTCCTTGGCGATGGATACACCATCGTTGGTGATCGTGGGGGCGCCCCACTTCTTCTCGAGGACGACGTTCCGGCCCTTGGGGCCGAGGGTGACCTTGACGGCGTCGGCGAGCTGGTTCATCCCGCGCTCGAGACCGCGCCGTGCCTCCTCGTCGAACGCGATGATCTTGGCCATGTGAAGTGGTCCTCCCGGACTGGGGTGGATTGCTCCGGACCGCGCTGGCGCCCGCGACGGACGACCTGCCGATCGCCGGTCTCTTACCGACGGTCGGACGGGCCTCACCGACCCGGTCCTTCTTTCCTGATTCCTGCTCAATCAGCACTCTAAGCCTCAGAGTGCTAACGCCAATGATTAGCACTCGGGGTAGGAGAGTGCAAGCGCCTACGGCGGGCCATGGCCGGTTTCCGGGGGCGCGCAGCGCACGAAGGGCCCGGACCCCTTGCGGGAGCCGGACCCTTCGTGTGTGAGTGCGTCGGTGGCCGATGCGCGCCGATCAGACGGCGAGACGGACCATGTCCGCCTGCGGCCCCTTCTGACCCTGCGAGATCTCGAACTCCACCCGCTGGCCTTCCTCGAGGGATCGGTAGCCGTCCATCTGGATCGCGCTGTAGTGCACGAAGACGTCCGCACCACCGTCGACCGCGATGAAGCCGTATCCCTTCTCCGCGTTGAACCACTTGACGGTGCCCTGAGCCATCCCTAACTCCCCTATTACTGGCCCTTCGCAGGACCGCACCTCGCGGACCCGGGTCAGACCTCACCCCTCGAAAGCCCGGGGGGCGTGCGCCGGAACGCGTCGACCGCCGCTGAATGTATCTGCACGGATGCCCACTGCAACAGGTCATACCGACGAGAATTCTGAGAGCGCCCGAACAGAAATAATGGGGAAATTCTCAATAATTCGGGGCAAGTCGGACTGGACAAACTTCGCCTAAACGACAATCGTCGCGTGAATTTGGCGATAAATCATCGCGCCCGGAAAGTGCTTGCGCGGAGGTCCTCGGTAACTGTACCGCCCTTCAACTACCGCACCTCACACCGGTGCCCCGTCCACCACTCGGGTGGGCGGGGCACAAGGGCGCCGCTGGGCTCGTACAACGGCCCAGCGGCGGCTCAGCAGCCGCCGGCGACCGCCGGGATGATCGAGACGCTGGCGCCGTCCCCGATCGCCGTCTGCAGGCCCTCGGAGAAGCGCACGTCATCGTCGTTGACGTAGATATTCACAAAGCGGCGCAGCTTGCCCGTGTCGTCCAGGACACGGGCGGAGATACCCGGGTGATTCGTCTCCAGGGATTCGATGACCTCGGCGAGAGTCGTGCCCTCGGCGGGAACTTCGGCCTGTCCGCCGGTGTAGGGGCGAAGGATTGTGGGGATACGGACGGAAGCACTCATGCGGTTTGCACCTTCGGTGGGAGCGAATGCGGATCGGCAGCAGGCAGCAACTCAGGAGCCGGCCAGGCCGGCAGCGCGGAACGCGTCGAGGGTCGGGCGGATCGTCGCGGTCGGTCCCGTGGTCGGCGCCACCGCGTCCAGCGTCTTGAGGCCGTCGCCGGTGTTGAGGACGACGGTCTCGGCGGCCGGGTCGAGCTGACCGCTCTCGATCAGCTTGCGCAGCACACCCACGGTCACGCCCCCCGCCGTCTCCGCGAAGATGCCCTCCGTGCGGGCCAGCAGCTTGATCGCGTCCACGATCTGCTCGTCGTTGACGTCCTCCACCGCGCCGCCCGTGCGCCGGGCGATATCGAGAACGTAGGGCCCGTCCGCCGGGTTGCCGATGGCGAGCGACTTGGCGATCGTGTCCGGCTTCACCGGGCGTACGACATCATGGCCGGCCTTGAAAGCGGCCGAGACCGGCGAGCAGCCTTCGGCCTGGGCACCGTAGATCTTGTACGGCTTGTCCTCGACGAGCCCGAGCTTGATCAGCTCCTGCAGCCCCTTGTCGATCTTCGTCAGCTGGGAGCCCGAGGCGATCGGGATCACCAGGTTGTCCGGCAGCCGCCAGCCGAGCTGCTCGCAGATCTCGTACGCGAGGGTCTTCGATCCCTCGCCGTAGTACGGGCGCAGATTGACGTTGACAAAGCCCCAGCCCTCGCCGATCGGGTCGCCGATCAGCTCGCTGCAGAAGCGGTTGACGTCGTCGTAGTTGCCCTCGATGCCGACCAGTTCGCCGCCGTACACCGCGGCCATGACGACCTTGCCCGCCTCCAGGTCGTGCGGGATGAACACGCAGCTGCGGAAGCCGGCCCGGGCGGCGGCGGCGCCGACCGCGCCCGCGAGGTTGCCGGTGGAGGAGCAGGAGAGGGTGGTGAGACCGAAGGTGCGGGCGGCCTCCAGGGCGATCGCCACGACCCGGTCCTTGAAGGAGTGGGTCGGGTTCCCGGAGTCGTCCTTGATGTGCAGGCCGCCGGTGATGCCGAGCTCGCGGGCGAGGTTGTCGGCCTTCACCAGCTTGGTGAAGCCGGGGTTCAGATTGGGCTTGGTCGTCACGTCAGCCGGGACGGGCAGCAGCGGGGCGTACCGCCAGATGTTGTCGGGGCCGGCCGCGATCTGCTTCTTCAGGCCCTCCGGGTCGCCGCTCGGCAGGTCGTAAGCCACTTCGAGCGGCCCGAAACAGGCCTCGCAGGCGAAGACCGGGCTGAGCGGGAAGCGCTCGCCGCACTCGCGGCAGGAGAGCGCGACAGCGGGCCCGAAGGGAGCGGGGGAGTTTGTCTCGGCGGCGACGATCGTCTGCACAGCCATGTGTGGAGGCCCTTTCTCCTCATCTTCCTCGCGACGCACTTCGCCGCAAGACGGAATTGGCACCTTCCCCACCTGGACCTCGCGGTCGGCGGGAGGGTTGCCGGGGCTTCAACGGGCCGTTCCCTCTGCCCCTCTGGATGAGCGGTATGGCGGCGGCATGGGGCCGCAGCGTTTGTCGTACGGAAGCTGTAACACGCCCGTACGGAGACAGATCACCATGGACATACGATGGTCATGCCTCGTGTTCAAGACTGTAACCGACGACCCCGAACCTGGTCATAGGCCGTCCGTCCATCGAGACGGATGCCGCTGCCGGAGGGGGGACAACTCCGACAGAGAAACGGAGCCAGATACGTGCTTGACGAGGTAGAGAGCTGGCTGCAACGGCGTTCATGGGCCGCCGATCGCAGGCCGCTTCCACAGCTGCTCAACGCTAAGCGCTCGGCCGGGCCGCGCGGCACCGTCAGTGTCGTCCTGCCGGCGCTCAACGAGGAGTCCACCGTCGGGGCGATCGTCGAGACGATCCGCCGCGACCTGATGAGCGATGACATGCCGCTCGTGGACGAGCTGGTCGTCCTCGACAGCGGCTCCACCGACCGTACGGCGGCCGTCGCCACCGACGCGGGCGCCACCGTCGTCCACCGCGACGCCATCCTCCCCCAGCTGCCGGCCCTGCCCGGCAAGGGCGAGGTCCTCTGGCGTTCACTCCTCGTCACCAGCGGCGAGATCGTCTGCTTCATCGACGCCGACCTGCGGGACTTCCAGTCGCAGTTCGTCTCCGGGATCGTCGGTCCGCTCCTCACCGACCCGGACCTGTGCCTCGTCAAGGCTATGTACGACCGCCCGCTCGAAACCGGCGACACCATCGTCCCGGCCGGCGGCGGCCGGGTCACCGAGCTCGTCGCCCGGCCCCTGCTCAATCTGCACTGGCCGCAGCTGGCCGGCTTCGTCCAGCCGCTCGGCGGCGAGTACGCGGCGCGGCGCTCCCTGCTCGAACAGCTGCCGTTCCCTGTCGGGTACGGAGTCGAGATCGGGCTGCTCGTCGACGCCCTCAACACGGTCGGGCTCGACGCCCTCGCCCAGGTCGACGTCGGTGTACGGCACCATCGCCACCAGGACAGCCAGGCTCTCGGCCGGATGGCCGCCACCATCTACCGCACCGCCCAGGCCCGCCTCGCCCGTGGGCACCTCATACGGCCGATCCTCACCCAATTCGCCCGCACCGCCGACGGCGGCTTCGCCCCTCGCGTCCACGACGTCGCCGCCGAGGAACGGCCGCCCATGCTCACAGTGCCCGAGTACGCCCTACGCCGCGCGGCGTAGGCGGGGCGGAGCCCGCCGCCCACCCAGGCCGTCCGGCGTTTGATGACCGGGGCCTGGGGCGGAGCCCCAGTTTCGGGAAGGGGCGGGGAGGGGAAAGCGCCGCAGGCCACCCCGCCCCCCCCCACCCAGGTGGACCCCACAAACGTTTGCGGCGCGGAGCCGTTGGCTAGGCTGGCGACATGGTCGCCAATGACACTGCACGAGTGCTGGTCGCTTCAAACCGGGGACCTGTGTCCTACACCGTCCACCCAGACGGGTCGCTGACAGCAAAACGCGGCGGCGGCGGCCTCGTCTCCGGCCTGAGCGCAATCGGCCCCGACGCCGACGCCATATGGGTGTGCGCGGCGATGAGCGAGGGCGACGCAGGAGCCGTGCGCCGATCCGCAGCCGACGGTCGCGGACGGCTGGACCCGGCAGACAGCGGGGGCCAGCGGGTCCGGATGCTCGACATCGACCCCGAGGTCTTCGAGGCGGCGTACAACGGCATCGCGAACTCGACACTGTGGTTCGTCCACCATCTGCTGTTCCAGACCCCGTTCGAACCTGTGTTCGACGAGGCGTTCCGGAAGCAGTGGGAGGCGTACGAGGCGTACAACGCGGCCTTCGCCGACGCCCTCGCGGAGGAGGCGGCACAGGGCGCCGCCGTCCTCGTGCAGGACTACCACCTGTCACTGGTCCCCGCGATGCTCCGGGCACGCCGCCCGGATCTGCGAATCGGACACTTCACTCACACCCCGTGGGCCCCGCCGGACTACTACCGGCTGCTGCCGGACGACATCGCGGCCGGCGTCCTGACCGGCATCCTCGGCTCGGACCGGGCCGCGTTCCTGACCCAGCGCTGGGCGGACGCGTTCACCGACTGCTGCGCGAAGGTACTGGGCGCGGCCGTCCTGCGTGACGAGGGCGCGCTGACGGTGACGCACGCCGGGCACACGACCCGGATCGGCGTACACGGCCTGGGCGCGGACGCCGATTTCCTGCGGGAGCGCTCACACCGGGCAGACGTGGACGAACGGCTCAGCACGCTCCGGGGGCAGGTCGGCGAGGGCCGGAAGGTGATCGTGCGGGTGGACCGCACTGAGCTGTCGAAGAACATCGTGCGCGGACTCCTCGCGTACCGGCAGCTGCTCACGGACCACCCGGAGTGGCGGGAACGGGTGGTGCATGTCGCGTTCGCGTACCCCTCGCGCGGCGATCTTGCGGTCTACCGCGAGTACACGGCCGAGGTGCAGCGGGTCGCCGACAAGGTCAACGAGGAGTTCCGGACGCCCGGCTGGGACCCGGTCCTGCTGCACCTCAAGGACGACTTCGCGCGCTCGCTGGCGGCGTACCGGCTCGCCGATGTCGCGCTGGTCAACCCCATCCGGGACGGCATGAACCTGGTCGCGAAGGAGATCCCGGTCGTGACGGACAACGGCGTCTCCCTCGTCCTGTCGCGCGAGGCGGGCGCGTACGAGGAAATGGGCGAGGACTCCTTCGTCGTCAACCCGTACGACATCCGGGCCACGGCGAAGGCCCTGCACGAAGCCCTACTGCTGTCGGACGGCGAGCGCGCCGAGCGCACCAAGCGCCTCGCCGCTGCCGCGACAGCGCTGCCGCCACAGCAGTGGTTCCTGGACCAGCTGGCAGCGCTGGGCTGATCAAGACCCCGACCGGGGGGCGAGGTTGAGCCGTGGGCAGCGGGGACCCCCCGCACCGCTCAGCGTCCTGCCGCCGGCTGATGGCAGCCGCAGGCGTGCGGCGGGCGTCGTGGCGGCCACGTACGCCTCCACCTGGGGCAGGGCCGCGCCGCGCGGCAGGGGGCCCACCAGGCGGCGGTGGCCGGAACCGGCAGGGACCTCGGCACGGCCGTCCGCCCCGACCGTCACTGCCGCCATCAGCCAGTGCCCGACCACCACAGTGCCCAGCGAGGCCACCCGCAACAAGTCGATGTACCGGTCCCGCCCGGTCGGCGTAGCGGCGGCGAGCGCCCGCGTGGTCATGTCCATACCGGAACGATCGCGCCACAGGTCGCCTCTGCGCTTCGGGCCGCCTACTCAACTTCCGTGATCGACAGGTGAGTAGGCGTACTCATAAGACCAGGACGCCCGGGGGTGGCAGACTTCGATGATGACCTCAGAGCCGATCACTGCGGCGGCCGCTGGCACCTGGAAGCTCGGCGACTTGACCGTCAACCGGATGGGATTGGGCGCGATGCGCCTGACCGGCAGCGCCGCCTTCGGCCTCGGCACGCCGAGCAATCGCGAAAGGTCGATCAGTGTGCTTCGGCGCGCGCTCGATCTCGGCGTCAACCACATCGACACCGCCGCGTTCTACTTCTCGCCGCTGCGTTCCGCCAACGAGCTGATCAACCGGGCGCTGGCCCCGTACCCGGATGACCTGGTCATCACCACCAAGGTCGGGCCGGGCCGGGATCCGTCGGGTGAGTGGTTGTGGGCCACGCCGGAGCAGTTGCGCGGCCAGGTCGAGGAGAACCTGCGCCAGCTCGGCCGTGACCACCTGGATGTTGTGAATCTACGTGTCCCCCCGGGTGGGAAAACCGGCTCGATCGCCGAGCATTTCGGGGCGCTGGCCGAACTGCGCGAGGCCGGGCTTATCCGCCACTTGGGCATCTCCAACGTCACGCCCGAGCACCTCAGCGAGGCCCAGGCCATCGCGCCGGTGGTCTGCGTGCAGAACCAGTACGGCATCGGCGCGCCGGCCGAGAACCACGAGTTTCTGCGGGTCTGCGGCGAGCAGGGCGTGGCGTTCGTACCGTTCTTCGCGATCGCCGGTGCCGGGCGCGAGGTGGGCGCGAGCGATACCGACAGCGCCGGGATACTGGCCGTCGCACGCGCGCACGGGGCTACGGTCGCGCAGGTCCGGCTGGCGTGGACGCTGCAGCAGGGGCCGCATGTGCTGGCCATCCCGGGTACCGGCAATCCGGATCACTTGGTCGCCAACGTGGCCGCCGGCGCGCTGCGGCTCTCGGATGACGAACTGGGCCGCCTCGGCTCCCTCGACCGGGGCGGAGAGTGAGCGACCGCCGTCAGGAAAGGGCGTCGGCCAGGGCGTTGAGCAGGTCGACGACGCCCTCGGGGCCGTCGACGACGAGGTCGGCGCGGGCGGCGAGCTCGGTGACTTCGGTGGAGCCGCTGCAGACGAGGAGGCCGGGGAGGCCGTCGGCGCGGCGCTTTTCGATGACGGCGAAGGCAGGGAGGTCGCCGAGGTCGTCGCCGGCGTAGAGGACGGGACCGGCTGAGGTCTCGTGGAGATATTCGGCGAGGGCGACGCCCTTGTCCATGCCGGGCGGGCGGAGTTCGAGGACGAACCTGCCCGGCTCGACGATCAGGTCGTGGCGGTCGGCGAGTTCGGTGAGCGGCCCGGACAGGGCCTTGTACGCGGCCTGCGGGTCCTCGGCGCGGCGGGTGTGGATGGCGATGGCGCGGCCCTTGTCCTCGACCCAAGCGCCGCGCCAGGCGCCGATCCGCTCCAGGAAGCCCGGCAGTTCGGCCCGTACGGCGATGACGCCGGGGTGCACGGCGGGGGCCTGCACGGTCGCGCTTCGGGCGTCCCAGCGCTCGGCGCCGTACATCCCCAGGACCACGAGGTGCTCCAGCCCCGGCACACCGGCGAAGCCGCCGTAGCGGACCGCGACGGCCGCCGGGCGGCCGGTGACGATCACGACCGAGGCGATGCGTGGCGCGAGCCGGGCGAGGGCGGGCACCGCGCCGGGGTGGGCGCGGGCGCTGTCGGGGTCGGGGACGATCGGTGCGAGGGTGCCGTCGAAGTCGAGGGCGACGACGGAGTGCGCGGGGTCGGAAAGCAGGGCGGCGAGGCCGTCCCTGCCCTCGGGGGTGACGGGGGTCGGAAGCGGTTTGCTGCCCATGGCTCCGACCCTACCGGTGCGGGGCGGGGCCCGTGCCCGTCTGCGGGCCGGTGGCCGGTTGTGCCCACCCTCCAGGGGGCTGTTAGCGGTGCTCCCGCCTTGCGTCGCGGATGGCGCGCAGGCGGTTGACCGTGATGGGGTCGTGGGCGAGGGCGCTGGGGTCGTCGAGGAGGGCGTTCAGCAGCTGGTAGTAGCGCGCCGGGGAGATGCCGAGCCGTTCCCGTATGGCGCGTTCCTTCGCGCCGGGGCCGGCCCATTGGCGGCGGGCGATGTCGAGCACCGCCCGGTCGTGGTCGCTGAGCGTCGCCGGATCCATGAGCCGCAGCCTACCGAGGGCGCCGCCGGGGTTACCCCGCGACCGGCGGGGTAACCCCGGCAAGTGGACTAGACCTTTTCCCGTCCGCCGGGGGAGACTGTCCCACGTGAGACATGTCATCGCCCTGGATGTGGGCGGCACCGGAATGAAGGCTGCCCTGGTCGGGGCGGACGGGACGCTGCTGTACAGGGCGCGGCGCGCGACCGGCCGGCAGGACGGGCCGGAGGCTGTGGTGGCCGGGATCCTGGGGTTCGCGGCTGATCTGGCGGAGCACGGGGCGAAGGAGCTCGGGGAGCCGGCGGCGGCCGCCGGGGTGGTGGTGCCGGGGGTCGTGGACGAGGCCGACGGGATCGCGGCGTACTCGGCGAATCTCGGCTGGCGCGATGTTCCGTTGCGGGCGCTGCTCTCCGAACGGCTGGACGGAGTGCCTGTGGCGCTGGGGCACGACGTACGGACCGGGGGCGTCGCGGAGGGGCGGTTGGGGGCCGGCCGGGGGGCGGAGCGGTTCCTGTTCGTGGCGCTGGGCACCGGGATCGCCGGGGCGGTGGGCACGGCCGGGCGGGTGGAGACCACAGAGATCGGCCACATCGTCGTACGGCGCAAGGGCCCGGAATGCGGGTGCGGGCAGCGTGGCTGCCTGGAGGCGCTGGCCTCGGCGGCGGCGGTGTCCCGGGCCTGGGGCGCGGACGCGACCGGCTGTGCGCGGGCCGTCGCGGACGGGGACCCCCGGGCGCTCGCCGTATGGGACGACGCGGTCGCCGCGCTCGCCGACGGGCTGCTCACCGGCCTCACCCTGCTGGACCCCGACACCCTGATCATCGGCGGCGGGCTCGCCGAAGCGGGGGAAACACTTTTCGGGCCACTGCGAACGGCGGTCCGGGAACGGATCAGGTTCCAGCGGCTCCCCATCATCGTGCCGGCGGTCCTCGGGGACACGGCCGGCTGCCTGGGCGCAGGGTTGCTCGCCTGGGATCTTCTCTCCGTGGAGGTGACCGCCTGATGGCGGAGCCCATTGTGCTGACCGGTGCCCGGGTGGTCCTGCCGGACGGGACCGCCGACGACGGACGGGTCACCGTCCAGGGCCGTACGATCACCGAGAACCAGCCGGAACAGCGCTCCACGCTCGACCTGGCCGGGCACTGGATCGTCCCCGGCTTCATCGACATCCATGTCCACGGAGGCGGCGGCGGGTCATTCTCCGCCGGGACGGCGGACCAGGCCCTCACCGCCATCGAGACCCACCGCGCGCACGGTACGACGACCATGCTGGCGTCCACCGTCACCGGCCACCTCGACGACCTCGCCCGGCAGGCCGCCACCCTCTCCGAGCTCGTCGAACAGGGCGACCTCGCCGGCATCCACTTCGAGGGCCCCTTCATCTCCCCGCACCGCTGCGGCGCCCACGATCCCGCCCTGCTGCGCGACCCGGACCCGGCGGACGTCCGCAAGCTCCTCGACGCCGCACGCGGGGCGGCCCGCATGCTGACCCTCGCCCCCGAGCTCCCGGGCGGGCTCGACTCCGTACGGCTGCTGGCCGAGCAGGGCGTGATCGCGGCGGTCGGCCACACCGACTCGACGTACGACGCGACCCTCCAGGCCGTCGACGCGGGCGCGACCGTGGCCACCCATCTCTTCAACGCCATGCCGACGCTGCTGCACCGCGATCCGGGCCCGGTGGCGGCCCTGCTGGAGGACGAGCGGGTCACCGTCGAGCTGATCAACGACGGTGTGCATCTGCATCCCGCCGTCCTGGAGTTGGCCTTCGGCAGTGCCGGTCCCGGCCGCGTCGCCCTCATCACGGACGCGATGGACGCGGCGGGCTTCAAGGACGGGCGCTATCTGCTCGGCCCGATGGAGGTCCAGGTCACCGATGGCGTCGCCCGGCTCGCCGAGGGCGGCTCCATCGCGGGCTCGACCCTCACCCTGGACACCGCGTTCAAACGGGCCGTGACCATCGACCGGTTGCCGGTCGAGGATGTCGTGGAGGCCATCTCCGCCACCCCGGCCCGGCTGCTCGGGGCCCACGACCGGATCGGCTCGCTGGAGCCGGGCAAGGACGCCGACCTGGTGGTACTGGACGCGTCGTACGACGTGGTGGGCGTGATGCGCAAGGGACGCTGGATCGTTCGACCATCCCCCTGACGTCCTTGCGACACGGTACGAGTCCAGCGTGGTAAGAGCGATACGTAGCACGCGCAAACCCGTTGCCTCGCACATCAGTTCAGATAGAGTCGCTCTTCGACCGAACAATCAGATATTCAGAAAACAGGGGAATTTCTCTTGCGCCAGCACATACGTACCGCAGCATTTGCTGCCGCAGTCGGGGTGGCCGCTCTCTTCGCTACCGCACCCACAGCACAGGCTGCTTCACCGGTGACGGGTGTCTACGCCAGCCACCAGTGGACGCTCCGCGCGTCCTCTTCCACCAGTTCCGCCGCGATCGCCACGATCAACGCCCTGGGGCACGGCAGCCCGGACAGTGTCGCCTGCTGGGCACAGGCGGACCCGTGCGCAGGACAGGTTCAAGGCAGCGCGTACCGATGCAGCAGCACAGAACCCGCGTACAACACCTGGACCCCCCTCCGTTACGGCGGAGTGAAGCGCTGGGTTGCTGATCGCTGCGTGGACTTCGGGCGCGTGGCCTAACGCCAGAACTCCGGATTCGAGTTCCGTCACGGCCCGGTGGGTTCTCCACCGGGCCGTCGGCTTCTCCCTACCAGTTGGGTTTAGCTCCGCCCGCTTCCACCAGCGCGAGCTGATCCAAGTTGAAATGACAGGAGTCACCCGAAGCACAGGTGACGGCTACAGTATTCGACCCCTTGTTCAGGTTCACCGAGACGAACGTTCGATACCAGCCCGTCCAGTCGCCTTCCTTACCGTAGTTCTTGAGGTCCATCTTCCAGCCCAACGCCTTGCCATTGACCACGGTAGTCGCACTTGCTGCATCCTTCTGGGCATTTGCGTAGCGCACCCACAAGTCGTACGAGGCCGCCTTCGGCGCGGTCACCGTCCAAGTGACAGACGCGCCAACCGAGGTCATGTGGTCCACATACTCGCCGCCAGAGGCCTTAGCTCCGCTCCACTGGGTGCTCTTCTGGGCGCCGCCCGCCAGCGTCAGCGTCGCCGCGTCCGTCGTGCCCGGAAGGGCGCCGGCCGTGCTGTCACTGCTCGAACTGCTGGCCGATTGTGCCGGCTGCGCCGAGTTCGCACCGCTCGTCGCGGACGGCTTGGAGCCCCCGGCCTGCGATTTGGCCCCGGAACCCTTGATCATCACCGCGCTGATGATGATCGCGACCACCGCGACCACCGCCACCGCGCCGATCAGCAGCATCTTGTTGTTCGGCCCGCCTCCCGACCCGCCACGGGCCGCCCGCCGGCCACCCGGCGCCTGCTGCGGCGGCTGGGGTGGCTGCTGAGGGGCGTACTGCGTTGGCTGCCCCTGCTGCGGCACCTGCTGGGTCGGCGCCTGCGGTGGGTAGCCGTAGCCACCGCCCGCCGTGGCGCCGGCATTGCCGTACTGCCGCTCACCCACCCGCTTGACCTGGTTGTACGACGTACGCGGCACGCCCGGCTGGGCCACCGTCTGGCCCGGTTCCGAGCCCGAAGCGTCACCCTCCGAGTGGTACAGGTAGGCGAAGGGGTCGTCGTTCTCGGGTTCAGGCGTCCCGTAATTGCCGGCCGTCATCCGCTGTTCACCTTCCACTGCATACAGCCATCAAATATCAGCGCCGGAGCGTCCGGCATAGGGGAAGAACGCTTCCGATGGCCAATGTTCATGATCGATTAATCCGCGGCGTCGCGTCCTCGCGGGCGTACATGTCCCGTAGCACCATACCCGGATCCAGTGACGGGTCGCTCATGTCTACGGTTGTTCTGTGACCGACGACAAGTGGACTGGGTGGCGGCAAGCCACCGAACAGGCGCTCTACGGGCCGCACGGGTTCTTCCGGCGAGAGGCCCCCGCCGCCCACTTCCGCACTTCCGTGCACGCCTCGCCGATCTTCGCCCGCGCCGTCGCCGAGCTGCTGCGCCGCGTTGACGCGGCCCTCGGACACCCCTCTGAGCTGGCATTCGTCGATGTCGGCGCCGGTCGCGGCGAGCTCCTGCTCGGGGTGCTCGGCTCCGTACCGGCCCCGCTCGCGGCACGGCTGCGGCCCTACGCGGTCGAGCGGGCCGCCCGCCCGGACGGGCTGGACGCCAGGATCGCCTGGACCGACGAGCCTCCCAGGGGCCTGCCGGGGCTACTTTTTGCCAACGAATGGCTCGACAACATCCCCGTAGATGTCGCCGAGGCCGACGGAACCGGTGAGCCGCGCTACGTGCTGGTACGCCCCTCCGACGGCGCGGAACGCCTCGGTGGCGCCCTTTCCGCCGATGACGCCGCGTGGCTGGCCCGCTGGTGGCCCATCGCCGGGTCGCCCGGCGCCCGCGCCGAGATCGGCCGGCCGCGGGATGCCGCGTGGGCCCGTGCGGTCGCCTCCCTCGACGCGGGGCTCGCCGTCGCGGTCGACTACGCCCATGTTCTGGCCTCCCGGCCGTACTACGGCACCCTCACCGGGTACCGCGCCGGGCGCGAGGTGCCGCCCGTGCCCGACGGCTCCTGCGACATCACCGCCCACGTCGCGCTCGACGCCTGCGGCGGCACCGTTGTGAACCAGCGGCAAGCGCTGCAGGCCCTCGGCATCGACGGCCGCCGGCCCGCGCTCGCCCTGGCCTCCAGCGACCCCGCCGCGTACGTCCGCGCCCTCGCCTCCGCCACCCAGGCCGCGGAACTCACCGCCCCCGGCGGCCTCGGCGACTTCGCATGGCTGACCCACCCCGTCGGCCCCGCCTGCGCCGGGCTCCCCTCCGGCGCGGGTCCCTTCCCCTCTGCTCTGCGGTAGGCACGTTTGCCCTGCCGGACCGGCACGGCAGGTTGTCCCGGCTGCGAGCGTGCCGGGTTCCGCCCCCGGTGCCGGGGCAGCTACCGCTGTCCGGCCGGACCGGCACGGCAGGCTTACCCCGGTCCGGCGTACCGGTTCCGTCCTCAAGCGCCGGACGGGCTGGGTGGTCGTGCGTGCCGCCACGCCATGTCCGTTGTGGGGGTCGGGGCCGCTGTGGGGTGATCTCCTCGGGGCTCGCGCGTGCGGGTCCGCAGCATGCTTGCCCGGGGTGCACG
>NZ_SUMC01000180.1 GCF_005047355.1 Actinacidiphila oryziradicis
CAAACCCTTCACCTGGACCGCGACCGCCGACGAGATCCTCGCCAAGGTCCGACTCGTCCAGACCAACATCAAGAAACTCGTCGACAACAACGCGAAGTGACACAAACAGGATCACGAGACACTAGGAGCTCAGCAAGGAATAGGCGGTCCAAGTTGAAGTTTGCCGATCTGGCCTTGCGGAACGGCAATCCGATGTCGTGGAGGACGTGGCGAGCTCTTCCTGTGATACCGAGCGCGTCCGTAACGCCTGTAGGGCCTGCCGGAAAACCGGTGGGCCCTACAGGCGGAGAACGAGCCAGGGTGCGGAAGGCGCCCGCGCCTCAGCTCTTACGAAGTCCTCTCAGCCACACGACGAGTGCGGGGATCGCGACGAACAGCGCCGAGACAGCGACACCAACACCAAAATCTGACCATGACCGGTGCTGGAGGAGCACCTGCGCGACATGGGCCACGGTAGTCATGACGAAGATCCATGCCAGTATCGCGACGCATCCCCAGCCTGCGCCAATATCCTTCTTCACGGCTATTTGACCATCTTTCTCAACTTATTGACAAGTTTTGCCCGTCCAATCTTGATGTGTTTCCCGGCGATTCGGTGCACCGCACTGTCGATTTTTGTTCCCAGACCGATGAGAAGTTTTCCTGCCTTATTGAGGAATTTCTTCCCGGAACTCGTCTTGAAGAATTTCTTGGCGACAGCGCCACCGATCCCGCCGGCGATCGCCGCAGAGACGAAGTCCTCGATCGCGGTGCCCCAGCTGAATCCTCCGTCCCAGCGAGTCTCCACGAAGTACGAAGCGGCGCTGGCCGTCCCGGTGACGATGCCACTGCATACCGGGAGGATCTCAGTGAGGACGGCGGCACAGAACGCCTCGCCGGCGACCACGATGAGATATTCCGTCCCATTGGTCGCCGCCTTGCACGCGGCTGACGCGATGGGGTGGCTGATGAACTTCGGGCACTGCCCGTCCAGGTCGGTGCAGTTGATCGGGTCACCGTTGCAGTAGTCATACCCGTTGGCGCTCGCGCCGGAGACCGGGTCGGTCTGCAGGAAGCGTCCCGTGGCCGGACTGTAGAGGCGCAGGCCCATGAGGGTCAGACCGGTCGGGGTGTCGCTGGCGCGTTGTGCGGAGCCGAGCCACCCGTAACGGCTCGGGTTGGTGGTGTTGCCGTACTCGTCGTAGTTGTACGAGTTGGCCGCACCGGTGCTGACCGCGAGGGTGACGCCGATGTCACCGTGAAGGTCGGCGAGTTGGAGCGTGGTGTCGCCGGTCGCCGAGGTGGTGGCGGCGAGGCCGCCGCTGAGGTCACCAACGTTGCGGGTGATCGTGCCGGACGACTTGGCGGTCCGGGTGGGGCTGTCGGTGTCGTCGGCGTAGTGGTTGACCGTGGTTCCGCTGGTCGTCCAGGTGCTGCCGCTGTCGCTGCTGGTCGCGTTGACCGTGCTGGCTAGGCGGTGGTCGGCGTCCAGGGACCAGGTCTGTTTGCTGGTACTGGTCGCCTCGGAACTGGCCAGGTCGTTCACGTAGTAGGTGAGGGTGGTGTCCGGAGTGGTCAGCGTACGACCGAATGTGTCGTAGGTGTAGCCGGCGTCGGTGATGCGGTCCGCACTGTCGTAGGTGTGTGTCGTGGTCTCCACCGTGGTGTCGGTGACATCCGCGCAGTCGGTTGCGCCGGTGGTAGTAGTCAGGCTTGTGCGGTCCCAGCTGGCCGCAGACGCGAAGGCGTAGCCATGGGTGACGCAGGCACTGCCCGTGGGTGTCGTCATCGATGAGAACAGCGGAGTCACGGGCCCGGACTTCGCCGGCGTCCTTCCCGGTGGAGACCGCGAGGGCGCCGGATTCGGGTCAACGCGCGTTCGCCGGTTGCCGAGGTACGCTTATTAGTGGGTTTGGCGCCTCCAGTAATGCGGCGTCACCCCCGGTGTCAGGTGCCGGAACGGCTTCCGTTCCGAAGTCGCCCGCAGGCCGACGAGGCCGTGCGTCCAGAGGCAGACCGCGTCGGCCGCAACGGGAATTCTCTCCCCCTTGTGCACCGCCGCCGCAGAGCGTTTGGAGTCACTAGCATGTCGCATCACCTCGATTCCCCCGCGGCCAGGGCCGACGCGCGGTTGAACATCTCCGATGTGTACGTGTTCCGGGGTGAGCGCGGCACGGTTCTCGTGATGGACGTGTGCTCCGAATCCGCGGGTCCGGAAGCACCGAAAGGATTCCACCCCGAGGCCCGGTACGAATTCAAGATCGACAGTACGGGTGACGCCGTCGAAGATCTCGCCTTCCGCATCACCTTCGGAGCGCGGGACACCGATGGTACGCAGGCGGTCGAACTGCGCCGGATCGTGGGCGCTCAGGCGGCCGACGACGCGGCGGAGGGCACCGTGCTGCTCGTCGGCATGGTCGGGCGGACGCTCAGCGCCGAGGGTGGTCTACGGCTGTGGACCGGCCGGGCCGCCGACCCGTTCTGGATGAACCCGGGCGTGGTGGAGGCGGTCGGCCACGCATTCCAGAACGGCACCGACGTGGACGTGCCCGCGCCGGACTCGTCTCCGGTGACCAGCCTGTTCTCCGGGATGAAGGTGATGTCCATCGTGCTGGAGGTACCGGACGCCGAGCTGCTGCCCTTCACGCACAACCGCGACATCGGCGTCTGGGGGGTGACGGCGCTGGCCACCGATGCCGGTGGATGGCACCGCATCAACAGGTTCGGACTCCCGATGGTCTCGCCGATCTTCGCGCAGTTCGACGACGAATTGGCGGAGCGGTTGAATCAGACGGCCCCCGCCGACGACGCCCACACGTTCCGCGAGGAAATCGCCGGACGGGTCGCCGCAGTAGTCGGTTCCCGGGAAACCGCATCGGATCCGCGTAGTTACGGTCAGGACATCGCCGACCGTATTCTCCCGGATATCCTGCCTTATACGATCGGTACTCCCGCGGTCTTCGGTTTCGCGAAATTCAACGGCCGGAACCTCACCGACAACGCTGGTGAGGTCATGTTCTCGCTCACCACCGACAGCGCGCTGAGTATCGACCTGACCAAAGAGGCCGTCGATGCTCCTCCGACGCCGTTCTTCCCCTACTTGGCGCCCGCCGGCTGACGAATTCCCCTGCGGAAAGTGGTGATCGCGAGTACTGCCAGGTGTTGGCCTTGTTCCCGCCCCCGTCGGTGATCCACTGCAGGTACTCTTTGGTGGCTCCGGCGCGTCGGCGCGGAAGAGGACCACCCCCAGTGCGTGTTCGTACCAAGCGTTCGACTCTAGTTGAACGGGTGTTGGCATGGCCGTGATGGGGGGCAAGGGTGGATAAAGGCTGTCGCCCCTGCGGTCTACTGGCGGTGTCGGTGCTGGCCAGGTGCAGGCCTGTCACCGTGGTTCCCTGGCCCGCGAGTTCGAGGCGGATGCCGTTGGTGAGGCTCCACGCGGCCACCTTCGCCGCGCTGTAGGCGTTGGCCCCGTCGTAGGCGAGCCAGGACATCGCCGACAGGACGTTGAGGATCGTCCCGCCGCCGTTGGTGGCCAGGACGGGGGCGAACTCTTCCGCCGCCTGCTGAAGAACACGGGCGCGGTGCCGCGGGTGGTCGTCACCGACAAGCTCCGTTCCTACGGCTCGGCGCACCGGGAGGTCATGCCGTCGGTGGAGCACCGCTCGCACAAGGGTCTGAATGGGCCCCGCCGGAGGTGGGGCCCAAGGTTGCGTCCTGGGAAGTGGTGTACGGGTTGCGCCTGAACCGGGCGTCTGCTCAGCGTCCGCCCTCGATCTTCCGGCCGCGCTGCGCCGTGCCGGGGACGCCGTAGGGGTAATCGGCCGCGCCGGGGTCGCTGGCCTTGTTGAGGCGGGCGTACTCCTCCTCGGTCAGGTGCAGACCGGCCGCGCCGAGGTTGTCGTCCAGCTGCTCCAGGGTTCGCGCGCCGAGGATCACCGACGTCACGGTCGGGCGGTCGACCAGCCAGGCCAGGGCGACCTGGGCCATGGAGACGCCTCGTTCGTCGGCCACCGAGCGCACCTCGTCGATGACGGCCCAGGTGCGCTCGACTTTCACGCGCCGGTCGTACGCCTCGACACCGCGCTCGGGGTTCTCGCCCAACCGGGTCGCTCCGACCGGCCGTTCGTCGCGCCGGTACTTGCCCGTCAGCCATCCGCCGCCGAGCGGACTCCACGGCAGCAGGCCCAGGCCTTCGGACGCGCAGGCCGGGATGACCTCCCACTCGATCTCGCGAGCCAACAGGTTGTACTGCGGCTGCAGGGTCACCGGGCGGCTCAGACCGCGGAAGTCGGCAATGTCGACGGCTTTCTGGAGCTGCCAGCCGGTGAAATTCGACAACCCGACGTAGTGGATCTTGCCCTTGCGCACCGCGTCGTCCAGGAACCGTAGCGTCTCGTCGATCGGCGTCAGCGGGTCCCAGGCGTGGACCTGGTAGAGGTCGACCGCCTCGACGCCGAGCCGGCGCAGGGAGGCGTCCAGCGCCCGGTCGAGGTGCCGCCGCGACAGGCCGGCGTCGTTGGGGGCGTCGCCCATGGGGAAGCGGCCCTTGGTCGCGAGCACGATCCGGTCGCGTACCTCGGCGGGGCGGCCGGCGTACCACCGGCCGATGATCTCCTCGGAGACCCCGCGGCTGTAGACGTCCGCGGTGTCCACCAACGTCCCGCCGACCTCGACGAACCGGTCGAGCTGCGCATGCGCCCCCGCCTCGTCGGCCTCGGTGCCGAACGTCATCGTGCCGAGCGCCAACGTCGACACGCTGCACCCGCTCCGTCCGAGCATGCGGTATTCCACGGCCAGTCCTCCTTGAGTCACGTGATCTGTCTTGCGTGGTCCTACTACGCCGCCCTCCCGGCCCGGGCGGCACGCCTTAGCCTTCCCGAGCGGGATCCAGACGTCCAATAGAAGAAAGAGAACACATTGAGCACGCGAGCCGCTCAATCCCTGCCGCTCCCCCGCAAACGAGCGTCGAACCCACTGCCCGCCTCCGCCACCCGGGGTCGGCCGACCCTCTCCGTGCGATCGCTGGAGCGATACGCCCGCCCGGCGTCGACGCCGTCGCCCGACACGGGCACGCGGACGGGGGTGAGCCGTTCGACGCGCTGCGGCAGATGAAACGCCCCTGGGGCGGGCTGACCTGGACCGGCCACTCCCACGTCCAGCGCAACCTTCGGGCCTTGGCCCGCGGCGAAGTCCCGCTCACCCACGACGGATTGAGCCAGCTCACTCCCTGGCGTTCGGTCGCCTACCTGCGCGACCTGCTCATGCAATTCGGCGTCCTACCCCCAGCCGACCGGCAGCTGCTGCTCTTCCAGCGCTGGCTCGCGGAGAAGCTTCCCACCGTCGCCGATGCCCAGCACCGGCGCCTGCTGGAACTGTTCACTTCCTGGCACGTCCAGCGCCACCTAAACACCCTGGCCGGCCGCGGTCCGCTGACCAGCGACCAGATCCGGCAAGCACGCGGGCTGATGCTGGCGGATGCGGCCAACGCGCAGGCCGACGCCGTCACAGCCCGCAAGAACGCCGTCGCCGCCGGGGCGGACGCCGCGCAGGCCCAGACGGATGCGGTCATCACGGCCGGTTACGCCTACACCACAGCCCAGGCGGCCACCGCCGCGTCTGACGCCGCCGAGGCGGTCGCGGCTCCGGCCAACGACGCGATTCAGCTGGGCTCGCCGCACATTGACACCGACTCCTCCGCCGGGCTCGCCGTGCTGACCGCCCAGGCGTCCAAGACCATCGCCGACCAGCAGCAGGCGGTGGCCCAGGCCAAGGCCGACCAGTCCGCGCAGGCCGCCCAGTCCGCCCAGGCCCTGGCCGACGCGGCCACCGGTGACGCGAAGAACGCCCGGGTCGCCGCAGCCGACGCGGCCGCTCAGGCCGCCGCGGCCCAGGTATCCGCCCAGCAGGCGATCGCCTCCGCGGCCCAGGCCGAGAAGGCCGCTGCCGAGGCCAAGGCCACCGAGGCCCAGACCATCGCGTACGACGCCCAGGCCTCCGCCGACGCCTCCGCCGCACAGTCCGCCGCCGACGCTGCCGCCGGTGACGCCGCCGACGCCCGCGCCTCGGCCAACCAGGCCGAGTCCGACGCCTCCGCCGCCCAGTCGGCAGCCTCCGCCGCCCAGGACGCGGCCGCCACCGCCCGCCAGGTCGCCGCCCAGGCCGACCAGGACGCCGCCGCCGCCGAAGCCGCCGCCCAGGACGCCGAGAAGCAGGCCGCCTCCGCCCAGCAGGCGGCGACAGCAGCCGAGAAGCAGCAGGACGACCAGAACCTGTCGGAGCAGCTGACCGCCGACGACGGGGTTTTCATCAGGTACAAGATCACCAGCGAAAGCATCGATCCCAACGGCGACTGCGTCGGGACGGGGAGCGGTCCGGACGCCGGGTGCGACATCTCGCTCACCTTCCACCCCGGCCTCCTGCCCGACCGCCGACTGCGGGTGAGCACCCGCTAGGTCAAGTCACCGCACTCCCGCTACCACATCCACAAGCCCGACGGCCGCCCACTGACCAGCCAGAAAGTCACCGCCCTGGACATCGCGGTCCACGAACCGCCGCCCGCCATCGAGTACACCGAGGCGGAAACCGTCGCACGATCGGACACTGAACCGTCCGCATCCGGCCCGCGCCGCACCCGACGCGAACGCGTCCTGGAGCTCATGCGGTCGGATCCGGCACGCAGCTGGCATGGACGGGAGATCGCGCAATGGCTCGGCGTCGCCGACGCCAACATCATCTGCGTACAGCTATCCCAGTGGGTGCATTACGGACAGTTCCGCAGGACCGGCCCCGCCACCTACACGCTCGCATGACAGCCCCACGATCACCTCAGGCACTTGACGACGGCCCGGAAACCTTAACTACCCGGCCTTGGCCTGCCGGCACCTGATCAAGGACCAGCTCGACATCACCGGCGCCCGCTGGGGCCCAGACGGCGCCGAAGTCGTGCTACGCCTACGCGCCCTGCGCTCCAGCGGCGACTTCGAGACCTACTGGGCCTACCACGAAGCCCGCGACTACCAACGCAACCACCTCACCCGCTACAAAAACGGGATCCTGCCAGAAACCGCAGAACCCTAGACCCGGCTAGGACCTGCACCCTACTCAATATGACCTGCGCATTCTCTACATGACTGGCTACACCACGCAGTGGGACACGGCCGGTGTTGACTCTCCTGTAGGGGGAGGGATGAGAGTCGTGGCATCGGTTGAGCGGTGCTGAAAGGAGGTTGCGCGATGCGCATGCTGGAGGAGCTGGCTGCTCTTGCAAGCCTGGTGGCCGAACACGGCGAATCGCGGCTTGGTTTCGAGCCGGCGCCGGTAGGTCTCGGCGTTGCCGCGCCGGGCGTGGGAGGCGAGTGATGGTCGCGTTGCTGAGTATCGGGGAGTTCTCCCGGCTGACCCATGTCAGTGTCAAGGCACTGCGTCACTACCACGATCTGGAGCTGCTGAGCCCCGTGCGGATCGACCCGGACAGCGGATATCGGTTCTACGCCACGGCGCAGGCCCCCAAGGCCCAGCTCATTCGGCGCTTCCGGGATCTGGGTATGCCGCTGGACCAGGTCAAGGTCGTGCTGACGGCGACCGATCCGACGGTGCGCGACGAGGTCATCGCCGAGCACCTGCGCAGCATGGAGCGCCAGTTGGAGCAGACCCAGACGGCGGTGGCCTCGCTGCGCCAGCTTCTCGAGGGCGGTGGACCATCCCCGTTGAACGTCGTCTTCCATACCCCGGCCGCCTGCCGGGCGGTCATGGCAAGCGCGCGGGTGGCCTGGGACGAGGTCTTCGAGTGGCTGCCCGACACGTTCGCCGACCTGCGTCGGCAGATCGGTTCGGATGCCGATCTGCGCGGTGGTCCGGACGGCGCGTTCTACAGCGCGGAGCTGTTCGAGTCGCACATCGGCGAGGTCACCGCCTTCATTCCGCTCAGCGCGTCCGCCGGCCTCGCCGGGGACCCGCTGCCGGAAGGCCCGATCGCGGTGGCGTTGCATCACGGCCCGTTGCGGGAGCTCGACCGGACCTACGCCGCGTTGGGCAGTTTCGTCGCCGAACAAGGCCTGGGTTCGCTCACACGTACGGCGATCCGGGAGAACTACCTGGTCAGTCTGCGTGACACGAAAAACGAGCACGGTCTGGTCACCGAGGTGTGCTGGCCGGTGCTCTCCACGAGAGGAGAAAGGGAATCATGACGAACCGACTGTTTGCATTGACCTTCGACTGCGCGGACGCCGCCGTGCTGGGCGCGTTCTGGGCGCAGGCGCTCGGCCGGGAGTTGGATCCGGGCGCGGGCAAGGCGTTCGCCTCCATCGGGCTGCACGAGGCCGGCCCGAGCGCGCCGGGCTGGTGCTTCGCCCAGGTGCCCGAAGGCAAGTCGGCGAAGAACCGGATGCACCCGGACCTGATGACTGCGGACCTCGAGGCGGAGGTCGAGCGGCTGATCGGGCTCGGTGCGAGCCGGAAGGGGGACGTCGAGATGGGCAGCATGCGCTGGACCACCCTCGCCGATCCGGAAGGCAACGAGTTCGACGTGATCGCCGCGGCGGCGTAGCAGCCCGCGGTCATACGAGCCGCCATCCCCTGACGGGGCTGGCCGGCCAGAGAAGTGCCTGCTGAAGCGTTCTCGCCTGTGGGCGGAAACCACCCGAACCTGTCCACCCGGACAGATCAAGATCTCGCCTCGCCGATGCGCCAGATCCGCTGGTGCCGCACATCGAGCGCGGCCGAGACATGAAGAAAACCATTCGACGGAAGCAATCATGACTGTTGATGTCAGTACGTTTTTCGCATCCGTGAACATCGGCTGCGCCGATCCCGCCAGTCTGGCGGAGTTCTGGGGGAAGGTCCTCGACCGCGAAGTCACCCCGGGCTTCCGCGAGGGGGTCATGGCGGTCGGCACCACCGACCCGGGCAGCCGCCCCCAGATGATCTTCTTCCCGGCTCCTGAGGCCGAGCGGATCATCGGCGGGTTCGTTCCCACCCTGGTCACCGAGCACCACGACGAGGAGACCGCGCGGTTTACCGGCCTGGGCGCCAAGCTGCTCAACGAGTCGAACCACCCGCCGATCCGCCTGAGCGTGTTCACCGACCCGGAGGGCAACCGGTTCCAGCTGGCGACCTTGCAGCCTGAGTAGCGGCCAGGTACGTGCCAGGTTACGAGCGCTGACCCAGGCTCGCACCCATGGTTTCGGGTCGGCGGCCGCCGACCCGAAACCATCGAAACCGGCTCACACCACAGCCATGTCAAACTAACGACGTGGTGCTCGATTGAGGTCGGGCTGTGCTGGCCTGGCGGGTTGGCTGGTGGTTGATTACCGCATGGCCGCGCGGTCGGAGACCAGGCCGGCGATGGCTTGGTAGGTCTGGTCGAAGTAC
>NZ_SUMC01000181.1 GCF_005047355.1 Actinacidiphila oryziradicis
GAAGGCGTCGGCGAGTTCGCCGGCGTAGGCCGCCGGGTCGGTCGCGGTGCCGTCCGCCTCGGCGAAGGCCAGGTAGCCGGACAGCGTGCCGGCCGCGCCCCCGAGTGACACCGGCAGCCCGCCGTCGAGCAGCGCCGCCAGCCGGGCGTCGGCGGCCACCACCAGCGACCGCCAGCCGGCCGCCTTCAGCCCGAAGGTGGTCGGAACCGCGTGCAGGGCCAGGGTGCGGCCGGCCATCGGAGTGTCGCGGTGTTCCGCGGCCAGCCCCGCGAGCGCCGCGGCGGTCCGACCGAGGTCGGCCCGGATCAGCCGCAGCGCACGGGCGGCCACGCAACACCCCCGCCGTCATGGCCACCCTGGGCGACATCGTCCGTGGCACGCTGCGGGCCGTCGGCTGGGCCAACACCGCCAGCGCCAGACGTGCCCACACCACTCCTGCCACCATCCTCAAGCTCCACGGCATCACGTGATCAAACCGGACAATCCCGGAACATTCCGGGGCCGTGCCCAACGGCACCAGGATCCTGGCCCGTCACCCGGACGGCTCCGCCTTCGAGTACTTGCAGCCACGCACCTGACGTCCAACACCGCGGTGAGAACCCATGCGTCGCCCATCCGTGGGTTGGCGCCGCGACACCACCTGACCAGCCAAGCCGGCGGGCATACATGGTGATAGATCATCTACTGCACGCAAAGCGGGAGCTGACTGCTTCGGTTTGCGGTGAGGTGCGCACACACCAGCCACGCCGCCCGGTCCGGCACCTTGTCTGCGTACAGGTCGGCGGCTGTCTCCGGGAGCTTGGCGGCGAATGCGGCGGCTTCTTCGACGCGGTGGTGGAAGGTCATGATGGTGTGGAGGTTGTGGGCGGCGGCGTGTTCCAGGAGCGCGGTTTGCAGGAGGGCGAGGCGTCGGCCGCGCAGTGCCTCTTCCGACAGTCCTATATACGGGTGAGTTCTGTCGCTGTGCCGTCCATTTCGGGTCTTCGAATTTAGGCGGGCAACGTGGCGGATCGCTGGCCCGGTTGTGACGTTGAGCGACGGTCTTGGGGTTCCGGTGCCCTGGACGCAGTGAGCCCGCAGGCGTCCGTGATCATGGTTGTTCTCTACGCAACCGATCATGAACACCCACGGCGGGCGGCGCGTTCAGTGGTGTCCGGCCAGGGCGACGGCGTGGTGGAGGCGAGCGGACACGCCGGTCAGCGGCGGACTGTGCCGATGGCCGCATCGAGGAGTGTCTCGATGGGAGTGTCGTCGTCGGTGCGTGCCCAGGCGGTGCTGGCCGCGTCGAGGCAGGCGAGGGCGGAGGCGACGAGGGCGTGTGCTCGCACATCCTCGGTTCCGTCGGCGGGGGCTCCGAGGCGTCTGGCGATGTCCGGGACCAGGAGTTCTTGCCAGTGGAGTTGCTTTTCCAGATGCCGGGCCCGGAGGGAGGGGGTTGCGAGGAGCATGCGCGAGGTTCTGCGCAGGGACTGCGGGGAGTCGCTGAAGTCTGCCAGCAGGGTGTCGAAGGCGGCGCGGAGTGCGTCCCAAGGGGCCTCGGTGGCGGGCCTGTCCTCAAGGGCGGCCTTCAGGTACAGGCCCGCCTGTGCCAGGTGCCCGAGGACGGCATCCTCTTTCGTCGCGAAGTAGCGGAAGAAGCTGCGCGGGGAGGTACCCGCCTCTGCGGCGATCTGGTCGACGGTGACTTCGGCGAAGCCGTTTTCGAGGAACAAACGCATGGCCACCTCGCTGATGTCCCTCTGGACGGCCAGCCGTGTCCGCTCGCGCAGGGCTGGCAACGGCTTCCCTTCGGCTCTCATGGAATGAGCATACACCGCCGCAGTTGGCAGTGACTGTCATTCATGGCGTAGGCTGCTGGCGTTGGCACGTTCCGCAGTCAGGAGGGCACACATGTCCAAGGTCATCGTCGTGACAGGCGCCAGCGATGGGATCGGTGCGGCCGGCGCCCGGCAACTACACAAGGCCGGACACGCCGTTGTGATCGTCGGCCGCTCAGCAGAGAAAACTCAAGCGGTCGCGGGTGAACTGGGCGGCGATCACTTCCTCGCCGACTTCACCAGCTTCGAGGCCGTACGCAATCTCGCAGCCGACCTCGACGCGGCCTACCCACGCATCGACGTGCTCGTGAACAACGCGGGGGGCGTCTTCGGAGACCAAAACAGGACGATCGACGGCTTCGAGAAAACCCTCCAGGTCAACCACCTGGCACCGTTCCTGCTGACCAACCTGCTCATGGACAAGCTGCTCAGCAGCAGGGCTTCAGTGATCCAGACCTCAAGCAACGGTGCGCGCCTGTTCGGGGGGATCGACATCGACGACCTGAACAACGACAACAAGTACACGCCGCACAAGGCCTACGGTGACACCAAGCTCGCGAACATCCTGTTCACGAAGGAGCTCCACGCCCGGTTCCACGGCCGGGGCCTGTCCGCAGCCGCCTTCCATCCCGGAGCCATCGCCACCAGTTTCGCCTCCGACACCACCAGCTTCATGAGGTTCGTCTACGGCAACCCGATCGGAAAGCTCTTCCTCCAGAGCCCCGACAAGGGCGCACGCCAACTGGTGTGGCTCGCGGAAGGGACACCCGGCGCCGACTGGCAGTCCGGTGCGTACTACGAGAACAAGAAGCCCGCGACGAAGAACAACCCGCAGGCCAACGACGCTGACCTCGCTCGACGGCTGTGGGACCGCAGCGCCGAACTGGCCGGAATGGCGTAATGACAGGCGTCGAGAGCGTCTGGCGGACTCATAACAGGCCTACAGAGGCGTCTTTGCGGACGGATGAGTCGTCTTCGGCACCACTTCCTCTACCAGCGCTACTCCCGCTCGGTCATCGGCCCGCTGACCACGACTGCTGCCCGCGAGCTGATCCCGGTCTTGCCCGGCCAGTGAACGCGGGCGCGTGCCACCGCCCGTGCTCACCTTGTAGCCGGGACGTCCTCGCCTTGCGGGCGGCGCAGGCCGGGTACCGGCGCCGCGGCGTCAGCCAGGCCGAAGCTGAGGGGGGTGTTCACGTCCAGCTCAAATATGCCGTATATCTCCTTATCTGGACACCGAAGGCTCGGGGAGGCCGGTGTGCGGGTGGTCAAGGAACGCGATGGCGGTGTCGTACGGCGGGCGTGGTTGATGGTGAATCGGTCGTCGCCGCCTGCCGGCAGTGTCGGCGCCGCCGTGAGCCGGTACCGGGTCCGCCGGGGCGTGGCGGAAGATGTCGGCAGGCTCGTCGGTCGGCGGGGGCTCAAGGGAGAGGGCGCCGTCACGGCGCAGGTACCAGGCGATTTCCTTGGGGGGCCAGTGGTCAAGACGGTGCCACTCATTGACACCCATGACGAAAACCAGGACTGCGGGCCTGGCTGCGGATTCGGCCGGCGGCCTGTGGACGTTGGCGCGCAGCGCGGTGCCGCAGGACCGCCTCGACGTCGTAGGCGACGGGCACCGGCATCATGCCTTCCGGGGAGAGCCCCCGCTGCGGAAAGGACAGCGGCGGCAGTCGATCCGACGGTGCGTCAGGTGATGGTCAGCTGATCGCGAGGTCGTCCACGTAGCCGCGGTAGCTGTCGGATCCGCTGGGGTGGTCGTAGCCGACGAGGATGCGGGCGATCTGCTTGTTGCTGTTGTTGGTGGCGAGGTTGACGGTGACATGGTTCCAGGTGTCCAGTGCCAAGTGGCCGCACTGGTGGGCGAGATGGGCCTGGTTGCTGTTCTGTTCGACGGCGCCGGAGTCTCGCAACGTGCTGTTGTCGGTGAATATCAGGTCGACGGCCACGCATTCGCTCTCGGTGGAACCGGCCGGCACCCAGGGGGTGGTGGAGCTCAGTGTCTTGGCCGTGCCGATGTTCAAGGGCGCGCCACTGAGGTCGTACACCTTCAGGTAGGCGTGTGCGCTGCTGCCGGTCGAGGACCCGGAGTACATCAGCGCGCTGCTGTCGGTGTGGGAGGTCTCACCGGTGCGCGGACCCGTCTGTGGTCCTGCGGAGTCGGAGTTGATGCTCGTGACGCCGTTGTTCCCGCCGCCGGCGGTGTCGGTCCAGGTGGGCGTACGGTCGCCGGCCTCGGATCCGGAGGTGAAGCTGCTGGTGCTCCCGCTACCGCCGCCGGAGGCCGGCTGCCCGAGCTGCGTCTGGGTGGCGTACGAGGTGCCGGCCGACGCGAGGCTGATGGTCTCGCCCGAGGAGGTGCCGAGGGTGATCTTCGTTCCGGAGAGGGTACCCGCGTCCGAGCCGTTGCGGTAAACCTGGACGCTTTTTGCGGGCCAGGGGTTGCTGAAGGTGAGGTTGCCACCCTTCTGGCTGACCGCGCGCACGTACTGGACGGAGTTGTTCGCCATACTGCTGGAAATGAGGAAGTCCCCGGAGGCGAGCAGATCACCGAACTTGGCGTTGGAGTTGGCGGGCCAGTCGGCGAAGACCTTGAGGTCGTTTTGGAACGACTGGAGCAGCATCTCGTCCAGGCCGGAGGTGATGACGTTGAGGTTCTCGATGCCGCTGCCATTGTGGTGTATGCCGCGGTTGTTGTAACTGTTGCCGACGGCCTCGTCGTGCATGTTGCTCAGGATGGTGGCCGGGTTGTATCCGACGCGGGCGGCGGCCGCGTAGAACGTGGCCGGCGCGTTGTCGTTGTGCCAGCGGGCCAGTTGGTCGACGGTGTTGCGGGCGGTCTGCTGCAGCGCCGGGTCACTGTCGAGGCCGACCTGACTGCCGGGATAGACGGCCTGGATGGCGATGTCGTTGCCGTCGTCGACCCAGTCGGCGCCGACCGAGGTCTCCCGGAAGACCGTCTGATCAGAGACCTGGACTCCCGGTTCCCCACGGCGAAGGACCTCAAAGCCAGACGACGATTCGTGTTTTTGAGCCCCACAGGCGCGAATTCCTGCGCGTCCAGGCCTCCGGGTTACTGGCCGCGGACTTCTTCCACGTCGACACCGTGGTCTTGAAGCGGCTGTACGTGTTCGCGGTCATGGAGGTCGGCACCCGCACCGTGCACATCCTCGGCGTCACCGCCCACCCGACCGCGGCCTGGGCCACCCAGCTCGCGCGAAACCTACTGTCCGACCTCGGCGACCGCGCCACCGGCTTCCGCTACCTGCTGCGCGACCGCGACAGCCGATACACCCAAGCATTCGACGCCGTCTTCACCACCGACGGCATCAAGCTTCTCAAGAGCGCGCCGCAGGCCCCAAGGATGAACGCCCACATCGAAAGGTTCATACGCACCGCCCGAGCCGAATGCACCGACCGGCTGCTCATCTACAACGAACAGCACCTACGGCACGTCCTCGCCGAGTACGCCCAGCACTACAACTCCGGTCGACCTCACCGAGCCCTGCAACTTCGCGCCCCTGCCGACGACCCCGACGTCATCCCCTTCCCCGCCCAGCGGATCCAACGCCACGACGTCCTCGGCGGACTCATCCACGAGTACCGCAACACTGCCTGATGAACATCACAAGAGCTGGCAAACACGCAGGTCAGCACCCATGCGGGACTTTTGGAGCCCCACAGGGGCCGCCGGGTGCACGCGGGTCGGCGATAAGGGGCTGGTCGGGCGTGCCGGGGCGGTGCTTCTGCGCTGATGTGTGGACCGGGTCCGGCTGAGAAGCTGTACTGCCTACCTCTCCGCATCACGCCCACGGCCTATCGCCGCACCTTCCAGCACCGGGCCGGCTGACGGCGCGGTCACCGAGTTGGTCGGCTCCTGAGCAGGCCTGCGCCGGAGCCTTGCGAGGCAAGGCTCCGGCGCCACTGACTCCGTCGTGCAAGCCCCTCGTGTCGCGTCGTTCTGCCGGTGATGGTCACGACCTACTGGTTTGACGGTGCTGCGTGGGGGAGTCGAGGACCTTGCTGGGGCGGTACCCGAGAGCCGTGCTGGCCTCGTTGGCGGCCGCGACGACGAGGGGGGCGAGGCGGCCGACGTCGTTGGCGGTCACCCGCTGTGTCGGCGCGCCGATGCCGAGTACGGTCGCAAGTTCGCCGGCGTGGTCGAACACGGGGGCGCTGATGGATCCCACCCCTTCGTATCGCTCTTCGAAGGTGGCCGAGTAGCCCTGCTTTCTGGCCTGTTCCGCCTGTTCATCCAGGACATCGATGTCGAGCGGGGTGTGCTCAGTGTGTCGCGGCAGTCCCTCGCGGATGAGTTCCGCACGTGCTGCGGAGTCGTAGGCCAAGAAGATTTTTCCTGGTGCCCCGGCGTGCAGGGGCATCACCATGCCGACTCTGAACAGCTGCATCACGATGTGACGGGTTTGCGCGACCGCGATGACGGTGCGGAATGCCCCGTCGCGCATGTACAGGCATGCGGTCTCGCCGGTCTCGTCGCACAGCTTCTGCAGGATCGGCTTGATCAGCTGGACGACGTCGAGCCCGAGTGTGCCCGGTGCCGCCCATTGGACGAGCGAAAGTCCGATCCGGTAGCGGTCGGCATTGCGGTCGAGGAAGCCCTCGCGGACGAGGTTGTGCACCAGTCTCTGGCACGTGCTGGTGTGCAGCCCGCTGCGCTGGGTGATCTCTCGCAGGGTGGGTTCGGGGTAGGCCACCGAGAAGCAGTCCAGGATCTTCCTGATCTTCTCGAGTACCAGCAGCGGGGGGGTGCCCGTGCCTCGGTCCGTTGCCAATCTGATTCTCTCCGCGTCGTCCGGATGGCTCGCTCGGTGATCGGGCCCGTAGGTACAGCCGCCTTGACAAGCAGTATATCGACTCACATCCTGGGTTGGTACCTCGCGATGTGAGGCAATCGGGTTGCTCATCGCTGTGACCCGGACATGAGAGAGATACGGACAATCGTGACCAGCAACCTCTCCACCCGCGAGAGCTCCCCGGTAGTCCATGCCGGTAGCAGCCGAGTCGGGCTGATTGTGCCGAGTTCGAACACCACTATGGAGACCGAGTTGCCGGAACTGTTCCGGCGCCAGAGCGCTGCGACGGGGCACTCCTATACGTTTCACTCCGCCCGCGCGGGCATGAGGACGGTCAGTAAGGCGGCGGAACTGGACGCCATGGTCGGCAAGGCCGCCGACTGTGCCGCGGCCGTTGCCGACGCCGATGTGGACGTCATCGCCTACGCCTGCCTGGTGGCCGTCATGGCCCAAGGGCCAGGGGAGCACCGGGCAGCCGAACGGGTGATCGCCGGTGCCGCCGCGAGCAGTGGCCATGCCGCGCCCGTGACGAGCAGTGCCGGTGCGCTGGTGCGGACTCTGCACGACATTAAGGCGAGCAGGGTAGCCATGGTCACTCCCTATATGCGTCCCCTCACACAGGTGGTGCGCGAGTACATCGCGGCCGAGGGGATCGACGTGCTCGACGCCGTCAGCCTGGAGGTCGACGACAACCTGGCGGTCGGCCGACTCGACCCTGCGGGTCTCCCCGAGATCGCCTGCGGGCTGCGCCGCGAGGGAGCGCGGGCGATCGTCCTGTCGGCCTGCGTGCAGATGCCCTCCCTCGCTGCCGTGCAGCAGGTGGAGGACGAACTCGGCCTCCCGGTGATCACGGCAGCCACCGCCACGACGTACGAGATCCTCAAGGCCCTCGGCCACCGGCCCGCCATCACGGGTGCGGGTCGGCTCCTTGTGGGCACCCTCGGGCCCGCGTCCTGAACCCGCTATGTCGCGCATCGGGCCTGTGCCCTGTGGCCGAGGGAGAGGAGCAGGCGTGACCGGCTAGGAAACACAACAAACCGAGCCAGAAGGTTGGGAGGCTCCGTGCCGTAAACCCAAGGGGCAAATAAATTTATTCCAGAGTAAATTATGATCTTGCTCTCAAAACAAGGAGGCTTTATCGTGACCGAACAGCACAAGAGGGCGCCGCTGCCGCACGAATTTCACCCGCTGGTCCCGTCGTTCACCGTCGTGAGCGAGGACTTCGAGCCGGGTGGAGTGCTCAAGGACGGCCAGGTCTACGCGGCTGGAAACACGTCACCGCACCTGCGGTGGGAGGGATTCCCCGCCGAGACCAAGAGCTTTGCTGTGTCGTGCTACGACCCGGACGCGCCGACAGGAAGCGGGTTCTGGCATTGGACGGTCTTCGACATTCCGAATGCGGTGACCGAGCTGCCGACGGCGGCGGGCACCGGCAGCTTCGAGGGTCTGCCCGAAGGTGTTGTGCAGGTGCGTAACGACTATGGGACGAAGGACTTCGGCGGGGCGGCGCCGCCGGCCGGCGACCCCGCGCACCGGTATGTCTTCACCGTCTACGCGGTGGATCAGGAGAAGCTCGGTCCGGACTCCGAGGCCTCCCCCGCGTTCATCGGGTTCAACCTGCGGTTCCACACGCTGGCGCGGGCCCAAGTCGTCGCCGAGTACGCGGCTCCGACGGACGGCGACGACCTGGGGTGAGCGGGAGCAAGGCCTGCTCGGCCGCACCTCGACTGAGTGCGGCCGAGTGGGCCCCTTGACTCGCCCGACTGCCCTGGCTGGAGGGCGTACCGGCCAGGACGGCGCCTCCAGAACGTCAAGCGTGGCCGACGTGAGGCGCAGGACGATGATGTCGCCGGGTGGGCGGCAGGACTGACACCCTCGCTATCCGGCGCAGCCGGTCGTGCAGGTCACTCAGCAGCCCTGGGCCAGGTAGCGGCGGAAGAAGCGGCAGCAGAGGAAGTCGCAAGGCATCGAGCGCCACTTGATACCGCCGTGGACCAGGTAGAACACGGCGTCGAGCATCGCGCGGTGGAAGTAGGAATCCGGACGGCCACCTCGTCCTTCCAGCCAGCGCGGCATCGGCAGGGCGTCGCGGACCACGGCCCACTGGGTGTCGGTCAGGCAGGTGGGGTAGTGGCGCTTGCGGTCCGGTTTGTCGGCGGCGTTCCCGCGCCGGTGCGCGAGGCAATCGCACGACGACGCACCGGAGTTGGGCGCCGGCACTCTGGACACGGAAGACTGGGACACGTGGGCCTCCTGGGTGCTTGGTGACTCGACATCTCCGAGCTGCGCAGGAGGCCCTTCCTGCATGCGCCGGCCAGCGGGCGATCATCCCAAGGAGAGCAGAGCTCGAACTCCCGTCCGTACCTCAAGCTGCAAGATCGCTTTGATAACGGCTTCTCACTGACACACCTGACGCGTTCACTCCATCTCATGTGCGGAAGACGGGCCTAGCGGCAATGCCGCTGTTTTAAGCGGTGACCTTGGGTTTTCGCTTGGCCGGGGCGCTCTTGGACGCGGGGGTGATGGTGACCGCCTCGGCCGGCGGGGCGGCGGGCTGGGGCCAGGTGCGGTGGTGGGCG
>NZ_SUMC01000182.1 GCF_005047355.1 Actinacidiphila oryziradicis
AGGCGCACAGGGATCGTGACCAGGCCGAACGAGATGAAGCCCGACCAGACGGCCCTCATGTTGACTGCCGCGTCCACGTGAACTTGTCGCCCCCCACCCACCTGATGACCGACGGGTCGTCGAGGTCTACGTGTTCCAGCCCGGAGCGAAGAGAGAACTCGATCACGTCCACGATCGAGAACGCCTGGCCGACCGGCTCCCCGTTGACCAGCACGATGCGGAACGGCGGCTCGCCGTGCTGGACGCCCGCCACCACGATCGGGACGCGTGGACTCTCACTCCCGCTCATACATCCATGGTGCCGCTAACGTCTTACCGTTGCGCACACCGGTCGCAAGATCATCCTTCAGCCGTGATGCCGCTGCGGCGGCGGGTTCGGCGCCGGATTGGTGCGCATCTCCAGCCACGCATCCAGCGTGTTCGGCACCTGCCTGGACAGCGCCTGCCAGCCCACCGCCGGTTACGTGCCGCCCCTCCTGACACCAGCCTCCCGCCGCAGCGCCGGCGAACAGCGCTTGCACCTGTTCGGCCGCCAGTGGGTCGTCCCGGTGATGGTGGACGTCCTCGTCCGCGGGCTCGTGGCCGCATCGTCGGCGGTGCGCCGAGGCTCAGGGGCGGCGGGTGAAGGACCAGAGCCGGTCCAGCTCGGTGAAGCCCATGGAGTCGTAGAGCCGGTTGGCGGCGGTGCGGTCGTGCTCGGGGTCGCCGGGCGGGGCGTCGTCGTCGACGTAGGCGATCACCTCGCGGGCGCCCTCGGCGGCCAGGCGCGTGAGGCACTGTCCGAGCAGCAGGCGGCCGAGTCCGCGGCCGCGGTGCGCGGGGTCGATGTTGATACACCACAGCACGCCGGTCCTGTTCCTGGGGCGGCCGATGGTGGCCTCGCCGACCGGGGTGCCGTCGCTCTCACGCAGGTGGAGTTGCCAGCCGGGCGGGTCGGCGCATTGGCGGACGTCGACGACCGGGTACGCGACCGTCGGCAGCGGGCCGTCCAACGGGCGGTGGAGGTAGCGCCACCGCTCATGGCCGGTGAATCCGGCTGCCTCCAGGGCCCGGCGGGTCGCCGGGCGGTTGCGCACTGGCAGGCCCTCCAGTCCGAGCGTGAGCGCGCAGGCGAACTCGAACGCGTACACCGTGCGCGGCCCGAGCCGGCCGAGCGCATGGCCGACCAGGGCCTGGGCGACTGCTTGGTCTTCCTCCTCGGTGTGCAGCCACAGGATCAGTCCGGCCCCGTCCCCGGGGCGAGTGGCGTAGGAGACGACCCCCCGCACCTGCCCGGACTGGTCGTGCACGACATCCGTGAGGACGTTGTCCAACTCCGCCCACCAGCCGCCGTCCACCGGCGAGCGCCCGGCCAGGGCCTGGGCGAGCATCGCGGGCGTTGCCTCCGGCTGCCCTGGCAGCCGGTCGGCCTCCACCAGCGCGAGCACGGCGTCCTGGTCGCCGGCCGCGTACGGCCGCGCGGACAACGCTCCGACGGTGGTGATCGCCACGCTCGTGCCTCCCTTGGGATGTGTCCCCCGCAGCCTGCCCCTCCCGGCGCCCGGACGCCAGACCACTCGCCGCTGCGGGCCCAAGATCCGCCATCCGCCTCGAACCGCCAATACCACGCGCGTCTGGGCATGGGCCCGGCGATGTCCGGACCGTACGTCCGCTGACGAGACGTTCGCAGTTGAGGTTGGAGCGGTTGGCCTGGCGGTCCGGCTGGTGGATGATCACCGCATGGCAGGCCAGGGACGCGACGGCGTCGATGGCCTCGGCCAGGTGCTCCCGCTTGCCGTGGTGGCGTCTGAGCGGCAGAACAGCCCTCTCCACGTCACCTTGCGACCATCGTCGTTACTCGATCGTGAACGCACCGCCGGTGTGCGACAGTCGAAGAAGCCGGGCCAGAGCGCGCGGCACTGCGCGCAGGTGCAGGTCGGCACCACTGGCTCTCGCGGCGCGGGCGGCGCTCAGCAGCGCGCCCAGCCCGGCGCAGTCGCAGAAGGTCAGGCCAGAGAAGTCGACGGCGACGTGCTGGTGCGTGGTGACGGCGGCGAGCAGGACGTTCCGGACGTCGGCAGCGGTGGCGACGTCGAGTTCCCCGGCCACGGTCACCCGACAGCTGTCGGGTCCGGTGGCATGGACCGCGCCATGGATCGTCTCGGACACCCGCGCCCGAGATGCGATGGCGCCCACGGATGGATGGGTCGCGTATCCAGGAAACGCCTGACCAGACGCCCTGTCCACACCCCGGGGTGCTGCGCGGGGCCTTGGGGCGGCTGCTGGGCGCGGTGGCCGCATTCGAGGCCGGGAACGTCGCCGCCATGCTGCCGATCCTGCGCGCGAGGCCCCCGGTCACAGCAGGACGCGGCCATCCCCATCTTCGTTCGCCGCCGCCTACCTCGGCCATGAGGGCGGCGGGCCGCGGGAGTGGCCCGGTGCCCGCATGAGAGACCGTCAGGGGACCGGCCGGTTATGTAGTGGCGTGTTCGGCGGCCGTGGTGATGGTGGTGCGTTCTTGGTGGCGGCGTTCGTAGTCGAGTACCTGCCGGGCGAGGTCGGCGTCGGCCTCGCGCAGCCGGGTGCGGATCTCGTCGGCCTTCATGGAGTCGTAACCGGGCCAGGGCTCGTCCCCGCGCAGGTCCGCGATCTTGTTCAGGATCGTGGTACGGCCCGCGTGGGCCCGCTCATAGCCCTGGACCGTGGCCAGGTCGGCCTGGGACAGGTGCCGAAGCCGGCCGGTGACCTCGACGGCGGTCAGCTCGCCGTAGCCGGGAATCGGCAGCTCGTCCTCCGAGGCCGCGGCCCCTTTCACCTCGCCCCGCATCCGGCTCACGCCGGGCAGCCGCTCGACCGCATCTTCGAGCGTACGTTCGGCCTGCTGTTCCCACTGTTCAGCTTGCCGCCCGCTTGCTTCGACCGTCTCCCGCAGGCGGGTCCAACCGGCACGGACCGCCTCGGCGGCCCCGGTGGAGCCGGCCCACTCCGCACGGCGGCCGCCGTTCGCGGCGGCCACCACCGCCCCGGCCTGTTCTTGGAGGTTGTCGCCGAGCGTTTGCAGCAATTCCTCGTCGCGGCGGCGGATGGAGCCGAGCAGGTCCGCGCCGGGGTCGTCGTCGGCCTCCTGGGCGATGCTTTCGCCGGCCCGGGAGGTAGCCACGGCCAAGGCGGTGATCGCGTACTCGTCCTCGGCGTTCTTCAGCAGCTGGCGCTCCGTGGCCCTTTTCCGGCCCCGCAACATACCGGCTGGCACTGCCACGGCGATGTCGAGGGGCAGCCGGGCAACCCGGGTGGCCTGCCCGGCGAGGTGACGAGCCCCCTCGAGGGCGTCCCGGAGCGGGTCGTGGGGCCGCAGCTGGTTCATGTGTTCGTCGATGCTGCTGATGTGGTCCTCGGCGTCGGCGACGTGGCGCTCCAGGATCTGCCGGTAGCCCCCGGCGGGGGTGACCGCTATGTGAGCCTGGAATTTCTCGACGACCGCAGCTTGGGCGTCGCGGGCGTCATGCAACGCCGGGATGACCACATCCGTGGTGGTTGTCATCGCGTACTCCTCCTGAATGGTCTGGTTAGAACGAAGTGGCGGCGGGGCCGGCCGGGGAATGCCGTTCCAAGCTGGTTGACCGGTGCCCGGGGACGCTGCGTCCGGTCACCCCGACTGGGGCGCTGCGGGTTCCCGCTTTCGCGCGAGCCGCGCTACCTGGTCACCGCCTGCTGGTGAACGAGATAACCCCAACGTACTTCGTTCGCCGAGCCCCTGGAGCCCAGCTGCTACCTGTCCATCTCGGCAGCCGGGCCCGCGCTGGCCTGCTTCGTGCCGATCGCCTAGTCCTGTCTTTCGCAGGTGCTTCGTTGTGGTGGTTCGGCGTCGGGGCGGTGTCCGAGACGGTTTCTGGAGCGTTGTAGGTGGCGTGCCTGCCTTCAGCGGTTCTGCCCGCTCCCGGGTCCACCGCCCCCGTGCCGAGCTTCTGATCACCTCTGTGGTGGAGAAGCGGCTGGGCTCTCTGCCCGCGTCTGCGCAGTTTCTGCGCCGTCTGGACGTCGCCGGGATGATCGACGGACTGTGCCCGATGCGGACCGACATCGCGCACATCAGCCACGGGCAGGTCATCGAGGTACTGATCGCCAACCGGCTCTCCTCGCCGATGCCGATGTTCAAGGTCAACCAGTGGGCCTCGCGGTGGGCGGTGGAGGAGGTCTTCGGCATCACTCCCGATTTCCTCAACGACGACCGCATCGGCCGCGCCCTGGACCCGCGCCGGACACCAGCGGGTGTGACGGGCCAGTTCGGGCAGGAACCGGCTCTGTGCGAGCCACCCAGCCCGTGTCACCGGCGCCGGCGCCCTGCCCTTGCGGTCACCGGCGGGCGACAGGACGCCGCTCGGTGTTCTGGGTCGCGCGAACGACGTTTTCCGCCTGGTGCCCCTTGGGGCCCTGGGTGGCCTCGTACTCGACCACGTCTCCCTTATTCAGTTCCTTGAAGCCGCTGGTCTGGATAGCGGAGTAGTGCACGAACAGGTCCGGGCCGCCGTCATCCCGTGCGATAAAACCGAAGCCCTTGTCCGCGCTGAACCACTTCACTTTGCCTGTTGCCATTGGCCACGTTCCTCCATCCCATGCCACGGCATGTCCCTGACGTGCCGACCGCAGCCCCATCGCGACTCCGGCTCCCAAATGTTCCCCACCCGCTTACAGCGAAGCGCGCCATGACACGCGCTCAACTCCGATGAGACGCACTGGTGCGCCGGGAGGCCAAGGCCCCAGACGGCTGGATAGGGGCTCCGGGGCGCCTGCGATCGGTCCGGAAGGGTGGGGCATCAGGGTGTGGCGGTGTCCGCCGCTGCGCCCTGGGCGAAGGTGCTGTAGTCGGTGGTCCGGCCGATCAAAACCAGGTCCATGCCGGCGGTGAAGCGGTCGGTGTAGTAGCGGCCAGCGAGCTCCGTCGGAATCCGGCCTGCCAGGTTCAGGCGGCAGGCGCCGGTGTGGCGGGGGCTGCGCCGCTGGTGGGCGGCCTGCGGGGTGTTCTCGTAGGTGCCGGAGCCGCCGGTCTTCTCCACGGTCGCGTTGCTGGAGCGGGAGCTGCTCTCCGCAGTACGCAGCGTGGCGTGTCCAGTAGGACTGTTCAATGGTCAGGTAGGCCCGTATGGGGCCGCGGTTCCCGGCGGCGGGGGCCGCGGCATCGACCCCCGCCCCATCACCCCCGCCCCCGCGCGGCAACATCGGTGACTACTCGCTGGTCGAACGCCTCTGGCACCAACTGGTCTCCCCCGACGCGGCAGCCGGGGCAGTGCAGCCCGTCGGGCGGCGGCGCCCTACTTCCCTACAGCACCCTCTAGCTAGGCCGGGCTCGGACTCGCCGGGAAGTCCGCCGGCACTCGGCGTACGGCCCTCCCGCCACACCCACCCACTGGGACCCGTGGACGCCGGTTGCCGGGGAGGGAGACCAGTCCCTCGGCAGAACCCGCCGCTGCCCGTCGACAGCCAGGCGGGTGCGTCTGCCCGCCGCGAGGGTGGCGGGCAGGCCATGCTGGGCGTAGCGGAGAGAGAGGCGGTCGGCGTGGCGGAGAGCGACGTGTGGGTGCGGGCCGGGGAGCAGCTGGTGCGGGCCGACACGATTGAGCGGATCGGGTGGAAGGCCGGCCCCGGGTGTCTGGCGCTGAAGGTGACCGGCGAGCGTGAGCCGGTGGCCGTCGATGTCCCCGCGGCCGCCGTCCCGACGCCTGGCGAGGCGCAGCGCCGGGCGGGTGGTGAGGTGCTCGCGGACCTGTTGCTGGCCGCTGTGGTGGCCTGCTCGGGCCTGCCGGGCACCCACCGCTTGACGCTGGAAGTCCACGGCGCGAGCGTGCGGTGGGTGCGGGAGACCTTCACTGCCGACGGGTCCTCCGTCGACGTGCCCGTCGACGGCCTCGCGCCCTGATCCCGCCCGGGCCCGGCCCGGCGGGATGGGCCACGCCCCGGGCCTTGCCGCAGCCGGATGGGCTGGGGCCGGGTGCTGGCGGCTGAGACCCCCCTTCCTGGGGTGGCCAGGCGCGAAGGAACCGTTCTGGGGTTCACTTCCGGGCGTTGGCCCCGGTGGCCAGGAAGATGACGCGGTTGGCGACATTCACGGCGTGGTCGGCGAAGCGCTCGTAGTAGCGGTTGAGCAAGGTGAGGTCCACGGCTGCCGCCATGCCGTGGGGCCAGGCGTCGTCGGTCATGTGCTGGAAGGTGCTGCGGTGGACGTTGTCCATGGCATCGTCATCGAAACGCAGTTCCGCCGCGGCCTGGGGGTCCTTGGTCTCCAGAGCCTGTCTCATCTTGGTGGCCATCTGCTGGCCCGGCCCATCTCCTCGATTCCTGGCCGCAGCTCAGCGGGGAGGGGGACGCTGGGATATCGCATCCGGGCGATCTCGGCGATGTGGCGGGCCAGGTCTCCCATCCGCTCCAGGTCGGCGGAGACGCGGAGGGCGGCCACCAGCGTGCGCAGGTCGGTGGCGACCGGCTGCTGACAGGCCAGGACAGACATCACGCGGGCATCGAGGTCATCACGGGCCGCATCGATCACCGCGTCCTGGCTGATCACCTCTTCGGCAGCATCGAGGTCGCCGCTGACCACCGCGGTCGTCGCGCGGACCATAGCCTTGGTCACCAACGCGGCCAGCTCCACAAGCTGGTCGTGTACGGCGTCGAGTTCCTCGTGATAGCGCTCCCGCATGATCTCCCCCCACCCCTGTAGGCAGTAATCCATGCTCTCACCATGACGACCCAGGACGCTGGCGCCCACCGCATCCTTCGCCGTCTCCGTCGCGGCCGTAGCGGCCGGGAGCCGCAGCACCCGGCCTTCGGGGTACCCCAGGCGCAGCTTGTCGCCCTGCTGCCGGGCCCGGTTGTGGGCGCCGACGAGCAGGCCCAGCCACTGGCGTCACAGAAGAGGCGGGCGCGATGTCCTCCTCCGGGATCTTTGGGGAGGTGTTGTACGGGTGCCCTGACCTGTGCCGCTGCACACGGTACGCCGAGTCTCACCCGCGTGGGCGGCGGCCTACAGGACAGGGCTCCCGTACCCCCGGCCCCGAGGCCAGCGGAAGTACCAAACCAAGTGTCGACCCGGCCTTCGTGATCCGACCGTCGGCTGGCGGGTGGCGGCGAACATGCCGCAACTCAAAGTCTGGCTCGCGCCAGTCCTGCGCCTGCGGTGGTCCGCTCTGTGAGGCGTCAGCAGGCGGGGCGGTGGCGGTGGGATGCCGTGCGGGTCACGCTGAGACGCTCGAGCGGCAGTCCCTCGGGTGGACCAGGGGCAAATCTCGAGGCATCGACCCTGCATGCTTCCATGAGGGCCTCGGCGATCAGTGCTCGCGCCAGGGACTTGCCCGGCAGTACCCGTAGGTGGAATCCGCACTTTGGTCAGGCATGTGCGACCAGCACCGAAACGGCAGGGCGGTCAGGCGCGGGGCTCCCGCCGGAGCGATGGCTTCTTCGCGGGTGCGGTACTGCCTCAGATGGCTTGTCTTGCCGTCACGGAAGATCACGAGTGTGCCGCCCGCACCGTGCCACGCGCGCGGCCTGCTCTTCCCCGGGCGCGGGGGGAGTCGGACCGGGAACCGAGGTGGCGGCCGGGCGGCTCAGGCGGGGGGCGAGAAGGGGTGGCGCAGCCACGCGGTGGTGGCAGGGTCGGCGGGCTGGGGCCCGGTGAGGGGTTCGGCGTCGTGGTCGCCGGCGTCCGGTGGTGCCCTGAAAAGGTCAGTTCCGGCGTCGGAGGGCAGGGCCGGCGGTTTGAGGGGTGTACGACCTGCGGGAGTGGGCTGGGTGGCCATCGGATTCCCTCCGGGTGGTGTTGGCTGCGGGCGGTCTGGAACGCGGCGACGGTGCTCCTCAGGCTCTTCAGTTCGCGCGTCAGCTCGGCGATCTGCCGTGCCAGTTCCTGGTACTCGCGGTCGTATGCGGGGTCCGGTCCGGGGCGAGCGGGTCACGGCCGGCGCTCGGCGAGGGGACGTCGCATACGTAGCTGTCTCGTCCCTGCACTGTATCGATCAAGCCCTCCTCATGGAGGACACGCAGCCCGCTCCGGACGGTTTCGCGATGGAAGCGCTCTTCGAGTCGCGACAGGGAAGGCAGTCGATCGCCCGGCTTGAATCCTCCTGAGGCGGTCCCCCTCCGGAGGGCGTCAGCCGCCAGGAGGTAGGGAGCGCGCGGGACGTCGTGGAGCATCAGGGGTCGTCTCCGTGGTGATCTTGGCGAGAAGGCGGGTGCGTCCGGCGGCGGGGAGCGGTCGTTCGTGGCCGCCGACAATGGACAGAGGCCAGCTGACTGAACCGGGCCCCCTCTACACGACGAACAGCCGCTGCTGGTACGCGGAGGACAGCACCGTCAGCGCCGCGCCCCGGTGGTCTTGAGCGCATCACGTCCTTGGAGGGGCTGGCCGCCGGACCGTTACCCGGTGCGGCCGGAGGGCGCAGCCAGGTTTCCCCGTCCTGGTGGACCTGGCGCTGTCGCTTGGTGACGGCGGTCTCGGGGAAGATCCTGCCTTCCTGCCGGCCGCCGGTGGCGAAGTTGTCGTTGAGCGCCGCGGCAATCGAGTTCGGGACCGCCAAGCCCTTGGCCTCCGCGGGCAGCGCGGTCGCATAGCCTTCGGCGTCCAGGGCGATCTTCGGCGGGGCGTCGTCGAGGGTGATGGCGGCCCTGGCGGGCACGAGACTCACCCGGTCGCGCGCTCCGGCCTGCGCTGTCCCCCGGCCCGTGGTGTGCTGGGGCAAGCGCTGGTTCTACCGGCTGTCGCTGACGCCAGGAACCCGTGCCGCCGGGCGTCTTCCACCGCTCCCGGCACCGACAGCCCCGCCGCCCCGCGGGGCTGTCGCCCGCTCCGCGGCGGACGCCACCTCCGGCACCTCCGGATGCTCGCCCACGGACAGCGCCCCCCACAAGGGGCGCGGGTGGGGCAGGGTGGGGTCAGCGGTCGGAGTGCTGGAAGACGAAGCCGAAGACGGCGCCGGCCAGCAGTGCGCAGCCGGTGAGGAAGAGCCACAGTCCGAAGACCACGCCCAGGGCCAGCAGCGTGACGCCGACGGCAATGGTCGCCGGCCAGGCGCTGCGTGGGGGGAAGAAGGCAAGGCGGCCGGCGGTCTCCGCGATGCCGGCATCGCGCCGGTCCTGGGCGCGCAGTCCTCGTTTGCGGTACTGGATGTAGAAGAAGAACGCGACCAGCGATGACAT
>NZ_SUMC01000183.1 GCF_005047355.1 Actinacidiphila oryziradicis
ATCGGGTACAGCCTGGGCGGGCTCATCGCCCGCTACTACGTGCAGCGGCTCGGCGGAGACGCGTACGTGCCGCTGGTGATCACCCTCGGGACGCCGCACAGCGGCACCGCGACGGCCTTGCTGGCCCCACCCCACCCGCTGCTGCGCCAGCTCAGGCCGGGAAGCGAACTGCTGGCCGAGCTCGCCGAGCCGGCCGCGGGCTGCCGAACCCGCTTCGTCGCCTTCTACAGCGACCTGGACGAGGCCGTCATCCCCGCCGGCAGGGCCCGCATCGACCACCCCGACCTCCAAGCCCGCAACGTGCTCATCCACGGCGTCGGCCACCTGACACTGCCCATCCACAAACCGGTCAGCGACGAGATCCGCTCCATACTGACCCAGACCCCGCAGGTCACGCCCGCCGCATAACAACCCCGGGCCCGACGAACCCCGCAGATTGCCGGGCAGGCCCCGTTCCTGCAGATTGCCGGGCGGGCCCCCGTTTCAGAACAGGCAGAACGCGGCACTCTGAAAGACATAAGTCCTGCAGCTGTCGGAAGAAGACCAGCAGCATGAGAAAGGACAAAGAGGCCTTCCCGCCCCGCCCTGCGAGCGGATCGGCGGTGCGCCCGTATCACCCCAAGGACGAGCCGGTGGTGCGCGAGCTGATCAACGCCGACCGGCTACCGGGACAGCCATGCTGCACCCGGGACATGCTGGCCGACGCCACGCGCGGGCCGTCCCACCTCGCTGGTTGGGTGGCACCTGCCCAGCCGTGCATCAGTGTGCTGGCCGACGCCGAGGACCGGCCCCACGGCGTCATTGTGTTCTTGGCCTGGCCCGATGTACCGGTCGGCCTGATCTGCTGGCTGCACGCCCGAGAGGACCCCGCCGCCCTGCGTGCCCTGCTCACCCACGCCGTCGCCGAACTCGCCGGCTGCCCGCTGGTCGAGGCGTTCGTCGGTGCCCCGCCGGACACCCTGGGCCCCGGCGGGTTGTCCCGAACCCGCCGCGCCGCCACCCACCACGCACTCTTGGAGACCGGCTTCACCGGCCGCCGCCAGGGCTGCTACCTGCACCGCCCGCTGCCCGTCGAGGGACTGCCCGCCAAGCTGGTCGCCGACGTTTTCCCCTGCGAATTCCCCCCGGGCTATCGATTGATCATCCGTGAGGCGGACGAGCCGGTCGCCGAAACCCTGGTCAGCGTCGGACCCGACCACACCGCGACCGTGCGATGGATCGAGACCCTGTGCACCCAGCGCCGTCACGGCCTGGCCCAGCAGCTGCTCAGCCAGGCCCTGGCCCTGCTGGCCGAGCACGGCGCCACCGAGGTCGCCCTCGTCGTCGAAGACCTCCCGGAGACGGTCCCCGACAGCCGGGCCGCCCCGCAGCTCTTCAACTCCTTCGGCTTCGCCTTCATAGACCAACTATGGACCTACGAACAACGGCGCCCCAACCAGGCTCGGACCGCCGGCAGCGACCGGGCATCCCGTCAGCACTGAACTCCGGGGGAAGGCAGGCGCCGCCCTGCCGCCCCGCATCGCTCCCGGCACACGGCTGGCTCAGGCAAGCAATACGGGGGCGAAGCACTGCCCGAGCAGCCGCGAGGGCCTGCGAGGTGATCGCCTACGTCTACGACGCCCCGCCCGGCGACCCGGAGCGCGACCGGACCTCGGCCAACCGGCTCTATGACTCCATGGGGTTCCAGGAGGTGGATCGCCTTTTCTCGTTCGCGCGCCGTCGCCGACCATCGGCGGGGACGGCTGCCCCCACGTCCGCACGACGATGGCCTGCACGGATCAGCCGAGCCAGGGCGCAGTCCCCGGAGTCACGGTTGTCGGTAGCTGTTACGCCACCCACTCGACCTCTTCCACGTTGTCGCTGAACTGCGATGGCTCCTCCATCGACTTGCCTTTCTCAGGCCACAGCTGGGAGCTTCGGGAGGTGCTCGTCGTGGAGCACACGGCAGACTTCCCTGACGACGCTGGGGTGCAGAGGCAGTGAGACGTGGCCGAGAGCCCGTACGGCGACGTTGGTGACCTGGAGATTCGGATGAACGAGCCGGGCGTTGGAGGCGGGGATGATCAGCTCGTCGAGATCGCTGTGGAACGCGACGAAGCGTGTTCCACAGCCGGGGGCGGGCTCGGCGAGTTCGGCGAGCACGTCGCTGCCCGGCCGAAGCTGCCGGATCACCGGGTGCGGCAGCGGCAGCATGGCGGCCAGCGTACCCTGGTGCGGGGCGCCCAGGGTGATCACTGTATGCACGCGGGCGTCGCCGCCCATACGCTGCACGTAGTAACGGGCGACCAGACCCCCGAAGCTGTGGCCGATCACATGAACGCGCTCCTGCCCGGTGGAGTCGCACAGCCGCTCCACTTCTTCGGCCAGCAACTGAGCAGCGCTGCGGACATCGGTGGCCAGCCAGTTGTAGTTCAGCATGGTCACCTGGAGGAAGCCCTCCCGCTGCAGTTTCCATCTCAGGATGTGGAAGATTCCCCGGTTGCTGCACATCCCGTGCACCAGCAGAACGGGAGTACCGCCAGTTACGGCCTTTTCACGGAGCGGACGAACCGGCGGAGTGCCGTCTGACGGCGGGCCGGGACGAGCCTCGGCGGTTTCGCGGTCATCCCTCATGCCGGAGGGGTACAGAGCCAGGGCCGTAATGATCGCGACCGCCTCCACAGCGGCCCCGCACACGGCTGCGGTGAGCGCACTAACCGGGAACAGGCTCATGCGGGACGGGTCCAGACCAGCGAGCGCGGGAACCCGGTATCCGCAGCACAAGGGGCGGCACCGTTCTGCGTTATTTGTGCCGCTTGCGTACTGCGGCGTCCGAAAAGAAGCATGGGGTGACTCCCTGCGCCTGCACGGTGAGCTATCGGATTCGGACCGGTAAGTGAGCGGCCACGCACGGGCGACTACGCTCCGAACCGGACCCACCCGAGCCCGCGGCATGGGTGACTGACCTGGTCCCTCATTCCTGTTCGTTGTGTTCGAAGGCCGCCGGGCGGGACAGGATCGGCAGCACGCCGACCGTCCAAGCGGATGGCGAGGACGTTAGACACAGGCTCCGGGTGTCAGCAAGACCAGGTGACTCACCTCACGCCAGGAAGCCGCCATCATGACCGACTTGTCATTCTGTATCCGACTTTTCCGCCCTGCGTTCCGGCGAGCGCGGCACGGCATCCCGGTGCTCCCAGGAAGACGTCGGCCGTGGGTCCAAGCAAGTCCACGCGCTCCGTCCGCCGCGGTCTCCGCCTAACACGCCGAGCACCTTGCTGCGTGCGGGGCTCTCGGCGTCGGCAACGGGTGAAATTCAGCCGTTGCCGACACTCGGCGAAAGCGTTCGTCAGGAACTGAGGCCGGAGCGGGCGATACACGCCGAACCGAGGCCCAGCAGGCCACGGGCCGCGATCAGCATGCTGGAATCCTGGACAAAGTTAGCCAAAAGCATCGAATACGACCAAGCCGGTCCGCAGCGTGCAACTGTCGGCGAGTGTTGAAGGCGCCGGCAACGCCGCCCGCTGAGCAGCAGGAACCCTGTGGGGTGCCAAAACGATCGCGTAGGCTCTGAGCTGATCTTTTCTCTGGTTGTCAATGACGCGATCACGGTCGTCAGTCCGCGGCCGGTTGAGTGATTACGGTGAGCCACTTGGGGGCGGAGCCCCTCGCGCTGCCGAAGGGCGGGGCCTGGTTTCCCGCATTCTTGCGGCGGAGTGTCGGGCAGTGAACGGGCGTCCCGCCCATCGGTGTAGCGAGGTGTGATTGTTTATGGCCGTGTGCGAGGTTTGCAGCAACGACTACGAGATGACGTTCGAAGTGCGCACCGCCGGAGGGGTGCACACCTTCGACAGTCTTGAGTGCGCGGCCCAACGGCTGGCGCCGATCTGCGAAAACTGTCAGTGCCGCATTCTGGGCCATGGTCTGCAAGCGGACGGGCAGATCTTCTGCTGCGCCCACTGCGCGCGCGTGAAGGGCCACGCGAGCCTGGTCGATCACGCCTGAGGGCGGGAACCGAGCACAGGCGGCTGCTCCGGCAGCGTCCGCGGGCACCGTCCTCAGCTTGCGGCCGAGCTCGTCCGCCTCCCCGGACGAGACGGCCCAAGCGCCGCGTGCTTCGGGTGCCTGCCTTCGTCCTCCAGTGCTTCAGAGGCCGGATTCGGCGGCCGCCGCGCCGGATCCCGTGGCAGCCCAGAAAGCAGCCTTGGAAGCAAGGTGGCTGCGCGGGTCCAGCCTGCCCGGGACCGGGGCGCTCGCGAACCCACCAGGAGATATGGACGACGACGCCAGCACCGGCGAGGTCCGGCCAGAACTGTGTGACCTGTGCGGGATGGCGATCTCCGATGGCTCCGAGCTGTACGCCTTCGCGCGCGATTCCTCGCTCATCCACCCGTACGACCCGAAGTTCGACGGCAAGCGTTGCCTCACCGCCTGCTCCGCTGAGCACATGGCTCAGCTGGCCGCGTGTTCGACCAGCATCCCGAAGGGCTCAGCATCAAGGACATGATCGAGGCCACCGGCCTGACCCGGAAGCAGCTCGACCGGGCCATCGCGTGGAACAACGAGCGGGTGCGGCACCACCGACGCAACAACTGACAACACCGCAACGGCCCGCCGGGCATCCCAGCAAGCCGCTCCTGGACCGCACTGCGCTTCAGGTCCAGCTGATCCCGAGTCCGTTCAGCTCGGCACGCTCTGGCGCGAGCTTCGCCTTCCTAGCACGGGTGCTGGCGATGAACATGCCGAGACCGCCTGGCCGTCATCCAAAACCTCGATGTGCCTCCCAAACACGGTCAGGTGCCCCTCGCGCTCGTGGAACTGAGCGGCGGCCGCGATGTTGACGGCCCATTTGTCAGCGTGGCTGCGTTTCGGTGCGGGCTTCTCGCTCGTCCTCGGTACATCTACTGCTGCGCCCTCGTGAGCTTGTCCCGGCCCAACCGCTGGTGAGCCCCGGGCGCCAGGCAACCCGCGGTACGCGGGCCGGGATCAGGCGGGGCGAACGTCCGCCGCACCGAGGGACGGCCGTGATCACTGCACCCAGTCGTAACCTGGTCCTGGATCAGGTGGTAGCCGATGAGGTCCGGCGGCTGCATGTCGTGGATCGCCCTCAGCTCGTCCCGGGTCAGCCGGCGGCCGTCGATGTGCCACTGGTCGGGTTGGGTGGTCTCGAAGTGCGCGACGGACGACGTCCCGTCCACCGCCAGCGGCAGCTCCACCGGATCGAGCCGGTCCTCCCCCGGTTGCGGACCTTCTTGTGCCTGCCCATTCTCATCCCTCTCACTGCGGCGCGAGGACGCACAGCGTCCGGCGTCCAGCAGCGATAACGATCCGGCCGGGCTGGAGGACGTGACCCGCACGGGTTACACCTCGTCCACCTCGTCCTCGACCGCGTCCCGCAGGGGACGCGGTCCCTCGCCGGGCTGCGAGGCGGTGAAGACATAGCCCCAGCTCAGTTCAAGTGCTTCTCCTTGAGCGGGGACAGACGGGCGATGTCCTCCTCCGGGATCTGGGGGCCGGCCCGCTGGAGCTCGGTCACCGCAGCATGTTCCACAGCACGACCACGTTGAGGACGAGGGACCGCCAAACAGGTCCTCCTCCCTTCCCTGTACGCGCCGCCGCCCACGTGGCCGCCCTGGACACCCAAGGCGCCACGCGGAGTCTCGCCTGAGACCGGAGGCGTTCCCGCGGCGGCGCACAAAGCCGCTCGTCCCTCCGTGGTCTGCCAAGGGCCGCCGACGGCGCCCTACCGGCACGTCGCATACAGTCGCACGCGGTCGCAGTGAGTAATCTTTACCGAGGGTGGAGCCTTGTGCCTGTGGGCCGCCCGGGGCCCAGGGGGCGGGTGCTACGGGTGCGGGACCGGCAGTCCGTAGCACCCGCCCGGGAGTCCTTCGAGCCGACTTTTCACATCTACGCGGAAGGATCACGGATGCCGCCCGTCGGATCGCTGGGAAACCTGCTTCGCGCCATCGTTGAGCAAACCGCTCACGGCCTTCTCACAGTCGACCCGCACGGCGGCCAGGGCCGCTCCCGGCGCAATGCCGCACAGGCGGCCGCCGAGGCCACCGTAGAGCGACACGAGCGCGAGGCAGCGTTCACTTGGCTGACCGACCACGGCACATCTGAGCCGCCGCAGCCGTGAGACTGCGGATCCTGTTGCCCAGGACCACCTGCGGGTGCCGGCCGAGCCTAAGCCCGAGGTCGAGCCCCTTGCCCGCGATCACCAGCAGCGGGACGCCGTCGGCGGCGTACCGCATCGCCGCCTGATAGATCGTGGTCTGCTCGCCGCCGCTGTTCGCCGGCTTCACGAACTGGATCATGCCGCTGCTGTCGTTCCCACGGCTGAACATGCTCGCCTACTGGCTCTATCTCTTGGGCTCGCTGATCGCTGTCGTCGGCTTCCTCACCCCACAGGGCGCGGCCGCCTTTGGCTGGTTCGCCTACGCGCCGCTCAACGACGTGGTCCACTCGCCGGGGATCGGCGGCGACATGTGGATCATGGGCCTGGCCTTCTCCGGCTTCGGCACCATCCTCAGCGCGGTCAACTTCATCACCACGATCATCTGCATGCGCGAGCCCGGCATGACCATGTTCCGGATGCCGTTCTTCACCTGGAACGTTCTGCTCACCGCAGTGCTGGTGCTCATCGCGTTCCCCGTGCTCGCCGCCGCTCTGCTGTGTCTGGAGGCAGACCGGAAATTCGGGGCACACGTCTTCGGCACGTTGCCGTTCTTCGGCATCGTCGGTGAAGTCATCCCAGTCTTCGGCCGCAAGCCAATCTTCGACTACATCGGTCTGATCGCCGCCACGATCTCCGTCGCCGGCCTTTGGGCGACGGTGTGGGCGCACCACATGTTCGCCACCGGCGGGGTGCTGCTCCCGTTCTTCTCCATCATGTCCTACCTCATCGCGGTGCCGACCGGCGTGAAGTTCTGCAACTGGATCGGCACGATGTGGAACGGTTTGCTTGGTTTCGAGACTTCGAGGGCGTTCCGCTGAGTACACCCGGGGCGCGGTGCTGGGATTGCTCCTGGTCCGTTTCACAGGATCGCCTCCGCGCTCATGAAACCGGGCCAGGGCCCGGGCCGGTTACGGCCAGGGCGGCTCCAGCAGGTCCCCGATCTTGCTCAGGATCTGGGAGCGGCCCGCATGGGAACGCTCGTACTCCTCGACGGCGGCCAGGTCGGTCTGGGCCAGCTGTGGGAGCTGGTCGGTGATCTGCTTGGTGTTGAGCGTGTCGTAGTCGGGGATCGGCAGCTGGTCCTCCGCTATCACGGCTCCCTTGGTCGTGGCGGCCACTACCGCCTCGGCGCGCTGCTCGAGGGTGGGGCCCAGGCGTTCGAGGAGGTCCTCGTCGTCGCGGCGGATGGAGTCGAGCAGGTCGGAGCTGTCGGTGTCGCCAATCTCCCGTGCGATGTGTTCGCCGGCCCGGCAGGTCGCCACGGCGAAGGCGGTGATCCCGTATTCCCGCTCGGTGTTCTTCAGCAGTTGCCGCTGCGTGGCCCTTCCCCGCAGCAGGGCGGCCGGTATGCCCATCGCCACCTCCAAGGGCAGCCGGACGGCCATCCCGGTCAGGTGCACGGCACCTCCGAAGGCGGTCTGCGCCAGTCCTCGGGGCTGCAACTGCAACGTCTTCAGGCGTTCGTCGATACGGCGCACGTGGCCCCGGGCGCCGGCGATGCGGCGCTCCAAGGTCTCGCGGTACTCCTCGGCGGGCGTGACCGTGGCGTGCGCCCTGAGCCGGTCGGCGATCGCGGCTTCGGCCTCGCGGACCTCGCGCAGTGCCGGGATGAGCACGTCTGTGGTTGCGGTCATCACGTTTCCTCCGGCTGGTCCGACGCGGACAAGACACCCCGAAACGGCGTGGCCGGACGATAACCGGCTCTCGCCCCCTCCTCCCACCGTGCCCGCAATGGCCTCCTCCCGCATCTCCCCGCTGTGCACGCCCGCAGGACGTGGGTGGCCGGCTATTTCCCCCGGGGGGCATCGACGATGATGTGCACCCGCGCGCAGGCTTCCGCGGCAGTGCCCGGCGGCTGTGCCAGGCCGCGATCCGGGCACGGCTTTCGCGGCCGCGCCGGCGGGCGGCCGATTGCCCAGGCGGCCATCGGGGTCATTCCGCGAGCGCCTGCGGCGGCGGCCGGGACAGGCCGCCGGCCGGGCAGGATGACCCGGTGCCCATGACGGGCCATCAGGATACGGCTGGGGGCGTGCGGCGTTCTCGCGGATGGAGGCACGTCGATGACGCGGGCGGTGCGCGTGTCCGTGGCGTTCCTCCTCGGCGGGGCGGTGGCCACGACGGTGGGAGTCGCCATCACGCGGGGGATCTTCGCGCTGCTGGGCAACGCCGTCTCGCCGGGCAGCCTGTCCGACAAGGGGGCAGCGGGCACCATCGTCCAGATCGTGCTGGTCGGCCTGCTCCTGATCGCCGCGGTGAAGAAAACGGGAGACGGCCGAGCCGCCGAAGTGGCTCGGACGCTGATGGAGGCGACCGGCCTGCTGGTGATCCCTGCCGATGCCCCTCCGACATCGTGGTCATGCTGACCGTGGGAGCACACGTGGAACAGCACCATGCGGGTCTGGGCGCGGCGCTGCCGTTCATCGGAGCCACCGTCCTCATCGCCGGGCTGCCGCTGCTGGTATACCTCCTCTTCCGCAAACGCGCGGAGCGGCCGGGAATGGGTGAACTCCCGCGGCTGGGTGGCCAACCGCCTGCCTGATCTTCGTCGCACTCATCCTGTAGTCGTCATCGAAGGTTGAGCGGGGAGGACCGGGTGACGAAAGAGGTGAGGGGTCGCTTCTCATGCGCCGTCGTAGCGCTGTTCGGGTGCGAGGCCCGAGCTACTCGATGACCACTATGGACTCGTGAAACGCTTTTACTCGGATGCGTTCGGACGTCGCGATTCAGCGGCGCTCGGGCTTCGCCGAGCGCGACATCAGTTCCTTGACGGCCACCTGCGGGGGCTTCCCGTCGTGGACGATGTCGACG
>NZ_SUMC01000184.1 GCF_005047355.1 Actinacidiphila oryziradicis
CGGCCGGGCGGCCCGCACCGGCCCGGCGGCCCCGCCGGGCCCGGCGGCCGCGGCCCCGGGGTGTGGCCGATGCTGCTGGCCGCCGCCGACCGCGACGACATCCGCCGCCAGGAGGTGGCCCTGCTGTGGATGCGGACGGTCAACTCGGCCCAGGTGTACGAGGCCGCCCACGAAGTGCTGGCCGAGTGGGCCCGGCTCGCCGAGCCCGACCCGGCGGCGCGCGCCGCGCTCGGCCGGCTGCTCGCCGTGGCGGCCGCCGACGTACGGACCCAGCGGATCATCCGCAAGCAGGCCGACACATGGATCGCGGCGGGCGAGGGCCGCGGCGCCCCGCTGGCCGGACAGGAAGTGCTGAACCACCTCGGAAGGAACCCCCGATGAACGATCAGCAGTCCGGCTGGCCCCAGCCGGCTCCGTACTCGCAGGGCGCCGACCCGTCGCTGCTCGTCGGCGGCCCCTACGCCGTGACCATGGGCAACCGCGGCACGCCGCCGCTGCCCAGCCAGGCCCTGGTGTTCACCACCGACGACGGGACGGTGGTCGAACTCCCCCGGCTGCCCTCGGCGATGGGCTCCTTCAAGTACCGCTACCGGTACGAGATCGACACCAGCGACCACCGGTCGTCGTGGACGGAGGTGCTGCCGAGCGGTACCGGCGGCTACGGCTTCCAAGCGTCCCTGGACGCCACCTGGACGGTCACCGCGCCCGGCCAGGTGGTGCGGCGCAACATCAGGACGGTCGCGGCCGGCGACGCGGCCGTCGCCCTCGCGATACGCAACCTGCTGTGGCCGCACGCCGGCCTCTACCCCATCGACCGGCTGGCCGACTTCGACACGTTCGTCCGGTCCAGCTTCTGCGCCAACTGCCACTCGCTGCCGGAGGGGTTGACGGTCTCCGCGCTGACCGTGGGGCTCTCCCTGGACCAGGAGGCCACCGACCACCTGCGGGCGTTGCGACAGGCGGCGGAGAAGCAGAGGTTGCTCCAGGTCGAGCACCAGACCGACCGCACCAGGCAGCAACTGGAGCAGGTTCTGCAGGGCGACCGGGAGAACGCGATCCGGCAGGCCGCCCGGGGCGACGGCGGCATCCTGATCCACCTCATCGCCCAGGACCCGGGCAAACTGCGGGAGATCATGCTGGATCTCGGCCAGCGGCAGGACGTGGCCGCGGAACGCAAGATCAAGACGCTGCGGGACCTGATCGAGGCGAAGCTGATCCAGCCGGCCGAGGCGCAGCAGATGTGGCAGGACATGCACCGCCCGGCCCCGTTGTTCGGCCCGGAGCCGAGTGCGGCGCTGCCGCAGGCGGGGCCGCCGGCGCAGTTGATGCCGGGGGCGTTCTCGCCGTCCCCCGCGCCGTCCGCCGCTCCCTCGGCGCCCGCTTCCCCCGCCACGGGCTACCCGGCCGCGCCGCCGCCGTCCGCCCCGCAGGCGCAGGTGGTGGCGGGCGTGGTGCTGGGCCCCGCGCAGAACCCCGCGCCGCCCAGGCCCCGGGTCCGCAGCTTCGCGCAGCCGCCGCCGGGGACCCCCGCGGCTCCCGCGCCGACGCCCACGAAAGCGCCTGCGGCACCCGCCGCACCCGCACCGCACGGACCGGGCGCCCGGCGCTCCGCCAACCGAGGCCCGGCCACCCAGACCCCGGCCACCCAGACCCCGGCCACCCAGACCCCGGCCACCCAGACCCCGGCCACCCAGACCCCGGCCACCCAGACCCCGGCCATTCAGGGCCCGGCCATTCAGGGCCCGGCGGCTCAAGGCCCCGCCACCCAGGCCCCGCCTCCCACCACGCCGCCTCCCAACACCCCGGCCTCGGCGCCCGGTTCGGCCGCGCCGCCCGCCCAGCAAGGGAACACCGGCGGCGGATCGTCGAACGTCGTCGGCACCACTCCGGTGGGCTCCAACCGGCGGCCCCGTAAGGACGGAAAACGGATATGAAGAGCCTCCGCCGGACGGCCGACCCCGAGCCGCCGCAGGTGTGGCGAGCGGCCGACGTGTCCGGACCACCGCCCTCCTCCCACCGGAAGCGGGAGTCCCCGCCCGCCGCCCTGCGGCGCCGGCGGTGGGTCATCCTCGGGCTGACGGTGCTGACCGTCGCGCTCCTGGTGCTGATCTGCACGGTGTCCGGGCTGCTGGTGAGGGGCCTGTTCACCGCGATGGCCGTCGTGGCCGTCCTGCTGGCGGGGTTCCTCGCCGTGGCCAACCTCCCCGAGCTCGAGTCCGCGGCCCGTCCCACCGAGCCCTCGCCCACCGTCGGCCGCCCGAAGCGCCGGAACCGGAACGACATCTCCGGCCCCGAGGTCGCGGGCGCCGTCAATCCGAAGGTGCAGGTGCAGGCCGTGGAGACCTCCTCCGCCGAGATCGAGCCGACCGCCGGGGAGCAGCCGCCCAGGGGCGTCGGACCCCAGGCACCGGCGCAGGTACCGGCACCGACGCATGCACAGGCACCGGCACCGGCGTCGTACAGCGCGCCCACCGCCCCGGCGTATCCCGTACCCGATCCCCGGCTGCCGGCGCGGCTCGACCTGGCCGGGGCCGGCCCCGGCCAGTCGTACCCGGCCGCCCCGGGACCCGACCGCCCCCCGTCGGCCGCCGCGGTGGCCGTGCGGCAGCCGTCGGACGGCGGCCCGCTGGCCACCGCCGGGCAGGCCGAGCGTTACGACCCGCAGGAACGCCAGGAACGACCCCTCGTGGGCTATCCGGACGAGCCCGGCCGGTTCCCCGTCCTGCGGAAGCCTTCGGCCGCCGCGACCGCCCCGTGGCTGCTGCCGGCCGCGCCGTCCACCGCCGCGATCACCGCTGACGAGGCGGTCCTCGGCGGGTTGCAGCTCCGGGCCGCCTCGGTGAGCGGCCCGTCCCACCGCAGCCGGGGGATTCCCCGGCAGGACGCGTACCGGATCGGGCAGGACAGCGCGGGGCGCCACCTGGTCGTCGCGGTCGCCGACGGCATGTCCGACAGCAAGCACTCCGACCTCGGGGCCGGCGCCGCCGTCATCGCCCTGGTCAACACGCTCCGCGAACTGCTCGACCGGGGAATCCCGTTGCAGCGGATCAACGTACGGGAGGTCTTCCTGGCGGCCGCCCGCCAGATGTACGGAGCCGCCGAGCAGCGCGGCTGGACCGCCGACGAGGTACGGGCGGTCGCGCTGGCGGCGGTGATCCCGGCCCAGCCGGACCCAGACGGCGTCCGCCGCTGCTGGCTCGGCGCCATCGGCGACGTCAGCGCCTGGCGGCTGGTCCACCGGCACTGGGAGCGGCTGATCGGCGACGAGAAGGGCGGCCTGGACCCCAGCGCCGTCGCGCACTTCCTGCCGCATGACGTGGACCATCTCCCGTACGGGGTGGTGGAGATGGGCCCCGGCGAGGTGATGGGCCTCACCACGGACGGCGTCGCGGACGCGTTCGCGCTCGGGCCGGACGCCCAGCAGTGGTTCGCCGAACGCTGGCGGCAGCCGCCACCGGTGGGTGCCTTCCTGCTCGATGTGGGCTTCGAGCAGGCGCAGTTGCAGGACGACCGCACCGCCGTCGTCGTCTGGTGCGCGGACACCCCGGGCACCGCCGCCAAGGGAAGGCAGCGGTGATGACGTCGGCGGCCAGCCCGTTCCGGCCGAAGGTGACCCTGTCGGACGTGCCCGCGGGGCGGGTGCTGTCCACGGACGACGGCGAGTCGCGGCAGGTGTACGAGATCGCCGGGCACCCGGGCTGGCTCGCCAAGCTCTACAGGACACCCGTGCCGAAGACGGCGCCGAGCGCGTTGGGGAACCTGATCCAGCTGCCCGCTTCGATGTCCCCGGCGGACCGGACGCTGATCGGCGCCGCCGTCTCCTGGCCCGTCGCCCGGATCGTCGACGGCGGCGACGTGCAGGGCATCGTCATGGCCAAGGCGCCGGACCGGTTCTCCGCCCGGCTGCGGAACATCATTGGCGAACTGCAGGACCCCGCGCCGCTGCCGCTCGACTGGCTGGTGGCCACCGACGCCAAGTGCGCCAAGCGCGGCATCCGGCCGGCCGACCGCGCGGTCCGGGAGCAGGCCGTACGGTCGCTGCTGGCCATCGGCGACTTCTTCGCCCGGCACGACATCGTGTACGGGGACTGGTCCTACAGCAACGTCTTCTGGGAGCAGGGCACCGGCGCCGTCTTCGTCATCGACATGGACACCTGCGGCATCGGCACCCGCAAGTGGATCCAGTCGAACGGCTGGGAGGACCCGCTGTTCTCCGAGGCGCGGAAGCCCCCGCTGACCGTGCTCAGCGACCGCTACAAGCTGGCGGTGCTCACCGTGCGCTGCCTGACCGGGGAGCGCGGCGACCCGATGGCGGCCCACCGCGCGCTGGAGAAGAAGACCGGCTCGACACCGCTGTCCGCCGCCCTGTTCCTCAGCCTCAACGCCCGCGCCGCCGAGGAACGCTGCACGCCCGACGAGCTGTTGGCCGCGCTCGACGGCCGGGCGTCCAGCGGGCGTCCGGGCGCGCCGACCCGCCCCGCGCCCGGCACCAGGACCGCCCCGTCGAACGTGACCGGGTCGATCCGGGTGGGGCCGCCGACCGTCGCCCCGGCGAAGGCGCCCGGGGCGTCGCATGCGGCGGGGTCCCCGGCGGCGGCGTCCAAGACGGCGTCGAACGTGACGGGGTCCGTGGACCTGCGCGGCCGGTCCCGGACGGGCGGCACACAGCCGAGGACGCCGTCGGGGCGCCCGAACCCGCCGGCCGCGAACCCGCCGGCCGCGAGGCCGACGCCGAGGCCCGCGCCTGCCCCGGGGCCCACCGGGGGGACGCCGCCGCCCCGGACCGGCCTCGGATTCCCGTCCGCCGCCCCGTCCCCGCCGCCCGTCACCGCGTACCCGCCCAGCGCCCCGGCGCCGGGCAGCCAGGCCTTCCTGACCGGCGGGTCGGTCCTGTCCACCCCGCCCACCCCATCCACACCGTCCCTCCGGTCCGCCCCGGAGCCGCCGCCCCCGCCCAAGGCGCGCCTGCTGAACCTCGTCTTCTACGCCCTGGCCGTCGTGCTCGTCGTCCTCGGCGCCACCCTGCTCTTCGACTGGCCCCTCTAGAAAGCACGTTGCGGAGAAACCATGAGCGCACAGCCCGAATTCGGCACCACGTACAAGGCCAAGGGCCTGCCGGCCTACCTGGTCCTGGACACCTCCACCTCCATGCAGCGGTTCGAGACCCTGCTCAACGACACGCTGCTGCACATCTACGACACCCTCTTCACCCGCCCGGACATCTCGGAGTTCATCCACCTGTCGGTGATCTCGTTCAACACCGACGCCCACGTGGTCACCCCGATGACCGACATCGAGCAGCTGCAGAACTTGCCGACCGTCACCTGTTCCGGGGCGACCAACTTCCTCCCGATGTGCCGGCTCGTCCGCGAACAGATCGATCACGACGTCGAGATGCTGTCGGCGGCGTCCATCGCCGTGCTGCGGCCGGTGGTGTTCCTGCTCACCGACGGGGCGCCCACCGACCGGCCGGTCGGCACCTGGCAGAACGGCGCGGACCTCCTGCAGGACGCGAGCTGGAAGCGCCACCCGCACATCGTCACCTACGGGTTCGGCGGGGCCAGCGAGCTCGTGCTCAGCAAACTGGCCACCGCCGCCGCGTACTTGGCCGAGGGGGACATGGTGAGCACCGGCGAGGCGCTGTCCGCGGCGCTGGCCAGCCTGCTGAACTCGCTGGTGGCTTCGGCGAAGGTGCAGCAGCTCCAAGTCCCGCAGGAGATATCCGAGTTCAAGACGCTGCCGCTGGACCTGATGGACTGAGGCCGCGGGTCGGGGGCGGGCGCCGCCCGCCCCCCCCGCACAGCGGCCCGCTACTGCAGGCCGATCACGCCCACCGGCGTCACCGCCAGCCCGACCAGCACCATGAACCCGGTGAGGAAGAGGCCGCAGCCGTACGGCCGCCGGTCCGTGACCGGGTTCGCGGTGAACACCGCCGGGTCGGCCGCCGCGTAGTGGATCGGGCAGGTGACGCCCAGCGAACGCCGCGGGTCCCGGATGCCGGTACGGCACTGGCCGGTCACCGTCCGGCCGTCGTGCGTGGTGAACACGACCACCGGGACGTACGTGGTCGACGTGGTGCCGTCGTCGTCCGTCGAGGTGTGCTCCTGTACCGCCACCACGCGGCCGGGCGCGGTCAGCGCCGCCGCCAACAGCGTTCTGCGGCAGGATCGTTCACGGGAGGCGGTGACCACCGCCCAGCACATCAGCGCGGTCCACGCCAGCCCGCCGCCGAGCGGCCCCCAGCCCCACCCGTGGTCCAGCCCGAGCCAGACCAGCAGCGTGACGTACGCCGGTACGGCCAGCAGCGTCGGCCCGATCAGGCCACGCGGCGTCCCGGAGGTGACGGACGCCGACATGGGTGGCGTCGCGGAGGTCGATCACCTCGGTGCCCGGCCCGCGCCAGTCGCGGGCGTGACGGCCATCGTGATCAATTACCAGACACGGCCTGGCACCCGCTCCCGGAGTGCATCACGCTGGGTGTGGGGACGTAGGGCGCCGCCGACCGATGGGCTGCACTGCCCCGGCTGCCGTGTCGGGGCCGGCCGGGCGACCTCGGAGGGGGGCAACCGTGGATACGGCCACCCGGCCGGGGTCGGCCCCCGCAACGGGGGGGGGTGTTCGGGGGCCGACCTGAGCCAGGTTATGGATCTTGGCCGGGTTACGGGAAGGGATGTGGTCAACTCTTCACCACCTGCGACCAGCATTCACGTGGTGACGGACGGTGGGCACACCCGCCGATCGAGGCGGTGCAGGCGGAGGCGCTGTCACCGGATGAGCTCCTGGCGAAGGTTCGGGCCGGGCTGGAGGCGGTGACCGACGCGGGCCGCTGCAGGGGGCCCGGAATCGGTCGGCCCCCGAGCGGGCTGCCATCGTCGCCACCCTCGACCGGCTCGGCCGCCGGTCCGCGGTGGCTTCAGGTGCCGGGGGAGACCAGTTGGTGCCAGAGGCGTTCGACCGGCGAGTAGTCACGGATGTTGCCGCGTGGGCGGGGGGGGTGGGGTGATGGGGCGCAGGTCGATGCCGCGGCCCCCGCTGTCCTTGGAAAGCGAATCCAGTCGCCCGCTGCGAGCTGACCTGCGGCGACTAAGTTGATTGGCAAGGGACCTCCTCGCGCCTCCTCTGCTTGTTGGGGCTCCAGTGAAGTGGCACCACCAGGTCTGACAGGAGCGAGTCGTGGTTGCCGACCCCGAGGCGCTGTCTCGCGAGGGCCCAAGGGATGTCAGTGGCACTCCGCATAGTCGAGGCTGTGACCTCCACCGCGCAGCCGGGCAGGCATTTACTCGTGGGCGCTGATCACACCGCCGTTGCTGAGCACGATATATACGGCGTTGGCGTCGAGCCCGACGTCGTGCTGGTTCGTCTCCAGCGTGGCGTCCACCTCGCCCTGGTTGCCGAGGATCTGCGCTCGGTACCGGAGGTCGCCGATTTTCGTGACCTTGGCCGTCCAACCGCCCGGGAGGTTGAATGTGCCCGGTCCCTGGTGTCCGCCGCCCATCCAGGAATGGACCTGGCCGTCCAGCGTGAGCACGATGAACATGTCGTTGGCGTCGATCCCGGCGTCGTGCTGGTTCGTCTCCAGCGTGACGAAGACCTGACCGCTGTGGACGACCTTGGCGAGGTAGTGCTGGGCGCCGAGCTCGTAGATCTCGGCCTTGCTGCCGTCCGCCAGGGTCTGGGTGCGGACCGGGGATGCCGCCTTGGCCGTGGCGGCTGGTGCGGTGGTGTGGTGCGCGTCGGATGAGCCGCTGCCGGCGGTGGGCGGCGTGGCGTCGCCGCCGGCGGTGGGCGGCGTGGCGTCGGGGGCATGAGAGGAGGAGACGGTGGCGGTGACCGAACCGTCGGGGTTGCACGCGGTCAAGGCCAGCCCCGCAGCGACGAGCACGGCCGACAGGCCCCAACGGGCAGTCCTGGTACGCATGGTGTCCTTCTTTCACTTTGATGTCGTCGCCTCAATCCGGTGACGACGAGTGCGCTCCCCTCTCGGACGCACACGATCACCGGCGGCAGTAATGACCTTGGCATGCACAGCCCCCCAGGCCAGCGCCTGTTACACCCCCGTGGCACAACGCCATAGAACTGACAACAGTCGACGAAATAGCTCCTGCTTTGTCACCGGACTGCTACGCCCTGGGCAGCGTCTTGCCGATCACGCGTCGAGCCAGTGTGCTGGCCAGCAGTGGACGCCGCCGACGCCCGCGTACGGCAACCACGCACGACACCTCGACGTACGGCACGGCCCCGTCCGCCCCAACCGGTACGGCCATCAACACCCCCAGTGTGCTCACCCCGCACGACTAGGTTCACTGTCATAGAAGCCGAAACGGTTGGGTTCGCTGTCAAACGACTCGATTGGATGACAGGAGACACCCGCCGGCGTGGCTTCGTCAGTGCCCAACTGATTCCATCGGTAGGTCAGTTTTGACTCCACTTGGCGGTCGTGGGGCCGATGTCTGTAACTGAGAAGTGATTCCGTGCTTGCGCGACCCTGTGGTGCTCGCTGTGCCCTGGTTTCACCAACGCGGGGGGCTGCGGGCCCGTCGGGGCCGGGCTGGAGATGTCGGGTGGAGTTGGTGAGTGGTGTGACGCGGCTGAGCGTGTCCGAGATGATCGCGGGGCTCGTGGCGGCGGTGCGCGCAGGGATGCGCGAGCGGTGGAGAAACTACTCGGCCGGTTCAGCGCCTGTGCGGGGTGTCCAACCGTGCCGAGCGCCGATAGGCGTCGCCGACAACCATCCGCTTCTGCCGCGTACCGCCGGTTGACGGGTGGTTCGTGCCGGGAAGAGCGACGGCCGACCTTGACCCGCGCGGGAGTACCGAGCGCTATGTTGAGTCCATGTACTCGACGCAGGTCTCTCGGCACGTGAGTGCCTCGCGTCCGGCCGTCTACCGGGCGCTTCTGGATGCGGGCGCGATCGCGAAATGGCGGGTGCCGGCCGGCATGAGCAGCCACGTGCACG
>NZ_SUMC01000185.1 GCF_005047355.1 Actinacidiphila oryziradicis
AGGCGGCTCTCACACAGAACCTGCCGGCAGCGCACCCGCGCCGCCAAGCGGACCGGCTTCCACCACCTGCACGCCACCGAGGTCCACCCCCTCAACCCGAGGTTCGGACCACCGGACGGCAACCGCACACGGCCACGCCGCGCCCGAAAAGCCTGGAAACCACAGGCACACACAGAGTTCTAGAGACGCTCAACGAGGAGACCTACGGGTTGAACGCGACCTCCTGCGACGCACCCGGCTGTCCATCCGGTTCGGAAAGCTCAACCACTGCACCATGGACGACGCCAACCCCGCTGGCGCCAAATGCCTGGAAGACGACGTCATCCCCGAGGGACACCGCGGCCCCCTGATCGACCGCTGCCAGCCGTCCCGATGCGGCAACAGCATCGTCGCACCCGCCCACCTGCCGATCTGGACCGCCGAACGCGCCTCGCTGAACGAACTTCTGGCCACCCCCAAGCTCCCGCCGAACCGCCGGGCTCTGCTCAAAGACCATCTCAGCGAAGTCGATCTGGTGATCCGGAAGGCTGGCCCATGAACCCGCCCACAGTCTCACCCGAGACCGAGGCTGCCCTGCGAGCCGCCATGGAGCGGCTGTTCACCCAGCGGCCGACCCGCACCGACGGCAAGCTCACGAAGAACAGCCTCTGGCGCGAGGCCGGTGTCAGCCGCGCCACCATGAACCGCGCGACCGCCGTGCTCGCCGAGTGGGACAACCGGACCGAGCACAGCCCGGCAAGCCTGCACGACCAGCAGCAGACCCAGATAATCGCCCTCCTGCGCCGTCAACTCAAGGACAACCGGAGCAACCGGCGCCGCCTCCAGGACCAGGTCGACGCCGCAGCCACCGTCATCGCGGTCCTGCTCACCGAGAACACCGCACTCCGCGAGCAACTCACCAAACACTCGGCTGTCATCGTTCCGCTCGACAGATCGCAGTCCGCCCGCAAGTAAGTACTTATTTGCTGATCCGGATGTGGTTCTCGTGGAAGAACAAATAGAAGGGCAGTGCGCAGACAGCCAGCCCGAAGGCCGCCGAGACTACTTTCCCCGCACCGCCGAGCACCTTCCGGTGCACCTCTCTGCGCGCGGTCAGTTTTTCCTCGGTCATGACCCGCGTGCCGGAGTACAGGCCGACTGCGGAAATCGCGACCCCGCCCATGGTGATGAAGAACCCGCCGAGCGGGTAGACCGTGATCGCCCTTGCCACAGCCAGCGCGTAGGCGCCTTTTCCGTTGTGGAGGAAAACGTTTTCCTTGATCGCGAACTGATATCCGCCGTCGACGTTGGCCCACCACTCGTCCTTGATGAACAGGACAATTGCTGTGAGATGCGCAGCGCTGAGGAGCAGGGACGTGATCCTCTTGGCGACCATGCCTTTGTACGTGTGTTCCTGCGGATTGAAGATCTGCAGGAAAATCCCGTTGAAGAATGTCAGGGCGATGGCCCACTGAACGTATTTTAGGCCGTTCGCCGTCAGCGTATCGTGCACCTGCTCGGCGTTGGTCTGCATCACCAGGCCGTTGACCCAGTGGTGCGTGGACGGATAGGTGACGTGGTTGTACACCAGGGCGCCACCGGGCGGATCGAACAGCAGGATGTACCACGGAAGGACAAACCCGATCGCCGCGATAATACTGCCCACCACCATGAACACGATGCGCGTCGGGCGTCGAAGCTTAATAAATTTGATCTTGTCGGTCCAGTCGGGACTACTCAGATCCCTTGCCATGAGTTCCCGCGGCGCGGACATCACTTTGCGCCACCAGCCTTTACCCCCCATTACGCACCCCTCCCCTGGGTTGCGATTCATGGAAGCACAGGATGTGGCTAGATCACAGCCGTTCAGGCGAATCCCGCTCGAATGACGTAGGGTCAGTCCTCACCCTCACCCTCACCCTCTCCTTCGAATTCGGAGATGAACTGCTCGTCCGCTGCGAGGGGCCGGTTCGCGTCGTCGAAAACGATGGGGGACAACCGCAGATTCAGGGTCTGGACGCCGGCCTGCTCCCGCAACCGCTCTCCGCCCAGTCCCAGGACGTGCCACCGGACCTCCGCGCTGCCCTTGTGCGCCTTGGTCACGCTGACCTGCATGGTCAGATCCACATGCTCGATGTGGAACCTGATCTTGCTGGTGTCGCCGTCGTGCAGCGCGCTCACCAGCGAACTGCGCAACGCGCGAATCGCGGTGGCGAGCTCAACCTCGTCGTTGTGGTTCCCGGTCGGCTGTGTCATCGATGGTCTCCTTCGTCGCAATACGGTTGTGAAACGACTCAGCACGGCGATCGCCAGATGAGCAGCTGCCAGAGCCCCTGGTTCGCGCTCTGCCACACCTCCGGCAGGTGCCCGCCGAGCAGGAAGCCCGCGCACGCGGCCCCTGGCATGAACAGCAGGAGTTGCAGGACGCTGAGGAACACAGCCCGGTCGCCGTCGATGCGCACCGTGTTCTCCAGGACTATGAGCGCGAACACCGCCAGCAGCAGGACGAGCGTGATCAGCACCAGAGAACTCACGGCCAGTGCGGCCCAGTTCCCCGGGCCCAGCCGACCGCCCCGGGCTGCCGGCACCGCCCCGAACTCACCTGCCAGCACTGTGGGGCAGAGCGCGTACACCGTGCCCCGCAGCCGGGCAGCGCGGCCGGGCTCCCCTTCGGCGAGCATCGCCACCACCAAGTCCCGGCAGTCCTCGCCGGTGCTCTCGGCCGCGCTCACCGCGGACAGTGCGCGCCGTCCCGCCTCGGGGTCGGCCCCCAGCAGGATTCTGACGGTCCGTCTGCGTTCCATGTCGCTCAGCGCCACGTCGACCGCCATGGCCGCCATGACTTCCACCCCGCGACCGTCACCGTCGGCTATCAGAACCCTGGCCGCTTTCCGCCGACTCATCGGCGTCCTCCTGCGGTCCTGTGCCTGATCGGCCCACGAGTCGTCGCGGATCCGCAGGCCCCGAGGATCACCTTGGCCGATCAGGGCGGTGAGCGCTTTGCGCCGGTAGTACAGTCCGAAGTCCGCATCGGTGGCCAATCCGACCAGCAGGTCCGCCCCCCTCGGGTCGCCGCCCTTCGCGAGGCTCTCGGCCGACATCTCCCGCCAGCGGGGGCGCTGGTGGACGTCCTCCGCCCACCCGGCCAGCAAGTCGGCGCCGCGGCTGTCGCCGTCTCCCATGGCACTCTCCGCCAGGGAGTGCCGTAGAACCATCCGGCGACGCGGCGACGCCGCAACATGGACGTAGACGCCCAGGAGCGCGGGAAAGCCCCTTGAGTCGTTGAGTGTCATCAGCTTCAGTGCCGCCCACATACGTCCCCAGCCCTTGGACCTTCCGGCGGCCAGGGCGGCCAGATAGTCGGCCTCCAGCTGTGGGTGCGCGCGGCGGTCGACCCACTGATGCCCTTCGTACCAGTCGAGGTCGCTCTCCGGGTCCGCGGCCAGTTCGGCGAGCAGCTGCGCGCCGCGTGGATCGCCCCGTTTCACGACGTGGTGTGCCGCCACGCTGCGTGCGCCGGGGCTGAGGGTGGCATCGGCGGCGAGGCTGACCAACGGAGTGGCGCTCTGACCGTCGATCCCGGCCAGCAGGACGGCGGCGAAGACCCGGTCCATGTCGCTGAGTGCGGTGTCAGCGGCGAAGGCGGCCAACAGGTCGAGCCCTCGCTGACCGCCCTGACGGGCACCGAGGAACTGTGCCGAGCCCAGCCGCTCGCGCATGGCCACACCCGGATCTGTGGCCAGAGCTTCGAGCAGGTCGAAGCCACGGGGATCGGCGGCACTGGCGAGCGCCGCTGCGGCGTCGCCGCGTTGCCCGTCGTCCTGCGACGGATCCATCGCGAACTCGGCCAGCAGGTCGGCGCCGCGGGAACTGCGGGCGGCGCTCAGCGCCATCACCTGCCACCGGTCGGCCGCGGCGGACCGCTCCGTGAGACCGGCCGCCAGCGCTCTCTGCCCACGCGGGTCGCCGAGGTCGTCCAGTTCGTAGGACGCATGCCAGCGCCGCAGCTTCAGGTCTCGCGCACGGGCCTGCCGCGCGAATCGCGGCGGCTTGGCACCGGCCAGGACGGCCAGCCTGTCCGCCACCCGGTCCCGGACCGCCGGGTCCTTGACGTTGCCCTCGACCACCAGCCGGGCCACGAAACGACAGGGCATCAGCTCCCCGGTCCCGGCCAGCCGCAGCAGCGCCCCGATCAGGTCGGGTCCGCCCTTCCAGCCCGCGACCACGAAGCCGCTGACCCCCCAGTCACCTGCCCTGGGATTCCAGGCCTTGCGTGGATCCCAAGGCCGTTGCCGCGTCCTCTGCTCGAACGTCTCGTGGAACCACTGCTCTTTTCTGCGTCGGTCGTCCAGGACATACCGCGCGAGGAGGAACTCGGCCAACGTCGGGTGGAAAAAGTGGAATCGGCCGCCGTGCTCGGTGAACAGGCCGCTGCGCCTCAGCAGGGACACCGCGAAGGCCTGCCACAGCGGTTCGGGCACCTGGTGCGGGCGGAAGTCCGCGATGTCCTCGCACAGCACATCGACCGCGGGCTTGTCGCTGCCGTCCAGACGGTGCGCGGCGATGAGGGTGAGAGCGTCCTCGAAGGCATGCAGTGCCCGCTCCGCCGCCTCTGTCGCGATCGACGTGAACCGGCCGAACGTCTCCTGGATCTGCGCGCTCAGTCCGCCCGGGTCCCGCCGGTACTGGCCCTGTGCGAGCAGGTCGGTGAACTGGTCGTACGCCTCGTAGCGGTTAAGCGGCAGCGAGACCTCCGGGCTCCGGGCCTTCAGCAGGCACAGAATCGTCGCCATCAGCGGTGTACCGGCCAGTTCGGTCAGACCGTTGCGCTCGATCTCGGCCGCGAAGCCCTGGGCGGCCCGGTCCGGATCGGGCAGGTCCAGCCCGCGAAACCAGTGTTCCGCGAACACCGGAAACTGCCGGGCCTCGAAGGGCAACAGCCGGTACGGTCCGGCCCAGGCACCGCTGCCGCTTCCGCTTCCCGGGAGTTGGTCGTCAGGCAGTTGACGGGTGGTCACGACGATCCGGTAGGGCAACCCGGTGCCACCCTCGGCGAGTCTGTCGAGCTTGGCGACGATCTCCTGCCGCACCGCCGGGTCGACGATCTCGTCGAGCCCGTCGACCAGCAGCAGCCATCCCACATCGCGCAGCGGTGGCGCGGCGAAGAACGACGCGGGCCACAGCCGCCGGTCCCCCGTCCCGTCGCCGAGTTCCGCCGCGACAGCGTCCGCGACCAGCTCCGGCACCGGTCGGTCGGGGGCGAGGTACGCGGCGCGCAGCAGCACCGGGACGGTGCGCCCGGTCCGCTCCCGCTGCCAGCGCGCCGCGGCATCGACCAGTCCGGCAAGCAGCAGGCTCGACTTCCCCGAGCCGGCGGCCCCGACCACGATGCAGTTCTCGCCACGCTGCACGACGGTGTCCGCAGGCAGTACCTCCGCGACGTCCACTGCGGCGGGGCCGCCGTTGACCGCGGCCGCCAGGACGGCCGGGACCCGCAGTTCCGTCTTCTGGCGCATGTACACCGCCGTCAGCGCGGGCAGTGGCGAACCCGTCACCGTCGTGAGCGCGTCGAAGTAGGGCTGTGCCGCCGCCCGGTCGGCCGCCGCGTCCAGATAGGCGCGCAGGCGGGGACCCGGGTACCGCCATCCGCCGGACCGGATCTGCGCGTCGTCGAGCACATCCAGCCAGGCCGGGTTGAGTCCGGCTCGGGCCTCCCCCCGCGCCGGGTCAGCCTCGGGGCAGACGTCGAGGATCCGGGCGATCGGCACCATGTGCGCGCTGCCGGTCCGGCTGGAGGTCCACAACAGCCCACAGACCGCTCCGGTCCGCAGGTTCAGCACCGCGCTGCCGCTCTGGCCGGGGTGCACGACGACACCGACCAGCCTGCCTGGATCCGCACCGCCGCGCAGGCCCGGGGCCTCAAGCCGCGAGTCGCCCTGATAGGTGAGCAGCGCCGGGAGACCACCGGCGAACTGCCCTCCTCCGGGGAACCCGAACGTCCACACAGGATCTCCCGGCTCGGCCGCGCCCGACAGCAGCACCGGCGCAGCGGCCGAGACGGCGGACAGCCGCAGCAACGCGACCCCCACGCTCCGGGGGCCGTCCGGCCGGAACCGGTCCGGCATGGGCTCCAACCGGACCGGTCGGCTGTCCGCTCGGCCGTCCGCCGCGAAGATCCCCCGCACCGAGACCCCGGCCGGCAGCCGACGCGCCATACCCGCGAGCACGTGCGCGGCCGTGGCGACGAGACCCGGCGCGACCAGGAAACCGGTGCCCAGTCTGTCCCGCTCCTCCCCCGGGATCCGAACGAGCAGCCGCACCGTCGCCGCCCTGGTCAACCCGGTGAGAGCTCCGGCAGGCGTGGACGGATCCGCGGTGGGCGGCGGACCGGGCGAGCGCTCATCCCTGGTCGTCACCATCGCCCCAGCCCACGGCAATGCCGACCCGATCGCCCGAGGGCCGAACATCCTGGCCGGTCACGTGCCTCCCCCTGACGGCTCCTGGGGTTCATGGTAGAACGAACTCCATTGCACTGGGGCATAGTTGACTGATCATCATCGCAATCAGCACCTTGCACCGATCAGCGTCCTCGGCAGGACCCCGTTGGAGCAATCTCCCGGCCGGGAAACGCGCGGTGCACTCCTCCCACGCAAAAATCCGAGCCGTCAGCGAGCAGGCCAACGCCCTCCATATCGCCGCATCGCAATGAGCGCCCGCAATCCGAACCGCAGCGCCCGTTCCGCCGCGTCCTCGATGCTGGCCAGGCACTCCGAGACCTGCCGTACGTACCCCGCGTCCCGAGCTCGGGCGTTACCCCTCAGCAGCGAGGTCAGGTTGTAGGGTCGGGGGCTGGCGCGGTGGCGGAGTGCGTCCGCTCCGTTTCCAGCCCCCGCCGCTTCGAGTGAAGTAGGCCGCCGACGAGGTGCCCGTGGCGCGGGTCCTTTTCCGACGGCCCCTTCCCGAACGGTACGGGCCAGTTTCCCGGCATACCGCTCTCCAGTGATCATTTCCGGGTCGTGGCTGTGACCCGCCCCGCGTGAATGTCCTGGTGGCAGCGTTCACAGACCACGAGGGTCTTGCGTTTACGCATGGCCATCAGGTGTACCCACGGCGGCCGTTCCAGCCGTCCTGGCTTGTTGAGATCGGCAAGTTTGCGGACGTGGTGGACTTGCAGCCCTTCGCGTCCCTCGCACATCTCACACTGTCCGGCGATGAGCCGATGGATCAACTCATTTCGTCGGGCCGTAGCCATGACCGGATTGCGGTCCGTAATGACGGCGGTGCGCTGACGCTTGAGCGGGATTCCGCCGAAGCGGGCGACCAGCGGCTTCCTACCTTTATCGCGCTGCACGGTGACCTGGAAGCACGTCCGCCGGCCGTCAGGGGTATCGACAGCCGCCTTATATCTGCGGGCCATCTTCGTGACGGTCGACTTGTGCTTTCCTGCCAGGGTCTTGAGCATCGAAGTCTCCATGACCCAGCGCGGCAGCTCCAGGCGGGAAACATCCTGGGTGAGAAGGTAGTACTGGACGAACCCGCGAAACAGCAGCCATCGAGCTGCGGGCTGGTGGCGATCCCGCTCATGCTGATCCTGGTGATCGCAGTAGCTGCCGTCCTGTCCCCACCGGATGTCCGCATAGGTTCCCTGTCTCGTCGTCGCGCCCTGTTGGGTGCCAAAAGTCTCGTAAATGCGCTGAGCTGGGCGTTCGCCAGGCGGTCGTGATCTTCGTCAGGCGGTGCTGTGGCACTCGTGGATGAGTCCGCTGAGGACGTCGTGGCGTTGGATGCGCTGGGCGCAGAAGGGGATGACGTCCGGGTCGTCGGCAGGAGCGCGAAGGTTCAGGGCGCGGTGCGGTCTTCCGGTGTTGTAGTGCTCGGCGTACTGGGCGAGGACTCGCCGGGCGTGCTGTTCGTTGTAGATCAGCATCCGGTCGGTGCACTCGGCTCGGGCGGTGCGGATGAATCTCTTGGCGTGGGCGTTCATCTTCGGCGCCTGCGGTGCGGTCTTGGGGATCTCGATGCCGGCGGTGGTGAAGACGGCGTCGAATGCCTGGGTGTAGCGGCTGTCGCGATCGCGCAGCAGGTAGCGGAAGCCGGAGGCCCGTTCGTTGCGGTGTCAACGTGGAAGGGTGTAGCTCTCGCTGAGGGAAGGTCGCTGATCAGGCAGTGAGGCGGTAGTCGTGTCGGTCGGGGGTGGGGTAGAGGCGTTCATGTTCGCGGGCGAGGTGGTGTCGCCAGTACTCCTCGAAGTCGCCGTTGTCCTTCAGCGCGCGGAGTTTGAGGATGGCTTCGGAGCCGTCGAGGCCCCATCGTGACCCGGTAATGGCGAGCCTGTCGGCGATGATGTGGCGGCAGGCGCCCTCGATCGGACCGGTGGCGATCGGCCAGCCGGAGGCCAGCGCGGTGTCGTAGTGCAGGCGGTCCGCGTGGCCGGTGAGGTAGCGGATACAGGCGTCGGCGCCCTCGCGGCTGGTCCCGCGCAGTGCGCCTTGGTCTGCCTGCGCGGTGATCTCGGCAACGGCCCGGGTGGCCTGACCGTGCAGGATGGTCGTCAGGTGGCAGGCAACCCAGGCTTCACACTCGGGGGTGCCGGGCTGGTGGAAGCAGTGGGCCGCACCCCAGACGTATTCGCTCACATGCACGATATCGATCAGGATGTGCACCCCGATGCCGCGCCGGTCGGCCTCGGCCTGGACCAGATCGATCTGGTGGTGGGCGCCGTCGACGAGCACGAGCCAGTCCCGCGCGTGATCGCGGTCGCGGGCCTCGGCCTGGTCGAAGGCGGCGGCAATCGTGTGCTCGGCAGGGTGGATCACCGAGCCGCACAGCCACTTCGCGGCCGCCCTCGGCCCCGGCCGAGGCGGTCGGTCCCCGCCGCGTCCCTCGGGTGGGGCGATGATGTCGTGCGGACGACGCACCGCGGGATCGACATCGAACACGCAGGCCAGCGTGGCCATACGTTTCCGGTTCG